>NZ_QPNC01000002.1 GCF_003386285.1 Nocardiopsis sp. FIRDI 009
CGGCGAGCCGGATCTCGTCACGGCCGAACTCGGCCAGGGACAGATCGGCGACCTTGAAGTCGAAAGCCATGCGTTCCTCACTCGTCATCGTGGTGGCGCCCCTGATTCTAGGCACGCTCGCGCGCGCGTGGAGTAATGTTGACAATGCATTGTCAGGTTTGCTTCGACCCGCGCGGAAAGTGGACTAGGCTCGCGTTCATGGCCGCCCTCGACGACGCCTCGCCCGCATCCGACCGGTTCTCCACGCCGGGCGGGCCCGTGCCGATCTCGGCCGCCGCCGAGCGGGTGGGCACGACCGCGCGCATGCTGCGCTACCGCGAGGGGCTGGGGCTGCTTCCCCGCACACAGGAGCGGCCCACCGGGCGCGGCCACCGCCACCGCCGGTTCACCGAGGAGGACCTGCGCACGATCGCGGTCGGCCTGGAGATGGAGCGCGAGTTCGACATCCCGCCCGCCGCCCTGGCGTTCGCGCTGCGCGTGCTGGCCGAACCCGAGGTCCTGGCGCGGGTGCGCGAGCACGGGGAACGGCTCGGCAGACTCACCGCCGCCCCGGCCCGGGCGATGGACTTCGAGAAGGAGAAGGCGATGCGGCTGCTCCACCACCGCCGCGCCTGAACCGACGACGCTCACAAACACCGTGGGTTGACACGCATGAGCGTCCGGTAACGGCCACATGAGCGGGCCCCTGGGTAGGTTTTGGCACCGAGTCCGCGGGCTACGGATCCACACGTGGATACCCTTAGCAGCGGCGTGGCCCTGAACCGCCTCCCGGGCCGTGTGCGCGACGAGCTCACCGACGTGGACCGCCTCCGGTCGATCTGGACACGGCACCGTCACGGCCAGCCCCGGGACGCGCGCGCGGCGGCGCGTCGCGCCCTGATCCGACGCCGCGTCCTGGACCTGGGCGGGGCGCCGGCCCTGGAGGACCTGGTGGTGTCCACCTCCGAGGAGGGGATGTCCGGGCAGCCGATCTCCGCCGACTACGTCCGGGAACTGGCCCGACGCACGGCCGGCCTCCCGACCGACTGCGCCTCCCGCTCTCCCGACCGCCCCCTCGGGGAGGAGGAGGCCCGTCGACTGGCCGAGGCCGCCGTCGTGCCCGCCCATCCCGTGATCCGTGCCGCCTACACCTTCGCCGAGTGCGTCTCGGTCCTTCGGGGGCTCGACACCGCGGAGGAGGGGGCCGACCGCGGCGCCGAGGGGGCCGACGGCGACCCGCCGTGGGTGCTGCCGTGGATCCTCGCCTCCCTGGTCCTCCAGCGCGCCGACTACCCGCCCCTGCCACCGGTCCCGCGCGCCTTTCCGCCGCCGTCCGACGGTCGGGACCACGACGACCGGTTCGTCGCGCTGGTCCACCGCTTCGCGCGCCTGGTCACCGGGGCTCTGCGCGACGAACTGTGCTGGGCGCCCGCGAGTGTTCCGCCCCCGCGGGAGCGCATCCCCCCGCTGGCGTCGGTGACGTGCCGACGGATCCAGGACTATGTGCGGTCCCGTCAGCCGTCGCTGTCCCTCATCCTCCAGTCCCTGGACCCGGACGCCCGTACGGTCGTGCGGTCGGGCGGCTTCGACGACAACGAGGAGGAGACCTCGGACACGGCCCCCGTCCCCGCCTCCCGGACGGTCCTCACCCCCGGTGCCGCGCACTGGTGGACGGTTCTGGAGATGGTGGTCGGCGACGCGTCGCTGACGCTGTTCGTGGTCGTGCAGGAGGTCGGCCGCCCGCACACCGGTGTCCTGGCCGTGACCGCCGACGCGCGGCTCACCACACCGGACGGGGTGCGCGACGTGCTGGACATCTCCGGGGCCGACAGCGCCACCGTGATGCCGACCGACTGCGTCGACGAGCGCTGGCCGCAGATCCGCGACCTGGTGGACGAGGCGGTCTCACGGGCGATGAACGCGCTCACCCGCGTCTGAGAGCGCCCGAGACGCCGGAAGGCCCGGGACAGGCACTGTCCTACTGACTGACCGCCAGCAGCACCAGGACGAGGATCAGGATCACGATGGTGATGAGCACCGCCGGGATCACCCAGCTCTGCTGGAGCACCGACTCCTGTTCCACCGGGCGTGGCATCGGCTGACGCGCCCCGGGGCGGGCGTAGGTCTGGTTCGGGTTGCCCACGGGCGGCATCGGCCGCTGCTGGTGCTGCGGGTAGGGGCCGGGCATGCCCGGTCGGGGGTTCGTGGAGCCCGGGTGGGCGCCGAAGGCGGGGGGCGGGGTGGCGTTCATGGGCTGGCCCATGGGGCGCGGGTTCGACGTGCCCGGGTTCTGGCCCATCCGCGGGTCGGACATTCGCGGGTCGGACACGTGCGGCGGGTAGCCCCCGAAACCCTGCTGGGGCCCCGTCCGCGGCGGCGCCTGCTGCCCCATCGGCGGCGCCTGCCCGCCGGTGAACGCGCCCCCGGCCTGGGCGATCTGCTCGCCCCGCTGGAGCGCGTCGTCGGTGGAGTGGGCGTCCTCGGCCCCCTCGTGGCCCAGCAGGCGCATGAGCAGGGTCTGCGCGCTGGGTCGGTGTTCGGGGTTCTTGTCCAGGCAGGACTCGACGATCGGCCGCAGCGCCTCATCCATGCCGTCCAGCTCGGGCGGCGCGCTGATCACACGGTGCACCACCGCCGGAACGGTGTCCGCGCCGAACGGCGCGTGCCCGGTGGAGGCGAAGGCCATCACGCAGCCCCAGGCGAAGATGTCGCACTTGTCGGTGACCCCGCGCCCCTCGATCTGTTCGGGCGCCATGTAGGAGGGAGTGCCCACGATCGAGTTGGTCATGGTGGCCGTACCGTCGTCCATGCGCGCGATACCGAAGTCGATCACCCGCGGGCCGTCCGGCCCCAGCAGCACGTTGCCCGGTTTGAAGTCGCGGTGGACGATGCCCGCCTTGTGGATGGCCACCAGCGCGGTGGCGGTGGACACGGCGAGCCGCTGGAGCTTGGGCCCCCGCAGCGGGGCGCCCTTGGCGACGGTGTCCTGCAGGTCCCTGCCCGGCACGAACTCGCTGACCACGTAGGGCGGATCCTCGTCGAGCTGGGCGTCGAGGATCGCGGCCGTACAGAACGACGCGACCTTCTGCGCGGCCCGAACCTCCTTGGCGAACCGCCTGCGCAGTTCACCGTCGCCCGACCACTGGTCGTTGAGCACCTTGACGGCGACCTGGTCGCCCTCGGTGTCCTCGGCGAGGTAGACCACACCCTGCCCGCCCTTGCCCAGACGGCCGGTCACGCGGTACGCGCCGAACGCTGCGGGATCGCTCGGCTGTAGCGGTTCGGGACCGGGCATCAGTGTCCTCCAGGGCTTCGGTGCGGGGCGCGCAGCAACAGGGTACGGGGCGGGCGGCGGGCCCGCGCCTGGGACGGTCGCGCCCGGACGGTGCCCCTCACCTCGCTCCGTAGCCGTTTTGACTGCTGAAGCGGCCAGAACGTTCCATCCGGCCTCAATCGATTTTTCGCGCCTCGTCGACGAGCAGCACCGGGATGCCGTCCCGGATCGGATAGGCCAGACCGCTCTCGTCGCAGACCAGTTCGTCGGTCTCGGGGTCGTGCCGGAGCGGAGCCTGGCTCTGCGGGCAGGCCAGGATGTCCAGCAGCCACCCGTCGATCTTCGTGCTCATGTTCTCGTTCCTCGTGTGCTCGTGGGTGTGCCTGTGGCGCTTTCGGCGCCCCGGGCACGTCCGCGCCGGGCGGACTGCCGTGCCCGGCGCGGAGCCTCCCCACCAGAATGCCTGGTCAGGCTCGGACGATGCTCAGGACCTCGTCGCGCAGCTTCGCCACGGTCCCCTCGTCCGGCGCCTCCACGTTGAGCCGCAGGAGCGGTTCGGTGTTGGAGGCACGCAGGTTGAACCAGGATCCGTCCGGCAGGTGGACGGTCAGGCCGTCGAGTTCGTCGACGGTGACGCCGTCCCTGCCGTCGAAGGCCGCGCGGACCGCCGCCATCCGGGAGGGGGCGTCGGTGACCGTGGAGTTGACCTCCCCGGACGCCGCGTAGCGCGAGTACTCCTCGGTGATCCGGGAGAGCGGACGGTCGTCCGAGCCCAGGACCCGCAGGACGTGCATCGCCGCGAGCATACCCGTGTCGGCCCGCCAGAAGTCACGGAAGTAGTAGTGGGCGGAGTGCTCGCCGCCGAAGATCGCGCCGGTCTCGGCCATCGTGGCCTTGATGAAGGAGTGGCCGACGCGGGTGCGGACGGGGACGCCGCCGCGTTCGCGGACGATCTCGGGGACGGCGGTGGAGGTGATGAGGTTGTGGATGATCGTGGCGCCCGGTTCGCGCTCCAGCTCCTGGGCGGCGACCAGGGCTGTGACGGCCGACGGGGGGACGGGTTCGCCGCGCTCGTCGACCACGAAGCAGCGGTCGGCGTCACCGTCGAAGGCCAGCCCGATGTCGGCGCCGGTCTCGCGCACCCTGGCCTGGAGGTCGACCAGGTTGGCCGGGTCCAGCGGGTTGGCGGGGTGGTTGGGGAAGGTGCCGTCCAGCTCGAAGTACAGGGGCACGACCTCCAGCGGCAGGCCCTGTTCCAGGACCGCCGGGACCGTGTACCCGCCCATACCGTTGCCCGCGTCGACGACCACCTTCAGCGGTCGGATGTCCGACAGGTCGACCAGCTCGCGCAGGTAGGCGGCGTAGCCCGGCAGCAGGTCCCGCTCGGTGACGGCGCCCTTCGGCCCGTCGTGCTCGGGGACCCCGGACTCGGCCAGGCGGCGGATCTCGTCGAGGCCGGTCTCACCGCTGATCGGCGCCGCCCCGGCCCGGCACATCTTGATGCCGTTGTACTCGGCCGGGTTGTGGCTGGCGGTGAACATGGCGCCGGGCAGGTCGAGGTGGCCGGAGCCGTAGTAGAGGAGGTCGGTCGAACCGAGCCCGGTGAACACGACGTCGACCCCCTGGGAGGTGACGCCGTCGGCGAAGGCCGTGGCCAGGTCGGGTGAGGAGGGGCGCATGTCGTGCGCGACCACGACGGCAGGGCCGCCGACCACACGGGCGAAGGCGGCGCCGATCGCCCGCGCGATGTCGGCGTTGAGGGTGTCCGGAATCACACCGCGTACGTCGTATGCCTTGAAGATGCTTCGGAGGTCAACCACGTCTTCTCCGGCCGTTCGGTCCTGCTCCTGATTCGGTGGCGCGCGGACCCCGGGGCCCGCGCCGTACAAACGTAGCAAGGGGCCGCGGACGGCCGACGGCACCCGGGGGTGGCGGAACCGCTCACGGAGGGTGACGAGAACGGGGATCGGCGGACCCGGTCACCGCCGCGACGAGCTCAGCCCCGGTCGCGGGGGTCGTGGTCGCCCCGGCCGGGGTCGGAGCGGACCACGCGCAGGTGGCCGCGGCGCAGGGTCTCGGTCCCCTCGCCGACGACCTCGTCCGCGGGCGAGGGCGGGCGCGCCGCCTCACGCACGGCGTCCGCGAGGGCCTCCAGGTCGTCGCTGCCGGGACCGCCGCCCGACGTCTCGACCGGAAGCCGCACGACCTCCCAGCCGCGGGGAGCCGTCAGCCGGTCGGCGTGGACGGCGCACAGGTCGTAGCAGTGCGGTTCCACGTAGGCGGCGAGGGGGCCCAGCACGGCGGTGGAGTCGGCGTACACGTACGTGAGCGTGAAGACGGCGGGCTGCCTGCACGCGGTACGGGAGCAGCGTCGAACATGGCTCACAGCGTTTGACTGTATGCCTTTACCGAGGGACACGCCAGCATCGTCCCACGACGGCCTCCGCCGTGTGCCCCGTGCGTCCGTGTTCCGGGGCATCGGGGCTACGCGAGGGGCGGTTGATGGCTTAGTCTCGAAGTGTGCGACGAGTGCGCCTTTCCAGTGGCCAACCAGACCGAGTGCGGCGCCGGGACCGCCGCGGCCGAGGCATCCGCGGTCCTCTCGTGCCCTCCGACCTGCCGGTTTACCGCAGCCGAGCGCAGGCCTTCGACGATCTTGTGCTGGACGCCGTCGAACGCCTGGAACGTCTGTGGGCGCGCGAACTGGCGAACGTGGACTTCCTCGTCGAGGACGTCCCGCCGATTCCGGCCCTCGGCCCCATGACCGAGTCGATCCCCTTCTCCCGCCTGGAGACCGATCCGAACGGCAGGGCCCGCATCGTGATCTACCGCCGTCCGGTGGAGATCCGGACCAAGGATCCGGAGGAGATGGCCCTGTTGGTCCACGAGGCGGTCGTCGAGGAGGTCGCCAACCTGCTGGGCGTGGAGCCGGAGTCCGTCGACCCCGAGGCGTGAGCCCGAACCCGGGCCGAAGCGGAGCGGCGGACCAGGACGGACACAGCTCACGGCACGACGCCCACCATCGATCCGCGTGCGATCGGCAGTTGCACCTCCACGGGCGCCGGAGGCACCGGCAGGACACTCCACCCGTCCCCGGTGCTGAGGATCCTCGCCGTGTGCACCGGTCCGGAGTCCTCCAGCAGCTCCAGCCGGACCGTGTTGCCCTCCTCCGACGGCAGGTCCCAGTCGGCTCCGGACACCAGCGTGGCCCCGGCGGCCAGGTCGACACGCACGGCGTCGCCCTGGGTCCCGTCGGCGCCCACCGGCGTCACCACCACGTGCGCGTCCCCGTCGAGGGCGGTCATGACCAGTTCCACCTCCACGCCGTCGGGGACGAACGGCAGGACGGCGGTGGTGTCCAGGGGGTGGGCGAGCGGGTCCACGGCGGCCGGGTAGGCGGTGTCGGCGTCCTCGGCGAGGGCACCGGCGACCACCGGCACGTCGGACTCCACGACGACCGTGCCGGGGCGCCCGGCCAGCGCCGCCTCCAGGGTGACCCAGGCGGAGCCGAAGGGCGGAACGTCCAGGGTCAGCTCCTCCTCGTCGCCGTCGACCGGCAGGACGCGTACCCGGGCCTCGGCGAGGTCGCCCCCGGGTGAGGTCACGAAGAGCCGTCGCGTCCCCTCCCCCTCGGGCAGGCCGGGGATCACGTGCCGCTCGGCGGGCCCCCCGGTGGGGGGAACCCAGGAGACCGCGCCGGAGGAGTGCTCCGCGAGCAGGGACGCGGCCACGCGGCCGGTGCTGGTGCGCACGTGGACGCCGAGTGAGGCGGACTGCTGGATCAGTTCGGTCAGTTCCAACTCGACGGACTCTCCGGCGGGCACGGAGATCCCCCGGCTCTCGTTCGAGAACGACAGCCCGTCCGTGGTGTACACGTCCACGCTGGCGGTCGCGGCGGTCCGGGACGGGTTGGCCAGGTGGACGGTGAGCGTCTCGGTCTCCACCGGGTCTCCCTCGTCCACCCCGTCGATCACGTGCCCACGCCCGTCGCTGCCGACCCCGGCGCCCCCGCTGCCGCCGGGCAGGGCGAACCAGGTGCTCGTCGAGGGCTCGGCGCAGCGGACCTCGGTCACCCCGTCCTCGGTCACCGTGGTCTGGGCCGAGTCGAGCCCGGAGGCGAGACTGCCCTCGGCGCGCAGGACGGTGGGGCCGTCACCCTCCCCGGTCCCGGCCAGCCAGACGGTGCCGGGCTCGGTGAGTTCCTCGCCGACGTCGGCCCGGAGCCTGCCGGCGTCGTCCCGGCCCACGCGCGGCGCGTAGGCGGCGACGGTGCTCTCGGCCCCCGGCGCCGGACACACGCGCGCGGTGAGGTCGGGGCGGACCGTGCCGGGTTCGGCGGCCCCGAGCGGGTCGCTCACCGGCACGAGGGTGATGCCGAACAACGCGGCCAGCGCCAGGGCGACCAGGCCGAACAGCGCGAACCGGTTCTCCACGATCAGCCGCATCTACCCCTCCCTCCGGGTGGTCGCGACCCGACCGGCACGGCGGCGTCCGCCCCTGCGGGAGCGGTGCCCGCGCCAGCGTGGCCGCCGCGGTCGCGGCGCGGTGGCGGACTCGATCAACCGCGCCTCCTCCTCGGTGCGGGCACCGGGCGCCGCCAGGACGGCGACCACCAGCAGCAGCGCCCCCTGGGCGGCCAGCCACACGGTGTGGGCCGGGTCGGCGTGCCACACGCGCAGTTCACCTCCGGCGGGGGGCAGTTCCCATGCCTGGAGGCCGTTCTCCGTCGCGACCGGGGCGAGGTCGGCCCCGTCGAGCGTGGCCCGCCATCCGTCGTCGGCGGACTCGGCCAGGAGGAGCCGCCGCCCGGCGTCGCCCGCGGGCAGATCGGCGCCGGCCTCCAGTACCCGGGGTTCACCCTCCCCGGCGACGACGCGCAGGGCTCCGGTGGGCTCCACCACACGCCAGAGACCGTAGCGGTCGGACAGCGACACCCGGAGCAGACCGGGGGTGCCGTCCAGGGTGGTGACCATCGAGACGTCGTGGGCGTCGCCGATCTCCGGTCGCGGGTAGAGCACGTACTGGACCCCGTAGTCGGTCAGGTCGTGCAGGTGTTCCCCGCCCTGACCGGCGATGAGTTCGGCGACCGCCCTGTCCATGAACTCCCTGGCCTCCTCGGTGGGGACGACGCCCTCCTGCCCGATCCTGGGCTCCTCCCCGCGCAGGACGGTGTAGTCGACGCCGCCCTCCCCCGGCGTGACGACCAGGGTGCGGGGTCGCGTCCCGTCCCGGTCGATGACCTCCAGCGCGCGCGACACCACCATGTCCGCCCGGCCGGTGAGCGGCCCGTCCACGCCCTCCCACATCCACAGCGCGGCGGCGCAGAGCGGCGTGGTCGACGCGAGGGCCGCCACCGACACCGCGAACACGCGACGGAGCCCGCCGAGTCGGATCATGGGGCCGAGCGACCGTCCGGCGGTCGCGGCGGACAGCAGGACGGCGACGGCGGCGAAGGACAGGGCCGCGCCGGGCCAGGCCGGGGAGGGGGGTCCGCCGGAGTGCGGTTCGATCACCAGTCGGCTGGCGGCGACGGCCACGAGCAGCCCGAACAGGGCCAACGACCAGCCCGCTGCGACGATCGTCCGGTCGCGCAGGAGCAGGAGCGAGCACAGGGCGGCGGCCGCGAAGCCCGCCATGACCCAGATCGGCGGGGTGCCGGGCCCGGCCGGGGAGAACAGGAGCAGGTGCCCGGCGGCGGCCGCCTCCGTCGGCGTGTGCAGGCCCGCCTCCAGCAGCCACAGCGTGGGGTGCCGGAGGAGTTCGAACGACCACGGGAGCAGCAGCACGATCGGGACGGCCAGGCTCAGCGCGACGCTCACGTACAGCCGCCGCCCCAGGTGTCCGAAGGCCGCCGCGACCAGGACCCCGGTGACCAGTGACAGCGCCCACACGAGGGGGACGAACGCGGTGGCCGCGGCCAGGACCAGGCCGAGCCCCCAAGCGGCGCGACGGGACGGTCGGGGCGGCAGCGACACCAGCCGGACCGCCAGCAGCCCCATGACCGGAAGCAGGACGTGGACCAGGGCCGTCCCCAGGCGCCCCTGCGCGATCGCTCCGGTGGCCACCGGCAGTAGCGCGTAGACGGCGGCGGCCCACAGGCGGACCGGGCGCGGCCGCACGACCTCACGGGCGAGCAGGAAGGCGGTGAACCCGGCCAGCGGGACGCAGCCGAGCAGGATCACGGAGACGGCGATCCAGGGCTGGCCCAGGGTGAGTGTGGACAGCAGGGCGAGCAGGCCGACGTAGGGCGGGACCGGGGCGTTCGATCCGAGCCCGTGGTCGGGCCATCCGGCCAGGTAGAGGGACCACAGGTCACCCGCCGTACCGGCGACCGGGGGCAGTGCCCCGCCCGCGAGGAGGTCGCCGAGGAGCAGGGAGCGCTCGGCGACGACCGCCACGGCGGTCAGACCCAGGATCAGCAGCACGCCCGGCCGGAGGACGACGCGGCGCAGGAAGCTGGTCTGGTCGGCGAGCGCCGCCTCCTCGTCGTCGGGGCTGGGCGGGACGGTGACCGCCTGGTGGCGACCGGGGGTGTTGAGGACGGGCTCTCCGGACAGGACGCCGGTGAGGGCGTCCGCGAACTGGCGCAGGGCCACGCCCCGGGCGAGGAACGGGCGGATCGCGCTGTAGGTGCGGCGGCGGTCGCGGCGGCGCCGCAGGCGCGCCCGGGCCAGGCGGAACGGGCGCAGGTACACGAGCGTGATCGCCGCGGCCTCGTCCAGGGCGTTGCCGGGCTGCTTGATCAGCAGGTACATCACCACGCGCAGCAGGGAGGCCAGGGAGTTGCGCACGAGCGCGGCCGCCATGCCGCCGGCGGGCAGGTTGGCCAGGAGCACGAACACGGCGTGCCTGCGGTCGACCCGGCGCGGGTGGTTGCGGGTGGCGGTGATCCGGCGGCGTCGGCGGGCCGATGCCTCGGCGTGGTAGGCCACCGCGTCGGTGACCAGGAGCGCGCGGAGTCCGGCGCCGCCCACGCGCCAGCAGAAGTCGATGTCGTCGCGGAACAGGGGGAGCGCGGGGTCGAACCCGCCGAGCCGGTCCCACACGTCACGCCGGACGAGCATGCCCGCGCTGGACACGGCGAGGACCTGACGGGTGCCGTCGTGCTGGCCGTGGTCGAACTCCCTCTGTTCGAGACCGGTCTCGCGGCGGCCCGCGCCGTCGATGGTGACGCCCGCCTCGACCAGGCGGCGGCGGTCGAACCAGTCGCGGAGTTTGGGGCCGAGCACGGCGGCGCGCGGGTCCTGGTCGGCGGCGGCCAGCAGTTGTTCGAGGGCGTCGCGTTCGGGGGTGAGGTCGTCGTGGATGAGCCAGATCCACTCGACGGCGTCGTCGGCGGCGTCCCTGACGGGGGCGGTGGAGCGCGGCAGGTCGAGCGCCCGGCGGACGGCGTCGCCGTATCCGGTGGTCGCCGGGAGGTCGAGGATCGCGTCGTCGGGCAGGTACTCGGCGAGGAGGGCGGCGCTGCCGTCGGTGCTGCCGGTGTCGGCGGCCACGACGCGCTGGACGGGCCGGGACTGGCCGCGGACGGCCGCGAGGGTCTCCGGCAGCCAGCGCGCGCCGTCGTGGGAGACGATGACCGCGGTGACGACGTGTCGGGCGGGATCGTGGTCAAGCACGGCTGTGGTGTGTTCTCTTCCGGGTGGGGGGCGGCGCCCCGGCCTTCGGGCGCGCGGTGGCGCCGGGCGCCCGTCGGCCGTGTCCGGGGTCCGGTTCGGCACGGTTGGCCCGACGTGGCCGGTCCGGCACGGTGGGCGCGGGTCATCACGATACGCCACGCCGGCGTACCACGGGGCTGTTCCCCCAAGGCGCCCGGATAGCTCCTTATCGGCTCATTCACGACACGACGGATGTGTGGCGCAATACCCACCAAAGTCCCAAACGGCGTGGAACATGAAAAAAGCGCACCCGGACTCGCGGTCCGGGTGCGCTCGGCGCGTGTGCCCCTAGAGCATCTCCGCCAGGAAATCGAAATCCCCTCCGGCGGCTTTCTTCAGCCTTCGGCGCTCACGCTCGGAGAGTCCCCCCCAGATGCCGAAGCGTTCGTCGTGCTCCAGCGCGTATTCCAGGCACTCCGCACGTACCTCGCACGACTGGCAGACCTTCTTCGCCTCCCGCGTCGAGCCGCCCTTCTCGGGGAAGAACGCCTCCGGGTCGGTCTGCGCGCACAGGGCACGTTCCTGCCAGCCCAGATCCTCGTCCGAGCCGTGCGCCAGCGGGATCACCTCGCTCATGCGCACCTCCTGTTGCCCCCCATAGATGTCCCCGGCCCTTTTCGTCCCCCAGGCCGGGTGGAATCCCACCTTGAAATTACACGCGGGCCCGTGACCAGGAGTCAAGCGCCCTGCGTGGTAATCCACTGAATATCATGTAACGAACCGCCAACGACGATCGTGCCATGTCCGTTCTGTGAATTACCACGCAATTCACGGCCTTCCCGGGCGGAGGGGGCGCGGACGCGCCGGGGGCGATCAGCGGTTGCCCTCGCCGCCGTACCAGCCCTGCTGACCCCCGCTGTTGCCCTGTCCTTGCTGGTCAGAGCCGTAACCGGAGCCCGCTTCGTACTGGCTGCCGTACGACGCGCCACTCTGTCCGGAGGCGTCCGCACCGGCCTGCTCACCGGAGTTAAAGAAAGGGTCAACTCCGCTGTCGGACGGTGTGTCCTGCGCCTGCTGGGCCTGCTGCCCCTGGTCCGCCCCCTGGTACCAGCCGTACTGGATGGCGTCCTGGGCGGCCTGCTCACCCGAGGAGACGGCCTGCTCGCCCCCCTGCTGGGCGTCGTAGGACTGCGGCGCGTACTGCGCGGGGTCGTACGCCTGGGCGGAGGCGTCCTGCTGGCCGTACTGCTGCGCGTACTGGGAGGGGTCGTAGGACTGCTGGGCCCCGGTGCCGTAGGCGTAGGACTGCTGCGGGGCCGACGCGTCGCCGTACTGCTGCCCGTACGCCTGCTGGGCCGACGGGTCGTACGCCTGCTGAGCCCCGGTCCCGTACGCCTGCTGGGCCGACGGGTCGTACGCCTGCTGAGCCCCGGTCCCGTACGCCTGCTGGGCCGACGGGTCGTACGCCTGCTGACCGCCCGTGCCGTACGCGACCTGCTGCTGGGCGTCATAACCCTGCTGCGCGGACGGATCGTAGCCCTGCTGGGCCGACGGGTCGTACGCCTGCTGAGCCCCGGTCCCGTACGCCTGCTGGGCCGACGGGTCGTACGCCTGCTGACCGCCCGTGCCGTACGCGACCTGCTGCTGGGCGTCATAACCCTGCTGCGCGGAGGCGTCGTAGGGCTGGGCCTCCTGACCGTACTGGGCGTAGCCCTGCTGCTGACCGGACGCCGCCTGGGCCGGGTTCTGGCCGTACACCTGGCCCGACCCGGTCTGCGTCGGGTCGGCGGCGGGGTAGCCCGGCTGGGCGTAGGGCTGCTGGCCGACGCCGTACGACTGCTGCGGGTTGTACTGGCCCTGCGGCGTCGCGCGCGGCACCAGCGTCGGGTCGTTGAAGACCTTGAGGAGGACGAAGCCGAGCAGGCCGAGCACCGCGCCCTGGGCGAGCGTCGTGAAGAAGCCCGCGAAGCCGATCCCGACGTTCTCGGGGACGATGAAGCCGGTGATCAGGGAGATCATCGCGAACAGCAGCCCGACGCCGACCATGATCATCGCGGTGACGACGACGGGGGCGGCCGACGGACGCGTGCGCTCGCTGGTCACGACCAGGGCGACGGCGGTGGCCAGGAGGATCACGTGCCACAGCCCGAAGAAGCTGGAGGCCGCGGACTCCACCCCGAAGGCGAATCCTCCGGTGTAGTCGCTGGCCCGCACGATCAGGCGGACCAGCCCGGAGAGCAGGGTCGCGCCCACGGCCCCGAGGAGGACCCAGGCCCCCAGTGGGCGCAGGCGATCGAGTGTTTCGTTGTTCAAGAGAGGTTCCCCTCCGCTGGTTCCCCACCATCGAGACTGGGGAAGCGTGGATATCGTCGGGCTGTCAGGTGCGTCGGCCGCGCCCCGACGGGGAATGGGGACATCGGACACAGCCGACCGGTGAGATGGCGAGCGCGGCCCCGGGGTTCGAAGACTCCCCGCGCGGGTACGGTCACGCCGAGGTCGCGGCCCACGGGCGGGGCAGACGACTCATACACGCCCCCAGCCTGCCAGACTTGGACGCATGCGGATAGTCGTACCGGCCGGAGGTATCGGCGGGGCACGGTTCCTGCGCGGCCTGAAGGCGGCGCTCGGGATCGACGCTCCCACCACCGGAAACCAGAGCACAGACAGCCCCATCACCGTCATCGGCAACACCGGTGACGACATCACCCTGTTCGGACTCCGGATCTGTCCGGATCTGGACACTGTGATGTACACCCTGGGCGGGGGCATCAACGAGGAGCAGGGCTGGGGTAGGGCCGACGAGTCCTTCACCGTCAAGGAGGAGCTGGTCGCCTACGGCATGCGCCCCACATGGTTCGGGTTGGGCGACCGGGACACCGCCACCCACATCGTCCGCGCGCAGATGCTCGCGGCCGGATACCCGCTCTCCGCGGTCACCGAGGCGCTGTGCGACCGCTGGAAGCCCGGTGTGCGCCTGCTGCCCATGACCGACGACCAGGTGGAGACGCACGTGGTCGTCGAGGACGAGGAGGGCCGCCGCGCCATCCACTTCCAGGAGTGGTGGATCCGGCACCGCGCCGCGCTGCCCGCCGAACAGATCGTCAGCGTCGGCGCCGAGTCGGCCAAGCCCGCTCCGGGCGTCCTGGCCGCCATCGCCGAGGCGGACGCCGTGATCCTGCCGCCGTCCAACCCCGTGGTCAGTGTGGGGTCGGTGCTGGGTGTTCCCGGCATCCGCGACGCCCTGGTCGACAAGACCGTGGTCGGTGTCTCACCGATCATCGGGGGCGCGCCCGTGCGCGGGATGGCCGACGCCTGCCTCGCCGCCATCGGGGTGGAGACGAGCGCCGCCGCCGTCGCCGAGCACCTGGGCTCGGACCTGCTGGACGGCTGGCTGGTCGACGAGGCCGACACGGGCATCGAGGTCGAGGGGATCGAGGTGCGCTCGCGTCCGCTGTACATGAGCGATCCGGCCGCCACCGAGGCGATCGCCCGCGCGGCGGTGGACCTGGCGGTCGAACTCTCCGAGGGGCGCGCGTGACAGACGACATGCGGGTACGCGGCCTGTCCGGCATCCCCGAGGTGCGGGCGGGCGACGACCTCGTGGCCCTGGTCGCCGACGCCGTGGCCGCCTCCGGCGCCCCGCTGGTGGACGGTGACGTCCTCGTGGTGACCTCCAAGATCGTCAGCAAGGCGGAGGGCCGCGCCCGACGGATGGACCGCGAGGCGGCGATCGACGCCGAGACGGTGCGCGTGGTCGCCCGCGCGGGCCGCACCCGGATCACGCAGACGCGGCACGGACTCGTCATGGCGGCCGCGGGGGTGGACGCCTCCAACGTCGAGCCCGGCACCGTGCTCCTGCTCCCGGAGGACCCGGACGCCTCCGCCCGCGCGCTGCGCGCGGGGCTGCGTGAGCGTCTGGGGGTCAACGTGGCCGTGGTCGTCTCCGACACCTTCGGCCGCCCGTGGCGCGTCGGCCAGACCGACGTGGCGATCGGCGCGGCGGGGTTGACGGTCCTCCAGGACCTGCGCGGCGCCGCCGACACGCACGGCAACCTCATGGAGGTGACCGTGAACGCGGTCGCCGACGAGATCGCGGGCGCGGGCGAACTGGTCAAGGGCAAGGCCAGCGGTGTGCCCGTCGCGGTGGTCAGCGGTCTGGGCGCCCTGGTCACCGAGGAGGACGGCCCCGGAGCGGGCACGCTGGTGCGCTCGGCCGACGCCGACCTGTTCCGCTACGGGTCGCGCGACGTCGTCCCCGCCCGGCGGACCGTCCGCGCGTTCACCGACGGCCCCGTGGACCCGGCCGCCGTACGGCGCGCGGTCGGCGCGGCGGTGACGGCCCCCGCACCGCACCACACCACCCCGTGGCGGTACGTGCTCGTGGAGTCCGAGCGCACGCGCAAGCGGCTGCTGGACGCCATGTTGAACGCGTGGGTGGCCGACCTGCGGGGTGACGGGTTCTCCGAGGAGGCGATCGCCCGTCGGACTCGCCGCGGCGACGTCCTGCGCGCGGCGCCGTACCTCGTGGTGCCGTTCCTGGTCGCCGACGGGGCGCACCCCTACCCCGACCGTCGCCGAGCGACCGCCGAGCGGTCGATGTTCCTGGTGGCGATGGGCGCCGGGGTGCAGAGTCTGCTGGTCGGGCTGGCGATGGAGGGCCTGGGGTCGGCCTGGATCTCCTCGACGATGTTCTGCCCGGACGTCGTGCGCGAGGTGCTGGACGTGCCCGAGGACTGGCAGCCGATGGGGGCGGTGGCCGTGGGACACGCGGCCGAGCCGCCGCGGGAGCGTCCGCCACGCGATCCGGAGGACTTCGTGACCGTACGGTGACGGCGGTGACGACGGGCGGCCGGTGTCCCCTCCGGGGACGCTGGCCGCTTTTCGTGTGCTCAGAGACCTCGATGACCTGTTGGAGCCCAGGAGTCACACACGGCACGGGTTCCCACCATGCCTCCGAAAAATCGCAAACTTTCCTTACGGTTTTCGTTGACGCACCGGTCAAGCAACTCTAAGGTTTCTTAACAATTAAGGCCCCCAGAGCCGGTTCGTCGCCCCCGCTCGACGAGAGGAGCACCCCCCATGCTCGACCATCTCCGCGAACGAAGCCGCCGAAGGAAGACGCCCTCACGGGCCAGGGCGGTCCTGACCGGCGCCTTCGCCGTCGTCGCCTCGGCGCTCCTGGCCGGTGGCGCCAGCCAGTTCGCCCTGGCCGCCAACGAGGCCGAGACCGTGTCCGACACCGGTTCCGCGCAGCAGACGCAGCAGTGGCTCACCGGCTACTGGCACAACTTCGACAACGGGTCCACGGTGCTGACCCTCGCCGACATCCCGTCCGAGTACAACCTGGTGGCGGTCGCCTTCGCCGACAACCACCCCTCACTCGACGGCGGCATCACGTTCAACCTCGCCAGCGACGAGCTCAACGGTTACACCGACGCCCAGTTCCGCTCCGACATCGCCGCCATCCAGGCCGAGGGCCGCAAGGTCATCCTCTCCGTCGGCGGCCAGCTCGGACACGTGAACGTCACCAACGCCACCCAGGCGCGGAACTTCGCCGACACGGCCCACGCGCTGATGCTGGAGTACGGGTTCGACGGCATCGACATCGACCTCGAACACGGGATCAACGCCCAGTACATGGAGTCCGCCCTGCGCGACCTGCGCGCGAGCGCCGGGCCGGACCTCATCATCGCGATGGCCCCGCAGACCATCGACTTCCAGGCGCCCAGCCAGCAGTACTACCAGCTGGCGTCGAACATCTCCGACATCCTCACCATCGTGAACATGCAGTACTACAACTCCGGCACGATGGCGGGGTGCGACGGCCAGATCTACAGCCAGGGCACGGTCGACTTCGTGGCCGCCCAGGCGTGCATCCAGCTGGAGATGGGCCTGTCCCCGAGCCAGGTCGGCCTGGGCGTCCCGGCCGTCCCCTCGGCCGCGGGCGGCGGGTACATGCCCACGAGCAGCGTCATCGCCGCCCTCGACTGCCTGGAGGCCGGGACCAGCTGCGGCCGGTACGCGCCGACCACCCCGTACGGCCCCATCGGCGGCGTCATGACCTGGTCGATCAACTGGGACGCGACCAACGGCTACCGGTTCGCCCGCGACATCTCCGCACGCCTCGGCGACGGCCCGACGACCCCGCCGACCGACGAACCCACCGACGGACCCACGGACGGACCGACCGACGGCCCCACCGACCCGCCGGTGGACTGCACCGCTCCGGCCTGGTCCGCCGACACCGTCTACACCGGCGGTGACACCGTCTCCCACCAGGGCACCGTCTACCGCGCCAAGTGGTGGACGCTGGGTGAGGAGCCCGGCACCACCGGCCAGTGGGGCGTCTGGGAGACCGTCGGCGCCTGTTAGCGACTGTGTGGCGGACACCCCCCGCACACGGCGGGCGGCGGCCACCACACACCACGAACCCCGCGCGGGGCCGCTCCCGACCCCGCTTCCACCCCCTCCCGGGGTGGGCCGTCACCTCACTCCCCTCGCGTGACGGCCCACCCCACCGCTCCCCCGCGACCGGCCCCGGCGCCGTCCCCGGCGTCCCCGGTCCCCCTGCCGTCACCACGACCCCACCCCCGGCTCCGGCCGCGGGCGGGGCCCGCGGTGTACCCAGAAACCGATTCCAGAAAGGGTCCCCCATGCCCTCCCGTCCCTCCCCGCGCCGGGGCCGACCCGCCCGATGGGCACGCGCCCTCGGAGCCGCGGCCGCCGGGCTGTGCATGTCCGCCGGCATGCTCCTCACGGCGCCGACCGTGAACGCCGCCGTCCAGACACCCCAGGCTCCACAGGCCCCGGCCGCCCCCGCCACCAACGCCGACTGCCGGCCCGACGGCCTCCACCAGACCCCCGGCGTGGACGTCCCGTACTGCGACGTGTACGACGCCGACGGCCGCGAGATCCTCCCCAACGACCTCGACCGCCGGGTGATCGGCTACTTCACCAGCTGGCGCAACGGTTCCAACGGCCAGCCGGAGTACCTGGTCGACGACATCCCCTGGGACCGGATCTCACACATCAACTACGCCTTCGGCCACGTCGACGGCGACAACCGGCTCTCGGTGGGCCCGGACTCGCCGGACAACCCGGCCACGGGCATGATCTGGGACGAGCCCGGCCTGGAGCCCGACCCCGAGTTCCCCTACAACGGCCACTTCAACCAGCTCAACAAGTTCAAGAAGGACCACCCGGGCGTCAAGACCCTGGTCGCCGTCGGCGGCTGGGCTGAGACCGGCGGCTACTTCGGCCCCGACGGCGAGCGCGTGGCCTCGGGCGGCTTCTACTCGATGACCACCACCGAGACCGGCGTCAACCACCAGGGCATCGAGACCTTCGCCGACTCGGCGGTCGAGTTCGTCCGCGAGTACGGCTTCGACGGCCTCGACATCGACTACGAGTACGCCACGTCCAACAACGGCGCGGGCAACCCCGACGACTTCTGGATCTCCGACCAGCGCCGCGGGCACCTGTGGGAGGGCTACGAGGAGCTGATGCGCGTCCTGCGCGAGAAGCTCGACCAAGCCTCCGCCGAGGACGGCACGTACTACCAGCTGACCGCCGCGGTCCCCTCCTCCGGCTGGCTCCTGCGCGGCCAGGAGGTGCACCAGGTCGTGCAGTACCTGGACTTCGTCAACATGATGACCTACGACCTGCACGGCACCTGGAACCACTTCGTGGGCCACAACGGCGCCCTCTACGACAGCGGCCAGGACCCCGAGCTGGCCGACGTGTACAACGCCTACGACGGCATCGGCTACCTCAACGCCGACTGGGCCCACCACTACTTCCGCGGCGCCATGCAGGCCGGACGGATCAACCTCGGCGTGCCCTTCTACACCCGCGGGTGGAAGGACGTCGAGGGCGGACAGAACGGCCTGTGGGGCACCGCGGCGCTGCCCGACCAGACCCAGTGCCAGCCCGGCACCGGCATCTCCGTTCCCTGCGGTGACGGCGCGGACGGCATCGACAACCTGTGGCACGACAGCGACCCCGTGACCGGGAACGCCATCGCGGCCGGGGCGAACCCGATCTGGCACGTGCTGAACCTGGAGGACGGCGTGGTCGGCGACTACGTGGCCGACTACGGGATCACCGACGACATCGAGGGCGACTACACCCGCCACTGGGACGACGTGACCAAGAACGAGTGGTGGTGGAACTCCACCACCAACACGTTCCTGTCAGGCGACGCGGACCGGACCATCGCCGCCAAGGCGGACTACGTCGCCGACACCGGCCTGGGCGGCGTGATGATCTGGGAGATGGCCGGCGACTACTCCTACAACGACGCCAAGGGCCAGTACGAGATGGGCGACACGCTCATCACCAGCCTCCACCAGACGCTCAGCACCGCGGGCCCCTACGGCGCGACGAAGGCGGAGACCCCCGCCCCCGCGGAGGTCCTCGACGTCGACGTCGATTTCCACGGGTTCGCGCTGGGCGACAACAACTACCCGATCACCCCGGACGTGACCATCACGAACAACTCGGCCGGAGAGATCCCCGGCGGTTCGACGATCACGTTCGACTACGGCACCTCGGCCCCGGCCAACATGAGCGACCAGTCCGGCATGGGGCTCACCCACGTGCAGAACGGCCACGAGCGGGGCGACAACGTCGGCGGCCTGGACGGCGACTTCCACCGGGTGGAGCTGACCGTGCCGAGCTGGAAGAGCATCCCGGCGGGCGGTTCGCTGGACTTCGTGCTCAGCTACCGGCTCCCGATCGCGCAGCCGTCGAACTTCCGGATCGATGTCGGCGGGAACGAGTACGCCATCACCTACGACAACCCCCGCGAGGGCACGCTGGTCGACGCGCCCGCGGGCGGTGACGGAGGCGACGGCGGTGACGGCAACCCCGACGACTGCGCCGCTCCGGCCTGGGTCTCCGGGGAGACCTACACCCAGGGCGACACCGTGACGCACAACGGCGCGGCCTACCGGGCCAAGTGGTGGACCCAGGCCGAGCCGGGCACCACCGGCCAGTGGGGAGCCTGGGAGTCCCTCGGCTCCTGCTGACCCCACCCCGCACGAAGGGGCGCGGCGCCGGAGACGGCGTCGCGCCCCTTTCCCGGTTCTCAGATCCGCACGATCGTGAGCGTGGGGTCCAGCTTGCCGATGTCGTCCGGATCGGAGGTGAAGACCCTGGCGTTCAGCTCTGCGGCCAAGAGGGCCACGTGGCCGTCGACCACGTCGCTTGTACCGCTACGGGCGAGCAGGACCCCGATCCGGCGCGCGCTCCCGGGGTCCAACGGGTGCGCGAGAACGCCCTTGAACTCCAGGAGCCGGGCGATGACCTGTTGACGGGGATCACCCCGCCACACCTGGGCCAGCACTCCTACGGATACGTGTGCGACGGCCCTCGCCTCATACAGGAGTTCTTGAACCTGATAGGCCCGAGGATCCCTCCGTTCGAGGGCGATCAGGAATCCCGCGTCGAGGACGATGTGCTTCATGCCGAGAACCCTAGGCAGCGGCGTGAGAGTTGTCCTCGAAACCGGGGAACTCGTCCGCCTCGTCCAGTCCCAGAGCCTCCCTGGCCCACTGCTGGTCCTCGGCCGAAACCTCTCCGACCTCGGCTTTCAGCTCATCGAGCGTCGCCCGGACACCCGCCCAGTCCGGCGCGTTCGCCGCGAGTTCGGTGAAGTACGCCGACACCGAACCGACCTGCCCGGAATCCACCGCGCGCTGGGCCTTGTCCACGATCTCCTCCGGAACGCTGATGGTGACGCGCTTGTTCGTCATACTCCGATCATACTCCGTGCATACTCTCGTGTCCCAGAGTCGCGGGGCCTCCTCACACGATCGGCAGGGACGTCCGCCGGACGCTGGGTGCGACCCCGTCGCTGGCCTCCGCCACCCGGCGCCGCTCCTCGTCGACCTCGCCGTACAGCGTCGTCCGCTGGCGGAGCGGGCGTCCGGTCGGCGCGACCAGGGCGCGGATGTCGCTGATCGTCTTGTACGACCCCTGTCCCGACCCCGCCATCCGGCTGATCGTCTCCTCCATGAGCGTGCCGCCCACGTCGTTGACCCCGCCCGCCAGCAACCGGCGGCAGGTGTCCTCGGCGAGCTTGACCCACGAGCACTGGATGTTGTCGATGCTCCCGTGCAGCAGCAGCCGGGCCAGGGCGTGCACCGCCCGGTTCTCCCGCACCGTCGGACCCGTCCGGGCCAGACCCGCCAGGTAGAGGGGCGCGTTGGTGTGCACGAACGGCAACGGCACGAACTCGGTGAAGCCCGGGCGGCCGTTGCGCTCCCGGGAGCGTTCCTGGAGCGAGCGCAGCAGCCTGAGGTGGGCGACCCAGTGGTGCGGGGAGTCCACGTGCCCGTACATCATCGTGGAGGTCGTGGGGATTCCCAGGTCGTGCGCGGCCGTGATCACCTCGATCCACTCGCTCGCGGGCAGCTTGCCCTTGGTCAGGATCCAGCGGACCTCGTCGTCGAGGATCTCCGCGGCCGTCCCCGGGATCGATCCGAGCCCCGACTCGCGCGCCCGCGTGAGCCACTCGCGGATCGGCAGGTCGGTACGGGCCGCCCCGTTGACCACCTCCATCGGGCTGAAGGCGTGGACGTGCATGCCGGGCACCCGGTCGCGGACTGCCGCGGCGATGTCGAAGTAGGCGGTGCCGGGCAGGTCGGGGTGGATCCCGCCCTGCATGCACACCTCGGTGGCCCCCGCGCTCCACGCCTCCTCGGCCCGGTCGGCGACCTGGTCGAGGGAGAGCGTGTAGGCGTCGGCGTCGGTGCGGCGCTGGGCGAAGGCGCAGAACCGGCAGCCGGTGTAGCAGACGTTGGTGAAGTTGATGTTCCGGGTGACCACGAAGGTGACGTCGTCGCCGACGGCGTCGCGCCGGACCCGGTCCGCCAGATCCGCCAGCGCCTCCAGTTCGGGACCGTCGGCGTGCAGCAGGGCGAGCGCCTCGTCGTCGGAGAGCCCCGCGGGGTCGGCCTCTGCGGCGCGCAGCGCGGCGGCGATCTCGGGGTCGAACCGGCGGGGCACGGCGCCCTCCCGGTCCACGCCCGACCGGAGTTCGTCCCAGTCTCCGTAGACCGAGTCGAAGTCGCCGCGCCGGTCCCCGGTCCGCCCCGCCTCGTCGATCCCGGTGTGCAGGTCGGTGCGGCCCGAGGAGACCAGCACGGCCTCGGGCTCCTGCCACGGACGGCCCACGACCGGCGCGTCCGGCGCCGCCAGACCGGTCTCGGGGTCGGCGAGCGCCGCGACGTGCCCGGCCACCCGCGGATCCAGCCAGGGCTCGCCCATCCGGACGTACTCCGGGTAGACCGTCAGCCGCTCGCGCAGGGTGAAGCCCAGCGCGGCGGTGCGCGCGGCCAGATCGTCGATCTGCGGCCACGGCCGCTCGGGGTTGACGTGGTCCGGGGTGAGCGGGGAGACCCCGCCCCAGTCGTCGATGCCCGCGCGGACCATGAGCGCGTACTCGTCCACTCCCCCGCGCTCGGCCCCGATGAGGTTGGGCGGCGCCTGCACGTGCGCCCTCGGCCCCATGACCAGGCGGGTGACCGCGATCGCGGCGGCCATCTCCTCACGCTCGGCGTCGGGCCGGTGCATCATCGCGGTGTCCGGCTTGGCGCGGAAGTTCTGGACGATGACCTCCTGGATGCCCCCGTAGCGGCGGGCGGCGGCGCGCATGGCGAAGACCGACTCGGCGCGTTCGCGGACGGTCTCGCCGATGCCCAGGAGGATGCCGGTGGTGAACGGCACGCTGGAACGGCCCGCGTCCTCCAGGACCCGCAGCCGGACGGCCGGGTCCTTGTCCGGGCTGCCGTAGTGCGCCTGGCCCCGTTCCGTGAACAGCCGTGTGGAGGTGGTCTCCAGCATCATGCCCATGGACGGCGCGACCGGCTTGAGGCGCTGGAAGTCCGACCAGGTGAGCACCCCCGGGTTGAGGTGCGGCAGCAGACCGGTCTCCTCCAGCACCATGACGGCCATGGCCCGGACGTAGGAGAGGGTGTCGTCGTACCCGTGGGCGTCCAGCCACTCGGCCGCCGCCGTCCAGCGGTCCTCGGGTCGGTCGCCGAGGGTGAACAGGGCCTCCTTGCACCCCAGGGCCGCCCCCTGGCGGGCGATCTCCAGGACCTCGTCGGGGGAGAGGAACGGCGATTCCAGGCGGCCGGGCACGGTCGCGAACGTGCAGTAGTGGCAGCGGTCCCGGCACAGCCGGGTGAGCGGGACGAAGACCTTGCGGCTGTAGGTGATGACGCCCGGCCGCCCGGCCGCCTCCAGCCCGGCGTCGCGGACCCGCCCGGCGTGGTCGAGGAGGGTCTCCAGGTCGTCGCCGCGGGCGTGCAGGAGGACTTCGGCCTCGGTGACGTCGAGGGTCTTGCCGTCGCGGGCGCGGGCCAGCGCCCGGCGCATCGCGGAAGGGGTCGGGGAGGGGTCGGTTCCCTGGTCGTTCGCACCACTCATGACCGCACCCTACGCCGCGGTAGCCCCGGGGATCACGCCCCACCCCGCCCGAAGCGCCGAACGCGGCGGGACACCCGCGGCGCCGGTCTGGGATCATCGGTGGACCGGCCAGGTGGAGGGAGGGCCCGTGCTGACTCGGCTTCGGCGTGACCCGTGGGTGCGGCTCGCGGTGCTGCTCGTGCTCCTGTTGTGCGCGGTTCTGGCGGTGCGCGCGCACTGGGAGCAGGCGCGCGAGGCCGCGGCGGCGCTGCCCCTGTGGGTGCTGCCGGTGGCGGTGCTGGCGGGCATGGCGGGGTTGACGGGGCAGATGATGGCCTGGCGGGCGCTGCTCTCCGGGCTCGGGTCGCCGTTGCCGGGCGGGGTGGCGGCGCGGGTGATGTTCGTGGGCCAGCTCGGCAAGTACCTGCCCGGGTCGGTGTGGGCGTTCGTCGCCCAGGTGGAGCTGGGCAGGGACTGGGAGGTGCCGCGGGTGCGCGGCGCGGCCGCGACCCTGCTCGCGGTCGGGGTGACGGTCGCGGTGAGCCTGGCCGTGGCGGCGGTCGCGCTGCCGCTGTCGTCCGCCGAGGCGGCCCGGCGGTGGTGGTGGGCGCTGGCCCTGGCGCCGCTGCTGCTGGCGGCCCTGCACCCGCGCGTGGTGGGCTGGGGGGTGCGCCTCGCGGCCCGGCCGTTCGCGCGGTTCCGGGAGGTCGCCGAGGCGGGTCCGCTCCGGCTCCCCGGTCGCGCGATGGCCGCCGCCGTCGCGTGGACCCTGGCGGCCTGGGTGCCGCTGGGCGCGCACGTGTGGGTGCTGACGTGGGCGGTGGGCGGCGACCCGGTCCGGTCGTTCGGTCCCGCGGTGGGCGCCTACGCGCTGGCGTGGACGCTGGGGCTGTTGGTGGTGTTCGCCCCCGCCGGTCTGGGCGTGCGCGAGGCGGTGCTGGTCGTGGCGCTCGCGCCGGTCGTGGACGCGGGGGCGGCGCTGGTGGTCGCGGTCCTGTCCCGCCTGGTCATGACGGTCGCGGACGTGGCCTGGGCGGGGCTGTCCCTGCCGCTGTCCAGGACCGCCCGTTCGGCGTCGACGAGGACACCGGGTCCGCCGGACGCCCCCGTCCACCCGTACGGCCCGCAGGCCCCCGACCGGAACGCCTGACCCGGGACACGCGCCGCCGTCCGCCGACCACGGGGACGGATCGGAATCAGCGTGAACCCTTTTCCGGGGATCGGGCTAACAGGGGTGTAAGCATCCCCAACCGATGGGACCCACTCCATGTCCCTGGTCGATTCCGGAACCGGCCGCGTCGAGGATGCCGACCAGGCATCCGACGCGGCCGTGATCCGGCGGTCCCTCACCGATTCGGTGCACTTCAGCACCATCTTCCGGAGGCACGCGCCCGCCCTGCACCGCTACGTGGCCCGAAGGCTCGGTCAGGCGGACGCCGACGACATCGTCTCCGAGACCTTTCGCACGGCGTTCCTCGCACGCCACCGTTACGACCCCGCCCGCCCGGACGCCCGCCCGTGGCTGTGGCGGATCGCCACCAACCTGGTGCGCCGTCAGCACAGAAGCGAGACCCGCCACTACCGCGCGCTGGCCAGGACCGGGGTGGACCCGGTCCTGGAGAACCACGCCGACCGGGTGAGCGAGCGGGTCGACGCCCAGAGCGTGTCGGCACGGCTCGCCGCTTCCCTGGCGCGGCTCTCCAAGGGCGACCGGGACGTGCTGCTGCTCGTCGCCTGGGGCGACCTCACCTACGAGGAGGTCGCCTCGGTCCTGGGCATCCCGGTCGGCACCGTCCGGTCCCGTCTGCACCGGGCCCGCAAGCGGGTGCGCGCCGCCCTCTCCGAGAACCCGCTCACCGCGAAGGAGACCGACCAGTGAACGAGATGGACCACCTTCGCCGCATGCGCGAGGACGTTCCCGAACCGACCTCCGACTCGCTGAACGCCCGCCTGGCCTGGCGGCCCGGTCACCCGAACGCGGCCGCGTCGGCGGCCCGGAGGTTCGGGTCCGGACCCGTGCCGGGGCGGCTCCCGCTGGCCGTCTCCGGTGCCGCCGTCCTGGTGGCCGGAGCCGCGTTCGCCGTCCTGGTCCTGGGACCGCTCGGGTTCACGCGACCGGACCCGGTCACACTGACCCCGGCCTCCCCGACAGAGGGGTCCGCCGACGACGGAGCGACGGAGGTCATGGCTCCCCTCGCCGAGGCTGTCCGGTCCCAGCCGGTCGACGGTGCCGTCTGGTACCAGCACCACGTCTCGGCCGACGCCTGGGGCGTGGGCCCCGAGGGCGACCGGTACGGGGTGTACAGCATCACCGAGGTCCAGTCGTGGGTGGACACCGAGACCGGCCAGGCCACCCACGAACTCATGTCGGCGGACTGGTCCCTGGTCGCCGAGCGCGGCCGGGAGGCGTGGAAGCGCGACGGCTCCCCCACCCGCTGGCCGCGGGAGGAGGAGCGGTGGGAGATCCCCCGCGGCGACGAAGAGGAGGAAGGGCCGTTCACACCCGGCACTGTCAGTTACTTCTTCGGTGACACCCGGATGAGTGCCCAGGACCTCCAGGGCCTGCCCTCCGACCCCGAGCGCCTGCGTGAGATGCTGCGGCCCGAGTCGGAGGAGCGGCTGAACGAGGAGGACGCGGCGGAGGCGGGCTTCGTCGTCGTGCCCGACCCATCGGTCGAGACCGTCAGGGTCAACCTCGGCCGTCCCCTGCCACCGGAGGTCAGGGCGGGGGTCTACGAGATCCTGGCGGAGCTGCCCGGCGTCCGTGCGGCCGAAGGCGTGGCCGAGGACGTGTCCGGCCGGCCCGCCGTGGGCGTCGCCTACGACGTCGAGGGGCTGCTGGACGGGCGGTACGAGGAACGTCTCCTGTTCGACCCCGGGACGGGCCTGCTGCTGTCCTCCGAGCGGGTGGTGGTCGAGGTCCCGGAGTGGGCGGCCGACTGGGCCGAGCCCGGGGACGTGGTCGCGTACACGCTCTACGAGACCACCGAGTGGAACGACGCCTGGCCCGACGTGTCCGGGCCCGAGGTCACGGAGGGGCACCACTGATCCGGCGCCATACACCGGCCCGGTGGTCTCACGCTCCGAGGAGCCGCTCGGTGTAGGCCCGCCAGTACGGCGCGGCGTCCACCGGGCGGACCCCGGAGCGCAGCCGTTCCGGCTCCCCGGGGGCGTAGAACTCCTTCAGCGCGCGGGCCAGGTCCGCGACGTCGTCCGGGGCGCACAGCAGCCCGTCGACCCCGTCGCGTACGTGGTCCGCGAGCGTCCCGGCCCGGGTCGCCACCACCGGCACACCGTGTTCGTGGGCGAGCCAGACGTTCTGCGTGGCGGTGGCCGTCCGGTACGGCAGGACGACCGCGTCGGCCTCGGCGAACAGTCCCGGCAGGTCGGCGGCGGGCACGTACCCCTCGCGGAACCGGACCCGGTCGGCGACCCCCAGTTCCCCGGCCAGCTCCGCCAGCTCACCGGAGCCGCCCCAGAACTCGCCCGCCACGGTGAGCGTGACGTCCTCGGGAGCGCCCGCGGCGAGCGCCCGCAGGAGGACGTCCACCCCCTTGTAGGGGCGGACGATGCCCAGGAACAGCAGATGCCGCCGCTCCCCCGGGGCGGCGGGGCGCGGGCCGCCCGTCTCCGGCAGGTGCGGGGGCATCTGAGCCACCACGGGTCGGGACCGTGCCGCCCCCCGCAGCCCCTCGGCGAGGAGGGCCTGGTCCGGTGAGTGGGTGACGACGGCGTCGACGCGGCGCAGCAGGGCGCGGGTCAGGGACACGTCCACGGCCCGGCGCTCGTGCGGGAGCACGTTGTGGCACAGCGCGACCACCCGCGTGTCCGCGCGCCGGGAGCGCACGCCCGCGAGAACCCCCAGGTAGGCGGGGACCTGCACGGGGGAGAAGAGGGTCAGCGCCACGAGGTCGGTCGTGTCCGCGAGGCGGCGTCCGGTCCGCCACCAGCCGTCCGGCCGGTACCAGGCCAGGTCGTGGCGGGTGTCGGGGTAGGGTTCGCCCTCCGGGTCGGTGATGGTCTGCCGTCCGGGGTACAGCGCCGCCGGGTACTGCGCCCGCCACGACTCGATCGCCGTCGGGTGGCCGAGCGCACGCAGCCGGTGCGCCAGTTCGGTGGTGTGCCGGGCTCCGCCGCCCTTGTAGGGGTGGGCGGGCCCCACGAGCGCGACCCGGGTCGGCGCGGCGCTCACGCGCCCTCCCGCGAGCGGACGATGAGGTCGGCCAGGAGCCCGATCGCCGCGAGGATCAGCCCCGTCATGAGGATCATGACCGTGTTGTTGGCGATGTAGAACAGGTCCCGCACCTGGTCGAAGACGAACTTGGCGGCGCCGACCCCCAGCAGCGTCAGCGCCAGCGGCATGAGCACCTTGAGCGGGTTGAAGTACATGACCATCCGCAGCACCTGGAGGATGTAGCGGTAGGCGTCCTTGACGAAGTGGAACTTCGAGGTGCCCGCCCGTGTGGCGTACTCGATGGGCACGTACCGGATCGGGTGCTGGTTGGACAGGAAGGCCAGGGTGATCGTCGTGACGCAGGAGAACCCGGGCGGCAGCAGCCGCAGGTAGGGGCGGGCGACGTCGCGCCGGAACACGCGCAGGCCGGAGTTGAGGTCGGGGATGCGGGTGCCCGTGAGGCTCTCGGCGATCTTGCGGATGACCCACTTGGCCGGGACGCGCAGCGCCTTGTGCGACCCCATCTCCTGGGTGCGCGCGCCCACCACCTGGTCGATCCCGGGGTCCTGGTCGAGCATCGCGACCAGCTCGGGGATCCGCTCGTTGGGGTAGCTCATGTCCGCGTCGGTCCACACCACGAACTCGCCGCGCGCCCGCTGACTGCCGATCCGGCGCACCGTCCCGGAGCCGCCGTTGTGGCCGAAGGCGACCACGCGCAGCCGTGGGTACAGCGCCTCGGCGTCGCGCAGCCGGGCGAGGGTGTCGTCGGTGGAGGCGTCGTCCACGGCCAGCAGTTCGTAGCCGTACCCCGAGGCGTCCATCGCCGAGCAGATCCGCTTGACCTCGTCGAGGACGTGGTCCTGCTCGTTGTAGCACGGGAGCACGATGGTGACCCGCACGGGCTCCTCGTCCGCGCTCGGGTCCTGGATGTTGTCGGGTGTGTCGCTCATGCGTTCGTCTCAGCGGTCTGGTCGGGGCCGGGCGGGCTGGTCAGTCCTCGGCCGGGATGACGGCCACCCAGACGCTTCCGCGGAAGGTCCAGTGGCCGGTGGGCGGTTTCATGAGGGTACTGGGATCCATGTCGGCGACCACGTGGAAGGGCCGTACGGGGCTGGCCGCGCCGCCGGTCAGCTCCATGAGCGGGGCCGCGTCGGGCGCGGCGAGCACGGCGGTGCGGCCCCGCCGGTGGATCTCCCCGACGACCCGCGCCACGTCCCCGGGCGTGGGCTCGTCCATCGCCGCGGTGGGCAGCCCGCAGACGTTCCGCAGCAGCGGCAGGTAGTTGCCCGCCATGCCGCCGTCGACCACGACGACCGACCCGTCGTCGGGTAGGTGGGCGCAGAGGTTCTCCGTGGCGGCGACCGTGCCCACGTCCTGCCGGTAGCCCATGATGCCGTTGGCCGCGGTGGTGGCGGTCGGCACGATCATGGCGGCCGCGGCACCCGCCGCGACCACGGTCGGGAGGGAGCGCGCGACCGGACCGCCGCCGTCGGCGCGGACGGCGCGGTCGCAGTAGCGGGTGAGCCAGGCCAGGAACCAGACGGCGAACAGGATGAACGCCGGGATGACCAGGGCGATCAGCCGCCTGCTCGCCCACGGGTGGTCGGGGGTGATGGCGGGTCGCAGGAGTGTGGTGCCCACCGTCCACACCAGCAGCATGGTGGGCAGGACCCACTGGGGTTCGCGGCGTTCCGTGACGCGGCGCAGGATCAGGGCGAGGCCGAGCGCGGCGAACAGGACGGTGCTCAGACCCACGTACCAGCCGACCCAGTAGAGGCTGAGGTCGTAGTAGGTGCGGCTGCCCTCGATCGGCAGCCCCTCGCGTTCCTGGACGGCGGCGACCCAGCGGTCGGTGAAGTCGCTGCCGTGGCCGTAGTCGGGCCACAGCAGGGGACGGATCGCGAAGCCGACCATCGCGACCAGGGCGAGGACGGCCATTGCGTTGGGCAACCAGCGGACCCGCTCCACGCGGGGGACGCCGTGCCGCCACAGGGCGGCGGTGGCGACGACGGTGACCGCGATCACGACGGCGGTGATCACCAGGAGGGGGTTGAGCGAGTCGGACAGGTACTCCAGGTAGGGGCGGGACAGGCCGTACCCGGCGTACAGGCCCATACCGGAGCCGACGACGAGTCCGCCCAGCAGCGGCAGGGCCTGGCCTCGGCGGGCGAGCAGCAGCAGCCCGACGAAGCCGATGACGGGCAGCAGGTCGCGCAGGACGTCGATCCGCACCACCAGTCCGAGGCCGAACGACAGCCCCGCTGCCGCCGCCAGGGTGTGCTGGGCGGACCACCGGTCGCGCAGGAAGGAACGCCGGGAGAGCGCGTCGTAGGCGAGGACCAGACCGCCGAGCAGGAGGATCTGGGTGGCGGGCTCGCTGTAGGTGAACCGGCTGACCCACTGCTGGGGCAGGCACACGGCCAGGACGATCGCGGCCAGCGGGGCCCAGCGGGCACCGACCAGGCGGGCGGTGAGCCCGGCGAGGGTCAGCACGCCCAGCGCGCCCAGGACCGGGGTGGTCACCAGCATGCCGGTGAGGCCGCCCAGCCAGTAGCCGATCGAGGTCAACAGGGGCGCGCCGGCCATGAACTGCGGCCAGATGACGTCACCGCGCTGGTACTGGGCGAGGCTCTGGTAGCTGAGCGAGGGGTCGTCCCCGGCGATGAGGTCGGTGCGCAGGGGGATCGGCAGGGATCCGTTCTCCGCGATCCACACCGTGTACATGGCGTAGGAGGCCGGGTCACGGCGGATGACCAGCGCCTCGGCGTGGTAGGCGATCTGCACGACGGCGAAGCCCGCGGCGATCAGCAGCACGAGGACGACCGGCCACCAGGGCACGTCCTCGTCCGGGTCCGGGATGAGCCGGGGCACCAGGGCACACGCCGCGACCACCGCGGGGACACCGACGACGATCCCGGCCAGGGGCGTGAACAGGCCGAGCGCCAGGAGGGGGAAGGCCACCAAGAGCCAGGCCGACACGGCGATGGCGGGGAGCGCGGTGACACGGGCGAGGATCCGTCCGGGAGGCAAGCGCATGGAGACACTCTGGCAGCTCGGCCGGCGTGGCGCACACATCGGGGCGGTCGGTCGGCAGAGCCCGGAGGGAATGTCCGGCGGGAACCACCGCCCGAACCCCGTGGGAGCGGGGGCGCCGCGCAGCGGGGTGGGTGTCCGCGACACACGCCCTAGAGTGGCGGCATGTCCGAAACTCCAGCACAGCTGTGGCGGAACCTCGTCGCCGCCGCCCCCGCTCACCCCTTCGTGACCTCCTACGACGCGCTGGGAGGCAGGGTCGAGCTCTCCCCGGCCACCCTCGACAACTGGGTGTCCAAGACCGCGAACATGATGGTGGACGGCTTCGGGACCCAGCCGGACGACCGGGTGGCGGTCGCGCTGCCCGTGCACTGGCAGTCGATCGTCTGGCTCCTGTCGTCCTGGTCGGTCGGGGCCGTGGCGGTGCCCGTGGACGCGGACGCGTTCCCCGAGGGGGCGCAGATCGCGGTGGCCGACGCCGACCGGCTGGAGTCGGCTCTCGACAGCGGCGCGGAGGAGGTCATGGGCGCGTCGCTGCACCCGCTCGGGCTGCCCCTGCGGGACCTGCCGCCGATGGTGCTGGACTACACCACCGAGGCCCGGGGGCACGGCGATCACTTCTCCCCCTACCCGCTCGACCCCGGGTCGCCCGCGTACGCGAGCGGACGCGAGTGGACCGGAGCGGAACTGGTCTCGGCCGCGCGGGAGCGCGCCGAGCGGTGGTCGCTCACGGGCGAGGACCGCGTGGGGCTCGTGATCGGCCCCGGCACCCCGCTGTCCGTGTTCGGCGAGGACGCCTCGGTCCTCCTGGCGGCGGTGGCCGCGGGCGCTCCGCTGGTGCTCCTCCAGGGCGGCCCCGGGGACGCGCCCGACCTCCTCTCACGCCTGAAGATGGAAGGCGCCACCGCGGTCCTGGACCTGACGGACAGCGGCGTCGCGGCCGCGGGGGGTCTTCGCGCGCTGGGCTGACCCGCCCCTCCCGGCCCGGCGGTCCGCGCGCTTCCCGGCGGCCCTTCGCGCCTCGCGGGCCCTTCGCGCCTCGCGGGCCATTCGGGCCTCGCGGGCCTCGCGGGCCTCGCGCTCCCGCTCGGCGCGGTAGAGATCGGCGGCTCGGGCGTGGATGTCGGGGTGCATGGCGTCCTCCTGGTGGTCCGGTGGGCCGGGACCGTGCGTCCCGGCCCACACCAGACTTCCGCTAAGGAGGGCGCCCCCACTATGGGAGGTTTTCCCTATCTTCGCCGGCCAGCCATGCCTCAGACCCGGGTGCGACCGCCCTCCGGGGCCCGGCCGCGCACCTGAGGGGCCTCAGGAGGCCGCCCGCTCCTCGCGGTAGAAGGCGTCCGCGACCACGCCCTCCCGGCGCTCCTCGTCGTAGGTGTACACCTCGCGGCCCTCGACGAACACGCGCAGGGCGCGGCTCATGACGTCCAGCGGGTCGCCCGACCACACCACCACGTCGCCGTCCAGGCCGGGCCGCAGCGCGCCCACCCGGTCGTCGATCCCCATGATCTCGGCGGGGTTGAGGGTGATCGCTCGGATCGCGGTGTCGCGGTCCAGACCCTCCTTCACGCACAGGGTGGCCTGGTGCACGAGGAACTCGATCGGGACGACCGGGTGGTCGGTGGTCAGCGCGACCTTCACCCCCGCCCGGTCGAGGATGCCCGGGTTGGCCAGGGTCTTGTTCTTCACCTCGACCTTGGAGCGGCTCGTCATCAGCGGGCCCGAGATCACGGGGACACCGCGCGCGGCGATCTCGTCGGCGAGCAGGTGGCCCTCGGTGCAGTGGTTGATGATCAGGCGGTACCCGAACTCGTCGGCCAGGCGCATCGCCGTGTGCATGTCGTCGGCGCGGTGGACGTGCTGGCACCACGGCAACTCGCCGTCCAGGACCCGGACCAGGACCTCCATGGCGTTGTCCCGGTCGAAGGGGGTGCCCTCGGCCGCCGCGTGGTCCCGCTTGGCCTTGTAGTCCTGCGCCTTGGTGAACGCGTCGCGGATGACCGCCGCCACGCCCTGCCGTGTCGAGGGCAGCTGCTTCTTCTCCCCGTACACGCGCTTGGGGTTCTCCCCCAGGGCGCTCTTGACGCTGGTCGGCTGCCTGATCAGCCGGTCCTCCATGCTGCGGCCCCAGCACTTGACCGCCACCGTCTGGCCGCCGATCGGGTTGCCGGAGCCGGGCTTAACGACGGAACTGGTCACACCGCCGGACAGGGCGTCGACGAAGCCCCGGTCGGCGGGATTGATGGCGTCCAGGGCGCGCATGCGGGCGCCGTTGGGGTCGGTCATCTCGTTGGTGTCGTCGCCCGCCCAGCCGACGCCCTCCTCGTCGATGCCGATGTGTCCGTGCGCCTCGACGAAGCCGGGCAGCACCCACTTTCCGGAGGCGTCGACGACCGTGGCCCCCTCGGGGACGGTGACGTCGGCGTCCGGGCCGACCGCGGTGATGGTGCCGTCGGAGATGAGGACCGTGCCGCCGTCGACGGGGTCCCCGTCGACGGGCACGACGTACCCGGAAGTGATCGCGATATCCATGGCGGGCAACCTAGCCCATCCCGGGCGTCCCCCCAACGGGCGGGTCGGCTCGGGGGTCAGCGCCCGGGCCACCGCGCGGTCAGGATCTCCGAGTCCGGTGTCAGTTCGACCGCGGCGCCCTCGATGGCGTCGCGCACCATCGTGCACCGTCCGACCTGCTCGGTCTCGGCCGTGAGGTCTCCCCCCTGCGCGGCGAACGCGTAGACCATGCTGGGCCGGTCCTCGAACTCCATCAGCCGGAAGGCTCCCCCCAGTCCCGGGTGGTGTGGAGTCTGCTCGGGGATCACGCCCATGGTGACGATGCCCGCCTCGATGAGGTCGGCCAGGAAGGCGCGCTGGGCGTTGATGACGGCCGCGCCGCCCTGGGGCCGGGTCAGGGCGATCTCGTTGAGCACCACCCGCAGCCGGGGGCCCTCCGGTCCGGTCATCGCCGCCCGGTGGGCCATCTCCTCCTCCACCATGGCCTCGACCTGGTCGGCGCCGAGGTCGGGGTGGGCGGGCCCCAGGATGGCCCGGGAGTACTCCCGGGTGCGCAGGAACGTGGGCACGGCCATGGGCTGGTGCTCCCAGAGCCGCGCCGCGTGCGTGCCGAGCTCCCGCATGTCCCCGAACTCGTTGGGGAAGGCCTCGGCCTGGAGGGTGATCGCCCAGGCGTCGACCAGCTGGTGGTCGGCGCCCAGTGCGGTGTCCACCCGCTCGACCAGCGTCCGGGCCGGTCGGCAGTGCGCGTCCTCCACCTCGCGGAGTTTGTCGTCGGTCACCCCGACGGTCCTGGCCAGCTCGGCGCGCGAGAGCCCCCTGTCGGACCTGGCGCGCAGTACCCGCGCGCCGAAGGGGAGCCACATCGCAGACGGCAACGCAGTGTTCACTCCCGAATCCTCTCCCGTCGCCGGTCGGGCGGGCCGTGTCCCTCGGGTCGGACCCGCCCCTTCATCCGACCCTCTCCCGTGGCGGTGGGGCTGGTCAAGCGACAGGGCGGGTGCGGCGGTCCGTGATAAGTCAGTACAAGAACCGACAATGCCGTCCCATGACCGGACGCGTTCGGAACATCCTCCCGGACCCCGCTGACCCGCGCGGCTCCGGGTGGTCGGCGTGCCCCGGGGTGGGACACCCCCTCCTGTCCCAGTACTCTGAGTGACGCCCAGCCGCGAACCTCACCTCGGGAGTGAACCGATGAAGCGCTTGACCCCGCCGGCGACCGCGCTCCTGGCCTCCGCCGCCCTGCTGGCCGCGACGGCCTGCCAGGGCGGAACGGACACGGAGGTGTCGGACACGGGGGTGTCGGACGTGGAGGGCGCGGTGCTGAGCACCAGCGAGGGCGACATCACGGTGGAGCTCTTCCCGGAGGACGCCCCCCTGGCCGTCGCCAACTTCGTCGACCTCGCCGAGGGGGAGGGCGTGCCCAACCCGGTGACCGGGGATGCGGCCTTCTACGACGGGACCGTCTTCCACCGGGTGATCGAGGGGTTCATGATCCAGGGCGGCGACCCCGAGGGGACCGGGCGCGGCGGCCCCGGGTACACGTTCGCCGACGAGTTCGACTCCGGCCGCACCTTCGACGAACCGGGCGTGCTGGCCATGGCCAACTCGGGCCCGGACACCAACGGGTCGCAGTTCTTCATCACGGTGGCGCCGACCACCCACCTGAACGACAGGCACACGATCTTCGGCCAGGTGGCCGACGACGAGTCCTACGCGGTGGTGGAGGCGATCTCCCGGGTGGAGACCGACCAGAGCGACCGCCCGGTGGAGGACGTCGTGCTGGAGTCCGTCACGATCCAGCGCTCCGGCGACTGAGCCGTGCCCGTCGCGGGCCTCCGCCCCGGACGGAACCTAGCGACGCCGTTTGGCCCTGGCCGCGCGGGCCCGCTCGACGGCGGGTCCGATCGCCCCGGCCAGCGCCGCGACGTCCTCCGTGGTGGAGGTCCGGCCCAGGGACAGCCGCAGACTGCTCAACGCGGTGTCCGGGTCGGCCCCCATCGCCAGGAGCACGTGGCTGGGCTGGGCGACCCCCGCCGAGCACGCCGACCCGGTCGAACAGGAGATGCCCCGCGCGTCGAGCAGCATGAGCAGCGCGTCCCCCTCGCAGCCGGGGAAGGACAGGTGGGAGATCCCGGGCAGCCTCCCGTCGGGGTCGCCGTTGACGACGACGTCCGGCACCTCAGCCCGCACGCGCTCCTCCAGTTCGTCCCGGAGCGAGGCCAGGTGCTTGGCGTGCTCCTCCCGCTCGGCCACGGCGAGGTCGACGGCCGTGGCCAGCCCGCGCAGCAGGGGCGTGGACAGGCTGCCCGAGCGGATGTCGCGTTCCTGGCCGCCGCCGTGCAGGACGGGAACCGGAGCCAGTCCCCGGCCGACGACCAGGGCGCCCGCCCCGACCGGGCCGCCGAGCTTGTGGCCGCTCACCGTCAGGGCGCTGACGCCGCTGGCGGCGAAGTCCACCGCCTCCGCTCCGACGGCCTGGACGGCGTCCGTGTGGAAGGGGATCCGGTGTTCGGCGGCCACGGCCGCCAGTTCGGCCACCGGCTGCACGGTGCCGACCTCGTTGTTGGCCCACATGACCGAGACCAGGGCGACCGAACCGGGGTCGCGTTCGATCGCCTCCCTCAGCGCGTGGGGGGCGACACGCCCCGAGCCGTCCACGGGGAGCGCCTCGAAGACGGCCCCCTGGTGCTCGGCCATCCAGTGCGCCGGGTCCAGGACCGCGTGGTGTTCGACCGCGCTGACCAGAATCCGCCGCCGCCGCGGGTCCTCGGCGTTGCGGGACCAGTACAGGCCCTTGACCGCGATGTTGTCGGACTCGGTGCCGCCGCCGGTGAAGACCACCTCGTGCGGGGTGCAGCCGAGGGCGCCCGCGAGGCGTTCCCTCGCCTCCTCGACCGTGCGGCGCGCGGCGCGGCCGTGGCCGTGCAGCGACGAGGGGTTGCCGAGGGAGCCGAGCTCCTCCGTGAGGTCGGCGACGACCTCCGGACGGACCTCGGTCGTGGCTGCGTGATCCAGATACACCATGGCGCTCCCAGAATACGCCCGTCATCGCCGTCCACGGCCTCGGTCCCGATAACCTTGAGGCATGCCTGACTCCTCGCGCCCCGCCGACCACCACTGGCACGCTCCCACGGCCCAGCGCCCGGTGAGCGCGCGGCTGTCCCTGCCCGGCTCCAAGTCCGTGACCAACCGGGCGCTCGTACTGGCGGCGCTGTCACAGACGCCGTGCGTCGTGCGCCGCCCGCTCGCCAGCCGTGACAGCGAACTCATGGTCGGCGCGCTGCGCGCCCTGGGCGTGGGCGTCGTCCAGGACGGCGCGGACCTCGTCGTCACCCCCGCCGCGCTGCGCGGCCCGGCGTCGGTCGACGTCGGCAACGCCGGAACGGTCATGCGCTTCGTTCCGCCGCTCGCCGCCCTCGCCACCGGCGACGTCCACTTCGACGGCGACCCGCGCGCCCGCGAACGGCCCGTCGACGAACTCCTGAACGCCCTGCGCGCCCTCGGCGCGGACATCGACGACGGCGGCTGCGGCGCCCTGCCCATGACCATCCACGGCACCGGCGCGGTGCCCGGCGGCGAGGTCACCCTGGACGCCTCCGGGTCGTCCCAGTTCGTCTCGGCGCTCCTGCTCAGCGGCGCCCGGTTCGACCAGGGCGTGCACGTGCGCCACCAGGGTCCGCCCGTGCCCTCCCAGCCGCACCTGGACATGACGGTGGAGATGCTCCGAGCCGTGGGGGTGGCGGTCTCCACCGGGGAGAACTCCTGGCGGGTGGAGCCGGGACCGGTCAAGGCCACCGAGATCACCGTCGAACCCGACCTGTCCAACGCCGCGCCGTTCCTGGCCGCCGCCCTGGTCAGCGGGGGCGAGGTGACCATCCAGGGGTGGCCCGAGCGCACCACCCAGCCCGGCGACGAACTGCGGTCCCTGTTCACCCGCATGGGCGGCGAGGTGTCCCGTTCCGGTACCGACCTGACCCTGCGCGGCACCGGTCGGATCAACGGCATCACCGCCGACCTGCGCGACGTCGGCGAACTCACCCCGACCATCGCCGCCGTGGCCGCCCTGGCGGACACGCCCTCGCGGCTCACCGGGATCGCGCACCTGCGCCGCCACGAGACCGACCGCATCGCCGCGCTCGCGACCGAGATCAACCACCTGGGCGGTGACGTCGAGGAGCTGCCCGACGGCCTGGTCATCCGCCCCCGCCCGCTGCACGGCGGCGTGTTCCACTCCTACGACGACCACCGGATGGCCACGTCCGGCGCGGTGATCGGCCTGTCGGTGCCCGGGGTGGAGGTGGAGAACATCGCCACCACGCGCAAGACGCTGCCCGACTTCCCCGGCCTCTGGGCGGAGGTCCTGGCATGAGCCGGACGCGGGGCGGGGGACGCCACCTGGACGAGGACGACATCCGCGTACGCGCCCGGGGCGGTTCCCGGCCCCGCACCCGGAAGCGGCCCAGGCACGAGAACGCCGTGGAGGGTCTGGTCACCGCCGTGGACCGGGGCCGGTACCGGTGTCTGGTGAACGACGTCCCCGTCGTGGCCATGAAGGCCCGTGAGCTGGGCCGCGGCTCCATCGTCGTCGGCGACCGCGTCGACGTGGTGGGGGACCTGTCCGGGCGGCCCGACACCCTCGCCCGCGTCGTGCGGGTCCGCGACCGCCGCTCCGTCCTGCGCCGCACCGCCGACGACACCGACCCCGTCGAGCGGGTGATCGTCGCCAACGCCGACCAGCTGGCCATCGTGTGCGCGCTCGCCGACCCCGCGCCCCAGCCCCGTTTCGTCGACCGGTGCCTGGTGGCGGCCTACGACGCCGGGCTCGAACCGCTCCTGTGCCTGACCAAGGCGGATCTCGCCGACCCCGACGACCTGCTCCGGGTCTACGAGCCCCTGGGGCTGCCGTACGAGGTGCTGAGCCCGGAGGGGGACCTGTCCGGGCTCAGGTCCCGGCTGGCCGGCCGGACCAGCGTGTTCGTGGGTTCGTCCGGGGTGGGCAAGTCGACGCTGGTCAACCGGCTGATCCCCGGGGCCGACCGGGCCGTGGGCGACGTGAACGCGGTGACCGGCCGGGGCCGCCACACCTCGACCTCCGCCGTCGCGCTGCCCTTCGAGGGCGGCTGGCTGATCGACACCCCCGGGGTGCGCAGTTTCGGGCTGGCGCACATCGAGCCGGAGGACATCGTGGCGGGTTTCGCCGACATCGACGAGGTCGCCCACGGGTGCCCGGCGGACTGCACCCACCAGGAGGGCGCCGAGGGCTGCGCCGTGGCCTCCGCCCTCGCCGAGGGGAGCCTGGACCCCGACCGCGTGGGGTCGATGCGCCGTCTGCTCGCCAGCCGGGAGGGCACCCTCGACGAGGAGCCCGGGGCCTAGCGCCCGGCCGCGCCGGAGCGCTCCGGGCACGGACGGATTCACCGGTTTCCCGACATCTGTCGGTCACGCTCGGTAGTCTCCTGCCATGCCCGGATTCGACCACGAGCTCCAGGTGCGCCTGTTCCAGAACAATCCGGAACTGGCTCCTGCCGTGCTACGCGACACGATCGGTTTCCCGGTGCCCGACTTCGCCCGTGCGGAGATCGGCTGCACCGACCACACCAAGCTCAAGCCCGTGCCCTTCAGGTCCGACGACGTCATCGTCCTGCACGACCATGACGGGGCCAAGGTGCTGGCCATCATCGCCGAGGTCCAACAGAAGAAGGACCAGGACAAGCCGTACACCTGGCCGCTGTACGTGGCCACCGTCAGAGAGATGCTGCGCTGCCCGGTCAGACTGATGGTGGTCTGCCCTGACAGGAACACCGAGGTGTGGGCGCGGACCCCCGTCGAGTTCGAGGCCGGCGGGACCGCCTTCGCGCCCGCGGTCCTGGGGCCGAGCAACACACCGGTGGTCGACGACGTCGACCAGGCGAGGCGTCTGCCGGAACTGTCCGTGCTGTCGGTGGCCGCACACGGCGACGACCCCGCCGTCCTCAAGGCCGCCGAAGCGGCCCTGGACGCCCTGCCCGAACACACCAGGCTTGTCTACTATGACTTCATCGAGTCCAAGCTCAGCGCGGCGGCTCGGCAGAAGTGGGAGGAACTCATGGCGACCGGCACCTACGAGTGGCAGAGCGACTTCGCCCGCAAGTACGTCGGGCAGGGGCGTGAGGAGGGCCTCAAGGAAGGCCGCATCGAGGGTCAGGTGGTGGGCCGGATCGAGGGCGAGCGAAAGGCCCTGCTGCGTGTCCTCCGTGTGCGCGACGTCCCGGTCTCGGACTCCGCCCGCGACCGCATCGAACGGTGCGCCGACCTCACCGAGCTGGAGTCCTGGCTCGATCGGGCCGTGACGGTCACCGACGCCGACCAGCTCTTCGACTGACCGCTCCGGCACACGAACACCCGGGGCCGGGGGGCACCCCCTCCGGCCCGACCGCGCCCCTACAGGTCCACCGTCCCGCCGCAGCGCCAGTACCGCGACCGGTCGCGCTCCATGAACCCCTCGTCCACCAGGCCGTGCCGCAGCACCGCCAGGTCCGCGCTGAACCCCGCCAGCACCGCGTTGACCTCGGCCTCCGTGTACCGGACACCCGGCTCGAAGGCACGCGCCACCTGGTCGAACAGCACCAACCGCTCGGCGCGGCGCACCGGAAGCGCGGTGATCCGGCCGTGCGGCATGTACTTCCTCAGCACCTTCCGCCGCTCCCGCTCCGACAGCGGTTCCTCCCACACCGGAGACGCCCCCCTTCTCAGCGTCCGCGCGACAGCATCCCGTGCACGACCCGCTCGACCCGTTCCGCCGCCCGTTCCGGGTCGATCGGCTGCAACGCGTAGGAGACCGTCAGCCGCACCGCCACGTCCGCCACCGACTCCGCCAGCGACGCGTCCACCCACGGGCAGCGCTCCCCCACCCGCCACGCGATCCGCTCCCCCAGCACGTCCAGCAGCGGCGCCGACCTCGTCGTGAGCACCGGCAGCAGCTCCCGGTCACCGGTCACCACCGCCCGCAGCAGCGGGTTGTCGCGCGCGTTCAGCAGGATCAGCCGCGTCGCCCGGCTCACGGCGTGCGCCGGATCGTGCTCCTCCGTCTCCAGGAGCCGCACGACCGTGTCCAACAGCCCGTTGACCTCGCGCACCACGATCGCCTGGAGGAGCCCCTCCTTGCTGCCGAACACGTTGTACAGGGTCTGTCTGGACACCTTCGCCGCCGCCGCGATGTCGGCCATCCGCTGTCCCTGCCACGCCCCGGCCACGATCTCGGCGTAGGCGGCGTCCATCAACCGCTCCCGCGCCGACATCCCCTCGGCGTGCCTGCGTCCGCTCGCGGTCTCCATCCCCCCATCCTCCCACCGAACGGTCCCGGCGCCCCGTCCTCCCGGACCCTCCGGCGGCCCCGGTGTGACTAACACTCTGGTCACGCGGGGGTGCCCCCATCGCCACCGGCGTCCCGGGCCGGGTAGCGTTACCGGCCATGGCGTCCTTTGACGATGATCTGCGGCTGGCCCACGTGCTCGCCGACGCTGCCGACGACCTCGCGCTCAAGCGGTTCCGCGCGCTCGATCTGGTGGTCGACACCAAACCGGACCTGACCCCGGTGACCGAGTCCGACCGCCTGGTCGAGGAGACCCTGCGCGGTGTGCTCTCGCGCGCCCGCCCCCGGGACGCGGTCCTGGGCGAGGAGTACGGCAAGACCGGCAACAGCAACCGTGTGTGGGTCATCGACCCCATCGACGGGACGAAGAACTACGTCCGCGGCGTCCCCGTCTGGGCGACCCTGGTCGCGCTCCTGGAGGGCGACCGGCCGGTCGTCGGCCTGGTGTCCGCCCCGGCCCTGCACCGCCGCTGGTGGGCCTCCAGGGGCGGCGGCACCTGGACCGGACGCGGCCTGTCGAAGGCCACCCGCTGCCACGTGTCCAAGGTGTCGGAGCTCGCCGACGCCTCGTTCAGCTACTCCTCGCTCACCGGTTGGGAGGAGCGCGGTCTGCTCGACTCCTTCCTCGGCTTGACCCGCTCGGTCTGGCGCACGCGCGCCTACGGCGACTTCTGGTCCCACGTGATGGTCGCCGAGGGCGTCGTGGACGTGGCAGCCGAGCCGGAGCTGTCGCTCTGGGACGCCGCGCCGCTGCCGATCATCCTGGAGGAGGCCGGTGGACGCGCGACCAACCTGCGCGGTGGGGACTTCGAGGACGGCGGACCGCTGGTGTGCAGCAACGGTCTGCTCCACGACTCCGCTCTGACCTGGCTCAACGGCGGCCCCGCCCCCGTCCGCTAGGGCGTGTCCGCCACCCGGGGCCGGTGAGCGCCCGACCGACGACCGTCACTTTCCACACCCAAATCCTCACCCCGGGTAGTAATCTGCCGGGTGTGCTGACCACGACACCCCTGAGCGCCGCGCTCCGCCGCGCCGCCGCCCTCCTCGCCCCCGCCGCGGCCCTCGTCTCGGCCGCCGCCTGCGGTGGCGGACACGGGTACACGCCCGAGGAACTCGACGCGATGATCGCCGACCAGGTGCGCGCCTCCGCCTCGTCCGAGCCCACGGCCCTCCCCGACACCGTGTTCGACCCCGACACCTTCATGTGCTCCCCGGCCGTCGACTCCCCCACCCCGGACACCTGGCGGACCAAGGCGCCGCGTACCGACGTCTCCCCCGGCGCCCCCGTCCGGTTGGGCCTGCTGGCCGCCGAGAGCACCGGGGTCACCGGGGTGACCGTGACCGTCCTGGCCCCGGACGGTTCCTCGTCCTCCGCCGACGCCACCCTCTCCCCGGGGTCCTGGTCCCACGTCGACTACCCCGAGGACTTCACCGCCCCCGCCGAGGGGGCCACCGTGGCCGCCCCCACCGATGGTGTCCATACCGTTATCTGGAGCGACAGCGCCTCCGGCGCCCCGCTGACCTGTGACGGTTTCTCCGTCGGCTGACCCCCGACCGGTTCCGCCGCCCCCTGCGGCCACACACCCGGTCCCGCCGTGAACCGAAACTCCTCTTCCCTTCGTTGGGTGTCGTGAAACCACCCGATTCACGCGGGCCCGGCCGCCCCGACGGCGCCGGGCCCCACACACGGGAAGGGGCCGAATGCTACGTTCCCTCACAGCCGGGATCGTGCTCGCCTTCACCGGTTCCCGGGCCAACATCGCCCGGACCATCCTGTCCTGCGCCGGTGTCGTCGTCGGTGTCGGCGCGCTGATCCTCGTGGTCACGGGCAGCGACTTCGGGCAGCGCTACGCCGTCGCCTACAGCGAGATCCAGGGCGGACGCGCCGCGACCCTCCAGGTCGAGATCAACGGCGACGTCACCGACCGCGACGCCCTGGAGGAGGACCTGTACCGCGCCGGCGGCGAACAGGTCTCGCTCTACCAGATGCCGAGCGGCGCCGTCCGCGTCCGCTCCGGCGGCGCCGACGTGCCCGACGTGGAGATCCGCGGCGTCGACCCCGAACTCGGCGACATCCGCCGCATCACCATGACACGGGGACGCTGGTTCACCGAGGCCGACCGCGAGTCCCTCGCCCCCGTCCTGGTGGTCAACGAGTCCCTCGCCGCCTCGATGGGCGATCTCACCCGGGTGCAGATCGGCACGGACCGGTGGGTGGACGCCCGCGTCGTCGGTGTCATCGCCGACTCGGGTATGGACTTCACCTGGCAGAGTGCCTACCTCCTGCGTTCCCCCGCCACCGAGGAGATCCTCTTCGCCCCGCCCGACTCCGAGGAGGCGCCACAGGAGGGGTTCGGGTTCTACGGCGGCTCGAACGCCTACGTCGTCCGGCTGGACCCGGACCACCCGGGGGTCGAGGACTACGGAGAGGGGTTCTCCGAGTCGCTGCGGACGGTCGCCTGGCGGTGGGGGGTCGAGGACCCCCAGAACGCGATCTGGAGTTACCGCGCCGACAGCGCGGAGATGCTGGAGGAGCCCCTGCTCTACATGACCTGGGGTCTCCTCGGCATCGCCTTCATCACCCTCGGCACCGGTCTGCTCGGCGTGCTCAACGTCGGGCTGGTCACCGTGCGCGAGCGCCGTCGCGAGCTGGCCACCTACCGCGCCCTGGGCGCGTCCAGGTTCACGCTCTTCGTGGCCGTGGTGATGGAGGCCGTGGTCGTGTCGGTCGTGGCGGGGATCGTCGCCCTCGCCGGGTGCTGGGCGCTGGCCGCCCTGGGATCGGCGGTCGTCACCGAGCTCGACCTCGTCCCGCCCGGCGTCGACCTGCGCGTCCCCCCGAGCGGTGTGCTCCTGGGGCTGGGCAGCGCCGCGGCCGTCGGACTGTTGGCCGGGATCATCCCCGCGGCCCGGGCGCTGCGCGCGTCCGTCGTCGCCGGACTCCGCGAGTAGGAGACTCAAGATGAGCAAGAAGAAGTGGATCATCGCCGGTACCGGGCTCGTGCTCCTGGCGGGGCTGGGCGGCGGCGCCTACGTCATGCTGCCGCGGGTGCTCGGCGGTGTCGGCGGCCCGGAGGTCCCCGTGGAGCAGGCCGCCCTGGAGGCGAGCGTGCCGTTCACGGTGGAGCTGGGCTCGGTCAGCTCGGTGATGGTGCTGGACGCCACCGTCCGGGCCGCCCCCGGCGAGGACGTCGCGGCGCGGAACGGCGGCACCGTCACCCGTGTCTGGGTGGGCGACGGCGCCCCGGTCGAGAACGGCGCCCCGATCGTGACCCTGTCCGTTCCGAACACCACGGCCACCGGCGGGGAGGGGGCCGAGGCCCCCGCCGCACGCGAGGTCACGCTCTACGCGCCCCGCACCGGTGACGTCTCCGGAATCGGCGACCTGCGCGACGGTGACGTCGTCGAACCGGGGGCGGTCGTGGCGACGGTCGCCCCGGACGAGTTCTGGGCCGTGGCGTCAGTCCCGTCGAACGACCTGTACCGTTTCGGCGGCGAGCCCCGCGACATCGAACTGAGCATCGACCAGGGTCCCGCGCCCACCACGTGCGAGTTCGTCTCCCTGGGCCCGGCCGAGCGGGGCGGCGGGGGCGCCCCCGCCGAGGACGGCGAGGACGCTCGGGGCGGCGGAGGCGGCACCGAGCTGGTCTGCCGTGTCCCCGCCGGCGTCGAGGCGTACGAGGGCGTGACGGGGAAGCTGTCGGTCGCCGTGGAGGACGTCTCCAACGTCATCGCCGTCCCCGTGACCGCCGTGCGCGGCGCCTCCGACGAGGGCGAGGTCGTGGTCGTGGCCGAGGACGGTTCCCGACAGACGCGCGAGGTCGCCCTGGGTGTGTCCGACGGTTCCCTGGTGGAGGTCACCGAGGGTCTCAGCGTCGGGGAGCAGATCCTGGACCCGGTCCCGCTCGACCCCCGGTTCGACGTTCCCGGGGACCCCGAGGAGGAGTTCGCGGAGGACGAGTACTTCATGGAGGGCGAGTAGATGTCGGTCGACACACCCCTTCCGGAGGCCGCACCGCCGGCGGCCCAGACCTCCGAACTCCTCCGTGTGGAGGGTGTGACCAGGCACTTCATGGTCTCGGGCACGCGTATCGACGTCCTGTACGACTGCACGTTCCAGGTGGCGCGCGGCGAGGTCGTGGCGATCGTCGGCCAGTCGGGATCGGGCAAGTCCACCCTGCTCAACCTGCTCGGCCTGCTGGACCGGCCGAGCGGCGGCAGCTACGTCTTCGACGGCGTGGACACCACCCGCCTGGGCGAGGGCCGCCGGTCCCGGCTGCGCGGTGAGGGCATCGGCTTCGTCTTCCAGCAGTTCCATCTGTTGGAGCGGCGCAGCGCCCTGGCCAACGTGGGCGTGCCGATGGTGCTGGGCGGGGTGCCCGTGTTCCGCCGCCGCGCCCGCGCCCGCGAACTGCTGGAGTCCGTCGGTCTGGGGCACCGCCTCGACTCGCAGCCGCACCAGCTCTCCGGCGGCGAGCAGCAGCGTGTGGCGCTGGCGCGGGCGCTGAGCCGGGAACCCGCGCTCATCCTCGCCGACGAACCCACGGGCGCCCTGGACGCCGCGAGCAGCCGGATGATCATGGACCAGCTGCTGGCCCAGGCCGAGCTGCGCGGCGCGGCGGTGGTCGTGGTGACCCACGACCCCAAGGTCGCCGAGCGGGCCGACCGCGTGGTCGAGCTCGTGGAGGGCCGCACGCGCTGACCCTCCGACCACCGGCGTCGGGTCGCGGTCTCCCGGGAGGCCGCGACCCGACGTGTTCTCCCGGCGGCGGACGGAAATCGGCCCCGACTCTTTCCGGCATTTCCCCGCCGCGGTGGTTCCGGGCGAGATTTCCGCTCAACCGCAAAAGGCCGGTGCGGAGGGAAACTGTGTTTCCGACCGCACCGGCCTCGGTGGTAGCGGGGACAGGATTTGAACCTGCGACCTCTGGGTTATGAGCCCAGCGAGCTACCGAACTGCTCCACCCCGCGTCGTTGATCCCTATTCTAGGGCCTTATCGCCCCGGGTGGCAAATCGGTTTTTCCTGAGGAACGACCGATGGGGATCCACCCCGGTCCGACCTCGCGGCCCGACCTTCGGTAACCGTATCAGGACTCGCGCCCTGGATCGACCACCGCCGACTTCCACCCGTTCGGAATGCATTCCGATCCCCGCCGGAGCGGGGCGGTGAGTGAAAAGCACCGGACCCGGAATTTCTCCCGGGCCCGGCATCACTCTCGGGGGTCTGGAGGGCGACCTCCAGAAAAATGCGACAAGCCGGTGTGGAAGGAGGGTCACCCTCCGACCACACCAGCTCTTCGCTGGTAGCGGGGACAGGATTTGAACCTGCGACCTCTGGGTTATGAGCCCAGCGAGCTACCGAACTGCTCCACCCCGCGTCGTTGTGTTCTCAACAGTAGCGTGTCCGCGCCGTGAACCCAAATCGACGCCGCGAGACGTGGGCCACCCCGTTCCGGAGGCGGTCCGACGCCGGCGGGGCGGAGCCCGAAGGCCCCGCCCCGTCGACCGGTCACCCGAACCCCGCGCGGGGTCGGGAGACTACTCGTTCAGCGCCTCCTCGATCGCCTCCAGGGCCTCCCGGAGGTCCTCGTTGGCCCGCTCCTGGTTCTCCTGCGCCTCCTCCCATGCCTCGACGGCCTCGTTCAGCGCGTCGGTGAGCGCCTCGTTGCCGGAGGGCTCGTCGGCGGGCTCGTCCGCGTCGCCCTCGGCGGGCTCCTCGTCCTCGGCGGGCGCCTCCGGGTCGGGCAGCGGCGCCTCGCCCTCACCGAAGAGGTTGTTCAGCGCCTCCTGGAGGTTGCCGCCGATCGCGACGTCCTCACCGAAGCCGACCATCACCTGCTGGAGCAGCGGGAAGGAGGCCGCACCGCCGCCACCGGCCTGGACGTAGAGCGGCTCGACGTACAGCAGACCGCCCGCGAACGGCAGGGTCAGCAGGTTGCCCCGCGTCACCTCGGCGTTGGACTGCTCCAGCGGCAGCAGGACCTCGCGGACCGCCGCGTCGGAGTCGAAGGCGTTCTGCATCTGGCCGGGACCGAAGTTGACCGTGCTGCGCGGCAGCTCCAGCAGTTGCAGCTGGCCGTAGTCCTCCGAGCCGGGGTCGCTGTTGACCGCCATGAAGGCCGCGAGGTTCTCGCGGTTGCGCGGGACGAACGTGGTGGTCAGCGAGAAGCTGGGCTCGTCGTCACCCGGGTAGTTGATCGTCTGGCGGTACGCCGGCATCGGGGCGTCGTCCCCGGTGGTCGGGTCGGCGGGGACCGTCCAGAAGTCCTGACCGCCGTAGAAGGCCTCGGCGTTGGTCACGTGGTACTCGCGCATGATCTCGCGCTGCACCTTGAACAGGTCGTCCGGGTAGCGGACGTGCTGGAGCAGCTCCTCGCTCATCTCCTCCCGGGGCTCCACGATGCCCGGGAAGGCGCTCATCCACGTCTGGAGGACCGGGTCCTGCTCGTCCCACGCGTACAGCGTGACGGTGCCGTCGTAGGCGTCGACGGTCGCCTTGACCGAGTTGCGGATGTAGTTGACCTCGTTGCCGGGCAGCGCGCCGACCTGCTGCGCCGTACCGTCCGTGAACGTGTCGGTGACCGCCTGGTTGAAGTCGATCGGCTTGGCGTACGGGTAGCCGTTGGACGTGGTGTAGGCGTCCACGATCCACTGGACCCTGCCGTCCACCACCGCCGGGTAGGGGCTGCTGTCCACGGTCAGGAAGGGGGCGACGCGCTCCACGCGCTCCAGCGGGTCGCGCTCGTAGATGATGCGCGAGTCACTGGTGATGGCGCTGTTGAGCAGGATGTTCGGTTCCTGGTACTTGATCGCGTACAGGATCCGGTCGAAGAAGCTGCTCAGCTGGACGCCGCCGCTGCCCTCGTAGCGGTTGTAGGCCTGGGACCCGTCGTCCTCGGTGCCCTCGTCACCGCCGTTGCCGGCGCCCTCGCCGCCGTCGGCGCCCTCGTCCTGGGCGCCCTCCTCGGAGCCGCCCTCGGTGTCGGAGTCGGACGGGGCGCGGGCCTCGTCCGGTTCGGGGCTCTCGGTGGGCTCCAGGGCGTCCTCCAGGGTGGGGACCTCCTCGGTCTCCTCCTCCGGGTCGACCGGGTGGTCGTACTCGCGCTCGGCCTGGACGATGACGTACTCCGCGCCCTCGCGGCCGTAGTAGATCCGCGGCTCGTACTCGCCGGTGACCTCGCTCAGCTCGCCCCGGGGCGGGATGTTGTACTCGGTGAAGACCGGGCGGCCCTCGGCGTCGATCAGGTTGCCCGCGGCGGCGACCATGCCGTAGCCGTGGGTGTAGATCAGGTGCCGGTTGAGCCAGTTGTCCTGGTCGGCGGGCGGCCCCTCCAACTCGCGGACGGCGACGATGGTGTCGATCAGGTTGCCCTCGGCGTCCGGGTACCGGTCGACCTCCAGCACGTCCGGGAACTCGTAGAAGCCGCGGACCTGCTGCATCTGCTGGAAGGTCTGCGAGATCACGGACGGGTCGGCCAGGCGGACGCTCGGGATCGTGTCGGCCTCGGCCGCCAGCTCCTGCGGCGTCAGCTCGGTCGTGGCGTCGTAGCTCTCCACCTCGGCGTCGGCGATGCCGTAGGCGGCGCGCGTGGACTCGATGTTGCGCTCGATGTAGGGCTCCTCCAGGCGCAGCTCGTTCGGCCGGACCTGGAAGCGCTGGACGATCTCGGGGTAGGCGACGCCGACCAGCACCGCGGACAGGACCAGCAGACCGAGGCTGGCCATCGGGACCATGGTGTTCTTGAAGTAGATGTTGGCGAAGAACAGCAGGGCGCAGATGACGGAGATGACGGTGAGGATCGTCAGGGCCGTCTTGACCGCGTTCACGTCCGTGTAGGACGCGCCGAAGGTGTAGCCGCGGTCGGAGAAGACCAGGCCGTAGCGGTCCAGCCAGTACGACCCTGCGCGCAGCAGCACGAAGACGCCCAGGAGCACCGACAGGTGCACCCGGGCGGCGGGGGTGGCGCGCTGGCCGCTGTCGTTCTGGAGGCGCACGCCCCCGTACAGGTAGTGGACGATGACCGCGGCGATGAACGCCAGGATGACCGCCGCGTACACGTAGCCGAGCAGCGTGCGCACGAACGGGTAGACGAACGCGAAGAACCCGATGTCATTGCCGAACTCGGGGTCGGCGACGCCGAAGTCGGTCGCGTGCACGAACTGGAGGTAGGACCGCCAGTCACCGCTGGCCGCGGCTCCGGCCAGGAGGGCGAGTGCGCCGACCGCGATCCAGAAGAACAGTTTGCGGTGCGGGTCGATCGACTGCCGGTAGCGGTCGAGCCCCTGCTGCTCCAGGCTCATCGGCCGCACGCCGGGCCGGGAGCGGTAGGCGAAGAAGATGCTGGCGCCGACGATGACGGCCATGACCAACGCGGAGACGGCGAACAGCAGCACGCGCGTCCACAGCTCGGTCAGGAACACCGTCGTGTATCCGACGGAGCTGAACCACTTGAAATCGGTCCAGAAGTTCGCGGCGAGCGCCAGGCCCGCGATGATGACGACCACGGTCGCCGCGACAGGCGCGAGCAACCTTGATCGGCGAGGCATACGCGCAGGTGGTGCGCCGGGCGATCGGAAGCTCACGCCTCCCCCTCGTTCTGGCTTGTAGATGCGTTCGGTGCGCGTGTGGCGCCTTATTACTGAGAACTTATTCGGAGGACGCCGGGTTCCCGAAATCCCCCCGTCCGGGTGACGAGCGAGCATCGTTGGGGTATCGGACCGGCAACCGGCGCGCCCAAGGTGACCCTACTGTCCGGGATCGGGACCGGCGAGGCTCCCGCATCGGTCACCATGGGAGTGTGTCGAACATTCGCGAAGCCGTCATGGACCTGGAACGCCACGCCGCCGAGCAGGGGTGGGACCGGCCGCTGGGCCTGTACGCCCTGGTGCCCACCGCCGAGCTGCTGAAGGCGGAACCGGCCCTGGCCGATCTGCTGGGGATCGACTCCCCGGTCGACCCGGAGGAGCTGACGCCGGTCGAGCAGGAGCCGCTCCCCGACGACGTCCCCCTGGAGGAGGCGCTGGGCCGCATCCTGTGGCCGGAGGACGTGGCCGGGTGCGCGCTGGTCATGGAGCGCCTGGTGGTGAAGGGGTCGGACGAGACCCTGACCGTGGGCGAGGACCCGGTCTCCTCCGGCCGGGAGACCGAGGAGATCCGGATGGTCGCCGGGGTGCTGCGGGACGGGTCGCGCCACTGCGCGATGCGGATGCGCAGCCACGACAGCGAGGCCGAGGTGCTCAGCGGGGCCGACCTGATCCCGGCGCTGACCTCCGCGCTCGCGCTGACCCTGGACATCGACGAGGACGGTCGGGCCGAGAACGGCTGAGCCCTGTTTGCTTCGGTCCTGTGCTCGGCTTCGGACCGTCCCGGGCGGGGGGGGGACCTACTCCAGGCCCTCGCAGCGGGGCAGTGCGCCCTCGCCGGTCCGGATGGTCTCCAGGGCGTCGACCGCGTCGTCGAGCGTCTCCACCCGGACCACCTCCAGCTCCCCGTAGGCCGCCGAGTCGGCGACCTGGTCGCAGCTGTCGGCGGCCACGAGGAAGTACTCGGCGCCGTCGCGCCGGGCGCTGACCATCTTCTGCGGGATGCCGCTGATTCCGCCGACCTGGCCGTCGGCGCTGATGGTGCCCGATCCGGCCACGCGGGCGCCGCCGGTCAGGCTCTCCTCGCTGAGCCGGTCCATGATGCCGAGCGCGAACATCATCCCGGCGCTCGGCCCGCCGATGTCGCCGACGGAGATCTCCACGTCGATCGGGAACTCCGTGTCGTCGGTGATGAGGATGCCGACGGCGGCCGTGCCGTCCTGGCCCTCCGCCGTGGTGATCTCGACCTCGACGGTCTCGCCGTCCCGGTCCAGCACCATCTCCACGACGTCACCGGGCTCGCGCGCGCTCACCGCGTCGACGACCGCCGCGCTGCCCACGGCCCGTTCGCCGTCGCCGGTGTCCGTGGGGACGGGCTCGCCGTCGATCTCGACGATGACGTCACCGGCCTGGACCAGACCGTCGGCGGGCATGTCCTCGACGGTGTCGGCGACCACCGGGACCGCCTCGTAGCCGATGCCGAGCTGGCCCAGCGCGGCGGCGGTCGCGTCGGTCTGGGAGTCGTTCATCTGGACGGTCTGCCGCTCGCTGACCTCCTCGGGCGTGCGGTCGGCCGGGAAGAGCAGCTCCTCGGGCATGACCGCGTTGCTCGGCGAGAGCCAGGCGGTGAGGACCTCCAGCGCGCTGAGCCGCCGCTGCGGGCCGCCCGCGTACTGGATGGTGACCATGGAGAGCGCGCCGTCGTGCTCGTAGCTCTCGGCTCCCTCGATCCGGATCACCGGGCCGTCCTCGAACTCGCCCACGGTGTTCACCGTGACGCCGGGGGTCGCCACGATGTAGGGCATGGGGAGGTGGAGGCTGCCCAGGGCCAGCCCCACGAGCAGGACGAGGGCGACGACGAGGGTCAGGACACGACGAAGCATGCCCATACCCTACGGCCCGTGCGGAACCCCGCCGCGCGCCCGGTCTCCTCCGGCAGGGGCGGCTACGGCGTCCCGACCCACTCGTCCTGACCGTCCTCGAAGGACTGGTGCTTCCAGATCGGCACCTGTGCCTTGAGGTCGTCGATCAGGCGGCGGCAGGCGTCGAACGCCTCCTGCCGGTGCGCCGCGGCGGCGGCCACGACCACCGCCGCGTCCCCGATCTCCAGGTCCCCGACGCGGTGGACGGCCGCCAGTTTCACCACCGGCCGTCCGGGGACGGTGGTGCTGGCGAGCACCTTCTCCATGACGGCGCGCAGCCGCTCCTCCACCGAGGGGTGCGCCGAGTAGGCCAGTCGGGCGACGTCGCGCCCGTGGTCGTGGTCCCGGACCGTGCCGATGAACACGGCGGTTCCCCCGGCCTGGGGGTCCGCCACGGCGGCGAGGACCTCGTCGACGGACAGGGGCGTGTCGCGTACGGCGGCGAGAGTGATTTCTTGCACGCTTCGACGGTACCAACCCCGACCTGCCCGGTCCCGGGGTCGGGCCAACCCCTGTGGGGTCCTCCATGCCGGTGGGGGGCGGTCTCGTCGTCGGGCACGAATCCGGGGGCGCGCCCGGGGTCCGGCGCTCAGCCGCGGCCGCGCCGGCGCAGATGGCGGATGGCGGCGGCGGTCCCGATCGCGGCGGCGGCGGCCCCGGCCGCGCCCGCGGCGGTGATGGTGACCTCCTTGGCGCCCAGCTCGCGGCCCACCAGCGCGGGTTTGCCGCTCCGGTACTCCAGCAGGGCGGTGAGCACCTCCCCGTTGCCGTAGCGGGGTTTCCAACCGGCCTCCCGCAGGGTCCGGCAGTCCACCACGCAGGGGTAGACGAGGTGCTTGAGTTCGCCCTCCGCGGCCGGGGTGATCCTCGCCTGGTGCAGGCGGCGGATGGCGCCGAAGGCCAGGTTGGCGGTGACCTCGAAGGACTTCATGCCCGCGATCTCCTCGACCTCCTCCTGGGAGAGGGAGCCCTCGCTGGCGACGGTCACGACCCCGTCGGCGCCCTCGACGCCGTGCAGGGCGCACAGCTCCAGGGCGCCGGCCAGGTCGTCGACGTGGCAGAACTGCCAGCGCTGTTCGTGGCCCTTGACCGTGAGCAGGCGGGGGGCGGAGAAGTGGCGGCTGAGCAGGGTGTCCAGGCCGGGGCCGACCAGCGGCGCGGGGCGGACGACGGTCACGGACAGGCTCGGGTGCGCCCGGCGGGCGCGTTCGACGAGTGCCTCGATCTCCGCGAAGTCGCCGGTCAGCCCGGCGCTGTTGTCGGACACCCGCGGGGCGTCCTCGGGCAGCGGCACCGGGTTGTCGGGGGCCGCGCCGTAGACCATGGTGCCGGTGACGAGGATGACGCGCGGCACGCCCGAGGCGGCGGCGGCCGTCAGAACCGTCTGGGCGGCGCGGACGTTGTGCTGGCGGCGCTTGGCGGGTTTGGTGTCCAGGGAGCGGTCGTCGGCGGTGTGCACCAGGACGTCGATGCCGTCGAGCCGCGAGACCAGCCCCGGGTCGCACACGTCGGCGATCCGCCAGGTGACGCCGTCCAGGTCGGAGAACTCGTCGTCGATCGCCACGACCTCCCGGGCGGCCACGGAACCATTCCGCTCGGCCAGGCGTTGCACGAGGAGCCGACCCACGCCGGAGGCGGCGCCGGTGACCGCGACCACCGGGCCCGCGCCTTCGGACGGGCTGTGCTCTGGGCGAACCTGGCTGCTTTCGGTATTCACTCCGGGCGACTCCCAGCTAACGTGACAGTGGAGACCAAACCTAATCCTGCCTGAGGTCTGATTGTGAGCGACCTGCCATTCGGTTTCAGCATGCCGAACGATCCCGATGACGAGTCCGGACGCCGCTCTGGCGACTCCGGCTCGGGTGCCGGCAGCGGCCGCCCGGGCGGGGGAGACTCCGGAACGCCGAGCGACTTCCCGTTCGGCGACCCACAGCAGATGGCCAACATGCTCCGGCAGTTCGCCGACATGATGTCCGCCCAGCCGGGCCCGGGCGGCTCCGGCGGCGCGTCGTCGCAGTCGGGGATCAACTGGGACATGGCCAAGAACATCGCGCGGCACACGGTGTCCCAGCACGGTGACCCGAGCGTGCCGCCGCACGACTACGCCAAGGTCGAGGAGGCGCTCCGCCTCGCCGACCTGTGGCTCGACCAGGCTACCGACCTGCCGTCGGGGATCCACACCGCCCAGGCGTGGAGCCGGTCGGAGTGGATCGAGCGGACGATCGACTCGTGGGCGCAGCTGTGCGACCCGCTGACGTCCAAGACCGTGCAGGCGATGGGGCAGAACCTGCCGGAGGAGATGCGGTCCGTGGCCGGTCCGCTGCTGGGCATGGTCCAGCAGATGGGCGGCATGATGGTCGGCCAGCAGGCGGGGCAGGCCATCGGGGAGCTGGCGCGTGAGGTGATCGGCACCACCGACATCGGTCTGCCGCTGGCCGGTGAGGGCAACGCGGCCCTGCTGCCGCCCGGTGTGACCAGGTTCGGCGAGGGGCTCCAGATCCCCGAGGACGAGGTGCGGCTGTACCTGGCCGCGCGCGAGGCGGCGGTGCACCGCCTGTACTCGCACGTGCCGTGGCTGCGCTCGCACGTGTCCCGGCTGGTCGAGGAGTACGCGTCCGGGATGTCGTTCGACGTCAGCGGTCTGGAGGACAAGCTCGGCGGGATCGACCTCACCAACCCGGAGGCCCTCCAGGAGGCGCTGTCCGGCGGGGTGGGCGGCGAGAGCCTGTTCCAGCCGGAGGACACGCCGCAGCAGAAGGCGGCGCTGGCCCGCCTGGAGACCACGCTGGCGCTGATCGAGGGCTGGGTGGCCACGGTGGTGTCGGACGCGGTGTCCGAGCGGCTGCCGCAGGCGGGGGCCCTGGCCGAGGCGACCCGGCGGCGCCGGGCGACCGGCGGGCCCGCCGAGCACACGTTCGCGGCCCTGGTGGGACTGGAACTGCGTCCGCGGCGGCTGCGGGAGGCGTCGGCCCTGTGGACCGCGCTGGAGGAGGCTCGCGGTATCGAGGGGCGCGACGCGGTGTGGCAGCACCCGGACCTGATGCCCACGGGCGCGGACCTGGACGACCCGGACGCGTTCGTCAGCGGCGGCGGGGAGTTCGGGGACGCCGACTTCGACATCTCGAAGCTGACCGGTGACGCGGACGGCGCGAAGGACGAGGAGAAGAAGGACGAGGGCGACGACCGCGGAGAGGACGCCTAGTGTCGTTGCACGCGGACGCCCGGGCGGTGCTGGGCGCGTGGAGCGCGCCCGACGCCCGGCAGGAGGAGCTGCGCCGGTCGTACCTGGAACACCTGGACGCGCACGAGGACGCGATGTGGCGGGAGTGCCTGCCGGGTCACGTGACGGCGAGTTCGGCGATCATCTCGGCGGACGGTTCCCGGGTGGCGCTGGTGCTGCACGGTATCCACAACCTGTGGTTGCAGACCGGCGGCCACTGCGAGCCCGGGGACGCCACGCTGGCCGGGGCGGCGCTGCGGGAGGCGACCGAGGAGTCGGGGATCGAGGGGATCACCCTGTTGCCGACCCCGGTCCGGCTGGACCGGCACGCGGTTCCGTGCGGGGGCGGGAGTCACCACCTGGACGTGCAGTTCGCGGCGATCGCGCCGCCGGACGCGGTGCTGGTGCGGGACCCGAACGAGTCGAACGACCTGGGCTGGTTCCCGGTCGACGAGGTGCCGGAGCCGTCGGACGAGCCGTGTCGGGCGCTGGTGCGCGCGGCGGCCTCGGCGGTGGCCGAGCATCTGCGCGCCGGGCGGGCGACCAGGGCCTGAGGTCCACGGAAGGGTCCCCGCTCCGGATGGCCGGAGCGGGGCCCGTTTCGTCCGCCGTCACCGTCAGTCGAACAGGTCCTCGGGGCGGTCGACGGCGACAGCCTTGGGAACCCACTTCTCCAGGGTCTCCAGGTCGGTGCAGGACTCGATCCGTTCACGGACCTGGTCGGGGACGGTGAAACCGCGCTCCTGGAGGATCACGATCACGTTCCGGGCAGCCTCCTGCGTTCGGCCCTCCTCGCGGCCGATGCCGACGTACTTGCGGGCGAAGTCGCTCTGCCATTCCCAGGTGTCCACGGCCATCAGGTCCTCCATGTGCTTCTGGGCGGCCTCGCCAAGACCAGCCATAACGTAGTCATAGTAGAACGCGCGGCGATCAGGGTCGATGGAGTCCAGGGCCTCCATCAGCGCGTCGAGGGTCGCGGGGTTGGCGTCGCCGTGCGCCCTGGCCGAGAGAACGGCGAGTTCTGGGAACTCACGCGCCCGTCGTGCGTCGACGACGACGGGTGTGGCGGACGGGCCGATCACCAGAGGCGACAGGACGAAGCCCGGGTGACCGATGTGGATGGCCTCCGCGCACGTGCACGCCATGCCGTCCGTGGGGCACAGGACGAGCAGGATCGCCGGGCACCCCAGGCGTGCGTAGAGGGTGACCAGATAGGCGGGCCAACTCGACTTCTTTCGGCTGTCCGCCCGGTGCTGACGCTCGACCACCACGGCGAGGACGTGCTCGGTGCCGTTGCGGAGCACGACGGCACCGTCGCTGTTCCACTCCTTCGGGTCGCAGTTGGTCAGGACGGATGACGTGAGCACCGTTTCGGTGTGCGGAGGTGGGTCGATCCCCAGGGACTCCTGGAGGAGGACCGGCACCATCTCGGGCAGGTTCTGGATGATCCGCAGCGGGATCTCGTGTTCTCGGCTGGGCACTGGGCTCCTTGAGGGGGAGCGGTCGTGGGTCGGGGACCCCACGGCCAGGGTGGTCGAATCAACTGATGAGAGTGGGACATCCGTATCCGCACGGCCCTCTCAGGGCGTGGCCAGGAGGTCGCCGACGGGGACACGCGGGGCCGGAACGGTCGACGGCGCGGGCGGAGGAACCGGGGTCTTCGGGGCCGAAGGCGTGGACGGAGCACTCCAGGAGCGAAGGCGCGCGGTCGCGCGGGCCTGGACGCGGGCGAGTTCCCGTTCGTGGGCTACGTAGTACGGGCGCACCAGGGCGACGTCGTCGGCGACGGGGGCTGCCGTGGTCGGGGCGGTGAGGGACACCGGAGCGGCGGGGCGGTTCGGACGCACGGTCGGCCTGGGCGGGGTCGGTGCGGCGGCCCGCTCGGGGAGCGGCAGCGGTGCATAGGGGCGGACCCGGGTGGAACGGCGCCGCCGCGCGGCGGCGGAGTGGCGTCCGCGGGCGGGGGTGAGCAGGGCTTTCGCGTAGGCCCTGGCCATGGCGATGAGGGCAGCGGTAAACTTGCGCACGCTGGCAATTTCCTTTCCTTGAAAGATTCTTGCTTGCTGGCCACGACCCCGGGCGGTGTCTAACCGTCGCGGGGTCTTCTGAATTCGTCGTGCGCGAAGAGAGTAGGGCCTTTTCTTGCTCCGCGCACCTGCTACTGAAAAGTAGTCACAGGACTTCCGAAATGTGCGACTTTCCACCCGAGCAATATGAGGGGAGAAGTCCGCTTTCAACGCCTTCGCTTCCTCCGGGGCAGCGGCGGCAGTCGCGGCCGGGGAACGACGGAGACGGGGCGCGGCCGGAATCGGGCCGGGGCCGGATACGCGCACCCGAGACGTCCTGCCAACCCCGCGCGGGTCGCGATCACCTCGTTCACGACGGCCTCGGCGAACTCGCGGTCCATGTACATGCGGTCGCCGCTGCCGTTGAGCCACGTGTAGCAGTCGAACCCGGTCACGGTGATCTCGCAGCGCCCCAGGTACTCGCAGCACGTGAGGGTGGGAATGGGATCGACGGAGAACCAATGGGATTTGTCGGACATGGTGGTGTCGAGACCACGTCGCGTGAATTCACCCTGGAGTTCCCTCAGGGCACGGATGATTTCCTCCATGACCTCATGCTGCGACCCCGATTTCGTGTTGCGCGAGCAAGCGTCATGTATCCCCAACGACATAGCGCACAACGGAACGGCGTTGATAAAAGTTGGAGCATGACGGAACACGCCTTCCCCTCACACCTGGCGAAGGGGCGCGAAATCGCGGGCCTCACACAGCGACAACTGGCCTCCCGCGTCGGCGCGGCGGCCAGCAGCATCTGCCGTTGGGAGTCCGGAAAGTCCACTCCACGCAGAGACACCGTGCACCGCCTGGACGACGTGCTCGGGATGCGGGGGCGCCTGGTGCGTGTGTGGGAGCTGGATACCAGTGGGACCGCACTCGCGCCCTGGATGCGGGACATCGAGCGGCTGGAGGAACGCGCCGAGACCATCGAACTGGTGTCACCGCTGATGGTTCCAGGAACCTTGCAGTCACCCCGGTACGCGCGCTTGGTCTTCGAGGAGGGGCTGGCCGGGTCGGACCGCGAGATCGAACGGTTGGTGGCGCACCGCTGCGGACGCTACGAGTACCTGCGCGCGAAGAACAACCCCGTCATCACCGCGATGTTTCCGGCCACCGCACTGAGCTGGACCCCGGACGCCGTCAAACAGGAACAAGTTGCACATTTGATGACGCTCGCCGCAAACGGGAAGGTACGCGTCAATCTCGTACCAGAGGGGACCCTTCTCATCGGAGTGACGAGTCCCTTCATCATGTTCCACCTACCCGGAGGGGACAAGGTTGCTTCGTCCGATCACGTTGCCGGTAACGTGCTCCATGAGGATTCCACCGGGTATGACCGCCTGCACGGCCTGGTGAAGCGCGCTCTGGAATGCGCCCTCCCCGCCCGGCAGTCATTGCAGGTACTAGGAGATCTACTGTGAACGACTGGCACAAGTCCAGCTACAGCCACTCGGGGGCGCAGTGCGTGGAGGTACGGGAGCACCCGACGGGCGCTGACGTTCGCGACACCCAGAACCGCGACGCGGGCCACCTGACCTTCCCCCGGAACGAATGGCAGGCCCTGGTCACCCTCGCCCAGCGCGCCTGACCCCCGGCAGGGGCCGTACCGGGTCGTCCCGGTACGGTCTTCACCCCGATTGAGCGCGGTCAGTCCTCGGCCGCGACCCCCGCGGTGTCCTCTTCCTCCTCGGGCACCTCGCTCTGGTCACAGGGCTCCAGGCGGGACGCCGCGCTGAACCCCTCCAGGTAGCCGCGGGCGCGCTCGGTCCTGGGATAGCGCCGCACCAACTCCCAGAACTCACGCCCGTGGTCGGCGTGGAACAGGTGCGCGAGCTCGTGGACGAGCACGTAGTCCAGCACCCACGAGGGCATGCCGACCAGCCGTCGGGAGATGCGGATCGTTCGGGTCTCGGGGGTGCACGAACCCCAGCGCGCGTTCTGGTTGTCCACCCAGCGCACCGACTCGGGCAGCTCCGTCCCGCCGAGGAACCGGTGGGCCAGCTCCAACGCGCGCTCGTGCAGCTCGCGGTCGCCGGAGTGGCGTCGGCCCTCACGGGCCTCCAGCCGTTGCAGCATCCGTCCCACCCAGCGCTTTTCCTCAGCGCGGGAGAACGTCGCGGGCACGAGGACGACCGTGGTGTCCCCGTCCCGGTAGGCCGACACCGTGCGTCGACGACGAGGACTGCGGCGTACCTCGACTTTGGTGTTCGAGGGCACGAACTTTACGGTAGCCGAGCCGGGCCCCGTAGCACAGGTGTGTCTTGTGGAGATTTGTCTGTCGGTTCCGTGATGGACGGATGACCTGACGCGCACGGAAAGCCCTACGGTGTGGCGGATTCCACCCCGATCAGGGCGACACCGCGGCCGGTGGGAGCAGCACACGGGCGTTCGGCGCGACGGTTCCATGATCTGTTCGCAACACAAACGAGACCGGACGGTGATCCCACCCGAGGGTCACCGCCCGGCCCCACACCGCGCGTGAGTGATCAGGTGGAGGGCCTACCGTCCGTCGCCCTCCCACCGGTCAGCCGTGCGTCAACACAGCCTGGACCACGCCACTTCCATGAGCGCCTCCTCCAAACGGCGCTCCTGCCGCTGACGCGCGCGCAGCTGGCGGGCTCCGAGCCGGAGGTCCTCCCGGCGACGGGGGTCGACTTCCGCGCTCTCGACCACGCGCATGATTTCCTGGATCAGCATCATCGTTCTTCGTTCCTTCGTGGGACGTGTGTTCGGGATCGGGGTGGGGGTCAGGCGGCGACCGGGGCGGGGTTCTTCCGGGGGCGGCCACGCGGACGCTTGCGCGCCACGACCTGACCGGCGACGAGCAGCTGCCCGCCCCAGACGCCCCACGGCTCCTTGCGCTCCAGCGCGTCCGCCAGGCACTGCTCCTTGACGGGGCACGAGCCGCACACGGCCTTGGCGGCCTCGACGTCGGCGGGGGCCTCGGCGAAGAACAGGTCGGGCTGGAGTCGGCAGGGAACTTCGGTCTCACCCAGCCAGGGCGTTTGCAGGACCGACGCAAGCATCGGTGCCCTCCAAGATCTTTGTTCGTTTCGTACAACGCGGTCGGTGCTTGCTTCACCGGACGAGTCCGGTGCGGGACCTGGACTTGCGATGCCGCCGAGGCCGTCCACCGCCCCTGGGGGACGGAGTCCGACTACGGAGATACAAAGAAAGCCGCGGCCCCTGAGTGGGGTCCGCGGCCACGGTCGAAACTCTCGGCCTGTCCTGCTCTAGGCCGGAGTCCTCCGTGGACACTTACCCACTGCGCCGTAACGGCGCGGGGTGGTTTCGGCGTGGTTCGCCAGCGGCTCGCCCCAAGCCAGGGCCAGCTCGCGCTCAGCGCAGACACGTCCGCCGGTACGGGTATCGCCCTTGGCGGCCTGGAGCGCGAGGGGCTGGGAGCCCCGGGAACCAGTCATGCCGAGGAAGCCGCCGAGGCCGCTCTCGCGACCGCCGGCGATGGCGTTACCGGTGGTGGTGAACTCGCCGAACACGGCGTTGGCGTCACGGTGACCAGCCGAGGCGGTGCCCTGGGCAACGATCACCGGACGCTGACGCGAAGGCATGGCGAAAACAGCGACGAAGCCGGTGGACTGCGTGGTGTTGCTCATCAGATTGGGCACCTCCTTCACGGTCGGGCGGCAGGGTCTCGCACCTGCGCCGGGGGCGGTCATGACGACGATGTACAGACTATGGGGTGGCCGCGAAAATCAGCAACCTATTTTTGACCTGCGAAAACGTCCGCATCCGGCCACGGGTGCGAGGGAATGCCGACGGGCTCCGGAGTGTTGCCGCGCGGCCGCCGGACGGGGTTTCGGCGCACCGCGAGCCGGGCCATGCCACGACCGCCACGTGCACGACTCCACCCCTCGGTGATAGGCATTCACCTGGGTCCATGACAGAGTGTCATGGAAAAGGCACCGAAGGAAGTGACATGCGACGAACCGCCGCAGTACTCGGAACGCTCGCCGCGACGGCCGCGCTCACCCTGGCCGCGACCGCACCCGCCACCGCCGCGCCGACCCACCGGAGCGCGGCCGACGGAACGCTCGTCCTTTTCCTCAGCGGGGGGAACTTGGTGGAGTACGAGGACCCCGTCGGCTGCATCACGACCCCCGAGGGTCCCACGGCGCTCTTCAACGACACCAACCGCCGCGTCTACGTGTCCACCACGTCGTGCGCCTTCCACCCCCGCGTCGTCGACAGCGTGCCCGCCGGGGGCCTGGACTCGCTGCCCGGCGACACCGGGAGCCTCATCGTCTGGAGCTAGGGCGCGTTCCGCCCCCGGCCGACGCGGCGTGGGGGCGGCCGCCGGGGACGACCCCGGACCGCGGGTCGTTCCACGGGGCTCCGGCCGGGGTCCCGCCGTCCGCCCCGTCACGAGGAGTCGACGTGCGTCGATCAGCCACCGCGCTCAGCGCCCTCGCCGCCGCGGCCGCGCTCACCCTGGGTACCGCCGCACCCGCCGACGCGGCCACGGGGCGGCTGGTCTTCCTCACCTCCGGCGGAGGCTCCGTCGTCCACGACGATCCCGTCCGCTGCGTCGACCTCCCGGAGGGCACCTGGGCGGTCCGCAACGGCACCGACGCCTACGTCACGCTGAACAGCGCGCCCTGCGCCTACTCCGCCCAACTCGGCATCAGCAGCACCCTGCCGCCCGGCGCGGGCCTCCCGGTGGACCGGGTCTTCACCGCGAGCGTCCGCGTCCCCGAGGACTAGCGGCCGGGGCGGGGCGGGGTCAGGCCCAGCCCTCGGCGTCGACGACGCGGATCAGCCCCTCCTGCACGACCGAGCACACCAGCTGCCCGTCGCGCGTGTAGACCAGCCCGCGCGCCAGCCCCCGCGCGCCCTGCGCGGTCGGCGCCTCCTGGGCGTACAGCAGCCACTCGTCGGCGCGGAACGGCCGGTGGAACCACATCGCGTGGTCGAGGCTGGCCATCGAGATCCCGGCGAACGATCTCCCGTGTCTGAGCAGGACGGTGTCGAGCAGGGTCATGTCCGAGGCGTAGGTCATCAGGCACACCTGCGTGAGCCGGTCGTCGGGGAGCTTGCCGTCGACCTTGAGCCACACCGGGTTGCTGGCCGTGCGCAGCTGCGGGTTCCGCTCGGCCTCGAAGGACAGCGGACCCACCGGGCGCAGCTCGATCGGGTGCCACCGGACGAACCCGGGGACCTTCCCGAAGGCCTCCTGGAGCCGCTCACGCGTGCTCGGCAGGTCCTCCGGCGGCGGGACGTCGGGCATCGGGATCTGGTGGTCGAGCCCCGGCTCCTCCTTGTGGAAGGAGGCCGACAGCGTGAAGATCGCCTTGCCGTGCTGCACCGCCACCACACGGCGGGTGGTGAACGAACGCCCGTCGCGGACCCGGTCGACCTCGTACACGATCGGCACCCGGGGGTCGCCGGGGCGGATGAAGTAGGCGTGCAGGGAGTGCACGTGCCGCTCGGCGGGCGCCGTGCGGCCCGCCGCCACCAGCGCCTGGCCCGCGACCAGACCACCGAAGACGCGCTGCGGCCCCTCCTCGGGGCTGCTCCCCCGGAAGATGTCGTCCTCGATCCGCTCCAGGTCGAGTACCTCCAGCAGATCGGCCAGGGACTGACCGCCGCCCTCGACCTCCGCGCGCTCATCCATCGACCGGCTCCTCCCCGTCCTCGGCCACGACGTCCGCACCCTCACCGACCGCCTCGGCCCCTTCCAGGACGTCGGCGGGGTCGGCGCCCGCGACCAGCGCGAGTACGGCCTCACCGTAGCGGTCGAGCTTGGCCTGGCCGACACCGGACACGGCGGACAACTGCGCGAGGCTCGACGGCTCCTGCTCGGCGACGGCCTGGAGGGTGGCGTCCGTGAAGACCACGTACGCGGGCACCTTCCGCTCCCGGGCGGCGGCCCGACGCCATTCGCGCAACCGCTCCAACAGCGCCTCATCGTAGCTGGAGGGGCAGCCCAGGCAGCGGCCCAGCTTCCGCTCGGCCGCGTCGGCGAGGGTCACCCCGCACACCCGGCAGCGCACGGGGCCGCCCCTGCGGCGTTCGTTGCGCCGCCCGGACGTGGACGGGGAGGCGGGCCGCAACCCGTCCAGGAACCGCGAGGGCTTGCGGGTGCGACGGCCGCCCGGGGAGCGGGCCAGCGACCACGACATGGACAGGTTCCGGCGCGCACGGGTGACCCCGACGTAGAACAGGCGGCGCTCCTCCTCGACCTGCTCGTCGGTCTCGGCGTAGATGATCGGCATCATGCCCTCGGTGAGCCCGACCAGGAACACCGCGTCCCACTCCAGGCCCTTGGCCGAGTGCAGTGAGGCGATCGTCACCCCCTCGAAGCCGGGGGCGTGCTCGGTGGCCATGCGGGCGTCGAGCTCCTCGACGAAGTGCGCCACGGTCGCGGGCCCTCCGTCGGGCGCGGGCACGGCCGCCATGTCCTCCGCGAGCTGGGCGAGCGCCGACAGCGACTCCCACCGTTCCCGGGCCTGGCGGCCCTCGGGGGCCTGGTCGGTCAGCCCGAGCGGGCCCAGCAGCTGGCGGACGGTGCGCACGAGCGGTTCACCGTCCTCGTCGGCGGCGCCGTGCCGGGCGCCGCGCAGGGTGTGGACGGCCTGCTTGATCTCGGGACGCTCGAAGAAGCGCGCGGTGCCGCGTACGGTGAACGGCACCCCCTCGTCGGAGAGGGCCTGTTCGTAGGCGGCCGACTGGGAGTTGGTGCGCACCAGGACGGCGATCTCGCTGGCCGGGGTGCCCTGTTCGATGAGCAGGCTGATCTTGCGCGCGACCCCGGTGGCCTCGGCGGGCTCGTCGTCGTACTCCTGGTAGATCGGATCGGGGCCGTCGGGCCGCTGGGCCTGGAGGGTGAGGTGGCCGGTGCTGCCGCGCGCCTGTCCGATGACGTGGTTGGCCACCCGCACGACCTGGGGGGTGGACCGGTAGTCGCGGACGAGTTCGACGACGGTGGCGTGCGGGTAGCGGGCCGCGAACCCGGTCAGGTAGGCGGGGGTGGCGCCCGCGAAGGAGTAGATCGTCTGGCTGGGGTCGCCGACCACGCACAGGTCGTCGCGGTCGCCGAGCCAGGCGTCGAGCAGCAGCTTCTGGAGCGGGTTGACGTCCTGGAACTCGTCGACGACGAAGTACCGGTACTGGTCGCGGACCCGCTGGGCGATCGCCGGGTACTCGGTGATCATGCCCGCGGTGAGTTCGAGCATGGACTCGAAGTCGAGGAGGTTGTGCTCGCGGCGCAGCTCCTCGTAGGCCTCGAACACCCGCGCGACCTCTCCGGCGGGCATCGGCGGCTGGCGGCCCGCCTTGGCGACGGCCTTGTCGTAGTCGGTGGGACGGACCTGGGTGACCTTGGCCCACTCGATCTCGCTGGCCAGGTCGCGCAGGCCGGTGGTGCCCTCGGGTTGGAGGCCGACGGAGTGGGCGGCGCGCGAGACCGCCTTGATCTTGCTCTCGATCAGGGTGGGCAGGGGGCCGCCGATCACCTGCGGCCAGAAGTACGACAGCTGGCGCATGGCCGCGGCGTGGAAGGTGCGGGCCTGCACGCGGGGGGCGCCCAGGCCGCGCAGGCGGCCGCGCATCTCCCCGGCCGCGCGGACGGTGAAGGTGACGGCGAGGATCTGCTGCTCGCCGACGACGCCGCTGGCGACCGCGTGCGCGATCCGGTGGGTGATGGCGCGGGTCTTGCCCGTCCCGGCGCCGGCCAGGATGCACACGGGCCCGCGCAGGGCACGTGCCGCCTGGGTCTGCTCCGGGTCCAGTCCCTCCAGGACGCGGTCGGGATCCATGCTGCTCCTGCGTGTGGTCGGGGCGTATGGGGCGCTGCGGCCGGAGGCCGTCCGTCGCGGGTGGTGGGCCGCCCGACGCGCGGAGCGCCCCGCGGGCGACGGGCGGGCCCTGGGGGCACAGTCTCTCAAGTATCAGGCGTCACCGGGAGCGGATCGGCACCGCGCCCGTTCGGAGTGCCGCCACACAATCCGGAACCAGTCCGGCCTGTGAGGCGTCCCACGATGTGTCTGGCGGTCGCGGGAAGCCGGTCGCGCCACGCGGTGTTGACACGTGGTGGATCGACCGATCCCCACCGAGCGCCTGACAGGAAGTGGATATGAGCGACATGACGAAGACGGGCACCGAGCTGTTCACGATGTACACCACCCCGTGGTGCGGATACTGCAAGCGGCTCAAGAGCCAGCTCGCCCGCGAGGGGATCACCGGGCGTGAGGTGAACATCGAGGAGCACCCGGAGTCCGCGGAGATCGTGATGAGGGTCAACGGCGGGAACCAGACCGTTCCCACGCTGGTCTTCAGCGACGGCGCGGCGATGACCAACCCGTCGCTCGCTCAGGTGAAGAAGAAACTGACCGAGTTGGCGTAGGTCGGTGCGCGGGCCGCGGTCCCCCTCGGGGCGCGGTCCGCACCGCGGGGACTCCTCCCCCGGGGCCGCGGGCCCCGGGGCATCCGCGCACCGTCCGGCGACCGGCACGGCCGACCTCTGGTCGGACGAAGACGACGGGGAGTGTTGAGTTGGGGGACGACATGAGGTCTCATGACAGCGCGGTCGCCGACACGTTGGACGTCGGCGTGGTGCGCCGTACCCCGACGGGTTGGCGGGTCGAGGGCGGGCAGGAGCTGCCCGACCTGGTGAGCGCCATGGTCCTGGCGGACCTGCTGTCGAACGAGGCCGGTGTACCGCGGCCGCGCACGCGGTCGCCCGGGCGCGCGCCGGAGGGCGCGAGCGAGGTGGAGCGGCTGCGCCACACGGTCGCGCAGCTGGAGCACGCGCTGCACTCGCGGGTCACCGTCGAGCAGGCGATAGGTGTCCTGGCGGAGCGGCACACACTGCTGCCCAGAGAGGCGTTCGAGAAGCTGCGGTCCTCGGCGCGCTCACGCGGGCGCAAGGTCGCGGACCTGGCGCGGGACGTGGTGGAGAGCAGCACGAGCCCCCTGACCCCGCTCCCGGACGAGCTGAACTCCTCGACCGACGTGAACTGAGGCCGCCGCCGACGGCGGCGGGGGAACGCGGGGCCGGGCCCCGCACGACCGATCCGGGGGACGGACGTGCGGGGCTGTGCTTGTTTTGGTCCTCCGCTTCGCTTCGGACCGTGTTCGGGCGCCCCAAAGGCAGGGATTCTTCATCCTCAGCTGCGCCTGTCGCTCGTCCCTCGCTACGCGGCTTGCCTCGTCTTGCAGAACCCTGCCGGCACCCGAACGAAACCCCCTGGAGCGCACGTTCAGGGCCCACCCACAGGGGCCGCTTACACGGAAGAACGGAGCCTCCGCTTCGCTTCGGACCGTGTTCGGGCGTCACCACTCGCCGGGCAGTTCGCCCCCGTACCAGTGCTCGATGAGGGTACGGGCGATGGAGGCGCGCCCGGGCAGTGCGACCTCGCCGGAGTCCACGTCCGCGAAGAGGCGCTCACGCGTGAACCAGCGGGTCTCGGCGATCTCGTCGTCGGTGCGCCGGGTCTCCCCGACCGCCCGCGCCGTGTACCCCACCATGAGGCTGCGCGGGAACGGCCACGGCTGCGACGATAGGTAGCGCGGGGCCTCGACGACGACCCCGGCCTCCTCCGCCACCTCGCGCACCACCGCCTGCTCCAGCGACTCCCCCGCGTCCACGAAGCCCGCCAGGACCGAGAAGCGCTGCGGACCCCACTTGGGGTTGTTGCCCAGCAGGGCCTCCTCGCGGCCGTCGCGCTCGCGGTGCACCAGCATGATCACGGCCGGGTCCATCCGGGGGAACTGCTCGGTGCCCTCCTCCTCGCACACGCGCACGTGTCCGGCCGCGGCCATCCTCGTGCGCGACCCGCAACGCGGGCAGAAGCCGTGCGAGGCGTTCCAGTTGGCCAGCGCGACCGCCCGGGTCATCAGCCCGGTGTCGCGGTCGTCGAGCAGGGCGCCGATCTGGCGCAGCGACGCCGGCTCGGCGGTCGGGGTGGCGGTCAGCTCCCGGAGGGAGCGGACCGCGAAGTAGGCCGTGCCGTCCTGGACGCCCAGCAGGTACCGCTCGCCCTCGGGGGCCCGGTCCGGGCCGGTGAACACCAGTCCGGGCGCCCGGCCGGTGGTGACGAGCGCGCGCGACTGCTTGTTCATGACCGCCTGCCAGCCGTAACTGCCGGGGTCGCCGCCCTCCAGGACGAGCACCCGGGTGCCGGGGTCCGCCCACGCCTTCTCCAGCCACGCGGCGTCCGCGCGCAGGTGGCCCGCGGGGTCGACCGTGGATCGGGACAGTGAGGGGATGGCGTCGGCGTCCATGGGTCCTTCCGGGGTGATCGGTCCGGCCGTGGGGATACGGCCCTCGCCCTACAGGTAACACCACCGGGGCGGCGGAGCATGCCCGGTGGCCTCCTGTGTCCTCGTCGGCCGCCGGTCAGCCGCGACGGACGGCGGCCAGCTCCTCCCACAGGTAGGCGGCGCTCTCGGCGCCCTTGAGCAGGAGCGGGACCTCGACCTTCTCGTTGGGCGCGTGGATGCGGTCCTCGTCGAGGCCGACGGCGACGAACACCAGCGGCGCGCCCAGGATGTCGGCGATGTCGGCCTCCGGACCGCTGCCGCCCTCGCGGGTGTACAGCACCCGGGTGCCGAAGGCGCGCTCCATCGCGGTGCGGGCGGCGCGCAGCTCCGGGGAGGTCAGGTCCGAGGCGCACGCGCGCACGCCGGGGCCGCCGAACTCCAGCTCGGCGCGCAGACCGTCGGGGACGCCCGCCTCGACGAACGCCCGGACGCACTCCTGGACGTGCGCGGGCTCCTGGCCGGGCACGAGGCGGAAGCTGACCTTGGCGTGCGCGGAGCGGGGGACGATCGTCTTGCCGCCCGCTCCGGTGTGCCCGCCCCACATGCCGTTGATCTCCGCGGTCGGGCGCAGCCAGATCCGCTCCAGGGTGCTGTACCCGGCCTCGCCCCACGTGGCGGTGGAGGCGGCGGTGGCCAGCCACTCCTGCTCGTCGAACGGCAGCTGGGCGATGAGCTCGCGCTCCTCGTCGCTGGCCTCGACCACGCCGTCGTAGAAGCCGGGGACGGCGATCCGCCCGTCGGCGTCGTGCAGACCGGACAGCAGATCGCTCATGGCCTTGAGCGGGTTGGGCACGGCGCCGCCGAAGGAGCCGCTGTGCAGGTCGCGGTCGGGGCCGTACAGAGCGATCTCGACGTCGGTGACGCCGCGCATGCCCACGCACATGGAGGGGGTGTCGGCCGCCCACATGGTGGTGTCGGAGATGACGGCGACGTCGCAGGCCAGGCGCTCGCGGTTGGCGCGCATCAGCTCGGCGAAGTGCACCGAGCCCGACTCCTCCTCGCCCTCGACCAGCAGTTTGAGGGTGACGGGCGGGGCGTCGGCGCCGGAGACGGCCAGGGCGGCGCGCACGCCCAGGGCGTGGAACAGGACCTGGCCCTTGTCGTCGGAGGCGCCGCGCGCGTACAGGGAGGTGCCGCGTTCGGTGGGGGTGAAGGGGTCGGTCTCCCACTCCCCGACCGGGTCGACGGGCTGGACGTCGTGGTGGCCGTAGACGAGCACGGTGGGGGCGTCGGGGTCGGCGGCGGGCCACTCGGCGTACACGGCGGGCAGGCCGGGGGTCTGCCACACCTCGACGGTCGGGAAGCCGGTCGCGGTGAGGTGGTCGGCGAGCCAGCGGGCCGAGGCGCGGACGTCGTCGGCACGGGCGGGGTCGGCGGAGATCGACGGGATCGCCAGCCACTCCTTCAGGGAGGCGAGGAACTCGTCCCTGTGCGCCTCGATGTAACCGCGTACGTCCATGTTAGTCCCGTTCCTTCCTTGACGTCCTTGTCCGCTCCGAGCCTAGGCGCCGCGCCGACCGCCCACGGACACCAGGGGCGCGACCCGTGGCCCCGGGACGCGCGAAACCGTACCGGGAACCGTTCGCGGCGCGGGAGACTCGAAGAGTGCAGCGGGCGGGACAGCCCCGCCCCACGACGAGAGGAACGCCCGTGGACTCCGCTCCCTCCGCCGCGATCGCCGAGCGGTTCGGCACGCTCTTCGACACCCTGGACAGCGACAACGACGCCACCCTGGCCTGGGACGACTACCAGCGCCTGGTCGGCCGCTACACCGAGGGATACTCCCTGGACGCGGACGACGCCCGGGCCGGGGCGATCCGCGCCGCCTACCGCGGGCTGTGGGATGAGCTGGTCCGCCGCTCCGGAACCGACGGCGACGGCCTGGACCGGGAGGCGTTCGTGGGGGCCATGCGCGCGGTGTCCGAGGACACGAGCCGGTCCAACCCGACCGAGGCGCTGGCCGACGCGGTCTTCGACCTCCTCGACGACGACGACAACGGCTCGATCAGCGAGGCCGAGTACGTCGAGTACGCACAGGTCCTGGGGGCGACCGTCGACACCGCGTGGGAGCGGTTCAGGGCCCTGGACACCGACGGCGACGGGACCATCAGCCGCGAGGAGTTCATCCAGTCGGGCCGGGAGTTCCTCTTCGGCGCGGACACCGACTCCGCGGGCGGGTTCGTCTTCGGCATGGTCTGACCCGGCGGGGCGGCCCGGGCCGGGTCGGCACCGGCGCGGCGGTCCTCGTCACCGCCCGGGCTCGGGCACCGAGGCGATGAGCGCGGCCAGGCCCTCGGCGTCGAGCAGGTCGGCGGGCCGGACGGTCTCCTCGGCCCGGACGTAGTGGAAGGCGGCCCGGACCTCGTCGAGGTCGACCCCGGCCAGTTCGGCCCACGCCAGCCGGTAGGCGGCCAGCTGCACGCCGACCGCGCGCCGTTCGGCCTCCGTGGTGGGCGGGTGGCCGGTCTTCCAGTCGACGACGTCGTAGCGGCCGGTCTCGGGGTCGTGGAACACCGCGTCCATCCGCCCCCGGATGAGCCGGTCCCCGATGACCGTCTCGAAGGGCGTCTCGACCTCGATCGGGACGCGCGAACCCCACTCGCTCCGCTCGAAGCGGCTCCTGAGCTCGGCCAGGTCCTCGTCCTGGTCGGCGGTCTCGTCGGCGGCGCCGGGCAGCTCGTCCAGGAGCGTGGCGTCCCGGCCGAAACGCTGCTCCAGCCACGTGTGGAAGGCAGTGCCGCGCCGGGTGTGCGGCGCGGGCGGACGCGGCAGCGGCCGACGGATCTGCCGGGCCAGGGCGGAGGGGTCGCGGGCCAGCCACACCATGGACGACACCGACAGGTGGGCGGGCAGCTCGACCTCGATCGGCCCGTCCCCCGCCCCGGCCGCCGCGGCGCGGCGATGGGCGAGCAGGAGTTCGGTGTCGCGCTCCCACCCCTGGAGGCGTCGGCGCAGGCCGGCGGGGGCGGGCTCGGCGGGGGCCGTACCCGCGCGCAGGCGTTCCCGGGCGCGCTCGACGAGGGCGGCGCCCGCCAGGATCTCCGCCCGCCGGGTGTCCGCCGACCGCCGTCCCGCCGCGTCCCCGTCCGGCCCCGGGACGCCCTCGGCGGCGTCCTCGGCGGCGTCCTCGGCGTGGACCGGAGGCCACACGGCGGAGTTCTCCTCGGCGTCGTGCGGGTTGGTCTCCTCCGGGTCCGGGGGCGGCGCCCAGGCCACGACCGACCCCGCCCCCGCCTCGCACGCCTCGCGGACCTCCTCCAGGAACACCGACGGACCGCGCGGCGAACTCCCCGTCCGCCCCCACCAGTGGCCGGTGCACAGCAGCGCGAAGGACGCGCGGGTCACGGCCACGTAGGCCAGCCGCCGCTCCTCCATGAGGTGGCGCTCCTCCTCGGCCGCCTTGAAGTCGGCGATGTCCTCCTTGGTCACCCCCGCCAGGACGGGCAGACTCGCGCGGTCACCGCGCAACGGGTACGGCAGCAGGTGGTCGGCCTTGACCCAGGCCAGCGAGTCGCGCGCCCTGGCCGGGAACAGCGGCGCCCTCCGGCCCGCGCACAACCCGGGCACGATCACCACCGGCCACTGGAGCCCCTTGGACCCGTGCACGGTCATGAGTTTGACGCTGTCGGATGCGCCGATCCGCTCGCCGGGCGCCAGGCCGCTCTCGTTCTCCTCGGCGGCGTTGAGGTAGCTCAGGAAGCTGCCCAGGGTGGGGTCCTCGCTGTTGCCGACGAAGCGGACCGCGTGGTCGACGAAGGCGTCCAGGTCGGCGCGGGCCGACAGTGGGTCGCGACCCGTGCGGGCGCCCACCTCGATGTCCAGGCCGAGCATCCGCTCGACCTCGGTGACCAGGTCCGGCAGGGGCTGGCCGATCTGTTTGCGCAGCGACCGCAGCTCCTCGGCCAGACGTCCCAGGCGCTCGTAGGCGGCCTCGGAGTAGTTCTCGGCGGGCCCGGGGTCGTCCACGGCGTCCACCAGGCTGCCGCTCTCCGCGGTCAGGTCCAGGACGGTGCGCCGCAGGATGTCGTCCTCCGGCTCCTCCCCGGGGTCGGGGGCGGTCAGGTCGCGGCGGGTGTGCCGGGCCAGCTCCGCGGCGCGGGCGCCCAGCGCGGCGAGGTCGCGCGGGCCCAGCCGCCACCGCGGTCCGGTGAGCAGGCGGGCCAGCTCGTTGCCGGCCGAGGCGTCGTGCACCACGCGCAGGGTGGCGATGATGTCGCGGACCTCCGGGACGAGCATGAGCCCGCCGAGCCCGACCACCTCGACGGGGACGCCGCGCGCCTCCAGGGCCTCCCGCAGCGGGGGGAACTGGGATCGCCTGCGGCACAGGACGGCGATGTCGCCCGGGCTGATCCCGCCGTCCGCGCCGCCGCCGGACTCGCCCGCGGGCCACGGCAGGAAGTCGGGGGCGGTGTGCGCGTCGCCCGGCTCCCCCGGCCGGGCGTGGACGAGGCTGTGCACCTGCTCGGCGATCCAGGCGGCCTCCGCGGTCTCGGTGGGGAAGAGGGCGGCCAGCGCGGTGCCGCGGCCGCGGCGCGCCGGCCCCGGGTGCAGGACGGGGACCTCGGCGGCCTCGGCGCGCAGCGGCTCGGAGATCCGCTCGGCCACGCCCAGCACCCGTTCGCCGTTGCGGAAGCTCGTGGACAGGCGGCGCACGGGGGCGGGCCGCCCCGGAGCGGCCGGGAAGTCGGTGGGGAACCGGGTGAGGTTGGCCGCGATCGCGCCCCGCCACCCGTAGATGGACTGGCAGGGGTCGCCGACGGCGGTGACCGGGTGCCCCTCGCCGAACAGGGACCGCAGCAGGACGAGCTGGGCGTGGCTGGTGTCCTGGTACTCGTCCAGGAGCACGACGCGGAACCGGCCGCGTTCGATGAGCCCGACCTCGGGGTGGTTCTGCGCGATGCGCGCGGCCAGCGCCATCTGGTCGCCGAAGTCCATCGCCTCGCGGACGTGCTTGGCGTGGTCGTACCGCTCCACCAGGGGCAGGAGCTGTTCGCGGCGGCGCTGGGCGGCGACCAGGTCGCGGGTCTCCTTGGTGGGTTTGCGGGTCATCGCGTCGACCTCGGCCTGGATCCACCGGCCGATCCCGCGCACCCGGTCGGTGGTGGTCAGGTGGTCGGCGATCTCCCCGGACAGGTGCAGGACCCGCTGGGTGACGGTGTCGGCCCCGACGGTGATGTGGTCCATGGGCCCGTCGTACTCGCCGACGACGCGGGCGGCCAACTGCCAGGACTGGCCCTCACTGAGCAGTCGGGCGGTGGGCTCGACCGCCTCGCGCAGGGCGTGGTCGGCGACGATCCGCCCGGCGTAGGCGTTGTAGGTGGACACGGTCGGCTCCCCGTCGAGCACCTCGGGGGGCAGCTGCTCGGTGGCGCGCAGCTGGTCGAGCCGGGTGCGGACGCGCTCGGCCAGCTCGGCGGTGGCCTTGCGGGTGAAGGTCAGGCCGAGCACCTGTTCGGGGCGCACGTGCCCGTTGGCGACCAGCCACACCACGCGGGAGGCCATGGTCTCGCTCTTGCCCGACCCGGCGCCCGCGATGACCACGCCCGGCTCCAGGGGCGCGGAGACGACCTCGGACTGCTCGGCGGTGGGCTCGGGCTGGCCGAGCAGGCGGGCCAGCTCGGCGGGGGTCAGGCGGGGGAACGGCGGCCGCGCGTCGGCCGGGTCGGTCAGGGGTTCGGGCATGGTGGGCTCTCGGGGTGGTGGGGGAGGTTCGGTTACGGCGTTCCTCAGCGTGGCGGGGGCGCGGGCTCAGACATGCCGGCCTTCGTCCTGCACGGGGCAGCAGGCGCGCACGGCGCACGCGTTGCAGCCCTTGTTGCGGGTGGCGGTGAAGCGGGAGCCGCCCATCCCGGCGGCGACCTCGCGGACCAGGGCCGTGGCCCAGCCGGGGTCGGGGTCCTCGCCGAGCGGGGGCTGGGGCTGCTCGCGCGCCTTGCGGGCGAGGGCGGCGCCACCGACCTGGACGAGGGCGGCGCCACCGGGCTCGGTGAGGCCGAGCCTGGCGAAGGCCCCCCTGAGCACGGCCATCTGGTAGACGCCGAGCTGGGGGTGGCGGGCCAGGTCGTCGGCCTTGGCGGTGCCGGTCTTGATGTCGACGACGAACGCGCGCCCCTGGGCGTCGCGTTCGAGGCGGTCGACGCGGCCGGTGATCTCGATGCCGTCGACGTCGACGCGGAAGCCCTCCTCGGTGACGACCAGCTCGCGGTCGTTGGCGGCGTCCCAGTCCAGGAGCCTGCCGACCATCTCGTCGGCGCGCTCGCGCTGCTTGTCCGCCTGCCAGGGTCCGCCGAAGTCCAGGTCGGACCAGATCTCGTCCATGCGCTTGTGGATCTCGTCCGGGGAGCTGCCCCGGGCGACCAGGACGGCGACGGCGTGCACGACCGTGCCCAGGGCGGAGGCGGAGTCGCCGGAGGAGGCCCCGGCGGCGCGTTCGAGCAGCCACCGCAGCTGGCAGTTGGTGAAGCTCTCCACCTGGGAGGGGGAGACGCGGATGGTGTCCCCCTCCCCCGCCAGCGGCCGGTCGTCGGTGAAGGGGGTGAGCGCGTACCACTCGGACGGGTCGGCTCCGCGCACCCCCTCCTCGGCCAGCCGGGCCAGGTGGACGGCGGCGGCCTCACGCAGCGGGTCGGGCGCGGAGGGATCGGTGACCACCGACCTCAGGTCGGCGACGAGCGCGGGCAGGGAGAGCCAGCGGCGGCCGGTGCTGACCGGCTCGGGATCGCCCACGCCCAGCTCCGTGAGGAAGCGCGAGGGGCGCTCGTCGGTCTCCTCCCCGCCCACGGCAGTGACGACCAGCGTGTGCCGGGCGCGGGTGAGCGCGACGTAGAACAGGCGGCGCTCCTCGTCCAGGAGTTTGGAGGCGAGGGCGGCGCCGGAGGTGTCGGCGGAGTGGGCGTCGGCGTCGACGAGCCCCTCCACGCCCAGGAACGATCCGCGCAGCCGCAGGTCGGGCCAGTCGCCCTCCTGTACCCCGGCCACCACGACCAGCCCCCACTCCAGGCCCTTGGAGCGGTGGGCGGTGAGGATGCGTACCGCCTCGCCCTCGGGCGCGCGCTCGGCGAGGCTGTCGCCGGGGATCTCCTGGGCGGCGAGGTCCTCCAGGAAACCGGCGGGGGTGCCGGGGGGCAGGCGGTCGCAGTAGCGGGCGGCGCTCTCGAAGAGGGCGACGACGGCGTCCAGGTCGCGGTCGGCGGAGGCTCCCCGACGGCCGCCCGCCTGGCTGGCGCGCAGGAGGCGGTCGGCGAGGCCGCTGTCGCGCCACAGCCGCCACAGGACCTGTTCGGCGTCGGCGCCCTGGGCGGCCAGGGTCCGGACGGTGGCCAGGGCCTCGGCGATGCGCAGGGCGGGCGCGGCGACCTGCGGGTCGACGAGGGCGAGGTCGCGGGAGTCGCGCAGCGCGTCCACGAGCAGGCGCGACGCGGGCCGGTAGCCGTCGGGGCGGGCGGCCTCGGCGTCCTCCTCGGCGGTTCCGTCGGCGCCCTCGGCCCGCGCGGCGGCGACCCGGTCCAGGTCCAGGCGGCGCAGGGCCCGCAGGAGCCGCCGCAGCCGGACGGTGTCGGCCTCCCCGAACGGGCCGGTGATCAGGTCGCGGGCGGCCTCGTCGTCGAGTTCGCCGGGGTTGAGGCCGTAGCGGATGAGCGCGAGCAGGGGGCGCACGATCGGCTCGGCGGCCACCGGGAGGTCGTCGGCCCCCACGACCACGGGGACCGACGCGGCGGCCAGGGCACGGCGCAGGGCCGGCAGTTGGCGGGTGGAGGAGCGCACGAGGACGGCCATGTCCGACCACGGGACGCCGTCGATCAGGTGCGCCCGGCGCAGGGTGTCGGCGATGACCGCGGCCTCCTGGGCGACGCTGTCCGCCAGGAGGACCTGGACCCGCCCGTCCGGGACGTTCTCGCCGGGGGTCAGGTCGCGGTGCTCGTTGACGTGTCCGCCCGCCGACGCGACGGCGGGCAGGCGCCGGGTCACCCCCCGGGAGGCGGCCAGCAGCGCGGACCCGCTCCGGCGGCAGGTACGCAGCGCGACGACGGGGGCCTCGGAGCGGTCGGCGGTCCGGAAGCGGCGGGGAAACTCCAGGATGTTGTCGACCTCGGCGCCGCGGAAGGCGTAGATGGACTGGTCGGGGTCGCCGACGGCGACGAGGTCGCGGCCGTCCCCGGCCAGGGCGCGCAGCAGCTCCTCCTGGGCGGGGTCGGTGTCCTGGTACTCGTCGACGAACACGACCTCGCGGGCGGCGCGCTCGCGCTCCTGCACCTCGGGGTCGGAGAGCATGTTGGCGGCGACGCGGACGAGTTCGGCGTAGTTGAGCGTGGGCACGGGGGCGATGTCGAACCGGCCGGTGTAGCGGTCGAGGAACCCGGCCGCGGCCACCCAGTCGTCCCTGCCGCGCTCACGGCCGAGCCGGTCGAGCTCGGCCGGCCCCAGACCGCGCTCCTGGGCGCGCATGAGGAAGTCGCGCAGCTCCTCGGCGAAACCGCGCGTCCGCAGGGCGGGACGGAGCCGCTCGGGCCAGTGCTCGGCGCCGTCGAGGGCCTCGCCGGCGAGGAGTTCGCGCACCTCCATGAGCTGTTCCGGCCCGGAGAGCAGGCGTGGCGGCAGGTCGCCCATGCGCTGGAACTCACGGCGGATGAGGGAGTAGGCGTAGCTGTGGAAGGTGAGCGCGAGGGGCTCGCGGGTGGTGCGGCGCAGCCGGGCGGTGATCCGTTCCCGCAGTTCCTGGGCGGCCTTGCGGCTGAACGTGAGCACGAGCACGCGCGAGGGGTCCACCCCCCGGTTGTCGATGCGGTCCACGACGGCCTCGACGATGGTGGTGGTCTTCCCGGTTCCGGGCCCGGCCAGCACCAGGAGGGGGCCGCCCGCGTGCTCGACCACACGCCGCTGGTTGTCGTCCAGCACCGGCGGCGGCTGCGCCCGGTTGGCGCGCCGCACGAGTCGGTATCGGGCATGGTCCACGACCAACAGTTCACCAGAGGTCGGGGACCTTCTCATCCAGAACGGACACATCCGTCCGCTCCGCACGGGGCGGCCCCGCCGGTCCGGGAGGGCTCAGCTCCGCCCGTCCCACCGGGCCCGACGCATGTCCACGCGGTCGGCGCCGGGGCGCATGGGGGTGGCCTCCGCCGCGTAGTGGGACAGCGCACGTACCTCGTGCCCCGAGGGCGGACGGCCGTCCGAACGCACGACGCGCCACCAGGGGACGGCGCCGCCCCAGGTGGACATGACGGAGCCGACCTGGCGAGGGCCGCCCCGACCGACGTACTCGGCGATGTCGCCGTAGGACATCACCATGCCGGGCGGGATGGACTCGGCCACGGAGAGGACCTCTTCGGCGTAGTCGTCCGGGCCCGTGTGGGGGTCGTCGAAGTCGTCCAGCACACCGGAGAGCCTACTACCGCGGGCAGGCCGCGTCCCCGGTCGGCGGAGGGCCCCGCGCGACGGCACGGGGCCCTCGGGCGCCTCCGCCGCGCCTACATCCGTCCGGGCGGTCTCCCGCCGAGCTCGTTGCGGTGGACGGTCCAGGCGAGTTCCGGGTCGTCCCTGCGGGTCTGGGCGGCCTTCATCAGCCCGTAGACGCCCAGCAGCGCGATGGCCGCGCCGATCAGCCACGCGCTCCACGACGCGGCGGTCTCGTGGGTGAAGTCCAGGATCCACGGCAGGGCGATGGTCAGCAGGCCGATGGCCATCATGGCGATCTCCCCGGACACCGCCCCCGGCCGGGTCAGGGAGAGGACCGCCGCCACGATCACGACCAGGCCGAGCACGAACATCAGCCCGCCGCCCCAGCCGTACATCCCGTGCCACATCCAGCTCACTCCGAGGGCCAGACCGGCGGCGACGGCCACCCAGTCCGCCCAGCGTGCCTTCTCTCGCATCACGCGCATCACGCCACCTCCCAGCGGCGGACCGCTCCGACGGTGTGGGCGGTCCCTGGGGGACTTGTACCCACTCGCGGGCGGTGATGCCGCGGGTCACCGGGGGCTGTGGACGACGGCGACGGGGGACGGAGCGGGCCGTTCCGCTCCGTCCCCCGTCGTCCGGGCCAGGCCGGTCAGTACACGGGCAGGCTCGGGTCGACCTGGTTGATCCAGGCCAGCACCCCGCCGCCGACGTGCACGGCGTCGTTGAACCCGGCGGCCTTGACCGCGGCCAGCGCCTCGGCCGAACGCGCGCCCGACTTGCAGTGCAGGACGATCCGCTTGTCCTGCGGCAGCCGCTCGAACGCCTTGCCGTTGAGGAACTCGCCCTTGGGGATGAGGACCGCGCCCGGGATGTTGACGATCTCGTACTCGTTCTGCTCGCGGACGTCGACCAGGAAGATGTCCTCGTCCTTGTCCAGGAGGTCCTTGAGCTCGGCCGCGGTGATCGTGGAACCGGCGGCGGCCTCGGTGGCCTCCTCGGACACCGCGCCGCAGAACGCCTCGTAGTCGATGAGCTCGGTGACCGGCTCGGTGTCGGGGTCCTTGCGGACCTTGACCTCGCGCCAGGTCATCTCCAGGGCGTCGAAGATGAGCAGCCGGCCGACGAGCGGCTCACCGATGCCGGTGATGAGCTTGATGGCCTCGTTCACCATGACGGACCCGATGGACGCGCACAGCACGCCCAGCACGCCGCCCTCGGCGCAGGAGGGGACCATCCCGGGCGGCGGCGGCTCGGGGTACAGGTCGCGGTACTGCGGCCCGTACTCGTTCCAGAACACGCTGACCTGGCCGTCGAACCGGTAGATCGAACCCCACACGTACGGCTTGTTCAGCAGCACGCAGGCGTCGTTGACCAGGTAGCGGGTGGCGAAGTTGTCGGTGCCGTCCAGGATCAGGTCGTAGCCGGCGAAGATGTCCAGCGCGTTGTCCGACTCCAGGCGCTCCTGGTGCAGGACGACCTCGACGTTGGGGTTCACCTCCTTGATGCTGTCCCGCGCGGACTCGGCCTTGGGCCGGTCGACGTCGCTCTGGCCGTGGATGATCTGGCGCTGGAGATTGGACTCGTCCACGACGTCGAAGTCGATGATGCCGAGCGTGCCCACACCCGCGGCGGCGAGGTAGAGCAGTGCCGGGGAACCCAGACCGCCGGCGCCGACGACCAGGACCTTCGCGTTCTTCAGGCGCTTCTGCCCGTCCATACCCACGTCGGGGATGATCAGGTGGCGCGAGTAACGGCGCACCTCGTCCACGGTCAGCTCGTCAGCTGGCTCCACCAGCGGCGGCAGCGACACGGTGACTCCTCAGGTCTGTTCAGGTGGCTCCGCACCGCCCGGACCGAAGGGCGTCCGGCCGAGGGGGCGGGGTGCGAAGCGCGCTTGCACTTATACCCAACCTAACGGGTGGGGTTTTGCATTCCCACCCTGGGGAGGCGTGGGACACACCCCCGCCCACATGCCCCAACGTACCCCCGCCGCCCCTCGGCGCCCACGGGTTCCGCCACCCGGTTCCCGCACCGGCGACTTCGGTGCGGGTAGTGTCGTCCGTACGCGCAGCGACGATGCCGGGAGGCTTCCGTGACAGCACAGAACCGGGCCGGAAAGAGACGTCTGGGGATCGACGAGGACCCGTCGGACTCCGTCCCCGAGGCGGACGCGGCCGAGCAGAGCGCGCAGACCACCGAGGAGGAGGACGACCAGTGGCTGGACAGGCCGGCCGGTCGGGGTCTGGACCAGGCCAACGAGGCGGACCTGGTCGAGCAGTTGCGCGAGTTGGGCGCCGATGACGAGGACGAGCACCGGTGACCCGGGCCCGCCGCTGACCGCCCCCACCGAACCTACGCCGGAGTAAGATGAGGGAAAGGCTGTGGGGCGCGACACTGTGTCGCGCCGGACAGCACTAGCCACGCAGATGTTCGAGGTGGCGGGCATCTGCCATGCCGATTTCGGAGGGTGTGGGTGTGACAGCTCCTTCAGACGCCCGCGCTCGGGGCACCCGCCTGCCCCGGGTCAGGCGCCGACGCCAACTCCTGGCCGCGGCCCAGGAGGTCTTCGTCGCCCGCGGGTACCACGCCGCGGCCATGGACGAGATCGCCGACCGCGCCGGAGTCAGCAAGCCCGTCCTGTACCAGCACTTTCCAGGCAAGCTGGAGCTCTATCTCGCTCTCCTGGAGGAGCACTCCGAGGCGCTGGTCGAGAAGCAGCGCGAGGCGCTGGAGAGCACGGACGACAACCGCCAGCGCGTGATCGCCAGCTTCCGCGCCTACTTCGACTTCGTCGCGGGCGACGGTGAGGCGTTCCGCCTGGTCTTCGAGTCCGACCTGCGCAACCTGCCGGCCGTGCGCGAGAAGAGCGAGCGGACCTTCCAGCGCTGCGCCGAGCTGATCGGCGAGGTGATCCGCCAGGACACCAGCATCTCCGACGAGGAGGCCCGCCTGCTGAGCATCGGCCTGGTCGGTATGGCCGAGACCAGCGCCCGCTACTGGCTCAACAACTACGGTGAGGTGCCCAAGGAGGCCGCCGAACAGCTCGTCGCGCGTCTGGCCTGGCGCGGCATCAGCGGCTGGGACCTGCACCGGCAGCCCGAGGAACGGGACGAGCGGTAACCCCGCCCGGCCGACGGCTCCGGCCGCGGCCCCTCCTCCGGAATCCGGACCACCGGGCCCCCGGGAGCGCCGAGCGCGCCCCGGGGGTCTTTTCGCGTCCGCGGACGAAAGGGAACGTTGTCCGAACGACACTCCGGGGATTATTCCATATTTCTGAAAAGGAATATCCAAGAAAGGGCAACCATCCCCTGACAAGGCGGGCAAAAGGTTCAATCCCCGAAGGTCGGGTATCGCGGAAATGAGAAGTACGGCACTTTTGTTCGCCGTACCCGTCCGGGCTAGATCCGTGCCCCGGCGGACAACGCGATTCGGGGGTGAAGACGTTATGGACATTGGTCAGGGCGTGACCGCGGCCTGGGAGATGGTGGCGACCTTCGTGCCGTTGCTGGTCGGTTTCCTCGTGATCCTGGTGGTCGGCTGGTTCGTCGCCTGGGTCCTCGGCAAGCTCGTCGCGAAGGGCCTGCACTCGATCGGCCTCGACCGGGCACTGCACCGCGGTGGTGTGGGGGAGTACTTCGAACGCAGCCGCTGGGGCGCCAGCGAGCTGTGCGGGAAGATCGTCTACTTCGTCGGTCTGCTGTTCGTGCTGACGCTCGCGTTCAACGTCTTCGGCCCGAACCCGGTCAGCCAGCTGCTCAGTGAGGTCATCGCCTGGATCCCGCGCGGCGTCGTGGCGCTGGTGATCCTCGTGGTGGCCGGAATGGTGGCCAAGGCCGCCCGGGACGTCCTCATCGGGGCGCTCGGCGGACTGTCCTACGGCCGCCTCCTGAGCAACATCGCAGCCGTCGCCATCATGGCGCTCGGTGTGATCGCCGCGCTGAACCAGATGGGCGTGGCGATGAGCGTCACGATGCCCGTCCTGATCGCCGTCCTCGCCACGGTCGGCGGCATCCTCGTCGTCGGTGTCGGCGGCGGTCTCATCAAACCGATGCAGTCCCGATGGGCGCGCTGGCTGGACGTGGTCGAGCGCGAGACCGGCCAGATGGGCGCCGGCCCCAGCTACGAGGCGGGACGCGAAGCGGCGATGCGCCGCCCCGCCGAGGAGCGGGGGAAGGAGAGCCCGGAGGCCAGGACCGCCCCCGGGCGGAGCGGCGAGGGCGGATCCGCCCCGTAGCCGCGCACGAGACCTGCGGCCGCGTTCGTCGGCCGGAGGAAAGGGATGCAGGTAGGGGGCGGGGCCGACGGGCCCCGCCCTCGCGTCGCGCCCGGGCCCCGGCACCCGGGCGCGCGGGCCTCAGAGCAGCTCGGAGTCGCGAAGCTCCATGCGCGACAGGTGCTCGATCCTCCGGAACGCGAGAACGCCCGAGGCGATGATCGGGACGAACGCCAACCAGAAGACCACGCTGCCCGGCCCGGAGAAGACCATCGACACCAGCGCGACCACGATGATCAGTGCGAACAGCGCGAAGTCGAGGCGCTCCTGTTGGATCAGAACGCCGACCGGTGGACGCGCCGCCCCATGCCGACCGCTCCTCATGCGCATTCCTTTCTCGCGGCTCTGCGGGCCGCTCCGCCAGTCGCGGTCCCGGCCACTGCGCACCGGCACCACGTGTCCCACGTTGCATTCCGCAGGGCCCTGGACCAGCCTCGGCGACGGGGCCGATCGTCGGCCTCTCGATCGTCACCGGCTACCTTCAGCCTACGCCGAGCTCCGGGTTTTCGCTGGGGAACGGGTGGGCCCGGCCGCAGCGAGCATCCTCGCGTCAGGCATGCACGACCGCCCGCGGATGCCACCAACCTAGCGGACGAAGCCCCGTTCCTTCGCCAGGCGGCAGATCGCGAGGATGCGGAGGGTCTCCCAGTCGTACTCGACCGCCTCGGAGTCCCAGCCCCGTTCGAGGCACCCGTCGATGAAGCCGTGCAGGTACGTGCCGAGGCTGCGCGCCGTGAGCCGCCCTCCCGACGAGGTGATCGCGTCGCACACCTCCGCGGCGTGCTGGTCCAGCTCAGCGGCCATACCGGGCTCGATCGGGGAGTCGAGCGGACCGAGCTTGTGGAAGTCACGGGTGAGTCCGGCCAGCGGGTGGCGCACGGAGGTCCCACGGGGCATGGAAGTACCTACTCGCGTGGTCAGGAGACGGGAAACGTCATCGACTATACGTGCATTGACCAAGGAATCGTCATGAAAGTGTTGACCGGGAACCCCGTCCGACCACGTGCGAGGCGGTGGCGGCGACCGCCCCAGACCGCCCTCCCGGCGGGCGGAACCCGGCCGCCGGCGGGGCTAGTCGGCCAACCCCATCGCCCGCAGGCGCGCGGAGTGCCCCTCGGTCAATGAGGCGAACATCCTACTCACGGCGGCCAGGTCGCCGACGTCCGAGGAGGTCTCCGACCCGCCCCCGGCCAGCAGCCTGGCCAGTGCGGGGCGCTGCACGGCCACGGCCTGCGCCTGGCTCAGGGCCTCGCCGACCAGGCGCCGCGCCCACAGGGCCAGGCGTCCCGCGAGCGTGGGGTCCTCCGCCAACGCGCCGCGCACCGTCTCGGTGACGAACTCGGCGCGGCCGGTCTCGGCGAGCACGCCCTCGATCAGGAGGCGTGTCTCGTCGTCGGCGAGACCGGCGACACGGGCGTAGAAGTCACCGGCGATGCCGTCGCCGACGTAGGTCTTGACCAGGCTCTCCAGCCAGCTCCGCGGCTCGGTGCGCTCCGTCCAGGCGTCCAGTGGCGCGACGAAGGGCGCCATGGCCTCCTCGGGGTCGGCTCCGAGCTCCTCCAGCCGGTCCCGGAGCGCCTGGTAGTGGGCCTGCTCCGTGGCGGCGAGGGCGGCCAGCTGACCCTTCGCCCGCAGGGTCGGCGCGAGCCCGGCGTCGTCGGCGAGCCGGAAGAAGGAGCCGAGCTCGGCGTAGGCGAGCAGCCCGAGGAGATCGATCACGCCGGGGTCGGTGGAAGGGCCTTGCGTCATGCCCGTCAGGGTAGCGCCCGGTGCGCGGGGCGCCGAACCGGGGCGAGTCACCCCGGTGCCGAGACGGCCCCGGGGACTAAACACGGGGCGCGGACGGTTGCATCGGCTGGGAACGGGTAGGTCCCCGGCAGTCCACAGCCTGGTGAACTGCTATGTCCACCGGCTGAGTCACCAGCTAGACTCTGCGTGATGACCGGCGTGTGCAGACAGCCAGACCAACCCTCGCCCGATCGGGGGCGGTCACCCGGCCACCACGAGGCGGCGATCGGTGCCGGTCTGGAACACAGCGGCCCTCGAAGCGCCCTCACACGCGGGGACGGACCCCTCGTACACGACACAGAACTGCGGATGGAGCCGGTCCGCGGGCGGGGTACACCCCGGCCCGCACGGACTCCAGGCGGCAGCGCCACCGCGCCCTCACCGGAAAGGTGGAGCAGCGGTGAGCCGCGCCCTCCGCGGCGGCCAGGAGCCGCCCGCGACCGCACCCCGCCGCGGCCACGCTGACGCCCCGGCCCGCAAGATGGAGGCTTGAGCCCTGAGCAGCACACAACAGACCACACAGACCGCACAGCCCCGAACGACCTTCCGCGATCTGGGCCTGACCGCCGAGATCGCCGACGCCCTGGAGGCGGAGGGGATCATCGAGCCCTTCCTCATCCAGGAACTGGCGCTCCCGATCGCCCTGGCCGGCAGCGACATCATCGGTCAGGCCCGCACCGGCACCGGCAAGACCCTCGCCTTCGGACTCCCGCTGCTCCAGCGGGCACAGGAGGCCCCGGGTTCGGCCAAGCGCCCCCGGGCCCTCGTCGTGGTCCCCACCCGTGAGCTGGCCATCCAGGTCGCCGCGGACCTGACCACCGCCAGCAAGCGCAACGGCCTCCGTGTCCTCACCGTCTACGGCGGCCGTTCCTACGAGCCGCAGATCAACGGCCTCAAGGAGGGCGTGGACGTCGTCGTCGGCACCCCCGGCCGCCTGCTGGACCTGGAGAACCAGAAGCACCTGCGGCTGGACCAGGTCTTCGCGGTGGTCCTGGACGAGGCCGACAAGATGCTCGACCTCGGGTTCCTCCCCGACATCGAGCGGATCCTCACCAAGACCCCCGCCGAGCGCCAGACCATGCTGTTCTCGGCCACCATGCCGAGCGAGATCGTCGCGCTGTCGCGGAAGTACCTGCGCCAGCCCACCCACGTGCGGGCGAGCGACGACGACGAGATCGACGGCTCCTCCATCACCGGGCGGATCACCCAGTACGCGTTCCGCACGCACCAGATGGACAAGATCGAGATGCTGGCCCGCCTGCTCCAGGCCGAGGACCACGGCCAGAGCATGGTGTTCTGCCAGACCAAGCGCGCCTGCGACCGGGTCGCCGGCGACCTGAAGGCGCGCGGGTTCGCCGCCGCGGCCGTCCACGGCGACCTGGGCCAGAGCCAGCGCGAGCGCGCCCTGCGGGCCTTCCGCAACGGCAAGATCAACATCCTGGTCGCCACCGACGTGGCCGCCCGGGGCCTGGACGTCGACGACGTCACCCACGTCGTCAACTACGAGACGCCCGAGGACGAGAAGACCTACACGCACCGGATCGGCCGCACCGGCCGGGCCGGACGCAGCGGCACCGCCGTCACCTTCGTGGACTGGCAGGAGATGCCGCGGTGGAAGCTGATCAACGCCGCCCTGGACCTGCCGTTCCCGGACCCGGAGGAGACCTACTCCACCTCCGAGCACTTCTTCACCGCCCTCAACATCCCCCCGGGCACCAAGGGCAAGCTCGCGGCGGACAAGCGCACCCACGCGGGCCTGGAGGCCGAGGAGGTCGAGGACATCGGCGACACCGGCGGCCCGCGTGCCGAGCGCGGCGGACGCCGGGACCGCGGCCGCGGCGAGAGCGACCGCGGTGAGAGCGACCGCGAGGAGAGCCGGAGCCGGGGCCGCAAGCGTTCGCGCCGCCGTACCCGTGGCGGCAAGGCCGTGGCCGCCGCCGAGGGCGCGGGAGCCGAGAAGGCGCCCAGCCAGCCCGCCCGCTCCGGGGGCCAGCCCTCCGGTGAGGAGGGCGCCAAGCGGGTCCGCCGCCGTCGCCGTACCCGTGGTGGCGCCAGCGCCGCCCGCCGGGACCCGGAGAACACCTGATCCCGTTCCCGTCGCCGACCGCACCGCGGTACCGCCGTCCACCCACGGCGGTCGGCCCCTCCCCCGGGAGGGCCCGGGGGCGACGGGTCCGGGCACCGTGACCGTCCGCCCAGGTGGCGGACGGGCGGTCGGAGACATGCCCTAGGGTTGCCCGACGTGAGTACACCGACCTTCCTCGACCCGCCGCCCGGTGTGCGGCGGGCGGACCTGCACCTGTCCCACGGCCCGGTGGCGGCCCTGCGCGCGCTGCCGACGTCCGGCGGCGCCGAACTGGCGCCCGCCGTCCTGGTGCACGGATTCACCGGCAGCAAGGAGGACTTCATCGCCCTCCTCCAGAGCCTGGCGCAGGCCGGCCGGGAGGTGGTCGCGATCGACCTGCCCGGCACCTACGAATCGCCCGGACCGGAGACCCTCACCGCCCCTCCGGGCGTCCAACTCCCCGACTACCGCCTCTCCTCCCTCGGCGGTGTGGTCGCCGAGGTCGTCGACGAGGTGGGGGACGGCTCACCGGTCCACCTGGTCGGACACTCGTTCGGCGGTCTGGTGGCCCGGGAGACCGCCCTGTCCGAGCGCGCGCCCCTGGCCTCGCTCACCCTCATGTGCAGCGGCCCCGGCGCGCTGACGGGCGACCGCGCGACCGGCGCCCGCAACCTCATCGCCGCGCTGTCCATGGACCCCTCCACCGCGCGGCTCCAGGAGCTGTGGGACGAGCAGTTCGCCTCCGAGGCGCGCCAGCGCACCGCCGACCCGCGCATCCAGGACTTCCTCCGCCGACGACTGGTGTCGAGCAGCGCCACCGGGCTCATGCGCACCGCCGAGGACCTGCTGGGTACGGCGGACCGGGTCGACGAACTCGCCGCCCTGGACCTGCCCGTCCTGGTGCTGTACGGCGAGAACGACGACACCTGGACCACCGACGAGCAGGCCGAGATGGCCCAGCGGCTCGACGCCCAGCGACTGGTGGTGCCCGGTGCCGGCCACTCCCCCAACGTGGAGGCCCCGGAGACGACGTCGAGCGCCCTGACCGCCTTCTGGAACGAGACCGAGTCCGTGGGACGGCGCTAGGCGGGGCCCGTCGTGGGCCTCCGCTCCGCTTCGGCCCGTCCGCCGCCCGCCACCGCCCCCGGACCGACGCCGACGGCACGGTGCCCACCGTGTCCGTCCGCCGCGCCGCTGAAGCGGCGCGGCGGACGGCGGTCCGGGTCAGACCCAGTCGTCGAAGTTCTTGCTCTCCGCGCCGGAGGTGGTGGCCGGGCCGCTGTCGGGCAGGATGCGGGTGGTCGGCGGCAGCGACAGCAGGGACTCGCCGATGGAGGCGAGCTGCGTCGTGTAGTCGATGTAGGTGTCGCCGACCATGCCGGGCTCGCCCTTACGCAGGGTGTCGCCGCTGAAGACCACGCCGAGCTGGCTGATGTAGTAGCCCACGGTGCCGGGCGAGGTGCCCGGCAGGGCCAGGACGTCGATGTGCAGGTCGCCGATGTCGAAGGCGCCCTGCCCCTCGACCTCGATCTCGGGTCGGCGCTCGGCGCCGTGCCTGCGGCGCCAGGCGCGCATCTCGCGGGGGTGCAGGGCGATCTCGGCCTCGGCCTCCTCCGCGACGCGCAGCGCGCCCTCGATGTGCGGGGTGTAGCCGTTGGTGCAGGCCACGAGGTAGATCTCGCGATCGCCGACGGCCTTGAGGATCGCCTCGGGGTCGTACCCGGGGTCGATGACGACGACGCCCTCGTCATCGGCCTGGACGATCCAGGTGTTGCTGACGATCTCGTAGGTCTGACCGTCGAACTCGAAGCTGCCCGAGGCCCGCACGCGCGTGATCCCGTCACCGTCGGGGCCGGTCACGCCGGGCTCCTCCGTGTCGTCGGCGAACACGTCGGCGGGAGCCTCGTCCTCGGACTCCCCCTCGGTCCCGCCGTCGTCGGCGGCCCCGGCGCTCTCGTCGGCGGTGTCCTCCGCGGAGTCCCCCTCCGCCACGTCGTCCGAGGTCTTCGCCGTGTCCTCGGAGACGGCCGAGGCGGCCTCCTCCTCGACGTCCTCCGCGGACTCCCGCTCCTCCGCGGCGGAGTCGGTGGCCTCCTGGCCGTCCTGCTTCTTCGGCTTCCGCTTCCAGAACACGGCGTCAGACCTTTCGCATCGTCCAGGTTCGGGTGGTTCGCTGCGACCATTGTCGCGCTCTCCGGCAGTGGTCCGTACCGTATCGAACGCGCGGTTCCGTCGTCCGACGCGGCCACTCAACGGGTTGCGTCCGGGCGCCGCCGGGGTTGTGCACGACGAGGCGGGCCGCGGGCGGGGGACGAGCGACAGGCGCCGCCGAGGAGGAGGAATCCCCGGCCGCAGGGGCGCCCGAACCCGGGCCGAAGCGCAGCGCAGGCCCACGACGAGCACGGGGCCCACGGGTCAGCCCCGGATCAGCGCGGCCCCCGTCGCGGGCGCCACGAGCTCCTCGAACGCCTCGGGCGCGGTGGTGCGGCAGCCCAGGCGGTGTCCGGTCAGGCTGCCGTGGTCGTCACTGGAACCGGTGACCACCACGCCCAGGTCGGCGGCCACCCCGCGCCACTCCTTGGTCTGGGCCCGGTTGTGCGAGGGGTGGTCGGCCTCGATCCCGCCCAGACCCGCGGCCACCATGCGTTCGACCAGGTCGATCGGGACCGCCCCGTTGAGCGCGCCCTCGGCGCGCGCCGGGTGGGCGAGGGAGCAGACGCCGCCCGCCGCGCGCACCAACTCCACGGCGCGGACGGGGTCGAGGGCGTACCGCGCCGTGTAGGCGGGCCCGCCCGAACCGATCCACCGGTCGAAGGCGTCCTGGACGTCCCGGGCCGCGCCCGCCTCGACGATCGCGCGCGCCAGGTGGGGGCGGCCGATCGTGTTGGCGTCGGCGTACTCGTCCCGTCCGGCCCCGGCGATGGTCAGGACCCGTTCCCAGGAGACGTCGACGCCGAGGTCGCGCAGCTTGGCCACCATCTCCTTCGCGCGCCAGGCCCGGTCGGAGCGGATCCGGCCCAGCTCGGCGGCCAGCCCCGGGTCGGCGGGGTCGAACAGGTAGGAGACCAGGTGCACGCTGGACCCGGCGTGGGCGCAGGACAGCTCCATCCCGGGAACGAGGGTGAGCCCCGGCGGCATGTGCTCGGCCGCCTCCGCGATCCCGCCGACGGTGTCGTGGTCGGTCAGAGCGAGGACGTCGAGCCCGGCGGCCACCGCTTCCCGGAGGACCTCGGCGGGCGTGTCGGTCCCGTCGGAGACGGAGCTGTGCGAGTGCAGGTCGATTCGGGTCACTGCCCGATTGTACGTAAGTCCCGTTCAGCGTGTCGGGGTGCTTCCCGAGCACGACCGACACGCTCAGTCCAGCGGTGCGAGCCGCCCGGTGAGGAAGGGGCTGAGCGCCCCGAACGGCGGCTCGAAAGCGACGCCGCCGTCCTTGATGTCGCGCAGGTCCCGCAGTGCGTTGATCTCGCACATGAGGATCGCGGTGTCCGGTGAGGCGAACACGAACCACAGCCAGTGGGCGAGCGCCTCGCCCGCGTAGACCGCGCGGTCGCGGCCCACGTCGAGGTTCCACAGGGCGATCTCGTGGCCGTCGAAGCGCACCTTGGCGTCGGCGGCCGCGGAGTCGAACCCGTCGCCGGGGTCGGGCCCCTCCAGGCCGGACAGCCGGGCGCCGAGCCCCACCCCGGGGTCCTCGGCGACGATGACCACCTCGCCGACCCCACCGAGCGGGTTGGGTCCGGACAGGGCGACGGCGGCGGCCACCACGCCACTGCGGTCGTCGCCGGCCTCGGCGAACCCGGTCACCACCCACCCGGTGGGCAACGGCCACGGGACCCAGACCGGGACGCGGGCCTGCGGAATCAGGGCGTCGAGACTGCTGGCCCCGGGGGCTCTGACCCCCTGGAGGGGCACCACCGCACCGTGGACGTCACACTGCCAGGCGCTGGTCCACAGCCCCGGAGGCTGGACCGTGCGCCCGCATCGAGGACACGAGGGCTCGGACTTCATAGCTCTAAGCGGTCTACCCCTCTGACCTGGCAGGAAACGCCGCGGGGGCGGTCGGTGTCCACCGACCGCCCCCGCGGGCGCCCACAGCGCCCCCGCTACTGCGACTGGCGCTTCTTGTGCGCGGCCATGCGGGCGCGCTCCTTGTGGTCGAGGACCACCTTGCGGATGCGCACGTTCTCGGGCGTGACCTCCACGCACTCGTCCTCACGGCAGAACTCCAGGGCCTGCTCCAGGGAGAGTCGGCGCGGCGGCACCAGGCGCTCCAGCTCGTCGCCGGTGGCCGAGCGCATGTTGGTGAGCTTCTTCTCCTTGGTGATGTTCACGTCCATGTCGTCGGCGCGGGAGTTCTCGCCGACGACCATGCCCTCGTAGACCTCGGTGCCCGGCTCGACGAACAGGACGCCGCGCTCCTGGAGGTTGAACATCGCGTAGGTCATCGCGGACCCGGCCCGGTCGGCGACCAGGGAGCCGTTGGGCCGCGTACGCAGCTCGCCGAACCACGGCTCGAACTTCTCGAAGACGTGGTGGGCGATGCCGGTGCCGCGGGTCTCGGTGAGGAACTCGGTGCGGAACCCGATGAGGCCGCGGGAGGGCACCAGCCAGTCCATGCGCACCCAGCCGGTGCCGTGGTTGACCATGTTCTCCATGCGGCCCTTGCGGACGCTGAGCAGCTGGGTGATGGCGCCCATGAACTCCTCGGGGGCGTCCACGGTGAGGCGCTCGACCGGCTCGTGCGTCTTGCCGTCGATCACGCGGGTGACCACCTGCGGCTTGCCGACGGTCAGCTCGTAGCCCTCGCGGCGCATCTGCTCGACCAGGATGGCCAGCGCCAGCTCACCGCGGCCCTGCACCTCCCAGGCGTCGGGACGCTCGGTGGGCAGCACGCGCAGCGACACGTTGCCGATCAGCTCGCGGTCCAGCCGGTCCTTGACCAGGCGGGCGGTGACCTTGGCGCCCTTGACCCTGCCGACCAGCGGCGAGGTGTTGGTGCCGATGGTCATGGAGATGGCGGGCTCGTCCACCGTGATCAGCGGCAGCGGGCGCGGGTCCTCTGGGTCGGCGAGGGTCTCGCCGATCATGATGTCGGGGATGCCCGCGATGGCGGCGATGTCGCCGGGGCCGGCCTTCTCGGCGGGCTGGCGCTCCAGCCCCTCGGTCATGAGCAGCTCGGTGATCTTGACCTGCTGGGTGGTGCCGTCGGCGCGGATCCACGCGACCTGCTGGCCCTTGCGCAGCTCACCCTGCTGGACGCGCACCAGCGCCAGACGTCCCAGGAACGGGGAGGCGTCCAGGTTGGTGACGTGGGCCTGCAGGGGCGCGCCCGGGGTGTACTCGGGCGCCGGGATGGTCTCCAGGATGGTGGTGAACAGCGGAACGAGGTTGTCGTTGTCGGGCACCTGCCCGTTCTCGGGGCGCTCCAGGGACGCCTTGCCGTCGCGGGCGCAGGTGTAGATGATCGGGAACTCGATCTGCGACTCGTCCGCGTCCAGGTCCATGAACAGCTCGTAGGTGTCGTCCACGACCTCGGCGATCCGGCTGTCGGGCCGGTCGACCTTGTTGATGACGAGGATGACGGGGAGCTTGGCGGCCAGGGCCTTGCGGAGCACGAAGCGGGTCTGCGGGAGTGGGCCCTCGCTGGCGTCCACGAGCAGGACGACGCCGTCGACCATCGACAGGCCGCGCTCGACCTCGCCGCCGAAGTCGGCGTGGCCGGGGGTGTCGATGATGTTGATGACCACGTCCTCGCCCTCGGGCGTGGTGTAGTGGACGGCCGTGTTCTTCGCGAGAATGGTGATGCCCTTCTCGCGCTCCAGGTCGTTGGAGTCCATCACGCGGTCGTCGACGTCCTGGTTCTCACGGAACACACCGGACTGCCAGAGCATGGCGTCGACGAGCGTCGTCTTGCCGTGGTCCACGTGGGCGACGATGGCGACGTTGCGGATGTCGCCGCGGCGTGCGGAGCCCTCGACGGGCATGGCGCTGGACATGGGAAAGTCTCGATCTCCTGGTACTGGGTAGAGACCGCAGAGTGCCACGGCCCGTTGCCAGTTTATGCGGTAAGAGGTGTCTGGTTGGGAAACGTGCAGGTCAACCCGGTCACTACGGGTTGACCAGCAGGGGTGCGAGCGGGTCCAGGAAGGGGACGTCCGCGGGCAGCCAGTCGACGGCGCGCAGGTCGGCGGCGCAGAGCCAGCGCAGGGACAGGTGTTCCAGCGGTTCGGGCTCCCCGTCGACCAGTTCCGCCCGCCACAGCCGCAGCACGGCGTCACGGGTACGGGTACCGGACGGGTCCGGGAACGGGACGTCGGCTCCGATCGGGTGCAGGGGTCGGACGGTGACGCCGAGCTCCTCCCGGCACTCGCGGGTCAGCGCGTCGACGGGTGACTCCCCGTCGTCGACCTTGCCGCCGGGGAACTCCCACCGGCCGCGCAGGGTCGCGGGCTCGGCTCGTTGGGCGGCCAGCACGCGGCCGTCCCGGATGATGGCGGCGCCGACGACGATCAGGGTCTCTCGCACGGTCAACCAGCGTAGTGGCTGGCGTTACCCAACCGGTGGGCCAGGGCGGTGTACCGGTGGCCGGAGGAGGCGTTGCGGACGGCCTGGGCGAGGGCGCGGCGGGAACCCACCAGGACCACCAGCTTCTTGGCCCGGGTGATGGCGGTGTAGAGCAGGTTGCGCTGGAGCATCATCCACGCGCTGGTGGTGACCGGTACCACCACGCAGGGGTACTCGCTGCCCTGCGAGCGGTGGACGGTGACGGCGTAGGCGTGCGCCAGTTCGTCGAGTTCGGCGAAGTCGTAGTCGACCTCCTCGTCCTCGTCGGTACGCACCGACACCTCCTGGGCGATCGGGTCGATGCCGGTGACCACGCCGAGCGTCCCGTTGAAGACCCCGCTCGCGCCCTTCTCGTAGTTGTTGCGGACCTGCGTGACCTTGTCGCCCACGCGGAAGATCCGCCCGCCGAAGCGGCGTTCGGCCACGCCCTCCCCCGGGGGTGTGACGGCGGCCTGGAGAGCCGTGTTGAGCTGGGCGGATCCGGCCGGTCCGCCCTTCATCGGGGTGAGGACCTGGACGTCGCGGCGGGGGTCGAGTCCGAACCGCCGCGGGATGCGGCGGGCGACCACGTCGACGGTGAGTTCGGCGGCCTCCTCGGCGTCGTCGCAGGGGAAGAGGAAGAAGTCGGTCATACCCTGGAACTCGGGCGGCGCACCGGTGTTGACGCGGTGGGCGTTGGTGACCACCCCCGACTGCTGGGCCTGCCGGAACACGTGGGTGAGGCGGACGCTGGGGATCGGGGAACCGTCGTCGAGGAGGTCGCGCAGCACCTGTCCGGCGCCGACGGAGGGCAACTGGTCGACGTCGCCGACGAAGAGGACGTGCGCTCCCGGGGGCACCGCCTTGACCAGCTTGTTCGCCAGGACCAGGTCCAGCATGGAGGCTTCGTCGACCACGAGCAGGTCGCAGTCGAGGGGGTTGTCGCGGTCGTAGGCGGCGTCACCGCCGGGGCGCAGTTCGAGGAGCCGGTGCACCGTGGAGGCGTCCACCCCGGTGAGCTCGGTCAGCCGTTTGGCGGCCCGCCCGGTGGGCGCGGCCAGGATGATCCGGGCGCGCTTGGCCGCGGCGAGGGTGACGACGGAGGCCACGGTGAAGGACTTGCCGCAGCCGGGACCGCCGGTGAGCACGCACACCTTCCGGGTGAGCGCGGTGCGCACGGCCTCGCGCTGGGCGTCGGCGAGGTCGACCCGGGTGCGCTCGCGCAGCCAGCCCAGGGCCACGTCCCAGTCGACGTCCGCGAAGGAGGCGAGCCGGTCGTCGGGGGCCTCCAGGAGGGAGCGCAGTCCCGAGGCGAGCCCGATCTCGGCGCGGTGCATCGGCACGAGGTACACGGCGCGCACCGGCTCGCCCTCCGGGCCGGGGAGTGTCTCGCGGACCACGCCCTCGGTGGCGACCAGCTCCTGGAGGCACTCGATGACCAGGCCCGCCTCCACCCCGAGGATCTTCACGGCGGCGGAGATGAGCCGCTCCTCGGGCAGGTAGCAGTGGCCGTCGCCGGTGGACTCCGAGAGGGTGAACTGGATGCCCGCCATGACCCGCTGGGGGCTGTCGTGCGGGATGCCGACCGCCTGGGCGATGGTGTCGGCGGTCTTGAACCCGATCCCCCACACGTCGGACGCCAGCCGGTAGGGCTCCTTCTGGACGACGTCGATGGACGCGTCGCCGTACTTCTTGTAGATGCGCACGGCCAGGGAGGTGGTGACCTCGACCCCCTGGAGGAAGACCATGACCTCCTTGATCGCCTTCTGTTCCTCCCAGGCGTCCGCGATGAGCCGGGTGCGCTTGGGGCCGAGCCCGGGGACCTCGATGAGCCGCTGGGGGTCGTCCTCGATGACGTCCAGGGCGTCGGTGCCGAAGTGCTCGACGATGCGCTCGGCCATCTTCGGACCGATCCCCTTGATGAGCCCGGAGCCGAGGTAGCGGCGGATGCCCTGGACCGTGGCGGGCAGGACGGTGGTGTAGTTCTCCACCTGGAACTGGCGTCCGTACTGGGGGTGCGATCCCCAGCGGCCCCGCATGCGCAGCGCCTCGCCGGGCTGGACGCCGGCCAGGGCGCCGACGACGGTGAGCAGGTCGTGGGCCCCGTTCCCGGTGTCGACCTTGGCGACGGTGTACCCGTTGTCCTCGTTGGCGTAGGTGATCCGCTCCAGGACGCCCTGGACGACGGCGGGCCGGAAGGTCCTGTCGGACACGGGATGAACGCTCCCTCCCGAGATCGGTCACACGGTGGCGTGCGCTCCCCCGGATCGGGGGGCGTCGTCGCCGAGGACGGCGAGCACGCGGTCCCGGTCGGCCCGGCGCAGGCTCCGGGCGACCAGTACGTAGGAGTGTCTCAGCATCTCCGCGATCTCGTCGTCGGGGACGGAGCCGTCCAGGAGCACGGAGTTCCAGTGCCGTTTGCTCATGTGGTAGCCCGGGGTGACGCCGGGGAACTGGTCGCGCAGCTCCAGGGCCAGTTCCGGGTCGCACTTGAGGTTGGCCACCGGCCCCTGGGGGCGCTCCATGAGCAGCGCGAACATCTTCTGGCCGGCGACCTTGTAGACCAGGGGTCCGGGACCGAAGGGCTCGGTCTCGGACGCCTCCGGGAACCACAGGGCCGCGTCGATGAACTGCTCCGGGGTCATGTGGGGCCCTCCTCTCACATCGAGCGTGCCAGAAGGCGCCGACGAACGGGAGGGCCGCCGGGAACCGGTGGACGGCGCGGACCGGGCTCACCCCCGCGGAGGCCCCGGCTCCTCCGGCCCGTCGAGGGGGTCCGGGTGGCCGGGGTATCCGAGTTCACTGGTGAGGGAGGCCACGCGCAGCGCCAGTTCCTGGGCCTGGACGAGGGTGGACAGCGCCTCGTCCTGCTGCTGGTGGTCGGACCCGGCCTCCACGGCCAGGGCGTCCAGCCGCTCGGCGGCGCGGCGGTCGTAGCGCTCCATCTCCGCGGCGCGGACCTTGCTCGCGTAGTCCTCCAGGACGCGGACGCGCTCCGTCACCCGGGCGACGTCCTGGTCGAGGACCTCCCGGGCGCGCGCGGCGGCCCGGCGACTGTGCTCCCCCGGGGTGGGGGTGCTCGCCATCGCGCGGCGGGTCCGGGTGTGCCCGGCCAGGCTCCTGGCCAGCCCCCACTCGACGTCCGCGAGGACCACCCGGTTGCGGACCGTGTCCAGTAGCAGGCCCTGGTCGTGGAGGGAGGAGGCCAGGACGGAGTCGACGGCGGCCTGGGCCCGGCCGAGCAGCGCGCGGGCCGGGGTGTCGAGCATGTCGGGGCTGACGTACCAGTCCCGCCAGTCCATCAGCAACCGTTCCTCCAGAGCGCGTTCGGCCTCGCCCGGCAGGGGGCGCGCCGACGGCCCGCTGACGGCCTTCGCCACGAGGAACGCGAACGCGGTGACCACCGCCACGCCCAGGCCGAGGAGGAGGAACACGGCGGCGAGGATCCCGAAGAACGGCAGCAGGAGCAGGAACAGGCCGACGACCACCGCCCCGCCGACCGGGTAGAGCCAGTGGTCGTTCGCGGGAAGCGGGGCGTCGGACCGCCAGGACGGCAGGGGCGGCCGGGGCGGCGCGGGCCGGTTCCGGCGCAGGGCCGCCGCGTTGAGCCGGACCGCGGTGCCGTCGTCGACCTCCGGGTGGACGGTGAGCCGGGTGGGCTCGTGCCCGTCCCAGTCGTCCCCGCCGCCGAAGGCCGTCCCGGGTGCGCTGGCCAGCAGGTCCCGCACCCCGGCACCGCGTTCGGTGAGCACCCAGACCCCCAGGTGCCGGTCCCGGGCGGCCAGCCGTTGGTCGGCCAGCGCGCGGACGGCCTCACCCGGGATGCGGCTCCGCAACCGCAGCAGTCCCGGACGCCCCGGCACGGGCACCGCCGCGCGCAGCGCGCGGGAGGTGACAGCGGTGATCCGTACGGTGGTGCCGTCGGCGAGGTTGAACTCCATGTCGTCCTTTCCGGCGTTCGGCCCGCGCGCGGGCGTACCTCTCGCCGGATTCGACGCGCGAACCGTGTCCGGGGTTGTACCGGATCCCGGGCGCCCCGGGGCCGCCCGGACCGGCGCCGGCCACACGCGTGACCCGACGCCGCGACACACGGGGGATAGGATCCCGGCACACGCGTCCCCCACGGAACGGAAGACCCATGAAGGCGCGCGGTATCCGCAGACTCGCACCCCTCGAACCCGGAGACCCGCGCACGGTCGGCGGGCACCGGATCAGGGGCAGGATCGGCTCCGGCGGGATGGGCACGGTCTACGCCGCCGACTCCCCCGGGGTCCACGGCTACCTGGCGGTCAAGGTCGTCCACCCCGAGCAGGCGGCCGACCCCCGGTTCCGGACCCGTTTCGCCCACGAGGCACGGCTCCTGGCCAGGGTGAACAGCCCGTCGGTGGCCCGGTTCGTGCGCGCCGACGTCGAGGCCGACCTGCCGTGGATGATCACCGAGTACGTCCCCGGCCCCACCCTCCGCCGCCACGTGGAGCGCTTCGGCCGGCTGCGCCGCGGCATGCTGCTCGGTCTGGCGGTCGGGACGGCGGAGGCCCTCAGGGCGATCCACGACGCCGGCGTGGTGCACCGCGACCTCAAACCGAGCAACGTCGTCCTGTCGGACCGCGGCCCCAAGCTGCTCGACTTCGGGATCGCCCACCCGGTGGAGGATCCCGACCCGACCAAGTGGATCAGGCTCCGCCGGATGCGCCGCGCCTACCGCGACCTGCGGCTCCCGTCCCCGGAGGGGCTGGCCGACGAGCGGACCGCCCGGCAGCGGGACCGGCTCGGCACTCCGGGGTGGATGAGCCCGGAACAGTACGGCGCCCAGCCCACGACCCAGAGGGCGGACGTGTTCCTGTGGGGGGCGACGGTCGGGTTCGCCGCCGTCGGACACGACCCGTTCGGGCACGCGCACCCCAAGGAGATGGCGCGCCGGGTGATGTTCGAGGAACCCGACCTCGACCACCTGCCGCCCGGGTTGGAACGGCTGGTGACGGCGGCGATGGCCAAGGACCCCGACGACCGTCCCGACGCGGCGGAACTGCTGCGGGAGTGTCTGGCCCTGGAGAACGAGGAGGGCGGCGTGCGCCCGCCCGAGGACGCCGGGGGACCGGGACCGGCGGGACCGGGCGCGGTGCGGGCCCTCCTCGAACGCCAGTGGACCCAGGTCGCGGTCCGCCCCCCGCTGCCCCCGCGCGAGGGGCCGCGCCTCTTCGGACGGGGGAGGGACGCCGAGGGGTCGGACACCGGGTCTCAGAGCAGCCCGTAGTAGGCGCGCCCCTCCCGGGAGAACATGAACGCCACCATCGTGGCGGTGAAACCCAGCGGCACGAGGTACTGCCACGCGCCGCCGCTCACGCTCCACGCCAGGAGCGCCCCCGCGGCGGCCTGGAAGGCCACCACGCCCCAGAACACCCCGACCGTCCTGCGCCGGATCCGGGCCGCCAGCAGCGTGGACAGGACCCCGTACACGCCGGTGACCAGCGCCAGCACGGCCATGAGCGAGCGCATCACGTCGATGCTGACCGCCATCTCGACGCCCTGCTCGGCGGCCAGGTCGGCCTGTTCCCGGAGGGCCTCGTCCATCGTCTCCGGCGGAATGCTCAACGCCATGAGGAACAGCGCCGACAGGCCGAGGCCGCAGGCGCCGCCGACGAACATCAGCGCCCGGACCACCGCGACCTTCCGGGGTGTGGGGGCGTTCGGGTGCAGGGCGTCCAGGTGCGCCCCGAAACCGAACAGCCCGCGCTGCGGCGGGACACCGCCCGCGCCACGCACCCCGTCGGAGTCGTGGGGGTCCTGGCCAGAAGGATGCACGGGGTCCTCCGAGGGGTTGATGGGCGTGTGCACCAATGCTAAGGCGTGACAGCCCCCGACGCGGTGGTACGCGCACCCGAGTCGCGGGACGGGCGCTCACCCGGCGGCGCACCCGTCCCGGCACCGCGGGTTCTCCGCGTCGTCACCCCCGACCCCGTGCCAGGGAGCCTTTTGTCCTCTAAGGTGATGCCTTCCACCCCCTCAGGGGCGGCCCCCGCCGTCCCCGATCCCCCGAGAAACTGGAGTCACGGAGCATGACCAGACTCGTGCGCGCGTCCGGCGCGCTGGTACTGGCGGGCGGCCTGGTCGCCTCGTCCGTATCCGTCTCCGCGGCGGACACCGCGCCCCGCGAGACCCCCGGCACCCAGGCCGGAGCCGACTTCACCCTGACGGTCCTGCACGGGAACGACCCCGAGTCCGCGCTGCTGCACGCCTCCGCACAGCCCGACTTCGGCGGCGCCGCCCGCTACACCACCCTCTTCCAACGGCTACGCGACGCGGAGAACGCGGGCGTCGGCGCGGGCGCCGACGAGGCCGCCGAGCGGGGGGTGCTGTCGGTCAACTCCGGCGACCTCTACCTGCCCGGTCCGGAGTTCTCCGCCTCGATGGAGGAGGGGGCGCCGTTCTACGACGCGATCGCCACCAACCACGTGGGCTACGACGCGGTGTCGATGGGCAACCACGAGTTCGACTTCGGCCCGGACGTGTACGCCGACTTCCTCGAAGAGCTGACCGGCGACACCACCGTCGTCGCGGCCAACGTGGACGTGTCGGGCGAGCCCCGCCTGGCCGCTCTGGCCGACGCGGGCCGCATCGCGCCCAGCGCGGTGGTCGACGTCGCGGGCGAGCGCGTGGGCGTCGTCGGCGCCCTCTACCCGGAGCTGCACAGCATCAGCAGCCCCCGCGACATGGTCCTGCACGACGTGGTCGGGCCGGTCCAGGACGAGGTCGACCGGCTCACCGCCGACGGCGTCGACAAGATCATCATGATCTCCCACCTGCAGAACATCGGCTACGAGCAGAGCGTGGCCGGGCGACTGACCGACGTCGACGCGATCGTCTCCGGCGGCGGCCACGAGGTCATGGCGGACGCGGACACCCCGCTGGTCCCCGGTGACGAGGTGACCGCGCACCCGTCCACCGGCGAGCCCCTCTCCTACCCGCTGTGGGCGAGCGACGCCGAGGGCGCCGACCTGCCGATCGTCACCACCGGCGGCGACTACAAGTACGTCGGCCGCCTGGTGGTCAACTTCGACGCCGACGGCCGGGTGTCCTCCGTCTCCGACCGCTCGGGCACCGTCCGGGTCTCGGGTACCGGCGACGACGCCGTCGAGCCGCACGCCGGGGTCCACGGCCAGGTGACCGAACCGGTCTCCGCCCACGTGGCGGCCCTGGACGAGACCGTGGTCGCCGAGAGCGAGGTCGCCCTGGACGGCACCCGCGACCCGGGGGTGCGCACCCAGGAGACCAACCTCGGAAACCTGATGGCCGACGCCCTGCTGGACACCGGGCGGCGCAACGCGGCGGAGTACGGCGTCCCGGAACCGCAGATCGGCATCCAGAACGGCGGCGGTATCCGCAACTCGTCGGTCATCCCGGCGGGTCCGCTGACCGCGCTGGACACCTACGGGATCGCGCCGTTCGCCAACCAGGTCGTGGTGGTGCCGGACATCCCGCGTGCGCAGATCAAGGAGCTGCTCGAACACGGTGTGCACGCCGCCCCGGCGGCCAACGGCGGTTTCATGCAGGTCGGCGGGGTGAACTTCGCCTACGACCCGGAGCGCGCCGCCCAGGAGGTCGACGCGGACGGCCGGGTGGTCACGCCCGGTGAACGGATCCGCGAGGTGATCCTGCACGACGGCACGGTCGTCGTGGCGGACGGCGAGGTCGTCGAGGGCGACCCGATCACGGTCGCCACGATCGACTTCTCCGCGCGCGGCGGCGACATGTACCCGTTCCGCGGCGCCGACTTCACCGTCGTGGGCGCGACCTACCAGGGCGCCCTGGAGCAGTACCTGACAGGGACCCTGGCGGGCCGGGTGACCGCCGAACGCTACCCCGAGGGCGGTTCGGGCCGGATCGTGGTCGGCGACGAGGCCACCGACCCGGTGACCGGAACGCTGGAGCTGCGCCGCGCTCCGGTCCGGGCGCCCTCGGCGGCGATCTTCCGCTACTCCACCGACTCACCGGGCCGCGACAACCACGTGGCGGTGTTCGCCGAGGGTGTCTCCCCCGGCGCGGAGGAGCCGCTGACCACGCGCAGGGCCCGCCGCGAGTGGGGCCACGTCCCCGTGAGCACGCACCCGCTGGGGGCCGGTACGTTCACCGCATACCTGCTCGACGGCGACGGAAGGGTCCTGGCCGGACCGGCGACCTTCGAGGTCGAGGGAGGCTGACCCGGCTGCGCCGCCCCTCCGCCCGCGGGCGGAGGGGCGGCGCCGTCCCGACCGCCGTTCCGGAGCGGGCGCGCCGCCGACCGGTGGCCGGGACGTCAGCAACGCGGCAGGCCCTCGATGGGCTGCCACGGCTCGGCCGCGTCGAAGGCGGTCGCGCTGACGAACACGTCCCTGTTGCCGGTGTCGTCGTCGGTGAGCACCCACCACATGGTGTCGTTGCCCTGGCCGTCGGTGTGCGGCTGCCCCTTGGCCTGGCAGAAGACGTAGTGCCGCCCCGGCCACAGCCACCCGCCCGTCGCGTAGCGGGTGTCCGCGGACCAGTAGGTACTGGCGTCCCGCCAGGTCGTGTAGTACAGCCGCGGGGAGGCGGACTCCGTCCTGGCCCCCGTGGCCGACGGCGCCGAGACGGGCGTCCGCGCGGCTCCGCTCTCCGCCGTGGCGGCCGGGGCCGCCAGCGCCAGGGGCGCCGCGAGCCCCAGGGCCGCCGTCGTCGCTGTCAGGAATCGTCTGCTGGCCATCGCCGCTCCTCGTCCCGCCCCGGGCACGGGGCGGGGGTGGATGTGCTCGGTGGAGCGGTGCCCGGACACGCAAGCCCGGCGGACCGCACCAACAAGGCCATTGTCACCCAGAGTGATCTCTAACGCGCGTAACGACACGAGGTGGCGCCCCGGACGGGAGGGCGCCCGGCACGCGGATCAGAAGCAGCCGACGATCTCCTCGGCCGCGGCGGCCATGTCGTCGCGCTCGCCCTGGTCCAGGCCGTTCTCCTCGAACCAGATGAGCACGAAGTGGCAGGCGCTCTGCACGTCCACGGAGTCGCCCTCCTCGTCCGCGCCCAGGAACCCCTCCATGAAGGCGGCGGCGCCGACGTTCTCAAAGGCGACGACTCGCACCAGGTTGGTGTCGACGGCGGAGGTGCACGGGAAGAGCGCGCCCTCGCTCTCGTCGGACTCGCAGATGTCGCCGGTGGCGTCGAACCGGTCGGTGATGTCGAAGTCGGCCGACAGCTCGTCGAGCAGTTCGGTGGAGGTGAGCAGCTCCTCGGGCTCGAACTGCTCCTCTGTGGGCTCCGGCTCCTCGGTCGGCTCGGACTCCTCCTCGGTGGGCTCCTCGGTCGGCTCCTCCGACGGGGAGGGGGACTCGGTGGGTTCGGGCGACGGGTCGGCGGCGAGGCCGCCCACCAGCGTCCGGCCGAGGAGGAGGCCGCCGCCGAGGAAGGAGGCTCCCGCGAGGACCGCGATGACCGCCAGTACGGCCAGCACGCCGGTGCCGTAGCGCCCGCGTCCCGGCGGAGGGGGCGGGGTGGGCCCGGCCGGCCCCTGGGGCGGTGGGCCGTGGGGCGGGCCCTGCGGCGGCTGGGGTCCCTGATTGCCCTGGGGAGGCTGGGGTCCCTGATTGCCCTGGGGAGGCTGGGGCCCCTGCTGGTTCTGCCAGTACTGGGGCTGCTGGGGCTGCTGCGCCCGCGGGTCCAGGAACTCCTGGGGGTAGTGGGGCTGCTGCGGCCCCTGTCCCCCCTGGGGGTTCTGCGGCCCCTGGGGCGGAGGACCGAAGCCGCCCCCGGGGTCGGGGGTGTGATCGTTCACGAAGGGGCTCCTCGATGTCTGGGGAACTGGGGATGGTCGCGCTCGGAGGGGGCCGACGACCGAGCGCGGACCCGACTCCGCGTCGACGTCCACCGGGGCCGCCCCCGTGTCCCGTCGCGTGATGCAGTGTCCCACCTGCCCACGACGGGGGTCGCCCAGGGTCGCCCCGGAAACGCACACGGTGCGAGGGGGCTTCCGCGCGCACGCGGCAACCAGCATCCCAGTATCACCAAGAAAAAGCAAAGAAAATGCACAATATAGATGAATGAACGGTTTGCCCGGTATGGGAATAGCGTATTTTCGGCCAACCTTGGGCCATCCGGCGCGCATAATAGGGAAATGCGCGACCCCAGACCTACGATCGGGACCATGACCTGCGTTTTGCTGGCCGAAGACGATGTCTCGATCTCCGAGCCCCTCGCGCGCGCGCTCCGCCGCGAAGGCTACACGGTGGACGTGACCGTCAACGGCATTGAGACACTCGACCGTGCCCGTGCGGGAGACATCGACCTGATGGTCCTGGACCTCGGGCTGCCAGAAATGGACGGCCTCGAGGTGGCACGTCGGCTGCGCGCCGAGGGTCACGGCACGCCCATCCTCATCCTCACCGCCCGCGCGGACGAGGTCGACACCGTGGTCGGACTCGACGCGGGAGCGGACGACTACGTCACCAAACCGTTCCGCCTGGCCGAACTCCTCGCCCGGGTCCGGGCCCTCCTGCGGCGCGGCGGGGCCGAGGTACCGGTCGTCCACGGAGTCCGCATCGACAACGACTCCCGTCGCGCCTGGCTCGGTGAACGCGAGCTCCAGCTGACCACGAAGGAGTTCGACCTCCTGCGCGTCCTGGTCCGCGACGCGGGCAAGGTGGTGACCCGCGAGCAGATCATGCGCGAGGTGTGGGACACCAACTGGTGGGGGTCGACCAAGACCCTGGACATGCACATCTCCTGGCTGCGCCGCAAGCTCGGCGACGACGCCAACCAGCCGTCCTACATCACCACCGTGCGGGGCGTGGGCTTCCGCTTCGAACGGGACTGACCCGACCGCGCGCCGACGCGCTGACCGCGATCGGCCGCCCGGGATCGCACGGATGAGGTGACATGCGCAGGCGGATGGTTTTCTCCACCCTCGTGGTGACCGTCATCGCCGTCATGCTGCTCGGCCTGCCTCTGGGGGCGCTCACGTACAAGATGGTGCACGACGAGGCCAGCCGCCAGCTCCGGAGCGAGGCGGAACTCATCGGCGCGGAGAGCGACAACATGCTCGAACTCCAAGGCGAACTCGACCTCGCCGAACTGAGCTCCGAGCATCCCGACCGGTTCATACGCATCACGCCTCCCGGGGGGACCACCTCGGCCACGGCGGGGGACCCCGGTCTGAACCCCGCCACGCCCGACGCGCCGAGCCTGCTCCGGGCCACGGACACCACCGGTCGCGGCACGCACGTCCAGGTGTGGGCGAACGCGGACAACGTCCAGCGCAGCGTGGTCCGCGCCTGGCTCGGCATCGGCTCGCTGTCCCTCCTCGCCATCGGTGTGGCCGTCGGCCTGTCGATGTTCCAGGCCCGCAGGCTCACCCTCCCCCTGGCCGACCTGGCCGCCACCGCGGAGCGCCTGGGTTCGGGCGTGGCCACCCCCTGGGGCCACCGCTACGGCATCCCCGAGGCGGACCGGGTGGCCGAGGTGCTCGACCGCAGCGCCGAACGCATCGCCGGTCTCATCGCCACCGAACGCCACTTCGCCACCGACGCCTCCCACCAGCTGCGCACCCCGCTCACCGCGCTGACCATGCGCCTGGAGGAGATCGTCGCCGTGGCCGACGACCCCGAGACGGTCCGGGAGGAGGGCGAGGCCGCCCTCGCCCAGACCGAGCGCCTCGTCGAGACCGTCGAGAGCCTGCTGGGGCGGGCGCGCAAGAGCCAGAACCCCGAGGTGGAACCGGTGGAACTCGACCCGGTGCTCAACCACCTCCAGGCCGAGTGGGCCCCGGTCTTCCAACAGGAGAAGCGCGACCTGGTCGTCGCGGGCGATCCGGGGCTGACCGCCATGACCGTGCCGAGCGACCTCGCGCAGATCCTCGCCACCCTGGTCGAGAACGCCTACAAGCACGGAGCGGGCACGGTGACCATCCGCCGTCTGGACACCGGCCAGTCCGTACGCGTCGAGGTCAGCGACGAGGGCGACGGCGTCCCCGAGCACCTGTCGGGACGGATCTTCGACCGCGAGGTCAGCGGGGACGGCGGCACCGGTCTGGGGCTGGCCCTGGCCCGGCACATCGCCGAGTCGGAGGGGGCCCGGATCGAGCTGGTGCAGACCCGGCCGACCACCTTCGCGCTGTTCCTGCCCGCGGGGGCGGGCGGTCTGTCGAAGATGACCGGCCCGGTCTGACCGTGTCTGCTGTGGTCCTCCGCTTCGCTTCGGACCGTGTTCGCGCGCCCGAGAGGCAGGGATGCTTCATCCTCGGCGGCGCCTATCGCTCGTTCCTCGCTACGCGGCTCGCCTCGCCCGCCCGTCTCCCTCCACCACCCTCAACGGACGCCTACGGCGCGGCCCTATCCATGAGCACCCTGCCGACGCTCGAACGGCGGCACCCTGGGGTGACCGCCCCACTTTGACCCAAAAGGACACGGCTACGCCACCGTCGGGGTCGACGCCGTCCGGGGCACCTTCCCGCGCACCACCAGGTCGGTCCACAGCGAACGCACCCGCGCCAGTCCGTAGGCCCCGGTCACCTCCGTGCGGGCCCGCTCGGCCTCCTCCTCGAAGCGCCCCTCGGACACCACCGTGTGGATGGCCTCGGCCATCTCCACCGCGTCCGCGTGGATCCAGTGCGGGTCGTAGATGGTGTCCGCGCCCGGCCAGGGCAGCAGCGCGGGGACCCCGCCCGAGGCGGCGCACTCGGCGGGCGCCAGGTGGAACGACTCGTCGTCACTGGTGGAGAGCGTGATGCCCACCCGCCGCAGCCAGGTGGCCACGTCCGGACCGAACGGGTCGAAGACCACGGCCGACGCGAGGCGATCGTCGCGCTGGATCCGCCGGTAGACGCCCTCGAAGTAGGCGCGTTCCTCGGGTCGGTTCCAGATCCACCAGTAGTCCCACGGCTGCTTGGTCTTGATCGACAGCGTGTACCGGGGGTCCATCCGCCGCAGTTCCGCGAGCACGTCCAGCCCGCGGTCCAGGCGCTTGCGCGAGGGCGCGATCCCGATCATGCCCAGGGAGTACTCCGCGCCCGCGAGCTTGGGCCGCCGCAGCTGTTCGTCGTCCACCCAGTTGGGCAGCACGACCACCTTGTCGGCGGGCCATCCGGTGATCTCACGGGTCAGGTCGGCGTAGTGGGGGCTGACGCACACCACGGCGTCCACCTTGTCGACGTCGAGTCTGCGCGGCCACTCGGCGTAGAGCTCGAACCGGTGCAGGCGCACGACCAGCCGCTGGTCGGGGCGTTTCCACTTGGCGTAGAACAGCGCGTTGGGGCCGCACCACTCACAGATCACCACGTCCGCCCACCCGGCCAGTTCGCGGGAGCGGTACTGGTCGTGCGTGCTCAGCCCCTCCCACTGGTCGATCCGCACGTCGAGCCCGGGCAGGGAGTCGAGGTAGTCGGCCAGACGGGTGAAGAACTTCAGGTCGTGCCCGGCCACGACCACCTTGAGCGGACGCTCCGGGTCGGCCCCGGCGGGGGCCGGCGGGAGCGCCTCGGTCAGGCAGCGGCGCAGCCGCTCGGCGGCGCGCTCCAGCGTGTGGTCGGCCGCGGCCCGGCGGCAACGCTCGGCCGCGTCCGCGTAGACGGCGCGGTCGGCGTACGCCCGGGCGACGACGGCGGCGACCGAGTCGACCCCGGTACCGGCGAAGAGCGGATAGTCCCCGCCCAGCATGGTCTCGTGCATCGGGGTGCGGTTGAGGACCACCGGCAGGCCGAGCGCGCCCAGTTCGAGGACCTTGGTGGACAGTTCGAGGCTGGCGTCCATGGACGGGTCGCGCCAGGAGAGCCCGAAGTCGCACTCGGCGGCCTGGCGGAGCGCGTCGGCGCGCGACATGCCGCCGCGCCAGTCCACGCCCTCGGTGTCCTCCAGCCCCCTGCGCATGCGTTTGGCCCAGTCCGGCGGGTCGGAGTGGATCTTGTCGCCGATCATCACCACCTCGGCGTCCACGCCGAGCCGGGCCAGCTCGGCCGGGAGCTCGGTCATCTCCAGGGTGTTCCACCTGGGCGCGAACTTGCCCGTGTAGGCGAGGCGGGCGCGGGCGTGCACCTCCCCCTCGGCGCGGACGTCGTCGGGGACCACGACCACCGGCGGGAACAGGACCGAGCGCCCGCAGGCGGCGGGTACCGACGACTCCAGGAAGGCCCGCAGCTCCTCGGTCTGACAGAGCAGGAACCGGGAGGCCAGCGCGATCTCGGTGAGTTCGGCGGTGGCGGTGGCGGTGAACTCCGCGACGCCGTGCGGGAAGTCGGTGAGGTAGGTCCACAGCCGCCCGGACAGGGACTCCTCCTGGGCGGCCAGCCCCGCCAGGCGCCTGCCCCGCACCACCACGAGGTCGAACCGCCTGCGCTCGTCCTGCCTGGTCATCAGGGTGACGGCCTGTTCGGGGGTGAGCCCCTTGGGGCCGAGGTCGGGCAGGAGCCCGTCCTCGTAGGGCCGCAGCAGCCGGACGCCGGGCACCTCCGTCAGGGGCGCGGTCAACCGGTCGGTGCGCACGGGCGACTTGAGCAGGAGGGTGACCTCGCATCCGGCGGCGGCCAGGGCCTGCGCCATCGACTGCGCCCAGATCGCGGAACCGTCGATGATGTTGAGGTCCACGTCCCCGTACAGGAGTGCGCGCGGAGGAGGTGTACTCACGTTCTTCCCTTCGGATGCTTTCGGGTTGCCCGTGCGGGGCGGTCGGCGCGGTCGGGGGTCAACCGACGGCGCCGGTCTGGGCGGCGGAGTGGGAGGACCCGCCCCCGCCGGGGGCGGGGCCGGAGCCGTGGTCCGGGCCCAGGGCGAGGAGGCGGCTGCCGCGGCGGTTCCACTCCCTGGGCCGCCAGCCGCGGCGGAGGAGTTCGGTCCGGGCCAGTTCCGGGACGATGGCGCTGACGAACACGTACTGCTGGCCGCCGGTGTCCGGGCGGTCGAAGAACCCGCGCTCCCCCGCCCCGGTGAACGGGTCGTCGGTGGCCGGACCGGTGTCCGCGGTCCCGACCGCGTCGGCGCCGGAGCACTCGGCGGCGCACACCAGGTCGACGAGCCGGTGGTCGCCGAGCGGTCCGGTCCACGGGTGCGCCCAGGGGGAGGCGGCGCGTTCGGCCAGGGCGGCCCAGCGCTGGGGGGAGAGTCCGCCGTGCGTGTCGCCCGGGGCCGGATCGGCCTCCCGGGTGAGTTCCTCCGGGGTGTCGGGCGCGCTGACGCGGACGGTGCGCACGGTCACGCCCTCCGACCGCAGCCGCCTGACACCGGCCAGCTTGGCGGCCGTTCCGGGGACGACGACCTCGGCGGGGCGGAGCCGGGCGGTGAGCAGGTCGGTGGCGAGCTGGTCGGCGTCGGCCTCCCCCGCCGGATCGGCGAGGACCGCCACGGCGCGACCGCGCAGCGGCAGGTCGGCTCCGGAGGTGCCGGAGGCGAAGTCGAGCCCCTCCAGGACCGCGGACAGGCGGACCGGGGTGGCCTCGTCGAGGAACACCCGGCGCAGGAGTTCGCGCTGTTCGGAGCCGGTGGGCTGCTCGGCGCGCAGGCGCGGCACGGACACCGCCAGGTCCTCGCCCGTGGGGCGGGGCACCGGGGAGTGGGTGACCACGCGGGCGCCGCAGGCCCAGGCCCGTCGGCGGAGACCGTCGGTGTCGGGCGAGGTCTCGGGGACCACGGCGACGTTGGCCGCGCGCAGGGCGTCGGGCAGGTCGGCGTCGTCGGCGTCGACGACGCGCACGCCGAGGTCGGCCAGGACGTCGGGGACGGGTTCGTCGCGCGCGGCACGGACGTAGACCGCCGCGGGGCCGGGCGCGAGGTCGGCGGCGACCGGGTTGAACAGGTGGAGGGGGACCCCGGCGTCGCCCGTGTGGACGCGGTCGAAGCTGAGCCCGCGCAGGGCGGGCGGTGCGGGCGCGTCGTCGAGCAGGACGGCGGGGATGCCGCGGGCGGCGGCCGACTCCAGGACCCAGTGCAGGGCGCGGGTGCGGTCGGCGGCCGCGGGGTCGCCCACGTGGGCCCAGGGCGAGCCCGGGGCGGCGGCCGAGGCGGACACCAGGACGAGGTCGACGTCCACGCCGTCCATGACGATCTGCGCGTCGTGGGGGCGCAGCGGCACCGTGCGCACGTAGGGGTCGATCGCGGACTGGATGGCCGGGCCGACGACGGTCGCGGCGATGAGCCGGTCCTCGCGACCGCCCACGACGCCGGTGAGGAGCCGGGCCTCCTGGCGTTCGGCCTCGAAGGAGCGGACCGGTTCGTGGGCGGGGCGGCGCCGCTGGCTGTGGTTGGTCTGGCCGCTGCGCCGCCAGAGGCGGTAGAGGTCGCGCGGGAGGCGGACCAGGGAGCGGCCGGGCTTCTTGGCGGCGGCGGTGAGCGCACGGCCGACCTGGAGGGAGGTCGACCCCTCCACGGCGGCCAGGCGTGCGCGCGCCTCCTGGAGCTGGGCCTCGCGTTCGGCCAGCGCCTGCTTGAGCTGCTCGGTCTGGCTCTGTTCACGCCGTTTCACGGTCTGCCACCTCGTGTTCTGATCGGATCGGCGTCTGTGCCGCGTCCCTCGGGGGCCTGGCTGCTGGAACGGTCGGACGGTGCCGGGGGCGTACGCGGGGCCGGGCGTGGACGCCCGTGGTCGGGCGGGTGGCGGACCCCGCGTGGCGTCTGCGCGGGGCGGGGGTCGGCCGGTGGGAGTGTGGCACGGTGATCACCTCGTCCACTGGGTGAGGATGACGGCGATCCGCTCTCCGGAGCGGCCGTCCCACAGCGGCGGGACGTCGTCGCCGAGCCGTTCCGGGCCGCGCCCGTCCAGAACCTTACCGAGGGCCTGGCGGAGGTCGGCCTCGGTGACGAGCTGGTTGGTCCCGTGGGTGATGGTGACCGGTCGTTCGGTGTTGGGACGCAGGGTGAGGCAGGGGACACCGAGGATGGTGGTCTCCTCCTGCACACCGCCGGAGTCGGTGACCACGGCGGCGGCGCCGCGGGTGAGCGCGACGAAGTCGAGGTAGCCGAGCGGTTCGAGGAGGTGGACGCGCCGGTGGTCGCCGAGCCCGGCGGCGTCGAAGGCGGCCTTGCCGCGCGGGTGCACGGGCATGACCACGTCGGTGGTGTCGGCGATCTCGTGCAGACGGGCGACGAGGCGCGCCACGGTGCCGGGGTCGTCGACGTTGGCGGGCCGGTGCAGCGTGGCGGCCACGTAGCGCTCGGGCAGGTCGAGGCGGGCGCGCAGCGCGTCGGCGTCGAAGCGGTCGAGGTTGCTCAGGAGGGTGTCGATCATGGGGTTGCCGACCAGGTGGACCCGGCTGGGCGGGACGCCCTCCGCGGCCAGGTGGCCGACCGCCTCGGGGCTCGTGGCGAAGCACAGGTCGCTGAGCTGGTCGGTGACGCGACGGTTGATCTCCTCGGGCATCGTGTCGTCGAAGGACCGCAGCCCGGCCTCCACGTGCGCGACGGGGATGTGCAGCTTGGCGGCGACCAGGGCGGCGGCCACCGTGGAGTTGACGTCGCCGTAGACGACGACCATGCCGGGTCGGCGCCGGGCGAACTCCTTCTCCAGTCCGACCATGAGCGCGGCGGTCTGGGTGGCGTGCGAACCCGAGCCCACGCCGAGGTCGACGTCGGGGGTGGGCAGGCCCAGGTCGCGGAAGAAGACGGCGGACATGCGGTCGTCGTAGTGCTGTCCGGTGTGGACGACCGCCTGGTGCGCGCCGCGACCGCGCAGAGCCGAGACGACGGGCGCGGCCTTGACGAAGTTGGGTCGTGCCCCGACCACGTGCACGATCCCGGTGTCCTGACTCCCGAGGGGAGCGCTCGATGCCACGTCTCTCACGTTTCCTTCTGTTGGGATGGTGTGCCCACCGGGAGGGTCGGTGGGGCGGATCCGACCTGGTGGAGGTCGCCGTGACCGGTGCGAGTCCGGGGCGGGCCGCCCGGATTCCTTGCCCGAGCCGTCCCGTCCGTGTCGCCGTGGTGTCACCACCTGGTCACGTCCGCGTGGTTGTGTGACTGACCGTGCATGACACCCAGACTTCCGAATCCCACGTCCCGCGTCCACGCACCCGCTGGGTGCGGGCGGTGACGTTCACCGTCACGTTGGCCTGGCGACACCTGCGGTCCGATCCCGCGCGGTTGCCGCTGCTGGCGCTGCGGTTGACGCCCGGTCCGCTGCGGCGCGCTGTCCGGGCCGCGGCCACCCGGTGGGGCGGCCTGGCGCGGGCCTACGCGCTCTGGGACCGGGGCCTGCGCGGGGAGGCGCGCGCGGCGGTGCTCGCCGCCGCGGAGGGCGCCTCCCCCCGCCGCGTCGGCCGGCTGGTGTCCGCCAGCCTGGCCGCGGGCGACGCGGACACCGCACGTGAGCTGATCGGACAGCTCCCGGAGGGCCCGCGACGGGACGCGGCGGAGTATCGGACGGCTCTGGCGACAGGACGCGCTGTTCCCGCGTCCCCGTCCACATCGCCTGACCATCACCGGATCACGTTAACCCGTGGTCACCGAACGCGGTCCGACGACACGGTGAACGCTCGGCGACCGGCACGCCCCGCCGGTGAACGGTGGCGTGTGGCCGAGGACCCGGCCGCGCCGGGGGCCGGACTGCGGGTGCTGCATCTGGTCACCAACGCGCTACCGCACACCAACGCGGGGTACACGCAGCGCACGCACCGCATCGCCGTCGCGCAGCGGGACGCGGGCATGGACGTGCACGTGGTCACCCGGGCCGGGTACCCGCTCACCAAGGGGATCGCGGACCCGCGCACGCTGGTCCGGGTGGACGGGATCGGCTACCACCGGCTGCTGCCGTGGACGGCGCCCGCCGACCCGCCCTCGGAGCTGGCGGCGGGGCTGCGGTTGGCGGAACCGCTGGTGGAGGCGTTGCGGCCGAACGTGCTGCACGCGGCGAGCAACCACCACAACGCGCGGTTGGCCCTGGAGCTGGGTCGCCGGCACGGGCTTCCGGTGGTGTACGAGGTGCGCGGCTTCCTGGAGGAGTCCTGGCTCTCGCGGGATCCCTCGCGCAACGTGTCGGACGCCTTCTACCAGGCCGAACGGGCGAGCGAGACGGAGTGCATGCTGGCCGCCGACCTGGTGGTGACGCTGGGCGAGGCGATGCGGGAGGACATCGAGGCCCGGGGGGTGCCGCGGGAGCGGTTGCTGGTGGTGCCCAACGCGGTGGACGCGTCCTTCCTCGACCCGCTGCCGCCGCCCGAGGGGGTGCGCGAGGCGCTGGGGATCGGCGCGGACGAGTACGTGGTCGGCACGACGACCAGCTGTTTCGGCTACGAGGGGCTGGACGTGCTGCTGGACGCGGTGGCCCTGATGCACCAGCGCGGGGAGGGGGTGCACGCCCTGGTGGTCGGCGACGGGCCGGAGCTGCCCGCGCTGCGCGCCCGCGCCGAGGCGGCGGGGCTGGCGGGGGCGGCGCACTTCCCCGGGCGCGTGCCCGCGGGTGACGTGCGCCGGTACCACGCGGCGCTGGACGTGTTCGTGGTGCCGCGTCGGGACGAGCGGGTGTGTCGCGTGGTGACGCCGCTCAAACCCGTGGAGGCTATGGCGGGAGGGCTTCCGGTCGTGGCCAGCGCGTTGCCCGCGCTGCGAGAGATCGTGGAACCGGGAGTGACCGGTGAGTTAATTCCGGCTGGCGAATCAGCGGGGCTCGCCGATGTGCTGACAGAACTCGCCTACAGTCGGGAAAAACGGATGTCGTACGGCCTCGCCGGTCGCAAGCGCATCAGCGCCGACCGAACCTGGGCGGAGGCCGCATACCGCTACAACCAGGCGTACCGGGCTCTTATTCGGAAGATGTCCGAACCAGGCCAGATCCCGTGACCGGGGACGACACCTGCCTACACTCGGGGTCCCGCCTTCCCTTCCCAGGCCGTTCCCGAGACAGTGCGCCCGTTCACCCAACGAATGCGAGTGTGACCGCCACGTGGATGCCGCAGCCTCCAACCCAGTCTCCGTTCCCGAGCAGTCCTCCGGCGGGGCCAGTGACCTCGTCATCGTGGGTCTTGGCTATGTGGGCCTGCCGCTGGCGGCCGAGGCCGTGTCCGCCGGGCTGCGGGTGGTC
>NZ_QPNC01000020.1 GCF_003386285.1 Nocardiopsis sp. FIRDI 009
GTGGGTCAGGTGATCATCACGCGGGAGACGGTGATCGACAACGTCAACCCCACCATCGTCCCCCGGCGCCCGGACGGGCGGTCCGGGCGCCGCTCGGCCTGAGTCACCAGAGCGCGAGGACCCGGCAGGGGCCGCCCGAAGCGTCCTGACCGGGGAACACGCCCACCACGATCGTCGCTCCGCTCGGCGGCAGCTGGTCCAGGCCCCGCAGGCACTCCAGGCCCCAGCGGTCGGCCCGTCCGACCACCTCGTGGGCCGGGTACTCCGTGGAGTTCCCCGGGTCGGTGCTCAGGGTGTCCACCCCGACCCCGGCCACGCCGCGCCGCGACAGGAGGAACTCGCACGCCTGTGGGCCGAACCCCGGGAAGTGCCAGGTCCCGTCCTCGCCCACACCCCGCACGGCCTCGTCGCCCCGGTCCCAGCGGGCGTCCCAACCGGAGTTCATCAGCACCGCCGCCCCGGAGGGGACCGGCCCGTGGACCCGTTCGAAGGCCAGCACGTCGTCCACCGTCACCACCGTGTCGGGGTCCTCGGCCGCCCGGTCCCGGACGTCGATGACGACCGCGGGGACGACCAGTTCGTGCGGGAGGATCTCCGGGACGGTCCGGCCGCCGCCGATCACGTGCCCCGGCGCGTCCAGGTGGGTGCCGGTGTGCTCGGTGAACGTCCACCGCTGCAACCAGAAGCCGAACTCCCCCTCGGGCAGGGCCGGGCCGGTCGGCTCCCGGAGCGGTTTCTCGGCGTCGAAGGTCGGCATCGTCGGCGAGACCACGTGGCTCAGGTCGGCGATCCGCCGGTGGCCGCCCGGCAGGGGTCGGGGTTCCGGCGCGACCGCCGGAACCCCGGCCGCCGCCTCCCCGTTGCGGGAGCGGACGGTCTCACCGGTTCCACGCAGGCACATGTCTTCCCCTCGTCTGTCCCGGGCTCCGGCCGCGTGCCGGGCCTGTCCGGATCCACCCTGGCACAGGTCCCCGTGCGCCGGGTGTCAACGCCCCTGAGGTGGGGCGTTGAGGCACCCGAACGTTTCAGATTTTTTGAAATAGCGGAGAAGTGAGGTTAGACTAACCTTGCTTCTCGCCGGGGTCGTCCTGCTCAGCCCTCTGTGGCACCCCCCCGGGGTCCCCACCCCGCGCGGCCTCCCGGACACGAGGCGACCTCCTCCCCGTCACGAAGAAAGCAGCGTCAGCATGGACTCCACCCTCCGCCGTCTGGGCGGTATCGGAACGACCACCCTCCTGGCCCTGGGGCTGGCCGCCTGCGGCGCCGAGCCCGCCGACCAGGGCGGCGGCGAGAGCGCCGCGGCGGACGGGACCTTCCCCGTCAGCATCGAGCACGCCCTCGGCTCGGCCGAGATCCCCGAGGCGCCCGAGCGCGTGGTCACCCTCGGCCAGGGCTCGGCCGAGACCGCGATCGCCCTCGGTGTGACCCCGGTCGGCATCGAGAGCTACGAGTGGGGCAGTGACGAGACCGGCTACCTGCCGTGGATCCACGAGGCCGTCACCGAGGCGGGCGACGAGCTGCCCACCCAGTTCACCGGGGCCGACGACATCGACTTCGAGGCCATCATCGAACTGGAGCCCGACGTCATCCTCGCCCCCTGGTCCGGGATCACCCAGGACCAGTACGACATCCTCACCGACATCGCGCCCACGGTCGCCTACGCGGAGGAGGCGTGGAACGCCGAGTGGGACGAGCAGATCGAGGTCATCGGGACCGCGCTCGGCCAGCCCGACGAGGCAGCCGGGCTCATCGAGGACGTCGAGGACCAGTTCGCCGCGGTCGCCGCGGAGCACCCCGAGTTCGAGGACCTGGTCTTCTCCTACATCTACACCGACGGCCCCGGCACCCTCGGCGTGCTCATGCCCACCGAACAGCGCGTGGCCATGGTCAGCAACATGGGGCTGACCGTCGACCCGGTCGTGGAGACCTTCCCCGAGACCGAGGGCACCGACTCGGCGGTCATCGGGCTGGAGAACGCCGACCAGCTCAGCGACAGCGACCTGATCTTCACCTTCTACAGCGACCCCGAGACCCGGGCGGAGATCGAGGCGCAGGAGCTCTACCAGGCCATCCCCGCCATCGAGCGCGGATCCGTGGTCGCCAGCGACGACACCTCCCTCGTCACCGCCTCCTCCATCATCAACCCGCTCACCGTCCCCTGGGTGATCGACCGCTACGTGCCCCTGATCCAGGAGGCCGCGGAGAAGGTCGACGGCTGACCCGTCCGGCACACCGATCGTGAACACGCTCTCGGCGCCGCCCCGGAGGAGGCCCGTCCGCACCGCCGCCGCGCTCGGCGCGGGTGCGGCGGCCCTGGTCGGGGCGGCCGTCCTCAGCCTCGTCCTCGGCGGGCGGCCCACGCCCCCCGCCGATCTGTGGGCGGTCCTGACCGGTGAGGCGGACGGGTTCACCGCCGCCGTGGTGGCCGCCCGCGTCCCGCGCACCGTCGTGGGAGCCCTGGTCGGAGCCGCGCTGGCCCTGGCGGGCACCCTCATGCAGGGCGTCACCCGCAACCCGCTCGCCGATCCGGGCCTGCTCGGCGTCAACGCCGGCGCGGCCGCCGCCGTGGTCACCGCCACCGCTCTGTTCGGGCCCACCACGACCACCGGGGCCCTGTGGTGGGCCCTGCCCGGCGCGCTCACGGCCGGGCTGGTCGCCCACGCCGTCGGCACCCGGGGCGGAGACGGCGGGATGGCCCGGCTCGTCCTGGCCGGAGCGGTGGTCTCCGCCGTCCTGACCGCCTACGTCCAGGCGGTCTCGCTGAGCATGCCCGAGGTGTTCGACACCTACCGGTACTGGGTCGTCGGCTCCCTGGCCGGCCGGGACCTGGACGTCGCCCTGGCGGTGCTGCCCGTCATCGCCGCCGCGACCGTCGTGGCCCTGCTGTCGTCCGGCGGGCTCAACGTCCTGGCCCTGGGAGAGGAGGCCGCCGTGTCCACCGGCGCCAACACCGCCGTGGTGCGCGCCGGCGCCCTCGTCGCGGCCACCGTCCTGGCGGCCGCCGCGACCGCGGCCGTGGGACCGATCGGCTTCGTGGGACTGGCCGTCCCCCACGTCGTCCGGGCCCTGATCGGCGTGGACTTCCGCCTCCAGGTGCCCTTCGCCCTGCTCGTCGGCCCCACCCTGCTGCTGCTCTCCGACGTCGTGGGCCGCACGATCGCCCGGCCGATCGAGCTCATGGTCGGCGTGGTCACCGCCTTCATCGGGGCGCCCGTGCTGCTGTACGCGGTGCGCCGGATGCGGGGGGCGACGTGAGCCGGGCCGCCGGACGCCGGGCGGCGGCGGGCCCCGTGCTGCGGGTGGGGAGCGTGATCGCCCTGCCGCTGCGTCCGCGCGCCCTGGCGTGGGCGGCGCTGTACGCCCTCCTCCTGGTCGCGGTCGCCGCGCTCACGCTCACGCTCGGCCGGCTGGGCGTCCCGCTCACCCGTCTGCCCGCCGTCGTCACGGGGGCGGGGGAGGCCACCGAGACCTTCGTCCTCGACCGCCTGCGCGGACCGCGCCTGACCGTCGCCCTGGGGACCGGTGCGGCCCTGGGCATGGCGGGCGCCCTGTTCCAGTCCGTGACCCGCAACCCGCTGGGCAGTCCGGACGTGATCGGGCTGGGCGCGGGCGCCGGGGCCGGAGCCGCGGCGGCCGCGCTGCTGCTGCCCGGCACCGTCTCCGTTCCCCTCGGCGCGCTGGCCGGATCGGCGCTGGCCATGATGGCCGTGGCCGTGACCACCGGCACCGGGCTGCGCCACCCCGGCCGCCTCATCGTCGCGGGCATCGGCGTCGCCGCCATGGCGCACGCCTTCACGCAGTACACGGTCGCCGTCCTGGCCAGGAACGAGGCCACCGTCCTGTCCGCCTACCTGTACGGCAACCTGGGCGCCCGGTCCTGGGACCACGCCGCGACCATCTGGCTCGTGGTGGCCCTGGCCGTCCCGTTCGTCGCGGCTCTGGCCGGGCCGGTCACGGTCAACGAGATGGGCGACGAGTTGGCCGAGTCGCTCGGCGCCCGGGCCGGGCGGACCCGGACGGTCGCCGTCGTGCTGTCGGTGGTGCTGTCGGCCGTCGCGGTCAGCGTCGCGGGTCCGATCGCGTTCGTGTCCCTGACAGCGCCGCAGATCGCGCGCCGGACCACCGGGGTCCCCGGACCGAACCTGGCGGTGTCCGCACTGGTCGGGGCGCTCCTGCTGGCCGCGGCGGACCTGGTCGTGCAGCAGGCCCCGGCGGCCGAGGGGTTGCCGGTCGGCGTCCTGACCATGGCGTTGGGCGGCGTGTACCTGGGTTGTCTGTTGGTTCGTGAATGGCGGAAGGGTGTTCTGTGAGTGAGGGCAACGGTCCGGTGCTGGTCGCGGAGGGCCTCACCCTGGGGTACGGGGCCGACCCCGTCGTGCGCGACCTCGACCTGGCGGTGGCCGCGGGCGAGTTCACCGTCATCGTCGGTCCCAACGGCTGTGGCAAGTCCACCCTGCTCAAGGCGCTGGGCCGGGTGACCCGGCCGGTGTCCGGCCGGGTCCTGCTGCACGGCCGCGACATCCGCTCCCAGCGGGCCAAGGCGGTCGCCCGCCGACTGGCGCTTCTCCCGCAGAGCCCCCTGGCCCCGGAGGGCATCACCGTCCGGGCCCTGGCCGCGCGCGGCCGGTTCCCGCACCACACCCTGCTGCGGCAGTGGAGCCCGCGCGACGAGGAGGCGGTCGAGGAGGCCCTGGCGCTCACGGGCATGGCGGACCTGGCCGACTCCCTGGTGGGGTCGCTGTCCGGCGGGCAGCGCCAGCGCGCCTGGGTGGCGATGGTCCTGGCCCAGGACACCGGCGTGCTGCTGCTGGACGAGCCGACCACCTACCTGGACATCGCCCACCAGTACGAACTGCTGGAGCTCTTCGCCGACCTGCACCGACGGGGGCGGACGATCGTCGCGGTCCTGCACGACCTGGCGCAGGCGGCTCGGTTCGCGACCCGGCTGGTGATGATGGGCGGCGGCCGGGTGGTCGCCGACGGCGTGCCGGAGGACGTGGTCACCGCGCGGCTCGTGGGGGAGGTCTTCGGTCTGGACTGCGACGTGGTGCCCGACCCGCGTACCAGGACCCCGCTGGTCATCCCGCACGAGCGGTCCTGATTCAGCGGTCCCGCCGCGCCTTGTACTCCTCCCAGTGCGCCAGGAGGGTGTCATGGTAGTCGTCGAGCCAGGTCATGTAGTCGTACATGTTGCGCAGACGGTTGCGGGAGGGGGCGCTCAGCCGGGGGAGCCGGTCCAGCGCGGACCTGGCCAGATCGCGCTGCTGCCTGAGATAGCCGCGCTCGTTGCGCAGGAAGCCGCCCCACACGTCCTCGTCCATGGTGATCAGCCGCGAACGCCGGTCGGGCGCCTCGGTCAGGGTGACGAAGCCCAGGTCCGCCAGGCGGCGCACCGACTGCGAGACCGACCCGCGGCTGACCTGGGCGCCCTCGACGACCTCCTCGGCGGTGACCGCCTCGCGGTCGGCAACCAGGAGGAAGCCCACGATGCGCCCCTCGGCGCGGGGACGGCCCTGCGACTGCCAGTACTCGGAGAAGCGCCGGACGAAGTCGGCCCTGAACTCCCGCTCCTCCCGTTCGCTCTCCGACATGCGGGTCAGCTTATCGTCCGCCGCTCGCCGTCGCGGCCGGATCGGCCCGCAGCGACTCCAGCATGCCCGACAGGGCGGTCCACACGTCCTCCAGGTCGCGGTCGGTCCCGGACGCGGCCAACCACAGGGCGGCCTCGTTCATCGCGCCGGAGAGCAGGCGGGCGAGCGGCGTGATCGGCTGCGGTCGCAGCAGGCCCGCGTCGGCCGACGCGGTGAGCGCCTCGGCCAGGTGGCGGGCCGACCCCGCCTCGTCCATGGCCCGCCAGGCGTCCCAGCCCAGAACCGCGGGGCCGTCCACGAGCATGATCCGCTGCACCCGCGCGTCTGTGCTGGCGGTGAGGAACGCCCGGCACCCCGCGGTGAGCCGGAGCCAGGGGTCGTCGTGGATCTCGGCGGCCTCCGCCACCGTCGCGGCGACCTCCGCCTGGACCTCCTCCAGCACTGCGCGGAACAGGTCGGCCTTGCCGTCGAACTGGTGGTAGAGGGCGCCCTTGGTCACCGAGGCCGCCGCCACGACCTGGGCCAGGCCGACCTCAGCGTATCCGTGTTCGGCGAACAGCCGACGGGCGTGTCCGACCAGCGCCCTCCGGGTCCGTTCGCGTTGGCGCGCGCGGACGCTCTCGGCCATCGGTTCCTCCCCGCCTATTGACATACCTTCGGTACGCCAATAGCGTACCTTCGCATACCAAGAGTATGCGAAAGGGGCGACTATGCGCCTGACCAGCTTCTATCCCGTGATCTGCACGTCCCGGATCGACGAGACGCGCGCCTTCTACACGGAGCTGTTCGGTTTCGAGGTGACCTTCGAGGCCGACTGGTACGTGAGTCTGCGCCGCCCCGGACCGCCCGCCCACGAGTTGGCTCTGCTCGACCACACCCACCCCACGCTGCCCGAGCCCTACCGGGCTCCCGTCCGCGGGCTGCTGCTCAATCTGGAGGTGGAGGACGTGGACGCGGAGTGGGAGCGGTTGGTCGAACGCGGCGGACTCACCCCGGAGCTGCCGCTGCGCAGTGAGGACTTCGGTCAGCGGCACTTCATCGTGGCCGACCCCAGCGGCGTCCTCGTCGACGTGATCACGCCGATCGAGCCCTCCGCGTCCTTCGCCGACCAGTACCGGTGACGGGTGCCGCCGGGGGGCGAGGGGCGGCGCGCCTCCCGCCGGGAGGACAATGGCCCCGGAACGGCCGAACGAGGAGGAAGGGGGCGGCGGATGCGGCTGGGGGAGGCGTCACGGCTGGCGGAACGGGCGCACGCGGGACAGACCGACAAGGCCGGGCGGCCCTACGTCGAGCACGTCTTCGCCGTGCGCGACCTGCTCGCCGAGCACGGGGAGCACGCCCAGATGGCCGGGGTCCTGCACGACGTGCTGGAGGACACCCCGTTGACCGCCGCCGACCTGCGCGACCAGGGCGTCCCCGAGGACGTCGTGCGCGCCGTGGAGTCGGTGACGCGCCGCCCCGGGGAGTCCTACGACGACCTCGTGCGCCGGGCGGCCGCCGACCCCCTGGGGCGGCTCGTCAAACTGGCCGACAACGCCCACAACTCCGACGAGGGCCGACTGGCCGGGCTGCCTCCCGAGTCGGCCGTGCGGCTGCGCGCCAAGTACGCCCGGGCCCGGGAGATCCTGCGCGGTTGAGCCCACGGCGGGCGTGCGTCAGCACGTGCAGGGGGTACCAGCCGGTCGGTATGCTGTCCTGGGCGATGGCGGTTCGCCCCCGCTGGACGGGGGCGCGAGGTGAGGCTGGACATGGCGCGAGTACAGCGAACGGTCGGAACGGACGACGGAGAGGGAGCCGTGTCCGAACGCGGGGCCGTGCCCGAACGCCTACTCGGGGCGGCGACACGGCTGTTCGCCGAGCGGGGCTTCGAGGGGACCTCGGTCCAGGAGATCGTCGCGGCGGCCGGGGTCACCAAGGGCGCGATGTACCACTACTTCGGCTCCAAGGACGACCTGCTCTACGAGGTCTACGCGCGCGTACTGCGGATGCAGACCGAACACCTGCTCCGGATCGCGGCCAAGGACGCCCCCGTCGCCGAGCGCGTCCGCGAGGCGGCGGCCGACGTCATCGTCACCAGCGTCGCCAACCTGGACGACACCGTCATCTTCTTCCGCTCGATGCACCAGTTGGACCAGGACAAGCAGCGGACCGTGCGCGCCGAGCGGCGCCGCTACCACGAGCACTTCCGCGACCTGATCCGGCAGGGGCAGCGTGAGGGCGTCTTCCGCGACGACGTGCCCGCCGACCTGGTCGTCGACTACTTCTTCGGCTCGGTGCACCACCTGGGCACCTGGTACCGCAAGGACGGCCCCCTGTCCGGAGAGGACGTCGGCCGGTACTTCGCCGACATGCTCATCAGCGGCCTGCGCCCGCGGGACTGAGAACGCCCGGGCATCCGGCTCGGCCGGACGCCCGGGCCCCGTGCGGACACGGGACGGGGCGCGCACGCGCCCCGCCTCCCTACCGGTGACGGGCCAGCTCGGCGCGGGCCAGCGAGCGCAGGTGCACCTCGTCGGGGCCGTCGGCGAGCCGCAGCGCGCGGACACCCGCCATCCACGCGGCCAGCGGCAGGTCCTGGCTGACGCCCGCCGCCCCGTGCGCCTGGATGGCGCGGTCCAGGATCCACTCCACCGTGCGCGGGGTGGCGATCTTGATCGCCTGGATCTCCGTGTGGGCGCCCCGGTTGCCGACCGTGTCCATCAGGTAGGCGGTCTTGAGCACCAGCAGGCGCAGCTGTTCGATGCGCACGCGCGCCTCGGCGATCCACTCGCGCACCACGCCCTGGTCGGCCAGGGGGCGCCCGAACGCCACCCGGTCCAGCACCCGGCGGCAGGTCAGCTCCAGCGCGCGCTCGGCCATGCCGATCGAGCGCATGCAGTGGTGGATCCGCCCCGGCCCCAGACGGGCCTGGGCGATGGCGAACCCGTCACCCTCCCCGCCGATGAGGTGGTCGGCGGGCACGCGCACGTCCTCGAACACGACCTCGGCGTGTCCGCCGTGGTCGCTGTCGTCGTAGCCGTACACGTTCATGCCGCGCCGGACGGTCACCCCCGGGGTGTCGCGCGGCACCAGCACCATGCTCTGCTGCCGGTGGCGTTCGGCGTCCGGGTCGGTCTTGCCCATGACGATGAGGATCTCGCAGTCGGGGTTGAGCGCCCCGGTGATGTACCACTTGCGGCCGTTGACGACGTAGGAGTCCCCGTCCCGGGTGATGGTGGTGGCGATGTTGGTGGCGTCGGAGGAGGCCACGTCCGGTTCGGTCATCGCGAAGGCCGAGCGGATCCGCGCCGCCAGCAGCGGCTCCAGCCAGCGCCGTTTCTGCTCCTGGGTGCCGAACATCGCCAGCACCTCCATGTTCCCGGTGTCGGGGGCCGCGCAGTTGAGCGCGGCGGGCGCCAGCCGGGGGCTGCGGCCGGTGATCTCCGCCAGCGGGGCGTAGGTGAGGTTGGGGACACCGCCGTGCTCGGGGTGGCCCGCCAGGAAGAGGTTCCACAGTCCCTGCTCACGGGCCCTGGCCTGGAGCTCGCGGACCACCGGCGCGGTCGACCACGGGTCGTCGCGCTCGGCGAGCTGGGCCGCCAACACCGGCTCGGCCGGGTAGACGTGGTCGTCCATGAAGGCCAGCAGCCGCGTGCGCAGCTTCTCGGTCTCCTCGTCGAAGGTGAAGTCCATCAGTCCTCCTTCAGGGTGGCGTGGGCGCGCTCGACCAGCGGTGCCACCATCTCGCCGATCCGTTCGAAGCCCGCTCCGACGGTGAGCCCCCGGCTGTGCCGCAGGTGGATGCCCTCGGCGATCACCGCGAGCTTGAAGCAGCCGAACGCCACGTACCAGGCGAGCCGGGACACGTCGCGGCCGGTGGCCGCCGTGTACAGCTCCACCAGTTCGGCCGAGGTCGGGAAGCCCTCGGCGGAGGTCGCGGGGGCGGCGCCACCGCCGACGTCGGTGGCCTGCTCCCGGTAGACGAGCATGAGCCCCAGGTCCACGAGCGGGTCGCCGAGAGTGGCCATCTCCCAGTCCAGGACGGCCGTGAGCCTCCCGTCCGGGGTGACCAGGACGTTGTCGAGCCGGTAGTCGCCGTGCACGATCGCGGGGGACGACTGCTCGGGGATCGTCCCGGCGAGCCGGTCGCGCAGCTCGTCGATGCCGGGGATGTCGCGGCTGCGCGAGGCGTCCAGCTGCTTGCCCCACCGCCGCACCTGGCGCTGCAGGAAACCGGCGGGGCGGCCGAAGTCCCCCAGCCCGACCTCCTCGGGCACCACCGCGTGCAGCGCGCCCAGTGTGCCGACCAGTGACTCGGCCACGGATCTGATCCGCTCGGCGCCCAGCACCGCGATCTCGTCGCGGGTGCGGAAGGGGGTGCCCGCCACGTACTCCATGACGTAGAAGGGGGCCCCGAGGACATCGGTGTCCTCACACAGGGTGTGGGTGCGCGGCACGGGAACGGGTGTGTCCCGCAGCGCCGTCATGACGCGGTACTCGCGCGGCATGTCGTGGGCCGTGGCGAGCACGTGTCCCAGCGGCGGCCGACGCACCACCCAGCTGCCCCGGCCGTCGGTGACGACGTAGGTGAGGTTGGACTTGCCGCCCGCGATGACGCGGCCCTCCAGCGGGCCCGAGACCAGCCCTGGCGCCGCCCGGTCCAGGTAGGCGCGCAGCCGTTCCGGGTCCAGCCCCGGAAGTTCCTCGGTCATGCTCCGCCCTCCTCGGTGAACACCTTCGACCGCAGGTGCCGCATCGCCGCCAGCCAGCCGTCGGTGTCGGTGGCCCGGGCCGCGTAGTACTCGGCGACCCGCGGGTGGGGCAGGATGAGGAACCGGCCGTCCGCCAGCCCCGCCATGACCGCGTCGGCGGCCTCCTCGGGGGTGATCGCGTCCGCCTCCATCAGGGCCTTGCCGGTGTCCCCGCTGGCCTCCAGCATCGCGGTGCGCACCCCCATCGGGCACACGCACTGCACGGTGACGCCCCGGTCTCCGTAGGTGGCCGACATCCACTCGCCGAAGGCCAGGGCGGCGTGCTTGGTCACCGAGTAGGGCGCGCTGCTGAGCATGGTCAGCAGTCCCGCGGCCGAGACCGTGGACACGAAGCGCCCCCGGCCCCGCTCCAGCCAGCCCGGCAGCAGTTCGCGTGCGGCGCGCACATGCGCCATCACGTTGACCTGCCAGGACAGTTCCCAGTCCGATTCGGGGGACTCGGGCCCGAACCCGATGCCCACACCCGCGTTGGCGACGTAGAGGTCGATCGCGCCCAGGTGGGCGCCGGCCTCGGCGATCAGCGCCGTGACGCCCTCCTCGCTGGCGGCGTCGCCGGGGACGGCCACCCCGCCGATCGACGCGGCCACGGCCTCGGCCGCGGCGGCGTCCAGGTCGTTGACGACCACGCGCGCCCCGGACTCGGCCAGACGGCGGGCGAGCGCCGCGCCGATCCCGTTGCCCGCTCCCGTGACGACCGCCCCGCGTTCGCTCAGCTCCATGTCAGAACCCCCCGGTGAGTGTGACGCCGCCGTCCAGGACCAGGGTGCGGCCGGTGACCCAGGCGGCGTCCTCGGACAGCAGGAAGGCCACGGCTCCGGCCACGTCCTCGGGGACGCCGAGGCGGCCCAGCGGGTAGCCCGCCGCCACCTGCTCCTCCCGGCCCTCGTACAGGGCGGAGGCGAACTTCGTCTTGACCACGGCCGGGGCCACCCCGTTGACGCGCACGCTCGGCGCCAGTTCCACGGCCAGTTCGGTGGTGATGTGGCTGAGCATCGCCTTGGTGGCGCCGTAGAAGCCGATGCCGGGCGCGGGTTTGGTCCCGGCCACGGAGGAGACGTTGACGATCGCGCCGCCGTGCTCGCCCATCCACGCCTTGTGCGCCCGCTGCACCCAGCCGATCGCCGACAGGACGTTGACCTCGACCATCTTGCGCGCGGCCGCGGGGTCGAGGTCGATCATGCGGCCGTAGACGGGGTTGATGCCGGTGTTGTTGACCAGCAGGTCCACGCTGCCGAAGGCGTCCAGGGCGGCGGCGATCGCGGCGTCCTGGTGCGCGGGGTCGTCGGCCTTGCCGGGTACGGCGATGGCGTGGTCGGGGCCGCCCAGAGCGCGGACCGCCTCGTCCAGGGCCTCGGCCCCGCGCGCGGTGACGCACACCCGGGCCCCCTCGTCGACGAGGCGCTGGGCGATGGCCAGGCCGATGCCGCGGCTGGCTCCGGTGACGATGGCGGTCCGTCCGCCGAACCGGGAAGTCATCTCGATCTCCTTAAACCGACTGGTCGGTATGTATGAAGGGACTCTACGTGGACCATTGGGCGCGCCGCAAGGGGCGTCCGGCCGACACCGGGTGACAATGGCGCTGGGCCGCATCCGGCCGGAACGCGAACGCGAACGTGGAAACGGGGCTCTCATGGCAACCGAGGTGACCGACGCGCCGGACGAACGCCGCTACGAGATCCGGGTCGAGGGGGAGGTGGCGGGGTTCTCCGAATACGTGCGTACCGGTGACCTGGTCACCTTCACGCACACCGAGGTCGATCCGGCCTTCGAGGGGCAGGGGGTCGGAGGGACGCTCGTGCGCGGGGCGCTGGACGACGTGCGGTCGCGCGGGCTGTCGGTCCTGCCGCTGTGCCCCTTCGTCAAGGGTTGGATCGCCCGCCACCGCGAGTACGCCGACCTGGTCTACCGGGCTCCGGCGGAGGAGGGGGAGGGGTGACCGACTACGGACGCGACGTCTCCTTCGGCGTCTTCCCGTCGCCTGACGCCGCCGACCTGGACGTCCTGTGGGCGGTCGTGGCCGCCGCCGAGCACGGCGGGCTGGAGTTCGCGGGCATCCAGGACCACCCCTACCAGCGCGCGCACCTGGACACCTGGACCCTCATGGCCACCGTGCTGGCCCGCACCGAGCGGCTGCGGGTGTTCCCGGACGTGGCCAACCTGCCCCTGCGCCCGCCCGCGATCATCGCCAAGTCCGCGGCCAGCCTGGACGTGCTCTCCGGGGGGCGCTTCGAGCTGGGGCTCGGTGCGGGCGCGTTCTGGGACGCCGTGGTGGCCATGGGCGGCGGGCGGCGTTCGCCGCGCGAGGCCGCCGACGCCCTCCTGGAGGCGGTCGAGGTGATCCGGGCGCTGTGGTCGGGTGAGCGGTCGGTGCGCTTCGAGGGGGAGCACTACCGGCTGTCCGGGGTGCGTCCGGGGCCCGCACCCGCCCACGACATCGGGATCTGGCTGGGCGTCCTGGGGCCGCGGCTGCTGCGTGAGCTGGGCCGGGTGGCCGACGGCTGGCTGCCCTCCAGCGGCTTCGCCCGCCCCGACCAGCTCGCGGACATGCACGCGCGGATCGACGCGGGCGCCGCCGAGGCCGGTCGCGACCCGGCGTCGATCCGTCGTGCCTACAACGTGTGGGGGATGATCACCGACGGCCCCTCCGAGGGGTTCCTGGAGGGGCCGGTGGACCAGTGGGTGGACGAGTTGACCGAGCTGGCGGTCGACTACGGCATGGACACGTTCCTGTTCGGCCCGGCGACGGATCCGGTCGCCCAGGTGGGGCGGTTCGCCGCCGAGGTGGCCCCGGCCGTCCGCGAGGCCGTGCGGGCCGAGCGGGGACGACCGGTCCGGTCCCGTCCCGGGGCTACTTCGACGGGTCCAGGGTGAGCTTGCCGACGGTCCCGCGCGACCGCAGGTCCTCGTGCGCGCGGTGCGCCTCGGAGAGCGGGTAGGTGCCGCCGAGGACCGGCCGGAGGCGGCCGTCGGCCACCATCGCGAACAGCTCCGTCATGGCCTGGCCGACCACGTCGCCGGGCAGCAGCCAGGCGTGCGGGAGCCACATCCCGCTCACGGTGGTGGAGAAGCGCATGAGATTCGCCGGCCGCACGGGTGTGGGCTCCTCGCGCGAGGCCATGCCGTAGAAGGCGAGGCGGCCGAACGGGGCCAGGGCGCGGAGGCTCTCGTCGGTCACCCGGCCGCCGACCATGTCCAGCACCGCGTCCACGCGGCGGCCCCCGTTGGCGGCGATCAGTGCCTCGGTCATGTCCGGTGCGGCGGAGTCCACGACGGCGTCGGCGCCCAGCTCCAGGGCCAGGTCGCGCTTGGCCTGACTGCTGGCCACCGCGATGACGCGGCCCGCGCCGAAGACCTTGGCGAGCTGGACGGCGAGCGTGCCGACCCCGCCCGCCGCCGCGTGGACGACCACGGACTCGCCCGGGTCCATCCGCACGTTCCTGCGCAGCAGGATCCACGCGGTGGCCCCCTGGACGATCAGGGCGAGCGCGGCCTCGTCGGAGACGCCGTCCGGGATGTCGTAGGTGGACCCGGGGGTGGCCAGGGCCCGCTCGGCGTAGCCTCCGCCCGCGGTCAGGGCGACGACGCGGCGTCCGTCGGCGGTGCGTCCGGCGATCTCCCCGCCGGGGACCATGGGCAGGGTGGAGGGGGCGAGGTAGCTGTTCTCCGCCTGGTGGGTGTCGGCGTAGTTGATCCCGGCGCGGGACACCTCGACGAGGACGTCGTCCGGCCCCGGCTGGGGGTCGGGGAGTTCGGTGGGGACCAGGACCTCGGGTCCGCCGAACTCGGTGATCTGGATGGCGCGCATGGTGGCCTCCGCTCGTAGGAACGTACCGACCGGATGGTATGTCACGTGTCACAGGGCGGCGAACGTCACCCCCGAGCGGACGCCGTGCCCGACCGGCCCTCTTGCGCAGCAAACCTGACGCTGTTAGGAAAGTGGGGTCGAACACCCGACGGGAGGCCACACGTGGACGACGAGAGGATCGTGACGACGGAGGCCGGACGGGTCCGGGGGACACCCTCGCCCCGCTCCGCGGACGGGGGCGTCACCGTCTTCCGCGGGCTACCCTACGCCGCCCCGCCCTTCGGGGAGAACCGCTTCGCCGCACCCGAACCCGCCGCGGAGTGGGAGGGTGTGCGTGACTGCGCCGACTTCGGCCCGCCCGCCCCGCAGACCCCCGGCATGATCGGGGCCCACCCCTGGAACCCCGACACGTCGCTGGACTGCCTGACACTCAACGTGTGGACCGGCGCCCGCCCGGAAAAGCGCGCACCCGTCCTCGTGTGGTTCCACGGCGGCGCCTACATCGTCGGATCCTCCGCCGAACCGATCTACGACGGGACCCGCCTGGCCGAGCGCGGCCTCGTCGTGGTCAGCGTCAACTTCCGCCTGGGCTTCGAGGGCTACGGCCACGTGCCCGGGCGTCCGGACAACCGGGCCATGCTCGACCAGATCGCCGCCCTGCGCTGGGTCCGCGACAACGTCGCCGCCTTCGGCGGGAATCCGGACAACGTCACGATCGCGGGGGAGTCCGCCGGGGCGGGCGCCGTCGTGTGCCTGATGACCTCGCCCCCGGCCCGAGGGCTCTTCCACCGCGCCATCGCGCACAGCGTCCCCGCCGACATGGTCAGCCGGGCGTCAGCGCTGGCCGTCTCCGAACAGGTCGCCGACGCGGCGGGGGTGCCGCTGGACCCCGAGGCCCTGGCCGCCCTGCCGCCGGAACGGATCCTGGCGGCCACCGACGACGTCCTGAGCCGCCGCCCCGGGACGCTCACGTGCTACGCGCCCGTGGTCGGCGGCGCGGACCTCCCGGTCGCTCCGCACCGGGCGGCCGCCGAGGGCGCCACCCGCGACGTGGACCTGCTGATCGGACACAACGCGCACGAGTACCGGCTGTTCACCGGACTGGGCGGCGCCGGGACCGACGACGAGGCGGAACTGGCCAAGGCCGTCGCCAGAGCGGGACTGCCGGAGGGCGCGGTGGACGACTACCGGGCGATCCACCCGAATGCCTCGGTGGCGGAGCTCTACGACGAGATCATGGGCGACGCCCTGTTCTCGAGGTACACGGTGCGTTTCGCCGAGGCCCACGCCGCCGGGGGAGGCCGGTCGCACGTCTTCCGCCTGGCCGCCGAGACGACCGTCATGGAGGGCAGACTCGGCGCGTGCCACGCCTTCGACCTGCCCTTCGCCTTCGACACCCTCGAAGCGGACCTGGCCCGGTTCCTACTGGACGACACGGTCACCGACGCCCACCGTTCGCTGTCGGAGCGCTTCTCGGGCGCCTGGAGCGCCTTCGCCTCCTCCGGCGACCCCGGCTGGCCCCGGGTGACCGCCGACGCGACACCGGTCAGGGTGTGGGACCTCGTCGACGACCTCCACCCGGACGACGTCTCACCGGTGCGCCGACTGTGGGCGGACGTGTCCTTCGACCCCCGGTGACGGGCGGCCGCGCGGCGGCCGCCGGCGATCCCACTTTGAGGCTCCCCGGGCGCCCGGGCACCCGAGGAGAGGGCAAAAATTGTGGAAAACCGCCGACTCCCGCGGGCGCGGGCACGCCGGTTCCGACGACACCGCGGGTGAGGGGCGCACGCCCGCGTTTCGGCGCGCCGGATCCCCGGTAGGACGCTTGGTGAGGATGGTCGAGGCTCGCTGTGTCCCACCGGAGGTGAGCGATGACCACGAACGTCTTCGTCCTCGGGCTCGACGAACCGAACCGCGAGATACTGCACGCGCTGCCCGGCGCCGAAAACTGCCGGTTCCTGACCCTGCTCGATCTTGAGGAGATCGGCCAGGACAGGGACATGGACATGCCCGGCCTGCTCGCGCTCGCGTCCAGACGGCTGGACTCCTTCGACGGCTCGGTCGACGCGATCATCGGCCTCTGGGACTTCCCGGTCAGCTCACTCGTCCCCCTGCTGTGCCGGCCGCGCGGACTCCCGTGCGCGCCCCTGGAGGCCGTCGTCCGCTGCGAGCACAAGTACTGGAGCCGCCTGGAGCAGCGGGTCGCCATACCCGAGGCCGTGCCGAGGTTCGCCGCGATCGACCTCCGGTCCCCCACCGAGCCCGCGGGCCTGTCCTACCCGCTGTGGGTCAAACCGGTGAAGTCCTTCTCGTCCGAACTCGCCTTCCGGGTGACCGACCGCGCCGAGTACGCCTCGGCGGTCGAACGGATCAGGGCGGGCGCCGCACGGGTGGGCGCGCCCTTCCAGTGGGTGATGGACCGGATCCGGCTGCCCGCCGCGATCCGCTCCGTCGGCGGCACCGCCGGGCTCGCGGAGGAGGAGGCCACGGGCGACCAGCTCACCGTCGAAGGCTACGTCCGTGGCGGCGTGTCCCACTCCTACGCGCTCGTCGACTCCCTCCTCTACCCCGGCACGTCGAGCTTCCTGTGCTATGAGTACCCCTCCCGGGCGCCGGAGGCGGTCCGCGACCGCCTGTTCGACCTGACCGACCGCGTGATCACCCGGGTCGGACTCGACGACACCACCTTCAACGTCGAGTTCTTCCACGACCCCGAGACCGACACCGTCACGCTCCTGGAGATCAACCCCCGCCACTCCCAGTCGCACGCCCGCCTGTTCGAGCTCGTGCGCGGGGTGTCCAACCACGAGATCGCCCTGCGGATCGCGCTCGGGGAGGAACCCGTGCTGGAGCGCGAGGGCGGGGCCGCGATGGCCGCCAAGTGGTTCGTGCGCAGTTTCCGCGACGGCTTCCTGTCCGCGGTCCCCACACGGGCGGACGTCGCGCGCGCCGAGGCGCGGGTCCCGAGGGCGAGGGTGGAGGTCACCGCGCGTGCGGGCCGGTGGCTCTCCGAACTGCCGATCCAGGACAGCTACAGCTTCGAACTCGCCGACGTCTTCGTGCCCGGGCGGGACGCCGAGGAGTGCAAGCGCGGGTTCCACGCCTGTGCGCGGGAACTGCCCTTCACCGTCGTGGGCTCCGCCGACGCCGGCCGACCGCGGAGAGGAACCGGAGACGATGAGAACCGTCAGCGAACTGCCGCACGAGGTGCGTGAGGACGTCCACGTCCCCATCCCGCTCAGCGACGGCACCCGGCTCGCCGCGCGCGTCTGGCGCCCCGAGGACAGCGAGGAGCGCCCCGTGCCCGCGATCCTGGAGTTCATCCCGTACCGCAGACGCGACCTCACCGCCCAGCGCGACTCGGTGCACCACCCCTACATGGCCGGGCACGGCTACGCGTGCGCCCGCGTGGACCTGCGCGGCAGCGGAGACTCCGAGGGGGTGCTCACCGACGAGTACCTGGAACGGGAGCTCCTGGACGCCGAGGAGGTGCTCGCCTGGCTCGCCGACCAGCCCTGGTGCGACGGCCGCACCGGCATGATGGGGATCTCCTGGGGCGGGTTCAACGCCCTCCAGGTCGCGGCCCGGAGCCCCGAGAGCCTGCGCGCGATCGTGACCGCCTGCTCCACCGACGACCGCTACTCCGACGACGTCCACTACATGGGCGGCTGCCTGCTCGTCGACAACCTCTCCTGGGCCTCCACCATGTTCGCCTACAACTCCTGCCCCCCCGACCCGGAGCTGGTCGGTGAGCGGTGGCGGCTGATGTGGCACGACCGGTTGGAGCACAGCGGACTCTGGCTGGAGACGTGGCTGCGCCACCAGCACCGCGACGACTACTGGAGGCACGGATCGGTCGCCGAGGACCTGGCCGCGATCCAGGTGCCCGTGATGGCCGTCAGCGGGTGGGCCGACGGCTACTCCAACGCGGTGTTCCGGCTCCTGACGGGGCTGCGCGTACCGCGGCTGGGACTCCTCGGCCCCTGGTCGCACAAGTATCCCCACCTGGGCCAGCCCGGCCCCGCCATCGGCTTCCTCCAGGAGGTGGTGCGCTGGTGGGACCGTTGGCTCAAGGACGTCGACAACGACGTGATGGACGCGCCCATGCTCCGGGCGTGGATGCAGGAGAGCGTGCCGCCCTCCACCTCCTACGACGAACGGCCCGGGCGCTGGGTCGCGGCGGCGGGGTGGCCGTCGCCGACGGTCGCGCCCGTGTCCCGCGCCCTGTGGCACGGCCGGGTGCTGGGCGAGGGGGAGGAGCCCGGCGACGGCACTGTCCTGACCCTGTCCTCACCGCTGTCCACCGGCCAGCACGCGGGCAAGTGGTGCTCCTACAACGCGCCTCCGGACCTGCCCCACGACCAGAGGGAGGACGACGGCGGGTCGATCGTCTTCGACAGCGCGCCGCTCCCGGAACGAGTGGAGATCCTGGGTTCCCCGGTGGTCGACCTCGAACTCTCCGTGGACCGGCCCGACGCGATGGTCGCGGTGCGCCTGAACGACGTCAGCCCCGACGGGGAGGCCGCCCGCGTCACCTACGGGCTGCTCAACCTCACACACGCCGACGGCCACGCGGAACCCCGCCCGCTCGTGCCCGGGCGCAGGTACCGCGTCTCGGTCACCCTCAACGGCATCGCGCAGGCGTTCCCGCCCGGACACCGGATCCGGGTCTCGGTCTCCACCTCGTACTGGCCGCTCGCCTGGCCCTCACCCGAACCCGTACGGCTCGCCGTGTACCCGGGCGCGTCCACGCGGCTGCTGCTCCCGGTGCACCTGACCGGCGCCGCGGACGAGCCGGAGGTGGCGGCCTTCGGCGAGCCCGAGGGCACCGCCCCGGTCACGACGAGCCAGCTCTCACCGCCGGAGCACCGCTGGGACCTGGCCCACGACCTCGTGCACTACCGGGCCTCGCTGAACGTGGTCAAGGACCTGGGGACGGTGCGCTTCGACGACATCGGACTGGAGGTGAGCCGGCGGGCGGAGGAGACCTACGGCTGGGTCGGCGACGACTACGACACCGTCAGGGGCGAGACGGACTGGACGATGGGCTTCGCCCGCGGGGACTGGTCCGTGGAGACGAGGACCCGCACCGTGCTCACGTCGACGCCGACCGACTTCCACGTGCACGCCACGCTCGACGCCTACGAGGGCGACGAGCGGGTGGTGACGAGGATCTTCACCGCGGTGATCCCCCGGGACCACGTGTGACCGGGACCCCGCGGGTCCCGGCCACCGGTGTCGCGGTCCCTACCTGGTCAGACCGGCGCGGCGCAGGGCGTCGGCCATCGCCCCCGACGGCGCGCCGTCGCGGGCGTCGCGACCGCCGCGGCCGCCGCGGCCGCCGCCTCCCCGGCGACCGTTGCCGCCGCCCCCGCGACGCCGGTCACCGCGACCGCCGCGCTCGTCCCGGCCCGCGCGGTCGCCGCGACCGCCGCCGGAGCCCGTCTCCTCGTCCAGGCGCATGGTGAGCGAGATGCGCTTGCGCTGGATGTCGACGTCCTGGACCTTCACCCGGACCACGTCGCCGGGCTTGACCACGTCGCGCGGGTCCTCGACGAACTTGTGCGAGAGCGCCGACACGTGGACCAGACCGTCCTGGTGCACGCCCACGTCCACGAACGCCCCGAAGGCGGCCACGTTGGTGACCACACCCTCCAGGATCATGCCGGAGGCCAGGTCCTCCAGCTTCTCCACGCCCTCCCTGAAGGTCGCGGTGGTGAACGCGGGCCGGGGGTCACGGCCGGGCTTGTCCAGCTCGGCGAGGATGTCGGTGACGGTCGGCAGCCCGAACGTGTCGTCGACGAAGTCCTGGGGGCGGATCCTGGACAGGACGGCCCTGTTCCCGATCAGGGACGGCAGGTCGGTGCCGACCCGGTCCAGGATGCGTCGCACGACCGGGTACGCCTCCGGGTGCACCGCGGAGGCGTCCAGCGGGTCGTCGCCGCCGGGGATCCGGAGGAAGCCCGCGCACTGCTCGAAGGCCTTGGGACCCAGCCGGGGGACCGAGCGCAGCTCCTCGCGGCTCCGGAAGGGGCCGTTGGCGTCCCGGTGGGCGACGATGTTGCGCGCCAGCGTGGAGGTCACCCCCGACACCCGGGTCAGCAGCGGGACCGAGGCGGTGTTGACGTCCACGCCCACACCGTTCACACAGTCCTCCACCACCGCGTCGAGCGAACGCGACAGCTTCGCCTCGGCCAGGTCGTGCTGGTACTGGCCGACGCCGATCGACTTGGGGTCGATCTTGACCAGCTCGGCCAGCGGGTCCTGGAGGCGGCGGGCGATGGAGACGGCGCCGCGCAGGGACACGTCCAGGTCGGGGAGCTCCTCGGAGGCGTAGGCCGAGGCCGAGTACACCGACGCGCCCGCCTCGGACACCATCACCTTGGTGAGCTTCAGCTCGGGATGGCGCTTGAGCAGGTCGGCGGCGAGGCGGTCGGTCTCGCGTGAGGCCGTGCCGTTGCCGATGGCCACGAGCTCCACGCCGTGCGCCGCGCACAGGCGGGCCAGCGTGGCCAGGGAGCCCTCCCAGTCCTTGCGCGGCGCGTGCGGGAAGATCGTGTCGGTGGCCACCACCTTGCCGGTGCCGTCGACGACCACGACCTTCACACCCGTGCGCAGGCCCGGGTCCAGGCCCAGCGTGGGGCGGGTGCCCGCGGGGGCGGCCAACAGCAGGTCGCGCAGGTTGGCGGCGAAGACGTTCACGCCCTCGTCCTCGGCCCGCTGCCACAGCCGCATGCGCACGTCGATGTCCAGCCGGACCAGGACGCGTGTGCGCCAGGCCCAGCGGACGGTGTCCTGGAGCCAGCGGTCGGCGGGGCGGCCGCGGTCGACGATGCCGAAGTGGTGGGCGATCGCGTCCTCGTAGGAGCTGCGGGGGGTGGTGCCGTCCGGGTTCTCGGCGGGCGGCTCCTCCGGCTCCAGGGTGAGGGTGAGCACCTCCTCCTTCTCCCCCCGGTACAGGGCCAGGACGCGGTGGGAGGGCAGCTCGGTCAGGGGTTCGGAGAAGGAGAAGTAGTCGGAGAACTTCGCGCCCGACTCCTCCTTGCCCTCACGGACGGTCGACCGCAGACGCCCCCGGTTCCACAGCCGCTCGCGCAGCAGCCCGGTGAGGTCGGCGTCCTCGGCGAAGCGTTCGACGAGGATGGCGCGGGCGCCGTCGAGGGCGGCCTTGACGTCGGGCACCCCCCTGTCGGCGTCCACGTAGGCGGCGGCGGACTCCTGCGGGTCCCGCGACGGGTCGGCCAGCAGGCCCTCGGCCAGCGGTTCGAGCCCGGCCTCCCGCGCGATCTGGGCCTTGGTGCGGCGCTTGGGCTTGTAGGGGAGGTAGATGTCCTCCAGGCGGGCCTTGGAGTCGGCGGCGTTGATGCGCGCCTCCAGCTCCTCGTCCAGCTTGCCCTGGGACCGGATCGACTCCAGGATCGCGGTCCGGCGTTCGGCCAGCTCACGGAGGTAGCGCAGGCGTTCCTCCAGCGTGCGCAACTGGGCGTCGTCCAGCCCGCCGGTCGCCTCCTTGCGGTACCGGGCGATGAAGGGCACGGTCGAGCCGCCGTCGAGGAGTTCGACGGCGGAGGTGACCTGGTGCGCGCCCACGCCGAGTTCCTCGGCGATGCGCTGGTCGATCGTGGGTGTCACAGGGGTCGTCACTGGTAAACGTCCACTCTCTGGCTGTTCGGTGCTGGGCCATTGTCGCGGCGGGACGGACGGTTGTCATCCCGGCGCTGCCCGTGTCCCAGCTTCCCGTACCCGGCGCGCCCTACGGGTTGTTGCCCTCGGTCAGGTCGGGGGCGTAGTACTCGTCCAGGGGGATGGGCCCCCGGTAGCCCTGGCACATGCACTGCCGGCACGGCACCACATGCAGGTCAGAGCTACTGCGAAGGGGTGTCAGGTGCCTAAGAGGGTGCCTGACCCTCTCCGTTCACCCCCTCATCCGTCAGGATCGCGTCCATCCGCTGTGCCCCCTCGGTGAGGACGGGCCTCAGCTCCCGTCGATAGTAGGTCTCCGTGGTCACTGTCGTGGCGTGTCCGGCGATGCGCGCGATCTCCTCGATCGGCACACCGTCCGCGGACATCATCGAGATGAAGCTGTGCCTCAACTCACGGAGTGTCCAGTTCTCCAGACCGGCCTTCCTGAGGATCGGTAGGAACATCTTGTTCGTGGTGAACCGTGTGTAGGGCTTCCCCATCGCTGTGCAGAACACCAGCCCCGCATCGTGCCAGTTCTCACCGGCCTGTACCCGCTGCCGCTCTTGCTCCTGGCGGCGGTCCCTCAGAGCCTCCACCGCGAGCTCCCCCAGAGCGAGAGTGCGCTTGCTCTTGCGTGTCTTGGTGTCACCGCCGACGCGGTCAGAGCGCCACACAGAGATCGACGGGGGGATAGGCGGGTCCGCTACCGGGTCCCCTTCCAAATCCACCAGGTCCCATTTGAGCGCTCGGGCTTCCTCGTTCCGAATCCCGGTCGTCAGCATCACCACGATGTATGGGTAGAGCGCGTAGCCGCGTGCGGAGTTGAGCAGTGCTCGTGCCTGAACGAGCGTGAGTGATTTGCTGGGTCGGCCGGGCTGGCCTTCGGGTGCTTCCACGAGATCGGCGACGTTCCGAATGACCTTGCCGCGTTTCTGGGCTTGCTGGATCGCTGAGCGGAGGATCCACAGGAGGCGACGAAGCACTGATGTCGCCAGTACGTCGGACCGGTCGTCCAACCATTCCTCTACGTCCTCAGGTTCGAGATCTCGAAGTTTGAGGCGGCCGATGGTGTCCTTGATGTGTACCTTGAATTGTTGCCGGTACTGGTTCACCGTATCCTCTGAGCGTCCTTTCTTCGGGGTCCCGAGCCAGTCGTCAACGGCGTCCGCGACCGTGTACCTTGCAGAGGACTTCACACCTGCATCGAGTTCGTTTCGGAGTTTCCGAAGTTCGTTGCGAACTTCCGTCTTCGTCGCTCCGTAGACCTTGGGTCGGCGGCGTTTCCCTCGGGCATCGAACCCCAAGGAGATCGACCCGACGTAGCACTTCTTATCCTTGTCCCAGTGGATGCTCCCCTCACCCCGACGGCCCCGGCGTTTCTTGCCTTCCTGGGGTTCGTTTTCGCTGGGCATCGAATCCGTGTTCCTTTCTATGAGGTCGAACCAGGGGCGGAGACGTGCGGCCGCATCAGTGATGCGGCCGCACGTCAGATCAGGCGGCCAACTCGGCTTCCTTTTCCAGCAAGGCGACGAACTCGGTGATCGCACTGGCCGGGATTCGGCGGGCACGGCCGACCTTGACGAAGCGCAGGCGTCCGGCGCGCATCTGCTCATACAGCTCCGCGCGGCTCAGACGGAGGGCCTGCGTCGCATCCTCGACGGTGTACAGAGCCTGCGGAAGGCGCTGTGCGGGGATGGGGTGTTCGGTCATGATGGATGTGCTCCTTCCAAGGGGCGCGGTCCCGGCGGCGTGCTTGGCGGCTATTCGCCGGGGCCGCTTTCGTGGGTCAGGAGTCGGACAGTCGGACACCGGGCGGTTCCGGGTGTCCGGCCTGTTCTCCCTGTTCAGCGGGGGCGGTCGGACAGTCGGACACCGGGGACACCTCCGGTGCCGGGGCGGCGGAGTAGCGGCCGGAGGCGTCCTTGGTGAGCTGTCCGGCCTCCGCCATCCGGGAGCAGTACCGACGGATGGTGTCGGCCTCGATGGAGGGCAGCCCGGCCGCGATGTCCTTGGGCCGGACCCCGGGGTTGTCGCGCACGTACCGCAGGACGGCGGCGCGGGTGTCGCTGACGGTGTGGTCGGAGACGGGACCGTCCAGCAGCTGCCAAGCTCCACGGTCCTTGTGGAACTTCAGGGCGTGTTCGGATTCGTCCACGTCGCGGCCGGTGACGTGCAGGATGCCGTCCGCTTGCCCACGTGCCCGTTTGAGCACGAGGGTGGCGTCCGCAGCTCCGGCGAGTCCGTTGGTGCCGGAGACCTCAGCGAGGAAGTCGTCGGAACCGGCCTTGCGGACGTGGTGGACCAGCACCACGGCGATTCCGTAGGAGTCGGCCAGCTTCTTGGCGTGCCCGACGGCGGCGTAGTCGGCGTCGTAGGCCGATGCCCCAGGCGGGGAGGTGCCCCGGACCTTGGCGAACACGTCGATGACGACCATGCGGGCGTCGGGGTTGCGCTCCAACCAGTCCGCGATGGCCTGAGTGCCGCCCTGCGGCAGGGGTGGGCACTGGGTGGCCAGCGTCAGGGAGGCGGGGGCGGCGCGCCCGTTGAGGATCTTGCCCATGCGGCTCTGCAACCGCCGTGGGGTGTCCTCCAACGCCAGGTAGAGGACCGGCCCCGCTTGGACGGGGACGGACTCCAGGGCGGTGCCCCCGGCAGCGACCGACAGCCCCAGTCCGAGGGAGAGCCAGGACTTGCCGACCTTGGGCGGTCCGGCCAACAGGTTGACCCCTTCCGAGAGGATGCCGGGCACGGCCCACCGGGGTTCGGGGAACTGGGCCGCCATCAGTTCAGCGGCGGTCCACGCGGTGCGCCTGCGCACCTGTGCCGCCTCCTCCTGCGGACTGGGCGGAGTCTCAGCCACGGGCTGGAGGTGCTGCGGGCTCAACGGGTTGCTCATGCGGCGACCCTCCGGGGACGCTTGGCCCCGGCTCGCAGGCCGGAGGCGATCGTCTTCGGGATCTCGCGGGGTTTCTGGCCGACTTGGGCAGCGGCTTCGGAGAGCCAGCCGGTCACCTCGTGTTCGGTCAGTTCGCCTCCGGCCACCAGCTGTCCCAGGGCGACGGCGGCCTGGTAGAGGGCGTTGTTGTGGTTGCGAGGCGCGGACTGGGTGACCCGCCGAATCTCATCGGTGACAGCGGAGCGCAGGTAGGCCGAGCGGCGGTCGTGCGCCACCAGGGGAACAGAGACCGGGCGCTGGGGCGGCACCGGAGTCGGTCGCAGCAGTTCCGCCAGCCAGCTGGGGAGTGGTGCCACGTCCGCAGGGTTCGTGACGGTGTAGGAGCCGCACCCGTCGGCGTCGGCGACGTAGGACCCAGGGCCGACCACGTACCCACCTATGGCGCGGGTGTCGATCAGCCACCCGAGCTTGCCCGTGGTATTGCGGTAGGCCGCGTGCTCAGGGGCGGCGAAGTACAGGTGCAGTCCGCCCCTGCGGGTGGTCACGGTGAAGGTGTTCAGCCAGCTGGTGTCACCGTCGGCGTGCTCCTTGGCGAGTGTGACGAACACGCTGACCCCGTCGGTGATGCCGGGGCGCGCCCACTCCGGAGGCGGTGTCTCGCCGTCCTTGGGGGTGTCCAGGTCGACCACGACCAGTCCCGAGGGGCCGCAGGCGACGGCGACGTTGTGGGTGGGGTGGGCTCCCCAGTAGGCACGGATGGCGTTCTCGTCGCGGGTGGCGTGCCGCTCCCAGTCGGTGAAGGTGCGCACGGGCCGCTTGGCGCGGGTGCGCAGCGGGAACACCGACCAGCCGCGGCGGGCAGCCGCGATCGCGTGCGGTAGGACGTTGATCGGGGTCATGCCGCTGCCTCCAACTCCCAGGTCTCCGGAGCGCCGCCCTCGTGGCAGGCCGGGCACTGCCCGAGTGAGGTGGGGATGACGTAGACGAACACCAGGCGGCAGGTCGGGCAGGTGCGACGGGCACGCATCGCGGCGGCCAGCCCCCGGGCGCGAGCCTCGGTGAACTCCTCCTTCGGGCGGGCCTCGCTGATGCGGTAGAGGGCAGCGGTGCGGACACCGTTCTTGGCCCTGCGGGAGCGCCACATCAGCTGAGCGGTGGGCTCGCTGGTTCCGGGGCGCAACCCCATGTTGGCCAGCTGTTTACGGGTGGCCAGGTCGTCGTCGGCCAGCCAGGCGGTGCCCCAGGGGTAGGTGGGCAGGCCGTAGCGGGAGCCGTCGGGGTCGAGGAAGCGAAGAGAGGTCACAGGGTGACCTCCGAACGGGTCTGGGGCATGATGGTTGATGCCTTCCGGTCGTTGATCGGGTGGTGTTCCTTCTGGGAGCGAGGCCCTGGTGGTTGCTTGGCGGCTATGCACCAGGGCCTCAGTCGTGTATTCAGGCCGCGTCCATCAGGCGGCTGATGGTGGCCTCGATGTCGAGGCGGGCGGCCTCGGCCCCGGCCCGCACCGCCTCGTAAGTGGCGGCCAGAAACTCGCGCAGGTCGGTCTGGTTGAGGACCACCCGCCCGAACTCGCCCGGGGCGAAGAAGTCCACCGCGATACCCCGAGGCGCGCTCTGGGGTCGGCCATGCCGGGTGTGCGGACCCACCCGCACGTCCCCGACCCCGGAAGGGCGGATCAGTCCCTGGGACAGGACGTCGCGGTCGATCTCCCACACGCCGCCGTCCGGGTGGGGATCGGTGGGCTCGAAACCGAGGCGGACCATGAACGGGTCAGCGGGGTCGTAAGACAGCGCGAGGGTGGTCACCGTGTCGTGGGTGGGACCGACGACCATCCCCAGGACGTGGCGGGTGAGGGGCCGTGCGGGCATGTTCTGCACCATGAGGTTCGCTACTTTCCGTGATTGCTTTTGGGTGGGTGGTGGCGGACCGTGGGAGGGGTCCAACCCCACCCCCCAGCGGTGTTTCGGGGTGTTGTCGCAGGTCGCTCTAGTGCTCTATATCCCTGCTCATCGATGGTTTGGTGCGCTAGTGGGGTCGCTAGTACTAGCGATGGGCACCGCTAGTACCAGCGCCGCATTCCGGCTCTCATCCGGACCGCTTTTCGTCACGCTCAGCGATCGCGGCGGTGATCTCGTCCAGGACGATCCCGTACTTGGTGGACCGCTTGCCGTTCACGGTCCGCCCGACCGGCCTGGCCTTGATCCCGTAGGGCTTGACGGCGGTGTTGAGCTGGCGGGCCTTGGGCGTGTCCTCCATCTGCGCCCACGGCCCGTAGACGTCGGGGCGCAGGTTGGCCAGGCGGTCGACCAGGTCCACCGACCAGACCTTGTCCTCACCGGCTGGCCAGATCGCGGCCAGGTCTTCGAGCACGTCGCTCGTGGCCGGGGTATCAGCGGTGGCGGTGTCCTCTCCGGCGGCGACCCCGGTCAGGCGCCCGGCCCGCTCGCGCAGGGTGCGGGCACGGTCAGCGACCCTCTCGGCGTCGGGGCCGTCCACGAACGCTGACCGGCAGATCAACGGGTCGTCGGCCACCCCGACCGCGTAGGCGATGCCCTTGTCCGACATGGTGAACGTCGTGGCCCGCAGCCCGTTCTTGTAGCTGGACGTGCCCAGCACCATGTCGTTCTCGACCTGACCCATCACCTTGAAGCACAACCGCAACCCCACGTTCGCGGACACCCCCGTGGGGATGGCGTCCTTGTCCGGACGCTGGGTCGCGGCGATCAGGATGATCCCCAGCGCGGGACCCAACCGGATCATCTCCTCAGCGATCTCACTGGCCTCGCTGCCCAGCTCCTTGTGGTCGAAGAGCATCTGGCACTCGTCGATCGCGAACACGATGGGCTGCAACCCCAGCTTCTTGTTCGCGGCCAGTTCGGGGGTGACCTTGTTTTCCGGGCACAGATCCCGGGGCAGGTTGGCGATGACGTCGGCCCGGCGGACCAACTCCCTGCGGACCTCGCGCAGGGAGCGCAACGCTCGCTCCAGGACCGGGTCGGTGAACCCTTGGCCGTAGTCGTGGCAGACCTTCTCCAGCATGGACAGGTCCCCGGTGCCTTTGAGTTCGAAGATCCGCAGTTCGACGGTGACGTCCAACGCGGCGGCCAGCAGCAGCACCCGAAGCGCGAACGTCTTGCCCATGCGCGGGATCGCGCCGATCAGCAGGTTGGCGAACATCAACGTGATCGACACGGGCCGCCCGCGCTGGTCGACCCCGTAGGGCAGCGGGTCGAAGATACTGGCCGAACCGCTCTCCAGCAGCGGCCAGGGGGCCTGTTTGGCCTTGTTCATGGGCTGGTCGCCCACCCACAGCACCAACCGGCCCGGGTGTTCCTCGGACACGCCCTCGGGCCACACGCACCCCAGTGGCCTGCGGAGACCGGAGGCGAGTTTCTCGCGGCGCTCGACCACGTCGGCGGCGGTCACCCCGTAGGGCAGGTCGACCTCGGCCCGCCACCCAGGGCCGTCCCTGGTAATGGGGGCGGTGAAGTTGATCCCCGCTCCCTTGGGCGCCAGAGCCTTGGTGATCTCGCTGATCCCCAACGCCCCGAGGGCGCGTAGGACGGCGTCGGAGTCGAGCTTGGCCACGTGGGTGGGTAGCACCGCCCGGTCGATGAGCGGCCGGTCCGGACGCCTGCCCAACAGTCCGAACACCAAGGAGGCGCCGAACAGCGACCACCACAGGCCGACCGTGGCCACGCTGGCGGCCCCGACGGTGACCAGCACGGGCAGAACGGCCACGACGGTCAGAATCACGCGGGCCTTGACGCGGTGGTCGTGGCGCATGGTCAACATCAGGTACCGCTGGGAGTCGCCGTTGACCTTGCTGACCAGACCCTCGGACAGGTCCATCTTCAGCTCACGCCCGGCGGCCTCCTTGATCAGGGCACGGGATTCGGTGTCGGCGACCCAGCGGGTGTAGCCACCCACGACCCGGGCCAGCCCACGCGGAGAACGTCCCATCAGCCGAAGCAGATAGAGGGGGGAGCGGGTGGCGTGGTAGGCGGCCACGTGCGCGTGGTAAGCGGCCACCCACCGCATCACCTGTGCGGCTTCCTGCCGGGACTGCATCCAGCTGGGCAGGATGGGCCGGGCGGTGCGGGAGCGCTCGGCCAGGTCGGCCAGCCAGCGCGACTCCTTAGCCCACGCATCGACCTGGGCATCCACCCGCAGTGCCGGGCTGGTGTCGTCGGTGTCGAGGACCTCCACATCGGCGTCCTCGATCACCTCCACCTCGGGGTTGGTGGCGGGGGTGGGGGGCTCACGGTCGGGTTCGGATGCCTGGGTGCGGTCGGGGAAGGGCAGCACCCGCCCGTCGGTGTCTGCCCCGTGGGGCAGTTCCCAGGGCGCGTGGTGCGGGGTGGGGCGGCTCATGCGGCGTTCTCCTCACGGGCAGCGTGGACGACGGACAGGTGCTCGGGAGCGGCAACGGTCTCGGTGCGCTCCTCGCGGGCGGCGAGAACACGCTTGGCCCGGTCGTAACCACAGCCGAGAGCGGTCATCGCACGGCGCACGGAAACACCCTCGGGAACCTCTCCGGCCTCGATCAGGGCGTCCAACTTCGCGGTCAGGTCGGCGTCGGACAGCTCCCGGGTGGACGGCTTCGCGGCGCTGGGAGTGGCGGTCTTGGGAAGCTTGCGGCCCTTGTCGACACGCCTCTTCGGGGGCGTTTCCGAACCCCGGTGTCCTTGCTGGTCAGGGGTCGAACGGCGACCGGTGTCGGCAGCTGGTTCGGAAACGGTCTGGGGCGGGGGCGGGGTGTTCTTCCCAGGGGTAGGGCGAGAGCACCGCACGACGGCCAGCCGGGTCGACCCGGCTGGGATCATGAGAGCGTTCTCGGCAAGCCGGGAACGGTCCATCACGGCCGTGGCCGGGGTGTTCTCGTGCTTGTTTTCGGGGGTGCTCTCGCGGGTGTTGTCGTCGCGGTCGGCGGTGAGTTCAGCGAGGGTCTTGACACCGTCCCCTTCGGTGGGGCGTGCGTGGGTGATGCCCTTCTCGATGACACCGACCAGGTGCGCGGTCATCGCGGCCCCGATCGGCCCCAGCGAGTGCGCGATCAGACCCCCGATCGCGGTGCCGCTCAACTCGTTCGGCCAGTGTCCGACGGTGTTGAGCAGAATGCTGACCGCCAGACAACCCCACATGATCTTGTTGGCGTCCTCGGGCAGGGAGCCGCCGGAGGACTCCAGCCGTGCGCGGCACAGGATGACCCACCCGACGATGCCGATCAGGGCCGGTTCCAGCAGCCACAGCGCCCACCACATGGCGGTGAACGGTTCGGTGCCGGTCATGGCGGCGGCTCCGGCGTGCACCCCGGCGGTCGACCAGGCGGCGAACGCGGCCAGCACCGGCATCAACGCCGACAGGGTCAGGGTGCGGGTGCGCTGCACCCGCAGGGCGCGGGCCTCGGCGGACTGGGCGATGTCAGCGGCCAGCTTGGCGCGTTCCAGGTCGGCGCGGTGCTTGTCGCGGGTCAGGTCCTGGCGGATGGCGCGGGCGGTCATCGCACGGCGGGCCTTGTCGCGGAACCGCTCGACACGGTCGTCCTTGCGGGCGGCGACCCGCTTCCGGCGGGCGGCGAGTTCCTCGCGGATCTGCTCGGGAGTGCGCTCGGTGTCGGTGGTGGGGGTGGTGTCGGGCTGGGAAGTCATCAGCGGGTGCCTCCTTCCGCGTGTCGGGTGGGGATGGGGGGCAGGGGGCGGGCGACCAGGGCGGCGGTGTGGTCCAGGGCCAGGGCCGCTCCGGCCAGCGGCAGGGCCGCCAGCCGGAGCACGACCACGACCAGGGCCAGCAGCAGCACCGCGGCGAGGGTGAGGACACCGGCGGCCTGGATCATGTGCGTGGTGGTCACCGGCCCGCCTCCCCACGCTGGGCAAGGACGGTGGCCTGAGCCGCGACGGTGATGCCGGTGCCCTGCCAGTCGCGGTGGTAGAGCGTGGCGATACCGGTTCGGGGCGAAGGGGCCTCGACGGGCTCACCCAGGACACGGGACAGGTCGGCCAGCCAGGCGGCCCGCTCGGCGGGGGTGGTGCCGGTGTCACGGATGATCAGGTCGATCAAGGGGCTGGCGGTGTCGCCGCCGATGTAGCTGAGGTAGACGGTCACCCCGGTGTGGGCGGACCACCGCTCATCCATCTGGCCGATGATCACCGACGCGATCACGGCCAGCTCGGGCGTGGACAGCGGGCGCGTGGCCTGAACGGTCTGGGGCTTTGCGATCATGGGAAGTGCTTCCTCCTTGGGAGCGGCGGCCCCGGCGGGCTTTGGCGGCTTAGCGCCGGGGCCGCGTCATGTGCGGTGTGGCTCCTGCTGGCGGCTATGAAGCAGGAGCCGCGTCACAGATCAGAGGTCGCGCAGCTTGCGACGCGCGTAGTTCAGGTCGTTGACGAGCTGGTCGCGCATGCGGCGGTCGGCCGCGGTGATCCGGCCGGCGTTGAGGTTGCGCTTGGGGTCCCGGATCAGGTCGTGGACGCGGATCTCCTCCTCCGTCTCGCGGATGCTCTCTTCCAGCTGCTTCTTGAGTTGCTTGCGGGTCGCCTCGTGGCGGGCGCGGTCCTCAGGGGTCTGACCGGTCAGTGCAGTGCGCAGACGGTCACGCAGGCTCATGGAAGCTCCTTTGATACGGGCGGTGTGTGGTGGACCGTGTGGTCCCGGCACCGCCCCGAGGGACGGCACCGCCAACACACGGCGGGTGTGGAGGGTCAGCCCAGCCAGTACTCATCCGGCGGGGTGCTGTAGAGCCGCTCCACAGCGGCCAGCCCGGCGGGGGTGACGGTGATGTCGCCCGTCGCCGCGAAGTGGGCCACCCACACGGCTTCCAGCGCCTGGTGGGGCAGGTCACGGGCGTGGCCTTCGGCCAGCGCGTGGGAGACGGTGACGTCGGCCAGTTCCTGGAGTTTGGCCGCGCTCACCCACCGGGCGCCGGTGGTCTCCTCCGGGTCCGGAGCCAGCTGTCCGTCGGCCTGCACGTCGTAGAGCCACCAGTAGTGGCCCGGGGTGGGCTCAGCTGGCAGGGACTGGCACAGGTTGGTCAGGCGCACCTCGTGAAGCAGCTCGTAGGACAGGACGGTCAGCCCGACTTCCTCACGCATCTCCGCGACCAGGGCGTCGATGACGTCGGTGTGCGCGTCGTAGACGTGTCCGGCGACCGGGGCCTGTCCGACGGGCCACCAGGCGCGGCCGATCAGCAAGTACTCCCAGCCGGTGGTGGTCTGGCGGCGCCCCCGGGCGCCCACCGAGGTCCCACAGCAGCGCGTGGTCTTGGTCGTGCTGGTCATGGTGTTCTTCCCTTCGCGGCGGTGGGCGTGTTCAGCGGATGCGGCCGGAGACACTGGTGGTGGTCAGTCGCGGCTGGTGGCCGGGCCTGGTGTGGGTGCGGATGCCACCAGAGACCGTGGCCAGGGACACCGACTCGTCGGTGGCCAGCTCAGCGCGGACGTCGCCGCTGGTGGTCGAGACCGTGACCTGACCGGCGGCCGTGAGGGTGATGTCACCGGAGACGCTCTGGACTGTCGTGGTGGGACCGGTCAGGTCCAGGTCCACATCCCCGCTGGTGGTCTGCACCTGAGCCGCTCCGGTCACCTTCTGGATCTCGACGTCGCCGGAGACGGTCACGGCCCGCAGGGAGCCGACCGTCTCGGCCTCCAGGTCGGCGGCGGTGCCGTGGTGCTTCCACCCGGCCAAGAAACCCCGCACCCGGACCAGCCCGGCGTCGATGCGGCTGGCCAGGTGGGACCTGGCGGACATGACCACGCTGCCGTTGATGCTCCCGGCCTGGATGACGGTGCCCCGACCGGAGAAACCGAAGGTCATGGAGGTCGTGTTCGTCCGCTCCGGGGGCAGGGACACCGTCCACTCGCGTCCGGTCTGCTCGTTGGTGGCGGCCTCGACCACGTCGGCGGGGCCGCTCAGGCGGACGCTGGCCGCGTGGGCGGTCGGGTCCACGGTGACGGTGGTGTGCAGGACCGGGGCGCTGATCCGCAGGGTGATCGGTCCGGTGATCTGGCTGGTCAGGGTGCGCTCGATGCTGGTCACGGGCGGGCTCCGTTCAGGGTGATCAGGGCAAGGACGGCGTAGGCGGTCAGGCACAGGGCGGCCAGGATCCACAGGGACAGGTCCATCACGCCGCCTCGCTGACGTCGTCGCGGAGACGGTCGATCTCCTTGGCGGTGTAGCCAGCCCACACACCAGCGGCGGGCTTCACGCGCAGGGCCAGTTCCAGGCACAGCGCCCGGGCGGGGCAGGACTCGCACAGGGCGGCTGCGGAGCGCTCGCGGAGCTTCTTGGCGGCGCGAGTCTCGCTGTAAGGGGTGGCGGTGTCGGGCTCGAAGAACAGCTCCGGCTGTGCGGCGCACGGGAGCGTGTGGTCAGCCAGATCGGCACGGAGTCGCGCCGTGGTCTGGTCCCTCAGGTCGGGGATCACAGAACCTCCTCGGGTCGGAAACGACGCCCAGATCCTGCTGGCGGCTATGAAGCAGGAGCCGAGCAACTCATCTAGGCAACATGGTTGTCTGGGTTGCATGGGTAAGTCAAGAGGGTGGGAAGATTTTTCTTCTGGGTCTCCTAGGCAGGCGGGCGTAGGCTGGGGGCATGAGCGTTGAGCCAGCAGAAGCCCCCCGACTCGATCCGACCGACACGCGCCCCAAGTTCCGCCAGATCGCGAGCGCGATCCGCGCGTCGATCGAGGCGGGGGAGTACCCCGACGGCAAACTGCCGTCCGGCCCCCAGCTCGCAGAGCAGTACGACGTGGCTCGAATGACCATCTCGGATGCCATACGCGAGCTGAGGGACGAAGGTCTTGTGGTCTCCAAGCAAGGTGTCGGCGTGTTCGTGAGGGAGCGGAATCCAGCGGACGGAGAGAGAAGCGCGAAGGCCGAACTACGAGAGGTCCATGATGAACTGGCACGACTCCAAGCACAGCTCGAAAACGTCCAAGTGAAGATTCGCTCACTCATCGATCAGTCCTGATCTACAAGGACTCGACAAACGTGCCGACAGCATCTGCGGCAGTGAAGAGACCGCTTGCGATTCCGGACACGATGCTGGCGGCAACCTCAGGGCTCTGAATTACGAAGATCAGGAACACGATCGTGACGACATACGGCCAGATCTTCTTCGGCTGAGTGGGAATCATGGATTCTTCTTCCCGTGGGGGGATCGGGCTCTTAAAAGAATCCATGAACCACTGTCTGCGGGTAAGTGACATCACAGGTGTCAGTGGGTGACAAACCTGGTGACAAGCGCTTGTCACCAGGGCACCACTGGCACGCGGGCCGGGGGTAAGGAAAGCTAGGAACACCTATCTAGGAGGCGCAGATGGATGATCGTCCCGCGTGGGCAAGACGACTCACAGCCGAACGAGAGGCCCGGGGTTGGTCGCAAACTCGAGTGATCACGGCGATGCGCCTGCACTCGAAGAGCGCTCTCCCCAGTGATGACTCTCTGCTCCGCTCCTGGAAGCGCTGGGAGACGGGGGCCGCGAAGCCTTCATCCCAGTACCAGTCCCTGATCGCCTCGGTCTTCGGGACGGTGACCACCAGCATCTTTCCGGTGCAGGCACGCCGTGACGCAGGGGCGGAACTCGCTGTCACGGGTATGGAGACCTATGACATCTTGGCCAGGCTCCAAACCTCGGACATCGACGCCTCGATGATCGAGGCCCTGCACATCACCACTGACCGTCTGGCGTCCGAGTACCCCTACATGCCCAGCGAACAGCTGTTGGTCGAAGCACGCCAGTGGCTGCGCAGGGTCGCCGGACTCCAGAGTCAGCGACTGACCTTCTCCCAGCACCGTGAGGTCCTGGTGACTGCGGGATGGCTCGCGCTTCTCGTGGCGTGCCTGGAGCACGACATGGGAGACCCCCGATCAGCTGAGGCGACGAGGAAGGCCGCTATGGCACTCGGGCGTGAGGCCGGTCACCCGGAGATCGGTGGTTGGGCTCACGAGATTCGTGCCTGGATGTCCCTCACCCGTGGAGATCTGCGAGGTGTGGTCGCAGCGGCGCAGGAAGGTCGCGAGGTCTCGGAAGGCTACGGGGTCAACGTTCAACTTGCGGGGCAGGCCGCCAAGGCGTGGGCGCGGTTGGGTGATCGCCGCCAGACCGAGTTGGCCTTGGAGGAGGGGAGGAAGGCCCTGGAGCGACTCCCCCACCCCGAGAATCTCGAGAATCATTTCGTGGTCGACCCCACGAAATTCGACTTCTACGCAATGGACTGCTATCGCTACCTCGGTGAGGATGCCCTCGCTTCGAATCTTGCGCGTGTGGTCATCGAATCAGGAACCGACTTCGATGGAACCGAGCGAACGCCGATGCGTATCGCTGAGGCCCGTATCACCCTCGGTGTGGCAGCTGCGAGGGAAGGCGACCTCGACCAGGCCATCGCGTACGGTGATCAAGCACTGGAGTCTGGAAGGAAGTCCATCCCATCCCTCCTTATGGTGAGTCGAGATCTAACAGAGGTGCTCCGCGCGCGCTACCCCTCAGAAAAAGAGTCAAACGAGTTCTTCGAGCGCCTTTCTGAGATCCGTCCCTGAATATTCACATGATCCAACCCCCACTCCTCAACGGAGGGATCAGAGAATGTTCAAACGCGGTGACGGAGTCATCACAACCAAGGCGCTCGGGATGCTGGGAGATGTACCCAGCGGCTCATTCGGCGTAGTTCAGGAAGCCGGATTCCTGGGTGACTACACCGTCCAGGTCATCCCTGGAGATCGTGTTCTCCACGGAGTCAGGGGCAGCGACTTGACTCCGGCGACAGACCTCCCTTGGTGGGCTCAGCGGGCACCGCAACGTCAGGTCGACATCGAGGATGCCCCCCTGAGTGTCTCCACACCACCTCGTGACGGAGTCTCTGTCCTCGGATGGCTGGTGCGTCTCGTAGTGGCTGGACTGCTGGTGCTTATGGCTCTCTACGGACTGAGCGCTTGGACGTGAGCGGTGTAGGGGACGTGGCGTAAGGAGTGTCCCACGTGTCCGACTGTCCGACTGAGTCTTTGACCAGCAAAAACAGCCCGGACACCCCAGGATCGGCAGTGTCCGACTGTCCGGTCGAGAGGCTGAAACACGGGGGGTGTTTCAGCCAGCTTGGTTCGCGGTGGACCGTGAGCAGGTGCTCAAGGACCTGAAAAATCGACCTCACCAGATGCTCTCAGACAGGCGAACGTAACCGTTCGAAGGTGATCCATCGTGGTCTCAACAGCCATGCGCACAGGGCGTCTCAGGAAGCCGTCGACGGCAGACAACCACGGCATCCCGTGGACGTCCGTGGACGGATGAGACTGAGCTGTTGAAGTGCGTGGATCTGACGATCGACATCGGAGTGATGAGCGCAAAGGAGGCCGCGGCCGAGATCCTCGGAGCGTTCGTCCATCAGGCGGGGGACGTCTCCAGTTGAGCATCGGTCATCGAATGCGGCGGAGAGGAAGGGGGCCAGACGCTGTCTGCGTCTGGCCCCCTTGGCGTTCTCGGGGCCTGCCGAACCGGTGTTTCGCTCTCTCCTTGGGGTGCCTAACAGGGGGCCTAACCCAGACGGACGCCTATGGACACCGTCGGACGTTGACGGACTTCCAAGTCAGGGTCCGTTGCCCTCGGTCAGGTCGGGGGCGTAGTACTCGTCCAGGGGGATGGGCCCCCGGTAGCCCTGGCACATGCACTGCCGATAGGTGGAACCGGCCTGCCCGGTCCACCTACCGGGGATGACCACCTGGGTCTGGCACTTCTTGGTCTCCTTGTCGTGGAAGACCAGGTGGTGGCCGCAACCGCAGAGCGGCTGCGGTTGCTGCTGTCCGCCCTGCACGGCCCGGTGCTGCTCGTACTGGCGCTGGTGGGCCAGGGAGGCGCGCACCTGGCGCCTCGCCACCTGGCGTCCGGCGACGAACCCGACCACCGCGATGACCGCCCCGACCACCATAGACACCGGCTCCATCGGGCGGCTCCCTTCCCTTGTCGCACACGGCGCCCGGTTCCGGGCGCCACCATTGTCTCCCATCATTGGGCGCACAGGAATCCGGTTCCGTTCCCGCACCGTGTCCGTGGCCGCTCCGCGTGCCCGGGACGGAGCCACGACCTCGCCCGGCCCGTCCGCCTACGACCCGGTCCGGTCCTCGCGCAACCCCTTGAGCGTGGCGACGTCGGCCGCGTGCGGTTCGGCCGGGCCGGGCGTCTCCAGGATCAGCGGAACTCCGGCGGTCACCGGGTGCGTGAACAGCTCCCCGAACGGCTCGGAGCCGATGTGCCCCGCGCCGATGTTCTCGTGCCGGTCCTTCCTGCTCCCGCACGGCTCCTTGGAGTCGTTGACGTGGATCACCCGCAGCCGGTCCCGCCCCACGACCTCGCCGAAGCGGTCCAGCGCCTCGCGCATGCCCTCCGGGGTGGAGATGTCGTGCCCGGCGGCGAACATGTGCGCCGTGTCCAGGCACACGCCCACGTTCCCGTGCCAGTCCAGGGCCTCGAGGTAGGGCACCAGGTCGTCGACGGTGGCGCACAGCACCTGCCCCTGCCCGGCCATCGGCTCCAGGAGCACCGGCGGCACGTCGTCGCCGAGCCGCTCCAGCAGCGGCATCAGCCGGTCCCGGGTGCGCTCCAGGCCGGCCTCCCGGCCGCCCGAGACCGCCGACCCGGTGTGCACGACCACCCCGCGCGCGTTGATCTGCCCGCCCCGGACCAGGGCGTGCTCCAGGGAGCGGACCGACTTCTGCGCGGTCTCGTCGCTGGGCGTGCCCAGGTTGATCAGGTAGGGCGCGTGCACGAAGAGCGGCAGTCCGGTGCGCTCGCGCATGCGCGCGTCCTGCTCCGGGTCGCCTCCGTTGGTCGCCCATCCGCGCGGGTTGGACACGAACACCTGTACCGTCTCGGCGCCGATCTCCTCGGCGTAGGCCAGACCCTTGGTCGCCATGCCGCCCGCGACCGGGACGTGCGCTCCGACCGGGGACTGGGGTCGCTGCTCTTCTTTGTTCATAGCGGGGACCAGCCTAGACGCAGATGGTCGCGGGTCCGGCCGCGCCGGGCGGGCGCGGCCGCAGACGCCCGCTCACCCCAGCGGCGGGATCCGGTGGTTGGGCAGGATCACCTCGCGCGGGTCGTACCCGGCCCTGATCCGGGACAGGCGGTCGAAGTCCTCCGCCGCGAAGGCATCCCGGACCTCGGCGTCGGTGAGCGGACCGAAGCTGAACCCGAGCGAGCGCCCACGGGCCCGGTCGGCCAGGAGTGACGCGACCTCGTCCCGGAGCGCGCGCCGCTCGGGACCGTCCTCGCCGCCGACGGTGAGCACGGTCACCGAGTAGGCGGCGTCGCGATGGCCGACCGCGTTGGGCCGTTCCGGCGGACGCGCCAGGGCGCCGCCGAGGTGGCGGAGCCCGACCACCGCAGTGAACGGCAGACCGGGGCCGGTCAGTTCGGTCAGCCGCGCGGTGGCGGCCGGGTCCAGTCCGTCCACCAGGAGGTTGCGCGACCGGTAGCCGTGCGGGCGGTCGGGTTCGGCGTAGACCCCGCCCGACTCCGCGTAGGGCAGCTCGCCCAGCGCGTCCATGAGGACGGGCCCGGCGGAGCGCAGCGGTTCCACCACGGCCGGCCCCCGCTCGGGTCGGCCCGCCCAGGCCACCGCCACCTGCGCGACGTGCCTGCCCCGCAGCGGTCCGGGCACCCCCGGCGCGTCGGGCAGGACCAGCTTCGTCAGGCCCGAGGTCAGCTCCTCGGGCACCGCCTCGGTCCACGAGCGCCAGGCGTCCAGGATCTCGGGCGCCCGGTCGGCGTCGAGGTACAGGCTGCCGCCGTAGAACCGGTCGACCGGGAAGAGCGCGATCTCCATCCCGGTGACCACGCCGAAGGAGCCGCCACCGCCGCGCACGGCCCAGAACAGGTCCGGTTCCTCCTCGGCCGAGACGCGGCGCGACCGCCCGTCCGCGGTCACCACGTCGAACCGCCTCACGTGGTCGGCGGCGTACCCGTGGGTTCTGCCCAGCAGACCCACACCCCCGGTCAGCGTGTACGGAACCGCGCCGACACCCGGGGCGCTCCCGGACAGCGGGGCCAGCCCGTACTCGGCGGCGGCCGCGATGACGCGGGCCCAGGGGGCGCCCGCCGCCACCCACGCCGTGTGCCGGTCGGGGTCCACCCGCACCTCCGCCAGCCGCCGGGTGCTGATCAGCACGCCCCCGTCCAGGGGAACCCCCACCCCGTGGCCGCTGGCCTGGACCGCGACCCGGAGCCCGTGGTCCGCCGCGACGGCCACGGCCACGCCGACATCCCGTGCGTCGGCCGCGCCGACCACGGCCGCGGGCCGGTGCCCGCCCAGCAGTTGGAGCCCGGCGCGCTCCGCGTCGTACCCGTCCTCCGCCGGTGACAGCACCGGTCCGGAGACCCGCGCGACCAGCGCCCGTGCCACGTTCGTGTCCTGCGTCGTCTGCGTCATGCGGCCAACCTAGGAGGCGATGCGGCCACATCCTGGCCGCGATTCCTGGCATTCTGGGCGCATGTGCGAGGACTCGGTCCGCAGGGGCATGCCGCAGCGGCTGCTGCGTCTGCTGTCCCTGTTGCAGAGCCGACGCGAGTGGTCGGGCGCGGAGCTGACCGAACGCCTCGGCGTCAGCGCCCGCACCCTGCGCCGCGACGTCGACCGGCTCCGGTCGCTCGACTACCAGGTGGAGGGCGTTCCCGGGGTCGCGGGCGGCTACCGGCTCGCCCCCGGACACGACCTCCCGCCGCTGCTGCTCGACGACGAGGAGGCGGTGGCCATCGGGCTCGGCCTGTCGACCGTCTCTGGCGTCGAGGAGAGCGCGCTCCGGGCCCTGGCCAAACTCCAGCGGGTGCTGCCGACCCGGCTGCGGCCACGCCTGGCCGCGGTCAGCGGCACCATCACGGCGGTGCGCCGTGCCGGGACCCCGAGGGTCAGCCCCGGCGACCTGGCCGTGCTCGGCTCGTGCTGCCGCGAGTACGCGGTCGTGGACTTTGACTACCGCGACCGCGCGGGACGTACGCAGGAGCGTCGGGTCGAACCCCACCACCTGGTCGACCACGGGGACCGCTGGTACCTGGTGGCGTACGACACCGGCCGCGGGGACTGGCGTACCTTCCGGGTGGACCGGATGGACCGCGTCCGCCGCACCCACCGCCGCTTCACCCCCAGGGAGCTTCCCGCCGCCGACCCCGCCGAGTACGTCGTCCGCTCCTTCGCCGGGGCGACCCACCGCCACACCGCGCGGATCGTCCTCGGCCTGTCGGCCGCGACCGCGCGCTCCCGGCTGCACGGTCCGATCCCGGGAGAGATCGAGGCCGCGGGGGAGGACTCGTGCACGGTGCGGATCAGCGCCGACTCGCTCGACCTGGTCTGCCAGTACACGATGGCGGTGCTCTCCCTCGGCGCCGACTTCGACCTCGACGCGCCGCCCGAGGTCGTCGATCGTCTGGGCTCCGTGTGCGGTCGACTCGCGGACCGCCCTCCCGCGCACGGCGGCCCGCCGAAGCGCTAGGGTCGGGGCCGTGAACACCGCGACCCCACCCCACAGTCTGGCCGACGTGATCTCCGCCTTCGAGGAGATGTACCCTCCGAGCTGGGCCATGTCCTGGGACGCCGTCGGCCTCGTGTGCGGGGACCCCGAGCAGACCGTGCGGCGCGTCCTCTTCGCCGTCGACCCCGTCGCCGCGGTCGTGGACGAGGCCCTGGAGTGGGGCGCGGACCTGATCATCACCCACCACCCGCTCATGCTGCGCGGCGTCACGAGTGTGGCCGCCGACACCCCCAAGGGCAACGTCGTGCACCGGCTCATCCGCGCCGGGGCCGCCCTGTACACCGCGCACACCAACGCCGACACGGCCGCGCCCGGTGTGTCCGACGCCCTGGCGCGCGCGGTCGGCCTCAACGGGGAGCTGCGCCCCCTCGACCCCGACACCACCGACCCCGAGGGGCGGCGCGGCATCGGACGGATCGGCATCCTGGACCAGCCGATGATCCTGCACGACTTCGCCGCCCAGGTGGCCCAGGGGCTGCCCGCGACGGCCCCCGGGATCCGTGTCGCGGGCGACCTGGACCGCCTGGTCACCATCGTCGCCGTGTCCGGCGGGGCGGGCGACTCGCTGCTCGGCGCCGCACGGGCGGCGGGGGTGGACGTGTTCGTCACCTCGGACCTGCGCCACCACCCGGCCTCGGAGTTCGTCGAGGACCCCGGACCCGCCCTCATCGACACCCCCCACTTCGCCAGCGAGTGGCCCTGGCTCGCGGACGGGGCGATCCACCTGGCCGACGCACTCGCGCGCGCGAACGGCTCCGATGGGGCTAACGTGGAGATCCGGGTGTCGACGATCGTGACGGACGCCTGGTCGCGGGCCTTCTCCCACATCTGACGGCCCCCTTCCGCCCCGCCGGGCGGTCGAACCAACTGCACAGAGACGGGCGCGGACGGCGACCCCGCCTTCCCCAGCCACTCCAGGAGACGTGACAAGTGAAAGCCGAACCCGCCGCACAGGCCAGACTGCTCGACCTCCAGGCCCTGGACACCGAGCTCCAGCGTCTGGACCACCGTGCCCGGAACCTCAAGGAGGTCTCCGAGGCGGCGGAGCTCAAGGAGCGCGTGGAGGCGATCGACGCCGAACTGATCGCCGTGCGGACGCGGATCTCCGACGTGGGCCGCGAGCAGCGCAAGGCGGAGAGCGACGTCGACCAGGTGCGGGCGCGCGCCGAACGCGACTCCAAGCGCCTGGAGTCGGGTGCCATCACCAACGCCAAGGAGTTGCAGAACCTCCAGTCGGAGATCGCCTCCCTGGGCCGCCGCCAGGCCGAACTGGAGGAGGTCGTGCTGGAGGTGATGGAGCGCGCCGAGGGCCTGGAGGCCGAGGCGGCCCGTCTGGCCGCCGAGCACGAGGCGACCGCCGCCAAGTACACCGAGGTCGTCGCCCGCCGCGACACCGCCGCCGCCGAGATCCGGTTGGACCGGGACCGGATCGCCCGGAACCGTGAACGGGTGGCCGCCGACGTGCCCGCCGACCTGCTGGCACTGTACGACAAGCTGCGCGACCAGTACGACGGGCTGGCCGCCGCGCCGCTGCGGTACGGGCGCTGCGGCGGCTGCAAGCTCGCCCTGAGCACGGTGGAACTCAACGAGATCCGCGCGACCCCCGCGGACGAGGTCGTCCGCTGTGAGGACTGCCGTCGCATTCTGGTGCGCACCGAGGAGCCGGGTCCGGGCGCCCAGACCGCGCAGTGAGCACCGGCTGGGGGACCGCGGAGGAGCACCCGACCCGGCTGGTGCTGCTGCGGCACGGGCAGACCCCGCTGTCCGTGGAACGCCGGTTCGCCGGGCGTGGTGACTTCCCGCTGACCGACCAGGGGCACGTCCAGGCCCGGGCGGCGGCGCGCCGCCTGGCCGCCTGGCCGATCGACGCGGTGGTCTCCTCCCCGCTCCGGCGGGCCCGCGACACCGCCGCCTACGCCGCCGAGGAGCTCGGGCTGCCGGTCGAGGTCGACGAGGGGTTCGTGGAGACCGACTTCGGTGCCTGGGAGGGGATGACCTTCGCCGAGGCGCGGGAGCGGGCGCCCGGTGACGTCGACGCGTGGCTGGCCGACCCGGAGACGGCGCCGCCCGGGGGCGAGAGCTTCGCCAAGGCGGCGGAGCGGGTCGGTGCCGCGCGCGAGGCCCTCCTCGACCGGCACCGGGGACGCACCGTCCTGGTGGTCACGCACGTGACCCCGATCAAGGTGGTCGTGCAGCAGGCGATGCTCGCCCCGGTGACGGCCCTGTACCGGATGTACCTGGACACGGCCTGTCTGACCGAGGTGGACTGCTACGCGGACGGGCCCATGGTGGTGCGGTCCCTGAACGACACCGCCCATCTGGACGAGAGCCGCGGCGAACGTGCGTAGAATGCGGGGTGAGGGGGAGTCGGCCAGACGGTCGCGGCCCCGTGCCGACGGCACGGGTTCGAGGAAAGTCCGGACTCCACAGGGCAGGGTGGTCGGTAACACCGACCCGGGGTGACCCGCGGGACAGTGCCACAGAAAACAGACCGCCACCGCTCGCGGTGGTAAGGGTGAAACGGTGGTGTAAGAGACCACCAGCGGCCGGAGTGATCCGGTCGGCTAGGTAAACCCCACCCGGAGCAAGGTCAAAAAGGGGGCCTTCGGGTTCCCGCGCGGATGTTCGAGGGCGGCCCGCCCGAGTCCGCGGGTAGACCGCACCGAGGCCGTCGGCAACGGCGGTCCCAGATGGATGACCGTCCGGTCCCTTCGGACCGACAGAATCCGGCTTATCGGCCGACTCCCTTCCTCACACCCTTCCCCGGCCCCGCCGCCACGGCGCTACAGCCCTCCGGTGATGGCTGAATCCCCGTGTCCGTGGGAGGATTGGCACCGTGCTCCGTACCCGGGTGGCGTCCGGAGCGCGTCCGCCCGTGGGCCGCGAGGTCGGCGGCCCGACGGGCATCGGCGTCCACGGGAATGGGTGACTCTTGTTCGACTCCACCATCTTCTGGGTGATCCTCTTCGGCCTGCCGGGCCTGGCGATCGTCGTGATCATCGCGCTCGCCTCCTACCAGGCCTCGGGCGTTCAGCAGGACGGTCGTGACGACGCACCCGACGACGACTCGTCGATCAGCTGACCCCCGCCCGTGCGCGGCGGTGGGACGGGACCGGCGATGTCCTGGAGACCGCGCACCGGGGTGAACCGCCCCGTCTCGGGATCCAACAGGTGCACCTTGGCCGTCTCTAGGTCGTAGTACATCCCCGTCAGCGTCAGAGCCCCCGACTCCACCCGTTCCCGTACCACCTGGTAGCTCATCAGGTTGCGGAGCTGTTCCTCCACGTTGGCCTGGGCCAGACGGCACAGGGTCCGCGTGGTCGGTGTGCTCTCCGGATCGCTCTGCGGGACGTCGACACGCGCCAGGCTCGGCGCCGCGTTGGCCAGCCAGCGGCACATGTGCGTGGTGCCGGTCTCGTCCGCGTCCGTGTGGGCGCCCTCCAACAGGGCCTTCATCGCCCCGCAGTGGGAGTGTCCGCACACGACGATCGAGGGCACCCCCAGCACCGTGACCGCGTACTCGATCGCGGCCCCCACCGATCCGTCCCCGGGCGTGCCCGACGGCGGCACCAGGTTGCCCACGTTGCGCAGGGTGAACAGGTCACCGGGGCCGCTGGAGGTGATCACGTTGGGCACCACGCGCGAGTCGGCGCACGTGACGAACAGCGCGGTCGGGTACTGGCCGTGCGCGAGCCGGCTCATCACCGACCGCATCCGGTCGGCCGTGCTGGCGTGGTACTCACGGGCGCCAGCGGTCAGCAGCCCCAGCGCGTTCACCTCGTTGTCGGCCTCTCCGCGCATCTCCCAGGGCGCCCACCACCGCCCCGGTCCGGGAAGGGAGGTCTTGGCCGCCGGAGCGGTCCGCGCGGAGCTGCGCGTGTACCACTGCTCGTGGGTCTCGTCGATGTCGACGCTGCCGCCGCCGCGCTCGTGGTCCACGCGCCAGGCGTGGATGGACTCGAAGGCCGCGTGGTCCATGAAGTCGACGTGCAGGTCGAGGTCGACCCGGGCCCCGGACGGGATCGTGCGCAGGACGTGCGCGAGTCGGGGCACGCCCAGGAAGGTGAGCGATCCGTGGACGGAGACGTGTACGCGGTCGCCGCGCTCTTCGGTGCGGACGGTGAACCGGGTGAGCCGCCGCAGTGACACGATCATCGCCAGCGCGAACCCGAGGAACACCCCCTCCAGGAGTCCTAGGAAGACCACACCGAACAGAGTCACCAGGTAGACGCTGGCCTCGTGGTGACGGCGCAGGTCGCGCAGGTGGGCGATGGAGACCATCCGTGCCCCGACGAAGACCAGCAGCGCTGCCAGCGCGGCCATCGGGATGAGCTCGACCACGCGCGCGAACAGGGCGACGAACAGCAGGATCCACACGCCGTGCAGGATCGCCGACAGGGGTGTGCGGCCCCCGGCGCGCACGTTGGTCGTACTGCGCACGATCACCCCGGCCACGGGCAGCCCGCCCAGGGCCCCGCTGACGGTGTTGGCCGCGCCCTGGCCGAACAGTTCGCGGTTGAGCCGCACGCGGCGTCCGCCGTGCTCGCGGTCCACGGCGATCGCCGACAGCAGCGACTCCACGCTCGCGACCATCGCCACCGCGGCCACGGCCATGGCCACGCCGTGCCACTGACCGGCCTCGGGCAGGGCGGGGCCGGACCAGGCGTCGACGAGGGAGTCGGGCAGGGAGACGGTCTGCACCTCCCACCGTCCCAGGGTGGCGATGGCGGTCGCCGTGCCCACCGCGACCAGGGAGGCGGGAACGACCGAGGGGCGGATCCGGCCGATCGGCGGCAGCTTGCCCCAGCCGAACATGATGGCGATGGTGATGACCCCGACCGCGACGGCGGCCGTGTGGTTGTGCGCGACCTGGTGCGGCAGGTCGGCGATGTTCCTGAGCGCCGAACTCTGCGGCGCCCCGCCCAGCACCACGTGCAGTTGGGCGAGGGCGATGGTGGCGCCGACCCCGGCCAGCATGCCGTGGATGACGGCGGGGGAGACGGCCAACGCCGCGCGGGCGATGCGGACGGCGCCGAGGGCGATCTGGAGCAGTCCGGCGAGGATGGTGATGAGGCAGGTGACCCGCCAGCCGTAGGTGGTGATCAGCTCGGCGACGATGATCGTCTGTGCCGCGGTGGGCCCGCTGACCTGCACCATGGATCCGCCGAGCAGCCCGGCCACGATACCGCCGACGATGGCCGCTGTCAGGCCGGCCATGAGGGGAGCGCCCGCGGCGACGGCGATGCCCAGGGACAGCGGGACGGCGACCAGGAAGACGACGAGGGAGGCCCCGACGTCGGTCATGACGGTTCTCCGGTCGGGGAGACGCCGGGAGGAGGCCGGGTGCGGCGGTGTGGTCGGTGGCCCCTGGGCATCGGTGCGCATGGTTGCTCCGTTCGGGTCGGACCAGGCGGTCGGGTGGCGGTGCACACGGACGTCGGTGTCCGGACGGGGGATGCGCGTGGGAACGCGGAACGGCACTTCGGACGCGAAGAGTCCGTAGCTAGTTACCAACTGTAGTCAATGGAGGGCATGCGATGTGACGGACTGTCGTGGTTCTGGCAACCGTTTTCTTGGTTTCACACCGCGTTCCGACTCCGGGAACGAAGAACCGCCGAGGCGAAGGGGGTCCGTCGTCGCCTCGGCGGTGTGAAGTGACCGGGTGCGCGGACCGGAAGGTCCCGATATGTCGTCACGCCGCGTCACGGTGGGCGTCGGCCCGTCGTGCCCTCCGGCTCAGAGGAAGCGACCGTCCTCGTACCCGCCTTCGTAGTACTCCCGGCCGTACGGGTCGCGCGCCCCCTGCGGGTCGAGCGCGTCGGGAGAACCGGGAGGGGGCCCGTAGGGCGTCCCGGGGGGAGCGCCGTAGGGGTGGCCGGGCGTCGGCGGGGCCCCGTTCCGCCCGTCCTCCCACCCCTGCCAGCCGCCGGTGGCCGGGTGGCCGCCGCCGTGCCCGGGCTGCTGGGGGTGGCCTCCGTCCAGCGCGTCGGGGTGGAGGGCGTCGGAGGCGGGGTGGCCGCCGTAGGACTCGGGGAACCGGGGTGGCTGGACGGCGTGGTCGGGACGGCCCGGTACCGGATGGTCCCCGGGGGGCGGCCCCACCGGATAGCCGCCGCTGGGGAAGCCCTGCGGCGTTCCCGGGAAGGCGCCGCCCGGGGTGGGCGGATCGACGGGGAACCGCGGGTTCCCGCCCGTGTCGAACGGCGACGGGCCGGGCGAGGGGGGAGCGGCGTGGCCGCCGCCGAAACCGCCGGACGCGTAGCCGGACCCGGGGTCGGCGGGCGCGCCCGGCCCGCTGAGGCCCTCGTCGGTTCCGCTCCACAAGGCGTCGCCCGGGTACGGGCCGCGTGTGTGGGTTCCGGTGTCGTACTCCGGGCGCGGGGGAGTGCCGTGGTTCCCGTGCGTGTGGGTTCCGGTGTCGTATTCGGGTTGGTAGGGCGCGGGGGTGGCGTGGGTTCCGGTGTCGTACTCCGGGCGCGGGGGAGTGCCGTGGTTCCCGTGCGTGTGGGTTCCGGCGTCGTAGCCGCCGAAGCCCCCGGAACCGTCCTGGCCGTAACCGAGCGGGGGCCGCGCCGTCGGACGCCGGTGGGCTCCCGTGTCCATGCTCGACCATATGGGGGAGCCCGCGTCCTCCCCGGAGGACGAGGGGCGGAAACCGGGGTCGAGGGGGTCGGCGGACCCGGCCCGCTCCGACCGGGGGGCACTGAGGGGATCGCCGGACCCGGGACCGCCCGAGCCGTACCCCGACGGTCCCGACAGCGGGTCGCCCTGGACCGGGGAACCGCCGGACGCTCCACCGGAGGCGGAGGGGGCCGCGAAGGAGGAGCCCGAGGAGGAACCGGTGTACGAGGAGCCCGGAGCGCCGTGGGACGGGGTTCCCGGAGCGGCGCCGCCGGAGTAGGGGGAACCGAGCGGGTCCTCAGCCCCGCGACCGGCGAACGGGCTCGGGGAGTCCGAACCCGTGCCGTCGAGCGGACCGCGGTCGGCGGTTCCGCTCCACGGTTCCGGGGACGCGGAGGAGGGGACACCACGGCCGGGCGTCCAAGGCCCGGTACCGAGCGGGTCGTCGTCACGCGGAGCCTCGGCCCCCGCCGCCTCGGCCCGGGGGCGAGGCCCGCCCTCCCGGGGCTCGGCCGGGGCGGGTCCGGAACTCTGCCCGAGGCTGGCCAGGATCGCCAGGTCGTCGGACGGACCCGGGTTCACCTCCGACGGCTGCTGAGCGGTGACCCCGCCGCTCCCCTCGGCGCCGCGCGCCGGTTCCGGAGCGGGGTCGCGCTCGTCCTCGTACCCCTCGTCGTAGTCGTCGTACCCGTCCTCGTAATCGTCGTCGTAGTCGTCGTCCTCGTAGTCATCGACGTCGTCGTAGGCGTCCGCCGCGCGGGGATCCGCCCCCTCGTCGGCAGGGCGCTCGTCCCCGTCGTCACCGTCCAGACTCGACCAGAATCCGTTGTCGGCCAGGTCGGAGTCGTCATCCCAGGCCGCGCCGCGCCGCCGTCCCCTCCGCGGACGACCTCCGGCCCCACCGTCCTCGTCGGCCCGTGCGCGCCGGGATCGACGGGACGCCTCACCGCCGCGTCCGCGCCCGCGCTCCCCGGCGTCCTCGCGGTCCTCGTACTCGTGGTCGTCGCCGTGATCGTCCTCGGGCGAGCCCGTGCTCAACGCGCGCATGCCCAACAACAGGAGCACCAGCACGGCCAGCACGACGATGATGGCGATGATGATGATGACGGTGACGGTCATGGTGTACGCACTACCTTGGAGAGGTCGGTCGCACCCGGGGAACACCGCGACCCGGCCTGGTCAGAGCCGGTCGGGGGGAGACGGCGGCTGCCCGGGGCCGCGTTCGTCCGGGCTGCCGGACCCGCGCGCCTGACGCGACACGGGCGGTCCGGTGCGGTCCAGGGTCGGGATACCGGGCGACGGGCGGACGGATAACGGTCATCTGAAACGGGGTGAGGGGCACGGCCCCACTGTATGCCTTGTCGTGCTCCGTGTGCAGTGGGCCGCGCGAGCTTCCTCGTGTCGAACCCGGTGCGCGGGGGTCGACGGGGGTGGAACCGCGTGGGACGCATCGTCCGACCGACGATCCGGTCACTCGCTGGTGACCACCAGCGACCCCCGAGCGACCGCCTGGTCGGCGATCGCCTCCAACGCCCGGCCCAGTTCGGCGCCGTCGGGCAGGTCCAGGGGGGCGTCCAGCGCGTAGACGGTGAACCGGTACTCGTGGACGTCACCGTCGGTGGGGCACGGGGCCCCGTAGCGGGCTTCCCCGGCACTGTTCAGAGCCTGCTTGGCGTCGGCCGGGACGGTGTTCTGGCGCAGTTCCACCAGCTGCGGGTCCAGGTCGAAGACCACCCAGAACACCTCGGCCGCCTGGGGGTCGTCCACGACCAGCGCGATCGAACCCACCCCGTCCGGCAGGCCGGACCAGCGCACCGGCGGGGACACGGCCTCCCCGTCCTCCGACTCCCCGCCGCACGCGTAGGCGTCCGGCAGCGGCTCCCCCTGCTGCATCAACGCGCTCGTCACGCTGATGTCGGTGGGCATGTCGCCGTTCTGCCCGGGTGAGAGCACGCCGCACCCGGTGGCCAGGGCCAGGGCGACACCCGCTCCGACCACACCCGCGCCCCGGAGTACAGACCTACGGGGCGCGCTGCGCGCACGGGTGATCCAAGAGGAAGGGAGGGCCGGGAACAATGGGACTCCTGCTGGGCTTGCGTGCCGGTGGGGCACAACTCGACGTACTGAGCGAACCCTACTGCGGTCCGCGGCCCGATCCGTCGCCGATCCTCGACCGTGTCCTCCCGACCTTCCGTCCGGACGGGTGATCCCGGGCACCGGGTGACCGGATGGGTGATCATGGACCCGTGCGGTTCTCCATCCTCGGTCCCCTCCTGGTGCACGACGCGTCCGGACGGCCCATCACCATCGGCGGCGCGCGCCTGCGCACCCTGCTGATACTGCTCCTGCTCCGACCCGGCCAACGGGTCCCCACCGAACAGCTCACCGACGCCATCTGGACCGAGGGGCCGCCGGTCTCGGCGGGCAACGCGCTCCAGGCCCTGGTCTCGCGGCTGCGGCGGGCGCTGGGACCGGAGACGGAGATCCACGGCGACGCCTCCGGCTACCGGTTGGACATCGATCCCCGGCAGGTGGACCTGGCCGAGTTCGACACACTGGCCAAGCGCGGCCGGGCCCAGTTCGTGTCGGGTGAGTACGCCGCCGCGGTCACCACGCTCGGCGACGCCCTGGCCCTGTGGCGCGGCCCGGCTCTCCCCGAGCTCACCTCACGGGGAGTGGCGGAGGACACGGCGCTCCGACTGGCGCAGACACACGACGCGCTCGTCGAGGACCACCTGGCCGCCCTGCTCGAACTGGGACGGGCCGACGACGCCCTGCCCGAGGCCGAGGCCCTGGTCCTTCGCGAACCGCACCGCGAACGCCCCGCCGAACTCCTCATGCGCGCCCTGGCCGGGACCGGCCGCACCGCCGATGCGCTGGACGTCTACGACGCGTTCCGCGACCGGCTCGCCGAGGAACTGGGTCTGGACCCCTCACCCCGGCTGGCCGACGTCCACCTGCGCGTGCTGCGCGGGGAGTTCACCGTCGACGCCGCGCGCGGCGTCGCACGGCCCGCCGCGACGCAGACCCCCCAGGTGCGGCTGCCCGCCACCCTGACCAGCTTCGTGCCGCGCGAGGCGGAGGTGGACGCCGCCGTCGCGCAGCTGACCCAGGCCCGGCTGGTGACCCTGCTCGGCCCGGGCGGGGCGGGTAAGACCCGACTGGCCATCGAGACCGCCGCCGTGCTGACCGACCGGGCCCCCGAGCTGCTCTCCCGCGGAGGCTGGTTCGTCGAACTCGCCCCGGTCGACTCCGGCGACGACATCGTCGACACGATCGCCGCCGCCATGGACCTGCGTGACCACGCGATCGTCCAGGCCCGCTCCAGCGCGCCCGCGACCCCGTCCGAGGACCGTGTCGTGGCCTACCTCGGCGACCAGCCCGCGTTCGTCGTGCTCGACAACTGCGAACACCTCGTCGAGGACGTCGCGCGGGCGGTGGGGGCGCTCCTCGCCCGCTGTCCGGGGCTGCGGCTGCTCACCACCTCCCGCGAACCCCTCGGCGTGCAGGGCGAACGGCTCGTCCCTGTCCCTCCGCTGGCCCTGCCGCCCGAGGACGCCACCGCCGAACGGGCCGTCGGGTTCCCCTCCGTCACCCTGTTCACCGAACGCGCCCGCGCCGTGCGCCCCGACTTCGCTGTCACCGCGGACAACGTCGAACACGTCGTGCGCATCACCCGGGCTCTGGACGGCATCCCCCTGGCCCTGGAGTTGGCCGCGGCGCGCCTGCGGTCGATGTCCCCCGCCCAGCTGGTCCGCCGTCTCTCCGACCGCTTCCGCATCCTGACCGGGGGCAGCCGCCTGGCCCGACCGCGCCACCGCACCCTGCGCGCCGTCGTCGACTGGAGCTGGGACCTGCTCGACGAGCCCGAGCGCCGCGTCCTGCGCCGCCTGTCGATCTTCGCGGGCGGAGCCACCCTGGAGGCCGTCGAACGGGTCTGCGCGGACCCGGGCGAGGAGGGCGCGGTCGGGGGCCGCGACGTGTGGGGCGTGCTCTTCGCGCTGGTCGACAAGTCCCTGGTGATCGCGGAGAACCCCGACCGGGAGGACGCCCCGCCCCGCTACCGTCAGCTGGAGACCGTCCGCGCCTACACCGCCGAACGGCTCGCCCAGAGCGGCGAGGAGGCCGAGGTCCGCGACCTCCACGCCCGCTACGTGCGTGACCTGTGGCGCGAGGCCGATCCGCTGCTGCGCGGGCCCCGCCAGACCGAGTGGATCGTCCGGCTCCAGGCCGAGGCGGACAACTGCGGCCCCGCGGTGCGCTGGGCGGTGCGCCGAGGCGACGTCGACCTGGCCCTGGACCTGGTGGAGTACACCCAGTGGTACTGGATCCTGGAGGGCGGTTGGCACCAGTTCTGCCGCTGGTGCCAGGAGGTGCTCGCTATGGTCGGCGACCACGCGCCCGAGGGGCGGGCCGTGGCCTACGCCAGCTGCCTCTTCCACAGCGCGTCCGAGAGGGGGAGCTCCCACGAGCTGATCCTGTCCAACGTCCGCGCCGTGCGGAAGCTGCTGGCGGAGGCGCGTGAACAGCCCGAGCGCCACCCCACGCTGATGTACGGGCTCGTGTACGAGGCGTTGAACGAGGGCCCCGACGGGCCGGCGCGCGAGCGCGTCGAGCGCGCCGCCGACCAGGAGGACCCGTGGATGCGTGCGATGGTCCTGCTGATGACGGCGCTGCTCGACGGAGTCTTCGGGGACGCCAAACGGTCCGTGGAACGCGCGCTGGAGGCGCGTGAGGGCTTCCGCGCGGTCGGCGACAGCTGGGGTGAACTCCAGGCCCTGATCCAGCTGTCGGACGTGCGGCGGTTCGACGATCCGGAGCGGTGCCGCGTCCTGCTCGGAGACGGGATCGGTCTGGCGGGGCGGGCCGGACTGACCTCGATCGCGATGGTGTTCCGGGTCAAGCGCGCACGGATCCTCATCGACCTCGGCGAACTGGAGGCGGCCCGGCGCGATCTGGAGTCCGTGGCCGAGCACGGCCCCCCGCGCGAGGACGACCACGTGGTGATCGTGCGGTTGGCCGAGGCGGAGCTCCTGCGGGAGGCGGGTGAGCTGGAGCGTGCCAGGGCCGTGGTGGACGACCTGGAGCCGATCGTGACCCGGCTCGGCGGTTTCGCCTCGGTCTACGTCGAGCCGTACTGGCTGCTCGTGTCCGCCACCACCGCGTGGCGCGCGGGCGAGACCGCCCGCGCGTGGCGGGAGGCGGGGCGGGCCTGGTGGCGGGCCTCGCGCGGGCTCGATCCGGTCTGCGCGGACGTGCTGGATGTCCTCGGAGCCTTCCTGTCCGGGACCGACCCGGAGCGAGCGGCCACGATGCTCGGCTACGCGCAGGCGTTGCGGGGGGTCCCGGACATGGCGGGCCCGCTGGTGCGCCGGGCGAGGGGGGAGCTCATGGAGGGGCTGGGCGAGGCGGAGTTCACCCGTCTGGTCGCTCTGGCGGGGCGGGAACGCGCGGTGGACGTCCGCGCCCGGGTGGGCGAGTGGCTGGCTCCGCTCGTGCCCGACGACGTCGAGGACACCGGACGGACGGTGTGACCGCCCGGGTCGGCGTCAGCCGTCCGACGTGGTCGGGGGCGGTGCCGCCTGAGGGGCGGCACCGCCGTCGCTCGCGTCGCTCAGGTGCGGCGCCGGTAGGCCCACACGGCCAGCGGACCGAAGATCGCGATGAAGATCGCGGTCCACACCAGGGTCCAGGCCACCGGGGCGGCGACGTCGCCACCGATCATCAGGCCGCGCATGGCGTTCACCACGTGCGTGATCGGGTTGTTCTCCGCGACGGCCCGCATCCAGCTGGGCATGGCCTCCGGGGCGACGAAGGCCGAGCTGCCGAAGGTCAGCGGGAACATGAGGATCATCCCGAAGCTCTGCACGGCCATCGGGGTGCGCACCATCATGCCGACGAACGCCGACATCCAGCACAGCGCGAAGGCGAACAGCAGGATGAGCGCGGCGGCGGCGACCACGCCGACGACGCCGCCCTCGGGTCGGAACCCGATGGCCAGACCGACCAGCAGCACCATCACCACGGTGACCGAGTACCGGACCAGGTCGCCCAGGATGGCGCCGATCAGCGGCGCGGACCGCGCGATGGGCAGGGACCGGAACCGGTCGAAGATGCCCTTCTCCACGTCCTGGCACAGGGTGAACCCGGTGCCGAGCGTGGCGAAGACCACCGACTGGGCGATGATGCCGGGCATGAGGAAGTCCCGGTACTCCTGCCAGTCGCCCATGATCGCCTGACCGAAGACGAAGACGAACAGCGTCACGAACATGATCGGCATGAACGTGAGCCCGAGGACCTCCTCGGGGTTCGCCTTGATCTTCAGTACGCTGCGCCAGGCCAACTGGAGGCCGTTGCTCACCGTGGTCAGCGGGTCGATCCCGCGTGGCGCCTCGGGCGCGGCCGCGTCCCCGCGCACCCCCTCGGAGGACTTGAGTGTGGTCGCGTCGCTCATGCCGGGGTCCCTTCCGCCACGGTCTCGCCCGTGGACTCGTCTTCGGCGGTGTGGCCGGTCAGCGCGAGGAAGACCTCGTCCAGACTCGGCTTGCGCAGTGACAGTTCGGCGAGGGCCACCCCCTGCTCGTCGAGGCGGCGGACCACCTCGGGCAGGACGGCCGCGTCCGTGACCGGGACGCTCGCGCCCAGTCCGTCGGCGGTCACGGGGCTGCTGGTGACCGCCTCGACGATCCGCACGGCCAGGTCGAGCTGTCCGGGGTCGATCGTGCGCAGCTCCAGGACCTGCTTGCCCGCGTGGTTCTTGAGCTCCTCCGGCGTGCCCCGGCTGATCACCCTGCCGTGGTCCAGCACGACGATGTCGTCGGCGAGCTGGTCGGCCTCCTCCAGGTACTGGGTGGTGAGCAGCACCGTGACCCCGTCGTCCACCAGTCCGCGCACCACGTCCCACAGGCCGTTGCGGCTGTGCGGGTCCAGGCCGGTGGTCGGCTCGTCCAGGTACAGCAGCGAGGGGCGGCCGACGAGGCTCGCGGCCAGGTCCAGCCGTCGGCGCATGCCGCCGGAGTAGGTCTTGGCGGGACGTCCGGCGGCGTCGGTGAGCTCGAAGCGCTCCAGCAGCTCGGTCGAACGCGCCCGCGCGGCGGAGCGGCCGAACCCCAGCAGGCGCGCGATGAGCATCAGGTTCTCGGTGCCGGTCAGCTCGGCGTCCACCGCCGCGTACTGCCCGGTCAGACCGATCAGGCGGCGCACGTCGTGCGGCCGCCTGACCACGTCGAACCCCCCGACCTCGGCGCGGCCCCCGTCGGGGCGCAGCAGGGTCGACAGGATGCGCACGGTGGTGGTCTTGCCGGACCCGTTGGGTCCCAGGACGCCCAGCACGGCCCCCGTCCTCGCCGTCAGGTCCACCCCGTCCAGGGCACGCTTGCCCTTGAACTGCTTGACCAGACCCTCCGCGCGGATGGCGTCAGTCATCATGCCTCCGTTTCTACCGTTCGGTCCCAAGTGTGCCGATCCGGTCTGACAGAACGCTGACGCGCAGTCCGGAGGCCCGGACACGCAACGGCCGCGGCGGGGAGCCTCCCCGCCGCGGCCGTGGTGAGCGGATCGCGGTGGCGTGCGTGGGCGCGTCACCGCGATCCGGTCAGTCGCCCTTCTTGGAGCCGAACATGATCTCGTCCCATGACGGAACGGAGGCGCGGCGGCCGCGCCCCTTGCGTTTGGGCGCGGCGTGGTCGGCCGCACCGCCTCCCGCGGCCCCGGCCGCCCCGGCCGCCGCAGGCGGCTCGGGCGCGGCGCGCCGCGCGGGCCCGGAGTCGGCGGACAGGTCGATGGTGGCCCGGCGCCGCCGCGCGGGGCGGGGCTGGGCGGGCGGTTCGGCCGCCGGGGGCGGGCTGTCGGGTTCGGCGGCGGGAACGGGGCCGGAGGTGTTCGCCGGAGGCGCCCCGCCGGTGAGGTGGTCGGGAGCGAGCCGGTTGATCGCCCGCTCCGGTGCGCGGTGGTTCGCGGCCGGGTCGGCCCGTGGGGCCTCCCGGGGCGGAAGCGGGTTCCGCGGTCGCTGGTGGCGCTCGTCGTGGGCGGGCGTCTCGAAGGGGTCGGGGTGGGGGCGGGTCGCCGGGCGCAGCGGTTCGTCCTGGGGCGTGTCCCGTGCGGGGGACAGTCGCCGGGTGGTCGGCGCGGGGCCGGTCCGGAGTTCGGCGGGCGGCTCGGGTTCCGTCCGCGGCCGCTCCACCGCCCCTTCGGGGCGTCGGGGGGAGAACGGCGTGACCGTGGTGTCCGGCGGGGCCAGCGGGACGGAGGAGGGGGACTCGGAGAACCGGGCCGCCTCCTCGTCCGCGGGGGTGACGCTGTTGTGTCTGGGCTCGTACAGCCAGTGGGCGACGCGTTCGTCGCCCCCGTGGAGGAAGACGAGCTTGATCTGCCAGGTCCGGTCCTCGCGCCTCCAGGAGTCCCACGAGGCGTCGCCGGTCTCCAGCTGGTGGGCGCCGATCCGCTTGGTGACCACCTCCTCCAGGGAGGGGCCGGGGGCGGCGTCGCCCGAGGTGCGCACGGTCGCGCGCTGGGCCTGTTGGGCGATGTACTCGCGCTCCTGGAGCACGGGGCCCTCGAACCAGCGCACCCGTTCGATGGGGATCCCGGAGATCTCGGAGATGGCCTCCGCGGTCTCGCCGGACCGGATGCGGGCCTGGATTTCCTTGGGGCGCAACGGATTCTCCACTTCGATCTCGTACTGGCCGAGCCGGGAGAACTGGCCGCGTACGGCGGCGCGGAGGCGGTCGTCGACGGGCAGCATGAAACGGGTTCCACGGCCTGTGCTGGCGAGCACCAGGTAGGTGCCGTCCTCGCTCACGGCCACGAGGCGAAGCTCGTGCATCGCCCTCCCTTTCGCGTCCCGTCGAGGGCAGGTTCGGCGGCCAACCCCCGCGTTCTCCAAGTCTGGTCGGCCGACAACGGTTCGGCCAGTACCGCGCCTGGCATGTCCGAACTGTGTGCCCGCCTCCCGTCCGCGGTCTCACCACGGTTGGGAGCCGCCCCGGGGAGGCCCGGGGCCCTCACGGTCGTCTCCGGTGCCAATCCTGACACGCGGACCCTGCTCTGACCGGGAGCGGTCGCTCGCGGAATGTCTTCCATCCCGCGCCAAGGCTCCGCCGCGATGGTATCCCGCGGGGACCGAATCACCCCAGGGCTGTGGAAAACTCCGATCTCGGACTCGGGTCACGCACATGTGTCATCGGTGCGCAACTCGACACGCCGATGTCTACTGGTAAGTGACCCTTCTTGATTCTTGGCGTTATCAGGCACTCGGCGCGCTTAGCCTGAGTTCTTCACTTATGGGCGGTTTGTGGCGGATTGCAAGGTTTGGTCCGCTGTCCGCCCCGCGATCACCATCGAGTTCCCGCCGCGCCCCCGCGCGGCCAGAGAAGGGGGGATGACCGGATGGGTCGGACCGAACACCACGAGTCGCACGACGAGGGGGAGGAGGGCGGCGTTCCGCGGGTGTCGGAGAAGGGAACGGCGAGGAAGCGGATCGACCTGAGCGTGTCCCAGGTCGCCGGGGCCGGTGCCGCGACCCTCACCGCGGCCACCGCGGCCTCCTACCTGAACGTGTACGGCACCGTCATCGGCGCCGCGGTCATCGCCGTCCTGAGCACGGTCGCCAGCCCCCTGCTCCAGCACTGGTTCTCCCGGAGCGGCGAACAGGCCAGGCAGCTGGCGGAGAAGGCGGTCTCCGCCACGGCGAAGGGCACCCCAGCCGACGGCCGGTCCGGCCCCGACGCCACCCGCACGACGGCGCTGCCCCGCCTCATGGCGGAGGACGGCGGACCGCACACGGGTGATCTCGGCGCGACCCGCGCGATGGCGGCGCCCCCGTCGGCCGAGGAGGGGGAGGACGCGGCCGGGAACCGCCCGGCACGGCTCGGCTGGCGTGCCGTCCTCATCCCGGCCATCGTGGTGTTCACCCTGGTCATGCTGGTGATCCTGGCGTTCGAACTGCTCACCGGGCGGTCCATGACCGCGTGGATGCACGGCTACGACGAACCCACCGCCCCCTCGATCCTCGGCGGCGGGACGACCTCGGCCCCGCCCGCGCAGGAGGAGGAGCCCGAGACCCCCGAGACCCCCGAGACCCCCGAGACCTCCGTGGACGTGCCCGAGGGCACCGGCGGGAGCACGGAGGGGAGCACCGGCGCCCCGGAGGAGACCGGGACCACGGAGGGGACCGACGGGACCGGGGAGACCGGGGACGGTCAGACCCCCGTCACCCCCACGCCCGATCCCGGTGACACCGGAGACGGAGGCGCCGGCGAGGGAGGGGAGACCACCGAACCCACCCCGCCCGCGGAGGGCGACGGCGGTGGCGCCCCGGAGGGGACCGCCCCGGACGGGGAGGCGCCCACCGCCGACGACTCCCTGAGCGCGGACACCCGGAACGGAACCTGACCCGGCCCCTCCCCGCCTGTTCTCGGAGCAGCCGCCTCAGGGGGGCGTCGTTCCGGCGCCCGAACCCGGTCCGGAGCGCGGCGCAGGACCCGAGAGGCGCCACCTAGCCGAAGACCCGGTCCAGGTAGGCGTTGCCGAACCGTCGGTGCGGGTCCACCCGGTCGCGCACGGCCAGCGCCTCGCCCAGCCTCGGGTACACCTTCTCCAGGTAGGCGCGGTCACGGGTGTGCATCTTGCCCCAGTGCGGACGGCCGCCCACGGACGTGAACACCGCCTCCAGATCGGCGAAGTAGGACTCGTACGGCATCCCCTGGTACATGTGCACCGCCACGTAGGCCGTCTCCCGTTCGTGGGCGGTGGAGAGCCACACGTCGTCGGCCGGGGCGAACCGCACCTCCACGGGGAAGCTCACCCGGTGGTCGCCCCGGTCGACGATCGACCGCGCCTCACGCAGCACGTCCACCACGTGTTCGGCCGGGATCGCGTACTCCATCTCCACGAAGCGCACGTCGCGCACCGACGCGAACACCTTGTACGAGGCGTCCGTGTAGGCACGCGCGGACAGGGCGCGCGAGCTGATCCGGTTCACCCCGGGCACCAGGGCGGGGAAGCGTCTGCACAGCCGGTTGACCCGGTCGAAGACCGTGTTGGACAGGAAGTCGTCGTCCAGCCAGGCCTTGAAGTCCGACAGCGGCCGAGCGGGACCCTCGGTGATGTTGTTGCGCTTGGTGTTGGTGTTGTTCGTGTGCGGGAACCAGAAGAACTCGAAGTGGTCGTTGTCCGCGCGCAGCTGCGGCAACCGCTCCAGGACCTCGTCCAGCGGCATCGGTTCCTCCCGGGCGTGCAGCAGGAACGCGGGGCGCACCGCCAGGGTCAGCGCGGTGACCACACCGAACGCGCCCAGCCCCACCCGAGCCGCGTGGAACAGCTCGGGCTCCCGGTCGGCCGAACACTCCACGACCGACCCGTCGGCCAGGACCATCTCCAACCCGACCACCTGGCTGGCCAGGCCGCCCGCGTCGCGTCCGGTCCCGTGCGTGCCGGTCTGCACGGCGCCCGCCACGGTCTGCACGGCGATGTCGCCCATGTTGGCCAGGGCCACCCCGTGCTCCGCCAGGGCGTCGTTCAGGTCGCACAGGGGCAGCCCCGCCTCGACCGTGACCGTTCCCGCGGCCGGGTCGACCGAGCGCACCGCGGTCAGTGAGGTGGGGGAGAGGAGGAGTCCGTCGGTGACGGCCACGTCGGTGAAGGAGTGACCGGACCCGACCATCCGGACCGGCAGGCCCTCCGCGGCGGCGGAGGACACGGCCGCGGCGACCTCCTCGGTACTGTTCGGGGCCGCCGTCCGCCGGGGGCGGGCCTGATGGGTGCCCGCCCATGTGGTCCACAACACGTCAGTCATGCGACGTGACATTACCCACCAGTCACTTGTGTGGCCAGAGGGGGCCCGGCGTGAAGCGGGCCGAAGAACACGGGACGTCGCGGCGGGGATGGTCCAGGGGCCGCCCCAAGGGCTGGTTTGATAGGTCCCATGAGGCCTTACGACGCGTTTTTGCTGATCTCCTTCGGTGGACCGGAGGGCGAGGACGAGGTCATCCCCTTCCTGGAGAACGTCACCCGCGGACGCAACATCCCCCGCGAGCGGTTGGCCGAGGTCGGTGAGCACTACTTCCTGTTCGGTGGCGTGAGCCCGATCAACCAGCAGTGCCGGGACCTGATCGCCGCGATCACCGACGACTTCGCCGCCAACGGGGTGGACCTGCCCGTCTACTGGGGCAACCGGTTCTGGGAACCGATGCTCACCGACACCCTCGCCACGATGCGGGACGACGGCGTGCGCCGGGTGCTGGCCCTGCCCACCTCCGCGTACTGCAACTGGTCCAGTCGCACCGCCTACCGCGAGGACATCGACCGGGCCAGGGCCGCGCTGGGCGACGACGCGCCCGAGGTCGACCTGATCCGCCCCTTCTACGACCACCCGGGCTTCGTCGAACCGCTGGTCGAACACACCGCCGCCGCCCTGGCCGCCCTCCCCGCCGACCAGCGCGCGGGCGCGCACCTGCTGTTCTCGGCGCACTCCATCCCCACCGCGATGGCCGAGGCCAGCGGCGGCCCGGGCCAGGAGTTCGGCCCCGAGGGGGCCTACGGCGCCCAGCTCGCCGAGGTGGCGCGGATGGTGGCGGAGCGGCTCGACGGCGACCACCCCTACGAGGTCGTCTACCAGAGCCGCAGCGGCCCGCCCAGCCAGCCCTGGCTGGAACCGGACGTCAACGACCGCATCGACGAGCTGGCCAAGGAGGGCACGCCCGCGGTCGTGGTCGTCCCGCACGGGTTCGTCTCCGACCACATGGAGGTCAAGTTCGACCTCGATGTGGAGGCCCGCGAGACCGCGCGGAAGCTGGGCATCGGCTACGAGCGCGCGCTCAGCCCCGGGACCCACCCGCGCTTCGTCTCCATGGTGACCGAACTCGTCCGCGAGTACACCGACCGGACCGGACCGGTGCGCCTGAGCGACCTGCCGAAGTGCGCCGAGGGCGACCAGCCCTGCTGCCGGCAGCGCTGACCCCGGGCGGGAGGAGGTCCACGGCTGTGCCTGTCGTGGGCCTCCGCCGCCCGTCGCCCCCCACCACCCTCGACCGACGCCCACGGCGCAGCCCTGCTCCTGGCTCGTTCCCCGCTCGCGGCTCGACTCGTCCCGCGGAACCCTGGCGGCACCCGAACCGAACCCCCTGGCGACCGGGTCCGACGGCGCCCCAGCCGTCGGCGGGGAGGCGCCCGATAGGGTCGGCTCCAGACCACAAGTCGACGGTTCAGGAGGATTCGCCTTGGTTCGTTCCTGGTACGAACTACCGGAATACGTCCGTCTCCGCCGGGTCAACGGGCTGCGCCTGTCCCCGGACGGCACCCGCCTCGTGGCGCCCGTCAGCGGGCTCGCCCCCGACGGCACGTCCTTCCACAGCGCCCTGTGGGAGATCGACGTCGCCCCCGAGTCCGAGGGCGGGAGCGCTCCCCGGCGGCTGACCCGCTCCGCCGAGGGCGAGAGCGCCGCCGACTTCCTCCCCGACGGATCCGTCCTGTTCACCTCCGGCCGCCCCGATCCCGACGCCGCCTCCGACGACACCCCCGGCGCCGCGCTGTGGCTGCTTCCCGCCGGGGGCGGCGAGGCCCGCCAGGTCGCCTCCCACCCCGGAGGCGTCTCCTCCTTCACCGTCGCGCGCGACTCCGGCCTGGTGGCCTTCACCTGCGACGTCCATCCCGGCAGCGAGACCGCCGAGGCCGACCGACAGGCGCGCAAGGCCCGCGAGGAGGCGGGGGTCACCGCGATCCTCCACGAGGCCCTGCCCATCCGCTACTGGGACGGCGACGTCGGTCCGGACCACCCCCGCTACCTGGTCGCCGAACCGCCCGCCGACGACGAGTCGGGCCTGGGCGAGCACCGGGACCTGACCCCCGACGCCGGAATGGCCCTGGTGGCCTCCTCCGGCGAACTCACCCCCGACGGGTCGGCGCTGATCACCGAGTGGCAGGTCCCCACCGGACGGGGCACCACACGCGCCGACGTCGTGTCCGTCGACACGGCCACCGGCCGGCGACGCACCCTGGCCAGCGCCCCCGACCGCGACTTCGGCGGCCCCCGGGTCTCCCCCGACGGCCGCCGGGCCCTCCTCACGTGCGGTTCGGCGGGCACCTACGACGGCGAGCCCCGCGACCTCACCCTCTGGCTGGTCGACCTCGACACCGGCGAGGGCCGCGACCTGCTGCCCGACCACGAGCTCTGGCCGCGCGACTACGCGTGGGCGGCCGACTCCCGGGCCGTCTTCCTCGTCGCCGACCAGAACGGCCGCAGACCGGTCTTCCGCGTCGACCTGGACACCGGCGCGCTGACCCGCCTCACGGGCGACCACGGCGCCTACAGCGCGCTCAACCCCTCGCCCGACGGCCGCCACGTGTTCGCGCTGCGCGACGCCTGGGACGCCCCGCCCTCGCCCGTGCGCCTGGACGCCGCCGCCACCGACGGCGCGCCCACGCCGCTGCGCACGCCCGGCTCCGAGCTGACCATGCCCGGCACCCTGACCGAGGTCGAGACCACGGCCGACGACGGCGAGCGGATCCGCGCCTGGCTCGTGCTGCCGGAGGAGGCCTCGGCCGACTCACCCGCCCCGCTGATGCTCTGGGTGCACGGCGGCCCCTACATGAGCTTCAACGGCTGGTCCTGGCGCTGGAACCCGTGGCTGCTCGCCGCGCGCGGCTACGCCGTCCTGCTGCCGGACCCCGCGCTGTCCACCGGGTACGGACAGCGGATGCTGCGCCGCGCCTGGGGAACGTGGGGGCCGCGCACCCACGCCGACGTCATGGCCATCACCGACGCCGCCGAGGCGCGCGAGGACGTCGACGCCGGCCGCACCGCCATGATGGGCGGCTCCTTCGGCGGGTACATGGCCAACTGGATCGCCGGGCACACCGACCGGTTCCGGGCCATCGTCTCGCACGCCTCCCTGTGGGCGCTGGACGGCTTCAGCGGCACCACCGACCACCCGGCGGTGTGGGAGCGGGAGTTCGGGACCCCGCTCGCCCAACCCGAGCGCTACACGCTGAACTCGCCGCACCTGCACGCCGACCGGATCCGCACGCCCATGCTCGTCATCCACGGGGACAAGGACTACCGCGTCCCCATCGGGGAGGGCATGCGGTTGTGGCGCGACCTGCTCCTGCACGAGGTGGACGCCAAGTTCCTCTACTTCCCGGACGAGAACCACTGGATCCTCAAGCCCGGCAACGCCCGGATCTGGTACGAGACGATCTTCGCCTTCCTGGACCACCACGTCCACGGCAAGGAGTGGACCAGGCCGGAACTGCTCTAGCCAGCCGACCCGTACCACCCGCGACCCACGAACGGGGGACCCACACGTGAGTACCAGCCATCACCCGCCCGACCCCGAGGAGCTGCGCGCGCTCGCCGTGCACGTGGCGGCCGAGGCGGGAGAGCTCGCCGCCGAGGGGCAGAGGGGGGTCACCGTACTCGACACCAAGTCCAGCCCCACCGACGTCGTCACCAAGATGGACCGGGCCGCCGAGGAGCTCATCCGCACGCGCCTGCTCCAGGCCCGTCCCGACGACGCGATCCTGGGGGAGGAGGGCGGCGGCGAGAGCGGCACCAGCGGTGTGCGGTGGATCGTCGACCCGATCGACGGAACGGTCAACTACCTGTACGGGAGCCCCGACTGGGCGGTGGCGGTCGCGGCGGAGGTCGACGGCCGGGTCGTGGCGGCGGCCGTGAACGTGCCCTCGCGCGGGGAGATGTTCGAGGCGGTCCTCGGGGGCGGCGCGCGCCTCGACGGGGTGGTCCTGCGCGCCCCGGACGCGGTTCCGCTCGACCGGGCCCTGGTGGCCACCGGCTTCGGGTACTTCCCCGAGCGCCGGGCGCAGCAGGCCAGGGTCCTGTTGGAGGTGCTTCCCCGGGTCCGCGACATCCGGCGCCGCGGCTCGGCGGCCGTGGATCTGACCGGCCTGGCGACCGGCCGCTGCGACGCCTACTACGAGCGCGGCCTCCACCCCTGGGACTGGGCCGCGCCCGGCCTGGTCGCCAGTGAGGCGGGCGTGCGCGTCGGCGGAGCCGGCGGCGGGCCGCCCAGCGGCGACCTGGTGATCGCGGCGCGTCCCGAGCTGTACGAGGCCCTCGACCGTCTGCTGGCGCCGCTGGGGGCCGACACGGACGGCTGAGGGGCCCGGAGCCGGGGGCGCGTCGGTCCCACGGCGCCGGGGCGGCGCACGAGGGGCGGGGCGGACCCGTGGTCCACCCCGCCCCGAGTGCTCGGCGCCTGACCCGGGGGATCCGGTTCAGGGCCGTCGGTCCCGCGTCAGCAGCGGGTGTCGATGCCGTTGCGAGCCGCGATTCGGTACAGGTCCTCCAGCTCCGACGCGTGTGTGTCGGCGAGGAAGTCGTCCCCGGCGGCCTGAGCCGAGCGGAGCGACCGGGAGGTCTCGTTGATCCGGACCTTGATCTCTGCGAGGAACTCGCCCATGACACCTCTTTCAGGGGTCGGCACCAGGGCATACGGATGCCCTGGTGGAAAGCGGTCAGCGCACGACAGCGTGTCCGCGCGATGCGGTGGCGCCACCTCGGTGTGGCGTGGTGCCCGTCGCGGTCCGGCGCCGGGGCCGGTGTCCACGCGTGCGTCTACTACCCCTACCGCATGGTGCGCCAAACCAAACCACCACCCCCGCTTTCGCGCTCCCGGGGATCGTCCCCGCGAGCGCGGTCCGGCGGCGGCCCCGGGTGGGTGTCGCATGACACATTTCCCCTGTGGGCCCGCGGCTTACTTGTTTCTTATTCTTGATGTGTCAGATTCGAGATGTGCGGGGTTGGGCCGCCGCCGACGGTTGGGGGATTCGTCGGCGGCGGCTCCCCGTGCGAAGCAGGGAAGCAATGTCCCCGGCCCAGCGCCCGTGTCCCCACGGGGCGAGGAGGGCGGACCCCCGCGGCGGAGTCCGCGGCGGGTTTACCGCCTCCTTACCCCGGGTGTGGGAGAACGGATGACGCGGCCGGGGCCACGAACGCCGCTGCCGGTGTGTTGGGGGATGCGCCGGCAGCGGCCCCTCTTCTTTTCCCACGCAACAGAGGTCGAGAAGGTCAACGTGCGCGTACTCGTGGTCGAAGACGAACGGGTCCTGGCCGACACCGTGGCGGTCGGGCTCCGACGCGAGTCGATGGCGGTCGACGTGGTCTACGACGGCGACACCGCCCTGGAGTACGTCGCGGTCAACGACTACGACGTGGTCGTCCTCGACCGCGACCTGCCCGGGACCCACGGCGACGACGTCGCCCGCTCGCTGGTCGGCGACAGCTACACCGGACGCATCCTCATGCTCACCGCCTCCGACGGCGTGCAGGACAAGGTGGACGGGCTGACCCTCGGCGCCGACGACTACCTGGCCAAGCCCTTCGCCTTCGCCGAGCTCGTCGCCCGCGTGCACGCCCTGGGCCGCCGCGCGGTTCCGCCGCTGCCCCCCGTCCTGGAACGGCACGGCATCACGCTCGACCCCGCCAACCACCGGGTCTACCGCGACGGCCGCGAACTGCCGCTCACGCCCAAGGAGTTCGCCGTCCTCCACGTGCTCATGCGCGCCCGGGGCACCGTGGTCAGCGCCGAGGGGCTGCTGGAGAAGGCCTGGGACGAGAACGCCGACCCGTTCACCAACGTCGTCAGGGTCACGGTCATGACCCTGCGCAAGAAGCTCGGTGACCCACCGGTCATCCAGACCGTCCCCGGCGCGGGGTACCGGCTGTGAGACCGGCGGAGCGGCCGGAGCCGGGGCAGGTCGAGCCCACCCGTCCGGGCGACACCGGTACGTGGCGCAGGCTCAACGCCGTCGCCCCCTCCGGGGAGGGGGCGGAGCGCTCCGCCGCCGCCGAGCGGGTGCACCGCTTCACGGACAACCTCAGCCTGCGCTCGCGGCTCACCCTCATCTACGGGATGCTGTTCTTCGCCGCGGGCTCGGTGCTGGTCCTGGTCAACTACCTCATCGTCACCGTCCTGCTCAACGCCCTCCTGGCCGAGGACGGCGCCCCGGAGCTGGCCACGCAGAGCTACCACATCGAGGAGGTGCTCACCCACGTCACGCGGTTCTCCCTGCTCGCCCTGTTCCTGGTGGGGCTGCTCGCGGTCGGGTTGGGGTACGCGGTGGCCGGGCGGGCGCTCTCTCCGCTCCAGAAGATCACCCGCATCGCCCGGCGGCTGTCCGAACGCTCACTGCACGAACGGATCGCCCTCTCCGGCCCCGACGACGAGATCCGCGAACTCGCCGACACCTTCGACGGCATGCTGGAGCGGCTCGACCGCGCCTTCGACGGCCAGCGCCGGTTCGTCGCCAACGCCTCGCACGAGCTGCGCACCCCCCTGGCGATCAACCGGACACTCCTGGAGGTGGCGCTCAGCGCACCGGACGTCTCCGCCGACCTCAAGACCGTCGGGCAGACCCTGCTGGAGACCAACGCACGGCACGAACGCCTCATCGACGGCCTCCTCTTCCTGGCCAAGAGCGACCGGGAGCTGGAGTCGCGCACCCGCGTCGACCTCGGCGAGGTCGCCGAGACGGTGCTCAGCCAGCTGGCGGGCGACCTGTCCGAGTCCGGCCTCCAGCTGCGTCTGGACCTGCGCCCCGCGCTGGTGGAGGGCGACCCCGTCCTCCTGGAGCGGCTCGTGGGCAACCTGGTGGAGAACGCCCTCAAGTACAACGTCGCCGAGGGTGAGATCACCGTCCGCAGCGGCATGTACGAGGGTCGGCCCGCCGTCCAGGTGGAGAACTCGGGCAAGGTGATCCCCGCCTACGAGATCGAGGGCCTCTTCGAACCGTTCCGTCGCGGCTCCGGCGACCGCGTCGGGTCGGGGCGCAGCGCCGGTCTCGGACTGTCCATCGTCCGGTCCGTGGTGCGCGCGCACGACGGCGTCGTGACCGCCTGGCCGCGCGCGGGCGGCGGGCTCGTCGTCACCGTGTGCCTGCCGGTCCCTCCCGGTGAGGCGGACGACCGCCGCTGAGGCCCGTCCGCGAGCTGCGCACCGCCACGCTTCGTGGTATCTATACGTGTCCGAAGACACGCCCACCCATGTCACGAGCGTCGACTCCGGGTGGGTATGCTTCCCCGGGCGTGGACACGGAGGGAATCCCTCCTGACGTGGGCATGTCTTGGTTCTTGCCCACCTGTGGGGGAGTGTTCCGCGCTCGTCCGTGATGGGCGGAAGCAGGGTTTTCAGGTCTATCGGGAACCCCGACGCTGGGTAGTACACGGGAACGGGCCGGCGCGCGGTCGCTGTGGCCGCCTTCGGCCACGATCCCACGGAAGTGCTGCTGACCTGTGGACGGTGACCCGGGAGGGGGCACGGTTCGCCGGGGTCGGAGAAACTCATCGGCCGAACCGGGCACAACGAAGGTCTCTCAAGCGTTACACCCGCGCGACGAGGCACTGAACGAGGGGGATGGAGTTAGCACAGATGGCCACCGACTACGACAGCCCGCGCAAGACTGACGAGGAAATCAACGAGGACAGTCTCCAGGAGTTGCAGGCGCGGCGCGCGGACAAGAGCGCAGGGCCGATCGACGCCGACCCCGACGAGGTCGCCGAGGGGCTGGAGCTGCCCGGCGCGGACCTGTCCGGCGAGGAGCTCGCGGTCCGCGTCCTCCCACGCCAGGCCGACGAGTTCACCTGCGCGCGGTGCTTCCTGGTGCACCACCGCAGCCAGCTCGCCGAACAGCGCGACAAGCAGCTGATCTGCAAGGAATGCGTCTGATCGGACGGGGCGGGCCACCGTTCCCGTCCGCTGCGGCGCCGCCGTTCCCCGTCCCGGGGACCGCACGGCGGTGTTGACCGACGTGCACGGCGGTGGACGGCCGACCACACGCGTCACGCGTGCGGTGGGCCGTCCACCGCGTGCTTCTTCAGGGGTGCCCGCTCAGGGCCTCCGCCCGGCTTCGGCCCGCGCCCGTTCCGGATGCCCCGTTCGGCTTCGGGCCGTGTGACGAACCCCGAGGGTGCGGTCAGGCCTCGATCTCGTCACGGTCGGGCCGGACCAGCCCCTTGCGCGCGGTGCGCACGGCCAGCACCCGGGCGACCTCCACGCCGACACCGGCCACCACGGCCCACCCCAGCGCGCGGCCGAGGCCGACCTCGGGCGACTCCAGGTCCGTCGGGGGCTCCTCTCCGGTGGCGCGTGTCCAGGCGAAGGTCAGGGCTTTGCGGGTGACGTACTCCGCGGCGAACCCCGCCACGAATCCCAGCACCGCGGGGGCGAGTTCACCGCCGTCCTTCTTGGCCATATCGTCTCGTTCACCGTTTCCGTTGGGCTTCGACGGCGCACGACCGGCGCGCGCCGTATCCGTACGGGGATCCTTTCACGGACTCCCCCTGCGCGTATGATACCCCGGTGGGGTATTGACGCCATCGTGGGAGGCTCGGGAAAGCGGAACGATCACGGTCGTCGGCGGACTACCATTGCCCCATGACCAACCGCTCTCATTCCTTCCGCATGCCCGACAAGCCTTCGCTGGACGGTATCGAGGCGAAGTGGGTCGACGTATGGGATGAGTCCGGCGTCTACCACTTCGACCGCACCCGCAGCCGCGAGGACGTCTACTCCATCGACACCCCGCCGCCCACCGTCTCGGGTTCGCTGCACATCGGCCACGTGTTCTCCTACACGCACACCGACACCGTCGCCCGCTTCCAGCGGATGAACGGCAAGTCCGTCTTCTACCCGATGGGCTGGGACGACAACGGTCTGCCCACCGAGCGCCGCGTCCAGAACTACTACGGCGTGCGCTGCGACCCGTCGATCCCCTACGACCCGGACTTCCAACCGCCGGCCAAGCCCAACCCCAAGCGGCAGGTCCCCATCTCCCGCCGCAACTTCATCGAGCTGTGCGACCGGCTCACCGAAGAGGACGAGAAGGTCTTCGAGTCGATCTGGCGCCGCCTCGGGCTCAGCGTCGACTGGCGGTACACCTACGCCACCATCGACGACAACTCCCGAGCCGCCGCCCAGCGCGCCTTCCTGCGCAACCTGGCCCGCGGCGAGGCCTACATGGCCGAGGCGCCCACCCTGTGGGACGTCACCTTCCGCACCGCCGTCGCCCAGGCCGAGTTGGAGGACCGGGAGCGCCCCAGCGCCTACCACAAGATCGCCTTCCACAAGCCCGATGGCGAACCGGTCCACATCGAGACCACCCGTCCCGAGCTGCTCGCGGCCTGCGTCGCCCTGGTCGCCCACCCCGACGACGAGCGTTACCAGGACCTGTTCGGAACCACCGTGCGCACCCCGGTCTTCGGCGTCGAGGTTCCGGTTCGCCCGCACCGCCTCGCCGACCCCGAGAAGGGGTCCGGCATCGCGATGATCTGCACCTTCGGTGACATCACCGACGTCACCTGGTGGCGAGAGCTCCAGCTGGAGACCCGCCCCATCATCGGCTGGGACGGCCGCATCATGGCCGACCCGCCCAAGGGCCTGGACTCCCCCGAGGGGCGCGAGGCCTACGCCACGCTCGTCGGCGCCACCGTGCACACCGCGCGCGAGCGCATGGTCGAACTCCTGCGGGCCAGCGGCGACCTGATCGGCGAGCCCAGCCCGATCACCCACCCGGTGAAGTTCTACGAGAAGGGCGACAAGCCCCTGGAGATCGTCACCACCCGTCAGTGGTACATCCGCAACGGCGGCCGTGACGAGGACCTGCGCGAGCAGCTCATCCAGCGCGGACGCGAGCTCGTCTGGCACCCCGAGCACATGCGCTCGCGGTACGAGAACTGGGTCGGCGGCCTCAACGGCGACTGGCTGATCAGCCGCCAGCGCTTCTTCGGCGTGCCGTTCCCGGTCTGGTATCCGCTCGACGCCGAGGGCAACCCGCGCTACGACGAGCCGATCCTGCCGAGCGAGGACCAGCTTCCGGTCGACCCCAGCTCGCAGGCGCCCGAGGGCTACACCGAGGAGCAGCGCGGTCAGGCGGGCGGCTTCATCGGCGACCCCGACGTCATGGACACCTGGGCGACCTCCTCCCTGTCGCCGCAGATCGCCTCCGGCTGGGAACGCGACCCCGACCTGTTCGAGCGCGTCTTCCCGATGGACTTCCGCCCCCAGGGCCAGGACATCATCCGGACCTGGCTGTTCTCCACGGTCGTGCGCGCCCACTTCGAGCACGGCACCCTGCCCTGGAGCACCACCGGCATCTCCGGCTGGATCCTGGACCCGGACCGCAAGAAGATGTCCAAGTCCAAGGGCAACGTGGTCACCCCGATCGCCCTGCTGGAGAAGTACAGCTCCGACGCGGTCCGGTACTGGGCGGCCAGCGGCCGGCTGGGCACCGACACCGCGATGGACGAGGGTCAGATGAAGGTCGGCCGACGGCTGTCCATCAAGATCCTCAACGCCAGCAAGTTCGTCATGTCGGTCGCGGGCGAGGGCGCCACCACCGACCCGGCCGCGGTCACCGAGCCGCTGGACCGGGCGATGCTGGCCACCCTGGCGGACGTGGTGGAGGACGCCACCGCCGCCTTCACCGGCTACGACCACACCCGGGCCCTGGAGCGCACCGAGCGTTTCTTCTGGGACTTCTGTGACGACTACCTGGAGCTGGTCAAGGCCCGCGCCTACGACACCGAGTCGCCCGAGGGCGCCTCGGCGCGCGCCGCCCTGCTCATCGCCCTGGGAGCCCTGCACCGGTTGTTCGCGCCCTTCGTCCCCTTCGTCACCGAAGAGGTCTGGAGCTGGTGGCAGGAGGGGTCCGTGCACGCCCAGCCCTGGCCGGACGCCGCCGAGTACCGCGCCGCGGCCGCCGACGGCGACCCGGCCGTGCTCGCCGCCACCGCCGAGGTCCTGCGCGCGGTGCGCAAGGCCAAGTCCGAGGCCAAGCTGTCCATGCGCGCCGAGGTCGAGCGGGTCCGGGTGTCGGGCAAGCAGGCCGAGTCGGCCCGGGCCGCCAGCGGTGACCTCGCCGCCGCCGGACGTGCCTCGGGGATCGACTTCGAGGCCACCGACGAGGCCGAGCTCACCGTCGAGGTGACGCTGCCGGAGCCGACCGAGGACCGGTGAGCCGACTCTCCGGCGGCGCCCGAGGGTTCCTCGGGCGCCGCCGGAGTGCTGCGCGGGGAGGCGAGCCGCCGACGGGGAACGGACGTCAGGCGCCGCCGAAGGAGGCGGTGCGCCGCCCGGCGCCCGTTGAGGATGGCGGAGGGCGACGAAGAGGGGCACCGCGTCGGTGCCGTCGGACACCGGACCCGACTCTCGGGGCGATAGGCTCAACGGTTGTGAGTACCTCATCCCTGGACGGCGGTCGGACCCCGATCACGGTCCGCCGCCTGGACCCCGACCTTCCCCTGCCCGAGTACGCGCATCCCGGTGACGCGGGTGCCGACCTGTACACCGCCGTCGACGTCGATCTGGCGCCGGGGGAGCGGGCCACGGTCCCCACCGGCCTGGCGATCGCCCTGCCCGACGGGTTCGCCGCCTTCGTGCACCCGCGCTCGGGGTTGGCGGCGCGCTGCGGGGTGACGATCGTCAACGCGCCGGGCACCGTCGACGCGGGGTACCGCGGTGAGATCAGGGTGACACTCATCAACACCGACCGGGACACCCCCGTGCGGTTGTCCCGCGGCGACCGCATCGCGCAGCTGGTCGTCCAGCGCGTGGAACGGGTCGAGTTCGTCGAGGCGGACTCCCTGCCCGGGTCGGTGCGCGGTGCGGGCGGTTTCGGTTCGACCGGGGGCCACGCCGCGCTGCGGTGACGGTGCCCCGAAACCCCGGTGCGACCCGGGATCAACGGAAGCGGAGAGGTGAGGGCGTGTTTGGACGCCGCCGTAAGAAGCGGGACGACAAGGCCGGGAGAGGCCCGGAGACCGGGGCCGCCTCCCGGAGGACGGGCGCCGCGGGCGAGGTCTCCTTCGACAACGAGGTCGAGCCCGCCGCACCGGCCGAGCGGATCGTCAAGGACGCTGACCGGTACCGTGCCACCGGACCGTGGGACTCCACCGAGGAGGTCCCCGAGGCCCGGCGGATGGACCTGGGCAGCATCCGCGTGCCGATGGAACAGGGCACCGAGATCCAGGTGAACGTCGCCCAGGACGCTCAGGGCAAGCAGAAGATCATCGGAGTGACGCTGGTCCGGGGCAAGACCGCGCTCCAGGTGCAGCCCTTCGCCGCCCCCAAGTCCTCCGGGCTGTGGGACGAGATGCGCGCGGAGCTGCGCGAACAGGTCACCAGGCAGGGCGGCAAGGCCGAGGAGCACGACGGCACCTTCGGTCCCGAGCTCCAGGCGGTCATCCCGGTCAAGGGCAGGACCACCGAGGACGGCAGGCAGCTGGGCCAGCGCGTGCGGTTCATCGGCGTGGACGGCCCGCGCTGGGTGCTGCGCGGTGTGATCCGCGGCGAGGGCGCCGCCAAGCCCGAGATGATGGCCGAGGCCGAGCAGCTGTTCGCCAACATCGTGGTGGTCCGCGGAGACCAGCCGGTACCGCCCAGTGAGCTGCTGGAGATCACCGTGCCCAAGCAGCTCCAGGAACAGATGGCCGCCGCCGTCAAGGCGCGCGCGGCCCAGCAGCGGGCGGCCCGCAACGGCGACGCCGGGGGTTCCCCGAACGGCTCGGCGCCCGGCGGCCAGGCCGGACCGACGCGGGGCGACGCCACCGGCTCCTGAGGCCGCCTCGTGGTGTGCCGGGGAGGCGCGCGTTCTAGGGTGAGTGCCATGACGGACATGAACGAAAGCAGCGCCCCCCGGCCCCTCCCCGAGGACTGGAACCGTGCCCTGGCGGTGGTCGCCCACCCCGACGACCTGGAGTTCGGGGTGTCGTCGGCGCTCGCCCGCTGGACGAGTCAGGGCAAGAGCGTGGTCGAGCTCATGGTGACCCGGGGCGAGGCGGGCATCGACAGCCTCCCGCCGGAGGAGTGCGGGCCCCTGCGCATGGCCGAACAGCGCGCCTCGGCGGCCGCCGTGGGCGCCGAGACGGTGGAGTTCCTCGACTTCGCCGACGGCGCCCTGGAGTACGGCCTGCCACTGCGGCGTGCGCTCGCCCAGGCGATCCGGAGGCACCGCCCGGACGTCATCGTCTCCATCAACTTCCGCGAGGCATTCCCGGGCGGGACGTCCTTCAACCACGCCGACCACCGGGTGCTCGGCCCCGCCCTGCTGGACGCGGTGCGCGACGCCGCCAACCGGTGGGTGTTCACCGACCAGCTCGGCGACGGCGTCGAACCGTGGTCCGGGGTGCGGTTCGTGGCCTTCGGCGCCTCGCCGAGGCCGACGCACTACGTGGAGCTGGGCGAGGCCGACCTGGCGTCGGGGATCGCCTCCCTGAACGCGCACGAGGTCTACCTGGCCAACCTCGACGGCTTCGACCAGAAGTCCTTCCTGTCCACGGCCGCCGCCGAGGCGGGCGGCCGGGTGGGGACGGCGCTGGCCACCGAGTTCGAGGTCTTCGACGCCTGACCGGGGCCGCCGCTCAGGTCGCGGCGGGTCCGGGGTCCACGGGGTCGGCCACACGGCCCAGGAAGAGGATCGCCTCACCGCGCCGCAGGACGAACACGAACGGCCGGTCCACGGTGAACTCCACCGGCGGGGGCGGTGCGGGCGGGATGGCCGAGGCAGCCGCCACGGCCGTCGCGGCGGCTGCCTCGGCCCCGACCTCGTCCACCCTGATCACGGACCGGTGCAGGATCCGATCCAGCCGTACCGCCTGGTCACTCATCCCGGGCAGGTCGGGGCGGGAGCCGGTCAACTCGTCGAGGTCCAGCTCGCGGAGGGCGTCGAACACGTCGACGGTGTGCTCCAACCGGAACCGCGGCAGGGCGAGGTCGACGTGTCGGCGGACGGCACGGTCATCCAGCTCGGCCAGGGTGTCCGGGGTCAGGGCGGGCGGGTCCCCGGCGTCGTCGTCGGGCAGGAGCACGTCGAGGGTCAGATCCCCACCGCCCTCCAGACACACCATGCTCCACCCCGCGGCGCGGGCGTGCACTCGCTGCTCGCCCGAGCGCATCATCGGTACCTCCCGCTCTCCGTCGGGTGCGCGGAAGAGGCGGGGGCGCGTCGCCTCCGGCGCGAAGGGATCGAGCCAGCTCAGACGGACCCACAGCGTGGTGGTCAGCACCGCGAGGGTCTCCGGGGTGACCGACCCCGGAGGCAGGAGGTCGCGGACCAGCCCCCGGGTGGCGTCGGTGATCGCGGCGTTGATCGCGACCCGTGTCCCCTCGGGGTCGCGGGCGAAGTCGGCCGTGCCCACCGCCGAGCCGACCAGCCCGAGCAACCGGTCCTCGAACTCCGGCCGCAGCCGCATTCCCTCGGCCGTGTACAGGGTGGTGGTGGCCACGAGGTCCGCCGCGTCCCCCGCCCGCACGGCCGTGTCCAGGAGGTCCAGATGGGCGGCCACGGCGGTGTCGGCCTCGGGCGGTGCGGGGAACGCGTTGGCGGCCAGGAGCACGTGGCACAGCTGGTCGCGTGTCTGCTTCTCCGCCGCCAGGGCGAGGAGGGCCAGCGCGGTGCCGACAGACTGGGGCGACCACACGTGCGAGCGTCCCGGGGCCGTCATCGCCCAGTCCAACAGGGCGGCGAGGAACGCGTGGTCGCGGTGGGCGGTGGAGGGTGGAACGGTCACTCTCGTCCTTCACTGGTCGGGCGGGGCGGCCGGGGGCGGTCAGGTCGCGGCGGGTCCGGGGTCCACGGGGTCGGCCACACGGCCCAGGAAGAGGATCGCCTCACCGCGCCGCAGGACGAACACGAACGGCCGGTCCACGGTGAACGGAACCGGCTCGGGGGCGACCACCGTCGACATCAGCATCATCACGGCGGTGGCCGCGGCGCCCTCGGCCCCCCTCTCGTCGACCCGCAGCACCGACTGGTGCAGGATCCGGTCCACCTTGAGCGGGTCCGGGCTGATCCCGTCGAACCGGGCGCCGGCGGTGGCGAGTTCGGTGACGCCCAGTTCCGCCAGGGGGTCGAGGAGAGGGATGTCGGCCTCCACGGAGAAGCGCGGCAGGGCCAGCCTCACCTCGCGGAGGCGGCGCGCCCGGTACAGGTCGGCCAGCGCCGCCGCGTCCGGCCCCGGCGGTGCGGCCGCAGGGTCGTCGGGCAGCAGCACGTCCAGGGTCAGGCCGTGCTCACCCGTCAACCCGACCATCCGCCACCCGGACGCCTCGGCGTAGGGCATGTCCCTTCGGCAGTGCATCGTGGGGACCTCGCGGTCGTCGTCCGGGGCGTGGAAGGGGCGGGGGCGCGTGGCGCGCGTCTCGAAGGGCTCCGTCCACACCATCCGCACCCACAGGGCGTTGACCAGGAGCATCCGCACACCGGCCGAGACCGAACCCGGGGCCAGCAGCTCGGGGATCAAGCCCCGGGTCACCTCCGCCACGCGACCGTTGACCCGCTGGCGCACCGCCTCGGGGGCGCGGGCGAAGTCGGCCTCCTCCATCTCGGCGCCGGGACGTTCGCGTGCGCGGGCCATGAACTCCGGGCGTATCCGCAGGTCGGAGGGTACGTACAGGCCGTTGAGGGTGGCCAGGTCCAGGCCGGTCGCACTCGCCACGGCCTCGTCCAGGGCGTCCAGGTGGGCGGCCACCTCCGTGCCGAGCAACCGCTCCAACTCCTCCCGGGTCCGGCCCGCGGCGGCGGTGGCCAGCAGACCGAGCGCCGTCCCCACCGAGTGGGGCGACCACACGTGGGAGGCGTCCGGGGCGGCCAGGATCCGGTCCAGGACGGAGGCGAACTCCAGATGGTCGGTTCTCGGCGGGGCGGACAACCGCATGGGGGTCTCCTCACGACATGGGCGACGGCGCCAGCGTACGGACTCGGACCGTCGGCCGCCAGGTGTGACACCGGGCACACGCCAAGGGCGGGCGAACCGGGACGTGAGGGGGCATCGGGAGCGCCCCGTTCCGACCGGGGCCGCCGTTCGTCCGGGGGCGGAGGCGACAGGTGGACTACGCTGGACGGGTGGCGCCCGAACCGAGCGCGGGCGGCTCCGACCGGACACGACGAGCACCGACCCCGGGAGCGGGATGACTGAGCAGCAGCGGGCCTCCGAGGGAGGCGCCCGGGCGACCGGGAACGGCGACGGAGCCAACGTGCCCAGGGTCACCGAGGACACCGTCGAGGCGCTCGTGCGCTCGCAGCTGGCCAAGGCACTGGGCGGCAAGCGCGGCATGGTCGAGGCGGCCGTGCCCACCCTGACCTTCACCGTGTCCTACATCGTGCTGTCCGACCTGCGGCAGTCGATCATCGCGGGTGTGGTCGCCGCCCTGGTGCTGGGCGCGGTCCGGCTGTTCCAGCGCTCGTCCGTGCAGTACGTGGTCACGAGTCTGTTCGGGATCGGCGTCGCGGCGATCTTCGCCATGCGCAGCGGAGAGGCCGCCGACGCCTTCCTGCCGGGCATCATCTACAACGCCGTCTACGCGGTGGTGCTGACCCTGTCGGTGCTGGTGCGCTGGCCCGCGATCGGCCTGATGATCGGGCCGTTCATCGGCAACAGGGAGGACTTCACCTCCTGGCGGGCCAACCCGGCCGTGGTCCGGCTCGCCTCCAGACTCACGTGGCTGCTGGTGCTGCCCTGCGTCATCCGGGTGCTCGTGCAGTACCCGCTGTGGCTGCTGAACGACCTCGACGTGGCCGACACCTTCGCCCTGCTCGGCCTGTCCAAGGTCGCGATGGGCTGGCCGCTCCAGGTCGCCGCCTTCGCGGCCATGGTGTGGCTGCTCGCGCGCGGCCGCACACCCCTGGAGGACGCTCCGGCACGGTCCGGCGAGGGCGGGTCCGGGGACACGGCCGAGGGCGGTACGGGCGACGACGAGCGCTGAGCCGTACCGCGCGCGACGTCAGGCGTCGTCGCCGGAGTCCGCGCCCCCGACGCGGCCGAGCAGCTCCTCCAGCGGCCCCAGCGCCTCCGGTTCGGCCAGGAAGACCACGGTGTTGCCCACCGACAGCGTTCGCCCGGCGTCCGGCGGGCGCACCCCGCCGGGGCCGACGACCGCCACCAGGGCCACCCCCTCGGGGAGGTTGTCGCTGAGGGCGCTCTCGGGGCCGCCCACGAACGGACTCTCGGCGTGCAGCACCGACTCGGCGATCTCCGCGCCGGGCAGCGGCGGAAGCGCCCCCTCCTCGGCCAGCTCCTCGTCGGTGACGCCCTCGACCAGGTCGGCGATGAGCCGGGGCGGGGAGACCGCCAGGTCCACCCCCCAGGACTCGTTGAACAACCACTCGTTGTCGGGCTCGTTGATCCGGGCGATCGTCCGCTCCACCCCGAACTCGGTCTTGGCCAGCAACGACACCACGAGGTTGACCTTGTCGTCACTGCTGGCCGCGATCACCACGTCGGCGTCGCCCAGCCGGGCGTCCTCCAGGCTGGCCAGCTCGCAGGCGTCGGCGAGCAGCCACTCCACCTGGGGAAGGTCGTCGACGCCGATCGCCCGGGTGTCCCGGTCGATCAGCAGCACGTCGTGGCCGCTGGCGGCCAGTTCGGTGGCGATGGAGCGGCCCACGCTGCCCGCCCCCGCGATGGCGATCCGCATCTCACTCGTGTCCCGTCTCGTCGCCGGTGTCGAAGCGCAGCGCGTCCAGGTCGCGGCCGTGGGCGACCACGTGCAGGACGTCGCCCTCGGCCAGGATCTCGTCGGAGCGTGCGAGCAGGATGCCGCCGTCCCGGGTCAGGTACACGACCCGCACCGGGGCCCGCGACTCCAGATCGGCCACCCGCCGTCCGGCCCAGCCCCGGGGGAGCGTCATCTCGTTCATGGCCAGGGTGCCGGAGGCGTCGTGCCACTCGGGACCGGCCGCCAGCCGCTCGTCGCCGGGGACCATCCGGCGCAGGATGGTGTCGGCGGTCCACCGCACCGTCCCCACGGTCGGGATGCCCAGGCGCTGGTAGACCTCGGCGCGGCGCGGGTCGTAGATCCGCGCCACCACGTGCTCGACGCCGTAGGTCTCCCGCGCCACCCGGGCGGCGATGATGTTGGAGTTGTCACCGTTGCTGACGGCGGCGAACGCCCCGGCGTGGTCGATCCCCGCCGCGAGCAGGACCTCGCGGTCGTGTCCGACACCGCGGACGGCGTGCTTGGCCACCGCGCCGCGCAGCCGCCGGAACGCCTCGGGGTCCTGGTCGATCACCGCGACCGTGTGCCCCAGGTCCACCAGTGTGTGCGCGAGGGTGGAACCCACGCGTCCACACCCCATGATCACGATGTGCACCTCGCCCGTACTCCCGTCGAGATCGCCGTTCGACCCGGTGGACGCGCCGCGCCCACGGTCACACCTTGGCACAGATCGCCCCGACACGCGCGCCCGGACCGGCCCCCGGAACGCGAGGTCGGAGCCGTCGGCCCCCAGGGTCGGTTAGATTGGGTGCGGTTGGTGGCTGTGCGCGCAGGGTCACCCGCGACCCGAACCCCAGACACTCTCCGAGGACACCCTGATGACCCGAGTGGGTACCGAGCTCGAACTCACCGTCGACGACGTCGCGCACGGTGGCTGGTGCGTGGGGCGCCACCACGACCAGGTGGTGTTCGTCCGCCACGCCCTGCCCGGTGAGCGCGTCCGGGTACGCGTCACCGAACAGACCTCGCGGTTCCTGCGCGGCGAGGCCGTCGAGGTCCTGACCGCCTCCCCGGACCGGGTCGAGGCGCCGTGCCCGTTCGCCGGACCCGGCAGGTGCGGCGGCTGCGACTGGCAGCACGCCTCGCTGGAGGCCCAGCGCCGGATCAAGGCCGAGGTCGTCGCGGACCAGCTGCACCGCATCGCCGGGATCGACCGGGAGATCACGGTCGAGGAGCTGCCCGGACACCCCGACGGCCTGGGCTGGCGCACCCGTGTCCGGTTCGCCGTCGACCGGGACGGTCGCCCCGGGTTGCGCCGCCACCGCTCCCACGACATCGAGCCGGTGGACGAGTGCCTGATCGCCCACCCCGGTGTGACCGAACTGGGGGTGATCGACGCGGTCTGGAAGGACGTCCGGGACGTGGCGGCGGTGGCCTCCGCGACCTGCGCCGACCGGGCCGTCGTCGTGACACCGACCCGCTCGAAACTGGGCCCCCTGCCCGAACTCGGGACCTCCAGCGCCGTCCTGCGGCGGTTCAAGGGGGGCAGGGTCCAGTCGGTGCGCGGGCGTCGCGGGGTGCGGGAGACCGTGGCCGGACACGAGTACCGGGTCAGCGCGGGCGGCTTCTGGCAGGTGCACCCGGCGGCGGGGGAGGTGCTGACCGAGGCGGTCATGGACGCCCTGGCGCCCAAACCGGGCGAGACCGCTCTGGACCTGTACTGCGGCGCCGGGCTGTTCACCCGGCCGCTCGCCGAGGCCGTGGGCCCGCAGGGCCGGGCGATGGGCGTGGAGAACGGCGCCGAGGCCGTGCGCGACGCGCAGTACAACCTGCGGGACCTGGAGCAGGCCCGGATCGAGCGGGGCGACGTGGCCGCCCAGCTGCGGGAGTGGGCGGACGTGCGGGCGGACGTGGTCGTCCTGGACCCGCCGCGCACCGGAGCCGGTGCCGAGGTCGTGCGCCTGCTCGCGGGCACCCGGCCGCGCGCGGTCGCGTACGTGTCGTGCGACCCGGCCACGCTCGCGCGCGACCTGGCCGAGTTCGACCGCGCCGGGTACACGCTGGTCGACCTGCGCGCCTTCGACGCCTTTCCGATGACCCACCACGTGGAGTGCCTGGCGGTCCTGGAGCCGGTGCGCAAGGCGCGCCGCCACCGCGAGGCGGAGTAGCAGCAAGCCCCTCGCGGACACCTGCTCCGCCGCGCACCGTCGCGGAGCGGGCATAACGGGGCTCCCCGCTTCGCCGCCTGACGGCGCGGTGCCTCCACCGCCCGCGCTCGCGGTCGGCCCGACCGGGGCCTCAACCGGCCGGCACCTCGCCGTCGACGGCGGCGCACAGGTCCCGCACGGCCGCGCGGACGTCCTCGTCCTGGGTGAAACCGCGCCAGGCGCCATCGCTGCGCAGGCGCCGGTCGAGATCCGGGAGACGGCGCAGGAGATCGGCGGCCGGGCGGGCCACCGGGCCCATCCGGGTCAGGTACCGCACGGCCGAGAGGTGGACCGGGAGGTACCGGCCGCGCGGCAGCTCCTCGACGGCTCCGAGGAGCACGGGCAGGGCGCGCTCGGGGTCGCCGGTGATCCGCCACAGGGCGTGTGCCGCCTCCACCCGGGTCCAGTCCGACGGCGGCACCCCGGACACGGCGAGGGCCGCGCAGACGTCGGCGGCCTCGGCGGCCCGGGGACCGAGTTCGGCCAGGAGGCGCAGATCCGTGTGGGGATAGTCGCCGGACACGGCGGGGACCAGTGCCCGCAGCGCGGGTCCGGGGTCGCCGGTGACCCGCCAGTACGCCCAGGCGGTGTGCCTCCCGCCGTGGTCCTCGCCGGAGGCCCGGGCCAGCAGCGCTTCGGCGGCGTCGGCGGCCACCGGTCCGATGGCGGCCACGGCCGACGCCGCCTCCCGCACGGTCCACGCGTCGTCGTCGGCCAGCAGGTCGAGGAGCTCCGGAAGGGCCGGGGCGGCCTCCGCTCCCCAGGCCGCGAGTGTCGTGCACAGCATCCGGCGCGCGAGGGGGTCGGTGTGCGTGCGCATTCGCTCGCGTACGGCGGGCAGCAGTGTGTCGACGTGCTCGGGGAGCCGGACCAGCACCTCGGCGAGGGAGGGCAGGACGGCCATGTGGGGCGAGGCGGGGTAGTGGGCGAAGCCCAGGGCGAAGCCCGACCGCTCGGTGCGCAGTGCGTCGACGAGCCCGGGCAGGCAGCGCGGGTCGTTCAGTCGGGCCAGCGCCCACAGGGCCGCCTCGCCCACGGTCGGTCCCGTCCGTGTGCCCCGGGCGGCGCGGTCGTCGAGCAGAGCGGCGATCCGGTCGGCGTAGGGGGCGGCGGCCGTGCCCAGACAGGCCAGGAGCTCGGCGGCCTGGTACCGGACCTCCGGGGCCGGGTCGTCCAACCGCGCGGCGACTGCGGGCAGCAGGTCGGGCACCGGGGAGCGCCACTCCCCGAGGACGTCGGCGGCATGGTTCAGGCCGCCGACCCGCTGCTCCTCGTCGGGGTGGTCGGCGAGCAGCCCCAGCGCGTAGGCGGTGGACGGCGGGGGCAGCAGGCTCGCCGTCCAGCGCTGGAGACCGCGCGCACCGCAGCCGAGCGTGGTGTGCCGCCACATCCCGACGCTGGAATCCCGCAGCGCCGCCAGGACCTGCTCCAGTCTCCTAACGGGCAGATCGGGTTCCCCGGGCGTGAGCGCGTGGACGGCCGCCAGTCGGGGCTGGGGGGCCGGTGCGTCGAGCAACCCGTTCAACAGGTCCAGCACCCGCCCGCCGTGCCCACCGGCCGGTTCCCGGTGCGCCGCCGCACCCAGGGCGAGGATCAGGTCGAGGCGGGTGACGGGGTCGGTCTCCGCCTCCCAACAGCGCAGCAGCGGACCCAGCACGGCCTCGCCGGGGTCGGCGCACCCCCTGATCACCTCGGCCGCCGCCCGCCGGGCGCTCGGTTCCGGGTGCTGGAGCAGGGCCAGCACCTCCGGGAGGGCCTTCTCCCACGCCGCGGGCCAGGCGGGATCCAGGAACCCCTCCTCCACCGCGTGTGACTCCGACACCAACCGGGCGACGAGTTCCATCAGGGTGTCCCTCGCCGGAGCGTCCGGCTCGGATGCCAGGCGCACCACGAACGGCAGCGCGGCAGAGGCGGCGGGGCAGATCCACCCGCCCTGGTGGAACAGGTGGTTGAGCAGGTCGAACGCCGCGTCGTCGGCGTCGTCCGGGTCCGGTCCCGCGCACCGCCGCAGCAGGTCCGGCACGTCCTCCGCGGACCCGTGGTTGTGCTCCAGTTCCGACCACGCGACCGCGTCCCACGCCTCACCCATGCGCGCGAGCCTACCGACCCGGCACACCGCCACCGTGCCCGGCCACCCGTGGGGCCGGGGGAGCGCGTCCCCCGGCCCCGACGCCCTAGCGTCGCCGTTCGGGCGTCCGTAGGACCGCCAGACCCAGCGCCAGCACCGCCATCCCCGCCCAGGAGACCGCGGACAGGCGCTCACCGACCACGACCACGCCCAACAGGGCGGCGACGGCGGGCTCGGCCAGGGTCAGGGTCGTGGCCACCGACGCCGGGGTGTGCCGCAGCCCCGTCCCGAACAGCCGGTAGGCGACGAACACGGTGAGCACCGCCAGGTGCAGGGCGACCAGTGCTCCGCTGATCGTGGCCAGCCACGCGGTGTCGGCGGACAGCAGGACCGGGAGCGTGACCAGCCCGCCCCCGGCGAACAGCGCGCCCATCACCGCGCCGGACGCATGGCCCCGCCGGATCAGCGCCCCGGCGATGACCGCATACAGCGCGTAGGACGCCCCCGCGATCAGGGACAGGAGCACACCCGCGGCGTTCCCGTCACCGCCCGCGGCCCCGGCCCCGAACACCAGGACCGCGCATCCGGTGACGGCGGCCACGGTGGCCGCCGCCCAGCGGCGGGTGGGACGCACCCGCTCGGTCCACCAGACCAGCAGCCCGGAGAACACCGGCGCGCTGCCCAGCGTGATCACGGTCGCGACCGCGACCCCGGCCCGGTCGACCGCCGGGTAGAAGGACAACGGGTACCCGGCGACCGCCAGGGCGCCCAGGACGAGCACCCACCGGGTGCGGGTGTCGGCGGAGCGGACCAGGACCGGTGCCCCGCGTCCGGTCAGGAACAGCAGCAGACCGCCGAGGGTCAGCCCCGCCGCGCCGACGGCCGCGGCGTGGGCGCCGGGCGGGGCCAGGGAACTGGCGGTGCCGGTGGTGCCCCACAGGACGGCGGCGCCGAGGACGGGCAGGGGGCCGCGGGCCAGTCGGCACCGCGCGGGCAGGGTGGTGTGGTTCGACACAGTCGTGGACTCTCCGTCGTCGATGGATCGAGGGATCGGCGACGGGCGCACGACGGGAGGACGTCCCGGCCCTCGGGCGGGGACGCCGTGTGGATCAGACTCGGTCCGTGCGCCCGTTCAGGCGCACGGAGGGGGCAGCACGCGGTGCCAGTGGGTGTTCACGGGCGTCATCCTAACCCACCCCGTGCCGACCGGAATGTCCCGGGCAGCGGCGCCTGTCCGAACTCACCAGGGGCCCGGCCGCGGGTGAGTGGCCCGTAGCGGGGGCGTCACCGACGGGCAGTCTCCGGGCAACGGCGCCTTCCTAACGTCGGTGGCGTCCGCGCACCCCCGCGAGAGGAACCCCCGTGAACCGCGAAGCACGCGACTTCCTGCCGCCGCTGCTCCTGGGGGTCTGGGTGGCCCACCGGTTCATGGACAACCTCACCCCCGCGCGCACCCGGATCCGGGACCAGGTGCGCGCGCTGCGGGAACGCCACTTCTGGATCCTGTCGCTGCTCTACGTCGGCACCTTCGGGTCGTTCATCGGGTTCGGTTTCGCGTTCGGGGTCCTGCTCCAGAGCGAGTTCGGCCGGGAACCCCTGGAGGCCGCCTCGATCGCCTTCCTCGGCCCGGCCGTGGGCTCCCTGGTCCGTCCGTTCGGCGGGTGGCTCGCGGACCGGCTCGGCGGGGCCCGTGTCACGATCCTCGCCTTCCTCGGGATGGCCCTGGCCGGTGCCCTGGTCGTGCCGACCCTGGTCTGGTCCAGCGCGGGGCTGTTCACCGCCGTGTTCGCCGTACTGTTCGCCCTCACCGGGCTCTGCAACGGTTCGACGTACAATGATCCCCGCCGTCTACGCCGCCCGGGCCCAGGATCTGGTGGCCGCGGGCCGTTCCCCGCAACGGGCACGCGCCGAGACCAACCGGACGTCGGCGACCCTGCTCGGGCTGATCGGCGCGGTCGGCGCCCTGGGCGGGGTGGCCGTCAACCTCACCCTGCGGGAGTCCTTCGGACGGATGGACTCGGCCGTCCCGGCCTTCGCCCTCTTCTCCGCCTTCTACCTGCTGTGCGCCGCCGTCACCTGGGCCGCCTACCGGCGGCGCCCCGGGGAGCGGCTCGACGGGGGACGCCGTCACCCGCAGGTGGGCGCCGACTCCTCCGGGAGGTCGTACTCCGGCTCGAAGACGTATTCAGGGTAGTGCTCACGCCACTCGGCCTCGGTGGCCACCCCGGCCGCCTCGGCGGTGACCGGGAGGCCGAGCAGCGACGCGAGCTCGGTCGTCGGCGTCCCGGGCGCGTTGAGCTCCTCCCAGTGTCCGGCCAGGACCTCCGCGACGCGCTCGGCGGGTGTCTCCTCCAGGGCGCGCGCCACCTCCAGGTCTGCCGCCGAGGGGCCGAAGGAGGCGAGGTGGTAGCCGATGAACGGGTCCGGCTCACCGTCATCGGCGCCGACCGTCGCCAGCCAGTACGTGAGGGGGAGGCGGGCCTGCCCCGTGGCCCAGCACCACCCCTCGAAGTCCGAATGCAGTCCGAAGACCGTCCGGGCCGCCTGGTTGCGCAGGTCGGACCGGAAGAAGGGGTCGTCGGGGGAGGCGCCCGTGAACACGACGACGCCGCGCCCCGGGGGCAGGTTCAGCATCCGGGAGAAACCGGGACCGTCCTGCCAGACCACGGGGAACCGGTCCTGCGCCTGTTCGGGCAGGAACCCCAGGGGTTCGCTGAGCGTGGCGTGCCAGGTGTCCACCCACGGTTCGAACCCCGGCAGCGGACAGTACGTGATCGCCTCCCTGACCTCGCATCGCGTGGAGTCGCCGCCGTAGAGCGCGCTGTCGGGGAAACGGCGGTCCCAACCGTAGGTCGTGTTGGCGTACGCGGGGGTGGCCACCGCTCCGGCGAGGAGTACGGCGGCGGCCCCGAACGCGGCGCCCCGGGCCGCGCCCCGCCGTGGGCGTGCCGCCAGGGCCACCGCCACGAACACCCCCAGCACGAGCAGGACGTAGCCGAGGTAGTAGGCGGAGAGCACCGTGATCTGGGGCGACATGACCTGGAACGGATTCACGGCCCGGGTGGCCATGCTCTCCACCCGCGAGACCATCTGGGGGCCCACGGAGACCAGGGCCGTGTTCACGTACAGGTAGTAGGCGGGGGCGAGGATCACGGGGACGATCAGTTGGACGTACGAGCGGGTCCACCCGGCCACCGCGACCCCGGCGGCGGGGCCGACCAGGGCGAGGGCGAAGGGGGTGGCGCGGGCGTAGGGGCTGACCATCCCGGGCAGGCCGCCCCCCGCGGCCCAGTGGCAGACCGCGGTCATCGCCGCCTGGCACACCACGGTGACCAGAGCGGCGGCGGCCAGGAGGGACAGCAGCCGCCCCGTCCGCCCCAGGGGTGCGACGAACACCCCCGAGTAGCGGACCTCGCGCAGCGCGGGGAAGGTCGTCACCGCGAACATGGTGGCGGCGACGACCACCGCGACGGTCTCGGTCGTGTTGTGCACGTCCAGGGCGTGGGGCCAGGGGTAGTAGCCCAGGGTGACGTACACCAACGTCGTGCTGAGCCCCAGCCCCAGGTACAGGAGCGGGTTGGCCGCGAGCCGCACGGCGTTGAAGGCGGTCAGCCGGGTCGCGGCGGCGGCACGGCTCACCGGGCGTTCCGTTCCACACCGGTGAGCAGGAGGTAGGCGTCCTCCAGGGTGGGTTCGACCCCGACGCGCCCGCCCTCCGCCGCCGACGAACCGGTCTCCCCAGGAGTGAGCACGCGGTAGCGGCCGTCCGCCAGCCGCCAGGTGGTCACCCCCTCCCGGGGGCGCTCGCGCTGTACCCAGACCCTGCCCTTCGCCCGTTCCACCAGGTCGCCGGGGGTGCCGTCGAAGACCACCCGTCCCCGGTCCAGGCAGACGACGCGGCGGCACAGCGCCGCCACGTCCTCGATCTGGTGGGTGGACAGCACGACGGTGCTGCGGGTGGCCATCTCCGAGACCAGGCTGCGGAAGCGGATCCGCTGTTCGGGGTCCAGGCCGATGGTCGGCTCGTCCAGCAGCAGCAGTTCGGGGTCGCCGAGGAGGGCGCAGGCCAACCCCAGCCGTTGGCGCATCCCCCCGGACAGGCGGCGCACCCGGCTGTGGCGGCGGTCGTACAGGCCCACCCGGTCGAGGCTGCGACGCACCTCGTCGTGACGCTCACGGCGCCCGCCCATCTCCTTGAGCACCGCCACGTAGTCCACCAGGCCGAAGGCGGTGAAGTGGGGGTAGAACTCGGGGTTCTGCGGCAGGTAGCCCAGACGGCGCCGGATCTCGGTGCGTTCGGGCGCGCGCCGGGGGTCCCGCCCCAGGAGCCGCAGCTCACCCCGGCTGGCCTCCAGATCGGTGGCCAGGCACCGCAGCAGGGTGGTCTTCCCGGCGCCGTTGCGACCCAGCAGGCCGGTCACCCCCGGTCCCAGATCGAGGTCCACGGCGTCGAGCGCCGTGCGGGTGCCGTAGCTGCGCGTCACCCCGCGCGCATGGACGGCGGGAGCGTTCGGGTCGGTCACGTGGTCCTCACACGGAGACGGAGCAGGAGCATACCGGTCAGGGCGGCCAGTGCCGTCGCCCACCAGGGCTGGGTGTGCGGCGCGACCACGGACAGCGGGGTGGTGTGGTCGGCGGAACCGAGCACGGCCAGTGACACCAGCCACAGGAGCCCCACGGCGCCGCTGGCCAGGCTCAGGTGGACCCATCGGCACAGCACGAGCGAACCGGCGACCAGGGTCAGGGAGGGCAGGAGCCAGAACACCGCCGTCCACGGCGTGGTGGGGCTGGGCATCATCAGCGCGGCCAGGGTGCACAGGGCCACGGCGGGGACCAGCACCGCGCACGTGCGCAGGAACAGCAGCCGCTGCCCGGCCATCGGTGTGATCGAGGTCAGGGTGTGCGCCGGGTCCACACCGCGTCCGTAGGCGAGCGCGACCCCCGCCAACGGGACGACCGGCGCGGTGAGGAAGAACACCAGTGAGCCCTTCGGCAGCGCGTGCGCGGCGAACAGGGCGCAGACCAGGACGAACACCGTGGACACCAGCCACGCGCGGTACAGCCGGGGTGTGGCGGCCAGCAGTTTGACCGTTCCGTCGCGCAGACCGAGGGCGCGCAGCAGGCGTTCGACCGGGTGCGGCCGTGGCCGGTCGACGACGTCGCGCAGGTCGGCCCAGCTGCGGTCGATCCACTCCTGGTCGGCGGGGACGAGGGTGCGGCAGGGCGCGCAGTGCATCAGGTGGGCCTCCACGGACATCGCCGTGACGTCGTCGACGGCGTGGGACGCGTACGCGTGTACTTGGGCAGGGGTCAGGTGCCAGGTCATGTCAGGGCCTCCCGCAGACGCGCCTTGGCGCGCATCACCCGTGTCTTCACGGTTCCTTCGGGGATCTGGAGTATCTGCGCCGCCTCCCGGACGGTGAGCCCGTCCAGCACGGTGGCCTGGATGGCGGCGCGCAGTTCCGGGGAGAGCGAGTGCAGGGCGGCGCCCAGGGGGCCGTGCTCGATGTTGAGCAGGACCATGTCCTCAGCGGAGGCGTCGCCGATGGTCTCGTAGGGCTCGGGGGCGCTGTCGGCGATCCAGCGGTTGGCCCGTTTGCGCAGCTGGGAGATCAACTGGCGGATCGCGATGGTCCACAGCCACGCCCCGGCGTCGGTGTCGCCCGGGCGCGGGGTGAAGGATCCGGCGTTGCGCCACACCGCCAGGAAGGTCTCCTGGAGGGCGGCGTCGAGCTGGTCCGGGTCCGAGCAGCGGTAGCGCAGGCGGGCGCGCAGCCAGGGCGCGTGCCTGCGGTGCAGGATCTCCAGGGCGCCGGACTCCCCGGCGGCGACGGCGGCGAGCAACTCCGGGTCGGGGCTCTCGGGACCATAGGGGGGTACGCGGCGACGCGTGCGGCGGAACAGCTTCACGTGCGGGCTATCGGGGTGTCGACGGTGATCGGTTCACGGGGGCGGGGCGCCGGGCGGGCCCTTCCGACGGTACCGTCCCCGCGGGTGCTGGCCGGGATCGGCCACGTCACCCGGGCCCGGTCATGGCGGCCGGCGGGACGGGGAAGAACCCCCAACCGGCGCGCCGGTTGTCCGCGCGGCGGCGGCCGTGGGAGAAAATGGGGCGTATGCGCCTGAGGATCTTCCTTGAGCCCCAGCAGGGGGCCACCTACGAGGACCAGCTCGCCGTCGCCCGCGCGGCGGAGGAGCTGGGCTTCGACGCCGTCTATCGCTCCGACCACTATCTGCACATGGGGGACCACGTCAGCGGGCTGCCCGGGCCGACCGACGCCTGGATCACGCTGGCGGGGCTGGCGCGGGAGACCTCCCGTATCCGACTCGGCACGCTGATGACCGCCGCGACCTTCCGCTACCCGGGCCCGCTGGCCATCTCCGTGGCGCAGGTCGACCGGATGAGCGGGGGCCGGGTCGACTTCGGCTTCGGCGCGGGCTGGTACGAGGAGGAGCACGCGGCCTACGGGATCCCCTTCCCCGCCGCAGCCCGTGAGCGCTTCGACCGCTACGAGGAGCAGCTCGACATCGTCACCGGCCTGTGGTCCACCCCCGTGGGGGAGACCTTCCGGTACGAGGGCAAGTACTACCGTCTGGCGGAGGGCCCCGCCCTGCCCAAACCGGAGCAGGAGCCGTACCCGCCCGTACTGATCGGAGGGACCGGTCCCAAGCGCACCCCGCGCCTGGCCGCCAAGTTCGCCGACGAGTACAACGTGCCGTTCGCCTCGTTGGAGGACACCGCCGCGGCCTTCGAGCGCACCCGGACGGCGGTGCGCGCCTCCGGCCGGAGCGCCCCCATGATCTACTCGGCCGCGCAGGTGCTGTGCGTGGGCCGCGACGAGGCGGAGATCGCCCGGCGCGCCGAGCGGATCGGCCGTGAGGTCGACGAGCTGCGCCGCAACGGTCTGGCGGGCACACCGGACGAGCTCGTGGACCGCCTCGGCGCCTTCGGGGAGGCCGGGGCCGAGCGTGTCTACCTCCAGGTGCTGGACATGTCCGACCTGGACCACCTGGAGCTGGTGGCCAGCAAGGTCGTCCCGCAGCTCGACTGAGGGCGGACGGCGGCTTGTCGGGGGGCGGCCGCGAGGGCCGGGCCGCCGCCCGATAACTTGATATCGAGATACAAGTTGGATACCTTGACATCAAGATAACAGCGGGACTCCCCCCGGCCCGCTTCGGTTCGGGCGCGTGAACGTGACCGCTTGTCGGCGCCCGGCCCCGAACATCGTGGACGCCCGCGGTCAATGGACTGCCTGGTCGGCGGCGAGTGGTGTCGCCGCGGGTCAGCGTGGACCTGGGAGGCCGGTGGTGGCGGAGGGCAGCCCCGTGGCTCTCCAAGACCCCGGAATCCGGTGAGGGCGGCCTCAGTAGGCCCCGCGCCCGCTCATCGGGCAGGATGCCGGGGACATCAGTGGCGAGATCAGGAGGCAGACACCGTGTCCGCGAACAGCTTCGGCGCCCGTGACACGTTGCGTGTTGGCGACGAGTCGTACGAGATCTTCCGGTTGGACGCCGTCCAGGGCGCCAACCGGCTTCCCTACAGCCTGAAGGTGCTGCTGGAGAACCTCCTGCGCACCGAGGACGGTGCCAACGTCACCGCCGACCACATCCGCGCGCTGGGCGGGTGGGACGCCAAGGCCCAGCCCAGCCAGGAGATCCAGTTCACCCCCGCGCGGGTGATCATGCAGGACTTCACCGGCGTCCCCTGTGTCGTCGACCTCGCCACCATGCGCGAGGCCGTGCGCGACCTGGGCGGCGACCCGGACAAGATCAACCCGCTCGCCCCGGCCGAGCTGGTCATCGACCACTCCGTCGTGGTCGACCTCTTCGGCCGTCCGGACGCCTTCGAGCGCAACGTCGAGATCGAGTACGAGCGCAACTACGAGCGCTACAAGTTCCTGCGCTGGGGCCAGACCGCCTTCGACGAGTTCAAGGTCGTCCCGCCCGGCACCGGCATCGTGCACCAGGCCAACATCGAGCACCTGGCGCGCGTCACCATGAGCCGCAACGGCCAGGCCTACCCCGACACCTGCGTCGGCACCGACTCGCACACCACCATGCAGAACGGCCTGGGCATCCTGGGCTGGGGCGTCGGCGGCATCGAGGCCGAGGCCGCCATGCTCGGCCAGCCGATCTCCATGCTCATCCCGCGCGTGGTCGGCTTCAAGCTCTCCGGTCAGCTCAAGCCCGGCACCACCGCGACCGACCTGGTCCTGACCATCACCGAGAAGCTCCGCGAGCACGGTGTGGTCGGCAAGTTCGTCGAGTTCTACGGCGAGGGCGTGGCCTCGGTGCCGCTGGCCAACCGCGCCACCATCGGCAACATGAGCCCGGAGTTCGGTTCCACCGCCGCGATCTTCCCGATCGACGACGAGACCATCCGCTACATGCGCCTGACCGGCCGCTCCGAGCAGCAGGTCGCCCTGACCGAGGCCTACGCCAAGGCCAACGGCTTCTGGCACGACCCGTCCGTGGAGCCCGAGTACTCCGAGTACCTGGAGCTCGACCTGGCCGAGGTCGTCCCGTCCATCGCCGGCCCCAAGCGCCCGCAGGACCGCATCGCCCTGTCGGAGGCCAAGCCGACCTGGCGCCACGACGTCCACAACTACGTCTCCGACGACGAGGCGGGCGAGGAGTCCTTCCCGGCCTCCGACGCCCCGGCCACGAGCGCCAACGGCCGTCCGCACCGCCCGGTCAAGGTCACCCTGGCCGACGGCACGGAGACCGAGATCGACCACGGCGCCGTCGTCATCGCCGCGATCACCTCCTGCACCAACACCTCCAACCCCTCGGTCATGCTGGGCGCCGCCCTGCTGGCCAAGAAGGCGGTGGAGAAGGGCCTGTCCCGCAAGCCGTGGGTCAAGACCTCCATGGCCCCGGGCTCCAAGGTCGTCACCGACTACTACGAGCGCTCCGGCCTGACCCCGTACCTGGACAAGCTGGGCTTCAACCTGGTCGGCTACGGCTGCACCACCTGCATCGGCAACTCCGGCCCGCTGCCGGAGGAGATCTCCAAGGCGGTCCAGGACAACGACCTGGCGGTCACCGCGGTCCTGTCCGGCAACCGCAACTTCGAGGGCCGGATCAACCCGGACGTGAAGATGAACTACCTGGCCTCGCCGCCGCTGGTGGTCGCCTACGCCCTGGCCGGGTCCCTCGACGTGGACATCACCACCGAGCCGCTGGGCGTCGGCAAGGACGGCAAGCCGGTCTACCTGGCCGACATCTGGCCCTCCGCCGAGGAGATCCAGGAGGTCATGGACTCCGCGATCGCCTCGGACATGTACGAGAGCGCCTACTCGGACGTGTTCGCCGGTGACGAGCGCTGGCGCTCGCTGCCCACGCCGACCGGCAACACCTTCGAGTGGGAGGACGAGTCCACCTACGTCCGCAAGCCCCCGTACTTCGAGGGCATGGCCACCACTCCGGCGCCGGTCACCGACATCACCGGCGCCCGCGTCCTGGCCAAGCTGGGCGACTCGGTCACCACCGACCACATCTCCCCGGCCGGCGCCATCAAGCCGGGCACCCCGGCCGCCGAGTACCTCAAGTCCCACGGCGTGGAGCGCCGCGACTTCAACTCCTACGGTTCCCGCCGCGGCAACCACGAGGTGATGATCCGGGGCACGTTCGCCAACATCCGCCTGCGCAACCAGATCGCGCCGGGCACCGAGGGCGGCTACACCCGCGACTTCACCCAGCCCGAGGCGCCGGTCTCGTTCATCTACGACGCCGCGCAGAACTACGCGGCGCAGGACATCCCGCTGGTCGTCCTGGGCGGCAAGGAGTACGGCTCCGGCTCCTCGCGTGACTGGGCGGCCAAGGGCACCCGCCTGCTGGGCGTGCGCGCGGTCATCACCGAGTCCTACGAGCGCATCCACCGCTCCAACCTGATCGGCATGGGCGTCCTGCCGCTCCAGTTCCCGGAGGGCCAGTCCGCCGACTCCCTCGGCCTGACCGGCGAGGAGACCTTCTCCATCACCGGTGTGACCGAGCTCAACGAGGGCCGCATCCCGAGCACGGTGAAGGTCAGCACCGACACCGGCGTCGAGTTCGACGCCGTGGTGCGCATCGACACCCCGGGTGAGGCCGACTACTACCGCAACGGCGGCATCCTGCAGTACGTCCTGCGCCAGCTCATCGCGGAGTAGTCCCACGACCCCGCCCGCGCCCACACGGCGCGCCGCGCGGTTCACCGGGGGCCGCCACCGTCCGAACGACGGTGGCGGCCCCCGCCCTCGTACGGGGAGGGAGCCGGGGCGGATCGGTGCGCCCACCGCATACCCGACGCCCTCCTCCACCGGGTTCGGTACCCTGACCGACGACCTGGTCGAGCGGATCCGGCGCGGTGACCACCGCCGGTGAGCGAGCCGACGGTGACGTGGCTATAGTTCGCTGGGGCCCGTCGGGGGAGAGACCGGGGCCGTGTGACCACCAACCAAGGAACGGGGCGGATGTGAACGACCCCCAGCATCGGGCCGGGCCGGGAGCGGAACGGGACCCGGACGGACGCGTGGTCGGAGACTTCCGGCTGGTGCGCTCGTTGGGGCGCGGCGGGTTCGGCGAGGTGTTCCTGGGCGAGGCCCCGGACGGGACCCGCGCGGCGGTGAAGGTGCTGCACGCCAGTTGGGCCGGGGACGCCGAGATGCGCCGCCGCTTCACCGCGGAGGTGGAGCAGGCGCGGCGGGTGAGCGGTTTCTGCATCGCCGCGATCCTGGACGCCGACCCCGAGGCCGAGGAGCCGTGGATCGCCACGGAGTTCATCGACGGCCCCACCCTGCACGACGCGGTGGCCCAGGACGGCCCGAGGAGCGGTGCGGAGCTGCACCGCCTGGCGGTCTCCACGGCCACGGCGCTGGCGGCCATCCACGCCGCCGGAGTGGTGCACCGCGACCTGAAGCCGGAGAACATCATGCTGGCCCCGGACGGGCCCCGGGTGATCGACTTCGGGATCGCCAAGGCCGTGGAGTCCACGTCGGTCACGGCCAGCGGGGTGATCGGAACCATCGGGTACATGGCCCCCGAACAGCTGGAGGGGGCCCGGCTCACCTCCGCCGTGGACATCTTCGCGTGGGGGTCGGTGATGGTCTACGCGGCCACCGGGCGCGAGGCCTTCCCCGGTCCGACCCAGGCCGCCCGCATCGCCCGCATCCTCAGCGCCGAACCCGAGCTCGGCACGCTCCCCGGGGCGCTGCGCGACATCGTCCGCACCTGCCTGGACAAGGACGCCACCCGTCGCCCGGACGCCACCACCCTGCTCAACCGGCTGATCGCGGCGCCCCCCGACGGACCACGGACAGCGCCGCCTCCCCCGGTCGCCGGGACCGCGCCCGTCCAGGCGGACGCCCGCACCCGTGTGGAGCGGCCCGTCCCCGTCGACCCCACCCGTGTCGAACGCCCGGTGGAGGAGACCCGCGTCGAGACCGCCGGGGGGACCGACTCCACCCGGGTGCGACCGCCCGCGACGGTCGGCCCCACCCGCGCCTACACCCGGGTCGCCCCCGCCGCCCCGCCGCCCGGGACGGGACCGGCGACCGGGACGCCGTACCCGCCGTCCGCTCCCCTCCGCGACGGGGTGCCCCCCTACCACTTCGTCGGCGTCCGGTTCACCGACGCCCGATCCCTGGCCACCGCCATGCAGCAGAACTGGAACGCCGCCGTCCGGGTGTTCAGCGACCCCCAGGAGCGCGCGGCGCTGGGCGCGTGGATCATGGACGACCTCGGTGACACCTCGGTGGACCGGTCCCTGTTCCGCCGCCGGGTCGACGACGCCAATCTGGCCATCGCCTCCTTCATCGCCCAGCTGTGCCCCGAACTGCCCCCGGTCTTCCGAGGCCGCGGCGCCACCCCGGCCGAACTCGGCGACCTGTTCAACGACCCCCGGCCGCTGTTCACCGGTGCTCCGCTGGCCAACGAGATGGCGCTGCTGGCCCGACCCGAGGTCCTGCGTGTCATGGACGCCCACCGCACCGACGAACCCGGGCGGCTCCGCCAGCTCGCCGACCACCTGGAGGAGGCCGAGCGCGCGGGCATCGCCTTCCACCGCCAGCTCGTCGACCAGCTGGCCGGATGGAAGGCGTCCCGGGCCGAGGCCAACCCCGCGCTCATCCTCACCTTCCTGCTCCACCCGGAGCGGATGGTGCGCCCCGCCACCGGTGACGACAGCGAACTGTCGGCCTGGGTCGAGGTCCTGTGGACCCGGGTCGAGGGGAGCCCGCTCCCCCTCAACGCCGGGTGCGCGGCCGTGGTCTACGGCACCCTGCCGACGATGCGGGCCCTGGCGGCGCAGCGGCGCGACTGGGAGGGGCGTTTCCACGACGCACGAGCGAAGCACGACGCGTTGGCCGACAGGGTCGGGTTCCAGCTACGCCTGTACAACACCATGCGGTACTGCCGGTACGCCGCCTTCGGCTTTCCGATCGGGCTCGGGATCGCCTTCGTCGAGAGCCGGATCACCACCGACTTCATCATCCCGCTCTTCGTCATCAACCTCATGATCTGGGTCGGTCTCCTCGGCCTGATCGGCGCGGCGGTCTCCGGCAGCGTGCTGCGGGTGGCGTGCGGCGGCCCTCCGCACCGGGCGCGTCGGGCCTGGGAACTCCAACAGTCCGGCGCCCAACTGCCGCAGCTGTCCGCCGGGGTCGAACGCATCCGGGACGACCTGCGCAGAGCGCGGGAGATCTGCGGCGCCTGAGGCGCGTGGCCGACGCGCCCCCGCGCGCGGGGGCGCGGCACCGGTCCGCCCCGCCACGGGGCACGGATCCTCCCGCGGGCGGCCCGGAGTGTCGCACTGACGCGACCGGCCCTGCTACCGCATCATCGTGGTGCGGCGACGGGGCCAGCCGCGAGTGCAGGCACGGTGGGGGAGGGGCGTGTGCGCGACCGCGGTCCCAACCTCGGCCTGTTCCTGCTCTTCGTGGTGATGCTCCAGTTCGGGTACCCGATGACCCTGCAGGGACAGGGCTGGACCCTGCTGTACACGCTGCTCTACGTCGGGATGATCGGCTTCGGTCTGCTCGTCGTGCGGGATCAGCGCGACCGCGTGCTGCCGGTCCTGCTCGTCGGTGTGGCACTGGTGTTCTTCGCCCTGTGGGTCGCCCTCGACCCCCTGCGCAGCGTGGCGCTGCTCGGATTGTTGGCCACGCTCTTCGCCTTCCAGGTCGGTGTCGTCTACTCGCTGCTCAAGTTCGTCTACCGGCGCAGCCCGGCGCACAGCCTGAACGTGATCGTCGCCGCCATCAGCGTCTACCTCCTCATCGGGGGCGTGTTCGCGACGTGGTTCAGCGCGACCGAGATCCTCGTCCCCGGGAGTTTCACCGACAGCGCGCACCCCGACGAACCGATGACTTGGCAGGGTTTCGTGTACTTCTCCTACGTCACCCTGGCCACGTTGGGTTATGGGGACATCGTCGCCGTCTCCCCGTGGACGCGCTCCATGGCCGCCGCCGAGGCCGTGACCGGAACCCTCTTCCTGACCACCGTGATCGCCCGGCTCGTCGGCATGTACGTGGGGGTCACCCCCGGGGAGCACAAGGACGGCGGCGCCGCGGACTGATCCCGGGAGCCCGGTCGCCACGGTGTCGGCCCGGCCGCCGTCCCGCCGTCACGGGAACTCCGGTGCCCGACCGGCGCGGTCAGGGCGCGGTGGCGCCGCTCCCCGAGTTGTCCACCACCAGGTCGGCGTGCTCTCGGGGGCGGTGCGCGGCGTGGAACTCGTCCTCCTGCCGGGCCCACCGGTTCCGGTAGGGGGCGTACAGGGCGGCGTCCCCGCGCAGGTCCAGTCTCCGGGCCCGTTCGGTGTCGGTCGCTGCCACCCACACCAGCAGGTCGAGGTGCGCGCGCACCGGCGAGGCCCCGCATCCGCAGCCCTCGACGATGAGGGTGCCGCCGCCGTCCACCTCGGGCGGGAGCGCCGTCCAGTCCTCCGCGAAGCCGCCGCGCTCCCAGTCGTAGCGCCGCCAGGCCGCGCGCTCCCCGCGTGCGAGCGGCTCCAGGACCCATTCCCGCAGGAACGTGTGGGCGAGCGAGAGGCCGTCCCACCCCGGGTACAGGTCCTCCATGCTCAGCACCGCCGACGGCTCGCCCCGCAGGGCCAGCGCGGTGCTCAGCCGCTCCGCGACGGTGCTCTTGCCCGACCCCGAGCGCCCCTCGACCGCGACCACGCGCAGCGGCCCCCCACGGCTTCGGCCCAGCACGGCCTCGGCCAGGCGGTCGGCCCACCGGTCGTCGCCGGTCCGCACCTGTTCCACTGACACATCCCGCACCCTAGCCGCCGCCCCGTGTTCCCGGTTGCGTTCACTCCTTGTAGCATGCCTCACAGCAGCGCGGGGCGCTGACCGACCATCGACCACGAGGGGGAGCCGGGTGACCGACGCCACCGTGACGCCCGGATCCCAGTCCGCCCTGCGGCAGGCCAACGAACGGCGTGTCGTGGACGTCCTGCGCCGGGACGGCACGCGTACCCAGGCGGAACTGGCCCGGGCGACCGGCCTGTCCGCCGCGAGCGTGTCCAACATCGTGCGCGGGCTGCGCGCGGCGGGCACGGTCTCGGTCCGTGACACGGCCTCCAACGGCCGTCGCGCCAGGGCGGTCACCCTCCTGCGCCCGCCGGGCGCGGTCCTGGCGGTCGACTTCGCCGTGGACCGCGTCACGGTCGGGGTCGGGGACAGCGACGGGAACCTCCTGGCGCGCGAGGAGATCGGTTACGACGTCGCCGCCGACCCCGGGCGCGGGGTGCGTCGTGCCGCGTGGCTGGCCGAGACCACCCTCCAGCGGGCGCGGATCGACCTGCGGACGGTGTCCTCGGCCGTGGTCTCCGTGCCGGGTCCGATCGACCCGGGCACGGGGGAGGTGGGTCGGATCTCGTGTGTGCCCCGCTGGACGGGCTTCCGCCCGGCCGAGGCCCTCGGTGAGCGCCTCGGCGTCCCCGCGGTGGCGGAGAACGACGCCAACCTCGCCGCCCTGGCCGAACGGCGGATCGGCGCCGGTGAGGGCGCCGAACACCTCATCCACCTGGTCATCGGCGAGGGTGTCGGCGCGGGCATCGTCCTGTCCGGGGAGCTGTTCCGGGGCGCGGGCGGCACGGCGGGCGAGATCGGGCACATCGCTCTCGACCCGCGTGGCCCGGTGTGCCGCTGCGGTAACCGGGGCTGCCTGGAGACCTTCGTCGGGGCGCGCTACCTGCTGGACATGCTGCCGCAGAACTCCGAGGTCGCGCGGGGCCCGGGCGGGCCGAGGGTGGCCGACGTCGTCGCCGCGGCGCGCTCCGGGGACCTGGGCAGCAGACGTGTCATCGCGGAGGCGGGCACGGCGCTCGGACAGGGGCTGGCCATCGCCGCCAACCTGTTCAACCCCGACCGGGTGACCGTCGGCGGCGACCTGGCCGAGGCGGGGGAGCTGCTCCTCGATCCGATGACGCGCGCGATGGAGCTCGGCGCCCTGGGCGGGGCGCGGGAGGACCTGACCCTGGTGTCGGGTGCGCTCGGCCGGGACGCGGCCCTGTACGGGGCGCTGTGGACCGCGGCGCGCATCGCCCGCTGAACCGTCTTCGGGTCCTTGCGGCATCCGCTTCCCGTCTTCGGCGCGCCGACCGCGTCCGCCCGACCCGTCCCACCACCGTCCCCGCCGCCTTCACGCGGTGCCGGCGCCGCGTCTGGCATACGGTGAAGCACGAGGTCAGGGCCGCTTCCGCCGGGTGAACGCGGGAGCGTTCCGGATATCCTTCACATGACATCACACGCACCTGTCTCCGCTTTGACCTGGGCTTTTGCTGTCTTCAGCGGGTGAACACAGCACTCGTGATGTTTCAGTTATGTGTTCATCAGTTGACGACAAGCAGTCGGTGGGGTTTGACTTCACACCATCACTCGCGAGTTCCCACACCGATCCCCCGTCCAGAGAGGCACCCCGCGTTGAGTACACGACGCCCCTTCACCCGACGAGCGGCCACCCTGGCCCTCCCCGCGGCCGCCACGGCCCTCGCGCTCCTCGTCTCCGGCTGCGGCTCCCTCACCACCTCCGGTGACGAGGCCGAGCGGGAGATCCACAGCCTGGAGGAGGGCTTCCACGTCGGCCTCCTCCTGCCCGAGCTCCAGACGGCGCGCTACGAGGCCTTCGACCGGCCCTACTTCGAGGAGGCGCTCACCGAGCTGTGCCCCAACTGTGAGCTCTCCTACGCCAACGCCGACCAGGACGTCGACGAGCAGCAGACGCAGGCCCAGGCCATGCTCACCGACGGTGTCGACGTGCTCGTCCTGGGCGCGGTCGACTCCGAGGCCGCCGCGGGAACGATCAACGAGGCCCAGGCCCAGGGCGTGCCCGTGGTCGCCTACGACCGCCTCGCCCAGGGCGGCGCCGACATGTACGTCTCCTTCGACAACGTCCGCGTCGGCCAGGTCCAGGCCCAGGCCCTCCTGGAGGCCATCGAGCAGGACGGCACCTCCGGGGACGGGCAGATCGTCATGATCAACGGCTCGCCCACCGACCCCAACGCCGCCGACTTCAAGGCGGGCGCCCACGAGATCCTCGACGGCCAGATCGAGATCGGCCAGGAGTTCGACACCCCGGACTGGTCGCCCGACCAGGCCAACAGCCAGATGGAGGGCGCCATCACCGCCCTGGGCGTGGACGAGATCATCGGCGTCTACTCCGCCAACGACGGCATGGCCTCGGGTATCATCTCCGCCCTGCGCAGCGCGGGTGTGGAGACCGAGGACCTGCCCCCCGTCACCGGGCAGGACGCCGAGCTGCACGGGATCCAGCGCATCATCGCCGGTGAGCAGTACATGACGGTGTACAAGGCGATCCGCCCCGAGGCCGAGATCGCCGCGGCCATGGCCGTCTCCCTGGCCACCGGCGAGGAGCTCGACGCGGGCGAGTACACCCTCACCGAGGTCGAGGACGCCGACGGCGAGACCGTTCCGGCGATCCTGCTCGACCCGATCGCGGTCACCGAGGAGAACATCGGCGACACGGTCGTCTCCGACGGTTTCTACACCATCGAGGAGATCTGCACCGACGACTACGCCGACACCGAGTTCTGCGAAGAAGCCCTGTAGGCCCACCGGTGCGACGCCACGGGGCCCGGGGCGGGCCGATCGGGTCCGCCCCGCTCCCCGGGGCGAGGAAAGAGACACGAGCACGATGAGCACACCCGTCCTGGAACTGTCCGGGATCTCCAAGACCTTCGGGGCCGTGCGCGCCCTCAGCGAGGTCGACTTCCACGTCGGCGCCGGAGAGGTCGTCGCCCTGCTCGGCGACAACGGGGCCGGTAAGTCCACCCTGGTCAAGGTCATCGCCGGGGCCCACCCCGCCGACAGCGGCGGGACCATCGCGTGGGACGGGCAGCCGGTCACCATCGGTTCGCCCTCCGACGCCCAGCGGCTCGGCATCGCGACCATCTACCAGGACCTCGCCCTGTGCGACAACCTGGACATCGTCGGCAACCTGTTCCTCGGCAACGAACGGCTGCACTTCCCGGGCACCCTCGACGAGGTGGCCATGGAGAGCCGGGCCCGGGAACTCCTGGACTCCCTCTCGGTGCGCATCCCCGACCTGCGCGTCCCCGTCTCCGGCCTGTCCGGCGGCCAGCGCCAGATCATCGCCATCGCCCGCTCCCTGCTGGGCCAGCCCCGCGTCGTCATGCTCGACGAGCCGACCGCCGCGCTGGGCGTCGCGCAGACCGCGCAGGTCCTCGACCTCATCGAGCGCCTGCGCGACCAGGGCCTGGGAGTGGTGCTGATCAGCCACAACATGGCCGACGTGCGCGCGGTCGCCGACCGCGCCGTGGTGCTGCGGCTGGGCCGCAACGCCGGAGACTTCCCCATCGCGGAGACCAGCTACGAGGAGATCGTGGCCGCCATCACCGGCGCCGCGGACAACCCGGTCACCCGCCGCTCCGAACGCACCGGCGCCTCCGCCGTGGCCACGAAGGACCACTGATGACCCAGCAGACACACCTCACGCAAGAGGACACCGCCACCGAAGGGGTCTCCGCCGAGGCCGCGCGCGACCCCCGACTGCTCGTCACCGCGGCCTCGCCGCGCGGCTGGCTCCAAGTCCTCCGACGCAACATGCGCGGCGGTGAGCTCGGGCCGATCCCGGTCGTCGTCGGGCTGATCCTGATCGGCGTCGTCTTCCAGTCGATGAACGACCGGTTCCTGTCCCCGCAGAACCTGTCCAACCTCACCGTGCAGATCGCCGCCATCGGCCTGATGACCACCGGCGTGATCATGGTCCTGCTGCTGGGTGAGATCGACCTGTCCATCGGATCGGTGGCCGGTCTGGCCGCGGCCGTGCTGGCGGTGCTCGCCGTGCGGCACGGACTCCCGGAATGGCTGGCGATCTTCGCGGCCCTCGGCGTGGGCCTCGTGATCGGCCTCATCCACGGGGTGATCTTCGCCAAGGTCGGCGTGCCCGCCTTCGTCGTCACCCTCGCCGGTCTGCTCGGCTGGCAGGGCGTGCACCTGTACCTCATGGGCAACGACGGCACCATCAACACCAGCTCGACCGGTCCGATCGCGCTCCTGACCCAGACCTACTTCGTTCCGGTCGTCGGCTGGGCCGTCGTGCTGGTGGTCCTGGCCCTGTACCTGCTCTCCGTCCTGACCGTGGAGCGCAAGCGACGCGGGGCGGGTCTGCCCAACCGGGCGCCGGTCGAGATCCTGGCCCGGACCGCGCTGCTGGCGCTCCCGCTGGTGGGCGGGGTGTGGACGCTCAACCAGTACAAGGGCGTCCCCCTGGCCTTCCTCATCTTCGTCGGCTTCGTGGCGGTGCTCGACCTGGTCCTGCGCAAGACCCGCTACGGGCGCATGGTCTACGCGGTGGGCGGCAACGCCGAGGCGGCCCGCCGCGCGGGCATCAACGTGGACCTCATCCGCGTGTCGGTGTTCGGCATCGCCTCCATGCTGGCCGCGCTCGGCGGGATCATGCTGGCCTCGCGCAACTTCGCGGCGAGCGTGTCCACCGGCGGTGGCGCGGAGCTGATGATGGCCATCGCCGCGGCGGTGATCGGCGGCACCAGCCTCTTCGGCGGGCGCGGCAACGCCTACTCCGCCCTCCTCGGCGGGCTGGTCCTGGGCGCGATCACCTCCGGTCTGCTGCTGCTCCAGATGGACACCTCGGTCCGGTTCATGATCACCGCGGCGGTGCTGCTCGTCGCGGTCATCCTGGACGCGGTCTCCCGGCGCGGCCGCAAGACCCACGCCCGCGGCGGCGCCTAGCCTCCTCGGTCGGGCGCGCCCGCCGGCGCCCGACCGGCACATCCCTCGGGGGAGCCTCGTCTCCTCCCCTCCCAGGGGCGGCTCACTCCACTCCCGGCCGCCCCCGCCCCGGCCCGGCCGCTCCCGCCGGGCCGGGGCCCCGTCCTTCCCGTGTGAACTCCGTCTCCCCCTACGGGGGCGGTGAACGCCGAGCGGACGCGGCCTCACGCGTCGGGGGCCGACCCGTGAGGCCGCGGTGTCCGCCGTCCGCCGCGAACCGCGGTGCGCCGCCGCACGGACGCCGTGAACTGGGCGGACGGCCCACCGGCGCGAGTGGGCGAGACCACCCGCGCCGAACACCCCGTCGAAGCGTGGGGATCCCGCTCCGAAGGGGCGGGGTCCCGTTCCACGGGGCGGATCGGACCCCCGGGAAGCCGCTGCTAGGTTCGTCGCGATCGACCGCCCGCGTGCCGGGGCCCTCCGGCCGCGGGCGGCCTCCAGTCGTGCCCGGATCGTGCCCGCTTCCGCTTTCCGGAGCACCTGGTGGGGGCGCACACCAGGAAGGAAGAGCATGCGAAGGATCCTCATCGTCGGCGCCGGCCAGTCCGGTCTCCAGCTCGCCATCGGCCTGTTGGCGGAGGACTACGAGGTCACCCTGGTCAGTCCCGGCGGCCCGGAGGAACTGCGTGCCGGACCCGTGCTGTCCACCCAGTGCCTGTTCGGCCCCGCCCTGCGCCGAGAGCGCCGGCACGGGCTCTCCCTCTGGCACGACCGAGCCCCCCTCGTCGAGGGCGTCGGCGTCCGCGTGGCGGAGACGGCCGGACAGCGGGAGCCCGACATCTCCTGGGTGGGCCGGCTGGACGAGCCCGCCCAGTCGGTCGACCAGCGGCTCAAGCTGTCCGCCTGGCTGGAACGGTTCGTCCGGGACGGCGGCCGTTTCGTCCGCCACCGGGTCGGCGCCGGGGAACTGGAGGACATCGCCCGTGGACACGACCTCACCGTCGTCGCCGTCGGCCGGGGCGAGCTGGGGCGGATCTTCCCACGGGACGCCGCACGCCGCTCTCACGACGCGCCCCAGCGCACCCTGACGGTCGCCTACGTCACCGGGGCCGAACCCCACCCGGAGGGCGGGATCCTCAGCCGCAGCGCCGTCAGGGGGGCGGGGGAGGTGATCAGCCTGCCCGCGTACTCGCTCACCGGAGCCTGCCAGGCGGTGATGGTCGAGGCCGTGCCGGGCGGCCCCCTGGACCGGGCCCTGCCCGCCGACGCCTCGGCCGGGACCGTGTTCGCCGGCCTGCTGGACGTCCTGCGCCGCCACGCGCCCTGGGAGTACGAGCGCTTCGCCGACGCCGACCCCGTCGACCCCCGAGCCGCCCTGCACGGCTCCTACACCCCCGTCGTGCGGGAACCGGTCGCCCGGCTGCCCCACGGGACGGCGGTCCTGGGCATGGCCGACACGGTGGTCGCCAACGACCCCGTCACCGCGCAGGGCGCCAACATGGCCTCCCTGTGCGCCGACGTCTACCGCCGGGCGATCGTCGACCACGGAACGCGGCCGTTCGACGAGGCGTTCATGCGCGGCGCGTTCGCCGCCTACTGGCGCCAGGCGCGCCACGTGACCGCGTGGAGCGGGGTCATGCTCTCCGGCCCCCGCCACGTGTGGGAGCTGTTCCGCCTCGCGGAGGAGGACCAGGCGACCGCCGACCGGTTCGCCAACTCCTTCGCCGACCCCAGCGGCCTCATCGAGTGGTTCCTGCACCCGGAGCGGGCCGTGGAGTACGCCGACGGGGTCCGCCGCCTCAGCCGGACCTGATCATCCCATCAACCGACCTCGCAATTCCGACCTGGTGGGTGGAGATGTAGCGTCATCCCCCTCATGTACACAGATCTCCTGGAACCCGTGTCCGCCGGACCCCTCGGGGCGGCGGACACCTGGGTCTTCGTCGTCCTGGCCGGCACCGCCGTCCTCGCGGGCGCGGCCGTGCAGAGCACCGTCGGTCTCGGCCTGGGACTGGTCGCGGCTCCGGTCATCTCCTTCCTGGACCCCACCCTCATGCCGGGGGCGATGCTCATCGCCGCGGTCCTGCTCCCGGTGCTCACGCTGGTGCAGGAGTGGAAGCACGTGGACTGGAGGGGGGTGGCCTGGGGGCTGCCCGCCCGCCTGCCCGGAACGCTGGCGGGCGTGTGGGTCGTCGCCACCCTCCAGCCCCGGGCCCTGGCCGGGCTCGTCGGCGTCATGGTGCTCACCGCGGTCGTGCTGTCGGTGTGGTCCTTCCGGGTGCGCCTCACCCCGGGCTCCCTCGTGGTCGCGGGGTGCCTGTCCGGGTTCGCGGGCACGGCGACCTCCGTGGGCGGGCCTCCGATGGCACTGCTCTACCAGTACGAGCCACCCTCGCGGGTCCGGGCCACCCTGGCGGCCTTCTTCCTGTTCGGTGCGAGCGTCTCCCTGGCCGCGCTCGGCGCGGGCGGCCAGTTGGACGCCCGCACGGTCGTCGTGGGCGTGGCCGCCCTCCCGTTCGTCGGCGCCGGCTTCGCCCTCGGCAACGTCGTGCGCCGTCGGATCGACGGCGCGAGGCTGCGTGTGGCGATGCTGTGCGTGGTCACGGTCTCGGCGATCGGCCTGCTCGGACAGGCGTTTCTCGGTTGACGCCGTGGAGAAGGGCAATACCGCGCTCGGGAGCGAGTAATGTACGCCGAAACCCGTGTGGGGCCGATGTCCCGTACACACCGTCCGCCCGGAGACCTCCGGGGGCGAATCCGGCCCCGACGAGGGGCTCGCCCCACCGGCATCCCGGGTACGACCCGTGGACACGGACTCATAAACTCGGGTATGTATACCTGCCGGTAGCCAATTCCTGACCAGGTCAGTGGCCGGGGATGGCAAACTCAGGCGAACACGTTGGACGAGGGGACTGACGAGACAGTGGCACTGTTCGAGTCGATACACAATCCGGAAGCTCTCAAGAGGCTCCCGGCCGACCAGCTCCCGGTGCTGGCGCGGGAGATCAGAGACTTCCTGGTCGACTCCTGTGCCCAGACCGGCGGCCACCTGGGCCCCAGTCTCGGCGTCGTCGAACTGACCATCGCCCTGCACCGGGTCTTCGACTCACCCAAGGACCCCATCCTCTTCGACACCGGCCACCAGGCCTACGCGCACAAGGTCCTCACCGGCCGCCACGACTTCTCCAACCTCAAGTCCGAGGGCGGTCTGTCCGGGTACCCCTCCCGCGCCGAGTCCGAGCACGACTTCATCGAGAACTCGCACGCCTCCACCGCCCTGTCCTACGCCGACGGCATGGCCCGCGCCAACGAGGTCCGGGGCCGCGACGACCGCACCGTGGTCGCGGTGATCGGGGACGGCGCCCTCACCGGCGGCATGGCCTGGGAGGCGCTCAACAACATCGCGGAGAAGAAGAACCGGCGCCTGGTCGTGGTGGTCAACGACAACGGCCGCTCCTACTCGCCCACCCGGGGCGGGATCGCCGACCACCTGGCCTCCCTGCGCCTGACGCCCGGATACGAGCAGGCGCTCGACCTGGCCAAGTCCACGCTGAACCGGACCCCCGTGGTCGGTCAACCGCTCTACGAGGCCCTCCACGGCCTCAAGAAGGGCGTCAAGGACGCCATCCAGCCGCAGATGATGTTCGAAGACCTCGGGCTCAAGTACCTCGGCCCGATCGACGGCCACGACGAGCCGGCCCTGGAGAAGGCGCTGCGTCGCGCCCGCGACTTCGGGGGCCCCGTGATCGTCCACTGCATCACCCAGAAGGGCAAGGGCTACGCCCCCGCCGAGAACCACGACGAGGACCAGTTCCACGCCCCCGGCCCCTTCGACGTCAGCACCGGCCAGGCCAAGCCCGGCCCCAAGGTCGAGAAGTGGACCTCGGTCTTCGGTGAGACCATGGTGGAGATCGGCGCCGAGCGCGAGGACGTCGTCGCCATCACCGCGGCCATGCTCTACCCCACCGGCCTGAACAAGTTCGCCGCGGCCTACCCCGACCGCTGCTTCGACGTCGGCATCGCCGAACAGCACGCCGCCACCGCCGCCACCGGCATGGCCATGAACGGCCTGCACCCCGTGGTCGCGGTCTACGCCACGTTCCTCAACCGGTGTTTCGACCAGGTCCTCATGGACGCCGCCCTGCACCGTCAGGGCGTCACCTTCTGCCTGGACCGGGCCGGTGTGACCGGCAACGACGGCGCCAGCCACAACGGCATGTGGGACATGTCGATCCTCCAGGTCGTGCCCGGGCTGCGCCTGGCCGCCCCGCGTGACGCCGAGCGCCTGCGCCGCCTGCTGCGCGAGGCCGTCGCGGTCGAGGACGCGCCCACGGTCGTGCGCTACCCCAAGGGCGCGGTCGCCGAGCACCTGGACGCGATCGGCCACGTCGGCTCCATGGACCTGCTCCGCCGGGCCGCCGAGGGGGGCCGGTCCAAGGACCTGCTCATCGTCGGCGTCGGCAGCATGGCCCAGGTCGCCTGCGAGGTCGCCGACCGGATGGCCGACCAGGGCATCGGTGTCACCGTCGTCGACCCGATGTGGGTCAAACCCCTGGACGAGGCCCTGGTCGCCGAGGCCGCCGAGCACAGCGTCGTCGCGGTCATCGAGGACAACGGACGCACCGGCGCCGTCGGTGACGCCGTCGCCCGCCTCCTGCGCGACAACGACCTGGACGTTCCGGTGCGCACGTTCGGTATCGAGCAGGAGTTCCTCGACCACGCCAAGCGCGACCGCATCCTCCAGCAGCAGGGCCTGACCCCCCAGGAGCTGTCCCGCAAGCTCACCGAGACCGTCTCCCGTTACACCGAGTCCGCCGAGGACCCCGGTGGCCGCGCGTTGACCGGAGGCAAGGCCTAGGCGGCGCTCGCCGCGCTTCGGCCCGCCCGTCGCCCGCCACCGCCCCCACCCGACGCCTTCGGCGCGGTCCCGCTCTCCGAGAGCCCCGCCGGCGCCCGAACGTCGGCCCCCTCGGGCGGTCGGTCCACCGCGGCCAGACCCACGAGGGCGCCCCCGCACCGGGGCGCCCTTCGCATGTGCCGACCACGGGTCCCGGAACTGCAAGAATGGGCACATGACCGCTCCCGAACCCGATCAGCAGCGCACCATGGACACCGAGCCGCTCCGGGTGGCGGTGATCGGCTCCGGCCCGGCGGGCATCTACGCGGCCGACGCGCTCACCCGACAACACCGGGTCCCCGTCCGGGTGGACGTCATGGACCGGCTGCCCACCCCCTACGGTCTGGTCCGCTACGGTGTGGCCCCCGACCACACCAGGATCAAGGGCGTGGCCCGCGCGCTGAGCAAGGTCCTGGAGCACCCGCACGTGCGGTTCGTCGGCGGGGTCGAGTTCGGGGCCACCCTCACCCGCGCCCACCTCGCCCGCACCCACCACGCCGTGGTCTACGCGACCGGCGCCAGCGTCGACCGCCGCCTGGGCGTGCCCGGTGAGGACCTGCCCGGCAGCGTCGCCGCCACCGACTTCGTCAACTGGTACTGCGGCCACCCCGACAGCGAACTGGAGCGGTTCGTCCTGGGCGCGGAGGAGGTCGCCGTGGTCGGGGCGGGCAACGTGGCCCTCGACGTGGCGCGCATCCTCGTCAAGACCGCCGACGAACTCCGGCACACCGACATCCCCCAGCCGGTCCTGGAGGCCCTGGCCGCCAGCCGCGTCCGCACCGTCCACCTGCTCGCCCGGCGCGGCCCCCTCCAGGCGAAGTTCACCGCGCCCGAACTGCGTGACCTGCTCGCCCTGCCGGACGTCGACGTGGTGGTCCCCGCCGACCAGGTCGCCATCGACCCCGCCGACGTGGGGGGTCCCGCCCCCGAGCTGCACCAGGTGGCCCGCGCGGCCCGCACCAACCTGCGGCTGCTCTCGGAACAGGCGCGGCGCGCCCCCCGAGGCTGCCGGCGCCGTGTCCGGCTGCACTTCTGGGTGCGTCCGGAGGAGATCCTGGGCACCGACCGGGTCACCGGCGTCCGTCTGGAGCGCACCCGTCTGGAGCCCGACGGGCATCTGGTGGGGACGGGGGAGACCGAGGTCCTGGACGCCGGGATGGTGCTGCGTTCGGTGGGCTACGCGGGGGTCCCCCTGCCCGGGGTGCCCTTCGACCCGGTCGAGCGAACCGTCCCGCAGGAGGAGGGCCGCGTACTGGACCCGAGCGGTCGGCCGGTCCGCGGCGACTACGTGGCCGGGTGGCTCAAGCGCGGCGCCACCGGGGTGATCGGGACCAACAAGTCCGACGCGGCCGGGACGGTTCGCTCCCTGCTCGACGACGCGCCCGCCCTGCGGTCGGCCGTGCCCGCGCCCGTCCCCCTGGAGACCGTGCTGGACGAGCTCGGGATCGCCCACAGCGGGTACGGCGACTGGCTGCGCATCGACAGCGCCGAGGCCGAGCAGGCCGAGGAGCTGGACCGCGGGGAACGGGTCAAGCTGCACGGCTGGCGGGCCTACCGCGACGTCATCGAGGGCGACTGAGCGCCCGCCCCGGTCGCGGGCGGGACGGGGTCGGGCTCAGGAGACCCGGTCCTCCTCCGCGCCGTAGGTGTTGCAGCCCGCCACGGTCCCGCGCGACCAGCCCTCCTCCAGCCAGAACGACCGGTTGGCCGCGCTGCCGTGCGTGTCCAGGTCGCCGCCGTCGTTGAAGTGCTCGTCGACCACGTCCAGGGCGTCGGCGTCCCCGTCCGTGATCGCCCGCAGGCCGATCCCGGCCAGGCACTCGGCCTGGAGTTCCGTGCGACGCAGCGCGTCCAGCTCCTCGTCCTCGTCCGAGGCCTCGCCCCGCAGTCGGTAGGAGAGTTCCAGGATGCCGGTCGCGAACTGGACGTGGTGACCGTACTCGTGCCCCATCAGCGCGACCCAGACCTCCTCCTGGTCCTCCGCGGGGATGAACGCGCCGACTTCGCGGACGTTCGGCAGGACGACGGTGATGCGCGTGTAGTCGCCCTCGTAGTAGGCGAGCGTGTACCCCTCCTCGTTGTCGGAGTCGGGTGACTCCCGGGTGACGGTGATCTCCGGCGTCTGGGGGGAGAGGCCGAGTTCGTCCATGACCGGGCGCCACAGCGCGTCCAGGCACGTTCCGGTCGCGTTGGCGAACTCCTCCCACGACTCGTCCGAGTCCATGTCCAACTCGGGGGTCTCGCACTCGACCGTGGTCGGTGCCGCGACCGCGTACAGGGGGTGGTCGACGAGGTCGACCTCCACCGGGTTCGGCGCCGTGACCAGTGCCGCGTCGTAGTACAGCCCCAGGTCGGCGCCGCCCGCCGACGGAGCCTCCCGCGGGGTGTTGACCACGGTCACGACGCTGGCGGCCACGGCCGCGAGCGCGACCACGGCCGCCACGCAGGTTCCGAAGAGCACGCTCGCGCCGCCGCGGCGCCCGGGGGGAGGCTGCGGCGCGGTCCACGCGTGCGGCGGAGCCCAGGTCTGTGACGGTGCCCACCCGACCCCGGAGGGCGCGCCGTTCGGGGTCGGGGCGCCGAAGTCCCGGTGCGCGTCCGGGTGGGGCGCCGGGCCCGGCCACGGGCCCGGGGCTCCCGGGTGGGGTGCCGGTGGGAAGGTCCGGGGCGCACCGTATGGATGGCCGGTCGGGGGGTGCGGGCCGGGGGCGCCCGACTGCGGTGTCGGAGGTCCGGGGGGTGTCGGGACGCCGGGGGCGGTCGGTGCGCTGTGGGGCGGGGGAGCGGGGCGGGAGGGGGAGATGGGGGTCGGGGCGGGTATGGGGTCGGTGGGGGCGGTGCCTCCGGGGCCGGGCCGTTCTGCCAGGGGTTCCTCGTTTCCCGGCCCGTCGCCACCGGGTTGGTTCTCCACGGGTCCGTCCTCCCTCTCGTGCCGACGCGCGCTGGAGACAGCCGGACCCGCCCAGGCGAATCCGGCAAGTACGGCGAACCTCCAGTATGGGGCCTAATCGGGTGTACCGATGGTAGAGGGTGAGGTATCCCCCGGCGGTTCGTACCGCACACCCAGGTCCGTCAACACGGCGCGAAGCTCGGCCTCGAAGAGTGGTTCCAGGTCGCCCATGACGATGCTCATGTGGTCGAACACCTCCATGCACACCACGCCGTAGAGCCGGACCCAGCACGAGGTGAGCACCATGACCGCCTCCACCGGGATGTGCGGCGCGGAGAACCCGCAGCGCTCGGCGAAGGAGCGCAGCTCGCGGTCGAGGTCGGGGGTGACCTGAGCCCGGTCGGGCAGGGCGAAGCGGCGCTCGACCAGCAACCGGTCGAAGAGCGTGTAGAAGGTGGCGGCGAAGCGCCTCGCGGCCGCCAACCCCGGGGTGATGTCCGCGTTCGGGTCCAACCTGGCCCTCGGCCCGAACATGACCGCAAACTCGCTCCGGTGGTCGATCGCCCAGGTGCGGAAGGCGCGCAGCGACGTGAGGATGCGCCGGTCGGTGTCCTCCTCGGGGACGCTGGCGTCGGCCGCGGCGACGGCGTCGGCCAGTTCGTCGAACATGTCGGCCGTGATGGCGATGAGCAGGGCGTCGATCCCCGACACGTAGCGGTACAGCCCGGGCGCGGTCATCCCCATCTCGCGGGCGACGGCGCGCAGGGAGACCCCGGAGGGGCCGTGTTCGACGAGGTGGCGTCGGGCGATCGCCTTGATCTCGGCGAGTGTGGCTTCGCGCACACGTTCGCGGCGGCTCAGTGTGCCCTGGTCCGCGCGGCCCCGGGCGACCTGCGGTTTCGTCATGTGCTGCACTACACCCCGTCTCAGGGCGCCAGATCGGTGGCGCTGTGGTTCTCGTCGGCGATATTGACATCGTAATGGGCGCACGCTTTAGTGAACACCGTTAGCAAACACTGTTCACCGCCATGAAGCATGTTCACTGAGAGGGCGTCGCATGCCGACACAGCCGGGCCTCTTCGGCCGACTGGGCCTGTCCGTACACCGGCGGCGATGGTGGGTGCTGGTGGCCACCGGCCTCTTCGCCGCGTTCGCCGCCGTCTGGGGCTCGGGGGTCTTCTCCGACGTCAGCGAGAGCGGGTTCGAGGACCCGGGCGCCGAGTCCTCGCGCGCCACCGAACTGCTCCAGGAGGAGCTCGGCCACGATGACATCGACATCGTGGCCGTCTTCCGCAGCGACGAGATGCGGGTGACCAACCCCACCTTCGCCGCCGCGGTCGAGCGCGTCACCGACGACCTTCCCGAGGACCTGGTCGCCTCCTACGACGTCTACCTGGACGAGAGCCTCAGCGACGTCGAGCGCGGCATGCTCGTCTCCGAGGACCAGCACGCCACCTACGTGCCGGTGACCCTGAGCGGGCGGACCCACGCCGAACGGCTCCACCAGTACGCCGAGGTCGCCGAGGTCCTGGAGTCCGGACCGCTGGAGACCCACCTCGGCGGTCCCGTCGGCGTCGAGAACGAGCTGTCGGCCACGGCTGAGAGCGACATCGTCCGCGCCGAACTGCTCACCCTGCCGGTCCTGCTGTTCCTGCTCGTGCTCATCTTCGGCGGACTCGTCGCGGGCCTGGTGCCGCTCAGCGTCGGCGGCCTGGCCATCCTCGGCTCCCTCACCCTGCTGCGCGCCCTGACTCACGTCACCGAGGTGTCGGTGTTCGCGGTCAACGTCGCCACCATCCTCGGCCTGGGGCTGGCGATCGACTACGGCCTGTTCCTGGTCAGCCGTTTCCGGGAGGAGCTGGACCGGGGCGCGTCCATCCCCCACGCGGTCGGCCGCACCGTGGACACCGCCGGGCGCACGGTGGCCTTCTCCGGCGTCACCGTGGGCATCGCCTTCGCCGGACTCCTGTTCTTCCCCCAACCGATCCTGAAGTCGATCGGCTGGGGCGGCATCGCCGTCGTCGTGTTCGACCTCCTCGCGGCCCTGGTGTTCCTGCCCGCGCTGCTGTCCGTGGTCGGACGGCGGATCGACCGGCTGCGGCTGCCCCTGCCGACCCGGACCGTCACCGGGGCGGTCCACGACGGGGCCGGCGCGTGGGCGCGGCTGGCCCGCACGGTGATGCGCGGCCCGGCGGTGTCCCTGGTCGCGGTCGGCGGTGTGCTGCTGGTCCTCAGCTCGGGCCTGTGGGCCACCGAGCTGGGCGCCACGGACCAGCGCTACCTGCCCGAGGAGGCGGCCAGCCGGATCGCCACCGAGACGGTGGAGGAGGACTTCCCGGCCGGCGGGCTGGGGCGGTTGCACGTGGCGGTCGTCGGCCGGGTCGCCCAGGAGGACCTGACCGCGTACGCCGAGCGGCTGGAGGAACTGTCGTCGCGGGTCGCGCTCTCCCGCGTCGAGCGCACCGGCGATGACGTCGCGCACGTCCTGGTCGCCTACCGGGGTGCGATCGACGATCCCGAGACCGGTCGGCTGGTGCGTGAGATCCGGGCCGAGCCGCTGCCCGAGGGCGCCGAGGAGGCCCTGGTGGGCGGGGTGGCCGCCCGGCAACTGGACAACGTCACGGCGATCGTCGACGCTGCCCCCACGACCGTCGTCTTCGTCGCCACGGCCACCCTGGTCCTGCTCTTCCTGGCCTTCGGCTCCGTCGTGCTGCCGGTCAAGGCCGTGCTCATGGGGGCGCTGTCGCTCGGCGCCTCCCTGGGGGCGGTGGTCCTGGGGTTCCAGGAGGGCGCCTTCGCCGGGCCGCTGGGCTTCGACGCCGTGGGCACCATCGACCCGACCTACCTGGTGCTGATCACCATCGTCTCCTTCGGCCTGGCGATGGACTACGAGCTGTTCCTGCTCAGCCGGGTGCGCGAGGAGTACCTCAGGACCGGGGACAACACGCACGCGGTCGCGACGGGCCTGCAGCGGACGGCGCGCATCATCACGAGCGCCGCGCTCCTGCTCGTGGTCGTCCTGCTGGCCATGGGCACCTCCGGCCTGCTCTTCCTGAAGATCATCGGTGTCGGCCTGGCCATCGCCGTGGTGGTGGACGCCACCCTGGTCCGGGCGGTGATGGTGCCCGCGACCATGCGGCTGCTCGGCGACCTCAACTGGTGGCTGCCGCGTCCGCTGCGCTGGCTGCACGACCGGGTGGGCATCTCCGAGGGCGGAGCCGAGGACGACACGGAGGCGGCGGCCGTCCCGACCGGGCCGCCGCGGGTGCCCGAGCGCGTGTAGGAGCGCGAGAGCGGAGCCGACGGGTCCGTGCTAGGCGTCGAAGAGCTGGTCGATGGTGGTGATGTCCGGGGCGCGGTCGGCCCACGCTTCGAGCTGCGAGAGGTCGTGGCAGCCGGTGATGCGCTCGCGTGCGTCCTCGGTCACCTCGACGCCGAGGGCGGTCAGGACGCGCAGGAGCATCTTCGCCTCCCCCTCGGCCCTGAGGCTGTCCACCCAGGGGCTGTGGTAGTCGAACGTGTTCGCCATCATGAGCGCCTCCAGGGCTTGCTGTCCGTCGGTGTCGGCGAGCAGGTGCAGCGAATAACTAATGTACTTCGCCGCCTTCTCCGGGTCGATCTTGTCGAGGCCGCTGTTCAGGGCGTCCAGGACGCCTGCCTTTCTGGCCCCGTGGGCCGCCGCCGACAGCACCCCCAGAGTGGGGGAGGCCGCGACGGTGGCCGGGTCGGTGATCACCGGGATGTCCTTCGGCCCGACCACGAGCGGGTGCAGGACGAACCCGGGGTGACCGAGCGGTATCGCGTCGGCGTACCAGTCGGCCACCGGCTGACGAGGGCAGATCACCAACAGGGTGACCGGGCACTCGTGCCGGGACCGCAGGCACGCCACGTACTCCGGCCAGGTGAAACGCTTACGTTCCTTCTCGTCTCGCTGGACCTCCACGATGACGCCCATGAGTGAGTCGGAGGGGCCGTTGGGACCCTCGCCGCGCAGCATGATCGCGACGTCGGAACGGCGTTCGACCGGGTCGACGTGCCCGAGGTCGCAGGACGTGATCTCGCTGCTTTCGTAGTCCGGGATGCGGACGCCGCGCTTGCGCAGGAACTCCACGGCCATGTCGGGGGAGTCGGAGAACAACTCCGTGTAGATCTGGTGTTCTGGGGAGATTGCCACACATCAGATATTACACAGGGTTACTTACAAGTATGAATGGGTTACCGAATTCTTCAGTAATTCGGTTCCGTGCGGAAATAGACCGAAAAGAACGGGCCCGGCCACCTGTCGGCGACCGGGCCCGCGGGGTCCGTCCAGGGTCTCTGAAGCGTCAGAGCGCCTTGAGGGCGCCCTCGTGGAACGGCTTGCCGTTCACGGCCTCGGACACGCCCGAGCGGTCCAGGTAGGGCGTGATGCCACCGGTGTGGAACGGCCACCCCGCGCCCGTGATCAGGCACAGGTCGATGTCGGCGGGCTCGGCCACGACACCCTCGTCCAGCATGATCCGGACCTCCCGGGCCAGCGCGCGCAGCGCGCGGTCCAGGATGGCGCTCTCCTCGGACGGGTTGGTCCCGCCGCTGAGCAGCTCCTTCACCTCCGGGTCGATGGTGAGGTCCGGCGCGAAGATCTGGGTCTTGCCGGCCTTGACCACCTCGGCCAGCTGCTGGGACACCGCGAAGCGGTCCGGGAAGGCCCCGTGCAGCGTCTCGGACACGTGCAGCGCCACCGCCGGGCCCACCAGCTGCAGGAGCATCAGCGGGGACATCGGCAGGCCCAGGGGCGCGACCGCGCGGTCGGCGACCTCGGGCTCGGTGCCCTCCTCCACCGCCGCCAGGACCTCGCCCATGAACAGGGTGAGCAGGCGGTTGACGACGAACGCCGGGGCGTCCTTGCACAGCACCGCGGTCTTCTTGAGCTGCTTGGCCGTGGCGAAGGCCGTGGCCAGCGCGGCGTCGTCGGTCTTCTCGCCGCGGACGATCTCCAGCAGCGGCAGGACGGCGACCGGGTTGAAGAAGTGGAAGCCCACGACCCGCTCGGGGTGCTGGAGCTTGGACGCCATCTCGGTGACCGACAGCGAGGAGGTGTTGGTGGCCAGGATCGCCTCCGGGGAGACCACGGCCTCCACCTCGCCGAACACCTGCTGCTTGACCTCCATCTTCTCGAAGACGGCCTCGATCACGAAGTCGGCGTCGGAGAAGGCGTCCTTGGTCAGCGAACCGGTCACCAGGCCCTTGAGGCGGTTGGCCTTGTCCTGGCTGACCCGACCCTTCTTCAGGAGCTTGTCGACCTCGCCGTGGACGTAGGCCACGCCCTTGTCCAGACGCTCCTGGTCCAGGTCGGTCATGACGACCGGCACGTCCAGGCGGCGGGCGAACAGCAGCGCCAGCTGTCCGGCCATCAGACCGGCGCCCACGACGCCGACCTTGGTGACCTTGCGGGCCAGCGACTTGTCCGGCGCGCCCGCGGGCCGCTTGGCGCGCTTCTGCACCAGGTCGAACGCGTACAGGCCGGACTTGAGCTCGTCGCTCATGATGAGGTCGGCGAGCGCGTCGTCCTCGGCGGCGAAGCCCTCGTCACGCGTGCGGTTCTTGGCCTCGGCGACCAGCTCGATCGCGCGGACCGGGGCCGGGGCGGCGCCGTGCAGCTTGCCCTCGACGGTGAACCGGGCCATGTTGACCGCGTTGTCCCAGGCCTCACCCTTGTCGACCTCGGGGCGCTCGACCTTGATGTCGCCCTTGACGACCTTGGCCGCCCAGCGCAGCGACTCCTCGACGAAGTCCGCGGGCTCGAAGATGGCGTCGGCGATGCCCATCTCGAAGACCTGCTTGCCCTTGATCATCTTGTTCTGGGCGAGCGGGTTGTCGACGATCAGCTTCAGGGCCTTCTCGGCGCCGATCAGGTGGGGCAGCAGGTAGGTGCCGCCCCAGCCCGGGACGAGGCCCAGGAAGGTCTCGGGCAGCGCGAACGCCGGGACGCCCGAGGAGACGGTGCGGTAGGTGCAGTGCAGCGCGACCTCGACACCGCCACCCATGGCGGCACCGTTGACCAGCGCGAACGTCGGTACGTCCAGCTCACCGAGCTTGCGGAACACGTCGTGCCCGAGCTTGCCGATGGCGTGCGCCTGCTCGCGGTTCTGCAGCGCGGGTACGCCGGTCAGGTCGGCGCCGACGGCGAAGATGAACGGCTTGCCGGTGACGGCCACGGCCACGATGTCGGTGCGCGCCCGGGCGGCCTCGATCGCCTCGTCCAGGCTCAGCAGGCCACCGGGGCCGAAGGTGTTCGGCTTGGTGTGGTCGTGCCCGTTGTCCAGGGTGATCAGCACCGCGGTGCCCGCGCCGTAGGGGAGCTGGACGTCACGGGAGATCGCGTTGGTGACGACCTCGGAGTCGAAGAGTTCCCTTGCCTGCTCGATCGCGGTGCTCACTTGCCCCCCTCGTAGTTGGTGTTCTCCCACAGGATGGTCCCGCCCATGCCCAGGCCGACGCACATCGTGGTCAGGCCGTAGCGGACGTCGGGGCGCTCGGCAAACTGGCGCGCGAGCTGCATCATCAGGCGCACGCCGGAGGAGGCGAGCGGGTGGCCGATGGCGATCGCGCCGCCCCACGGGTTGACGCGGGCGTCGTCGTCGGCGAGGCCGAAGTGCTCCAGGAAGGCGAGCACCTGGACGGCGAAGGCCTCGTTGATCTCGATGATGCCGATGTCGTCCATCGAGATGCCCTGGCGCGCGAACAGCTTCTCCGTGGCCGGGACGGGGCCCACGCCCATGACCGCCGGGTCGACGCCGGCGAAGGAGAAGTCGACCAGGCGCATGCGCGCGTCCAGGCCGAGCTCGGCGGCGACGTCCTCGGCGGCGAGCAGCGCACCGGTGGCGCCGTCGTTGAGACCGGCGGCGTTACCGGGCGTCACGTTGCCGTGGGCGCGGAACGGCGTCTTGAGGCCGGCGAGCGACTCCATGGTCGTGCCGGGCCGCGGCGGCTCGTCCTCGGTGGCCAGGCCCCAGCCCTTCTCCAGGGAGCGGACGACCATCTCGACGAGGTCCTGCTGGATCTTGCCGTCGGCGTAGGCCTTGGCGACCTTCTCCTGGCTGCGCACCGCGTAGGCGTCGGCGCGCTCCTTGGTGATGGTCGGGTAGCGGTCGTGCAGGTTCTCCGCGGTGTTCCCCATGACGAGGGCCGAGGGGTCGACCAGCTTCTCGGAGAGGAACCGCGGGTTGGGGTCGACGCCCTCACCCATGGGGTGGCGGCCCATGTGCTCGACGCCGCCGGCGATCACCACGTCGTAGGCGCCGAAGGAGATCCCCGCGCCGGAGGTGGTGACGGCGGTGAGCGCACCGGCGCACATGCGGTCGATGGCGTAGCCGGGGACGCTCTGCGGCAGCCCGGCCAGGATGGCGGCGCTGCGGCCGATGGTCAGACCCTGGTCGCCGGTCTGGGTGGTGGCGGCGATGGCGACCTCGTCGACGCGCTCCGGCGGCAGACCCGGGTTGCGGCGCAGCAGCTCGCGGATGACGCGGACGACCATGTCGTCGGCCCGCGTCTCGGCGTAGAGGCCCTTGCCAGACTTGCCGAACGGGGTGCGGACCCCGTCGACAAACACGACATCGCGTGCGGTTCGCGGCACGATGGGCCCTCCTTCTCAGGCGGTGGGACGGACTTGTCAAGCTCATGCTACTCGCCAGTAACAAATAACGCGAGCGCCGGCGTGTGGTACCACGCGCGCGCCGTCGAGGGGGTCCCCGCCGGTTCCTCCCGGACACGAGTAAGGGCGCGCGGACCGGTGGGTCCGCGCGCCCGGAACGGCTGTGCCGGGGGTCAGAGGAGGGCGTTCGCCTCGCGGGTGCGCCCCGCGGCGTTGTAGGCGCCCGCCAGGTCGCGGCGCAGCCGCAGCGTCAGCCGCCGCACCTCCGGGTCGCCCGACGAGTTCAGCGCCACCCGGTAGGCGTCGCGCAGCACCTCGACGGCCTCGTCCGCCCGGCCCGCCTGCGTGAACGCGCGGCCCAGCCGGTGGTGCACGGTGAGCGTGTCCAGGTGTCCCTTGCCCAGGCGGCGGCGCCGCGCCATCAGCACCGTGCGCAGCTGACCGATCGAGGCCTCGAAGCGCCCCGACTGGCTCAGCGCCACGCTCAGGCCCAGGCGCAGCTCCTCACGCCGCTCGGTGGAGGCGACGTCCTCGATCGCCCGCTCGTAGTGGGCGATCGCCGCGTCCAGCCGGCCGTCGCGCCGGTAGCACGCGGCCAGGTGGCTGCGCGCCTCCACGGTGTCCTCGTCGGCCGGGCCGAACTGCTCCTCGCGCTCACGCAGCAGGATCTCCCACTGGGCGGCGGCCTCCGCGGGCTGGCCCGCGTCCTCCAGTGCCCAGGCCAGGTTCTCGCGGATGATCTCGGTGCGCGGGTGCTCCTCCCCGTGCACCGACACGGCCTCGGCCAGCGCCAGCTCGAACTGCTGCACGGCGGCCAGACGACGGCCCATCTGCGCGTACTTGGTCGCGAGGTTGTTGCGCGCGGTGATCGTCTCCGGGTGCTCGGTGCCGTGCCGCTCCACCAGCGACTGGAGGGTCCGCTCCAGCGACGCGGCACGCGACCCCCCGTTACGCGGGGAGGCCGCCTTCCGGGTCACCGACCGACGCGGCAGGGGGCTGACGGCCGTCTCGGTGGTCGTCACGGCACCCACCCCGGCCCGCGGCGCGTCCGGCGTGCCCGGAGCGTCGGGTGCGGCCGACGCCTCCGGAGCCGCCGGAGCGTCCGCGGCGGCGGAGGCGGCCCCGGCCGGGCTCGCCACCCGGACCCTCACGTACTCCTCCACGGACTCCTCGCGCGGGTCCACGGGAGCGGGCGCGGTGGTATCCACCGGACGCATCCTGGCCGCGCGGGACAGACCGGTTTCGCGCAGAAGCGCACGCCAGAACGCCAGCAGACTCACCACATCTCCCTGATCGCCTCCCGCGGCGGCCATCGCCGCGGGCTTCGCCTTCGTTGAACATGCCCAGGGGTTCCAGGGCACATTTCTATAACATAATCGGACACGAGGCGGGGGAACAGGCATGAACCACCCCCGGGTCGGAGTGAGTTCAGTCACGTTGGGGTTGAGTGGGTGAAGCCCGGGTAAAAATTACGCCTTCTCAGCTCCCCGGAGGGCTGTGGCCAGCGGCTCCGCGGTCAGTCCCACCTGCCAGTTCCGGGCTCCCCGCTCACGCAGGAACGCGGCCACCGAGTCCGGGTCCACCGTGCGGGGCGGTGCCCACGCCAACCGTCGGACCGTGTCCGGCAGCAGCAGGTTCTCGGTCGGCATGACCACGTCCTCGGCGATCCCCGTGACCGTCGCCCGCACGGCCTCCAGCCGCCGTGCGGCCTCCGGAGCCCGGTCCGCCCACCGGTTCACCGGCGGCGGGCCGTCGCCGGGGGCGTTGGGGCGGGGGAGTTCGGTCTGGGGCATGTCCCGCGCCCGGTTGATCGCCCGGATCCAGGTGTTGAGGTAGCGGCGCGCCAGCTTGATCCCGAACTGCCGGATCCCGGTCAGCTCGGCGGGCGTCCGCGGCATCGCGGTGGCGGCCTCCACGATCGCGGCGTCCGGCAGGACCCGTCCGGGGGAGACGTCCCGCTCCTGGGCGATGCGGTCCCGCTCGTACCACAGCTCGCGCACGGCGGCCAGGGACCGCTGGTTGCGCACCCGGTGGATCCCCGAGGTACGACGCCACGGGTCCGGCCGCGGCTCCTTGGGCGGGGTGGCCAGAACCGACGCGAACTCCTCGCGCGCCCACTCCAGCTTCCCGGTCTCGGCCAGCTCCTCCTCCAACGCGTCACGCAGCTCGATGAGGATCTCCACGTCCAGCGCGGCGTAGCGCAACCAGTCCACGGGCAGGGGACGCTGGGACCAGTCCACGGCCGAGTGCTCCTTGGCCAGGCGCACGTGCAGCAGGCGCTCCACCATGAACCCCAGACCGACGCGCTGGTAACCGAGCAGCCGCCCGGCGAGTTCGGTGTCGAACAGCCTCCGCGGGCGCAGGTTGACCTCGGACAGACACGGCAGGTCCTGGTGGGCGGCGTGGAGCACCACCTCGGCCCCGTCCAGCGCGGCGTCCAGAGCACCCAGGTCCGGACAGGCGATGGGGTCGATCAACGCCGAACCGGAGCCCTCCCGGCGCAGCTGGACGAGGTAGGCGCGTTGACCGTACCGGTACCCGGAGGCCCGTTCGGCGTCCACCGCCACCGGCCCGGTCCCGGCGGACACGGCCGCCACTACGTCGGCGAGCGCGTCGGCGTCGGAGGTGACGTCGGGCAGGCCCTCCCGCGGCTCCCGCAGCAGAGGTGCCCTCTCAGCGTCGTCGTTTCCTGGTTCGCGGGGTTCTGTCTTGGAGTTCAACGCGTTCGCCACACCACTACGGTATGCGCTGCGGCCACCGGACGCGGAACACGGGCCGGATCCACCGACCGCGGGCGGAACCGGTCCGGGTCAGGACCGTGAGCGCTGCCGGGTGATGTCGGCGACGTCCAGAGGGGGGAGCCCGGAGGCCGACGCGAGCAGCGCCAACCACGCGGCGACGTGCCCCGACAACCGGTCCGACTCCGGCGTCCAGGAGGCGCGCATCTCCACCTCCGTGGTGGCGCCCTCGCCGGCCTTGGTGCCGAACCCCTCCGTCGTGGCGCGCGTGACCGTGCCGCTCAACGTGTGGTGGGCCGCGTCGTGCGCGGTCAGGGCGTCGGTGAGCCAACTCCAGGCGACCGGACCGAGCAGGGGGTCGGCGGCGATCTCCGACTCCAGTTCGGAGTTGACCTGGCACACCACCCGGAACGGGCCGGGCCAGGACCGGGTGCCCTCGGGGTCGTACAGGACGATGAGCCGCCCCCAGGCGACCTCCTCGCCCTGCACGGTGACCTCGGCCGACACGGCGGCCGCGTGGGGGGCCAACCTCTGGGGGGCGGGGATCTCCCGCACGGCGATCTCCGGGCGCACGGGGGGGCCGTGCAGCGCCTGGACCGCTCGCCGGAACGTCTCGTGCGCGTTCTCGGCGCTACCGACATCAGGCATGGTGGAAACGTCAGCCTTCATCTTGTGGTGATCACGTCCCGGGGTCGTTCGGGCATACCCAGCCGACCGACACCCGAACGCGGGTCGGTTGATGGGAACGGAACCGACCGTGGCACGAGTCACCTTCGTCGGTACGGAGTTCGCACGGCGTGTCGGTGTTTTGTGATGATCTTGGGATCCGCGCGCCGTCGGGGCCACCGGAATCCGCGTCCCGGGCCGGTGCTCCGGCCGACGCGCGCGAGAACACCGGGACGGACATGGCACGATCGAGGTGTGACGCTTCAAGACTCTCCTTTCCTTCGCGCCTGCCGACGGCTCCCGGTGCCCCACACCCCGGTGTGGTTCATGCGCCAGGCGGGGCGCTCCCTGCCCGAGTACCGCCGGGTACGCGCCGACGTCCCCATGCTCGAAGCCTGCTCGCGCCCCGACATGATCACCGAGATCACGATGCAGCCCGTCCGGCGCCACGACGTCGACGCCGCGATCTTCTTCAGCGACATCGTCGTCCCGCTCCGGGCGATCGGCATCGACCTCGACATCAAGCCCGGCGTCGGCCCCGTCGTCGCGGAGCCGGTGCGTGACGCCACCGGACTCAAGCGGCTCCGGGAGATCGACCCCGACGACCTGCCCTACATCACCGAGGCGGTGGGCCAGCTCGTCGGCGAACTGGGCGACAAGCCGCTCATCGGGTTCGCGGGCGCCCCGTTCACGCTGGCCTCCTACCTCATCGAGGGCGGGCCCTCCAAGAACCACGAGCACACCAAGGCGCTCATGTACGGCGAGCCCGAGCTGTGGGACGAGCTGATGCGCCGCCTGGCCGCGATCACGCTGGGCTTCCTGCGCGTCCAGGTCGAGGCGGGCGCCAGCGCCGTGCAGCTCTTCGACTCCTGGGTCGGTGCGCTCAGCGCGGAGGACTACCGAGCCTCCGTGCTGCCCTACACCTCGTGGATCTTCGGCCAGCTCGCCGAGTACGAGGTCCCGCGCATCCACTTCGGCGTCGGCACCGGTGAACTGCTCGGCCTGCTCGGCGAGGCCGGGGCCGACGTCGTGGGCGTGGACTGGCGCGTGCCGCTCGACGAGGCCGCCCGGCGCGTCGGGCCGGGCAAGGCCCTCCAGGGCAACCTGGACCCGGCGACGCTGTTCGCCCCCTGGGAGGTCGTCGCCGAGCGGACGCGCGACATCCTGTCCCGGGGCCGCGCGGCCGAGGGCCATGTCTTCAACCTGGGCCACGGCGTCCTGCCGAGCACGGACCCGGACGTGCTCACCCGCCTGACCGCCTTCGTCCACGAACAGACCGCGGGCTGACGCCCGGGCGGGGGCCGGGCCCGGCGCGCCGGGCCGTCACCCGTCCCGCCCGGGGCCGTCCCCGTCCTCGGGGTCGTCCCCGACCCCGCCTCCGCTCCCGGCGGGTTCGGTTCCGCGGCCGGTCCCGGCCGCGGAACCGCCGTCGTCGGTCACGGCGACCGAGGCGCGCCCGGACCGGCCGGCCCCGCGCGCCGAGCCGCCGAGCGCGTCGCGGACGCGCCTGCCGCGGTACCACCACACGGGCACGACGACCACGGCGGCGACCGCCAGGAACGGCAGCGCCCAGCCCATGATCACGGCGATCCACAGGGCGACGGCCACCAGCGCGCCCCAGCCCTGCCGCAGGGCCTCCAGGAAGCCGACGGCGTCGCCGGAGGGGGCCTCGACGTAGGTGTCCGGGGTGTCCAGGCTCAGGTGCACGGTGGAGTAGGTGGTCTGGTTGGTCAGCGTCTCCAGCCGCGCCTGGTAGGCCTCCAGCTCCGACTGGCGGTCCTGGATCTCCTGCTCGATCCGGAGCAGGTCGTCGACGTCCTCGGCCTCCTCCAGGTAGCCGCGCAGGGTCTCCAGCGACGTCTCCGCGGTCGCGATGCGGCTCTCGACGTCGGCCACCTCGTCGGTGACGTCGTCGACGGAGCGTTCCAGGTCGGACCGGTCGCCGAGCTCGGCCAGCCCGGTCAGCGCGTCCTCGTAGCCGTCGTTGGGGATACGCAGGGTCAGCTCGGCGGTGGGCACCCGACCGGCCGGGGTCGTGAGATGCTCGGCGGCCACGTAGCCCCCCGCCTCGATGGTCAGTTCCTTGGCGCGGTCGGCGGCCTCGGGCACGTCCGACACGCGCACGGTCATGGTCGCGGTGTGGATGAGGTCGCGGTCGGCGGCCTCGACGTCCGTTCCGAGGGTCCCGCCGCCGTCCCCGTCCTGGGCCTCGGCCTCGTCCCGGACCGCCGCCCCGTCCGCGGCGCCCTCCTCGGTCCGGGCGGATCCGGCGCGGTCGGGGGCCACGGCGTCCGCCTCGCCGCCCTCGGTCAGGGACTGGTTCGCGGTCGCTCCGCAGGCGGTCAGGGCGAGGGCCGCCAGGCCGAGCGACAGGGCGGTGCCGGTGACACGCCACCGCTGGGGGAGAGTGGTAGTAGCCATGTGTCTTCGACGGGGGCGGCTCCGCGAACGTTGCGGTTCCCGGGTAACGACCGGGCAACGAGGCGGTCTCGGACCGGGGCCGTCGTGCGGGCCGCGGGACTCGGGGGGAGCGGGCGCACGGGTGTGTTTCGGGGACGGTGGGTCCGTGTGACCCAGGGCATCTGGAAAGCTGGTGGCATGGCACAAGCACCGCACGTGGTCGTGGTCGGGGGAGGGGTCTCCGGACTCACCGCCGCGCACCGCCTCACCGCACTCGGAGCCGCCGTCACCGTCGTGGAGGCCGCGGACACGCCCGGCGGCAAACTGCACGCCTCACCCGTGGCGGGTGTCCCGGCCGACGCCGGGGCCGAGTCGGTGCTCGCCCGCCGTCCCGAGGCACTCGACCTCATCTCCGAGCTCGGGTTGGCCGACCGGATCGTGCACCCCGGCCCCGGCTCCGCGGGCGTCTACACGCGTGGGCGGGTCAGACCGCTGCCCAAGGGGCAGCTGATGGGGGTTCCCGGCAGCCTGCGCGAACTCGCGCGCAGCGGGGTGCTGAGCTGGACGGGGACCCTGCGCGCCGGACTGGACCTGGTCTGGCCGCGCACCCCCGTGCGCGGGGACGTGCCGGTGGCCACCTACGTCGGCATGCGCATGGGCCGCCAGGTCGTCGACCGCCTGGTCGAACCCCTGCTGGGCGGTGTGTACGCGGGCCGGGCCGACCGGCTCTCGCTCGACGCCGCGCTGCCGCAGATCGCCCCCATGGCCCGCGAGGACCGCTCCCTCATGCGCGCGGTGCACGCCGACCTGGCGGGCCGGCGCACGGCTCCCGCCTCGGCCGGACCGGTCTTCGCCTCGCTGCGCGGCGGGATCGCCGAACTCGTGACCGCCCTGGCCGACAGGCACGGCGGCCGGGTGCGCACCGGTACGCGGGTCGACTCCCTGCGCCGCCTGTCCCAGGGGTGGCGGGTCCACCTGGACACCGGCGACCGGTTGGACTGCGACGCGGTCCTGCTGGCCTGTCCGGCGACCGAGGCGGCCCGCCTGCTCGCCGAGCACGTGCCCGAGGCCGCCCGCGACCTGGGCGGAGTGGAGTACGCCAGCATGGCCCTGGTGACCCTCGCGCTCCCCGCGTCCGCCTTCCCCGAGCCGCTGACGGGCAGCGGGTTCCTCGTTCCGGCCGGGGAAGGGCTCACCATCAAGGCGGCCACCTTCTCCAGCAACAAGTGGCCCTGGATCGCCGAGGCGCTGCGTGCGGCCAACCCCGGCGACGACCTGGTCGTGGTGCGCTGCTCGATCGGCCGCGGCGGCGACACCGCGGCCCTGGACCGCTCCGACGAGGAGCTCGCGGCGGCGGCCGTCGCCGACCTGGCCACGGTCACCGGTCTGGCCGGGGCCCCCGTGGAGACCAGGGTCACCCGGTGGCGGGACGGCATCCCGCAGTACGGGGTCGGGCACACCGCGCGGATCGACCGGATCCGCTCCGCCGTCAGCCGCCACCCCGGTCTGGGGGTGTGCGGCGCCGCCTACGGTGGCGTCGGCATCCCCGCGTGTGTGGCCGACGCGGGCCGCGCGGCCGAACGGTTGGCGCGCACCCTCCCCAGAGACAGTCACACCACCCCCGGCGGCGACGCCGCAGGAACGACAGAGCAAGGAGTCAACCCGTGACGGGCCAGCAGAACACCGCCGTCGACAAGGACGGCACCGACCTGAACGCGCTCATCCGCTACACCATGTGGTCGGTCTTCAGGGTCGAGGTCCTCGACGGCGTCGACCGGGCCGCGGCGGCCGACGAGCTTCAGGCCCTCTTCGACAAGGCCGCCGAACGCGGTGTCGTCACCCGGGGCAGCTACGACGTGCAGGGTCTGCGCGCGGACGCCGACATCATGTTCTGGTGGGTGGCCGACACCTCCGAGCAGGTCCAGGAGATGTACACCGCCTTCCGCCGCACCCGCCTGGGGCGCGCCAGCACGCCGGTGTGGTCGGTCGTGGGCCTGCACCGGCCCGCGGAGTTCAACCGCGGCCACGTGCCCGCCTTCCTCGCCGGTGAGGAGCCGCGCGACCACCTGTGCGTGTACCCGTTCGTGCGCTCCTACGAGTGGTACCTGCTGCCCGACGACGAGCGCCGCGCGATGCTCGCCGAGCACGGCCGGATGGCCGCCCCCTACCCCGACGTGCGCGCCAACACCGTGTCCTCCTTCGGCCTCAACGACTACGAGTGGCTGCTGGCCTTCGAGGCCGACGAGCTGCACCGCATCGTCGACCTGATGCGTCACCTGCGCGGCGCCAAGGCGCGCCTGCACACCCGTGAGGAGATCCCCTTCTACACCGGTCGCCGCCGGAGCGTCGCCGAACTCGTCGACGCGCTGCCGTAGCCGGTGTCCGCCTGGGTCCCACGCCTGGTTCGGGACCGTGGGCGGGCGGCCCGCGCCGAGACGACCGTGCCCCGGGCGGTGATCCGCCCGGGGCACGTCGCGTCCGGCCCGTCGGCTCAAAGCCGCGGGATCAGCGCCTCGCCGATCCGCGTGTGGCCAGGACGTAGAAGGGGATCGTGATGATGAAGCCCAGGACCACCGCGCTCATCAGGTAGATGAGCGCGTCACCCGCGGGCAGGCCCAGGGCCCACACGGCCATGAGCGCCGCGCCCGTCGCCAGGGAGCCGAGCACCGCGTAGATCTTGCGGCCGCGCGGCTTGGGGTACTCCATGCGGCTCACCATCAGCCAGGAGATGAGCAGCACCGCGGTGACGCCGGCGTACAGCGGCGGGTCCATCAGGACCACGGTCACCACCGCCATCGCCCCGAACGGGCAGGGCAGTCCGGTGAAGTAGCTGGCCCCCGGAGCCTGGCAGGAGAAGCGGGCCAGGCGCACGATGACCGCCAGCAGGACGGCGCCTCCGCCGACGACCGGCAGCACCGGCTGGCCCGCCGAGGACATCCCCCACACCACGAAGAAGAACGCCGGGGCGAACCCGAAGCTGATCACGTCGGCGAGGTTGTCCAACTCGGCCCCCATGCCGCTGCCGCCGAGCTTGCGGGCGACACGGCCGTCGAGGACGTCCAGGGCGGCGGCCACCAGCATCAGTGCGACGACCGTGGCCATCGCGGCAGGGGGGAGGGGACCCGTGGCGCCGGAGGCCGCGTGCGTGGACTGGGCCGTCGCGAGCGCCCACACCGCGAGGAAGCCGCACAGGGCGTTGCCCAGCGTCAGGTAGTCCGCCACCCCCAGGCGCAGCCGGGGTGCGCCGCCGTCCGGGGAGGCCGTGCGCTCCGGCTCCAGGACGGGTCGCTCAGTCGGCGTCAAGACGGGTTTCTCCGGCACGGACCTTCTGGCCGACCTCCACCGCCGGGGCGACCCCGGCCGGAAGGTAGACGTCGACCCGCGACCCGAACCGGATGAGACCGATCCTCTCGCCTTGTTCGACCTTCTGCCCCGCAGCGAGATACGGGACGATACGCCGGACCATCGCGCCGGCGATTTGAACGACCGTGATCTCACCGATCTCGGTTTCAAGGGTCCAGATGACGCGCTCATTACGCTCGCTGTCCTTGTCGAATGCGGGGCGGAAGCCCCCGGGGCGGTGTTCGACCCGGGTGATCACTCCGGCGACGGGCGCACGGTTGACGTGCACGTTCAGGGGGTTCATGAACACCGCGACCCGGGTCCGGCCGTCGGGCGTGGGGTCCAGGCTCTGGACGACGCCGTCGGCGGCCGAGATCACGCGCCCGGTGGCCGGCCCCCGCTCGGGATCGCGGAAGAACCACGTCATGCCCGCGGCGAGGGCGATGACCGGGACGGCGGCCGCCGCGCGCGTGCGCGATCCCCGAGCGGCCAGGGCGGCGGCCCCCGCCGCGCCGAGTGCGGGCAGCAGCCAGGGCGCGGAGCCCTGGGCCATGCCGAGGCGCGGTCGGGCCGGTGGGCGGGGGGAGGCGGCTGTGGAAGGTGAGTCGTCGGTCATCGAGCGCTTTCGTCACGGCTTGGGTCGGTTCGCCCTGCTCCCGGGCGCCGTTGTGGGGCTGCCCGTGGGCTGGGGGCGGGTGCGCGAGGACCCGGATGGGCCTGTGCCGCGCCGCGCTCCGCGGGTTGGCGGGAGCCGACCGTTGGTGCGCTGGATGCGATTATCCCCGATACGTCGCGGACGGATCGCGGGTACCGACCCTCGGACGCCCGGGGACGGTCCCCGGGCACCGGTCCGGAACCAGGATGGTACGCCAACCTACTCCGTCGGGTCGGCCGGCTCCAGGGTCAGGGCGACCGAGTTGATGCAGTAGCGGTCGTCGGTGGGGGTGGCGTACCCCTCACCGTGGAAGACGTGGCCCAGGTGGGAGTCGCAGGTGGCGCACCGCACCTCGGTCCGGACCATGCCGAGCGAGGAGTCCTCGTGCAGGGTGACCGCTGAGGAGTCGGCCGGGTCGTAGAAGCTGGGCCAGCCGCAGTGCGAGTCGAACTTCTCGGTGGAGCGGAACAGTTCGGTTCCGCACCCCCGGCACCGGTAGACGCCCTCCGTCTTGGTGTCGACGTAGGCGCCGCTCCACGGGCGTTCGGTGCCCGCCTGCCGGAGCACGGCGTACTCCTGCGCGTTGAGCCGCTCGCGCCATTCCGCGTCGGTTCGGGGAATCCTCGTGGCCCCGTCTCCGGGGCCCTGTTCCGCTGCGTCAGCCATGGTGACGACGCTACCGGTATTTCGCGTGGGGTGCTGCCTCGACCGTGTCCCGGATGGAATGCTCATCACTGCGTTTAAGGGTGTAAATCATGCTGTAGCGTCACAAACTCCTAACCTCCCTCGTTGTTACGTTCGGTTGCTTAACCCGCGGGTAGTCCTTGAACAGGGTCAGTGGTCGATGTGCGCCGAGGCAGGTGACATGGCAGTTACGGCACAGCAAGCACTCGGGGTAGGCAGACGACCACTGCGCGTGGGGAGAATCAGATACGGACTGTGGTGGCTCGATCAGGCCACCGTGGGGGTCCGGGTCTGGCCCAGATCGGCGGCCGCGGGAACGGTCGCCGTCGGTCGGGAACTGCGTTGGGCGACGGAGCTCACCGCCCGCGCCACCGTGGCGCGGATCGACGCCGCCCGACCGGAGCCGTGGAACGACCGGAGGCTGCTCGCCTTCGTCACCGTCGTGGCGGTGTGCGCGCTGGGCGTGGCGTTGGTCCTCGGCCTCGGGGTCGCCAGGTGGGCGATGACGGCGTCCGGCAGCCTGCCCTTCGCCGCCGTGGGGGCGATCGCGGTGGGCGTGGCGTTCCTGGTCCTGGCGTATCTGGTGTTCGCCTCAAGGCGGGGTGGTCGCTGAGTACCGAAGAAGACCGGTGGGAGGGGTGGCGTTCGCGCCCCTCCCACCGTGCTGGAACGGTGCGGTGACCGGGGTGGGGGATCAGGCGTCGAAGTCGTACTGGAGGACGTAGGCCGAACCGTCCATGGTGATCTCGTTGAACTCGACCGGTCGGTGCTGCCCGGTCAGCGCGGTTCGGGCCACCTCCAGGACGGGCGTTCCCGCGGCGATCGCCAGCTCCGACCTCTCCTCGGGGGTGGGCATGCGCACCCGGATCTCCTCGGTGAAATGGGCGGGCGCGTGTCCCAGTTCGGCCAGTCGCGCGTAGATCCCGCCGGGCCCGGTGTCGTGTTCGCGGACGCGCCGCGCGGCGGGGGAGTCGCCCCGGGACTCCACCACGGCCAGCGGGAGGTGGGAGACGGCGCTCTGCACGGGGCGGCCGTCGACGAGGTAGCGGCGGGAGCGGCGCAGCACCCGGGCGCCCTCGGGCAGTTCCAGCGCGCGGGCCACGTGCTCGGGGGCCGCGGCCTCGCTCACGTCGATGGAGTCGACCTCGTAGCCGCGGTCCTCGCTGTCGGTCTGCCAGATCGCCCTGCCGTTGCCCCACAGCTCCTGGGACAGGCGGCGCGCGCCGTGCCTTCGGACGGGCCGGAAGAGCCGGACGTAGATGCCCGAACCGCGCACGGCCACGGCCAGGCCGTCGTTGATGAGTACGGAGAGCGCCTGGCGTGCCGTGGCCCGTGCGACGCCATGGCGTTCCATCAGGGTGTTCTCCCCGGGAAGGCGGTCGCCGTCGGCGTACCGCCCGGACCGGATCTGCCCGCGTAGTTCCTCGGCTATCTCCCGGTAGACCGGAGGGGACCCGTTTTCGGACGTCGGCACTCTCGTTCATCCTCTCGCCCGGGGGGCCAAGCCGGTAAGCCCCGTCAATGCGGTGTGTCCAGTGGGGGTGTTTCCAGTGGATGGCACACATCGGGTATGTCCGGTTGCGGGGCGGTTCATGCGTCGTTGTGGGGCGGCCGAAACCGGATGGTTCCGGCCGGACCCCAGTAGCCTCCCTATTCCCGGAGGTAACGCGCGAAGAGGTTACCGTCCGCCTCCAGAAGGTGCGCCATGCGCACGGGTGTGTTCCGCACCGAGGCCCGCGTCGGGGCGCCGGGGGTCCCGGGACCCCCGGCCACCACGCGGGGGGAACCCGCTCCCAACAGGTGGGGACTGAGGGTCAGGCACAGTTCGTCCAGCAACCCGGCCGCGACGAACTCCGCGAGCAGGTGCGGCCCGCCCTCGGTCAGCACACGGAACAGGCCCCGCTCGCCGAGCGCGTTGACGATGTGCTCGGGCCCCACGGAGACACCGTCGACGACGACCAGGTCGGCGCGGGCGCGGACCCGGTCGCGCCGCTCCCTGGGGGCGGAGGCCGTGGTGAACACGATGGTGCGCGCCTCCTCCGGGCCGGGGGCCAGCAGCCTCTCCGGGATGTCGAGGGTCCGCGAGACCACCGCGATCGGCGGTGTCCGCGTCCGTCCGCGCCGCAGCGGCTCCCACGTCCGGCGCGGACGGACGGGCGCGTACCCCTCGACACGGGCGGTCGCCGCGCCCACCAGCACCACGTCGCACAGGCCGCGCAGGACGCCCATGACCCTCCGGTCCGGAGCCGAGGACAGGTCGCGGCTGCGCCCGGACGGGCCGATCGCACCCCCGTCGGCGCTGGCGACCATGTTGGCGCGCACCCAGGGGCGGTCCAGGTCGTCGGGGTAGGCGTACACGGAGGCCAGGTCCACGTCCGTGCCGCCGCGGGGCAGCAGCTGCTGGAACGGGCCGGGGTCGGGAGGTGCGGTGTTCGAAGCCATGATGTACCAGCTTGGCATCCTCCCGGCCCGAACCGGCCCCACCGCGCCTACGGCAGCCGTCCGTGCCGGTGGGAGACCCTGCGCAGCAGCACCAGCGCCCGGTCGATCACCCGGACGGGGTCGGAGGCCGACGCGGACGGGCGCCCGGACACGTCGGGCTCGGCCGTGTCCAGGACCGTCTCCCACGCCATCCCGTACTCCGTCCCGGGCAGGGTGAAGTCCACCGCGTCCGCGCCGCTGTTGAGCAGGAGCAGGAACGAGCTGTCGCGGATCCTGCGCCCGCGCGGGTCGGGCTCGGTGATGGCGTCGCCGTTGAGGAACACACCGAGCGCCTGGCCCGTGGAGTCCCAGTCCGGCCCCGACATCGGTTTGCCGTCCGGCCGCAGCCACACGATGTCGGGGAGTCCGTGCCCGTCGTCCCGGCCGCCCTCGACCGGGCTGCCGCGGAAGAATCTGCGCCGCCGGAAGACCGGGTGGTCGCGGCGCAGGCGGGCGAGGCCCCGGACGTAGTCGAGCAGGTCGTTGTCGGGGTCCTCCCCGTTCAGGCCGGCGCCCTTCCAGTCGATCCAGGCGATCTCGTTGTCCTGGCAGTAGGCGTTGTTGTTGCCGCCCTGGCTGCGGCCCACCTCGTCGCCGTGCGAGAGCATCACGACCCCCTGGGACAGGTACAGGGTCGTGAGGAAGTTGCGCGCCTGGCGGCGGCGCAGGGTGATGATCGCGGGATCCTGGGTGGGTCCCTCCACACCGTGGTTCCACGAACGGTTGTCGTCGGTGCCGTCCCGGTTGTCCTCGCCGTTGGCCTCGTTGTGCTTGTGGTCGTAGGAGACCAGGTCGGCCAGGGTGAAACCGTCGTGGCAGGTGATGAAGTTGATGGAGGCCACCGGGCGGCGGCCGTCGTCCTGGTACAGGTCGCTGGACCCGGCCAGGCGGGAGGCGAGTTCGCCCAGCACCGGCTGGCCCCGCCAGTAGTCGCGCACGGTGTCGCGGTACTTGCCGTTCCACTCCGTCCACAGGGGCGGGAAGTTGCCCACCTGGTAGCCCCCCGGGCCGACGTCCCAGGGTTCGGCGATCAGTTTGACCTGCGAGATCACCGGATCCTGCTGGACGATGTCGAAGAACGTGCTCAACCGGTCCACGTCGTGGAACTCCCGGGCCAGCGCCGACGCCAGGTCGAACCTGAACCCGTCCACGTGCATCTCCAGGACCCAGTACCGGAGCGAGTCCATGATGAGCTGGAGCGAGTGCGGGTGGCGCACGTTCAGGCTGTTGCCGCAGCCGGTGTAGTCGAGGTAGTAGCGCTGGTCCTCGTCGCTGACCCGGTAGTAGCTCAGGTTGTCGATCCCGCGCAGCGACAGGGTGGGACCCATGTGGTCGCCCTCGGCGGTGTGGTTGTACACCACGTCCAGGAGCACCTCGATCCCCGCCTCGTGCAGTGACTTCACCATCGCCTTGAACTCCTGGACCTGCTGGCCCCGGGAGCCGAGCGCGGCGTACCCGCTGTGCGGGGCGAGATAGGCCAGCGTGTTGTACCCCCAGTAGTTGGTCAGCCCGCGGGCCACCATGGCGTGCTCGGGGACGAAGTGGTGGACGGGCATGAGCTCGACCGCGGTCACCCCGAGCGAGGTGAGGTAGTCGATCATCGCGGGGTGGGCCAGACCGGAGTAGGTGCCCCGCTGGTGTTCCGGGATGCCGGGGTGGCGCATGGTCAGGCCGCGGACGTGCGCCTCGTAGATCACCGTCCGGTGGTACGGGGTTCTGGGCCGGGACTCGTTGCCCCAGTCGAAGAACGGGCTGACCACCACGCACTTGGGCACGTAGGGCGCGCTGTCGGCGTTGTTCCGGCGCGTCGGGGCGGCGAAGTGGTAGCTGAACAGCGACTCGTGCCAGGTGAGCTCGCCGTTCAGCGCCTTCGCGTAGGGGTCGGTGAGCAGTTTGTTGGGGTTGCAGCGCAGACCCTGTTCGGGCGCGTAGGGGCCGTGGACGCGGTATCCGTACCGCTGCCCCGGTCCGACACCGGGAAGGTATCCGTGCCAGACGAATCCGTCGTATTCGGTGAGGGGTACGCGGGTCTCCTCCCCTGCGTCGTCGAACAGGCACAGGTCGACCCGTTCGGCGACTTCGGAGAAGAGGGAGAAATTGGTGCCGGACCCGTCGAAGGTCGCACCGAGCGGATAGGAACTACCGGGCCAGACTTCCACCATTGGCTTCGTCAGTCTCTTGGTGTCGGGGCCTTCGCCGGCCGGTGCGGGGCGTCCGCGGGGATCCTCCCAGTTCGGGAGGCCCGTGCCGCGCCCCGCCTCGGCCCGAAAGCGGTCGGTCGGTTTCGCCTTCTTCCTTCCGCTCTGATCGCCGGATTATGCCGACCAGGGGCGATGATCATTCGCGCCCTGTCTCTATTTGTGGCTTTTCATGGGAATTATCGGTTGTTCCAGTCCGCTCCCGGTCCCGACACACCGCCGCGGCCGTGGTGGGGGACCCGACCACGGCCGCGGGGTGCGTTTGTCGGAGCGGCCGCCCGAGGGGTCGCCGTTGGCCCGCCCGTACACGGGCCCGGGCGCGGACCCCGGAGAACACCGCCTACCCCCGCGGCCGGGCACGCTCCAGGATCGCCTCGGTGTCCACCCCGCGGGGCAGGGTGCCGAACACACGGCCCCACTCGCCGCCCAGACGGCTGGCGGTGAACGCCGCGGAGACGGGGGCGGGCGCGTGCCGCAGCAGCAGCGACGCCTGGAGGGTCAGGGCCATCAGCTCGACCACCGACCGCGCACGGTACTGCGCCTCGTCCAGGTCGGACAGGGCCTGCTCCAACCGCTTGAGAGCCGCGTCGAAGCGGTCGTCGGCGCCCGCCGCGGCGCGGAGTTCGGCGAACAGCGCCTCGACCGACTCCGGGCTGCGGCCCATCGCCCGCAGCACGTCCAGCGCGGCCACGTTCCCCGAACCCTCCCAGATGGAGTTGAGCGGGGAGTCCCGGAACAGGCGGGGCATCCCCGACTCCTCGACGTAGCCGTTGCCGCCCAGGCACTCCAGGGCCTCGGCCGCGTGCGCGGGCTGGCGCTTGGTCACCCAGAACTTGCCCACGGCCACGCCCAGACGGCGGAAGGCGGTCTCCGCCTCGTCCCCGCGCACCGACCGGTCCACGGCCCCGGCCAGGCGGGTCATCAGCGTGGTGGCGGCCTCGGACTCCAGCGCCAGGTCGGCCAGGACGTTGCGCATGAGCGGCTGCTCCACGAGCCGGGCGCCGAAGGCGGAGCGGTGCTCGGCGTGGTGGAGGGCGTGCACGACCGCGGCCCGCATCCCCGCGGCCGACCCGATCACACAGTCCAGCCGGGTGCTGTTGACCATGTCGATGATGGTGCGCACGCCCCGGCCGGGCTCCCCCACCAGGTGCGCGACCGCGCCGTCGTACTCCAGCTCGGCCGAGGCGTTGGAGCGGTTGCCCAGCTTGTCCTTGAGCCGCTGGATGTGCAGGGCGTTGCGGGTGCCGTCGGGCAGCACGCGGGGGACGAGGAAGCAGCTCAGCCCCTCGGGGGCCTGGGCGAGAGTGAGGAAGAAGTCGCTCATGGGCGCCGACGTGAACCACTTGTGTCCGGTGAGCAGATGGTGGCCCTCGGCGGTGGGCACGGCGCGCGTGGTGTTGGCCCGCACGTCGGAGCCGCCCTGCTTCTCCGTCATCGACATGCCCGCGATGAGGCCCCGTTTGCTCAGGGGCGGGCGCAGCCCGAAGTCGTAGGTCCGCGAGGTCAGCAGCGGCTCGTACCGTTCGGCCAGCTCGGGGGCGTGGCGCAGCGCCGGGACCACCGCGTAGGTCATCGAGATCGGGCAGCCGTGGCCGCTCTCCGGCTGTGACCACAGGAAGAACTTGGCGGCGCGCGCCACGTGCGCGCCCGCCCGGTCGTCCGCCCACGGGGCCGCGTGCAGCCCGTTCTCGACCGCCTGCTCCATGAGCACGTGGTACGCGGGCTGGTAGTCGACCTCGTCCACGCGGTGGCCGTACCGGTCGTGGGTGCGCAGGACCGGCGGATAGGCGTTGGCCGACTCGCCCCAGGACCGGACCCGCTCGGTTCCGGCGGCGGCGCCGACCGCGCGCACCTCCTCCTCGGCCCAACCGGCGCCCTCGCGCCGTAGCCCCTCCAGGAGCGCGGGATCCTCCGCTGCGGCGTAGTCACCGAGTGGGGTGGCCTGGTTGAACACCTCGTGTGTGGCGGGCATCGTTGCCTTTCCGTCCGTGGGTCGGCGGTGGGGGTGCGGGAATGGTAACCCGCGCTCCCCCACCAAACCGAACCGGGTTCGGTCAGGCGTCGATCCGGTGCCCGGAGCGCGGTACACGACCGACCCGCGCAGGCCCCGCCCGGTCGCCGTACTCGCCTCACACGTCCGCGCCCGGTCCACCGCCGGGAAGGGCGACCCACTCCGGGCACCCCTCGCCTCACGGCCAGAGCAGTTCGCGGTCCCACCCGGTCTCGACGGTGGGCCGGGTGTAGCGCAGGCGGGTGTGCCGTCGGTCGGGGTCGGCCTGCCAGAACTCGACCTCGGTCGCCGCCACCCGGTACAGCCCCCAGTCCGACGGCACCAGGTCCGGGTCGGCCTCCAGACGCGCACGGCTCTCCTCGGCCGTGCGGTGGATGTCGGCCAGTGCGGTCAGGGGCTCGCTCTGCCGTCCGTGCAGACCGGCCACCCGCGACTCCAGTGGTCTGGCCAGGTAGTCGGCGGCGCACCGCTCGGGACTCGCCAGCTCCGCGAACCCGCGCACCCGGATCTGCCGCCCCTGCTCGCCCCAGTAGAACGACAGCGCCACCGCCGGGTTCCCGGCCAGATCCCGCCCCTTGCGCGACCCCGTCGTGGTGGCGAACCACCACCCCTCGGCGGTGAAGTCCTTCATGATGACCACCCGGGAGGACGGCACCCCGCGCTCGTCGACCGTGGCCACCGTCATGGCGTGCGGCTCCCGGACCCCGGCCGTCACCGCCTCGGCGAACCAGTCGGTGAACAGCCGCGCGGGGTCCTCCGGCGCGGCCGACGGGTCGAACTCCGCGAGCGGACCCGCGAACACCGTCAGTCCGCGCAGCAGCTCCCGCATCCCTCTGTGCTTCTCCCCGTGCTCGGCCACCCCGACCCCCCGATACTCTCGTCGCTTCGGCGACCCGGGCGGGACGCCGCGCCAACGATTCTCCTCGCCGTCCGACGACGCGGAAAGAGCCAATCGGTGGTCCGTGGACGGCGGGCGCCGCGGTCCCGCACGACGACGGGCGGTCCCTCCGGGAGGGACCGCCCGTGTCCCACACGTCTCACGCGTGTACGTGCCGCGCCGCCACGGCCGCGTCGTAGCGCTCCAGCACCACCCTGGCCAGCTCGGGCGCGTCGCCCAGGGCCTCGGACACCACCGACGCGCCGGCCGCCGTCGACCGGTCACGGACCCGGTCGGCGAAGAACCCCGGCGCCAGCAGGTAGCTGGCCACGGCCACCCGGTCGGCGCCCCGCTCCCTCAGCGCCGCGACCGCCCCGCCGGGGGTGGGCTCCGCCGCCGACGCGAACGCCGCGACGACCTCCCGCCACGGCCCGCGCTCGGCCAACCGGGCCGCCAGTGACCGGACCGTCGCGTTGGCCTCGGCGTCGCTGGAGCCCGCCGAGGCCAGCACCAGGGCAGTGCCCGGACCGGGACGCGCGCCCGCCTCGGCCAGACGCCGTTCCACCGCGTCCAACAGCAGCGGATGCGGCCCCAGGGTGTCGGCGTAGCGCACCCGCAGCCAGGGGCTCTCCTCGCGGACCCGCTCCAGGGTCCGGGGCAGGTCCACCTTGCTGTGGTAGGCCGCCGTGAGCAGGGTCGGCAGCACCACGACCTCGCCCGCGCCGCCCCCGGCCAGATCGCTCAGCGCGTCCTGGGCACCGGGCGACACGTGGTCGAGGTAGGACACGCGGACGTCCAGGTCGGGGCGCAGCGCGCGCACCCGGTCGAACAGCGCCGACACGGCGGCGGCCGACCGGGGGTCGGCGCTGCCGTGCGCCACGGCCAGGAGCGGGACCGTTCCCCGCGTGCGGCGTCCCGTCGTGCCCCGGTTCCCGGCGCTCATACGTGGATTCCGCACTCGGTCTTGCCGAGCCCGGCCCACCGGCCGCTCCGGGGGTCCTCCCCGGGGGCGACCCGCCGGGTGCACGGTTCGCACCCGATCGAGGGGTAACCGTCGTACTGGAGCGGGTTGACCATCACGCCGTGTTCGGCGATGTAGGCGTCCACGTCGTCCTGGGTCCACCTCGCGATCGGGTTCACCTTGGTCATGCGGCGGCGCCGGTCCCACTGGACGACGGGGGTGTCACGGCGGGTCACCGAGTCCTCCCGGCGCAGCCCGGTCAGCCACGCCGAGTACGGAGCCAGCGCCCGCTTGAGCGGTTCGACCTTGCGCAGGTGGCAGCACAGCTCCGGGTTGCGTCCGTGCAGGCGCGGGCCCAGGGCCCCGTCCTGCTCGGCCACCGTGCGGTTCGGCTCCACGTTGACGAGGTTGATGTCGTACACCGACTCGACCGCGTCGCGTGTGCCGAGGGTCTCGGCGAAGTGGTACCCCGTGTCCAGGAAGATCACGTCGATCCCCGGCACGACCCGGGAGGCCAGGTCGACCATCAGCGCGTCGGCCATGGACGAGGTCATGCACAGGCCGTCGCCGAAGGTCTCCGCCGCCCAGGCGATGATCTCCTGGGCGGAGGACTCCTCCAGTTCACGCGCGGCCCGCTCGGCGAGTTCGGGGCCGCCCACAGGGGTGGTGGTGTTCATGCGTCAACCTTCCGTCGGTCTGGAGGGGGCGCCTCCCGCGGAGAACGACGCGGAGCGCAACCCGACGTACTTCACCCGGAACACCCGGGCACAGGAAAGACAGGCCCAGGGGTATCCCTCGCCCTTGACCGCGGCGCCCTCCTCGGGCACCAGGTCCTCGTCACCGCAGTAGGGGCAGTAGTAGGGCGCGGCCCTCTCGGACATGGCGCACCTCTTCTTCCTTGGTGGTCGGCCCGGCCCCGCGCACGGGACCGGGGGTCCGTGTCCTACTTCAGGTCCGCCTCGTCGGCCCGTCCGACCCAGGCGGCGAAGGACTCCCCGTCCTCCTTCTGGGCCTGGAAGCGGCGCAGCACGCGCTCCACATAGTCGGGCAGCTCGTCGGCGGTGGTCTTCAGACCGCGGACCTTCTTGCCGAAGGACGCCGTCAGACCCATGCCGCCGCCCAGGTGGATCTGGTAGCCCTCCACCTGTTCGCCGCGCTCGTTCATCACCAACTGACCCTTGAGCCCGATGTCGGCGACCTGGATGCGCGCGCAGGAGTTCGGGCAGCCGTTGACGTTGATGGTCAGCGGCTCGTCGAAGTCCGGAAGCCGCTTCTCCAGCTCGTCGATCAGGGACGCGGCACGCCCCTTGGTCTCCACGATGGCCAGCTTGCAGAACTCGATGCCGGTGCACGCCATGGTCTGGCGGCGGAACGTGCCCGGCCGGACCTGGAGTTCCTCGGCCTCCAGAGCCCCGGTGATCGAGTCGACCCGGTCCTCGGCGATGTCGAGGATGACCAGCTTCTGGTCGGCGGTGGTGCGGATGCGGTCCGACCCGTGCGCCTCGGCGATCTCGGCGACGCGCAGCAGCGTGGTGCCCGACACCCGGCCCACCTTCGGCGCGAAGCCGACGTAGAAGCGCCCGTCGCGCTGGCGGTGCACGCCCACGTGGTCGCGCTCCAGCCCGGGGTCCAGTTCCGGTGCCGGGCCGTCGGGCAGGGCGTAGCCCAGGTACTCCTCCTCCAGGACCTGGCGGAACTTCTCCGCGCCCCACTCCTTGATGAGGAACTTGATCCGGGCGCGGGTGCGCAGACGGCGGAAGCCGTAGTCGCGGAAGACCGAGCAGACCCCGGCCCACACCTCGCTGACCTGGTCGGGGCGGACGAACGTGCCCAGCCGCTTGGCGAACATCGGGTTGGTGGACAGGCCGCCGCCCACGAAGAGGTCGTAGCCCGCCTCACCGGCCTCGTTGCGCACGCCGACGAAGGCCACGTCGTTGATCTCGTGGTTGGTGCAGTACGACGAGCACCCGGAGATCGACGACTTGAACTTGCGCGGCAGGTTGGAGAACAGAGGGCTGCCGATGTGGTCGTCGTAGACCTGGCGGATCTCCGGAGTGGCGTCCAGGATCTCGTCCTCGGCCACGCCCGCGAGCGGACAGCCCAGGATCACGCGCGGGGTGTCGCCACACGCCTCCGTGGTGGACAGGCCCACCGACTCCAGCTTCTCCCAGATGGCGGGGACGTCCTCCACCCGCACCCAGTGCAGCTGGACGTTCTGCCGGTCGGTGATGTCGGCGGTGTCGCGCCCGTAGGAACGGGAGATCTCCGCGACCGCGCGCAGCTGGGCCACCGACAGCTGACCGCCGTCGATGCGGATCCGCAGCATGAAGTAGCGGTCGTCGAGCTCCTCGGGCTCCAGCACGGCGGTCTTGCCGCCATCGATGCCGGGGGCGCGCTGGGTGTAGAGCCCGTACCAGCGGAACCGCCCGCGAAGGTCGGCGGGGTCGATCGAGTCGAACCCCGCCTTGGAGTAGATGTTGATGATCCGGTCGCGGACGTTGAGCCCGTCGTCGTTCTTCTTGTTCTCCTCGTTCTTGTTCAGCGGCTCGCGGTAGCCGAGGGCCCACTGGCCCTCGCCACGGCGACGGCGGGGCTTGGCCGCCGTCGCGGACTTGCCGGGCTGCGCGGAAGAGGGAGGCATCGCGGGTGTCTCCGATGGGGTCGCGGGGTGCTCACGGGCCCGGCGCCCGCACCGTTGGCCCGATCGCGCCGCACGCCGTCGTGCTGGGCGGACGGGTGGAGAACCACGGGTGTGGGAATCGAAGAGGGCGAGCGCCGGGGCCGCGCGCACCCCTGAATAACGGGTGCGTCACAAAGGCGGCGAGATCAACCGACGCTGCAACAGATGGCGCTACGGACCCGAAGGAAGTCCACGTGGCGGCGCACGCAGAGCATGGGGTCCAGAGCAGCGATCATGCATCGAGAATGGCACGCGGTCCGGCCCCTTGTCCAGGCACGTCCGCCGCGTCCGCACGTGAGTCACGTCACTCCTGGCCGATGGAGCCGGGGGTGAGCGAGGTCGCGCGACCGCTAACGTTCTCCCCGTGGTGGGATTCTGGGAGAACCTGTGGTGGGCGGTCGACGCGTGGCTGCGCCGACACCCCTTCACCCACGGTGCCGTCCTCCTGTTCCTGCGTACGATCCGCTCCTTCTCCCGGTACCGCGTGCTCGGACTGGCCGCCGAGTCGGCCTTCTTCTCCCTGATCTCCCTGCCCGCGCTCCTGCTGTGCCTCCTGGGCGCCCTGGGTCCGCTGGCGGCGGTGTTCGGCCAGGACATGGTCGAGGAGATCCGCCTGTGGATGCTGGACCTGGCGTCCCGCGCGCTGACCCCGGACACCGTGAGCACGGTCGTGGAACCCCTCGTGGACGACTTCCTCGGCGGGGTGCGCGGCGGGCTCTTGTCGGTGACGTTCCTGGTGTCGCTGTGGTCGGGGTCGCGGGCGATGAACGTGTTCATCCGCTCCATCACGATCGCCTACGGACTCGACGAACTCCGGGGATGGGTGCGCCAGCGCGTCCTGGCCTTCGTCGCCTACCTGGGCGGCCTGCTGTTCGCGATCCTGGTCCTGCCGATCCTCGTCGCCGGTCCCGACCTGGTCCACCAGCTGCTCCCGGCGACGGTGGGACGGCTCAACCACTTCTACTGGCCGGTGGTCGGCCTGATCGCCACGACCGCCGTCACGCTCCTGTACGCGCTCAGCGTCCCGGTGCGCACGCCCCCGTGGCGCCACCTGCCCGGGGCGCTGCTCGCCACGGTCGTGCTGATGGGCGGTTCGGCCGGGCTGCGCGCCTATCTCGACGCCTCCCTGGGCGACGTGAGTATCTACGGGTCCCTCGCCGCCCCGATCGCCATCCTCGCCTGGCTCTACGTCATGGCCGTCGCCGTCCTCGCCGGATCCTCGCTCAACTCCGAGATCGACGCGATGTGGCCGACCGTGCGCACCGCCTCGGCCCGGGCGGAGATCGCCGACCGCGGCTTCGAACGCGCCGACCGACTGGTCCGGCGCCGGGAGAAGGCGGTCATCGACACCATCTCCGAGGCCAACGGTCGCTGACGGGCTGGCCGGATCCGGCCATTTTCGGTGTGAACCAAATCCCCTCCCCAAGTGTCCAATCCACTGTCGAGGATGTCTTGGAGGCGTGTTTTGGACTCTGGGAAGAGGAGAATGTGCAGGTCATGGCAGAAGTGTGGGGAGCGTCTCCACCGTCGCGGCCACCATTGACCGAATTCCCCGCCCACATCCCGATCCGGCACGGTCACCGGCCGTCAGTATCATCTCGTGCAGCAAGTGACGACGCGTGCACCGACACGCACCCCCTGGCGGCCCCAGGTCGCGAGCCACCGTCATAGCTGATCGAGGTCACCCGTCACCCGTCACACGAACAGGTCCACCTTCCCCATGCCTTCGGAGGCACCATGAGCCGGGCGTCCCGACCGGAGCACCCCCGGCCCACCGTCGTCATCGTCATCGCGCCCGACGAGCGGAGCGCGGAGATCTCCATCGAGGGTCACCGCCAGATCGTCACCGGTCAGGTCCCCCGGGAGACCAGACGCGCCGCGCTGGACGTCGCCACCGGCTACGCGGCGAGGATCGGACGGCCGGTGCTCGTCGACGCCCGAGACGCCAACGGCTTCTGGCGGTTGGTCGCCACCCCGGACGGTGTGGTGCAGGCCGCCGACACGGTCGAACCCGGCCGCCCCCAGACCCCGGCGGCCCCCGGGGAGAAGCGGCGCGATCGGCGCGGACGGGCCCTGCTGATCACCGGGGCCGCCGTGCTCGCGCTGGTCCTGATCGTCGGAGCGGGCGCCCTGACCCTCCGCCTCCTGCCGGAGACACCCGCGGCCTCCGAGACCGACGACCCCGCGGAGGCCGCCGCACCGCTGCCGGAACCGGCACCCCCGGGGTTCGCCCGGACCTCCGTGTTCGACACCGAGGTGGCGCCCGGGACCGAGCCGAGGGTCAGCCGGGACGGCGGACTGCTGGCCGTCATCGCGCCCGGAGACCAGCTGCACCTGTACGACGCGGAGGGTGAGCGCCGCTGGGCGGTCGACCTCCCGGTGGAGACGGGGGAGTCCCTGGGCGTCCCGCGCATCGTGCGGTACGGCGGTGGCCCCGCCGTCGTGCTGGAGACCGCCGACGCCCTGCTGTTCTGGGGCGAGGAAGGCGGCGCACCCGACCGCGTCGAACTTCCCGACGACGCGGTCGCCCAGTACGCCGGCGCGTCCGTCCTGGTGCGCACGGACGAGGAGGACTTCGTTCCGGTGGATGGCGAGCTTCATGAGGTCGAGATCTCCGGGGAGGGAGCTTCCATGCTGGCCGAGGACGAGCGCGTTCTCGCCGCGGTCGTCAACGGCCCCTGGGCGTGGGTCGATCCGGACGGCGACTCGACCGAGGTCCACGCCCAGCGCCCGGAGGGAGCGGGTGAGATGGACCGGGTGCTGACCGCCCTGCGGGAGTACGTCATCGTCCTGTGGCGGGCCGCCGGGGGCGACGGGAGTTACCTGGCCTTCCACGACAGCCAGGACGGCGCCGTGGTCGCCGCGGTCGAGGTCGACGCCGCCGATCTTGAGGACGCGGGGTACGCGTCCGGGCCGATCGGCACGCGGGCGGCCTCCTACGGCCCGACCGTGCTCGACCTGGAGAGCGGTGAAGGCTCCGTCGTGCCGGGATTCGAAGCGGAGATCGCCGTCGGCGACCAGGTCTTCGGAACGTTGGACGGGCGCGCCGTGGCGGTCCGCGCGGACGGCACGGTCACCGAGCTCCCCCCTGGAGCCGAACAGCCGCGGGGACTGCTCGGCGACAACGCGATCGTGGTCCACGACGACCACCTCTATGCCATTCCCCCTCAATGAGTACACGACGAAGGTAGGAAAGGAGACGGATGTCCCCCAAGAAGCGGGCTCTGACGGTGACTGCCGCGAGCCTGTTCATGGCCGGGTTCTCGGTCGGACCGGCGTTCGCCGACACGACCGACGAAACCGCGTCCACCACATCCCCCCAGGCGAGCCAGGAGTCGGCGGCCTCCTCCACGGAGCCCCAGCTCTCCCCGGCCGACGCACCGGACAACCCGGGCGGCGGTGACGGCGGTAACCCCCCGGACAACGGTGGCGGTGACGGCGGTGACGGCGGTAACCCCCCGGACAACGGTGGCGGTGACGGCGGTGACGGCGGTAACCCCCCGGACAACGGTGGCGGTGACGGCGGTGACGGCGGTAACCCCCCGGACAACGGCGGTGGTGACGGCGGTGACGGCGGTAACCCCCCGGACAACGGCGGTGGTGACGGCGGTGACGGCGGTAACCCCCCGGACAACGGCGGTGGTGACGGCGGGTCTGATGGTGGGTCCGACGGCGGTGACGGCGGGTCTGATGGTGGGTCCGAC
>NZ_QPNC01000021.1 GCF_003386285.1 Nocardiopsis sp. FIRDI 009
GTGGGTCAGGTGATCATCACGCGGGAGACGGTGATCGACAACGTCAACCCCACCATCGTCCCCAGGACCCAGCGCGACGCCGGCCCCGAGGAGAAGTCCGCCTGAACCGAACTCCGATCCCCGCTCCCCCCGGGAGCGGGGATCGTCGTGTGTCACGGGGACGCCGCGGCGTCCACCCGGGGACCACCCGGCCGGTGGCCCCCGCGGTCCGCCGACGGCGACCGGTCACCGGGGGAGCGGTCAATCCTCCTGCAGGATCTGCTCCATGCGCTCGATGTCGGCGGTCTGCTCGGCGATGACGTCGTTGGCCATCCGGATCACGGTGCGGTCGTGCCCCTCGGCGAGCAGGTCCTCGGCCATGATGATCGCGCCCTCGTGGTGGGTGGTCATGAGTTCCACGAAGAGCCGGTCGAACTCGTCCCCCTCGGCCGCGGCCAGCCGCGCCATCTCCTCGTCGGAGGCCATCCCCGGCATGTCGTCGTGGTCGACCTCCAGGTCGCACCCGGGCAGGTCCTCGTCCCCGCCGCCGTGGTGGGAACCGTCGCCCTCCAGCCCGCAGAAGTTCCGGTAGGCGGGGTTGTCCCGGGCCGGACCCAGGACGTTCTCCTCCAGCCAGCTCTCCATGGCCGTGATCTCGGGGCCCTGCGCGGCCGCGATGCGGTCCGCGATGCTGTCGATCCCGTCCCGCTGGTGCCGGTCCGGGACCAGGTCGGTCATCTCCAGGGCCTGCCGGTGGTGCTCGATCATGAGCACGAGGTAGTTGACGTCGGCGGCGTTGTGGCCCTGCTCCTCGGCGAGGGCGGCGATCTGGTCGGACGTGGCGGGTGAGGACGACTCACCGGGCGCCCCGGGAGCGATGACGTTGGCCGACCCCTGTCCGTCGTCGGTGCAGGCCGAGACTCCGAGCAGTGTGAGGGCGGTTCCTGCCGCGAGTGCCAGGCGACGCACGGGTGTCCTCCAGACGGGGTTGGCGGATGGGGGTCCGCGAAGGGGCGTCAGCGCGACACCCTGCCGGTTTTCTACTCACTACGTGGGTGTCTTGTCCAGCCCCGCCGACGTGTCGGTTCCGGTTCCCGCGATCCCCGCCGAGTTCCCTGCCCAGGTCGGGGGGTGGTGGATACCGGGAGGGATGTCCGATCTCGGCGTTTCGCCTGGAGTGTGTTCTCTGCGTAGAGTATAACGCAAGGTAGTCAATTGACTGCTTTGTGTATCTGCCGGGGGTGTCTGTCATGGCCGCGTTCACACGACGAGGCGGGGTCGGTCCGGCGGGGTGGTGGGGCGCCCTCGGCGCGGGCTGCGCGCTGCTCCTGGGGACGGCGGCCCCCGGCGCGCTCGCGGACGACGCCGACGCCCCCGTCCTCGGCGGCGGCGTGGAGCACCTGGCCAACGTGCCCAAACCCGCCGCGCTGGCCGACTCCGCGGCCTACAACTCCGACCTGGCGTTCACCGGCGACTACGCCATCGGCGGCAACTACGACGGCTTCGTCGTCTACGACATCTCCGAGCCGGCCGCCCCCCGGATCGTCTCCGAGGTGCTGTGCCCCGGCGGGCAGGGCGACGTGAGCGTGAGCGGCGACCTGCTGTACTTCTCCGTCGACTACCCCAGGGCCGACGAGGAGTGCGGCTCGGCCCCGGTCTCCCCGGCGGACCCGGACGGTTTCGAGGGCATCCGGATCTTCGACATCTCCGACAAGGCCAACCCGCAGTACGTGGCGGCGGTGCGCACCGACTGCGGTTCGCACACCAACACACTGGTCCCGGGCGCGGACGGGCGGCGCGACTACGTCTACGTGTCCTCCTACTCGCCTTCGGAGGAGTTCCCCAACTGCCAGCCCCCGCACGACAGGATCACCGTCGTCGAGGTGCCCCACGACGCGCCCGAGGAGGCCGCGATCGTCAGCGAACCCGCCCTCTTCCCCGACGGCGGAGACGTGACCACCACGGGCTGCCACGACATCACCGCCTACCCTGAGCGGGGCCTGGCCGCCGCCGCGTGCCTGGGGGACGGGCTGCTCCTCGACATCTCCGACCCGGTCGCCCCGGTGGTGCTCGACCGGGTGCGCGACGAGAACTTCGCCTTCTGGCACTCGGCCACCTTCACCAACGACGCGGCCAACGTGGTCTTCACCGACGAGTTGGGTGGCGGGTCGGCGGCGGTGTGCACCGAGGAGGTCGGACCCGAGCGCGGCGCGGACGCCGTGTACTCGCTGGACCATGCGGGCGAGACGCCCACCCTGGAGTTCCGGAGCTACTACAAACTGCCACGTCACCAGTCCGAAACGGAGAACTGTGTGGCGCACAATGGGTCGCTGATCCCCGTGCCCGGCGGTGACTTCTTCGTCCAGTCCTGGTACCAGGGCGGGGTGTCGGTCATCGACCTCACCGACCCCGACCACCCGGAGGAGATCGGTCACCTCGACCGCGGCCCCTGGGACCCGAACACCCTGCGCACGGCGGGATCCTGGTCCGCCTACTACTACAACGGACACGTGTACTCGTCCAACATCCAGCGCGGTCTGGACGTGCTGCGCCTCACCGACCCGCGGTTGACGCCCGCGGCGGACGTCACACTCATGGAGTTCAACCCGCAGTCCCAGCCGTCACTTCCGGGTTCCTAGGCAGGGTGTGCAGACGGATCGGAGTGGGGGGACACAGTGTTAACGATCATGTTTCCTTTGTCTCCCCCTATACATTCCGACCTTTAACTGTGTACGTTCTTCGTGTTTCGCTCTAATCGGAACTCTGGAGTACATATGGCGTCATCCCCCCGCCCCCCTCGCGCCCGTTCCGGGCGCGGCGCCGCCGGACTCGCCCTCGCCGGAGCGGCGGCCCTCGTCACCGGACTCCTGGGCCCCTCCACCGCGCTGGCTCAGGAGACGTTCACCAGCGACGCCGAGACCAGCGACAACGTCACCCACGTGGCCAACGTCCCCAAGTCGGAGGCGATGGACGCGTTCAACTCCGACCTGGCGTTCACCGGCGACTACGCCATCGGCGGCAACTACGACGGCTTCGTCGTCTACGACATCTCCGAGCCGGAGTCGCCTCAGGTGGTCTCCGAGGTGCTGTGCCCCGGCGGGCAGGGCGACGTGAGCGTGAGCGGCGACCTGCTGTACTTCTCCGTCGACTACCCCAGGGCCGACGAGGAGTGCGGCTCGGCCCCGGTCTCCCCTGCGGACCCGGACGGCTTCGAGGGCATCCGGATCTTCGACATCTCCGACAAGGCCAACCCGCAGTACGTGGCGGCGGTGCGCACCGACTGCGGTTCGCACACCAACACCCTCGTCCCCGGCAAGGACGGCGAGCACGAGTACGTCTACGTGTCCTCCTACTCGCCCCGCAGCGCCTTCCCCAACTGCCAGCCCCCGCACGACAAGATCACCGTCATCGAGGTCCCGCTCGACGACCCGGCCTCGGCCCGGGTCCTGGACACCCCCGTGCTCTTCCCCGACGGCGGCAACGCCGGCACCTCCGGCTGCCACGACATCACGGCCTACCCGGAGGGCGACGTCGCCGCGGGCGCGTGCATGGGCGACGGCATCCTGATGGACATCTCCGACCCGGCGGCGCCGGTGGTCACCGACGTCGTCCGAGACGAGAACTTCGCGTTCTGGCACTCGGCGACCTTCACCAACCGGGGTGAGACGGTGCTGTTCACCGACGAGCTCGGCGGTGGCGGCGGTCCCACCTGCAACGAGGCTGTCGGCCCCGAGCGCGGCGCCAACGCCATCTACACGATCGGCGGCACCGACGAGGCCCCCGAGATGTCCTTCGAGGGCTACTACAAGCTCCCCCGCCACCAGGCCGACACCGAGAACTGCGTGGCGCACAACGGTTCGCTGATCCCCACCCCGGGCCGCGACTTCTTCGTCCAGTCCTGGTACCAGGGCGGCGTGTCGGTGATCGACTTCAACGACCCCACCGACGCGACCGAGATCGCCTACTTCGACCGTGACCCGATCGACGACAGCGCCCTCGTCCTGGGCGGCTCCTGGTCGGCGTACTACTACAACGGCTACGTCTACTCCTCCGACATCACTCGCGGCCTCGACGTCATCAGGCTCGAGGACCCGAGGTTCCGGGTGGCCGAGCGCGTCCGGATGGACGAGTTCAACCCGCAGTCCCAGCCGGTGTACCGGCCGGGCCGGGGCCACGGCCGCTAGGGCGTGTTCGGTGGGCGCTGCCCGTCGCACAGTGGGGCAGGCTGTCCGCGCCGACCACGCCCTGAAGCCGACGGACCTCCCGGCGGCTCCTCCTGGGGAGCCAGGGCAACGGGAGAGGGGCCGCGACCGCCACGGTCGCGGCCCCGCCGTCCGTTCCCCGACCAGGCCGTGCCCGGGGCCGACCGCCCCGGGCACGGCCCCCACCGAAGCGGGGTGACCGGCGACCGAGCCGGGAGCCCCGCGCAACCCCCGAGCGCACGAGGAGACCCATGCGCGTACCCCCCATCCACCGGTCCCGTCGCGGTCCGAGACGGTCGGCGACCCTGGCCGCGACGGCGGCGGCCTCGCTCGTCGTCGGCCTGCTGTCCCCGGCGGCGGCCCTGGCCGACACGCCGCCCGCCGACAGCATCACCAGCGACAACGTCACCCACGTGACCAACGTCCCCAAACCCGAGGCGGTCCGCAGCGTCAACTCCGACCTGGCGTTCACCGGCGACTACGCCATCGGCGGCAACTACGACGGCTTCGTCGTCTACGACATCTCCGAGCCGGAGTCGCCTCAGGTGGTCTCCGAGGTGCTGTGCCCCGGCGGGCAGGGCGACGTGAGCGTGAGCGGCGACCTGCTGTACTTCTCCGTCGACTACGCGCGGGCCGGCGACGAGTGCGGTGCCCCCGCCACCTCGACCAGCGACCCGAACGGTTTCGAGGGCATCCGGATCTTCGACATCTCCGACAAGGCCAACCCGCAGTACGTGGCGGCGGTGCCCACCGACTGCGGTTCGCACACCAACACCCTCGTCCCGAGCGAGGACGGCGAGAGCGACATCATCTACGTGTCCTCCTACTCGCCCCGCAGCGCCTTCCCCAACTGCCAGCCCCCGCACGACAAGATCACCGTCATCGAGGTCCCGCACGACGCGCCCGAGGAGGCGGCGATCGTCAACGAGCCGGTCCTGTTCCCGGACGGCGGCAACCACGACCAGGACGGTCTGCTGCTGCCGACCCAGGGCTGCCACGACATCACCGTCTACCCGGCCAAGGACCTCGCGGCCGGAGCCTGCATGGGCGACGGCATCCTGATGGACATCTCCGACCCCGTCAACCCGGTCGTCACCGCCAGGGTCACCGACCAGAACTTCGCGTTCTGGCACTCGGCGACCTTCACCAACAGCGGTGACACGGTGATGTTCGTCGACGAGCTCGGCGGCGGCGGCGCCCCCACCTGTACCGAGGAGATCGGCGGCGACCGCGGCGCCAACGCCATCTACACGATCGGGGGCGATGACGACGAGCCCACCCTGGAGTTCGCCAGCTACTTCAAGATCGAGCGCTACCAGGGCGACCAGGTGTGCGTGGCGCACAACGGTTCGCTGATCCCGGTCCCGGGCCGCGACTACTTCGTGCAGTCCTGGTACCAGGGCGGGGTGTCGGTGATCGACTTCAACGACCCGAAGCGACCGCGTGAGATCGGCTACTTCGACATGGACTCCCGTGTCGAGGACGGTGTCCAGGACAACGACACCTGGTCGACCTACTACTACAACGGCTACGTGTACTCCTCCGACATCGTGCGGGGCCTGGACGTCCTGCGCCTGGAGGACCCGAGGCTGCGCGCGGCCGAGCGGGTCGTGATGGACGAGTTCAACCCGCAGTCCCAGCCGGTGTACCGGCCGGGCCGGGGCCACGGCCGCGACTGACCGGCCGCTGACCCGAGAGGGTCCGCCGTTCGGGCCGAAGCGGGCACGGTGGGGGCCGGGGACCGCGGGTCCCCGGCCCCGACGTCAGTCCGGGGGACCGAACAACCGGTCGGTGGGCGCGTCCACGGCCTCCAGCACCCGCCCGGTGAAGTACACCGTGCCCATCGCCAGCAGGCGGTCGCCCAGCGTCGCGATCGCGGCGGGGGACAGCTCCTCGGCCCGCATCGTCCGCCAGTGCGGCGGCAGGGAGTGCTCGAACCGCAGGTGGGCCTCGGGCAGGACCACCGTCGTGACCGGCACGTCCCCCAACGCCGCGACCGCGCCAGACACGTCCTTGTGGTCGGGCAGGCAGAGCAGGACGTGGTCCACCCCGCCCCACAGGCGGCGGGCGTGCGCGAGCGCCGCCGCGACCCCCGCACCGTTGATCGCCGAGTCCACCACGATCTCGGCCGATCCGGAGCCGGGCACCCGGTGCCGGGACAGGCGCGCGGGCAGCCGGACCGTGCCCAGCACCTCGTGCAGCCGCTTGCGCGAGGGGCGCGCACGCCCCAGGACGTCCAGCATCCGCAGCGCGGCCGCCGTTCCCAGGACCCCCGAGGCCGCCGACAGCCCGGCCGGGCGCAGTTCCACCGGGGGCTCGGCGCCCTCCGCGTCGGGGTCCGCGGTCTCGGCCCTGACCCGGCCTCCGGTCGCCTCCGCCAGGGCGTCCGCCACCGCGTCGGTCACCTCGGCGGTCTGGGGCAGGGTCACCAGAGCGCGGGTGCGGTCCCCGACGACGCGGGCCTTCTCCCGGGCGATCTCGGGAATCGTGTCGCCCAGCACCCCCAGGTGCTCACCGAACACCTTGCCCAGGGCCACCACGTCCGGGCCGATCACGCGCAGCTCGTCGCGGTGTCCGCCCGCGCCCGCCTCCAGGACGCACACGTCCGCCCCGACCTCCCGCGCCCGCAGCAGCCCGGCGATGAGGAACAGGCCGCTCGGGGCCAGGTGCCCGCCGGTCTCCTCCACGGGGGGCAGGGTCAGCCTGGCGGACTCGATGCGGGCCCCCAGTGCGTCCAGCTCCGCGTCGGTCAGCGACACCCCGTCGACCCGCACCCGTTCACGGTAGGAGCGGAAGCTCGGGCCGGTGCACAGGACCGTGCGCATCCCCGCGGCCGACAGCGCGGCCGAGGCGTAGGTCGCGGTGCTGCCCTTGCCCTTGGAGCCGACCACGCCGAGGACCGGTACCGCCGTCGGATCCAGGTCCAAAGCCGCCATGAGCCGCCGGGCGCGTTCGCGGCTGCGGGTCTGTCCGGGGCGTTTGCGCGCCCACTCGGTGAAGAACGGGTCAAGGGTGTCCATGCTCTCAGTATGCTTTGCGCCGCTCGTGTTAGCGGACCGTTAATCCGGGCATGACGTGCTGGTCCGGGCGCGTACACTGGCGCCCGTGTACATCCCGACCACCGAGACGCCGTGACCGGCGTGAGCGCCGCCGAGCGCTACGCCGAGGTGACCGCCGAGATCATGTCCCGCACCCCCGAGTCCGAGATCGACCCTCGGCTCGACAGGGTCCGTACCCTGTTGGACCTCCTGGGTGATCCGCAGCGCGGATTCCGGGCCATCCACGTGACCGGCACCAACGGCAAGACGTCCACCGCCCGCATGATCGACGCGCTCATGCGCGCTCGTGGCCTGCGCGTGGGCCGCTACACCAGTCCCCACCTGCGCACGGTGCGCGAACGCATCGTCGTCGACGGCGAACCCGTCTCGCAGGAGCGGTTCGTCGAGGCCTACGACGACATCCGCCCCTACGTGGAGATGGCGGACGGGATGAACGACGCGCCCCTGTCGTTCTTCGAGCTGCTCACCGTCATGGCCTACGCCGTCTTCGCCGACACCCCGGTGGACGTGGCCGTGGTCGAGGTCGGGATGGGCGGCCGGTGGGACGCGACCAACGTCATCGACGCCGACGTCGCCGTCGTGACGCCCATCGGGATCGACCACACGGAGTACCTGCCCGACACACTGGAGGGCATCGCGGAGGAGAAGGCGGGCATCATCAAGCCCGACTCCGTCGCGATCCTGGCCCAGCAACCGCTGCCCGCCGCCGAGGTCCTCGTCCGCCACGCCGCCGAGGTCGGCGCCCGCGTGGCACGCGAGGGCCTGGAGTTCGGCGTCACCGCCCGCGACGTCGCGGTCGGTGGACAACAGGTCGCCGTCAAGGGTCTGACCGGCGGCTACGAACAGCTCTTCCTGCCGCTCTTCGGCGCCCACCAGGCCGGCAACGCCGCCGTCGCCATCGCCGCCGTGGAGGCCTTCGCCGCCACCGGTGAGGACGCCGGTGGCCTGGATCCCGAGATCGTCGGTGAGGCCCTGTCCGGGGTCGACTCCCCGGGCCGGATGGAGGTCGTGCGCACCAGCCCGACCGTGATCGCCGACGCCGCACACAACCCGGCCGGAATGACCGCGACCGTCGCCGCGGTGGAGGAGTCCTTCTCCTTCGCCAAGCTGGTCGGCGTCGTCGCGATCATGGCCGACAAGGACGTGGAGGGGATTCTGGAACCCCTCGAACCACTACTCGACGAAATCGTCGTCACCCGCAACTCCTCGCCGCGTTCCCTCGAACCGGCGCGGCTGTCCGCTCTCGCACAGCAGATCTTCGGTGAGGACCGCGTACACGTGGCTCCCCGGCTCGACGACGCCATCGACCGGGCCGTGGGCCTGGCCGAGGACGGCACCGAGTTCGGTGGAGCCGGGGTCCTGGTCACCGGTTCGGTCGTCACCGCCGGTGACGCCGTCCACCTGCTGCGGGGCGCGGGGGAGTAGCGGCGGACGGCACCACGAAGGGAACCCGCCGTGCGCGTAGTCTGCGCTGTCGTCCTGGCCTTCGAGGTCATCATCCTCGGACTGGCCATACCCGTGGCCATCAACCTCGAGGGCATCGAACCCGCCCGGGCCGTGGGGGTCTGGGGAGGGTTGGCCGTCGCCGCCCTCGTGCTCAGCGCCCTCCAGCGGTACACCTGGGCCCACTACGCGGCCTGGGTCCTCCAGGCGGCCATGCTGTTCAGTTCGTTCCTGGTGTCGGGGATGCTGCTGATCTCGGTCGTGTTCGGCTCCCTGTGGGTGGTCGGCGTCATCGTGGGCCGCAGGGTCGACGAGACGCGTGCGGCCCACGCGGCGCACGCCGAGTCCGCCCCGGAGGGGACGGAAGCGGCCGTGGGCACCGCGTCGGAGGCTCCGAGGCGGTAGTGTGGCGCAGGTCCGGGCAGGTGGCCGGTCCCTTCTCGGGGCGTGCCCCGATCGCGGCCCCGCCTCCCGTGACACCCACCCACCCCGTTCTCCGCGTGCGGCCGTCGCCGTGGGCGCCGTCGTCCACCCGTGCCACGCGGAAATCCAGTAAGGAGTTGTACCGCCCGTGGAGCGCACTCTCGTTCTCATCAAGCCGGACGGTGTCCGTCGCAACATCGTCGGCGAGGTCATCTCGCGCATCGAGCGCAAGGGCCTGAAGCTGGTCGCCATGGAGCTGCGCACGCTGGACGTCCCGACCGCGAAGACGCACTACGAGGAGCACGCCGAGCGTCCGTTCTTCGACTCGCTGGTCGAGTTCATCACCGGCGGCCCGCTCGTGGCGATGGTGGTCGAGGGCGAGCGTGCGGTCGAGGCCTTCCGCTCCCTGGCCGGCGCCACCGACCCGGTCGCCGCCGCCCCGGGCACCATCCGCGGCGACTTCGCCCTGGAGGTGCAGGCCAACATCGTGCACGGCTCGGACTCCACCTACTCCGCCGACCGCGAGATCAAGCTGTTCTTCCCCGACCTGGCCTGAGCCGGGTCCACACCGAGTGCCCGGACCGCGCGGAGACCGACGGTCCGGGCACTCGGCGTCGCCGGGCATATCGGTTTTCGTCCATGGCCAGGCAACAATTCGGTGTGTTTGCGTAACGTCGTAAGTGCGGTCCGTTACGATACGGGGGCTGGATACCGATCGTGCCGGAACGACTACCTATGGTCGCGCCGGTCAACCGCGTCCGACACGGCGCCTGAGGACGTTACATGCCGAACAACCTTGCTTTTCTCGGCCGGGACATGGCCGTCGACCTGGGAACGGCCAACACGCTCGTGTACGTGCGCGGGCGCGGCATCGTGCTGAACGAGCCGTCGGTCGTCGCCGTGAACACCTCCACGGGCAGGATCGTCGCGGTCGGCATCGAGGCCAAGCAGATGATCGGCCGGACCCCGACCAACATCACCGCGATCCGACCGCTCAAGGATGGGGTCATCGCCGACTTCGAGATCACCGAGCGGATGCTGCGCTACTTCATCCAGAAGATCCACCGGCGCCGCCACTTCGCCAAACCCCGCGTCATCGTCGCCGTCCCCAGTGGGATCACCTCCGTCGAACACCGCGCGGTCAAGGAAGCCGGGTACCAGGCGGGCGCCCGCAAGGTGTACATCATCGAGGAGCCCATGGCCGCCGCCATCGGCGCCGGGCTCCCCGTCCACGAACCGACCGGCAACATGGTCGTCGACATCGGCGGCGGCACGACCGAGGTCGCGGTCATCTCCATGGGCGGCATCGTCACCTCCCAGTCCATCCGCGTGGGCGGCGACGAGCTCGACCAGGCCATCATGACCTTCGTCAAGAAGGAGTACTCCCTGATGATCGGGGAGCGCACCGCCGAGGAGCTCAAGATGGCGATCGGCTCGGCCTACCCCACGGGGGCCGAGGAGCTCCAGGCCGAGGTGCGCGGGCGCGACCTCATCAGCGGCCTGCCCAAGACCATCGTCCTGTCCGAGACCGACGTCCGCCAGGCGATCGAGGAACCGGTCACCGCGATCATCGACGCCGTCCGCACCAGCCTCGACAAGTGCCCGCCCGAGCTGTCCGGCGACATCATGGACCGGGGCGTGGCCGTCACCGGCGGCGGGGCCCTGCTCCGCGGGCTGGACGACCGCCTGCTGCACGAGACCGGCATGCCCATCCACGTCGCCGACAACGCGCTCGACTCCGTGGCCATCGGGTCGGGCACCTGCGTGGAGAACTACGAGCGCCTGCACCAGGTCCTGGTCCCCGAACGGCGGCGGTGACATGTTCCGCGACTCACCCAGGTCCCGGCTCGTCCTCGCCGTCCTCGTGGTGGCGGCCGTGGCCCTCCTCGTCCTGGACTCCCGCCCCGGACCGGACCCGGTCACCTCGGCCGGACGCGCCGCGGGCGAGTACGTCTTCACCCCGGCCGCCGCCGGCGTGGGCTGGGCCGCCGGGCCCGCCGTGTCCCTCTACGACGGTCTGCGCCAGGCCCCGCACGCGGCCGAACGCATCGCCGAGCTGGAGGCGGCCAACGCGGAACTCCAGGCCCGGCTCCAGGCGACCGCCAACGACGGCGAGCGCGCCGACCAGCTCGCCGAACTCCTCCACCTGTCCGGGCTCGGCGGATACGAGATCGTCCCCGCCCAGGCCGTCACCCGCGTCACCGCGCGCGGCCTCGCCCACACGGTGACCCTGGACGTGGGCACGGACTCCGGGGTCCGGCCCGACATGACGGTGGTCAACGGGCACGGACTCGTGGGGCGTGTCGTCGAGGCCGGAGCGAGCACCTCCACGGTCGTCCTGGCCACCGACGTCGCCTCGGCCGTCGGAGCGCGGCTGGAGGACACCCGCAAGATCGGCGTCGTCCGGGGCGGCACGGTCCCGGGCGGCCCCGACGCCGAGCTCACCCTGGAGCTGTTCGACATGGAGGCCCCGGTGGAGGCCGGGGACCGCGTCGTCACGCTCGGCTCGCACGAGGGCGCCCCCTTCGTCCCCGGTGTCCCCATCGGCACCGTCGAGGAGGTCCAGTCCGCGCCGGGCGCGCTGAGCCGACTCGCCCGTCTCGCCCCCGCCGTCGACTTCTCCGCGCTCGATCTGGTGGGGGTGGTGGTCGCGGGCCCGGCCGAGGATCCGCGCGACTCCGTCCTTCCGCCCCGACCCGAACCCGAGGGGGACCGATGAGATCAGCGGCGACCCTGGTCATCGTGGCCGTCGCGGTGCTCGTCCAGGCCACCGCCGTCAACCGGGTCCAGTTCGACTGGGGGCCCGGCCCCGACCTGGTGGTCGCCGCCCTGGTCGCGGTGGCCCTGACCGCCACCCCCGCCGCGGCGGCGGGCGCGGGCTTCGCCGCCGGTCTGGCGATGGACCTGCTCCCGCCCGCCGAACACCCGGTGGGCCGGTACGCGCTCGTGCTGTGCGTCGCCGCCTACCTGGTCGCCCTGCTGCGCGCCAACACCGGATCCCCGGGGGCGGTGGGTTCCCCGCCGTCGGCGTGGACCGGTATCGGGACCACCGCGGCCGTGTCGTTGGGCGTCGGCCTGGGGTACGCGGCCGTGGGGCTGGTGATGGGCGACCCGCGCGTGTCCCTCGGCGCGACGACGGCCGCCGTGGGCGTGGGCACGCTCCTGACGACACTCGTCTCCCCACTGGTCACGGTGCCCCTGCTGTGGGTCCGCAACGCGTTCACCGAAAGCGAGTTCGCCACCATCCAGGGGCCGACCGGCCTGGGAGGGTGGTGACCCCGTGCGCAGACCACCGGTGGACCCCTCCCAGCCCGGCCGCAAGCTCGGCACGACGGGCATCGTCCTCGTCCAGATCCTGGTCGTGGCGCTGTTCGCGCTGCTGGGGGTGCGTCTGTGGTACCTCCAGGTGCCCAGGGGCGAGCACTACCGCGAACTCGCCGTGTCCAACCACCACCAGCGGCTGGTCGTCCCCGCCACCCGGGGCCAGATCCTCGACGCCAGGGGCCGTCCCCTGGTGAGCAACCGGACCGAGCTGGTCGTGTCCGCCGACTACCACGAGCTCACCGGTATGGACGACGGCGGCGAGGCCGTCCTGTCCGACCTGTCCGAGGTGCTCGACGTCCCGCTGGAGGAGCTCCAGCAGCGGATGCGCCTGTGCGGCCCCGACGTCCAGCGCCCCTGCTGGCCGGGGTCGCCCTACCAGCCGGTCACCCTGGCCGAGGGCGTCGACGCGCCCGTCGCGCTGCACATCATGGAGCGGGCGGACGAGTTCCCCGGGATCACCGCCCAGGCGCACGCCATCCGCGAGTACCCGGGCGGCGCGCTCGCCGGGCAGGTGCTGGGCTACCTCCAGCCGGTCACCCAGGAGGAGCTGGAGGCCCGCGAGGATCTGCGCACGCAGTTCACCGGAATCGACCACGTGGGCCGCGACGGGTTGGAGAAGGTCTACGACTCGCGGCTGCGCGGGACCGCCGGTCTGCGCACGCTCGGCGTGAACAACCACGGCCAGGTGATGGAGGTGATCTCCGACCGGCCGCCCGAACCCGGGATGCACCTGGTCACCCACCTCGACCTGGAGGTCCAGCGGATCGCCGAGGAGGCCCTCGCCCGGGGGATGGCCGCGGCCCGGCCGCGCTACAAGGCCGACGCCGGCGCCGCCGTCGTCTTGGACGTGCGCACCGGCGGCGTCGTGGCGCTGGCCAGTGTGCCGACCTACGACCCCAGCGTCTGGCAGGGCGGGATCGACCAGGAGACCTTCGACGAGATGCTCAGCGAGGAGGCGGGCGAGCCCCTGCTCTCCCGGGCGATCCAGGGCCAGTACCCGCCGGGTTCGACGTTCAAGGTGTCGTCGCTGTCGGCCGCCGCCGAGAACGGGTACTCACTGCGCAGCACCTACGCCTGTCCCGGATCGGTCAACATCGGCGGGCAGAGCTTCTCCAACTACGCGGGGCAGGGTCATGGGTCGATCACGCTGCACCGGGCGATCGTGGTCTCCTGCAACACCGTCTTCTACAACTTCGGCTACCAGATGTGGCTGAGCGACGGCGGGCTGCACCCCGAGGGCGAGCCGGAGGAGGCCATGGCCAACATGGCCCGCGGCTACGGCTTCGGGTCGCCGACGGGGATCGACCTGCCCTACGAGACGAGCGGGCGCATCCCCGACCGCGAGTGGAAGCGCACGTTCTGGGAGGCCACCCGGGAAACCAACTGCCACCGCGCCGAGCACGGCTACCCGGACGTGGCCGAGACCGACCCCTCGCACGCGGCCTACCTCAAGCGCCTCGCCCACGAGCACTGCGTGGAGGGCTTCGAGTGGCGCGCGGGCGAGGCGGTCAACTTCGCCATCGGCCAGGGCGACGTGCTGGTCAGCCCCCTGCAACTGGCCAACGCCTACGCGGCCATCGCCAACGGCGGCACCCGGTACGAGCCGCGTGTGGGCAAGGCGTTCATCTCCGCCGACGGTTCGGTCGTGGAGGAGATCGAGCCGGTCGTGGCCGGGCGTCTGCCCGTCAGCGACGAGACCCTGAGCTACCTCCAGGCGGCACTGACCGAGGTGCCCAAGGCGGGTACCGCGAGCGGCGCCTTCGGCGGTTTCCCGCAGGACCGGGTGTCCATCGCGGGCAAGACCGGCAGTGCCGACGTCGTGGGACGCCAGGTGTCCTCGTGGTTCGCCTCCTACGCCCCCGCCGACGACCCGCAGTTCGCCATCGTCGTGCTGGTCTCCCAGGGCGGTACCGGTGGCGCGACCGCCGCGCCCATCGCCCGGGAGATCTACGAGGGGATCTACGGTTTCTCCGGCGAGGGCGCAGAGGAGGCGGACGCGGAGGACGCCGAGGACGACGACGGGGGCCGCACCGAACCCGCGCTGCCCGGCGGCGCCCCCTGGGAGGGCCTGCCCACGGTCCGCCCCGACGGTTCCATCGACCTCCTGGACCGGTGAGCGATGAGCACACACGTGGGTCTGCCCGGCCCCTCCCGGGCCCGGATCGGCCGATCCGCGGCGGGCGCCGCGCGCCGCCTGGACCGGACGCTGATCGGCGCCGTGCTGGCGCTGTGCGTGATCGGTTCGCTGCTGGTGTGGTCGGCGACCCTGCCCGGTGACGGCAGCGGTCCGCTGGAGGCCACCGGGCACGTGCGCCGCCACCTGGCCCACCTCGCGGTGGCCTGGGTGCTGTGTCTGGCGGTGGCCTCGGTCGACTACCGGTCCGTGCGCGCCTACGCGCACCTGGTCTACGGCGCCACGGTGATCGCGCTGATCCTGGTGCTGACGCCCCTGGGCGCGGTGATCAACGGGTCGCGCGGCTGGATCGTGATCGGCGGGTTCCAGTTCCAGCCCAGTGAGCTGGCCAAGGTCGGCCTGGTGCTCATGCTGGCCACGCTCCTGGGGGAGCCCCGCGACGGCGAGACCAAGCCGATGACCCGGGACGTGCTGTACGCCCTGCTGGTGCTCGCCCTGCCGCTCACACTGGTGCTGTTGCAGCCCGACCTGGGGACCACGCTCGTGTTCGGCGTGATCTTCCTGGGGGTGCTCACGATGTCGGGGGCCCCGATCGTGTGGGTGGCGGGCATGCTGGCGTGCGGGGTGGCGGCCGGGTTCGCGGTCTGGTGGTTCGACCTGTTGGAGCCCTACCAGCTGGACCGGCTGGCCACGCTGGTGGATCCGGCGGCGGACCCGCAGGGGGCGGGGTACAACTCGGCCCAGGCGCTGATCGCCGTGGGTTCGGGCGGGTTCGACGGCACCGGCCTGTTCCAGGGGGAGCAGACGCACGGGCGGTTCGTGCCCGAACAGCACACGGACTTCATCTTCACGGTGGCCGGCGAGGAGCTCGGGTTCGTGGGGGCCGGGGCGATGGTCGCGCTGTTCACCGTGGTGTTCTGGCGGATCCTGCGGATCGCCCAGGGGTGCGACCAGCCCTACCCGCGCCTGCTGTGCGTGGGGGTGGCCGCGTGGTTCGCCTTCCAGAGCTTCATCAACATCGGGATGGGGCTCGGGATCGTCCCCGTCACGGGCCTGCCGCTGCCGTTCGTCTCCTACGGCGGCACCGCCATCGTCGCCAACCTCGTGGCGCTCGGCCTGGTCCTGGCCGTGAGCTCGCGGGACCGCGGGTTCGAGTGATCCGCTCCGTGCGTCGGTAACCTGGAGAAACCGCACGTCCATCATCGACCGAAGGTCTCGCCATGTCCGTCGAAAGCGTCTTCCCGCTGCTGGAGCCCCTGCTCGCGAAGGTGAGCAAACCCATCCAGTACGTCGGGGGCGAACTCAACTCCGTGGTCAAGGAGTGGGACGACACCTCGGTGCGTTGGGCGCTGATGTACCCGGACGCCTACGAGGTCGGGGTGCCCAACCAGGGGGTGCAGATCCTCTACGAGATCCTCAACGAGCGTGAGGGGGTGCTGGCCGAGCGCGCGTACGCGGTCTGGCCGGACCTGGAGGCGCTGATGCGCGAGCACGGCGTCCCGCACTTCACCGTGGACGCCCACCGTCCGGTGTCGGCGTTCGACGTGCTGGGGGTGAGCTTCGCCAGCGAGATGGGGTACACCAACCTGCTCACGGCGCTGGATCTGGCGGGCGTCCCGCTGTGCTCCGCGGACCGGGGCGAGGGGCACCCGATCGTGCTGGGGGGCGGTCACTCGGCCTTCAACCCGGAGCCGATCGCGGACTTCCTGGACGCCGCGGTGCTGGGCGACGGGGAGGAGGTCGCGCTCGCGATCACCGAGATCATCCGGGAGTTCAAGGAGGAGGGCGAGCCCGGCGGGCGTGACGCGCTCCTCCTCCGGCTGGCCGCGACGGGCGGGGTGTACGTGCCGCGCTTCTACGACGTGGCCTACCACGACGACGGCCGGATCGCCGCCTACACGCCCAACCGTCCCGGGGTGCCGGGCACGGTGCACAAGCACACCGTGATGGACCTGGACCGGTGGCCCTACCCCAAGAAGCCCATCGTGCCGACCGCCGAGTCGGTGCACGAGCGCTACAGCGTGGAGATCTTCCGCGGGTGCACCCGGGGCTGCCGGTTCTGCCAGGCGGGGATGATCACCCGCCCGGTACGCGAGCGCAACCGGGAGACCGTCACGAGGATGGTCGACGAGGGGGTGAAGGCCACCGGCTTCCAGGAGGTCGGCCTGCTGTCCCTGTCGAGCGCCGACCACAGCCAGATCGGTGACATCGCCAAGGGGCTGGCCGACCGCTACGAGGGCACCAACACGGGGCTGTCCCTGCCCTCCACGCGCGTGGACGCCTTCAACATCGAGCTGGCGGACGAGCTGACCCGGAACGGGCGCCGTTCGGGTCTGACCTTCGCCCCCGAGGGCGGCAGCGAGCGGATGCGCCGGGTGATCAACAAGATGGTCACCGAGGAGGACCTCATCCGCACGGTGACCGCCGCCTACGCGGCCGGGTGGCGCCAGGTGAAGCTGTACTTCATGTGCGGGCTGCCCACCGAGGAGGACGAGGACGTCCTGGCCATCGCCGACCTGGCCACCGCGGTGATCCGCACCGGCCGTGAGGTGACCGGGCGCAGGGACATCCGGTGCACGGTGTCCATCGGCGGGTTCGTGCCCAAGCCGCAGACCCCGTTCCAGTGGGCGGGACAGACTCCGCACGAGGTGGTCGACGCGCGCCTGCGCAAGCTGCGCGACCGGCTCCGGGGCGACCGCAGGTACGGAAAGTCCATCGGGCTGCGCTACCACGAGGGGCGGCCGTCGATCATCGAGGGGCTGCTCTCGCGCGGCGACCGCCGCGTGGGCCGGGTCGTGGAGGAGGTGTGGCGCGCGGGCGGCCGGTTCGACGGCTGGAGCGAGCACTTCTCCTACGACCGCTGGGTCGAGGCGGCGAAGACCGCGCTCGCCGACACACCGGTGGACCTGGACTGGTACACCGTCCGCGAGCGCGACGAGGACGAGGTCCTGCCGTGGGACCACCTCGACGCGGGGCTGGACCGCTCGTGGCTGTGGCAGGACTGGCAGGACTCGCTGCACGGGGAGGAGTCGGTCGAGGTCGACGACTGCCGGTGGAACCCCTGCTACGACTGCGGTGTGTGCCCGAGCATGGGCACGGAGATCCAGATCAACGCTCCCGCGGACGGCCGTCCGCTGCTCCCGCTCACCGTGAAGACGTGACTGCCGGGGGCGGTCCGGCATCCGTGCGTGACCGTCCAGTAGGATGCGCGCTCCGAGAGCTCTACCCCGTGGGGGAGCTCTCCGGAAGGAAGGAGTACGGCCCGGCGCCCCGCTCGCGCCGGGCCGTACGTGTAGTAGGACTCGCGGGGTGGGCGCGGGGTTGCCATCGGATCCGGATTTTCTCCGGATTTTTTTTCGGGCCCTCCGCGTTCTGGTGGTGAATGCCGGTTCGCTCTCCGCCCGGATGGCATCGGGACTTTTCGACCGCAGGTCAGTGGGGGAGATACCGGTATGCGTGGTCCTGTTGGCGCATGTGCACCACCGCGCACCGTACGCTGAACAGGACTGAGGAACAGCCCCTTCAGGTCGCAGGCCGACCCCACCGGGGGCATGAGGAAAGGAGTTGAGCTGCCCCCCGCATCCGAGGGCACCACCTCACCCTCCACCACCAGACCCGGCCAACGGCTCCGTGTCCGCTACGCCAAGCGGGGCCGGATGAGATTCGCCAGTCACCGCGACATCGCCCGGGCGTTGGAGCGCGCTCTGCGCAGGGCGGACGTGCCGGTCGCGTTCTCCGCGGGCTTCTCGCCGCACCCGAAGGTCTCCTACGCCGGTGCGGCCCCCACCGGGGTCGCCAGTGAGGCGGAGTACCTCGAACTGACCCTGGCCGAGGAGCGCGACCCCGAGCAGGTCAGAGCCGATATCGACGCGGCCATGCCCGAGGGCGTGGACGTCGTCGAGGTCGTCGAGGCCCACGGCTCCGGGATCGCCGACCGGCTCCAGGCCTCCGAGTGGCGGGTGGAGCTGGCGGGCGTCGACCCCGACGCGGCCGCTGCGGCGGCGAGCGCCTTCCTGGCCGCCGACAGTGTCGAGGTGGAACGGATGACGAAGAAGGGCCGACGCCGGTTCGACACACGCCCGGCGGTGGTCCGACTCGACGTGGTCGGCGTGCCCGACGGGCGCGCCCCAGGGGAACAACACGCGACATATGCCATACTTCGAATGGTCGTTCGGCACACGACACCTGCCGTTCGACCGGACGACGTGCTGACCGGCCTGCGTCTCGTGGCCGACCTCGCGCCGCCGTCATCACCGTTGATGACCCGGCTGGCGCAGGGGCCACTGGACGAGACGACAGGTGCGATCGCGGACCCGCTCACCGCGGACCGGCCCGACGCCCACACCACCGTGGGCACCGGATCCGTGGGCCAAGGTGACGAGCGGAGCGAGAACGCACCACGGCCGTCGGCGCCCATGACGGGACCGCGCCCATGAGCGGCCCCAGGTGGGGTACATGGGCGCGACCACAGGACTTTGCCCCGGCGACACTCCGGTGCCGCCGGCGCTGACACAGCGACGACAGTTCTCGTGAGCCGCGCCGCCGACCGAGAGGTCGCGGCGCGCCCGGGGACTTTGACGGGAGACCGCCCGGATGCTCGACAACGAGCCCACGAACGGCGCCGAGGGCGCCGCGGGTACAACTGAAACAACCGACGCCAAGGCGGCGACGCCCCCTCCGGGGGACGGCGAGGTGCGGGTGACCACACCCGCGTCCGCCAAGGGCGCACGCCGCGCCGCTGGACCACCCCCCGAACCTGACGACACCACCGCCGCCCCCTCCCGGCCGGTGACCACCCTCGCCGGGTCCGGTGAGGTGGGCACGGTCAAGACCGCGGTGGCCGCCGCCCCGCGCAGGCGCACCGTACGCGCCGCGGGCAGCCCCGCCGAGGAGGCGCCCGCGAGCCGTGAGCGCCCCGCCGCCACGACCGCCGCGAGGAAGGGCGCCGAGGCCGCCACGGCCGAGGAACCCCGGACCACCGGGCGCAGGACCACCGGGCGCAGGGCCGCCGAGTCCGCCACGCAGACGCAGACGCAGACGCAGACGCAGGCCCCGGAGCCGGAGGAGACCGAGGCCGCCCCGGTCGAGGAGGCCACCGGCACCGCCGTCTTCCAGTCGCCCCCCGTGCTCTTCCAGCCGCCGGTCGCCCAGCGGGGCGCGCCCGCGCGGGCCGAGTCGGCCGGAGCCGGGACGGCGGAGGACGAGGAGGCCGCCGAGGAGACGGGCTCCCGGACCGAGGAGTCCGCCGAGTCCGCGGAGGCCGCCGACACCTCCGAGGAGCGACCGAGTCGCCGTCGCCGCCGTCGTGGCGGCCGGGGCCGGGGCCGCTCGCGCACCGGCGAGGAGGCCGGCGGCGAGCCCCAGGAGACGGCGGAGCGCACGGACGAGGAAGCGCGGGGCGAGGGCGCGAAGGCCGCGGAGGAGACCACCGAGGCCGCGCCCGAGCAGCCCGCCGCCGCGGAGGAGGGTGAGCGCGGCAGCCGCCGCCGGCGCCGCCGACGCCGCAGGGCCGGCACCGCTGCCGGAACCGCCGTCGACACCACCACCGACGACCCGCCCAACACCGTGGTCAAGGTGCGCGAGCCGCGCCAGGAGAAGCCGATCGAGGACGAGGTCCAGGCGGTTCGCGGCTCCACCCGGCTGGAGGCCAAGAAACAGCGCCGTCGCGAGGGCCGTGAGCAGGGCCGTCGCCGCGCCCCGATCGTCACCGAGTCGGAGTTCCTCGCACGCCGCGAGTCGGTCAAGCGCGACCTCGTGATCCGTCGCAACGGCGACCGCACCCAGATCGCGGTGCTGGAGGACGACGTCCTCGTCGAGCACTACGTCGACCGGTCCACCCACCGCTCCTACGTGGGCAACGTCTACCTGGGCCGCGTGCAGAACGTCCTGCCGTCCATGGAGGCCGCCTTCGTCGACATCGGCAAGGGCCGCAACGCCGTCCTGTACGCGGGCGAGGTCAACTGGGACTCCTTCGGCCTGGACGGCCAGCCCAAGCGCATCGAGTCGGTCCTCAAGTCGGGCCAGTCGGTCCTGGTGCAGGTCACCAAGGACCCGATCGCGCACAAGGGCGCCCGGCTGACCAGCCAGATCAGCCTGCCCGGCCGTTACCTGGTGTACGTGCCCGGCGGCTCCATGACCGGGATCAGCCGCAAGCTCCCGGACAAGGAGCGCGCGCGCCTCAAGCAGATCCTCAAGAAGGTCATGCCGTCCGGCGCGGGTGTGATCGTGCGCACCGCCGCGGAGGGGGCCAGCGAGGAGGAGCTGGAGCGCGACATCTCGCGTCTGGCCAACCAGTGGGAGTCCATCAAGCGCAAGTCGAAGTCGGCGAGCGCCCCGTCGCTGCTCAACAGCGAGCCCGACCTCACGGTGCGGGTCGTGCGGGACGTGTTCAACGAGGACTTCTCCAGCCTGGTCGTCTCCGGTGAGGAGGCGTGGGACACCGTCCACGAGTACGTGGACTACGTGGCGCCCAACCTGTCCGAGCGGCTCTCCCACTGGACCGAGGACCGCGACGTCTTCGCCGCCTACCGGATCGACGAGCAGATCAACAAGGCCCTGGAACGCAAGGTGTGGCTGCCCAGCGGCGGGTCGCTGATCATCGAGCGCACCGAGGCCATGACCGTGGTCGACGTCAACACCGGCAAGTTCACCGGTCAGGGCGGCAACCTCGAGGAGACGGTCACCAAGAACAACCTGGAGGCCGCGGAGGAGATCGTCCGCCAGCTCCGGCTGCGCGACATCGGCGGCATCATCGTGATCGACTTCATCGACATGGTGCTGGAGTCCAACCGCGACCTCGTGCTGCGCCGCATGCTGGAGTGCCTGTCCAGGGACCGCACCAAGCACCAGGTGGCCGAGGTCACCTCGCTCGGCCTGGTGCAGATGACCCGCAAGCGGGTCGGTCAGGGGCTCCTGGAGGCCTTCTCGCACTCGTGCGACCACTGCAACGGCCGCGGCCTGGTGCTGTCCACCGAGCCGGTGGAGGGCAAGGGCGGCAACAGCGGCCGCAAGAAGAAGAAGGGCAAGGCCGAGGCGGACCAGCCCTCGGACAAGGTCGAGAAGGCCGACAAGTCCGAGAAGCAGGAGAAGGCGGACAAGCAGGACAAGGCCGATCGGAAGAAGGCCGACCGGGCGGAGAAGGCGGCGGCTGAGAAGGCCGAGAAAACCGAGGCCGCCGAGGAGCCCGCCGCGCCCGCCGCAGAGGAGGGCGAGGCCGCCGAGAAGCCCGCGAAGCGGACCCGGAAGCGGACCACCCGCGCCCGCAAGGCCGCGGAGGAGCCGACCGGGGACGAGGCCGGCGACGGACGGCGAACGGCCGAGGAGGCCGCCGGGGCCGCGGAGACGGCCGAACCAGCCGCTCCGGAGGCCGCCGAGCCGACCGGGGACGAGCCCGAGGCGCCGGTGAAGAAGACCCGGACCAGGCGGACCACGACGCGCCGGACCGCCCGGGCGGCGTCCGAGACGCCCGCCGAGGACACGGCCCCGGAGCCGGAGGCACCCGCCGCCGGTACCGAGGACGAGGCGGCGGAACGCCCGAAGCGCCGCCGAACCCGGCGCACCAAGGCGGCGGCCACCCCGCCGACCGCGGTGGAGGCCGGTTAGATCACCGGTCGCGTCCGTCCCCCGTGGCCCGGGCCACGGGGGACGGACGCGTGCTGTGGATCGCCTGTGCGGTCACCCCCAGGGGGCTGTGGTTCGGGCGACGTGCGGGCCGAAGCGGAGCGGAAGGTCCGAAACACACCGGCTGTGCAGCCCCGCGGTGGGGCAGTGGTAATCTGATGGGCGGTGCGTCGGCGCGCTCCGTGTGATCACGCGCCCCGACACCGAAGTGCTCTCCACGCAGGGTTTGTTTCCCTCAGATCCCCGCGCCCCGCTACAGGCGATCAGTGGATCGTGGAACGAGGCTTCTTCCCACCGCGGTGGGAGCGGCCCCTTCACAGCCAGGCCTGGCACAGGCAGGGCTGACCCGGGGGCCCCGCGCGAGCGGGCCTGGACTTCCCCCGGGAATGGTCCCAGTGAGTGCATTATTCGTTGAGCGAGCAGGAAGAGAGTTACCCGGTGTACGCGATCGTGCGAGCGGGCGGCCGACAGGAGAAGGTGTCCGTCGATGACGTCCTGAACATCGACAGGGTCTCCGAGGAGGCCGGCGCCACCCTGACCTGGCAGCCCATCCTTGTGGTCGACGGCGACAACGTCATCAGCGAGGCCGACAAGCTGAGCGGGTACACGGTCACCGCCGAGGTTCTTGGTGAGACCGCCGGCCCCAAGATCAACATCCTGAAGTACAAGAACAAGACCGGTTACAAGAAGCGCATGGGTCACCGCCAGAAGCACACCCAGGTGCGCGTCACCGGCATCGCGGCGAAGTAGGAGGCCTGGAGAGATGGCACACAAGAAGGGCGCTTCGTCCAGCCGTAACGGTCGTGACTCCAACGCCAAGCGGCTTGGTGTCAAGCGCTTCGGCGGTCAGACCGTTTCGGCCGGCGAGATCCTGATCCGTCAGCGCGGCACCAAGTTCCACCCGGGCGCCAACGTCGGCCGTGGCGGCGACGACACGCTGTTCGCCCTGGTCGCCGGCGAGGTCAAGTTCGGCAACTACCGCGGCCGCAAGGCCGTGAACATCGTTCCCGCCGCCGCCGAGTAGGTCACGCGCGGACGTTGTGGATTTCGGGGCGGGCCAGGGAACACTGGCCCGCCCCTCGCGTTGTCACTGGTTGACGCGTGTGGTTCGCGGTCTCCGTCACCGGACGGGGCCGCACGAGTAACGGGGAGAGCTATGCCTGACTTCGTCGACGAGGCGGTCTTGCACGTCAAGGCCGGGAACGGCGGGCATGGCTGTGCCTCCGTGCACCGGGAGAAGTTCAAGCCGTTGGGCGGACCGGACGGCGGGAACGGCGGTCGCGGCGGTGACGTCGTCCTCGAGGTCGACGCCCAGACGGCCACGCTCCTGGACTACCAGCGCCGACCCCACCGCAGCGCCCAGAACGGCACCCCCGGTCAGGGCGGCCACCGCGCCGGCGCCAACGGCGCCGACCTCGTGCTCACCGTCCCCGACGGCACCGTGGTCACCCGCATGGACGGCGAGGTCATCGCCGACCTGGTCGGCCACGGGACCCGGCTCGTGCTGGCCAGGGGCGGTTCCGGCGGGCTGGGCAACGCGGCGCTGGCCTCCAAGAAGCGCAAGGCGCCCGGCTTCGCCCTCAAGGGCGAGGAGGGAGAGTCCTTCGACGTGCGCCTGGAGATGAAGACCATCGCCGACGTCGGCCTGGTGGGCTTCCCCAGCGCGGGCAAGTCGTCGCTCATCGCCGCCCTGTCCGCGGCGCGCCCCAAGATCGCCGACTACCCCTTCACCACCCTCATCCCCAACCTCGGCGTGGTCGAGGCGGGCGCCGTCCAGTACGTGATCGCCGACGTGCCCGGCCTCATCCCCGGGGCCAGTGACGGCAAGGGCCTGGGCCTGGAGTTCCTGCGCCACATCGAGCGCTGTTCCACGCTGTTGCACGTGCTCGACTGCGCGACCTACGAGTCCGGCCGCGACCCGATCAGCGACCTGGAGGCCCTGGAGGCCGAGTTGGCCGCCTACGGTGAGCGCACCGGCGTCGACCTGTCCGACCGGCCGCGCATCGTCGCCCTGAACAAGGTGGACGTGCCCGAGGCCCGTGAACTCGCCGAGCTGGTCACCCCGATGCTGGTCGAGCGCGGGTACCGCGTCCTGGAGGTCTCCGCCGCCTCCCGTGAGGGTCTGCGCGAACTGTCCTTCGCCCTGGGCGAGCAGGTGGCCGCGGCGCGCGAGGCCGCGCCCGCCGCCGAGCCCACCCGGATCGTGATCCGCCCGAAGATGATCGGCGACACCCCGTTCGAGGTCGTTCCGCTGGGGGACAACGCCTTCCGCGTGCGCGGCGACAAGCCCGCCCGCTGGGTGCGCCAGACCGACTTCTCCAACGACGAGGCCGTCGGCTACCTGGCCGAGCGGCTCAACCGCCTCGGCATCGAGGAGGAGCTGGCCAAGGCCGGCGCCACCGAGGGCGCCGAGGTGCACATCGGCACCGAGGAGGACTCCGTGGTCTTCGACTGGGACCCGTCGACCGACGCCGAGGCCGTCCCGTCCGGCCCGCGCGGCACCGACGCCCGGCTGGGCTGACCCGCGCGGGGACACCGCTCCACACCAGCCGGACCCACACTCAGGTACGCGCACGGCGACCGGACCCGGAGCCGTGCCACGGATGGAAAGCCCCCGGTGGACAGCGTGAGAACCGAACAGATCGACGCACTCGAGGTCGCGGGCCGCGAGGCGGTGGCGACCGCCCGACGGGTCGTGGTCAAGGTGGGGTCGTCGTCGCTGACGACGCCCCAGGGCCGGATCGACTCCGGCCGGATCCGCGACCTCGTCGAGGTCCTGGCCACCCGTCGTGCGCTCGGCCAGGAGGTCATCCTGGTCTCCTCCGGCGCCGTCGCGGCCGGGATGACCCCTCTCGGGCTGACCCGGCGCCCGCGCGACCTGGCCTCACAGCAGGCGGCGGCCAGCGTCGGTCAGGGGTTGCTGCTCGCCTCCTACACCGCCGAGCTGGCCGGGCACGGTCTCAACGCCGCCCAGGTCCTGCTCACGGTGGAGGACATGATGCGGCGGGTGCAGCACCGCAACGCGCAGCGCACGCTGCGTCGCCTGCTGGACATCGGGGCGGTGCCGATCGTCAACGAGAACGACACCGTGGCCACCCACGAGATCCGGTTCGGCGACAACGACCGCCTCGCCGCACTCGTCGCCCACCTCATGCGCGCCGACGCGCTCATCCTGCTCTCCGACGTGGACGCCCTGTACGACGGCGACCCCTCCGACCCGTCCACCTCCGTGGTCGACCTCGTGCGCGGCCCGGAGGACCTGGACGGGATCGACATCGGTACCGCGGGCAAACGGGGCGTGGGCACCGGCGGCATGGTGACGAAGGTGGAGTCGGCGCGCATCGCCACCGAGGCGGGGGTGCAGACGGTGCTGACCTCGGCCGCCAACGCGCGCGCCGCCCTGGCCGGGGAACGGGTGGGCACCCTCTTCGCCCCGGCCGAGGGCCGCCGTCCCTCGACCCGTCAGCTGTGGCTCGCCCACGCGACCGCCGGCCGGGGCAGCCTGGTCCTGGACCCGGGGGCGGTGGTGGCGGTCGTGAGCGAGAAGGCCTCGCTGCTGCCCGCGGGCGTGGTCAAGGTCCTGGGCGACTTCAGCGCGGGGGACCCCGTGGACCTGCGCGACGAGCGCGGCACCGTGGTCGCGCGGGGGCTGGTCAATTACGACGCCTCCGAGGTCCCCGACATGATGGGCCGGTCCACGCGGTGGCTGGCCCGGGAGATGGGGCCCTCCTACGAACGCGAACTGGTGCACCGCGACGACCTCGTGGTCCTGTGACCCGGGGCGCCGCCGGCGGGGCTCTCGCCCTGACCGTCCTGTGCGCCGGATGTTCGGCGGGCGGGGCCGACGAGGTTCGGCTTCCGCCCGCCGGAGCGTTCGACTACCAGCTCGGCGGCGCCTACGAGCCCGCCCCGGGGGTGGTGACCGTGGTACGCGACGCCACGGCCGAGCCCGTCGCGGACCTGTACTCGGTCTGTTACGTCAACGGGTTCCAGACCCAGCCGCAGGAGCGGGAACGGTGGGTGGCCGAGCACCCGGACCTGCTGCTGCGCGACGCGGACGGCGAGTTCGTCGTCGACCCCGACTGGCCGGACGAGATCCTGCTGGACGTGTCCACCGGGGAACGCAGGGAGGGGATCGCCGAGCTCGTCGGCGCGACCGTGCGCGAGTGCGCCGAGCGGGGGTTCGACGCCGTGGAGTTCGACAACCTCGACTCCCACACCCGCTCCGGTGGCGCGTTCACGGCCGACGACGCCCTCGCGCTCGCCGCCGACCTCGCCGAGACGGCGCACGGGCACGGTATGGCCGTCGCGCAGAAGAACGCCGCCGAACTCGCGGGGCGGGCCCGGCGGGAGGCCGGGTTCGACCTCGCGGTCGCCGAGGAGTGCGCGGCCTTCGACGAGTGCGCCGCCTACACGGCCGTCTACGGTGACGCGGTGCTCGCCGTCGAGTACCCCGACACCCTCGACGTCCCCTTCGCGGACGTGTGCGCCGACCCGGACACCCCCGCCAGCGTGATCCTGCGCGACCGCGACCTGGTCGCCCCGGACGGGGCCGGGTACCTCTTCGACACCTGCTGACCCGGTCCGCGTGTCGGAGGCGCTCCGCCCGCCCGGGACACGGCCTAGGATGCCCACGTGAGTGAACACACAGCGCGCGGGCGAGACCCGCACCCCCAGCGCGGCCGGGTCCGCGAGATCCCCACCGAGCAGAACGCGACCCGGATCGCCTACGCCCCCGAACGCGACGGCCTGGCCGACGCGGGCGAGATCGTGTGGACGTGGGTTCCCTACGAGGAGGACCCCGCCCAGGGCAAGGACCGGCCGATGCTCGTTGTGGGGCGCAGGGACGGTCGGCTGCACGGTCTCATGCTCTCGTCCCAGAGCCCCGAGAGCTGGGAGAGCCAGGACTGGCTGCCCCTCGGCAGCGGACCGTGGGACCGCGAGGGCCGGGACTCCCACGTCCGGGTGGACCGCCTCTTCGAGTTCGAGGAGGACGGCATCCGCCGGGAGGCCGCGGTCCTGGACGAGGAGCGGTTCTGGCTGGTCGCGGACGTGCTGCGGGGACGGTACGGCTGGAGCTGACCGGGGCGGGTCGCGTGAGGCCCCCGAGGGCGCCGACGGCCAAGACCGGCGTCCTCGGGGGCCGAGTGCCAGGGGAGCGGTTCGGTCAGCGGACGGCCATCAGGCGGGTGGGACCGCCGGTGCCGCCCTGGGTCTTGAGGACGCCGACGACGGCGATGGCGCCGCAGTCGGGGGCCTGGTCCATGTTCGCGGTGATCTCCAGGCCGTACTTGTTCGCGCCCAGGGTCAGGATGTGGGCCTGGGGGTCGGAGACGGACAGGGGGCCCGGGTCCAGGCTCGGGGTGTCCACCGCGATACCGGCGATGTCGCGGTGGTTCAGCAGCCAGGCGCACGCCTCCGCGCTGAATCCGGGGAAATGGGGGATCCCCTCGCTGTCCCGGTTCAGCATGTCGGCCGCGCCGTTGAGCACGCGCCGGGTCCAACCGGAGTCCATGGCGACGAGGGCGCGTCGGGGGATGCGTCCGTAGCGCCGCTCCCAGCGGCGCAGGTCCCGCACGGTGACCTCGGCGTCCAGGTCCCTCTCGGCGCGGTCGACGATGCGGATCACCACCAGGGGGCAGACCAGGTTCGCCGGGTCGAGCTGGTCGGTGCGCAGGGCGTCGTCGTTGTCGTAGAAGTGCCAGGGGGCGTCCATGTGGGTCCCCGTGTGCTCGTCGATCTCCAGCTTGAGCGCGTTGTAGCCGTCGTCGTCCACCCGCGCGGTCTGGAAGATGTTGGGCTCCAGGACGAAGGGCGAGTAGACGGGGAAGTCGGTGTGGATGGCGTGGCTGAGGTCGAGGACCCGCAGGCGGGAGGCGGAGACACCGTTGATGGCCTGGGCGTAGGCGGGATCGCTGTTGGCGACCCCCAGGGCGCCGATGCCGGTGAGGAGCGCTCCCACGGCCGCGGAGCCCGTGAGCATCCGGCGTCGGCCCACACCCGTGCCGGTGGGCGGTGCGGTGACCGAGGGGGCGGGGGTCGTCGTTGCGGGCGCCGTCATCGTCGCGGTGTCGGCGTTGTCCTCGGCGAGACTGCTCTGGGCGTTGCGGATCAGCTCGGGTCCACACATGGGGGCACCTCTTCCAGGTCGGTGGGTGTGCGGGTCCCGATAAGTATACGTATTCTTATAATCGAAGGAACCCTGATGGTGGATTGATTTCGATCAAATATCTGGTCTCATGTGAGAGACTGGGATCTGATGCTCGGACGCACCGACACGACCGATGGGAGTACGCGAATGAGCCTGCACACCCGCCCACTGGGCGACACCGGGATGGACATCACCCGGGTCGGCCTGGGCGCCTGGGCGATCGGAGGCGGTGGTTGGCGCTACTCGTGGGGGGAGCAGGACGACGCCGAGTCGATCGCCGCCATCCGCCACGCCGTCGAGAACGGCGTCAACTGGATCGACACCGCCGCCGTCTACGGCCTCGGCCACTCCGAGGAGGTGGTCGGCAAGGCCGTCGCCCACATCCCCGAGGCCGACCGGCCGTTCGTCTTCACCAAGTGCGGTCTGGTCTGGGACGAGGACGACCCGGAGGCGCCCCCGCACCGGATCATGCGCCCCGACAGCGTCCGGCGCGAGGTCGAGGGCTCCCTCTCCCGGCTGGGGGTGGACAGGATCGACCTGTTCCAGGTGCACTGGCCCGACACGGGCGCCTCGCTGGAGTACAGCGGGGAGGAGTCGGGCGGCCCGGCGCCCCAGGCGACCCCGATCGAGGAGTACTGGGCGGTGATGGCGGACCTGAAGGCGGAGGGCAAGGTGCGTGCCATCGGCCTGTCCAACCACGACGTTCCGCTCCTGGAGCGGGCCGAGGCGGTCGGCCACGTCGAGGCCGTCCAGCCGCCGTTCTCCGCGATCAACCGGTCCAACGCGGCCGAGGTGGCCTGGTCCGCACGGAACGGCACGGGCGTGATCGTCTACTCGCCGATGCAGTCCGGACTGCTCACCGGGGCCTTCTCCCGGGAGCGGGTCGAGGAGCTCGACCCCGCCGACTGGCGGCGGGGGCACGTGGACTTCACCACCAACCTGGAGCGCAACCTCGCCCTGGCGCGGGCGCTGGAGCCGGTCGCCGAGCGGCACGGAACCACGGTCGCGGCCGTCGCGGTGGCCTGGGCGGCCGCCTGGCCCGGTGTGACCGGCGCCATCGTCGGCGCCCGCCGCCCCGAACAGATCGACGCGTGGCTGGCCGCCGGTTCGCTGGAGCTGACCGAGGCCGACCTGTCCGAGATCGCCGAGGCCACGGTGCGCACCGGCGCGGGTGAGGGGCCGGTGACCCCCGAGGGGTGACCGGGTGACCGGTGCCGCGATCTCCCCTCCTCCGCTCCCGGGGGCGGAGGAGGGGAGCGAGGAGGCCCGTGCGGTGGAGTTCCACCGCACGGGCCTCGTGTGGATCAGGGGGTCAGACGTGCTGGGTACCCCGCACCAGCCACTCGGGGCCCTCCTGGCCCCAGCCGCCGATGATGTCGAAGAACTTCTTGAAGTGCGGGCCGTCGCAGTGCGCCTGGAAGGCCTCCTCGTCCTCGTACGCCTCGATCAGGTAGAAGCGGTTGGCGGTCTCCTCGTCCTCGACCAGGTTGAACGCCAGCGTGCCGGGCTCGTCGGCGTTGGAGTTCCGGCCGTCCTCCAGGGCGGCGGCGATGAACTCGTCGCGGTGCTCGGCGGGCACGTCGAACTTCACGGCGATGTGGTAGGCCACGATCTTTCCCTTCTGGGTCCTGCTCTGTCCTGGGGTTCCCCCGCCGCGAGCCGCCCGGGGAGGCGGTGGATGACGTTCCGTGCGGAAGCCGATCCAGGCGGTTCATGAGATACGCTATCTTATATCTAGCAGATCTTGGTTACCCGCTCGCTAATAGATAGTCATCAGGTCTCTTTGGCTTCCTGGTCTGACCCCCTGTGCCAGGCCAGTCGCATCACCGACACGTTGAGTGAGGAACTCGTGGCACAAGACCAACAAGGCGTCCGGGCGACGTCCAATCTCCTCTGGACGGCCGTGGGGCTGGTGTTGCTCGCGGTCAACCTCCGCCCGGCCATCGGAAGCGTCTCCCCCCTGCTCGGACGGATCCAGGAGGACCTGGGCCTGTCCGGCGCGACCATCAGCCTGCTCACCACGCTCCCGGTCCTGTGTCTGGGCGTCTTCGCCCTGCTCGCCCCTGCGTTCGCCCGCAGGATCGGTGTCAACAGCGCCGTCACCCTGGCGCTCGTCCTGATCGTCGTCGGCCTGGCCATCCGGTTCGTCCCGGCCGTGCCGACCCTGTTCGTCGGCACCGTCCTGGCCGGTGCCGGTCTCGCCATCGGAAACGTCCTGATCCCCGCGGTGGTCAAGAGCGCCTTCCCCGACCGGATCCGCTTCTACACCGGCCTCGCCACGGCGGTCCTCAGTGGTGGGGCGGCCCTGGCCTCCGGCGTGACCGTTCCCCTGCGCGACGGTCTCGGCGTCGACTGGCCCACCGCCCTGGCGCTGTGGGCCGGGCTGGCGATCCTGGCCCTGGTCGTGTGGGTGCCCCTGGCCCTGAGCCAGGGAAGGCCGCGGGGGGCGGCCGCGCCGCCCCCCGTCCTGGGCGGACTGCTGCGCGACGCCGTCGCCTGGCAGGCCACGCTCTACCTGGCGCTTCGCGCCCTGGCCTTCTTCACCGCCCTGGGGTGGCTGCCGACCATCCTCATCGCCCGGGGGGCCGCCGAGGCGGGCGCTGTGCTCTCCCTGTGCATGCTGGTGAGCATCCCGGCCGCGGTGCTGGCCCCGGTGCTCTCCGGACGGCTGCGTCCGGCGACGGTGACCGTCGCGGTCGCCGTCCTGGGGGCGGTGGCCAACCTCGGACTGATCGTCCAGCCCGACCTCGCCACGTTCTGGGCCGTCATCCTCGGCCTGGCCCTGGGCGGCGGGTTCGCGATGGCGATGACCTTCATCGGGCTGCGCTCGCCCGACCCCGGCGTCGCCGCCCAGCTGTCGGGCATGGTGCAGACGGTCGGCTACATCGTGGGCGCGGTGTGCGGCCCGCTCCTGTTCGGCCTGATCGGGTCGGTCACGGGCAGTTGGACCCCGGCCCTGGCGCTGCTGATCGTGCTCGCCCCGGTCGAACTGGTCATCGGTCTGCTCGTCAGCCGGGACCGCAAGGTCCTGGCCTCCCGGACGGGCGATCCGGTCGCGGCCGGAGGCTGACACCGGGCACGGTACGAGGGGCGGCGGGGCGCCGGATCATCGCGATCCGGCGCCCCGCTCCGGTGCGGGCGGGGCGGTCAGCGGGCGGCGGCCCCGAGGTGGGCCGTGAGTTCGGCGCGCAGCCGCATCCGGTCGTTCCCGTGTCCGTGCGCGGCGACGTAGCCGTCCGGACGGATCAGGTGGTAGCCGGCGGCCGGGCAGAGCCGGTGCTCGGCGGCGTCGCGGGAGGCCAGCGTCCGCACCGCGACCTCCGGCCGGTTCGCGATCGCCCTGGCCAGGTCCTCCTCCAGGCCGGGGCGGCCCGTTGTGACGGCGAGCGTCCACCGGGGAGGGGTGACGGCCTCGCCGTCGCGCGGCTCCCGGCCGCCGACGCCCAGCGCGACGGCGAGCGCGCGGGGCAGGGCGTGCCCGACCCGGATGGCTCCCGGCCGGTGCCGGGACAGCAGGCAGGAGGAGGGCCAGGCCGGTTCCTGCGTGGCGCGGGCGGGGCCGTACCGGAAGCGGTACCCGGCCATCACCGGGAGGTAGTGCCGCTCCAGCACCGGTTCCAGGAGGCGGAACGCCGCGTCGCGGGCCCCGGTCTGGAGCGGGTGCCTGAGCATCCAACCCCGCGTCTGGATGTCGGTGTCGCGCACCACCTGCCGGGCCACGTCCTTGCGCTCCTGCCCGTAGGTGTACAGCAGGGAGGGGGCGGCCTGGCCGCCGATCACGGCGGCCAGCTTCCAGGCGACGTTCTGCGCGTCCTGCATGCCGGTGTTGAGCCCCTGGCCGCCCGCGGGGCTGTGCACGTGGGCGGCGTCCCCGGCCAGGAAGACCCGGCCCCGCTGGAAGTCGTCGGCGTGCCTGCGGTGGACGCGGAAGACCGACTCCCACACGGGGTCGACCAGGCGGACGCCGCCGGGGCCCTGCTCGTCGGCGATCCGCTGGAGCAGCTCCACGCTCACCTTCTCGCCGGGCGGGAGGCTGGCGAAGAAGCGGAAGACCCCGTCGGGGAGGGCGACGATGACCAGCGCGCCCTGCGGTGACTGGTAGTAGAGGGCCTCGTCGCCGGGCAGATCGCCCTCGATGCGGCAGTCGACGAGGGCGAACGCCGACTCGTAGGTGCTGCCGCCGAACCCGGTGCCGATCTGGGCCCGCACGGCGCTGCCCGCGCCGTCCGCACCGATGACGAAGGGCGCGCGGTAGCGCTCCACGGTTCCGTCGGCGTGCTCCAGGACGGCGGTCACCCCGTCGGTGGCCGTGATGTCCCCGGAGAAGTCCATGCCGTCGAAGGCGAGCAGTCGCACGCCGCGCTCGACCCGCCCGCCGAGCTCCAGCAGCCGGTCGTGGAGTACGCGTTCGGTCTCGCTCTGCGGCAGGCACAGCGGCGTCAGGTGTTCGGGGAAGGTGAACGAGGCCAGCGGCGCGCCCGAGGAGTAGTAGCGGAACGTGTTGATGTCGATGCCGGCCTTCCTGGCCGCGTCGAGCGAGCCGAGGTCCTCCAGCATGTCGAGCGTGCGCGGCCAGAGCAGGAGGGCCTTGGGGAAGGGGGAGGGCCCGGCCGCTCGGTCGACGAGCCGCACGCGCACCCCGCGTCGCAGGAGTTCACACGCAGCGGTCAGCCCCACGGGTCCGGCGCCGACGACCAGGACGTCGACCGGGTCGGCGGGGGGTCGGGGCTCACGGGCGGCGGTGCTGTCATCACTGGTCAACGGCATTTCGATGGGCTCCGATCGATAGGTGTCGGTGTCCGGTCGGGGGCGTCCTCGCTCCCACCGTCGCCATAAGATTGACGATGATAGTAAGATACCTTATGCTCCTTCGTGAGTAGATAGTCATCAGCAATCGATCGAGGGGCAAGGCAATGGCGATCGACGCAACGGAACGACAGGGGGCTCCAGCCGCCCTGACCAGGGGGCAGGGGGTGGCCACACTCGTGGCCGTCGCCCTGGCCAGCGTGATGCTGCCGCTCGCCGTGACCGCGCCGGCGGTGGCGCTCACCCAGCTCGCGGCCGAACTGGACGCCAGCGTCGGGCAGGCCCAGTGGGTGCAGAACGCCTACAACGTCACCTTCGCGGCGTTCATGCTCGCCGCGGGCGGACTGGCCGACCGGTTCGGCCGCCGCAGGATCCTCGTCGTCGGTGTCGTGGTGTTCATGGCGATGGCCGCCGTCATCGGGCTGTCCTCGAACATCGTCGTCATCGACGTGGCCAGGGCGGTGCAGGGCGTCGGGGCCGCGGGAATCCTCACCAGCGGCGCCGCGATCCTCGCCGACGGGTTCCGGGGAGCGGCCAGGGCGCGCGCCTTCGGCGTCCTGGGGAGCTCCTTCGGGTTCGGCCTGGCACTGGGGCCGCTCGTCGCGGGGGTGCTGGTCAACCTCGCGAGCTGGCGCGCGGTCTTCCTGATGAACGTCGTGCTCGGACTCATCGTGCTCCTCCTGGTCCGCGCCATCCGTGAGTCGCGTGACCCCGAGGCGACGAGCGTGGACTGGGGCGGTGTCGTCACGTTCAGCGCCAGCCTCTTCCTGCTGTCGCTGGCGTTCGTCCAGGGCGCCGAGACGGGGTGGCTCAGCCTGAGCACGATCGGCGCGGTCGTCGGTTTCGTCGTCTTCCTCGCGGCCTTCATCGCCGTGGAGTCACGGGTCCGGCGGCCCATGTTCGACCTGGCGCTCTTCCGCCGCCCGACCTTCGTCGTCGTGGTCTGCCAGCCCTTCACCATCACCTTCGGCTTCGTGGTCCTGCTCGTCTACCTGCCGCCCTTCTTCCAGGGCGTGGGCGGTTTCGGTTCGACGGAGGCGGGCGCGCTGCTCCTGCCCCTGACCCTGCCGGTGCTGCTCCTGCCGCTGGCGGCCGGACAGATCGCCGCCAAGGTCCCCCTGCGCGTCATGCTCGCCGTCAGCTCGCTGCTGATCGCCGGCGGCTCCCTGTGGCTGATGGTCCTCGAACCGGGGCAGTCCTGGACCGCCCTCATCGCACCCCTGGCCCTGTTCGGCGTCGGCGTGGGCAGCGCGTTCGGGGTCATGGACAACGCGGCCGTCAGCACCGTGGAGGTCGAACGCGCCGGGATGGCCTCCGGGATCTTCAACACCATGCGCATCACCGGCGAGAGCGTGGCCATCGCGGGCGCGGGGTCGCTGCTGACCAGCCTGTCGCTGCGCTCGCTCGACCTGCCCTTCGCAACGGACGAACAGGAGCGGACCCTGGCGGGAGAGGCCACCCAGGGACGGCTGGACACCGGACTGGCCCAGCTGGCCGCCGACGACCGCGGTCCCGCGCTGGAGGCGATCTCGGACAGCCTCACCTCGGCCATGCACGCCACGTTCCTCGGTCTGGCGGTCCTGGCCCTGCTCGGAGCCGTGGTGACGTTCCTCGTCGTCAAGGAACGCGAACTCCGCAAGACCGACTAGACCCATCCCCCACCCCCTCGGGCGAACCCGCCCACCACACCAACGAATGGAGACACCTCACATGCGGTACCGCTATCTGGGAGACACGGGGCTGTCCGTCTCCGAGCTGTGCTACGGCTCGTTCAACTTCGGAGGGAGCGCCAAGTTCCTGGGAGCGCCCGACAAGGACTGGGCCGAGTTCGGCACGGTCGACGACGACGACGTCTTCACCCTCATCAACACGGCCCTGGACGCCGGGATCAACTTCTTCGACACCGCGGACGTGTACAAGAACGGCATGGGTGAGGAGTTCCTCGGCGCCGCGCTCAAGAAGGTGCGCGACCGGGTCGTCATCGGGACCAAGGGACGCTGGCGCATCACCGACGACCCCAACGACCTGGGCGCCTCCCGCCACCACCTGTTCGCCGCCGTCGAGGCGAGCCTGCGCCGCCTGAACACCGACTACATCGACCTGTACCACATCCACGGGTTCGACCCCCGCACCTCACTGGACGAGACCCTGCGCGCCCTGGACGACCTGATCCGGGCGGGCAAGATCCGCTACATCGGTGTGTCCAACTTCGCCGCCTGGCACCTGATGAAGGCGCTGTCGGTCTCCGAGCTGCGCGGCCTGTCCCGGTTCGTCTGCTACCAGGGCTACTACAACCTGGCCGCCCGCGACCTGGAGCGGGAGATCGTGCCGCTGGCCGTGGACCAGAAGGTCGGCATCACCGCCTGGAGCCCGCTCGCGGGCGGCTTCCTCACCGGCAAGTACAAGCGCGGTGAGCGTCCCGAGGGCAGCCGTCTGGCCAACGCCACCGCCGCCGAGTCCGCCCCGCTCACCGACGAGGAGCAGGCGCACGACATCGTCGACGTGCTCCGGGAGATCGCCGAGAAGCGGGACGCGAGCATCGCCCAGGCCGCCGTGAACTGGCTGCTGGCCAAGCCCGGCGTCACCTCGGCCGTCATCGGCGCGAGCAAGCCGCACCAGCTGGAGGACAACCTCAGGGCGATGGAGTGGACGCTCAGCGAGGAGGAGGTGGCCCGGCTCGACGAGGTGAGCGAGGTGCCCGCCCCCTACCCCTACTGGCACATCCGCACCGTCGGCGCCGACCGCAAGCTCCCCGGGGACGTCTACCCCTAGGTCGGCGGCGCCTCCTCGAACCTTCGCCTCCCCGACCCGACCCTGCCCCGTCCACTGCTCCAACGCTCCAGGGGAGGCCGCCCCGCCCCGGCGGCCTCCCCGCCTCCCAGGCCCACGAGCAAGAGGAATGTGAGACACACCATGCAGCTGCCCACACAACGCCTCCTCGACGTCGACGCCCCGGTCGGCGGAGCCGACGACCCGCGCCTGGACTACGCGCGTACCCTCGACCGCGCCTTCGTCCACCGGGAGTCCCTGGCGGAGGTCTTCGTCACCGACACCCAGTCCCTGGGCGGCGACGCCCACGCGGCCGCGGCCCAGCTCCCCCGTTCGCACTCCTACTTCGGCGACCACCTGCTCAGACCCCGCCTCCACGATCCGGTGCTGCTGCTCGAAGCGTGCCGACAGGTGGGCCTGGCCATCGCCCACGCCCACTACGGGGTGCCGTTCGACCACAAGTTCATCCTCACCACCCTGGGCGTCAGCATCACCCGGCCGGACCGGATGGTCGTGGGGCCCCTGCCCTGCGCGCTCAAGATGCTCTGCTCGGTCGAGGACAAGCGGGTCAAGGAGGGGCGCGTGGTCGGCTACGACTGCCGCTTCCGCCTCTTCGTCGACGGGGCCGAGGTCGGCGCCGCCGTCGTGGGCCTGCGCTTCAAGTCCCCCGAGAGCTACGGCAGGCTGCGGCTGAGCAACCGGTCGGGCGTCCCGGTGCCCTCCACGGCGACCTTCGAGTTCCCCGCCGCCGGAGAGGTCCCCACCCCCTACCTGGTGGGGCGGGGCAGCAGTGACAACGTGGTGCTGTCCGGACTCAGCACGGACGTGGACGTCACCTCCGCCGCCCTGCGGGTGCTGCCCCAGCACCCGAGCATGTTCGACCACGCCCAGGACCACCTCCCGGGAATGGTCCTGGCCGAGGCCGGACGCCAGCTGGCCCTCAACGCCCTCCTCGAGGCCCGGGGAGCCTCACCGGCCAAGACCTACCCGGCCGAGCTCACCGCCTCCTTCACCAGCTTCGGCGAGCTGGAGCACCGCACCGACCTCCTGGCCCGCGTCGTGCCCGCCGAGGAGGCCGACCCGGACGTCTACTACACCCAGGGCGGAACGGTGGAGTATCCGGCCGCCTCCGACTCCGCCGCAGGCCCGACCCCCGTCGAGGTGGACGTCCGACAGCGGGGCGAGTCGATCTGCCGGTTGGCCGTCGGTCTCGTCCGCCTGCCGTCCTGACCCGGACCGACGGTACGAACGCACCTTCCACAGGTAGGAGACGCACATGGCCGCCACCGGCGGAGCGCCCGGCACGGGGACACGGACACCGAGCATCGCCTTCTTCGACGTGGACGAGACACTCATCGCCCCCAAGAGCATGTTCTCGTTCCTGGAGTTCTACTTCCACAACAGCGCCCGCCCGGCCGGCAGCTACGAACGGGTCGTGGCCGAACTGCGCGAGGCGGCCGCACAGGGGGCGCCCCGCCAGGACGTCAACCGCCGTTACTACCGGCTGATGAGGGGGGAGTCCGCCGACCGCCTGCGGGCGATGGGCCGGGAGTGGTTCGCGGTCACGTCCCTCAAACCCGGCTTCTGGCACTTCCCGGTGGTGGAGCGGCTGCGCCGACACCGTGCCGCGGGAGACCTGGTCGTCCTGCTGTCGGGATCCTTCTTCGCCTGCCTGGAGCCGATCCGCGAGACGGTCGGAGCGCACTGGGCCCTCGGCACCCGGCCCACCCTGCGCGGGTCCCAGCTCACCGGCGAGGTCCTGGTCCCGATGATCGGCGCCGCCAAGGGGACGGCGGCGCGCGCGGCCGCCGCCGTGCGCGGGGTCCGCCTGACCGACTGCACCGCCTACGGCGACCACTCCAGTGACCTGTCGCTGCTGTCGGCCGTGGGACGTCCGGTCGCCGTCGGCCAGGACCCCGCGCTCGGCGCGCACGCCGACCGGCACGGGTGGGAGCGCATCCGGCTCACCGTCGCCCCCTCACCGACCGGCAGCGCCGCCGTGGAGGCGGAGCAGGGCCATCCACAGCTCAGCAAGAAGGAGACAGCACGATGACGATCGCCATCCTCGGTACGGGCTCCTACCTTCCGGTCGAAGTGGTCGGCAACGATCTGATCGCGAGCACGGCCGGTGTGGACGACGAGTGGATCCGCCGTAAGACGGGGATCCGGGAGCGCAGACGCGCCGCGCCGGACCAGGCCACCTCCGACCTCGCGGCCGAGGCGGGCCGCCGGGCGCTGGCCCAGGCGGGCGTCCCCGCCGGGCGGCTCGCCTACATCATCGTCGCCACGTCCACCCCCGACCATCCCCAACCGGCGACGGCCAGCATCACCCAGCACCTGCTCGGCGCCCGCGACGCCGCCGCCTTCGACGTGAACTCCGTGTGCAGCGGGTTCGTCTATGCCCTCTCCGTGGCCGAACACCTGCTGCGCCCCCAGGCCGAGGCCTACGCGCTGGTCATCGGGGCGGACATCTACTCCCGCATCCTCGACTACGGCGACCGGAGGACCGCCCCGCTGTTCGGTGACGGCGCGGGAGCCGTCGTCCTGGGACCCGCCTACGACCGCGACGGGGTCCTGGGCGCCCGCCTGATCACCGACGGCGACCACCACGACCTGATCCGGGTCCCCGCCGGGGGATCGCGGATGCCCGCCTCCGCGGCGGTCCTGGACCGGGGGGAGCACTTCTTCAAGATGGAGGGGCGGGGTGTGCGCGACTACGTCGTCCGACGCCTGCCCGAGACCATCCACCGGACACTCGACGGTCTGGGAGTGGCCGGTGACGAGATCCGCCACTTCGTCCCCCACCAGGCCAACGGCGCCATGCTCTCCGACGTCTGGCCCTCGCTCGGCCTCGACTACGCCCACATGCACCTGACCGTCGACACCCAGGGCAACACCGGGGCGGGGTCGATCCCCCTGGCCCTGGACACGGTGCACCGGTCGGGTGTGCTCCGGGAGGGCGACCTCGTCCTGCTCGCCGGGTTCGGCGGCGGGATGAGCGTCGGTCTGGCCCTGGTGCGGTGGAGCCCGATCCCCCTGACCCCGACCCGTGTCCACCAGGCCGTCCCCCTCGACGCGGCGGCCCCGGCATCCGTGTCCGCGTGATGTCCGCCGGACGAGGCCGCCACCCGACGCCAGCACGACAAGGGCAAGCTCACCGTCAGGGAACGGATCGACCTGCTCTTCGACAAGGGCGCCTTCGTCGAGATCGAGCCGCTGCGCCGGCACCGGGCCACCGGGTTCGGGCTGGAGGACAGGCGCCCCCACACCGACGGGGTCGTCACCGGTTGGGGGCGCGTGCACGACCGACGGGTGTTCGTGTTCGCACACGACTTCCGGCTGTTCGGCGGAGCGCTCGGCGAGGCCCACGCGCAGAAGATCCACAAGATCCAGGACATGGCCCTGAAGGCGGGCTGTCCGATCGTCGGGCTCAACGACGGCGCGGGCGCCCGCATCCAGGAGGGGGTGGTCGCCCTCGCGGGGTACGGCGGGATCTTCCAGCGCAACGTCCGCTCCTCGGGTGTGATCCCGCAGATCAGCGTCATGCTCGGCCCGTGTGCGGGCGGAGCGGTCTACTCGCCCGCGCTCACCGATGCCGTGTTCATGGTGCGCGGGACCTCGCGGATGTTCATCACCGGTCCCGACGCCGTGCGGGCCGTCACGGGGGAGGAGATCACCGCGGACGACCTGGGCGGGACCGACGTGCACGCCCTGCGCTCGGGCGCGGCGGGCATGGTCCACGACGACGAGGAGTCGTGCCTGGCCGACGTGCGGTTCCTGCTGTCGCTGCTGCCCTCCAACAACCGGGAGGTGGCGCCGTCCCACTACGGCGAGGACCCCGTCGACCGGGTCTCGGAGAAGCTGGCGGACATCGTGCCCGCCGACAACCGGCGGTCGTACGACGTGCGGGACGTGGTCCGTGAGGTCGTCGACGACGGCGACTTCTTCGAGACCCACGAGCGGTGGGCGCCCAACATCGTGGTCGGGTTCGCCCACATCGGGGGCCGACTCGTGGGCGTGGTCGCCAACCAGCCCTCGGTCCTGGCCGGGGCGATGGACATCGACGCCTCCGAGAAGGGCGCCCGCTTCGTCCAGATGTGCGACGCCTTCAACATCCCGCTCGTGACCTTCGTCGACGTGCCGGGCTTCCTGCCCGGCAGGGACCAGGAGCACGAGGGGATCATCCGGCACGGGGCGAAGCTGCTGTACGCCTACTGCGACGCGACCGTGCCCCGGATCCAGGTGATCCTGCGCAAGGCCTACGGCGGCGCCTACATCGTCATGGACTCGCTGTCCGTCGGCGCGGACCTGTCCTACGCCTGGCCCACCAACGAGATCGCGGTCATGGGCGCCCAGGGAGCCGCCGACATCGTCTTCCGCCGTGAGATCGCGGCCTCCGACGACCCGGAGGCGACCCGTGCCGAGCGGATCCGCCAGTACGAGGAGGAGCTCATGCACCCCTTCTACGCGGCCGAACGAGGACTGGTCGACGACGTGATCGACCCCGCCCGGACCCGGCAGGTCCTGGCCGGCGCACTGGAGGCGCTCAGCGCCAAGCACGCGGAGGGGCCCAGCCGCAAGCACGGCAACCCGCCGATGTGACCGGGTGTCCGCCGCGCGCCCCCACCGTCCGGGGGAGCGGCGGACACCCCGTCCTCCCGTCCCCTCACACCGACGACGCCGGCCGCCGACGGCGGCCGCGACCGCTCACGGACCGCCGAAGGGGGAACTCGCATGAGTGAGCCGACGCAGACGGAGGAGGCCCTCGTGGCCGAGAACATCCTGATCCTGGACATCCTGAGGGGACGGCCGACACCGCAGGAGGTGCGGGCGCTCACCGAGGCGCTGCGGAGCACCATCCGGGCGCAGCAGCGGCGCCGGTCCGGCGCCGCGGGTCACGCCTCGTTCACAGGTCCACCAGTTCGGTGCGGGCCTCGGCGGAGGCCTCGGCGCACCGGGCCAGGAAGCGGATGAACTCCTCCTCCTCGGCCTTGGTGAACGCCTGGCTCAGCCGCGTCTCGACCCGGACCGCGGCTTCGTCCGCCTGCTTGAGCAGGGCGTGACCGCTCTCGGACAGTCGGGTCTCCAGGATGTGTGAGTGCAGCGGGTGCGGTTTGCGCTCGATGAGTTCCCGCCGACTGAGCGTTGCGAGGACGGACGACATCGTCTGCGGGGTCACCAGGCACCGCCGTGCGAGGATCGCGCCGGACAGGCCGGGTTCCTCCGACAGCACCAGAAGCACGGTGTACTGCGGGACGGACAGGTTGAACTGACGCAGCACCGCGTGCTTGGCCGCGATCAGTTCCTGTTCGGCCCGTTTCAGGTGATGACCGATCCGCTGGTCCATGGGAAGCTGGGTCATCTGCGAATCGTATATCAGGGCGGTTGTCCCTCCGTGCTCGTCGGCCCCTCCGGGGGCCGGCACCAAGGCGATACCCGAGGCGGGCGCCTGCACACCCGCCCTGAGGGAGGCCATCAGTACCGACCGCCCACCACGGCGGAGGCGATGGGGTCGAGCGCGTCCAGGTCCTCCCGGGTGAGGGTCAGCTCGGCGCCCCGCGTGTTCTCCTCCAGACGGTCACGGCGCTTGGTGCCCGGGATCGGTACGACCGGCAGCCCCCACGTCGAGGACTGGGCGTGGACCCAGGCGAGTGCCACCTGGCCGGGGGTCGCCCCGTGCGACGCGGCGACCCGCTCGATGACGGCGAGCAACGTCCGGTTGCGGGCGGCGTTCTCCTCAAGGAACCGTGGCTGCCCCCGCCGGAAGTCGTCCTCGGCCAGCCCCTCGGTGGCGGTGAACTTCCCGGTGAGGAAGCCGCGTCCGAGGGGGGAGTAGGGGACGAAGCCGATCCCCAGCTCCCGGCAGGCCGCCAGGATCCCCTCGTCCTCCACGTGCCGGGTCCACAGCGAGTACTCGGTCTGGACGGCGGCGATCGGGTGGACGGCCCGGGCCGCGCGGATCTCCTCGGCGGTCACCTCGGACAGGCCCAGGTGGCGGACCTTGCCCGCGGCCACCAGCTCGGCCATCGCCCCCACGGTCTCCTCCACGGGCACGTCGGGGTCGCGGCGGTGCATGTAGTAGAGGTCGATCGTGTCCAGCCCCAGACGGCGCAGGCTCGCGTCACAGGCGGAGCGGACGTACTCGGCGTCGCCCCGGATCGTGCGCGCCCCGGTCCGCCGGTCGCGGACGATCGCGAACTTGGTGGCGAGGACGACCTCGTCGCGCCGCTCGCGGACGACCTTCCCGACGAGTTCCTCGTTGGCGCCGTGGCCGTACATGTCGGCCGTGTCCAGGAACGTGACACCGAGGTCGAGGGCGTGGTGGAGGGTCGCGATGGACTCCGCGTCGTCGCCGGGGCCGTAGAACTCACTCATCCCCATGCACCCGAGTCCTTGGGCGGACACGGTGGGGCCGTTGGCGGTCAGCGGGACGGTCCGCATGGCGCACTCCTGTGGTCGGGGGTCGGTCGGCACGACTCAGGGGCGGCTCGCGGCCGACAGGGGAGGATGGGCGCGGTCCGGTCCTCCTGAATCTACGTAATCAACCTATCATAAGGATGCTGATTAACTGTAGATGTCGATGGAACTACGTATCTCTGTCCTTCGCGGAGCACCACCGCGGGCGCGCCGTCGTCCAGGCAGCTGAACAGCAGGCGGGGCGCCGTGACGACCTCGAACACCTCCGGCGATTCGTCCGTGATCGCGGACAGGGCCAGGCAGCCGGAGACCATGTGGTGCCGGATCCACTCGCTGGTGTACAGGTCGGGCTCGACCCCCGGTACCAGCCGGATCCTCAGGTGCAGCCGTTCGTCCTCGGTGTGCGGGTCCACCACCACGACCTGAGCCTCGTCCACCGAGTCCAACCGGCGCGCGAGCGACACCAGTTCGAGGGGGGAGACCAGCCGGGCCAGCCGCCCCAGGGGGGCGTCGATCCGGCTGTGCGTCCGGATCGCCGGTCCGGGCAGGTCGCACCGGCAGCGCGTCCACTCCGCCGAGATCCCGGTGTCGTACCGGAGCAGGGGGATGACCGCCTTCTCATGGGTCACCGTCACGAGCATCCGGCCGTCGTCGATCTCCGTGTACTGGTGCGGGAGCAGATGGAGGGTGTCGTCGGAGCACGTGGGGCCGCTGTGCCCTATGATCCAGGTCTCCGCCGACCCGAAGAGCGCCCAGGTGCGCAGATGGGGGAACCGGGACCGGATCAGCGTCCGGGTGCCGGAGTCCAGCGCCGGGCCGCTCCAGACCACCTTGCGCAGGAAGTCCAGGCCGCGCCCCTCCGCGGCGCAGAACCGGAGCAGGCGGCGGACGGTGTCGAGAGTGGTGGCCAGCGCGGTCACGCCCCGCTGCTCGAACAGGTCGAGGTAGGGGCCGATCATCGTGTCGTTCGGCGCGTCCATCGACAGCGTCGGCGCACCCGCCCGCCTGGCCAGGGCGGTGTGCAGGTCGTGCGAGGCTCGCATGTGGAAGGGCGTGGTCAGGCTGGCGAGGAGGTCGCCGGGCTCGAACGGGTTCACGTGCGGGGCGATCTCGTCGAGGTACAGGTCGGCGGGCAGCGCCCCCATCCGCATCGTCGAGGTCGTCCCGCCCATGATGTGCAGCGAGGCGCGGTTCAGGGCGGTCGGGGCGTCCCGCATCAGGGCGTCGGTGGCCTCACCCAGTTCGTCCCGGGTCAGGGTGGGGAGTTCCGTCAGGCGGGGAGGGCGGCTCCGACCCGCGTAGTGACTGTACTTGTCGCGGACCACCGGGATTCTGGAGAGCCGGGCCAAGGCGCTGGACAGAGACCGGGCCGCGTAATGTGATTCCTCTGCCCCGGACGTCATTGTCATTCTCGTGCTCGCATTCCTGGCTATTCCCAGTGGCCGTCATCGGTCAGCTGGATGGTTGCGGTGCCGTTAATGAACTAGGGCATCCGGGAATAGCCTCCCGGAAGCTCTCTCGGTGGCCGACGGGGTGCAGTCGGTGTCACTCGCACAGTAAAGCAGGTTCCCGCGACAATCGACCGGGGGCGGAGACTCTTTGTTGGTGACCGAATGAATGCGTATGGTTATTCCATCTCGTCGGAGGCGGTGTTCGGAACGGCTCAAGATCATTACTGAACGTGTGAGCTTGGTCACATGACCTTTCTATGCCACGGGGCAACGTGAAGGAAATGGAAAGTGTTCCGAGAGTGCTTCGGGTTGAACCGGCCGCGGGCCGGGAACGCGCGTGCGGGGCCCGGGCGGGGGTGACCGGCGGCATATACCCTGGAGACCGACGCCCCGACACGGCGCCGTGCGCGGCGCGGCCGGTGTGCCGGGGCGCCCTCCCGACCACAAGAGAGAGCACCCATGAGTGACATCGAGCGCGAGGTCCGTGCGGTGGCCGAACGTGCCGGGGAGGCGGCGGTCGACCTCGCCCCGCTCAGCCGGGCCGTGAAGGACGCCGCCCTCCTGGCCGTCGCCGACGCCCTCGTCAAGAGGACCGACGAGATCACCGCCGCCAACGCCGAGGACGTTGAGCGCGCCCGGAGCGAGGGCACCACGCCGGCCTTCGTCGACCGCCTCACCCTGACCCCCCAGCGGATCGAGGCCGTCGCCGACGCCGTGCGCCACATCGTCGAGCTGCCCGACCCGGTCGGGGAGTCGGTGCGCGGCGGTGTGCTCCCCAACGGTCTGGACCTGCGGCAGATCCGGGTGCCGCTCGGTGTCATCGGCATCATCTACGAGGGGCGGCCCAACGTCACGGTCGACGCCGCCGCGCTGTGCCTCAAGAGCGGGAACGCCGCCCTGCTGCGCGGCTCCTCCTCCGCCTACGCCTCCAACACCGCCCTCGTCGCGATCATGCGCGAGGCGTTGGAGGGGACCGGTGTCCCGGTCGACGCCGTGCAGCTGGTGCCGGGCCGTACCCGCGAGTCCTCCACCGCGCTCATGCGGGCGCGCGGGCTGGTCGACGTCCTCATCCCGCGCGGGGGCAACTCGTTGATCCAGGCGGTCGTGCGCGACTCCACGGTCCCGGTGATCGAGACGGGCGAGGGGCTGTGCCACGTGTACGTGGACGAGGCCGCCGACCTCGACAAGGCGGTCGCGATCGCCACCAACGCCAAGGCGCAGCGCTGCTCGGTGTGCAACTCGGCCGAGACGCTGCTCGTGCACGAGGCGGTCGCGGACGCGTTCCTCCCGCGGGCGCTGGAGTCCCTCGCCGAGGCCGGGGTCACGGTGCACGGCGACGCCCGCGTGCTGGCCGTGGCCGAGGCCGCCGGCGGCGCGGCGACGGTGGTCGAGGCCACCGAGGAGGACTGGGCCACCGAGTACCTGTCCATGGACCTGGCCGTGCGCGTGGTCCCGACCATCGACGACGCCCTCGCCCACATCCGGCGGTACTCCACCCGGCACACGGAGGCCATCGTCACCGACTCGCTCGCGGCGTCCCGGTATTTCGTGTCCCGGGTCGACTCGGCAGCGGTCATGGTGAACGCCTCCACCCGTTTCACCGACGGCGGTGAGTTCGGCTTCGGCGCGGAGATCGGTATCTCCACCCAGAAACTGCACGCCAGGGGGCCGATGGGGCTCACGGAGATGACCTCGACCAAGTATGTGGTCACGGGTGACGGGCATCTGAAGTAGGACTCACGGGACCTTACCCACACGGGGCCGCCGGGTATGCCGGGCGGTCCCGGTGTGTGTATGGGGTACAAAACAACACAAACACGCCATGTGTCGCACATGCCACAGGCAGACCTCGTGGATCCTTGATGCATGCGCAGTTTCCCCTGTCGAAACCTAGACAAACGAGATTATTCGCCTCAGAAGTATTCCCAAATCGCCTAGGCATCGGTACGTTCCTGGATGTGTCCCGGCGCTCCGCCCGCACCGATCTCCGGAGCGCCGCCCCCACGGTCACGATGAAAGGAACACCCCCGAATGAAGCTTCCGAGCAAGGCCGCGGCGCTCGCCACCGCCTCCCTCGCCGTCGGCGGAGCAGCGCTCGTCGCCACCCCCGCGCAGGCCGACCTGGTCACCCTGTGCTCGGGTCACGGCGGCGCGGTCACCCTTCCCACCGACCTCGCGGTCCCCGAGGGCGAGAGCTGCTACCTGGACGGCACGGTCATCCAGGGTGACGTCACCGTCCGCGCGGACGCCAACCTGCACATCATCGGCGGTGAGATCGAGGGCGAGGTGACCGTCCAGGGCAACGGCTACTTCGACGCCTCCAGCACCACCCTGGGCGACAGCGTCGTCAACAACGGCTCCTTCGGCACCCACCTGGAGGAGAGCACCAGCGGCGCCGGTGTCAGCGCGCTTCCCGTCGAGGGCGGCAACACCGAGGGCTTCGTCTTCGTCGTGGACTCCTCGGTCGAGGGCCTCAACTCCGAGGTGGGCGAGGTCTACGTCAGCGGCTCGCGGATCGGCGGCGACGTCAGCGCCGACGGCGCCGCGTACGTCGACGTGTACGACACCGCCGTCCGCGGCGACCTGTCCGTCACCGGTGCCGCCGGCGGGGGCATCCTGTGCGACAGCGAGGTCCTGGGCGCGGCCACCTACTCCGGCGGTGGCGGCCCGGTCGCGGTCGGCGCGGGCGAGCAGGAGGGCTTCTGCGAGTCGCTCAACTACGTCGACGGGGACCTCACCGTCACCGGCGTGACCGGCGGCGTGTACGTGGACAACAACATCGTCGGCGGTGACCTGGTCACCTCCGACAACCAGCCCGTCGCCCAGGTCGGCGACAACAACCGCGTCCGCGGTGACGTCCTGACCCAGGAGGTGGCGCTGCGCTCCTTCGCCGCCGCCGCGGCGGAGGAGTTCGAGGCCCACGAGGAGGGGCTGACCGAGCAGGTCGAGGAGGCCCGGGCCGAGACGATCGACGAGGCCATGGCCGCGGGTCCCGCCTTCTAGGGAGCTGTGCCCGCCCCGGTCCTTCCGCTTCGCGGCGGGACGGGGCACCCTCGACGGACGGCTTCGGCGAGGCATTCGCTCCGGTCGGGCGCCCGCGAGGCCGGGGACGCCTCATCCCCGGCCTCGCCTGACGCTCGTTCCTCGTCGGCGGCCCGCCTCGTCCTGCGGCACCCGGGCCTCACCCCCCGGGCGCGCTCACGGCGGCGCCGACGGTTCCCCCGTCGGCGCCGCTCCGCGTGCGCGGGGCGACACCGCGGTATGTCGTCCTACTGACGATGGTCAAAGTTGAGTGATACAGTCCCCTCATGGCTGACTCCGTGCGGCGTGTCGTGGTCACCGGTGGATCGGGCGGTATCGGGCGGGCGGTCGTGTGCGCGCTCGCCGCCGAGGGGTACGGGGTGGTCGCCCTGGGCCGGGACTCCGGACGGCTCGCGGCGCTGGAACGCGAGAGCCGCGCGCACGGACTCGACGTCACCACGCGGGTGTGCGACGTGACCGACGAGGCCGCCGTCGCCGCGACCGCCGACGCCCTCGGCCCCGTCGACGTTCTGGTCAACAACGCGGGTACGGCCGCGACCGCCCCGCTGCGCCGCACCGGGCTCGACATGTGGGAGAGCCACCTGCGGACCAACGCCACCTCGGCCTTCCTCATGACCCGCGCCCTACTGCCGGGCATGCTCGAACGCGACCACGGCCGCCTCGTGTTCGTCGCCTCCACCGCCGCCCTGGTCGGAACCCGGTACACGGCCGCCTACACCGCCTCCAAGCACGCCATGATCGGGCTGGCCCGGGCCGTGGCGGCCGAGGTGGCCGGGACCGGGGTCACCAGCAACGCGGTGTGCCCCACCTTCGTCCGCGGCCCGATGACCGACCGCTCGGTGGCGCGGATCGTCGAGCGGACCGGCCGCGACCGGGAGCACGCCGAGGCCGCGCTGGCCTCCGCCGCGCCCCTCGGCCGACTCCTGGAACCCGAGGAGGTGGCCGCCGCCGTGTCCTACTTCGCCAACCCCCTGGCGCGCGCGGTCAACGGCCAGTCCCTCACCATCGACGGAGGAGGAACCCACACGTGAGTCCGTTCCGCGCGTCCGCCCCCCTGACCGAGGACTGGAACCACTTCGACGTCCGGCGCGCCGACGGCGTCACCACCGTCACCCTGGACCGCCCCGACCGGCTCAACGCGCTCACCTTCGAGGTCTACGCCGACCTGCGCGACCTGCTGACCGAACTGCCCCACCGGGACGACACCCGGGCCCTCGTGCTGCGCGGCAGGGGCCGGGGGTTCTGCTCGGGAGGGGACGTCCACGAGATCATCGGGCGCACCCTGGCGATGGACCCCGACGACCTGCTCGCCTTCACCCGGATGACGGGCGAGGTGGTCAAGGCGATGCGCGAGTGCCCGGTTCCGGTCATCGCGGCCGTCCACGGCACGGCCGCGGGCGCCGGTTCGGTCCTGGCGCTGGCCGCCGACTTCCGCGTGGTGGCCCGGTCGGCCCGGTTCGCCTTCCTGTTCACCAAGGTCGGTCTGGCCGGGGCGGACATGGGCGCCGCCTACCTGCTGCCGCGCGTCGTCGGCCTCGGCCACGCCACCAAGCTCCTCATGCTCGGCGACACCGTCGGAGCCGAGGAGGCGGACCGCTACGGACTGGTCAGCGAGCTCGTCGACGACGACGCGCTGGACGCGTCGGTCGCGGCGCTGGCCACCCGGCTGGCCGAAGGCCCCGCGTTCGCCCACGCGCAGACCAAGGCGCTGCTCTCCCGCGAACTGGACATGAACCTGTCGGGTTCGGTCGAACTGGAGGCGACGACCCAGGCGCTGCTGATGAAGAGCGCCGACTACGCCGAGTTCCACGCGGCGTTCACCGGTCGGCGCGCACCCGAGTGGAAGGGCCGCTGATGGCGGACGCACGCACCCCCCCGACACCCCACACCCTGGTCGACCCGCCCGAGCTGGGGGCGGGCTCCGGGTTCGCCCACGCCGTGGTCCCGGCCCCGGGACGGACCGTGTACCTGGCGGGGCAGATCGCCACCGGTCCCGACGGGAGGGTGGCCGCCGAGGGCCTGGTCGCCCAGTTCGACCTCGCCCTGGCCAACGTCCTGACCGCACTGCGCGCCGCGGGGGGTTCCCCCGGGCACCTGGTCAACCTGGCCGTCTACACCACGGACGTGCCGGGCTACCGGGCCGCCGCCCGGGAGATCGGCCGCGCCTACCGGGGCCGGCTGGGCCGCCACTACCCGGCGATGGCCCTGTTCGGCGTGACCGGACTGTTCGACCCCGACGCCCTGGTGGAGCTGGTCGGGGTGGGGGTCGTCCCGGAGGGTCCGGGCGCCGCCGGAGTGCTGCGGGACGAGGCAAGCCGCGAGCGAGGAACGAGCGAGGAAGGATGACCGCGCCGCAGGCGTCGGTTGAGGGTGGTGGAGGGCGACGGGCGGGCGTGGCCGAGGATGAAGCACCCCCGGCCCTTCGGGCGCCCGGACACGGGCCGAAGCGAAGCGGAGGCCCAGAACACCCAGAACAAGCACGGTCTACCCCCTGACGGTGGCGCGGACGTGCTCCAGGCCCGGGTCGCGCAGCAGGGAGTGCAGGTCGAAGAAGACCCGCGCCGCCCTGCTGCCCGCCCACGGGTCCGGGAGCAGCTCCGGCGGCAGCCCGGGGTCGAGGTAGGGCATCCGCCGCCAGGCGTCCACCGCGCGCAGGTGGTCGGCGAACGCCGCCGGTCCCGGTTCGGGCGCTCCCGCACGGCCGCCGCGGCGCCGCCACGCCTCCAGGACCGGTTCGTGCTCGGCCAGGAAACCCCGGTACATCTCCTGGAGCGCGGGCAGGTCCCACCAGCGCGCCACGGCCTCGGCGGGGCCGCCGAAACCGAGGTGGTCGGCGTGGAAGAGTTCCACGTACCCCTCCAGGCCGAGGTCGCGCAGGACGCGGCGGGCCTGGTCGGTCAGGTGCGCCGGGGCGATCCACACCCCGGCGGTGGTGGTGCCGAAGCCGAGTCGGGTGAGCGCGCTGCGCAGGGCGTGGCGGCGGCCGCGTTCGGACTCGGGCACGGAGAAGACCACGAGCACCCACCCGTCGTCGATCCGGGCCACCCGGTGGCCGAAGATGCGCTGGTCGCCCTCGGCCAGGACACGGTGCCCCTCCTCGGACAGGCGGTATCCGGCCACCCCGCCGATCCGCTCTGAGACGAGCAGACCGCGCCGTTTGAGCCGGGAGACCGCCGAGCGCACGGAGGGCGCGTCGACACCGAGACCGGCCATGAGCGCGATGAGGTCGGCCACGCCGATCCATCCGCCGAGGTCGCGGGCGTAGGTGCCGAAGAACGACACGATCAGCGAGCGCGGTCGCCGGTTGGTCCGACCGTCGCCTTCGGGGGAAACGTGTGCCTGTTCACTGTTCTCCGTCACGCCCACACGATAGTGCTTCTCCCGTCAGACCTCCCATTACCAGCTCTCAGCCAGCAGAGGGAGGCAGTCAGCGCAAGGATTCATATCGATCTCTTGACGATCGTCTGTACTCCTGTACATTCAGGAAGTGGGATGGATCACTATCCGAGTCGAGGTCGCCCATGGGGTTCGCCCTGAACGACGCTGACCGCGCCTTCGCCGACTGGGCGGGGGCGCGTGCCGGGGAGCTCGCCGCCACCCCCTGCGGGGAACCGACGGGCCGGGTCGACCGACCGCTCCTCGGCCGCCTCGCCGACCTGGGCCTGCTCCCCGCCCTGTTCCCCGGCGCCAGGGACGGCGGTCCCCTCCGCGAGGCCCCCGCCACCCGCCTGTGCCTGCTCCGGGAACGCCTGGCACGCGTGGACACCCACGCCGAGACCGCCCTCGCCCTCCAGGGGCTGGGCGCCTACCCCGTCCTGCAGTCCGGCACCCCCGCCCAGCGCCGCCGCTGGATCCCCGCCGTCGCCGCGGGCGAGGCCGTGGCCGCCTTCGCCCTCACCGAACCCGACGCGGGCTCCGACGCCGCCGCCCTCGCGCTGCGCGCCGAACCGGACGGCGACGGCTGGCGCCTGCACGGCGAGAAGACCTGGATCTCCAACGCCCCCGACGCCGACTTCTACACCCTCTTCGCCCGCACCACCCCCGGCGCCCGGGCCCGGGGCGTCACCGCCTTCCTCGTCCCGGCCGACCGCCCCGGCCTCACCGGATCCCCGCTGGAGATGCTCTCCGAACACGCCCTGGGCCACCTGGTCCTGGACGGCGTCCCCGTCGGAGCCGACGACGTGGTGGGCCGCCCGGACGAGGGGTTCTCCGTCGCCATGCGCACCCTCGACCTCTTCCGCCCCAGCGTCGGGGCGTTCGCGGTCGGGATGGCCGACGCCGCGCTGACCGCCGCCCGTGCGCACACGCGCGACCGCCACGCCTTCGGAGCGCCGCTCGACCGCCTCCAGACCGTCGCCCACACCCTCGCCGAGATGGCCACCCGCGTCGAGGCCGCCCGCCTCCTCGTCTACGCGGCGGCCGAGGAGTACGACACGGACGGGGGCGAGGTCACCCTCAGGGCCGCCATGGCCAAACTGCTGGCCACCGAGACCGCCCAGTACGTGGTGGACACCGCGGTGCAGCTGCACGGCGCGCGCGCACTGCGCCGCGGCCACCTCCTGGAACGCCTGTACCGGGAGGTCCGCGCGCCGCGCATCTACGAGGGCGCCTCGGAGGTCCAGCGTCAGATCATCGCCCGCCACCTGCCCCCGATCCCGGACGCCCCGCCCGCCTCGTAGGTCTCGACCGCGGAGGTCCCCATGCCGCCGACCCTGTCACCCACCGGCCACGTCGACACCTTCACCCGCGACCACCTCCCACCGCCCGAGCAGTGGCCCGAGCTCGTCCTCGACCCGCCCGCGCCGCGCTACCCCGACCGGCTCAACTGCGCCGAGGAACTCCTGGACGGCACCATCGCCGCCCACGGGGCCGACCGCCCCTGCCTGGTCGGCGAGGACGAGACCCTCACCTACGGCGCCCTGCGCGACCGGGCCGACCGGGTGGCGCGCGTCCTGGTGGAGGAGACCGGCCTGGTCCCGGGCCAGCGGGTCCTGCTGCGCGGTCCCAACTCCCCCTGGCTGGCCGCCTGCTGGTTGGGGGTCCTGCGGGCCGGGGGAGTGGTCGTCACCGTCCTGCCGGTCCTGCGCGCCGATGAGCTCGCCACCGTCATGCGCTCCGCCCGCGTCACCCACGCCCTGTGCGACGCCCGCTTCCTCGACGACCTGTCCGCCGCCGCGGCCCAGATGGCGGGCACCCCGCACGTGATCGCCTACGGGGGAGCGGGCCCCGGGGACCTCACCGCGCTCGCCGCCGCCCGACCGTCCGGTTTCACCCCCGTGCGCGTGGCCGCCGACGACGCGTGCATGATCGCCTACACCTCCGGGACCACCGGCGCCCCCAAGGGCTGCGTCCACTTCCACCGCGACGTCCTCGCCGTCGCCGACACCTACGCCGCGCACGTGCTGCGGCCCACCCCGGACGACGTGTTCACCGGCAGCCCGCCGCTCGGCTTCACCTTCGGCCTCGGCGGCCTGCTGATCTTCCCCCTGCGCGCGGGCGCCTCCTCGGTCCTGCTGGAACGGCCCCGCCCCGAGGCCCTGCTCGCGGCCGTCGCCGAACACGGCGTCACGGTCCTGTTCACCGCCCCCACCGCCTACCGCGCCATGCTCACCCGGCTCGACGGCCACGACCTGTCACGGCTGCGGCGCTGCGTCTCGGCGGGAGAGCACCTGCCCGCCGCCACCTGGCACGCCTGGCACGAGGCCACCGGGCTGCGCATGCTCGACGGGATCGGCGCCACCGAGATGCTGCACATCTTCGTCTCCTCCACCGACGAGCACATGCGCCCCGGCTCCACCGGTCGGCCGGTTCCCGGGTTCGAGGCGGCCGTGCTCGACGACGACGGCCGACCCGTACCCGACGGGCGGCCCGGACACCTGGCCGTGCGCGGGCCGGTCGGCTGCCGCTACCTCGACGACGACCGTCAGCGCGACTACGTCCGCGACGGCTGGAACCTCACCGGCGACACCTACGTCCGCGACGCGGACGGCTACCTGTGGTACCGGGCGCGCAGCGACGACATGATCGTCACCGCCGGGTACAACGTCGCCCCGGCCGAGGTCGAGGAGGCCCTGCTCACCTCCCCGGACGTGGAGGAGGCGGCGGTCGTGGGCGTCGCCGACCCCGGCCGGGGACAGATCGTGCGCGCCTACGTCGTGCTGCGCGACGGCCTCGCGCCCGACGAGGGGCGGGCCGAACGGCTCCGGGAGCACGTGCGCTCACGCATCTCCCCGTACAAGACCCCGCGCTCCGTCGAGTTCCTCCCGGCGCTGCCCCGGACCGCCACCGGCAAGCTCCAGCGGTTCCGACTGCGCCAGGCGCCCTGACCGGGGCGGACGACCACCGACAGGAAGGCGGACCGGATGCGCATCGCGTGTGTCGGGGCGGGCCCCGCGGGGCTCTACTTCGCCGCCCTGGCCAAACGGCTGGACGGCGACCACGAGATCACCGTGTACGAACGCGACCCGGCCGACGCCACCTACGGTTTCGGGGTGGTGCTCTCCGACGAGACCCTCGGCGGCATCGAACACGCCGACCCCGACGTGTACGCGGTCCTGACCGCCGAGTCGGCCCACTGGGACGACATCGACGTCCACCACCGGGGGGCCGTCGTCACCTCGGGCGGCCACGGGTTCTCCGCGATCGGCCGCCGGACCCTCCTGCGGATCCTGCGCGACCGCTGCACCGAGCTCGGCGTGCGCGTGCTGACCGGCGCCCCCGCCCCGCCCACCGGCGCGCTGGCCGCCGCCCACGACCTGGTGGTGGCCGCCGACGGGGCGCACAGCCGCACCCGCGCCGCGTACGCCGACGCCTTCGGCACCACCCTGGAACACGGCCGCAACCGGTTCATGTGGCTGGGCACCGACCGGGTCTTCGACGCCTTCCGGTTCCATGTCCTGGAGACACCGCACGGCGTCATGCAGCTGCACTGCTACCCCTACTCCGCCGACACCAGCACGTTCCTGGTGGAAACCCACGAGGACGTGTGGCGGGCGGCCGGTTTCGCCGACCTCGCCGAGCGCTGCGACCCCCGGCCCGGGCACAGCGACACCGCGAGCATCGCCCGGTGCTCGACACTCTTCGCCGACGTCCTCGACGGCCACCGCCTGCTGCCCAACAACTCCCGGTGGCAGCACTTCACCACCGTGCGCAACCGCTCCTGGCACCACGGCAACATCGTCCTCCTCGGCGACGCGGCGCACACCGCCCACTTCTCCATCGGCTCGGGCACCAAACTCGCGATGGAGGACGCCCTGGCCCTGGCCGCCTGTCTGCACGAGAACCCCACCGTCCCCTCGGCCCTGACCGCCTACGAGGCCGAACGCCAGCCCGTCGTGGCCAGCACCCAACGCGCCGCCCAGGCCAGCATGGAGTGGTTCGAGGGCATCGGCCGCCACGTCGGACAGGAACCCGTCCAGTTCGCCTTCGACCTGCTCACCCGCAGCCGTCGGGTCACCTACGACAACCTGCGCCTGCGCGACCCCGAGTTCGTCGCCGCGGTCGACCGCTGGTTCGCCGACCGCGTCGGCGCCGCCACGCCCCGCCCGCCCATGTTCCACCCCTTCCGCCTGGGCTCCCTGGAACTGGCCAACCGGGTCGTGGTCTCGGCCATGGACATGTACTCGGCCGTGGACGGCACCCCGCAGGACTTCCACCTGGTCCACCTCGGCGGCAAGGCGCTCGGCGGCGCCGGACTGGTCATGACGGAGATGGTGTGCGTGTCCGCGGAGGGGCGCATCACCCCCGGCTGCACCGGCCTGTACCGGCCCGAGCACGAGACCGCCTGGCGGCGCGTCACCGACTTCGTGCACGCCCACACGGGGGCGTGCGTCGGCGTCCAGCTCGGCCACTCCGGACGCAAGGGCTCCACCCGGCTCATGTGGGAGGGGATGGACCAGCCGCTCGCGGAGGGCAACTGGCCGGTCGTCGCGCCGTCCCCGATCCCCTACCGGGAGGGCGTCAACCAGGTCCCGCGCGAACTCGACCCCGCCGCCATGGCCGCGATCCGCGACGAGTTCGTCGCCGCCGCGCGCGCCGCCGACCGGGCCGGGTTCGACCTGCTGGAACTGCACTGCGCCCACGGGTACCTGCTGTCCAGCTTCCTGTCCCCGATCACCAACCGGCGCACCGACGCCTACGGCGGCGACCTGACCGCCCGCCTGCGCTACCCCCTGGAGGTGCTCACCGCCGTGCGCGCCGCCTGGCCCGACCACAAACCGCTCACCGTGCGGATCTCCGCCACCGACTGGGTCGAGGGCGGCACCACCGCCGCCGACGCCGTGGCGGTCGCCCGCGCCCTGGCCGACGCCGGGGCCGACGCCATCGACGTCTCCACCGGCCAGGTCACCCCCGACGAACGGCCCGCGCACGGCCGCAGCTACCAGGTGCCCTTCGCCGAACGCATCCGCCGGGAGACCGGGGCCCCGGTCATCGCGGTGGGGGCGATCTCCTCCCACGACGACGTCAACTCCACCATCCTGGCCGGTCGCGCCGACCTGTGCGCGCTGGGGCGGCCCCACCTGTACGACCCGCACTGGACGCTGCACGCGGCCGCGGAGCAGGGGTACGAGGGGCCCGGCGCGACCTGGCCGCTCCCCTTCCGCGCGGGCAGCCGGAAACCGCCCACGGGCCGGACCGACGGCCCCCGCCCCCGACTCGACCTGCTACGTTCCCCGGGAGCCGACGCCACCCGCCACCGGCGCTGGCGCCCCGGCCGATGACACCCGTCCACGACGATGGAGAGACCCGTGCCGACGACCCACAGCTACGGGGACCACCCCAGCCAGACCGTCCGCCGGTGGGCGCCCGCCGACGGCGCCGACCGGCCCGCGCCCGTCGCGGTGCTGCTGCACGGCGGATGGTGGCGCGACCGGCACGACGCCGGTCTCATGGAGCCGCTGGCCCGGGACCTGAACGCCGCCGGGTGGGACGTGTGGAACGTGGAGTACCGGCGCACGGGGGCCGACGGGGGAGGGTGGCCGCACACCCGTGACGACGTCGCCCGCGCCCTGGACCTGCTGGCCGACACCATGCGCCGCGAGGACGGCGCGCTGGACACCTCCCGCGTGGTGTCGATCGGCCACTCGGCCGGCGGCCACCTGGCCCTGCTCACCGCCGCGGACTCCCCGGTCACCGCGGTGGTGGCGCTCGCCCCGATCACCGATCTGCGGCGCTGCGCCGACGCGGGGCTGGGCGAGGGAGCGGTCGGGCCGTTCCTGGGCCCCGACCCCGGCCCGGGGCTGTACGAGACCACCTCACCCCGCCACCGGCTTCCGGTGGGGGTGCCCCAGATGGTCGTGCACGGCGCCGCGGACGACCGCGTCCCGGTGGGGCACAGCCGCGACTACGTGGCGGCGGCCCGCGCGGCCGGGGACGCGGTGGACTACCGGGAGGTGGCCGACGCCGACCACTTCGCGGTCATCGACCCCGCGCACCCCGCCTGGGGCGCGGTCCGCGACCGCCTGGGCCGGGGCTGACCCGGCCCGGGGTTCAGGACGAGCCGGAGGAGTTCCGGGAGGATCCGCCCCGCCAACGGTCGGCGACGGTGTCGAAGATCTTCCCGCCCGCGCTGGCCGCGCTCCCGGCGACGTCGCGCAGGGTGCCCAGGAGCGGGTCCTCCGAGCGCTCCCACGCCTCCTTGTAGTGGTTGGCGGCGTTGCGGGCCTCCTGGCCGACGCTGGCGTCGCGGTCGGAGGAGCGGCGCGGGTAGTCGCCGCCCAGGATGCGCTGGTAGGAGCCGTCCTCCACCCACCGGTGCAGCTCGGCCAGACGGACCACCGCGAACGGGTGGGTCTGGCCGCTGAGGCTGAGCAGCTTGAGGAGGCTGTCGCGCGCGTCGCCGCCGCGCTCGTACTCGCGGGCCTGCTCCAGGAAGGCGTCGGGGTTCATCTCCGCCAGCGTGGAGCCGCCCGCCATCTTCATCAGGGCGCGCTTGCCCGCCTCGGGATCCTGGCAGGCCAGGACACCCGCGCGGTCGCAGGACAGCTCGGACTTGCGGTACCACTCCTCCAGCGCGGACACGATGGCGCGCAGGCCGATGTAGCCCAGCGGGATCCACGCCACGCGGGCGGCGAGCTGGATCAGGGCCAGCAGCATCGTGCGGTAGACGGCGTGGCCGCTGAGGATGTGGCCGACCTCGTGGCCGATGACGAACCGCTGCTCCTCGGCGTCGAGCAGGTCGAACAGGCCCGTGGTCATGACGATGAACGGCTTCTGGCTGCCGATCGCCATCGCGTTGGGCTTGGGGTTCATCTGGATGTAGAGCTCGGGAACCTCGTCCAGGTCCAGGACGTAGGCCGCGTCGCGCACGTAGTCGTACACGTGCGGGAACTGGGTGGGGCCCACGCGCACCGCGCTGGACAGGAACATCAGGCGCAGCGCCCGCTCGTTGAAGAGCCCGGACATGCGCTTGAACACCTCGTCGAACCCGCGCAGCGAACGCAGCGCGACCAGGGCGCCCCGGTCGGCCGGGTGCTCGTAGGCACGGGGTGAGATCTCGGAGAGCCGGACGCGTACGCGGTCTGGTGAGTTCGCCATACGGGCATGCTATGCGTCGCGATGACGGTTGGCCACGGTTTCGGGCAATCGAGATATGACGCGATTCACCGATCCTTCGGGAACGGAGGGGAAGGAACCCGCACCGCCGCTCGTTGACCCAGTTCCAGGGATATACCGGGAGCAACCGCCGACGGTGGTGCACTCCGTCGGCTACTCTCGGTTGGCCGATCCCGGCAACGACCACGACCACGGCGAAACGGAGCGCACAGTGGCCAACGAAGCGACCGGCGCGTCCACCCGGGCCGGAGCCACCCCCACCAAGGTCGGCATCATGGGTGGCACCTTCGACCCCATCCACCACGGGCACCTCGTCGCCGCCAGTGAGGTGGCCCACCTCTTCGACCTCGACGAGGTCGTGTTCGTCCCCACGGGCCAGCCCTGGCAGAAGGACCCCGACAGCGTCACCCCCTCCGAGGACCGCTACCTCATGACGGTGATCGCCACCGCGGAGAACCCCCAGTTCCGGGTCGATCGCATCGAGATCGACCGCGCCGGACCCACCTACACCCTGGACACCCTGCGCGAGATGCGCGCCTCCTACGGCTCCGACGTCGAGCTGTACTTCATCACCGGGGCCGACGCGCTCGGCGCCATTCTGAGCTGGCACAACGTCGACGAACTCTTCGAGCTCGCGCATTTCGTAGGCTGTAACCGTCCCGGGCACCACCTCAGTGACTCCGGGCTGCCCGAGGGCAAGGTCTCGCTGGTGGAGGTCCCCGCGCTGGCCATCTCCTCGACCGAGTGCCGGGAGCGGGTCCGCAAGGGCGAACCCATCTGGTACCTGGTCCCCGACGGCATCGTCCGCTACATCAACAAGACCGGGCTCTACCGAGAGAGCTGAAAGGCAGCAAGCACAACGTGACAGCCACCGACAGGGCGCTGGAGCTGGTCAGGGTCGCCGCAGAGGCCGCCTCCGACAAGCTCGCGCAGGAGATCATCGCCTACGACGTCAGCGACCAGCTCGTCATCACCGACGCCTTCGTGCTGTGCTCGGCGCCCAACGACCGGCAGGTCCGCGCGATCGTCGACGAGGTCGAGGACCAGCTCCGCCTCAAGGCCGGAGCCAAGCCGGTGCGGCGTGAGGGCGAGCGGGACGGCCGCTGGGTGCTGCTGGACTACGCGGACATCGTCGTGCACATCCAGCACGAGGAGGAGCGCGGGTACTACGGCCTCGAACGCCTGTGGAAGGACTGCCCCGAGATCGGCCTTCCCGAGAACGCGCGCGGAGCCGAGCGCACCCCGCTGGACGAGCAGTAGCCGCCGAACGGGAAGAGACACCACACGTGAGCGACACCACCCCCCGCGTGCTGTTCTGGCGGCACGGACGCACGGCCTGGAACGTCGAGAACCGTTTCCAGGGGCAGACCGACATCGGACTCGACCGGCTCGGCCACGCCCAGGCCGAACGGGCGGGCCGCGTGCTCGCGACCCTGGAACCCGACGTCATCGTCGCCTCCGACCTGCGGAGGGCCGCCGACACCGCCGGGTACCTCAGCCGTGCGTCCGGGGTCCCGGTCGAGTACGACAAGCGGCTGCGTGAACGCTTCGGCGGGTCCTGGGAGGGGCTGACCGGGGCGGAGCTGTCCGCGCGCTGGCCCGCCCAGCACGCCGTGATGGACATCCCCGACGGGGAGGACATCTCCGAGGTCGGGGACCGGATGACGGCGGCGGTGGACCGCGCGCTGGAGCGGACTCCGTCCGGAGGGCTGCTGGTCGTGGTCAGCCACGGAGCCGCCGTCCGGGTGGGGATCTCCAGGATGCTGGGGATCCCCGACGAACAGCGGGAGGTGCTCGGCCCGCTCAGCAACTGCTGCTGGTCGGTCCTCCAGCGCAGACGGGACGGATGGCGGCTCATGGAGCACAACGCCTCGAGCCTACACATATCTTCCAAGTTGGACCCAGCTCCAACGGAAGATCAGGCTCCGGAGACGCCCTGACCTGAGGTAAGCCGCCTCCCGGAGCCTGCGACTCCGGGAGGCGGGCACCATGACCACCATCGACCTACAAGACGTGGCCGAGGACCTGAACCTGGTCATCGACACCCAGCGCAGCGACGCGCCCACGGTCACGCTCACCTATGACGGGAGCACCCGCCAGACGTGGACCGCGACGGTCCGGCTCGGCACCGCCGACACAGACGGCGCGGTGCACGAACTGTTCGACCGGCTCTACGACGTGCGGGACACCGAACTCAACCGCGATGTCCAGGGCACCGTGAGCGGCGCTCTCCGGGCGGTAGCCGCCATGACCGACCAGTCCTAGAACACAGCACGAACCCCCGGCCTAAGGTGGCCGGGGGTTCATCATGTTCACGATCGTGCGCTACCGGTCCGTGTTCACCCCCGCTAGGAGAGCCACCCACTCCCCCGAGGGGAACGGCAGGTGTCCTGCCTCGCGGTTCTCAGTGTCACGGACGTCCGCCCCGGACTCATGCTCACGGACCTCGACGCACGTTGATGTGCTGGGGCTGTAACTGGACTTGTGCCAGTCGTTCACGTCGCCATCTCCTTCACCATCTCGATTGACTGTCCTGCGGACAGGGCAACCTGAGTCGCCCGCTGGATACGGGCTGTCAGGACCTCTATCTGTCTTGGTTTGCCGTGCGTCACAACGTCCCAGTTGTGTTCGCTGGCCAGAACCCGGGTTCCGTCCGTGAGGTGGAAACTCATCAACGGAGCGACCATGTCGAGAATCGCGTCCTCACCCAACAGGTTCACGGTCAGGCGGCCACCCTCGACCAGGTCAACCAATCGCCGAGCCTGTGTCCTCCTGACCGGTGGGGGCAGACGGGACAGGCACGATGCTGGGAACACTGCCGTCACCCAGGGCGCACCGTTAGCGGCGAGCGCATCGTAACGCCCGGCACGTGCCTTGGCTTCGGCGCGGATCACATCGTCAGATCCCGGGTACTGCCCTTCCCTCAGCAACAGTTCCGCGTATGCCCTCGCGTGCACCAGGCCAGGGATGCCGTACGGGTAGACCAGGTGGATCGCCACCGAGTTGCGTTCAAGGTCGGGGATGCGCTGTTTCCACGGGGCGACCACCTCCCCAGTCATGTCAATCTGCCAGTCCCTGAGCAGTTCACCACCACACCTGAGCACCCGGTCCAGCTCTTCGGCATCGTCACGGTCGGGGAGGTAGTCGCCCCGTTCCCACCTGGTCACGGTGGACGGGGAGCGGCTGACGCGGGAGGCTAGCTGGGACTTGGACAGCCCCATATTTTTGCGTGCCCGCGTCAGGGATGCGCAAAAGACTTTGCTCTCCATGCAGGGACGGTAGCGCTGTTTGCGCGCATCCGTCACCCAGTAGAGACAGGCCGTAGTAGTGGTGTGACCTTGGTCCCATGAAAGAGCGCCAGAGCACCACCCCCGCCGCCCTCACGGCCCTCCGACGACTCCATCCCGCGTGGACGATCTCGGCCGCCGAAGACGGGTACGTCGCCCGCCACACCAACCCCGAGACTGGCGACACCGACGACATCATCCGCGCCGACACCGCCGAGACTCTCGGGTCCCGCCTGCACGCCACCCAACACCGGAGGTGACCGCATGCCCCAGTGGGAACCCCGACGCGCCGACCAATTGAAGCGCCGAGACATCGTGTTGATGCCCAATGACGAGATCCGCGCCGTAACCGACGCCAACCCACCCTACGGCGGTAGCGTCCACATCCGACTCGGAACCACCTGGTATGCGTTCCCCGTCGACACCAAGCTCCCCGTGGACATCCGACGTTGGGGAGTCGACGGTGCCGACCGGTGACCCCGTGGTCTCTTATCTGGGCAACGGCTGGTGGTCCGTGGGCGACACCACCGGAACCTGGCACACCTGTTATTGGGTTCTCACTCGCCAGTACGGGATGTGCCACAGCGAGGCGAACGCTGTTCTCGCGTCCGCCTCACGAACCAGAATGAGTACATCTATCATCCAGGAGGGACGTTGAGAATGGACACCTGAGACACCTGTAAGTGAGTTGATGTACAAAACGGGCAGGTTCTGCCCTGACCATGATGAGTTCTACTACGAAGGAGTCAACATGTCCGGTGAAGTGTGCGGAGACTGCAACAAAGAGATGAGCGACTGCACCTGCGATATCGGTAACCCTAGCTACTGAGGGGGCAACCGTGGTGTCCCACACCATCGAAACCGCATGGAGCGCACGAACCTTGCAAGGCGTGGGGATCTCTCGGGATCAGATCCTCAACGAGGCGGAATGTCGCCTCGGCGTGCGTCTGATACGCGAAGGACAGACCCCGGGTAATAGCAACCCATCCATCGGCATGCCGACTCAGGAGCGAACCTGGGTTCGTCTGAACTGGTATCAGCCTGGGAGTATCTTCTCTCGTGAGCTGAGTGGGCTGGAGGAGTCACTCGGTATCCAGGGTGTCCCCCGATCTGAGTTCATCCAGGCATGCCACTGGGCACATGCGGGTGTCATCTTCCGGGCTGAGGAGATGACCCTGGCCGAGGATCCGGTCGCCTGTCCCCGATCCACACCGACCCACGTTCCCGACGTGAATGAGAAGTGGTGGGAGGATCTGACGCAGGCGTTGGTGAATCTGTCCGACACCACGACTAGGCGCGTCTCCCTTCCCCCGGGGCCGATCGTGAGGGACCTGAAGAAACATGCGGGGTTGGAACTGGAAACCCGCACCTGGGATTGGGTTGTTGGGCACGGTGACCTGCACTGGGGCAACCTCACCGCACCCCGCCTGTGCATCCTGGACTGGGAGTGCTGGGGCAGGCTACCCAGGGGAGCCGATCCTGCGACATTGTGGGCCTGTTCCTTTTTCGTGCCGGAGTTGGCCGATGAGGTCCAACGTCGTTTCCACGACGATCTCTTCTCTCCAGAGGGGCGAGCCTGCATGTTGTGGGCCTCCTATCGACTCTTGCGTCCGGACATCGAGGAACGTCACGGCCCAGAACAACTTGAGCGGTTGCGCTCAGCCCAGGAGGACCTGATCGAGTCCCTGTCCTGAGGTTGCCTCGCCAGCCCCCGGCCGACCCCTCACGGCTGGGGGCTCTACCTGTGGTAGCTAACCGGAGGATGTTTGTACCAATGTTTGTCGGGGGCTCAAAACGCTGAGGGGAGGGGGGAAATAGGGTGGCGCGGGGTCGCTGGCTGTCACCTACCGCCGCCCCCTACCCCCCGGTGGTGCCGGTGGGGTCCCGGCCGAGGCTCCCCGGTATCCCGGCGGGTCGGGTGGTGAGGAGCCGGGGGTTGCGGGTGGCTGTGGGGTGTTGAAGACGTCATGCCGTGGCTCGGGAATCCCTATCTCCCTACGCGTGTGGAGACTCACGAGGCGCTGAGGAGATTCACGCAGCCTTGATGAAGGTCGCCTCGTCCGGTGTCACACGCACGAAACCCCCGCAGCCTCTGCGACTGCGGGGGTTTCGTGCAGTTTATTGAGGTCGTAGGCGATATTGTTCTCCAGGAACTCGGGGGGTCGACGTTAATCCCTTCGGATCACCAGCCGATCCGTGGCGGGCTCCAGACGGTGCGCGGCCTTACGGATACGCACCTCACCCAGGACCCCGGGCACGAGCAATAGCCTCGCCACCCTGCGCTTCACCTCCAGCGGTGTAGCCTCCCACCGGCCGCGCACGTCACCGCCCGGCTCGATCAGCGCCAGCAGGTCGGGCGGTGTCGACAACTCACGCTCCAGCTTCTCCAAGTCGGAGATCTCCGACTCGTTGGTCTCGATCGACCTCGCTATCACGCGCGCCTCCGCCAACGTCGCTGGCTCGGCCCCCTCCAATTCCGCCAAGTTTGCGCGCCGCTCGGCCAACTGTCCACGAACATCGGACAGTTCACCCGAAGCCCCCGACCACCGGCGGGACAGATCCTCGTACACGTCCGCGCGAGACAGGTACCCGACAATCAATTCTGTGACGAATTCGTCGACGGGGGCCTGGGCGACCCGCACGCACCCCTTCCGGTGGCACCTGTACCGGGGGCCATCGGGTGTGGGGCGGGTCGGGTTGAAGCTGGACAGCGGACCAACGCACACGCCACACCTGAGGGTCATCGTGAACGGGTGACCGGCACGCCCCGGTCGGGCACCCTTCCGGGTGCCCGACAGCCGAGACTGCACCGCCCAGAACGTCTCAGTGTCCACGATCGGCTCCCACGTGGCGGGGTACATCGTGCCGTGGTGGCTGCGGAAGCCCGCGTACGCGGGCTTTTTCAACAGACTTCGCACGTGCTGGTCTGTGAACGGGTTCCCGGACCGGTTCCGCCAACCGTCTGCGTTCATCTGCATGGTGGCACCCCGGATGCTCACCCCTCGCCGGACCATGTCGAACAGCTCGCGGATCAGGGGTGCGTACTTCGGGTCTTCCTCCCATGTGACGAGCTTCCCGGTACGGGTGTCGTGGACGGCTCGCAACCCGATCGGTGCCTGCCCGTGGGGGTGCCCTTTACGGGCGATGTCTGACATGTCCCGCGAGACGCGGGCGCTTGTCTCGTCTGAGGATGCCTCCGAAGCCGACGCGTCGTCGCGGAGTGCCTTCCTGTCCCGCCAGTTCGCAGGGTTGTACACGCGATCGTGGCTGGTGATGAAGATCCGTACTCCGGCTTCGCGGCAGAGTTCGATCAGGGTGTACCACTCCAGGGATCGGCGGGAGCCGCGCGACCCTTCCCAGAGCACCAACACCCGTGCGCCGAACCGGCCGGATTCCAGGTCCTGTATCAACTGGGCGTAGTCGCCGCGCGGGCGACGGGCATACCTACTGGCGCTGCCGATGTCGGAGTACGGGGCGTCGGAGATGGTGATGCCATGCCCAGCGGCGGCGCGCACGTTCTCGTCGTGCCTGTTGGGCGTTGGACTTTTCGTGGCCGGATCTGTCTACGGAGACACGTAGGTACTCGCGGCCGGTGAGGTGCTGGTCAAGGGTTGGGCTCAACGTGGTCATGGTGTCCCCCTATCCTCATGGGTACCACTAGTACGGTGATAGCCTGCCGGAGCCCGTCGTGCTCAGCGACGACACCTGACCGGGATTCCGTTTCGACGTTCGCGTCGGATTCCGCTACAGTTCTGGGAGTCGGCGGGTCACGCACCCGCACGACTCCCACACGGGGCTATGGCGCAGTTGGTAGCGCGCCTCCATGGCATGGAGGAGGTCTGGGGTTCGAATCCCCATAGCTCCACGGACTCAGGACGACCCTGCTCGGGGGCCTTCGGCCGCCTCGCCGGGTCGTCCTTCGTGTTTACCGGGGGCGACCCCCCGAACCCCCCGAGGTACCCCCCTGTGGCCCGGGTCGCGCTGATCGGTGGGGTGGATGGGCCATACCCTGACAACGCGGGGCTGTGCCCCGTGGTTTGTACTGGGGTCGCCCAAGGTCCAACTCGCCTCCGAGACGACTCTGCTCGCGCGTGATCGCGCTCGCCGGGTCGTCTCGTCGTCTCTTCTGGGGGTGACCCCCAGACCCCCGATGCACGGAACCGGGGAGCCGCGGTGACCGTCGATCCGGGTGTGGGAGTCGACGGGAGAGCCGGGACGGGCGGGGCGCGGCGGACGCACGCGGACGAGGTCGGGGAGCGCGTCCGACGGCACGCCGACAGGATCGAGGGTGTCTGGGAGGGGCGCGGCACCGCCACCGGTCTCAGCGTGGACCTCACCGGCGTGATCCCGCGCGCCCGGCTGCGTACGGACGGGGCGGACGCGGAGGACCTGGCACGGCGGGTGTACCGGGGGCTGCCCTTCGAGGTGCGACTCCACAAGGCGCGGAAGCTGCGCGGGGAGTGGTACGAGGCGCTGTTCGGGGACATCGTGCGGCGTGGGGGCGGGACGTCGATGCCCAGGGCGCCGCGTGAGCGCATGCGGTGGCACGTCGAAGAACTCGCCCTGGAGCTGGAGGCGGGCCTCGGTGAGGTGCGGCGCGCTCACGCGCTGACCGGTTCGGCGGGCGGGTGCTGCGAGTACGACTTCCTGTGGGTGGACTACCTCCTGCTCACCGACGACTGGGTCGTCGTCCTCCACGTCGGCGAACTGGACTGACGGCCGGGGCGGGACTCAGGCTGCTCCGCGTGGTGGCGTGGGGCGCCGCCTCCCCGCCCGTGCGCGCCCCGGGCGGGGGCTGACGCCGGGCGTCGGCGGGGAGACGGTCGTCCGACCCTCCCTCACGCACGCGGACGACGCAGCCACACGGCGGTGTCGCCCGGCAGCGCCCCGTTCGGGTCGGCGCTGGCCACTAGGACCTCGCCCGGCGGCAGCCCCACCGCGTCGGCGCCGGTGTTGACCAGGACCAGGACCTCCGGACCGCGCCAGAACGCCAGCACCGGCCCGCGGTTCAGCTCCGCGTCCCAGACCAGGGACTCGTCGGCGGAGAACCCCCGCCGTGCGGCGAGCGCCCGCCGGTACAGGTTCAGCGTCGAGTCCGGATCCCCCGTCTGCACCTCGACCGACCAGCGACCCCACCCCTCGGGCTGGGGCAGCCAGGAACCGTCGGCACCGAAGCCGTGGGAGGAGCCGTCCACCGTCCACGGCAGCGGGACCCGTGAGCCGTCCCTCCCCTTGTCGGTGCGTCCGCTGCGCAGCCAGCGCGGGTCCTCCAACGCCTCGGGGGGAAGGTCGGCGACCTCGGGCAGTCCCAGCTCCTCGCCCTGGTAGAGGTAGGCCGAGCCGGGCAGGGCCAGCGCCAGCAGGGCCAGTGCCCGGGCGCGGCGCGTGCCCAGGTCGAGGTCCGGGGCGGGATCGCGGCCGTCGGCGAGCAGCCAGGACCGCAGGTCGGTGCCCGGGGGCAGGCCCAGGACCGACACCCGGCGCACCAGGTCGTGGTTGTTGGTCACCCACGTGGCCACCGTGCCCGTCCGCGCGGCGTCGGCGATGGAGGCGTCGATCACGCGCCGGTAGGCGTCGGCGTCCCAGGGGGTGAGCAGGAAGTCGAAGTTGAAGGTCTGGTCCAGCTCGTCGGGGCGGGTGTAGCGGATCCGGCGGTCGGCGGGCAGCCACACCTCGCCGACCGTGGTGGGGGGCGGGTCGAACTCCGCCAGCACCCGGCGCCAGTCCCGGTACACGTCGTGGACCCCGGGACGGTCCATGAGCGGGTGGTCCGGGTTGGCCGCGATGTCCTCGTACCGGCCGCCGTCCACCAGGACCAGGTCGCGCAGCGGCTCGGTCAGGTCCTTGACCAGCCCGTAGGCGACGTCGATCCGGAACCCGTCCACCCCGCGGCGGCTCCAGAACCGCAGGATGCCGCGGAACTCCTCGCGCACCCGGGGGTCGTCCCAGTTCAGGTCGGGCTGTTCGGGGGCGAAGAAGTGCAGGTACCACTGCCCGTCGGGCACCCGGGTCCAGGCCGGGCCGCCGAAGGTCGACCGCCAGTTGGACGGCGGCAGGTCCCCGTTCGGCCCCCGGCCGTCCCGGAAGACGTACCGGTCGCGCTCGGGCGAACCGGGACCGGCCGCCAGGGCCGCCTGGAACCACGGGTGCGCCTCCGAGGTGTGGTTGGGCACGAGATCGATCACCACGCGAAGATCGAGCCCGTGGGCTGTCCGCACCAGCGCGTCGAAGTCGTCCAGACTCCCCAACAGCGGGTCCACGTCCCGGAAGTCGGCGACGTCGTAGCCGCCGTCCGCCCACGGAGTGGGGTGGAACGGGGTCAGCCAGACCCCGTCGGCCCCCAGATCGCGGACGTGCTCCAGGCGGGCCGTGATCCCCGGGAGGTCGCCCACACCGTCACCGTCGGAGTCGGCGAAGCTGCGCGGGTAGATCTGGTAGAGGACCGCGTCGCGCCACCACTGCTGCATGAGTTCTCCCTGTGGTCGGGTGTGCGTCAGGACAGGCCGCGCGTCCCCCTGGGGGCCGCGGTGGAGTGTCGCAGGATGATCTGGGTGGGCCGCTCGACGTGGGTGTCGGGCCGGGCCGTGCCCGCCAGGACGTCCACCGTGAGCCGCCCCGCGGCCAGCCCCGTCTCGTAGGGGCACTGGTCGACCGTGGTCAGGTCCAGGACCGAGGCCGCGTCGTGGTTGTCGAAGCCCATGAGCGAGATGGCCCCCGGCACCGGCACGCCCGACCGGCGCAGCGTCCGGTGGGCGCCCATCGCGATGCCGTCGAACTCGGCGAGGACGGCGGTGGGCGGGTCCGCGGCCGACAGCAGCTCTCCCATGGCCAGCTCTCCGCCCTCCTGGTCCGGGGACCGGACCAGGATCCACGGGTCCAGCCCGGCGTCGGCCATGGCGGCCTCGTGGCCCGCCAGACGGTCCCGGGCACTGCCGCTGAACCACTCCGGGGTCCGGGAACCGATGTAGGCGATCCGGGTGTGCCCCAGGTTGAGCAGGTGGCGGGTGGCCCCGGCGGCGGCCTCCCGGTCGTCGATGAACACGCTGGCCCGCCCCGGAACCCGTTGCCCGGTCAGGACGGCGGGCACGCCGACGTCGTCCAGCCGTCGGCACTCCTCCTCGGACAGGTCCATGGCGACCGTGACCACCGCGTCCGCGTTGCGGCGCAGGGGCAGCGCGCGCGTCCAGCCCCGCCGGGACCGGACCTCCCCGACCTGGTAGACGAGCATGTCGAGGTCGGCGGCGCGCAGCGCGTCGCCGAGACCGGCCAGGACCCCGCCGAAGAACCAGGGACGGAGGGTGGGCGCGACCACGGCCACCCGGCCGGTGCGCCCCGTCACCAGTCCCGAGGCGTTGCGGGAGACCACGTAGCACAGTTCGTCGGCCGCGTCCTGGACGCGTTGGCGCACGTGCGGGGAGACCCCCGGCGCGTCCCGCAGCACACGCGAGACCGTTGACGGGGACACGCCCGCGTGCCGGGCGACGTCGCGCATGCTCGCTGGTCTGTTCACCATGCGACCACGGTAGGAGTGTGGCCTGGGTCATGGCAACGTTTTCATGGCTTCGTGTTCACGATCCGCCGATGATGCGAGGAATCGTCCACAAGTGGGCGAGGGGCACTGTTGACTTCATCACATTCTCGGTGGCATCGTTTTCACACACCTCGGGGGGCGAACCACGACAGGCTCGACACCGCGCGTCCGGCCCCGGGCCGGCGCGAAAGGAGAGTGCTATGTCCGTTGTTGCACGGCGCCGGAGGCCGGTGGCCCGCGGATGCGCCGCCGGGCTCGGCGCACTGGTCCTGACCCTGGCCACGGCCTGCGGAGAACCACCGGGCGAGGGCGGGGCGGGCCCCGAGGGAGGGACCGCCGGACTGGCCGACGACCCCCAGATCGTCTGGGCGGTCACCGGGGCCGATCGGCGGATCCACGAGGAGGTCGTGCGCCTGTGGAACGAGGAGAACCCGGACCGCCAGGTCGACGTCTTCTTCCTGGCGCCCACCGCCGACGAGCAGCGCCAGGCCATGTTCCAGGACCTCCAGAGCCAGGCGGGCGAGTTCGACGTCCTCGGCCTGGACGTGATCTGGACCGGTGAGTTCGCCGAGTTCGGCTACATCGAGAGCCTGGAGGACCTGCGCCCGGAGGTCGAGGGCGCCAGCCTGGCGGGTGCCCTCGACAGCGCCCAGTGGCAGGAGGAGCTGTACGCGCTGCCCTACTCCTCCAACGGCGCGTTCCTCTACTACCGCACCGACCTCGTCGACGAGCCGCCCACCACCTGGCAGGAGCTCTACGACACCGGAACCGCCGCGGCCGAGAAGGCGGGCATCTCCGCCTACGTCGGCCAGGGCGACCAGTACGAGGGCTTCGTCGTCAACTTCCTGGAGCTGTACTGGTCCGCGGGCGGCGAGCTGTTCGACGCGTCCCAGGAGAACAGCACCTTCCTGGAGGGCGACGCCGCCGAGACCGCCCTGGAGTTCATGACCGAGGCCTACGAGACCGGCTTCTACGCGGAGGGCTTCGACTCCATGGTCGAGGACGACGCCCGGGCCCTCTTCCAGGCGGGCGAGGCCGTCTACATGCGCAACTGGCCCTACGCCATCCCGCTCCTGGAGGGCGAGGACGGCGAGGAGAGCGCGGTCGCCGGGAACTTCGCGGTCGCTCCGCTGCCCACCTTCACCGGTGAGGGCACCGTCAGCGCGCTCGGCGGACTCAACAACGCGGTCAGCACCCTGAGCGACAACCCCGAACTCGCCCGCGAGTTCGTCGTCTGGGCCGCCACCGACCCCGGGGCGCAGGCGATCCTGGCCGACAACAGCCTGCCCCCGACCCTGCTCAGCGCCTACGAGGAGGTCGACGACCCCAACTTCGAGCTCCTGGGTGACATCCTCTCCCAGGCGCGGGCCCGGCCCCCGGTGCCCGGCTACAACGCCCTGTCGCTGACCATCCAGGACCACCTGCACCCGGCCTACCTCGGCCAGGGCGACCCCGCCGAGGCGCTGGAAGCCGTCGACCAGGGGGCCCAGGCCGCCCTCGAACACGAGTAGGACCATGACCACGACCCCGAGCGTCCGTACCCGCCAGGGCCTGGGCGAACGGGCGATGGGGCGGGTGTTCCTCGCCCCGTCGTTCGCCTTCATGGCCGTGATCGCGCTCTTCCCGGTCTTCTACGCGGTCGGGATGAGCCTGTACGAGATCCGCGGCTTCCGGCGTGAGCCGGTCGGCGTCGACAACTACGTCCGCGTGCTGGGCGACTCCGGTTTCCTCAACGCCGTCGGCAACACGCTGGTGTTCACCGTCGCGTCGGTGGCGCTGGAGTTCGTCATCGGGATGGCCTTCGCGCTGATCATGCACCAGGCATTCGTCGGCCGGGGGCTGACCAGGGCGGTCATCCTGGTGCCCTGGGTGATCCCCACCGCGGTCGCGGCCCAGGTGTGGCGGTACATGTTCGACCGCAACCCGGGCTTCGTGAACGCGGTGCTGGGCACCGACGTCAACTGGCTGCGGGACCCGGCGTGGACCATGGTCGGCATCATCAGCGCCGACGTGTGGAAGACGGCGCCGTTCGTGGCGCTTCTGCTCCTGGCCGGACTCCAGACCATCCCGAGGGACTACTACGAGGCGGCCAAGGTGGACGGGGCGAACGCGGTTCAGCGGTTCGTGCACGTCACCCTGCCGCTGCTGCGCCCGGCGATCGTGGTCGCGCTGCTGTTCCGCACGGTGGACGCGCTGCGCATGTTCGACTTCGCGTACGTGTTCGCGGGGTACTCCAACTCGGTCGCCACCCTGTCGGTGTACGCCCAGCGGTACCTGGTCGCCGACCCGCGACTGGGCTACGCCAACGCTCTGTCCACGGTCACGTTCGTCGTCGTCATGCTCGTCGGACTGGCCTTCATCAGCCGGATGGGCCGCCACATGGTCGGTGACGCGGCGGGGAAGGAGAGGCGATGACGGTCGACACGGCGGCCCCGGTCCGGTCGGGGCGCGCCCGCCGCCGGGGGACGCCCCCGCTGGCGGGCCACGCGCTCAGACTGCTCGGCCTGCTCCTCGTGCTGGGCTGGTGCCTGTTCCCGTTCCTGTGGATGGCCATGACCAGCCTGCGCACGGGGTCGGTGGCGCTGACAGACCCGAACATCCTCCGGGGTCCGTTCAATCTGGACAACTACCAGCAGGTCATCGACCAGGGCTTCCACTTCGCGTTGCGCAACTCCCTGATCGTCGCGGCGGTCACCACGGCGATCTGCGTGCCGGTGGCCTCCCTGGCGGGCTACGCGCTGGCCCGGCTGCCGTTGGCGGGCAAGTTCCTGATCCTGGCCGCGACGCTGGTCGCCACCCTGTTCCCACCGGTCGCGCTGGTCAACCCGCTGTACCAGATGTACCTGGAACTCAACGACTGGACCGGGATCAACCTGCTCAACAGTTACGCGGGCATGGTGATCCCGTACGTGGCGCTGACCCTGCCCCTGTCCATCTTCATCCTCACCACGTTCTTCTCCGGTATCCCACGGGAGATCGAGGAGTCGGCGAAGGTCGACGGGGCGACCCCCTTCCAGACCTTCCTGAGGGTGGTCGCCCCGCTGGCCGCGCCGGGGGTCGGGGCCGCTGCCATCCTCACCTTCGTCTACGCCACCAACGAGTTCCTGCTGGCCTTCTCCTTCGCCCCCAACGACCTCAACGTGCAGACCGTCCCGGTGTTCGTGGGCACCTTCGAGCGGGTCGGCTACGAGAACCCGATCGGGCAGATCATGGCGGCCTCGGTCCTGGTCTCGATCCCGCTCATCGTCTTCGCCCTCGTCCTGCAACGCCGGATCGTGGCGGGGCTGACCTCGGGAGCGGTCAAGGGGTGAACCGCCCTCGCGGGGGCGCCCGGCCCCCGCGAGGGGCCGTCGGCCCACGGCACGAAGACCGGGCCGCCGGGGCGCCCGCCTCCGACGTGCTCGACATGCGCCCGCCGTCCCCGGTGAAGGCGGTGTCCGCCGAACCGCCGAACCGAACCGGACAGCGAAGCCCACCGCGCGGGAGAGCACGGCGGGCGACGGAACACGGGTCAGAGGTAGAGGCCGGTTCCCCGTTCGGGGGACTCGTTGGCGACGGCGTGCACGTCGCGTTCGCGCAGGATGACGTAGCGCTCGCCGTTCAGTTCGACCTCACCCTGGTCCTCGGGGTCGAACAGCACGCGATCGCCGGTCTTGACGTGGCGGGCGCCCGTTCCGGCGCCGCAGACCTCACCCCAGGCGAGCCTCGTCGCCAGCTTCACCGTGTCCGGGATGACCAGACCGGCGCTGCTACGCCGCTCGCTCTTGTCCGGGACCGCTCTCACCAACAGGCGGTCGTGGAGCATCTGGATTTCAAGCTTTGATTCGGGCACCACTCCAGGGTATTCGGCCCCGACCGCGAGTCCTCACCATCCACCGGGGAGGCCGATGGCACGACCCACTCCCGGACTCCGGTAGAGTATTGCCAACGCCGAGCGGGGGAACCGCCCGGCACACCAGGGGCTATGGCGCAGTTGGTAGCGCGCCTCCATGGCATGGAGGAGGTCTGGGGTTCGAATCCCCATAGCTCCACGGACTCAGGACGACCCTGCTCGGGGGCCTTCGGCCGCCTCGCCGGGTCGTCCTTCGTGTTTACCGGGGGGCGACCCCCGGACCCCCGATGTGACTCCGAGACGACCCTGCTCGCGCGTGACCGCGCTCGCCGGGTCGTCTCGTCGTTTCTTCTGAGGGTGAGCCCCGGACCCCGGTGAATTCGAGGGGTCGTCGCAACACAGGCTGATCAACTGGTCACGGCCAGGAGCTTAGCCAAACGCTCGGCCAGGAGTTTCCTGCGCCCCTGTGGTTTCCGGCTCTTGCGGATCTCGAAGTCGTCCATCGCACCCCTAGGGACGTGGGGTGTTGCAACGACTACTAGAACTCAAGCCCCGATGCGGGGCTTTCCCCCGCGTGCGCGGGTGAGGTCCCGTCAGGTCCACCAGGTGCGGGCTGCCGCTCGCCGCGACCCGCACCTGTGGTTCGGCGGGACCCCCGACGCGCCGCCCGGCCCTTCGGCCGTCGCGCCTCGCGGCGCCGCCCGCGTAGGGTCCGGGGGACCGGTCGGGCTCACCCCTTCGTGGCGGGACGAGCGGTCGAGGCCCGGATCACCAGGCTCGGCGTGAGGACCTCGTGCCGGTCCTCGCTCCGCCCCGACAGCCGCTCCACCACCATCTCCACCGCCAGACCCCCCATCACCAGGCGAGGCTGGTCCACACTGGTCAGGCGCGGCCGCACGGTGTCGGCGAGGGAGGTGTTGTCGTACCCCACGACCGACAGCTCATCCGGGACGGCGATCCCCTCCGCGTGGGCTTGGTCCAGGACCGCGAGCGCGGCCAGGTCGTTGACGGCGAAGACCCCCGTCGGGCGGGCGGCCAGCAGGGCCTCGGCCGCGCCCTCCCGTCCACACGGGTCGTCGCCGACCTCCCGGACCGCCACGCGCCCCTCCAGGCCGAGGGAGGCCATGGCCTCCCGGTACCCCTCCTGACGGGCGCGCGAGGCCGGGCGCCGGGACCCCGCCAGATGGGCGATCCGCTCGTGTCCGAGCCCGGCCAGGTGCCGGACCGCCGCCTCCGCCCCCGCGCGGTCGTCGTTGGCGATGGTGTCCACCCCCGGGGTGAACCGCTCGGGGCGACCCACCATCACGACCGGGGCGCGGCGCGCGGCATCGGCCAGGGCGTCCGGCTCGACCCAGGAACTCACCACGACCACGCCGTCCACGTTCAGTTGCAGCAGCGCGTCGAGCTGGTGGGTCAGCCGCGCCCGGTCGCGTCGTCCGTGCGCCATGAGGACGGTGAGGCCCCTGGCGTCCGCGGACTCCTCCACCCCCGCCACGACCTCGGTGTGGTAGGGGTTCGCCAGGTCGGTGAGGAGCACCCCGAGGATCATCGTGCGTCCCTGGACCAGGCCCCGGGCGAGGGCGTTGGAACGGTACCCCAGCCGTTCCGCGGCCGCCAGGATGCGCGCGCTGGTCGCGGCGCTCACGCCGTCGCCCCCGCGCAGCGCCAGGGACACCAGTGACTTGGACACCCCCGCGGCGGCGGCGACGTCCACGATCGTGGGACGTCCTCCGCGCCGGGCCCGCCCGTCTCCGCCTGTGGTCGTCACCCCGCCATTGTGTCGTGTCCGGGGCGGCACGGCCCATCCGAATCTGGAACGTTCCAGATTCGTTTCCCCCCGGGTCACCCACAGGATCCGCAGTGTCGGTGGCGCGTGCCTACGGTCGCTGGTGAACACGGCCCCGCCCCACAGGAGACATTCGTGGACCACCCTCCCCCGCCCCTGCTCCGCCGTCCGGAGGCGCTCCTCCTCGACTTCGGCGGAGTGGTCTTCCAGACCCGCAAACGCCCCGACGGCCGTGCCGACGTCGCCCGCCACCTGCACGGCGTCCTGGCCCGCGCCGGACACGACGTGGCGGTCGGCCCGCTGCGCGACTCACTCGACGCCGGGCTCGCCGCGCTCAAGGACTGGAAGAACGCCGCCGGACGGCGCCGCACCCCCGCCGAGCTCGACCACCGCACGATCTGGACCGACTTCCTCGCCTCCGACCTGGACGCGCGGGCACGGGAGGTGCTGGCGGGCGACGCCGCCGGGCTCCTGGCGGCCATGTCCCCGCTGCTGTCCGAACACGAGGTACGGCCGGGCGTCCGCGACCTCCTCGCCGTCGCCCGTGACCTCGGGGTGCGCGTCGGCATGGTCTCCAACGCCCACTCCGGCCGCTCCCACCGGACCCTCGTGCGCGACGCCGGGCTGGAGGAGTACTTCGACGTGCAGGTCTACTCCGACGAGGTCGGCATCCGCAAACCCCACCCGGAGATGATCGGCCTCGCCGCCCGGGCGCTCGGCACGGTTCCCGAACGCTGCTGGTACGTCGGAGACACCCAGGACCGGGACGTGGTCGCCGGGCGGCGCGCGGGCGTGGGAGCGGTGGCCCTCACCCGCCACCACCACACCGACACCCCGCCCTACCCCGTCCGGGACCGGGCCGACGCCGTCCTGGACACCCCCGAGGGCCTGGTGGACCTCCTCCGGCACAGCCGCCCCGCGTCCGGCGCCTCCTCACCGGAGCCCGTCCGTCGGCCCCCCGCCGCGCGGCGCGGATCCGACCGGCTCCCCGGCGCCCTCCTGCTGGACCAGGGCGGGGTCGTCGTCCTGTCCACACCGACCCCGGACGCCCGGCGCTCCTTCGCCGAGAGCGTCGCCGAACGGCTCGGCCGGGTCGGGTACGCGACCCCCCCGACGCCGTCGACGCCCTCGTCCGCGAGGGGCGCGAGCGCTACCGCGCCTGGAAGGCCGCACGTCCGGACTCGGGGCCGATCCCCGAGATCACCCCGCGGGAGTTCTGGCGCGACATGGTCGGGCGGGACCTGCCCGAGCCCGCCCGCACCCTGCTCCTGGCCGAGTCGGCCCAGCTCACCCTGGAGTACGCGCGGTCCAAGAGCCACGCGGTCCCGCGCCGCGGCGTCCGCGAGGTCCTGGAGTTCTGCGCCGACCGCGCGATCCCGGTCGCGATCGTCTCCAACACCGTGTGCGGCCGGGCGGCGCGTGAGGAGCTCGCCCGCTTCGGCCTCGCCCCCCTCATCGGCGCCCACGTCTACTCCGACGAACTCGGCCGCCGCAAACCCGACCCCGCGACCGTCCGCGCCGCCGTCACCGCCCTGGGCGTGGACCCCGCCGACTAGCTGGTTCGTCGGGGACAAACCCTGGCGCGACACCGCGGCGGCCCACGCGGGCGGGGTCGGCACGGCGGTGGTCGTGCGCGGCGGCTCGGCCGACGACGCGGAGATCGACGCCGCGCTCACCGGCCCCCCGGAGCGGCGGCCCGCGCACGTCATCGACGAGATGCACGACCTCCTCGGCCTGTGGGCCGGCGCACCCCTCCCCCTCACCCCCTCCACCACCTGAAAGGCGCGCCATGTCCGACTCCCCCCGCACCACCGCGATCCCCGACCCGCGGGAGCGCTCCGGCCCGCCGGAACTCAACTCCGGACAGAAACTCATGGTCTTCGTGCTCTCGATGACCCTGTTCGGGCTGGCGAACATCGTCACCGAGGTCCTGCCCGAGATCGAGGTCGGCCCCGTCGAACTCGGCGTGTCCTACCTGACCTTCGTCCCCGTGCTCATGGTCGCCCTCTTCCACCCGCTGTACGCGGCCCTGGGGGCGCCCCTCGGCGAGATCGTCTTCGCCGATCTCCTCATGGGCGACTTCTCCGGCATCGGGGAACTGGAGGGATACCTCCAGATGTTCCTGGCCCTCTACGTCGCCGGGTGCCTGGTCCGCGACCCGGGCCGCAGGTGGCAGCTCGCCCTGGCCAGCGTGGTCACGGTCGTCGTGGACAAGATGCTGTCCGCCACCGTGGACGTCGCCAAGGTGTGGGTGGGCGTCGAGGAGGCCGACTCCGTGCCCGGCCTGCCCGAGTCGGTCCTCGTCCTGGAGGGGATCGACTTCGTCGTCTCCCTCGTCATCAGCGGCGTCCTGTTCGGCGTCCTGCCCGCCATGATGCTGGGCCCCCGGCTGCACGGGCGGATCGAGCCGCTGCTCGGCCTGGCGCCGCGCGACCCCCGGCGCCGGTTCCGCCTCGCCGAACGCGGGACCGGCGCGTTCCTCCTGCTCGCGGTCTTCCTCTCCTTCGTGGCGATGATCGCGGCGTTCACCAACGAGATCGTGGACAACTTCGGCGTGTGGGAGCCCGACTTCGTCGAGCTCTACGGCGCCCGCTTCCTGTGGGTCGGCGTGTCCGCCGCGCTCATCGTGCTGGTCGGGCTGGTCGTCTCGGTCCGGTTCGTCCTGCGGTCGCGCGGGCGGCGCGCCGCCCAGGACCGCGAGGCGGGGGAGCGGCGGTCATGACCTCCACCGAAGCCGTCCCCGCGCCGGGCCCCGCCGACACCTCCGCGCCCGCGGTCGAGGTGTCGGGCCTCACCTTCCGCTACCCGGGCGCCGACCACGACACCCTGCGCGGCGTGGACCTGCGCATCGACCGCGGCGACTTCGTCGCGGTGGTCGGCGGCAACGGCTCCGGCAAGACCACCCTCTGCAAGGCGTTCAACGGACTGGTCCCGCACTACTGGTCGGGAACCTTCCGGGGCCGGGTCAGGGTCCTGGGCCGGGACACCCGTGAGATGTCCGTCGCCGCCCTGTCCCATCTCGTCGGATACGTCTACCAGGACTTCGGCAACCAGTTGGTGCGGCCCACCGTGCGCGACGAGGTCGCCTTCGGCCCCGTCAACTTCGGCCTGCCCGACCACCGCGAACGCACCGACGAGGTCATGGAGCTGCTCGGCGTCGCCCACCTGGCGGACCGCTTCACCTGGCAACTGTCCGGCGGTCAGCAGCACCTGGTCGCGCTGGCCAGCGTGATGGCGCTGCGCCCGGGCGTGGTCGTCGTCGACGAACCGGTCGCCGAACTCGACCCGGCCCGGGCGAACCGGATCTACGAGGTCCTCAAAGACCTCAACCGGCGTCTGGGCACCACGGTCGTCGTCATCGAACACCACGCGGAGTACGTGGCCCGCCACGCCCGTTCCGTGGTGCTCATGGCCGACGGCGCGCCCGTCTGGCACCTGCCGACCCGCGCCGCCCTGGACCGGGCCGAGGAGCTGGAGCGCCACGGAATCCCCGCGCCCCAGGTGGTGCGGGTGGCGCGCGGACTCGAACCGGCCGCACCGCCCCCGCTGACCGTGGCGGAGGCCGCCGACCGGCTGCGGGGGCGGGAGGTGCTCCCGGCCGACCGCCGCGCCGACCGCGAGACGGACCCGGAACCCCCGGGGGAGGCGGTCGCGGAACTGGTCGGGGTCCGGCACGGTTACCGCGACGTCGACGGGGACCTGTCCGTCGTCCTGGACGGCCTCGACCTCACCCTGCGCGACGGGGAGCGCGTCGCTCTCGTGGGCGGCAACGGCGCGGGCAAGTCCACCCTGCTGCGCCTGCTCACCGGAGTGAAGGTGCCCCGGGAGGGGACCGTGCGGGTCGGCGGCACCGACACCCGGACGGTCCGGCCGAACGCCCTCGCCGACCGGGTCTGCCACCTGTACCAGCGCCCCGAGCAGATGTTCCTCAAGGACAGTGTGCACGAGGACGTGGCCATGTTCCCGGGGGGGCGCGGCCGGGCCGACACCGACTCCCTCGTCACCGCCGTCCTCGACCGGGTCGGCCTGTCCGGTCTCGCCGGGCGCGACGGCCGCCTGCTCTCCGGAGGCCAGCAGCGCAGGGCGACGCTGGCCATCGGGCTGGCGACGAGTCCGGCGCTGCTCCTGCTGGACGAACCCACCTCCAGCCTGGACACCGCCAGTCGCGACGCGGTCATCGCCATGCTGGACGCGCTCGCCGACACCATCCGGTGCACGGTCGTGGCCACCCACGACATGCACCTGGTCGCCGAGTGGGCCGGGAGGGTCCTCGTGCTCGACGGGGGGCGGGTGGCGGCCGACACCGATCCGGCCGGACTGTTCGCGGACACCGCGCTCATGGAGTCCGTGGGGCTCGTGGCGCCCGAGGTCACACGTCTGGGAACGGCTCTGGGCGTGGCGCCGCCGCCGCTGTCGGTGCCGGAGCTGCTGACCCGGCTGGGCGGGGTCCCGGCGGAGGAGGTGGGCGAGCGTGCGTAGGGAACGCGACCGGCTCTCGGTGGAGTGGGTCAAGCTCGAACTGCTCAGGACCGCCTACGCCACCCGTGGCGGACTGCTGGCCGGGAGGGACCCCCGGGCCGTGATCGGCTGGTACCTGATCCTCGCCGTGGTGCCGTGGTTCACGCACAACGTCACGGTGCTCGTCGGACTGTTCGTCGTGTGCGCCGTCGCCGTCGTGCTCAGCAGGGTCGGTCCGCTGATCCTGGGGCTGTTCGTCATCGGCTTCGTCCTGGAGGGCCTCTACGTCCTGTTCGCCGCGTGGCTGTTCGGCGGTGACACGAGCACCGTCCTGGCGCTGGCCGAGCTCACCCTGAAGCTGGCGACCGTGAGCCTGGCCAGCATGGCGGCGTTCGTCTCGCTCGACCCGGAGAAGCTCTCCGACGCCCTGCTGAGCCTGCACGCGCCCGCCATGCTCAGCTTCGGGGTCAGCTACGGGTACCGGATGCTGCCCGTCCTCATGGAGGAGTTCCACACCGTGGTCGACGGGCACCGGTTGCGCGCCGCGCCGCTGGTCTCGAAGGGGTTCCTGGGCTGGCGGGTGGCCGTCCGGACGGCCACGACGCTCGTGGCCGCGTTCTACCCGCTCATGCTCAACACGGCCAAGCGGACGCGGACCACGGTGGAGGCCCTGGAGACCCGGGGCTTCACCTACGCGGCCGAGCACCCCGACGGCAGGCGGATCCGCCTCGCCGCCCTGCGCGCGGACCGCTGGGACGCGGTGTTCCTGGGGGCCACACTGGTTCTCGTGGCCGCCTGCTTCGCCGTCGGCCGGGCCTTCCCCCTCCTGGGCGGGGCCGCCTGAGCGCCGACCCCCACGCGGCGGGCGCCGGGACGGGGCGCCCGCCGCTGGCCGGTCATTCCACCCCACGTCATCCTGTAGACTCTTCTCCGTCGCTTCACACGGGGCTATGGCGCAGTTGGTAGCGCGCCTCCATGGCATGGAGGAGGTCTGGGGTTCGAATCCCCATAGCTCCACGGACTCAGGACGACCCTGCTCGGGGGCCTTCGGCCGCCTCGCCGGGTCGTCCTTCGTGTTTACCGGGGGGCGACCCCCGGACCCCCGATGTGACTCCGAGACGACCCTGCTCGCGCGTGACCGCGCTCGCCGGGTCGTCTCGTCGTTTCTTCTGGGGGACGACCCCCGGACCCCCGATGCGGGGCTTTCCCCCGCGTGCGCGGGTGAGGTCCCGTCAGGTCCACCAGGTGCGGGCTGCCGCTCGCCGCGACCCGCACCTGTGGTTCGGCGGGACCCCCGACGCGCCGCCCGGCCGTAGCACGCCGGATCGGGCAGGAAGCCTCGTGTGCGAGGGAACCGGTTCGCCGCCACCCGCGTCCAAACAGACAAATCCCCAAAACCGACACACACGGGGGTGCAATGCGCAGTCTGTGGACCCGGATCTCCCTTCCCTCCTTCCTCCGCCGGACCGAACCGTCGTCGCCGACCCCCTGTCAGCACTGTGAATCCACGCCCGCCGCCCGCGTCCCCGCGCCGACCCCCGCCGTTCGGCGGCCCGTCGCGGAACCGTTCACCACGGCCGAGTGGGACCAGGTGGTCCGGGCCGCCGCGGTCGACAAGATCGAGCAGGTGCTGAGCGACAGCTACGCCCTCCTGTCCGAGCACACCCTCCGTGAACCCGCCGACTCCCCGGACCTGCGGCGGGTCCGCCGTATCCGCACGTCCCTGACCGCGCTCTCCGAGGACCTGGGGTCGCACTCGCGGCCCGCGCGCGGCGGGGAACGCGCCTGGATCGAGTCCGAGCTGCTGCCGACCGTGCTGGGCGCCGAGGTTGAGATCGGCCGTCTGTTCGCCGGACTGCGCTGAGCGTCCCCACCCCCTTGACCCAGGGGGTCCCACGACCCATAATCAACACATCAGTTGATTAACGGCAAGGTTGAATACGCAGATGGCGGATGACCCGTTGAGCCTCACGTTCGCCGCCCTGGCCGATCCGACCCGTCGGGCCCTGCTGGCCCGGCTCGCCCGGGGTGAGGCGACCGTCAACGAACTGGCGGAACCGTTCCCGATCAGCCTCCAGGCCGTCTCCCGGCACCTGAAGGTGCTGGAACGGGCGGGGCTGATCAGCAGGGGCAGGGACGCCCAGTGGCGCCCCTGCCGCATCGAGACCGCTCCCCTGGAACAGGTGTCGGAGTGGCTCGGGCGCTACCGCGACCAGTGGGAGGACCGCTTCGGGCGGCTCGACCGGGAGCTTCGCCGGATGCAGGGTGACACAGGAGGAGAGGACGGTCATGAGTGACCTCGAAGTCATCGTGGAACCCGGTCGTCAGGACATCGTGGTCAGGCGCGGCTTCGACGCCCCGCGCGAGGTCGTCTTCCGGGCGATGACCGAGCCGGATCTCGTCGCGCGGTGGTGGGGCCTCAAGGACTCCGAGACCCGTGTGGACCGATCCGACATCCGGCCGGGAGGGACCTGGCGCGTCGTGGAGAGGATGCCGAACGGCGAGGAACACGCCTTCCGCGGCGTGGTTCACGACGTCACCGCGCCCGGGTACTTCGTCCGGACCTTCGAGTACGAGGGCATGCCCGGCCACGTGATGCTGGAGACGCACCGCCTGGAAAGCGACGGGGACCGTACGCTCTACACGGCGCAGTCGGTCTTCCAGTCCGTCGAGGACCGCGACGGGATGGTCGCCTCCGGGATGGAGTCGGGCATGGCCGAGTCCATGGGCGCGCTGGACGAGGTCATCGCCTCCCTGGTGTGAACCGAGACCGTCGGCCGGGTCCGCCGCGGATCCGGCCGACGGGCCCTGTGGACGGCGCCCCGGCTGTCCCCCGCGGCGGGTACTGTCGATCCGTGGCAGATCTCCCCGACGTTCCCACCCTGCTCGACGCCGCCGTGAGCGCCCTCGGCGGCAGCCGTCGCGAGGGTCAGACGACCATGGCCGACGCCGTCGCAGAGGCGGTCGACCGGCGCGAACACCTGGTGGTCCAGGCCGGAACCGGTACCGGCAAGTCCCTGGCCTACCTCGTGCCCGCCGTCAGACACGCGATGGCCGAGGAGACCACCGTCGTGATCTCGACGGCCACCATCGCGCTCCAGAACCAGCTCATCGACCGCGACCTGCCGCGGCTGGCCGCCGCGCTCGCGCCGCTGCTGCCGCGTGAACCCACCTTCGCCGTGCTGAAGGGGCGACGCAACTACCTGTGCCGCAACCGCCTCCAGACGGCCGACGAGGAGGCCGAGGACGCCGAGCTCTTCGACCCCCGGCAGCTCTCCTCCCTGGGGCGCCAGGTCGCACGGCTGCACGAGTGGGCCGAGGAGACCGTCACCGGCGACCGCGACGAACTCGTGCCCGGGGTCAGCGACCTCGCCTGGCGCCAGGTCTCCGTCGGCGGCAACGAGTGCGTGGGCGCCCGGGTCTGCGCCTTCGGCCAGGAGTGCTTCGCCGAGTTCGCCCGCGAGGCCGCGCAGGGCGTGGACATCGTGGTCACCAACCACGCCATGCTCGCCATCGACATGACCCAGGGCCACCACATCCTGCCCGAACACGACACCATCATGATCGACGAGGCGCACGAGCTGGTCGACCGCGCCACCTCGGTGGCGACGGAGAGCCTCACCGAGCGCGCGGTGAGCACCGCCGCCAAGCGCGCCGGACGCCTCGTCGAACCCGGGGTCAGCGAGCGTCTCGCCGAGTGCGCCGACGGACTCGGCCTCATGCTCGCCGACGCCCCCGACGGCCGACTCGACCACATCGACGACGGACTCGCCGGCGCCGTCGCCGCCGTGCGCGACGCCGCGGCCGCCTGCGTCAACGCCATCGGTCCGTCCTCCGGGGAGTTCGACCCCGACACCGCCTCCGACCGGCGCCTGGCCCTGGCCGCCCTCGGGGAGGTCCACGACGCCGCCGTCAGTGTCCTGGAGTCCTACGAGCCTCCCCTGCGCGACCGCACCGAGGTCGTCTGGCTGACCAGGAGCCCCTCCCGTCCGCCCGCCCTCCACGTCGCCCCGCTCGGTGTGGGCGGACTGCTGCGCGAGAAGCTCTTCGGCGACCGCACGGTCGTGCTCACCTCCGCCACGCTCACCCTCGGCGGCTCCTTCGCCTCCCTGGCCCGCCAGTGGGGGCTGGGCCGCGAGGTGACCGAGGAGGCCGCCGAACGCGCCGTCGCGGGCAGGACCGATCCCACCCCCGACCAGGCGCCCGACCCCGACGACGACGGTCCGCACCGCGCGGCGGGGGAGCCCCGCTGGCGCGGCCTCGACGTCGGCTCACCCTTCGACCACGGGCGCAGCGGCATCCTCTACGTGGCCACCCACCTCCCCCCACCAGGCCGGGACGGACTGGCCGACCCCTACCTGGACGAGATCACCGAGCTCATCGAGGCCGCCGACGGCCGCGCCCTCGGACTCTTCTCCTCCATGCGCGCCGCACAGCAGGCCACCGAGGCGCTGCGCGAACGGTTGGACCACCCGATCCTGTGCCAGGGCGACGACTCCACCGGCCAGCTCGTCCGCAGGTTCGCCGAGGAGGAACAAGCCTGCCTGTTCGGGACCCTGTCACTGTGGCAGGGGGTGGACGTCCCGGGTCCCTCGCTGCAACTGGTGATCGTCGACAGGATCCCGTTCCCCCGTCCCGACGACCCGCTGGCCTCGGCCCGCCAGCGCGCGGTCGCGGCCCACGGCGGCAACGGCTTCCTGTCGGTGGCCGCCACCCACGCGGCCCTGCTGCTCGCCCAGGGCACGGGACGGCTGCTGCGCTCCACCGACGACCGGGGGGTCATCGCCGTGCTCGACCCGCGACTGGCCACCGCGCGCTACGGGGGGTTCCTGCGCGCCTCCCTGCCGCCCTACTGGGGGACCACGGACCCGGCGGTGGCCCGGGCGGCGCTGCGCCGCCTGTCGGAGCAGGCCGCACCGGCCGCGGCGTCGGGCTGAACCGGCGTCCGCGGGCCTGGCCCACCCGCCACCGCGTGCGGCGGGTGAGCCAGGCCCGCGGGGTCGACGGGGTCAGCGGCGGTCCCGGAAGCCGAAGAGGCGGATGGCGTAACCGGGGGAGTCGTCCTCGGGTTCCTGGATGTACCAGCGGTCGTCGTGTTCGCCGACCAGCAGCTCGTTCCACATCATGTCGATGAGCTTGAGCCGGGACACCACCGAGGCCTCCGGGTCCAGCACGATCGAGTAGGCCTGGTCGGTCAGCCGCTGCGTGACCATGCCGACGGACTGTCCGTCCCAGATCGCGGGAACGGGGGCGTGGCCGACCTCCACCCCGCACAGCCGCAGCTGTTCGACCTCCTCCTCCAACGCCTCGGCGGCCAGGGCGCCGTCCAGGCGCAGCGCGTCCTCCAGTTCGTCGCGGTCCTCGTCAGCGCGCAGGTAGGCGTGGTAGGTGCGGTAGCCGCACGTGCGGCACTTGCGCCAGACGACGCAGCGGGCCACGCCGTAGGCCGACTGCGCCTCGCCCACGCTCTGGTAGTCACTCACCTCGCGGATCATGCCGCACTCGCAACACAGGGCCGTGAGATCCTGCTTCATCAGAGTCCCCCCTCCCAGGCGAGTATGCGATGGAAGACACCCGTTAGGGAACCCGTTCGGCGAGGAAGTCGCGGCAAGGTGTCGTCATCAATGCCCAAAATGACCCGCTCGCGGGTTTCGCCCCGACCAGGGCAGGAAGGTCGGCGTGCCCGATCTCACTCGTCCATGGACAGTCCGCGCTTGTTGCGGGCGCTCCAGTCGCGCATCCGCTGCGGGTATCCGACGATCTGGACGTCGTAGGCGGGCGTCGCCAGACGGTTGGCCACCTTGCGGATCACGTCGGGGGAGCCGCACCGGCGGCGGATCCACTCGCCGTCGGTGGCCACCGCCACGGCGGTGGTCCGGGTGGCGAAGGTCTCGGGTTCGACGAAGAACTCCACCCCGACCCGGCTCTCGGCGAACTCGATGAGGGCCCGGATGTCGTCGTCCTCGGCGGCTCGGTCGAAGCGGGCCTTGCCCTTGCGGTTGGCCTTGCGGAGTCCGAAGCGGTCTCGCCATCCCATGGGCGTTCACGTCTTCCTTGTGCAGCGGGTGGTCGGACGCCGACGTACCCCGCCGTCGGGGGGTGCGGCTGGTCCCGATTCTAGGCCCCGACCGCCCCCTCGGCCGGCCGAGGGCGGCCCGGAGAACACCGGTTTCACGCGTTTTCCGGACAGCCCTGTCACCGCGCTGCTACGTTCTGTTCTCACATGGCGTGACAGGGGGAGCGATGATGCCGATGTGGACATGGGCGGGGGAGACCGCGCGCCGCCTGCGGGCGGTCGGTCAGGTCGATCTCGCCGAGGCGGTCATGAGCCTGCCGCAGCTGTGCGAGGCGGGGGAGGCGGCCCGGGTGGAGGCCCTCGCCGGTTCCGCCCTGCGCACGGCCCGCCGACTGGTGGCCGAGGCGGGCGGTGAGCGAGCCGAGGTGCCGGGGGTCTTCGGGCCGCCGACACTGCTCTACCTCGCCCACTGGCCCCTGGCCGTACGGGTGGGGGCCCTCGCCGAGGGGCGGCGTGTCCTGGACCGGGCGGTCGCCGCGGCGGAGGGGGTACCCGACCCCCGCGCGCACGGATCGCTGCCCGTCTCCGCGGTGGAGACGCTCGTGCGCTGCCACGCCAACATCGACGCGGCCGGAACCACGCCCGAGCGCGCCGAACTGCTGTCACCGCGCCGGCTGGCCGGGTGGGAGCAGACCCCCGCCTGGCCCTCGTTCTGCCTGGCCCGCGCCCACCTGCTCATCGACGAGGGCCGACCGGACCGCGCCGAGGCCGACCTGCGGCGGTTCGAGCACACCGCCACCGGGCCCGCCTTCCTCGGCGCGGAGGGCGTGTTCACGCTGGTCCGCGCCCTGCGCCATCAGGACAGGCACACCGACGCCCTGGAGGCGTTGGACCGGCTCGAAGCCGAGGTCGAGCTGGGAGCGGACAGCCACGGCGGACGCCGGGTCGCCCTGCGCCGCCTGATCCGCTTCGAACGCGCACGGCTGCTGTCCTGGCTGGCGCGCCTGGGGCTGTACCCGTCCCGCGAGGCCGTCGTTCCCCTGCCCACCGTCGAGGAGGCCGAGGCCCACCCGAGCCTGCGCCCCGCCTGGGTGGAGGCGGTGGAGAACCTCGTGTGCCAGGGCACGGTCCGCAATGACTGGCGGCTGGGCGTGCGGGTCACCACGTGGTCGCGCTACTTCGAACGGGTGGGAGCCCCCCGGCGCGGCGCCGAACTGGCCCTGGCCGCCGCCCGGTTGGCGGCGGGCCGCGGCGCGCACTGGGTGGCCACGTGCTCGGCGCGGCGCGCCGAACGGCTCATCGGGGAGTTGGGCCGTACGGAGGAGATCGTCGGAGACCTCGACGAGGTGCGGGCCATGATCGGGGCCATGCCGCCGGTTCGGCCGCTGGCCCCCGCCGACCGGATCCTGGAGTACCTGCGCGCCCAGCCCGCGGAGGAGGTCAACCCCGAGGAGCAGGCGGAGCAGGTCAACGCCGCGTTGGCGGTCAGTCCGCACGACACGCCGCTGCTCACCGCCCTCGGCCAGGTCGGCCGCACGCTCATGCTCTCCGACGCGGCCACCGAGCCGCAGTGGCGCCACGTCCGGGAGCGCCCGGGGGACCAGCGCGCGGCGCTCTCACTGCTGGAGACGCTGATGCACGACAACGACACCGCCGGGGTGCGCGACCTGGTCCGCACCCTGGCCGCGGGCGCCCCGCACGGTGACGGTCACCGGGCCGCCCCGGGGGCCGGGGCCGCCGTGGCCAGTGCTCGCCCCGCCGGATAGGTCAGCGCGGCGGCGGGCAACCGGGAGGGGCGCCCGCTGGCGAGCACGGACACCCGCCCGGGGCGGTCGCCCGGGGCGACGTCGCCGATCCGGCGCAGGGTCTGTGCGGCCACCGCGTCGGCCGCCGTGAACAGCCGTGCCCGCCGGCCCAGGGCGGCGGTGATGCGCTCGCCCACCAGGTCGTAGTGCGTGCACCCCAGGACCACCCCGCGCACGTTCGCGGGGGTCCGCTCGGCCGCGTAGGACACGGCCTCGTCGATCAGTCGGGGATCGGCCGACTCCACGGCCTCGGCCAGACCGACACAGGCCACCGGGGTGACCTCGACCCCGGCGGCGAAGGTCTCGATGAGTCGGCGCTGGTAGGCGCTGTGGGTGGTCGCGGTCGTCGACCACACGGCGATCGGTCCCCCCGCCGCCGCGGCGGGCTTGATCGGCGGAACCGTCCCGACCACCGGCACCCGCGGCTCGAACTCGGCCCGCAGGTCGGCGAGCCCGTGCACGGAGGCCGTGTTGCACGGGACGACCACCGCGTCCACACCGTTCCCGTCCCCCGCCGCGCACGCCGCGCGTGCCCCGGCCAGGGCGCGCGCGATCACCTGCTCGGGCGCGCGGAGGCCCCAGGGCATGTGGTCGGGGTCCATGGAGAGCACCAGGTCGGCGTCCGGCCTGGCCGCGTGCAGGGCGGCCGCCGTGGACAGCATCCCGATGCCGGAGTCTACGAGAACGATGCGCACGGCAGCCGATTCTAGTCGGGACGCTCCACGGCGCCGCCCCGCACACCGCCGATCGGCGTGGTGGCGCTCCTTCCCGGGTGTTCCACGCCACACTCGAAGGGCGCGCGGACAATGCCCAGGTGAACGGAGTACGGCAGAGACACGGCCACAAATGGGGTAGCACGAAGCCGTTACCCGTAGGTAGAACAGAGGGGTGCCGGCCCGTTCCCGCATCCCTCCGGCGGGCCCCGGGTCGACCAACGCCGTGCGTCACGTGCGCCGAGACCGGAAGCGGGAAGATGGCAACTCCACAGCAGGACACGGGCAGCGTCACCGGGCAGCGGCCGGGACTGGCCGCGCACATCGCGGCGGTCCAGCGGCTGCGCCGCGAGTACCGGGCACTGCCCGAGGGCGCCCCCGTGCGGCTGGCCAAGCCCACCTCCAACCTCTTCCGCTTCCGCGAACCGACCACCGCGCCGCCGCTGGACGTGTCCGCCTTCTCCGGCGTCATCTCCATCGACCCGGTGGAGCGCCTGGCCGACGTGGGCGGGATGACCACCTACGAGGAGCTCGTCGCCGCGACCCTCCCGCACGGCCTCATGCCGCTCGTCGTCCCCCAGCTGCGCACCATCACCCTCGGCGGCGCGGTCACCGGTCTCGGCATCGAGTCCTCGTCCTTCCGCAACGGCCTGCCCCACGAGTCCGTCCAGGAGATGGAGATCCTGACCGGCGGCGGCGACGTCGTCACGGCCACCCGCGACAACGAGCACGCCGACCTCTTCCACGGCTTCCCCAACTCCTACGGCACGCTCGGTTACAGCCTGCGCCTGCGGATCGAACTCGAACCGGTCTCCCCCTACGTGCACCTTCGCCACCTGCGGTTCCACGACGCGGCCGAGGCCATGGACGCCCTCGCGCGGATCTGCGCCGACGCCGAGCACGACGGTCAGCCGGTCGACTTCGTGGACGGGGTCGCCTTCGGCCCCGACGAGCTCTACCTCAGCCTGGCCCGATTCACCGACCAGGCCCCCTGGACCAGCGACTACACCGGCACCGACATCTACTACCGGTCCATCCGGCGCCACGCGGGCAACGGCCCCGGCGACTACCTCACCATCCACGACTACCTGTGGCGGTGGGACACCGACTGGTTCTGGTGCTCGCGCGCCTTCGGCACCCAGCACCCTCTCGTCCGGCCGCTGTGGCCGCGCTCCCTCAAGCGCTCCGACGTCTACCGCAGGCTCGTCGCCTGGGACCGCCGCACCGACTTCTCCCGCCTGCTCAACCACTACCGGGGCAGGCGCCCCCAGGAGCCGCTCATCCAGGACATCGAGGTCGGTGTGGAGCGCGGCGCGGAGTTCCTGGAGTTCTTCCACTCCGAGATCGGCATGAGCCCCGTGTGGATGTGTCCCCTGCGGCTGCGTGAACCCCGGTCGTCCCGGACGGCGGAGGGCGAACACGTGTGGCCGCTCTACCCCCTCGACAACGACCGCCTCTACGTCAACTTCGGGTTCTGGGGGCTGGTCGACATGCTGCCCCGCCAACGCCGGGCACACCACAACCGCCTGGTGGAGGAGGAGGTCGCGCGGCTCGGCGGCCACAAGTCCCTGTACTCGGACTCCTTCTACACCGAGGACGAGTTCTGGCGGCTCTACAACGGGCCCGTCTACTCCCGTCTCAAGGAGTCCTACGACCCCGGGGGACGGTTGCTCGACCTGTACGCCAAGTGCGTGCGCAACCGCTGACACCGCAGACACCGGGCGGCCCCCTCCAGGGGCGCGCCCGGGAGAGGGAGGACGAGAACGTGCGGCTTGCAGAGATCTTCGAGCGGGTCGTCGGCCCCGACGCGCCCATCCGCTTCACCGCCTACGACGGCAGCTCCGCGGGGGACCCGGGCTCCGACGTCGCCCTCCACGTGCGCACGCCGGTCGCCGTCAACTATCTGGCCCAGTCCCCGAACGCGGTCGGCCTCACCCGCGCCTACGTGTCCGGCCACCTGGACCTGGAGGGCGACATGTACACCGCCCTGCGGCGCATGTCCGACTTCGTCCTCGCCACGGGGGTCAACCTCTCCCTCGGCGACCTGGTCGGCATCGTCCGCTCCGTGGGCTGGGTCAAGTTCGTCAACCGCGTGGCACCGCCACCGCAGGAGATGACCCGGGGCAGACTCGCGTCCCTGGGCTGGCGGCACTCCAAGAGCCGTGACGCCGAGGTCATCCACCACCACTACGACGTGTCCAACGACTTCTACGAGCTGGTGCTGGGCCCGTCCATGACCTACACCTGCGCCGTCTTCGACGACGAGGACGGCGCGCTGGACCGGGTGGGAGAGGAGGGCGCCGCGCCGAAGGCGTCGTCCGAGGCCGGTGCGGGGCGACGGAGGGGCGGCGCGCTGGAGAGCGCCCAGTTCCGCAAGTACGAGCTGGTCTCCCGCAAACTCGGCCTGGAGCGGGGCATGCGCCTGCTCGACGTCGGCTGCGGGTGGGGCGGCATGGTCATGCACGCCGCCCGCGAGTACGGGGTCAAGGCGCTGGGCGTCACCCTGTCCAAGGAACAGGCGGACTGGGCGGCCAAGCGGATCGCCCAGGAGGGGCTCTCGGAGCTGGCCGAGGTCCGTCACATGGACTACCGGGACGTCCCCGACGGCAGCTACGACCGGATCAGCTCGATCGGGCTGACCGAGCACATCGGCGCGCGCAACCTGGACCCCTACTTCGCGTCCCTGTACGCCAAGCTCGTCCCCGGCGGCCGCCTGCTCAACCACTGCATCACCCGCCCGCGCAACGACCTCAAGCCCATGGACACCAAGGGGGTCATCAACCGGTACGTGTTCCCCGACGGTGAGCTGGAGGGGCCGGGCACCATCCAGACCGCGATGAACGACGCCGGGTTCGAGATCCGCCACCAGGAGAACCTGCGCGAGCACTACGCCCTCACACTCCGCCACTGGGGCGCCAACCTCGACCGGAACTGGGACGAGGCGGTCTCCCTGGTGGGTGAGGGCACCGCCCGGGTGTGGCGGCTGTACATGGCCGGATGCGTGCTCGGCTTCGAGCGCAACGTCGTGCAGCTGCACCAGATCCTCGGCGTCCGTCTGGACGGCACCGACGCCCACCTGCCGCTGCGTCCCGCGTTCTGAGCGCGCGCCGGTGCCCCCTCCTGTTCGCCGGGAGGGGACACCGGCCCGTCAGCCACGCGCGGACGGTTCCCGGGCGGCATGATGGGAGCAGTCACACCGGCCAGCAGCACCGTGAAGGGACCCGACCGTGTCCTCCGAACCCTCCGACGAGAACGTGCCCCAGAACGGCGAGACCCCCGCGCCCGACCTGCCCGACCACGTCAAGCGCACCGCGATCGCGCTCGTGGGCGCCTATGCCGACCGCAACCGGGACGAACTCGACGAGGTGATCCCCCAGGCGGCCGACGACGTCGACGACGTGATGTCGGAGCTGAAGGTCATCGCCGCCTTCCTGAGCCGCCGGGTCCAGCAGACCGGCGTGGTGTGGAAGCCAGCCGACTCGCGTGAGGCCGTCGCCCGCACGGTCGCCGAGATGCTCCCGCCCGAGCTGGAGTTCGCCGTCAGCACCGCCTGGGAGGCGCACTCCGTCGGCGAGGAGGAGGCCGCCGAGCGCATCTCCCAGGGCGATCCCATGGTCTTCGTGCACATGCTCGCCGCGTTCAGCGCGGCCATCGGACTGGCCGTGTACCGGCGCCCCGAACTCGTGGCCACGCTCCGCCAGGTGACCGGGCTCGCGGAGGACTGACGGCGGCCCCGGCGCGGACGCCGGGGCCGTCTCCTCCTAACGGCTGAGACACAAGGACGTGTTGTTTACTTCACACGGGGCGCTTCCTTGCGTAGGTTTCCTACCACCGCCCGGGGACCCTCGACAGCAACGGGAGGCGCGCCGATGGCACGCAGACGAGCACACACCCACGTTCACCTCCCCGCCGCGGCGATGGCCCTGACCCTCGTCGCCACCGCCTGCGGTGCGGGCACGGGCGGCGGCCCCGTGTCCGAGACCCTCGTCGTCTGGATCATGGAGGGCACCAACCCCGACGAGACCGCCTACTTCGACGCGGCCAACACGGAGTTCACCAAGCGGACGGGTGTCGAGGTCGACGTCGAGTTCGTCCCGTGGAGCGACGCCCAGAACAAGATCTCCACCGCCATCGCCGGGGGGACGGTGCCCGACGTGGTCGAACTCGGCACGACCTTCGTCCCCGGGTTCGCCGACTCCGGCGCCCTGCACGACCTGTCCGACTACATCGACGACCCCTACGTCTACACCCAGAGCCTGCTCCGGATGGGGCAGATCGACGACCGGATCTACGGGGTGCCGTGGTACGCGGCCATCCGCTCCATCGTCTACCGCACCGACATCTTCGCCGAACACGACCAGGAGGTCCCCGAGAACTGGGCCGAGCTGCGGGAGACCGCCATCGCGCTCTCCGAGGCGGAGGAGGACATGATCGCCTTCCCGGTCCCCGGCGACGCGCAGTACTCGGTCATGCCCTGGATCTGGGGCGGCGGCGCGGAGCTCGCCGTTCAGACGTCCGACGGCACGTGGGTGTCGGAGATCGACAGCGACGGCGGCCGCGCCGGGATGGCCTTCTTCACCGGCCTGGCCCTGGAGGACGGCGTCTCCACCACCGGCGCGGTGAACTGGAACGAGATCGACGTGATGGAGTCCCTGGCCGAGGAGCGGACCATCATGGCGATCTCCGGCAGCAACAACCCCAAGGCGATCCTGGAGTCCAACCCCGACCTGGAGGGCAGGCTCGGCGTCTTCGTCATCCCGGGGCGGGAGGGCGGCTACACCGACTCCTTCGCGGGCGGTTCCCTCCTGTCGGTGTTCGAGGGGACCGGTCGGGAGGACGTCGCCTGGGAGTACGTCGACCACCTGACCAGCCACGAGTTCTCGTCGCGCTGGGCCGAGGAGACCGGGTTCTTCCCGGCGCGAGCGGCGGCGGTGACCGCCTTCGCCGAGTCCGAGGACCCGCTGGTCCGGCCCTTCGCCGTCCAGCTCAGCGCGGCCAGCCGCGGCACCCCGGTCGCCCCGGCCTGGGGGCGGGTGGAGTCCGAGAAGGTCATCGTCGCCATGCAGCAGAGCATCCTCAACGGTGACGCCACCGTGGAGGAGGCCACCGCGAGGGCCGCCGACGAGGTCGAGCGCATCCTCAACGGGGGCTGAACGTGGGCTCACCGGTCGGGCTGGGTGACCCGCGTGCGACACAGGAGGCCGTCCGCGGCGCCGAGGGGACGCCTCCGCCGAGGAGGCGCCGTCGGTGGCGACCGCCGCTCCCGCGCACGGGGGTGCGCGGGGCCCTCATGCCGTGGGCGCTGCTCGCGCCCGCGCTGACGGTCGTCGGGGTGCTCCTGCTGTTCCCCCTCGGACGCGTCGTGTGGCTGTCCTTCCGCGACTTCCACCTGCGCAACCTGGTCTCCGGGGAGTCCGACCCCGTCGGCTTCGACAACTACACGGCGCTCCTGGCCGACCCGTACCTGTGGCGGGTCGCCCTGCCCAACACGGTGGTGTTCGCCGCGGTCGCGGTGGTCTCGACCGTGGTCCTGGGCACCCTGGTGGCACTGCTGCTGTCCACGTTGCGCCCGCTCACCCGGGTGGTCGTCGTCTCCTGCGTGATGGTGGCCTGGGCGATGCCCGCGGTCAGCGGCACGTACGTGTGGATCTGGATCTTCGACGTCGACGAGGGCGTCGTGGCCCAGGCGCTGAAGTCCCTCGGCCTGCTCGGCCCCGAGGGGTACAACTGGTTCGGCGACCGCCTGCTGTTCTACGCGATCGTCACGCTCAACGTGGTGCACAGCGGCTTCCCGTTCGTGGCGGTCACGGTACTGGCGGGGCTGCTGACCGTGCCCGGGGAACTGTACGAGGCGGCGCTGATCGACGGCGCGGGCGCCTGGCGGCGCTTCTGGCACGTCACCTTCCCCCTGCTGCGCCCGGTGTTCGCGGTGGTGACCGTGCTCTCCACGATCTGGGACTTCAAGGTGTTCGCGCAGATCTACCTCATGCCCGGAGGGGACGTCGGCGGATCGCGGATGCTGAACCTGGGCGTGTGGGCCTACGTGCGCTCCTTCGGCCACAACGACTACGGGGCGGGGTCGGCCGTCGCGGTCCTGCTCACCCTGCTCCTGCTGGGGATCACGGTGCTGTACCTGCGCGCCCTGTTCCGGGAGGAGGAGCCGCGATGACCGGACGGCCCGCGAACGCGGCGGCGGGAGGGGACGGGGTCCGGCCCCGGTCAGGCGGCCCCCTCGATGAGCTTCTCGCGGACCCGCCGCCAGTCCACCGAGGCCAGGGGGCGCCGGTCCAGGTCCTCCAGGACCGCGTTCATCGTGCGCAGGTCGTACTCCTCCAGGGGGCGTCCGTCGTCGTGGCTCCGGTTCACCAGGTTGTTCACGTACACGAACAGGCGCTGCCCGGAGGGGTCGGCCAGGGCGTGGCGCACGGCGCTGTCGCGGAACCGCGCGTCGTGCGGGATCCAGCTGATGACGACCTCGGTGGGGGAGGGGCCGGCGGACTCGCTCACGGCCTCACTCCGCCGTCTCCGATGACCACGCCGACACGGCCGTCACCCCTTCTTCACTCGTCTCACCTCGGCGCCACGGGCGCCCCTCCACGAACAGAGCAGGAGTCTAACGGCCCCCTTCCGGCGGTCCACCACCCGACCAGGTCCGGTGCGGGGCACCGGGGAGAGGAGCCGTGTTGGGCACGCGTGTAACCGCACCCGACGTGCGTCGGCGGGACGAACGGAGCGTGCGGACCCGCCGCGGGGGCGGGGCGCCCCGGACCCTCCGGAGGGCGGGCCGGGCGGCCGGGGTGGCGGCCCTGTTGGCCTTCACTCTCTTCCCCGTCTACTTCATGCTGGTCAGCGCCTTCTCCGATCGGAGCACCTCAGGGACGGGCGCGCTGGTGCCGAGGGACGTCACGTTCGAGAACTTCACGTACGTGATGACCGAGGGCGACTTCACGCTCTACCTGCGCAACTCGCTGGCGGTCGCCTCGATCACCGTCGTGGGGGCGTGCCTCCTGGCGCTGCTGGCCTCGGTGGCCGTGGCGCGGTTCCGGTTCCGGTTCCGGACGTCGGTGCTCGTGCTCGTCCTCGTCGTGCAGATGGTGCCGCTGGAGGCCCTGGTCATCCCGCTGTTCCTCCAGGTGCGCGACCTGCGGATGCTCAACACGGTGCTGGGGTTGGGCGTGGTGTACGTGGCGCTGTCGCTGCCCCTGGCGGTGTGGATGCTGCGCGGGTTCGTGGCCGCGGTGCCCCGGGAGGTCGAGGAGGCCGCCTACATCGACGGCGCGTCGTGGCCGCGCATGTTCTGGTCGGTGCTCCTGCCCCTCGTCGCGCCGGGCCTGGTGGCCACGGCGATCTTCTCGTTCATCCTGGCGTGGAACGAGTTCGTGCTGGCCCTGACCTTCATGCAGCAGAGCGACCGGTACACGGTGGCGGTGGGGCTGCGCCAGTTCTTCGGCCAGTACGCCAACGAGTGGGGGCACGTCATGGCCGCGTCCACGATCATCACGCTCCCGGTGATGGTCTTCTTCATCCTGGTGCAGCGCTGGCTGGTCGCCGGCCTCGTCCAGGGCGCGGTGAAGGGCTGAGTCCGGTCCGTCGCCCCCGCCCCGGACCCGAACGCCGAGGGTGCGCGGCGGCTGGCCCCGCACTGCGGGGCCGCCCGTGCCGCCTACAACCGGGCGGTGGCGCGGGTGCCGGCCTCCTGGGACCACCGGGCGGCCGAGTCCTCCTAGGGGGTCCCCGAGGACGGGCGCGCTCCGTGGCGGCCTCCCGCAGGACCGGTGCCGGAGTGGCCGCAGACCGGGGCAGGCCGGTGTCGAAGCCCCGTGGAGCCGATCATGAGGCCCGCCTCCCGCCCCGGCCGTCGCGCGCCGGGGCGGGGGAGCCGAACCCGCCCCGGCGCGGGAAGGACGCGGGAGACCGTCGTCAGGACACCACCACGCGGCGCGTGGTGCGGTGACACCGGCACGGACCCTCCGGGCGGAGACGTCCGGGACGCTGATCTCTGACTACGGAACCGGTGACGGTCAGCGCAGTTCGCGTTTGAGGATCTTGCCCGTGGCGGTCATGGGCAGCTCCGTGCGGAACTCGACCTGGCGGGGGTACTTGTACGCGGCGAGGCGCTCCTTGGCCCAGTCGACCAGTTCCTGCTCGGTGAGCGTGGCTCCGGCCTCCCGGATCACGTAGGCCTTGGCCTCCTCGCCGTGCGTGTCGTGCGGCACGCCCACGACGGCGGCCAGGCTGACCTCCGGGTGGGTCATCAGGACCTCCTCGATCTCACGCGGGTAGACGTTGTAGCCGCCGCGGATGATCATGTCCTTGGACCGGTCGACGATGAAGTAGAAGCCGTCCTCGTCCCGGCGCGCGATGTCGCCGGTGCGGAACCAGCCGTCCCTGATGACCTCGGCGTTGACCTCGGGCCGGTTGTGGTAGCCCTTCATCACGCAGTGACCGCGCACCGCGATCTCGCCCTCGTTCTCGACCTCGTTCCACTCCGGGTCGATCAGCTTCATCTCCACGCCCCACACGGGCAGGCCGATGGAGCCGGTCTTGGCCCGGACCCTGGGGTTGTTGAAGGAGACGACGGGGGAGGTCTCGGACAGGCCGTAGCCCTCCTTGATCTCCACGCCGAAGGTCTTGGCGAAGTCCTCGGCGAGCTGGCCGGGCAGGGAGGAGCCGCCGGAGACCGCGTCGACGATGTTGCCCGTGATCTTCTCGATGTCGTAGGTGCCCGGCTCCGCCGACTGGACGGTGTTGAGCAGCCCCCAGTACATGGTGGGCACCCCGGCGAACCCCGTGACCCCCTCCTTCTCCATGAGCCGCAGCGCCTCGTCGGGCTCGAAGCGCGGCATGAGGACCAGGGTCCCGTGCCGGAACAGGGCCGCGTTGAGCATGACCGTCTGGCCGAAGATGTGGAAGAGCGGCAGGACGGTGAGGGACACGTCCCGACCGTCGGGGTGGGCGTTGACCAGGCTGGACGAGATGAACGCGTTCGTCATCAGGTTGTGGTGGGACAGCTCGGCGCCCTTGGGCTTACCGGTGGTGCCGCTGGTGTAGATGATGACGGCGGTGTCGTCGGAGTTGGCCTGCACGGTCTCGAACGTGCCGGGCTGCCCGTCGACGGCCTTCCACAGGGTCTCGGCCCCCTCGATGGTGGACTCGGTGGCGCCGGGGGAGGCGGGCAGGTCGATGTAGGTCTCGCAGGAGTCCACCTGGTTGAAGGCCTCGAAGGCGCGTTCGCCCAGGGGGAGTTCGGGGGAGCCGGTGAAGGCGAAGAGCGCCTTGGCGCCGGAGTCCTCCAGGTGGTAGGCGATCTCGCGCGGGGTGAGGAGCACGTTGAGGGGGACGACCACGGCGCCGGCCTTGAGGGCGCCGAAGTAGACGAAGGGGAAGTAGGGGAGGTTGGGGCTGGCGAGCGCGACGCGGTCGCCGGGTCGGACACCCCTGGCCACCAGGAGGTTGGCGACCTGGTTGGCGATCATGTCGGTCAGGGCGTAGGTGAGGCGGAGGTCGCCGAGGATCAGGCACTCCTTGTCGGGAACCGACCGGGCGCCGTCCTCCAGAAGCACGGACAGATTGAGCATGGGGGCCTCCCGCTACGAGTGTGGTGACGGACCCAGGTGTGGTCTGGGCCTCGTGGTCCGCGTCACATGAACGGCAGAGTAACAAACCAGCCGGTCGGTGTGGACAGCGGGGATCGGATCGAAACCTAACGGTGTTCGGAAAAGATTTCCAGGGGTCCCGTCGCCGCGGACCCCGTCGGCCGGGGCGGAGGACGGGGTCCGCGGCCGGGCGCCGCCGACCGGTCGCGGTGGTCGTCCACAGGGCGGAAAAGCCGTCTGCGGCCCCGGGCGGGTACCGCTAACCTGGGAACTGCACGCGTGGACGCCCGACCCGGTGTGTCCGCGTGCGACCGACCCAGAGACCGGCTAAGGGAACATCAGCGATGACAGCGGTAGACGGCGACCAGAAGACGGGCGACACCTACGACGCCCGCGCCCTCCAGGACAAGTGGCAGGCGCGCTGGGCCGCTGAGCTCCCGTTCCAGGCCAGCGAGGACCCGGCCGACACCCGGCCCCGCAGCTACGTGGTCGACATGTTCGCCTACCCCTCCGGCGACCTGCACATGGGGCACGCCGAGGCCTACGCCATCGGCGACGTCATCGGCCGCTACCGCTTCCAGCGAGGCGACAACGTCCTGCACCCCATCGGCTGGGACTCCTTCGGCCTGCCCGCCGAGAACGCGGCGATCAAGAACGACTCGCACCCCGCCGAGTGGACCTACGCCAACATCGAGACCCAGGCGTCCTCGTTCCGCCGGTACGGGATCGGCGTCGACTGGTCGCGCCGCCTGCACACCAGCGACCCCGAGTACTACAAGTGGAACCAGTGGCTGTTCCTGCGCTTCTTCGAGCGCGGACTGGCCTACCGCAAGGACGGCCAGGTCAACTGGTGCCCCAAGGACCAGACCGTGCTGGCCAACGAGCAGGTCGTCCAGGGCCGGTGCGAGCGGTGCGGCTCCGACGTCGTGCGCCGCAGCCTGAACCAGTGGTACTTCAAGATCACCGACTACGCCCAGCGCCTGCTGGACGACATGGACCAGCTGGACGGCGGCCGCTGGCCGGACGAGGTCCTGGCCATGCAGCGCAACTGGATCGGCCGCTCCACCGGAGCCGACGTCCACTTCGCCATCGAGGGCCGTGACGAGCCGGTGACCGTGTTCACCACGCGTCCCGACACCCTCTACGGCGCCACGTTCTTCGTCGTGGCCGCCGACGCCGAGCTGGCCGACGAGCTGTGCGCCCCCGAACAGCGCGAGAGCTTCGACGCCTACCGCGCCGAGGTCGCCAAGCTCTCCGACATCGAGCGCCAGGCCACCGAGCGCCCCAAGACCGGTGTGTTCCTGGGCCGGTACGCGATCAACCCGGTCAACGGCGAGCGCATGCCGGTCTGGGCCGCCGACTACGTCCTGGCCGACTACGGCCACGGCGCGATCATGGCCGTGCCCGCGCACGACCAGCGCGACCTCGACTTCGCCCTGGCCTTCGACCTGCCGGTCAAGGTGGTCGTGGAGACCGGGGAACCCGACCCGGTCGAGACCGGCGTGGCCACGGCGGGCGAGGGGACGCTGCGCGACTCCGGGCCGCTGGACGGGCTGACCAAGGCCGACGCGATCGACCGCATCATCGAGGTGCTGGCCGAGCGCGGCACCGGTGAGGCCACCGTCAACTACCGCCTGCGCGACTGGCTGCTGTCCCGCCAGCGCTACTGGGGTACGCCGATCCCCATCATCCACTGCCCGTCCTGCGGTGAGGTGCCCGTCCCCGATGAGCAGCTGCCGGTCACGCTGCCCGAGCTCAAGGGCGCAGAGCTGGCGCCTCAGGGCGTGTCGCCGCTGGCCGCGGCCACCGACTGGGTCGAGGTCGACTGCCCCTCCTGCGGCGGAGCGGCCCGCCGCGACACCGACACCATGGACACGTTCGTCGACTCGTCCTGGTACTTCCTGCGCTACTGCTCGCCGCACCTGGACACCGCCCCCTTCGACACCGAGGCGGTCAACAAGTGGGGCCCCGTCGACCACTACATCGGCGGCAAGGAGCACGCGACCCTGCACCTGCTGTACGCGCGCTTCTTCACCAAGGTCCTGTACGACATGGGCATGGTGGGCTTCACCGAGCCCTTCCGCCGCCTGACCAACCAGGGCCAGGTCATCAACCAGGGCAGGGCGATGTCCAAGTCCCTGGGCAACGGGGTGGACCTGGGCAAGGAGATCGAGTCCTACGGCGTCGACGCGGTCCGCCTGACCATGCTCTTCGCCAGCCCTCCGGAGGAGGACGTCGACTGGGCGGACGTGTCCTGCACCGCCGCGCAGAAGTTCCTCAACCGCGCGTTCCGCGTGATGTGCGAGGCGGGCGCCGCCGGTGAGCCCGGGGCCGACCCGGCCACGGGCGACACCGAGCTGCGCCGGGTCACGCACCGCACGATCGACCAGGTCACCACGCTGGTGGAGGCACGCCGGTTCAACGTGGCCATCGCCCGGGTCATGGAGCTGGTCTCGGCCACGCGCCGGGCGATCGACTCCGGCCCCGGCGCGGCCGACCCGGCCGTGCGCGAGGCGGCCGAGTTCGTGGCCGTGGCGCTGTCCCTGTTCGCTCCGTACGTGGCCGAGGAGGGCTGGGAGCGGCTGGGGCACGTGGGCACGGTCGCCGTCGGCAACTGGCCCGAGGCGGACCCGGAGCTGCTGGTCCAGGAGTCCGTGACCTGCGTGGTGCAGGTACAGAGCAAGGTCCGGGACAAGCTGACCGTGGCACCCGACATCGACCCGGCGGAGCTGGAGCGGCTCGCGCTGGCCTCGGAGAAGGCCCGGAACTTCATCGGTGACAAGCAGATCCGCAAGGTGATCGTGCGTGCGCCGAAGCTGGTGAACATCGTCGTCGGCTGATCCGGCGGCGGAGGCGGCGGTCGTGTTCGGCGACCGCCGCCTCCGCGTGACACGTCGGGACGAGTGACGACCGACAGGGAGGCGGTGGCCGGGTGTCCCCATCCGGTAGGTCGGGTGGCCCGCTGGTACGCGGGGCCGTCATCGTGTGCGGCGCCGCGGTGGTCTCCGTCGCGGCGATCGGCGGAGGGCTCGTGCTGGCCGGCGCCGACCCCGACGTCCCCGGCGCGGAGGACGTCCACACCGCCGCCCCCGACTGCGCCGCCGTACCCCAGGCCACGGTCGCCGAGGCCCTGCCCGAGGCGGTGCCCGAGACCGTCGAGTCCGGCCCCCGGCCCGGCGGTGACACCACCGTGTGCGTGTGGAGCTCACTGGGCGTCGCCGACGACCCCGGTGTGCTGCGGGTGGAGTTCTCCGCGCTGTTCACCGACACCTCCGGGGACGAGCCCGTCGCGGGTACCGAACACGCCGAACGGGTCCTGGCGGCCCTGGTGCCCCGGACGAGCGACGGTGTACGGCTCCCCTCGGACGTGGAGGGACACGTGTGGGCGGACGGGACACGCGGTACCGCGGACCTGGCTTTCCACACCGACAACCTGGTGGTCCGGGTGGCCTACACCGGCGTCTTCGGGGACGGGCCCGCCGACCGGGAGGACGCGCGTGAACTGACGGTGCGGGTCGCGGAACAACTCGTGGAGGCGCTTTGACCCCGCAGGACCCCCGTCCGGCCGTCCCGCCGGCCCAGCCCCAGAGCCGGGGGTGCGCGGTCGCCGGTGTCGTGGCACTGGCCCTGGCGGCGGTCCTGCTCGTCGCGGGTGGTGTGTGGTTCGTCCTGAACCGCGAGAGCCTGGAGTCGGGCGACTTCGACGCCGCACCGGAGTGCGCCGTGGGGGAGACCGGGGCCCTCGCCGCGTCGGTGCCCTCCCACATCCTGGAGATCGAGGAGCCGGTCGGCGGTCAGCAGGACACGTTCGGCAGCGGATGGCAGTGCCGGTGGGCCACCCCGGAGGGGCCGGGGGAGGCGGTACCGTCCTTCGCGACCCTGGTGATGGTGGCCGCGCCCAACCCGGGCGGGATCGAGACGGCCGCCGAGAACCTGCGGAACACCACCGCGAACCAGGAGACCACCGCTGTGGACGGTATCGGCGACGAGGCGGTCAGCTGGACCGACGAGTCCGACTTCCCGTTCGCCTGCGTGGCCTCCCGCGTGTCCAACCTGTACGTGGAGACCTGCTACGGCGCCGCCGCCGACTACGGCGTCACACGTGCGGCGGAGGCCGAACGCGGACTGGCGACGGCCGAGGAGCTCGCCCGGGCCGTGATCGCCGAGCTGCCCACCTGACCGGGGCGCTTCGGGGTCACCAGGCTCCGTCGAGGAAGTCCTCCAGCGCGGAGGCCACCTCCGGGGCGAAGGGCCGGTCGGCGTCGAGCACGGCGGCGCCGGGTTCGTCCCGGAACTCACGGAACACGTGGTCGGCACCGGGGACGTCGACGCGTTCGGCGCCGGTGAACCCGGTCATGAGGCGGTCGATGTCCGTCCGGGAGACCTGGGCGTCCTGTTCGCCCCACAGCACCAACACCGGGGTGCCCTCGGGGACCGCCCGGGCCAGATCCATGGGGTCGAAGGCGTCGATCCAGCTCAGGAAGGCCGCGTTCGAACTGGAGTAGACGCCCTCCAACATAGGCGACAGGTCGTCGGGCAGCGCGCGTCCACCGCGCAGCGCGGCGCGTCCGGCACGGGCGTCGGAGAGCAGCGCGACGCTGTCCTCCTCCCCGATGCGGCCACGTGCCTCAGCCGTGCGGACCCGCTCGGTGAGCTGGCGGTCGATGAGGTCCAGGTAACGGGTTCCGGGCGGGGCGGCCAGGACCAGCGCGGGGGACGCGTCCACGAGTTCGTGCGCGCGCAGGGCGAACAGGGCGCCCTCGCTGTGCCCGACCACGACGGTGCGCTCCGGGTCCACCTCGGGCTGGGCGAGCAGCTCCTCGTAGGCGGCGACCATCTGGTGGTCGAAGACCTCCGGGTCGACGGGTTCGTCCGGGTCGAGGTCGCCCAGACCGGTCTCCCCGCTACCGAGTTTGTCGTAGCGGAGCGAGGCGACACCGGCCTCGGCCAGCACTCGGGCGAGGTTCAGGTTGGTGTCGGCGTCGGGCCGTGTCGGTGCGTTGCCGTCCCGGTCGGTGGGGCCGCTGCCGGAGACGATGAGGGCGGCGGGCACCGTACCGGCGGTGCCCGCGGGCGCGGTGAAGGACGCGAACACCTCCTCGCCGTCCGCGGTGAACGACAGGTCCCGGGCCGATCCACCGACCCCGGGCGGAGGAACCGCGGGGTCCTCACCGGAGCAGGCGGTGGCGAGCAGGAGACCGACGGCCGCGCCGAGGGCGGCGAGCATCCGCCGGTGGCCGGGGACGGGGGAGACGGTGGGTGTGGACACGCCCCCAGCTTAGGGCGTGCCCAGCGGCCGCGTACTCCGCCGCATGAGCCGGTCCGCCTCCGGTGACGGGCGGACCGGGACGCGGGGCCGTCAGGGGTCAGACGCGTCGCATGACCGCGACGACCTTGCCGAGGATGGTGGCGTCGTCCCCGTTGATGGGCTCGTAGGCATCGTTGCGGGGCAGGAGCCACACATGGCCGTCGTCCTCACGGCGCAGCACCTTGACCGTCGCCTCGTCGTCCAACAGGGCGGCCACGATGTCGCCGTTGTTGGCGTCCTGCTGTTGGCGGACCACGACCATGTCGCCGTCGGTGATGGCGGCGTCCGTCATCGAGTCACCGACCACGGTGAGCATGAACAGTCGCCCCTCGCCGACCAGTTGGCGGGGGAGGGACAGCACGTCCTCCACGGACTCCTCGGCGAGGATCGGGCCACCCGCGGCGATCCGGCCGACGAGCGGCACGGCGGCGGCGCGCGAGGCGTCGGCGGTGAACTCCACGGGGTCCACCTGCGTGGGGGCGGAGCGGCCGGGGGTGCGCAGTTCGACGGCGCGGGGGCGGTTCTGGTCGCGGTGCAGGTAACCCTTGCGCTGGAGCACCTTGAGCTGGTGCGCCACGCTGGAGGGGCTGGACAGGCCGACCGCGTCGCCGATTTCCCTTATCGAGGGCGGGAAACCGCGTTCCCGTACGTATCGCTGGATGCAGTTCAGCACGCTCTGCTGACGCGCCGTGAGTTTGGGGGCGTCGGGCGTCGGCCCGCCCGCGTCGCCCACGGGCGAGAGGACGGTGGTGGTTCCGGGGTTCTCCTCCGGCACGGCCGGGCCTCCTCGGCGTTCGGTTCGGTCAGGGCCTGCTTGTGTGACGGGCCACGTCCGATTCGCGACCGTGTGGACCCGGGGGTCCACGTGATGGCGAAACCGGAGTGAAATCAACGTCAACATTAGTCGTTGCTGACGGTGATATCAAACAAGCGTTCGAGGTCGTGGATAATTGCGCACGCGTTTTCGCGGTCAATTCCCGGCCTCCACTTACGTGTACACGTGCGCCCGTCCCGGTGTCCGGGGAATGCGCCAACACGCGCGCGCCCGTGTCCGCTCGGGCCCCGCCGTCCCCGGCCGGTGCCCGCGCGCGAACCCCTGCGGGCACGGCGATCGCGCCGCCCGGAGGCCCCGCGGCGCGACGGCCGTGCGGCGCGTCGGCGGTATCCTGGGACGCGGGTTTCGGGCGGTCCGGGCCACCCTTCGCGGGCCGTCCGCCGCTCCCCTCCCCCTTCGTGAGCGCCGGTGTCCGCGTTCCCGTGCGCGGCCACCCGTGCGGACGTGGGGCGCGTCCTCGCCCAAGGTTGCGCCCCTACCCGTGGGCGCCTAGGTTCGACCACAACATCTGGGTGTGTCGGGGAGGTCATCGCCCAGAAGTTGTGGTTAAGTGGACGTACGGGGCGTCGAGGGAAGCAGGTGAACAGGGGTGCATTGTCCGTTCTGCCGCCATCCGGACACCCGGGTGATCGACAGCAGGTCCACCGACGACGGCGCGGCCATCCGCCGCCGCCGGTCCTGCCCCGCCTGTGAGCGCAGGTTCACCACACAGGAGACCGTCCTGCTGATGGTCGCCAAGCGCTCCGGCGTCACCGAACCCTTCAGCCGTACCAAGGTCATCGCCGGGGTGCGCCGGGCCTGCCAGGGCCGTCCCGTCTCCGAGGACGCCCTGGCCAAGCTCGGCCAGCGGGTCGAGGAGGAGATCCGCAGCCGGGGGCTGGCCGAGGTGCCCGCGCACGAGATCGGACTGGCCATCCTCGGCCCCATGCGCGAACTCGACGAGGTCGCCTACCTGCACTTCGCCAGTGTCTACCGCGGTTTCGAGAGCCTGGCCGACTTCGAGGCCGAGATCGCCAGCCTGCGCCAGGACCACGCGATCGGGTCCGGCGCGGACGAGGAGTAACACCTCCACCGCACGGCCGGGGCCGTGCCGTCGACGCGCTCTCAGGGGGGATGCCGTCATGACGGGGAGCACGAACGACCGGACGGGGCGCGCGGGGCTGCGGATGAGGCGCGTCCTCACCACCCCCGGCGTCCATCCGTACGACACCCTCGAATGGGAACGCCGCGACGTCGTCATGACCAACTGGCGGGACGGAACGGTCAATTTCGAGCAGCGCGGTGTGGAGTTCCCCACCTCGTGGTCGATGAACGCCACCCAGATCGTGGCGAGCAAGTACTTCCGGGGGACGGTCGGAACCCCCGAACGCGAGTGGAGCCTCAAACAGATCGTCGACCGCGTGGTGGGGGTCTACACCGAGACCGGCCGCTCGCACGGCTACTTCGCGAGCGACGAGGACGCCGAGACCTTCGACCACGAACTCAAGTACGCCCTCGTCCACCAGCTCTTCAGCTTCAACTCGCCCGTCTGGTTCAACGTCGGCACGGACTCCGCGCAGCAGGTGTCGGCCTGCTTCATCCTCTCCGTCGACGATACGATGGAGTCGATCCTCGACTGGTACAAGGAGGAGGGGATCATCTTCAAGGGCGGTTCCGGCGCGGGCGTGAACCTGTCCCGTATCCGCTCCAGCCGGGAGCCGCTCTCCTCCGGCGGCATGGCCTCGGGGCCGGTCTCCTTCATGCGCGGCGCCGACGCCTCGGCCGGGACGATCAAGTCCGGCGGCGCCACCCGCCGGGCCGCCAAGATGGTCGTGCTGGACGTCGACCACCCCGACATCGAGGAGTTCATCGAGACCAAGGCGCACGAGGAGCACAAGATCCGCGCCCTGCGCGACGCGGGCTTCGACGTGGACCTGGGCGGCGCCGACGTGTTCAGCGTCCAGTACCAGAACGCCAACAACTCGGTCCGGGTCTGCGACGCGTTCATGCACGCGGTCGAGAGCGGCGCCGACTTCGGTCTCACCTCGCGTACCACGGGCGAGGTCATCGCCACCGTCGACGCCAGGGAGCTGTTCCATCGCATGGCCCGCGCCGCCTGGGAGTGCGCGGACCCGGGCATCCAGTACGACGGGGCCATACAGGACTGGCACACCAACCCGGAGACCGGCCGGATCAGCGCCAGCAACCCGTGCTCGGAGTACCTCTCCCTGGACGACTCCTCCTGCAACCTCGCCTCGATCAACCTGCTGAGGTTCCTGCGCGAGGACGGCGCCTTCGACGTGGAGACGTTCACCCGGCTCACGGAGCTGGTGCTCACGGCGATGGACGTCTCCGTCACCTTCGCCGACTTCCCCACCGAGAGGATCGCGGAGACCACCCGGGCGTACCGTCAGCTCGGCCTCGGCTACGCCAACCTCGGCGCACTGCTGATGGCCACCGGTCACGCCTACGACTCCGACGGCGGCCGCGCCGTCGCCGCGGCGATCACCTCGCTCATGACCGCGACCGCCTACCGCCGCAGCGCCGAGTTGGCCGGGGTGGTCGGCCCCTACGCCGGGTACGAGCGCAACGCGCGGGCGCACCGGCGGGTGATGCGCAAACACGCCGCGGCCCACGACGACCTGCGCACCGTCGGCGCCCTGGAGGAGCCGATCCACGAGGCGGCCACCCGGGAGTGGGCGGAGTGCCTGCGTCTGGGAGAGCGGTACGGCTGGCGCAACGCCCAGGCGAGCCTGCTCGCGCCCACGGGCACCATCGGCTTCATGATGGACTGCGACACCACCGGCATCGAACCGGACTTCTCACTGGTCAAGTTCAAGAAGCTGGTCGGCGGCGGCTCCATGCGGATCGTCAACCAGGCCGTTCCGCGCGCCCTGCGCACCCTCGGCTACCAGGACGACCGGATCGGGGCGATCGTCGAGTACGTGTCCGAGCACGGCCACGTCGTGGACGCGCCCGGCCTGAACCCCGAGCACCACGAGGTGTTCGACTGCGCGATGGGGCTGCGCTACATCGAGCCGATGGGCCACGTGCGCATGATGGCCGCCGTGCAGCCCTTCCTGTCCGGGGCCATCTCCAAGACGGTCAACGTTCCGGAGGAGGCCACAGTCGCCGACTTCGAGCACCTCTACCTGGAGGGGTGGCGCAGGGGGCTCAAGGCCCTGGCCGTCTACCGGGACAACTGCAAGGTCGGCCAGCCGCTGTCCACCCGCGCCGCCGGGGGCGCGGCCGGGTCCCCGGCCGCGGGGGAGGTTCGTCCGGTCCGCCGCCGCCTGCCCAAGAAGCGCCCGAGCGAGACCACCTCGTTCTCCGTCGGCGGCGCCGAGGGCTACATCACCGCGGGCTCCTACCCGGACGACGGTCTGGGCGAGGTGTTCCTGAAGCTCGGCAAGCAGGGTTCCACCCTGGCCGGGGTGATGGACGCCTTCTCCATCGCCGTCTCCATCGCGCTCCAGTACGGGGTCCCGCTGGAGACCTACGTGGAGAAGTTCACGAACATGCGCTTCGACCCGGCCGGGGTGACCGACGACCCGGACATCCGCATGGCGCAGTCGGTCATGGACTACATCTTCCGCCGCCTGGCGCTGGACCACCTGCCCTACGAGGAGCGCGCCGCCCTGGGCGTGTTCTCGGCCGACGAGCGCAGGGCCCAGGCCGCGGGGGAGGACCCGTCCCAGCTGGCCGCGGAGGTGGAGTCCCTCGCCCAGTCGGCCGCCACCCAGGACCCCCAGGACACCGCTCCCCGGGGCGCCGACGCGCCGTCCGACGCGGGGGAGGGGCTGGACCCGGCCGAGCCGCACTCCAGCACCGAGCTGATGGAGCGGCAGCAGGGGTTCGTCGCGGACGCCCCGTTCTGCATGACCTGCGGCACGAAGATGCGTCCGTCCGGCAGCTGCTACGCCTGCGAGGGCTGCGGCGCCACCAGCGGGTGCAGTTGAGGCACGCGTTCGGAGCTGAAGGTACTTAGCGTACTTGACGTACTTAACTCTGGGTGGCAGGTTGGAGGTAAACGTCGTTGGAGGTACCGCCATGACACCCGTGCACTACGACAGCTACACCGAAGCTCGCACGCACCTCAAGGTTCTCCTGGACGCGGCGGAGCGGGGCCGGGTGGCCACAGTGCGCCGCGACTCGGTCAGAACCGCCGTTGTGGACGTCGAGAGACTGCGCCACTACCTCGCGACGGTCACCCCGTCCCGTGCGCAGGTGGTACCCGAGGCCGACGGTTGGTCCGTCTTCATCCCGGGGCTGCCCGTGGCAGCCGATGGGGCCTCCTTCGACGAGGCGATCAGTGAGATGGTCGCCGCTCTGCGTGAGTACGCGGAGGACTGGCAAGATCACCTGCTCGACGCCCCGAACCATCGGGATAACTGGGGACTGGTCCAGCTGATCAGCCTGAGCGACGATGGGCAGCTGCGCGACTGGTTGGTGGGGGAGACACGGTGACCTGGCCACGGCCCACGCGTGAGGACCACGACCGTTTCTGCAAGACCGAGGGATGGCGCGCGGTACGTGACGCCCGAGGTGGCAGGGGAACCCACCACATCACCTACGAGCTGGATCTGCCCGACGGACGGATTCTGCGGACGCGGGTGTCCCGGCCCCCGGACCGGACCGACTACGGTCGGAGCTTGTGGGCGCACATCCTCCGGGACCAACTCGACGTCGACGAGGCCACGTTCTGGTCGTGCGTCCGTGACGGTACTCCTCCTGACCGGGGAGCACTCGTACCGCCTTCGGAGGCTCTGCCCGCTGACCTCGTTCACCTGCTGATCTCCAAGCTCGGTCTCCATGAGGCCGAGGTCGCGGAGATGAGCAGGGAGGAGGCGCTCGCCAGGCTCCAACGGTACTGGACCGAGGGCGGCTGACCGGTAGCCGTTGGTCCAGACCTGTGGTTGGCGGGGCGGGGAAGCGGGTAACCCTTCGGGACCGAGCGCCCCGCCAGCGGAAGGTGGTCCTCCATGCTGATCGCCGCGATCCTGCGGTCCAAGGGGACGGAGGTGGTCAGCGTCGCCCCCGACGCGACCGTCGCGTTCCTGCTCACCGAACTCGCCCGGCACGGGATCGGCGCCGCCGTCGTCGTCGAGGACGGCCGCGTCGTCGGCATCGTCTCCGAGCGGGACGTCGTCCGAGGTCTCGACCGGTCCGGCCCCGAACTCCTCTCCGCCCCCGTCTCGACCATCATGACCGGCGACGTCTTCACCTGCACCACCGAGGACACCGTCGAGGACGTCGGTGAGGCGATGACCCTGCGGCGCTTCCGCCACGTTCCGGTGGTCGACGGGGGCAGGCTCGCGGGCATCGTCAGCATCGGCGACGTCGTCAAGAGCCGGTTGAGCGTGCTGGAGGACGACCGCGCGGCCCTGGAGGCCTACATCCAGGGCCGCCGCGCGTAGCTGCCGGAGGCGCGGACGGGCGCCCCCTCTAGTCGTGCGCCCGGTCTCCCACGGTGACCGCGACGGCCGCCGTCGCGGCGGTGACACCCAGGACGGCGGGCCAGGAGCCGACCTTCTTCGCCAGTGGGTGCGCCAGTCCGAACGCCCCCACGTACACCCCCGTCAGGGCGATCGCGGTCCCCACGCCCGAACGCCTGCGCCACGTCTCGAACGCCGCCGCGCCGAAGGCCGCCAGCACCGCTCCGCCCAGCGGGCGGTTGCCGGTGGCGCGGGCGGTGGCGTAGCCGCCGATCAGCCCCGCGGTGGTCAGCGCCGCGGTCGGTACCGAAGTCATCGGATGGTTCCTCCTCGTCGTGGCCGCTCCTGGCGCGGCCCCGTGGACGACGTTAGCCCCCGCTCCCCGGGGACCGCCATCCGGCACGCGTGCGGGGTTCTCCCCACGAGGGCGCCCTCCCGTGTCGTCGCAGGTCACGCTCAGGACACGGGAGATGTGTTTCGGACATGACTCATGCCAGAGTTGTTCCTGTCCACTACGGCTGATCCCACCCGTGTACCCACTCCGACCTGGAACCGGGCGAGGGTGGGCCGCGTCGAACCCGACAGTTCCCCGTCTCCGCCAGCAAGGAGTCCACGCCTATGTCGTTCGCGCAGACCGTGCGCGGCGCCGCCGACGCCGTCGTCCAGGGGGGCGATCCGCGTCAGGCGGTGGCCAGCGCAGTCCAACAGGTCTCGGACCAGGTCTCCGACCAGTCCGCCGGGGGAGGTGGTCTGGACCCCCGCGACTTCGTCGCCGCACGCGAGCAGGGCGAGTCCGTCGGAACCCGGATCGAACAGAAGACCACCTCCCTCAACAACGCGGGCGAGGCGCTCAACCGCAGCTACCACGAGCGCGGCCACAGCGGCCCGGTCCACGTCATCTGCCCCATGGTCATCCCCCGCGGCCGCACGTTCCTCACCATGCTCCCGGCGATCGCGCTGGTGGTCCTCGGCCTCCTCGGCGCCTTCGCCGTCCTCATCCCGGCCTCGCTCACCGGGGCCAACCCCCTCCTCAACCCCTTCTTCGGCATCCACTACTGGATCCTCACCGCCGCCGTCACGGCGTTCATGTGGTGGCGCCAGGGCATGGTGATGGTCCCGGAGGGCTGCGAGGCGATCGTCACCCGCTTCGGCAAGCGGGAGGACAACTTCAGCCCCGGCCGGGTCACCCTGCTCAACCCCTGGAAGCGCGTCTCCTACATCGTCAACACCACGCGCGAGTACCCCTTCAACGCCCCCATCCGCTCCGCCCCCACCAAGAGCGGCGTGCAGGCCTCGGTCGACCTGTTCGTCCAGTTCCGAATCGCGGACGCGACCGGCTTCGTCTACACCCTGGGCGGCGTGCACGGGTTCCAGGAGAAGCTCAACAACGCGATCAGCGAGACCACCCGCAGCCTCATCTACGAACAGGAGGCCTCGGCGATCTACGACATGGTCGGCGAGAGCACCCACGCCCTGCTCGACCAGCTCAACCGGCAGTTCGGCGGAATCGTCGTCCTGACCAGCGCCAACATCACCCACGCCGAGCCCTCCAGCCAGGAGTACCGGATGGACCTGGCGGCGCCGGAGATGGTGCGCGTGGCCAAGGACGCCTACACCTTCGAGTACGAACTCCAGCTGCGCAAGGAGCAGAACGAGGGTGACCTGAACAAGGAGCTGGCCACCCTCAACGAGACGCTCTCGGCGATCCAGGCGGACATCGCCCAGTACCAGGCGCAGATGGACACCGCCCTGGAGCGTGAGACCAACCGGGCGCGGGCGCTGGCCCGCCAGCGCTTCGTCGAGGCCGAGTCCGAGGCCAACGCGAACGCGGCCCTCCTCCAAGCCCAGGCCCTGGACATCCGGGCGGTCAGCGCCGCCGAGGCCCCCGAGATCCTCAACTACCGCTTCCGCGAGAACCTCCTGGACAAGCTGGAGGCCGTCGCCGACAGCCTCCCGCAGGTCCTGCGGATCGGTTCGGGCGACGCCGCCTCCGTCGACTACCTGCGCATCGCCCAGGAGATCATCGGCCAGACCGACACCGCCCTGTTCTCCGAAGCGGACATGGAGGCCATCCGCGCCCGCCTGGGGGAGATCTCCGCCCGCATCGCCGAACGCGAGGAGGAGATCAGCGCCCTCGTCGCGGACCCCGACCCCCAGCGGCGCCAGCCGGAGGGCGAGGACCCGGGTGAGGACCTGGTGGAGGAGATCCGCCAGTCGGTCTCGGAGGAGGCCATCGACGAACGCCTCGCGGAGGCCCCGCAGGACACCGAGGACCTCGGACCGAACCAGGGAGGGTTGTCCCGATGAGCCAGTCCGTGAACGTCGGCGGCGGTTCCAGCATCAAGGAGTCGCTCGCCTCCTGGGGAGACCTGGCCGGTCTGCTGCGCGGCGGCGACCAGGGCGCGCTCGTCCCCGTCGTCATCCCCCGCGACACCCGCGGCCTGCGCTGGACCGTGCCGCTCTGGTTCGGCCTGTTCGCCCTCTGCTCGGCGTTGATGATGGCCCTGAACGCCACGCTCGGCGACGGTGAGATCGTCTACACCCTCCTGGCGATCCCCACCATGCTCGTCGGCCTGTTGAGCGTCGTCGCCGCCGGCCTGTGGTGGTGGCGCGGTTCGATCGTGGAGATCGAGGAGGGAACCCACGGGATCCTCACCAAGTACGGCGCCATCGTCCGGGCGATCGGGCCGGGCCGCCACTACCTGTGGCACCCCTGGTCGCGGGTGGACTTCGTGGTCGACACCCGCACGGAGATCCCCTACACGGCGCCGGTCCTGGCGTGCCCGACCCGGGAGAACGTGCCGCTGAAGTCGATCGAGTTCTTCCTCAAGTTCCAGATCATCGACCCGATCCGGTTCGTGACGATCATCGGGGCGAGCAACTTCGACCTGGTGCTCTCCAGCGTCGTCCAGGACGCCATCCGTCAGCGCAGCCGCCAGGTCAACACCGAGTCCGCCTACGACCTGCGCGGATCCAACGTCGAGGACATGCGCCGCCTGCTCAACTCCCAGCTGGAGAAGTACGGCGTGCGCATCACCGGATGCAACATCCCCGACGTGCAGCTGCCCAACCAGTACCAGCAGCACCTGGCCACCCGGGAGCGGGTCGCCAAGGAACTCGTCGCCTACGAGCAGGAGTGGGAGCTGACGCGCAAGCGCCGCATCGACACCCTGCTCATGGACATCGAGCGCTCCAAGAAGACCCGCGACGCCAAGATCGTCGAGGTCAACGCCTCCCTCAACAAGGCGCGCAAGGACGTGGCGCAGATGCTGGAGGAGCAGGAGACCGAGGCGCAGCGGGTGCGGTACGAGATCGAGACACGCGGCCGCGCCGACCTGGTCGCCGCCGAGAACGAGGCCAAGGCCCAGCAGCGGCTGGCCACCGCCTACCGCGACAACCGGGCGGTGCTGGAGTACGAGCTGGCCCGCCGCCGCCTGGACGTGGGCGCCACGCTCGCGGAACGGGCGCCGCGTCCGGTGGTGGTGCAGACCGAGGCGGGTTCGGGCGACTCCTCGACACTGTCCACCCTGCTCACCGCGCAACTGCTGCCGCAGGTGCTCGACGGCGCGGCGGCGTCCTCCCGGGGCGCCTCCGTCACCTCGGCCTCGGGCGCCCAGGAGGTGGCGGACTCCGCCCAGGGCGCGATCGCGGCCGCCGCCGAGCGCCAGCAGCGGATGGCGGAGGAGTACCAGCGCCAGCAGGACACCGCGATGCGTCAGCAGTTCGAGCGCGGTGAGGGGTACGGCCGCCGCTGACCCCCGCGCCGGTTCCGGCCCCCGACCGCCGGAACCGGAACCGACGAGGACCCGCGACGCCCGTCGCGGGTCCTCGTGCGCGTCCGGGCCCTCCCGCGGGCGCGGTGTCCGGTGTCACCCGGCCACGGTGAGGGAGGCGTAGCCCGCCGCGATGTCGATGCCGTTGCGAACGGCGATCTCCACGAGGTCCTCCACCTCACCGGCCAGGCTGCTGGCCAGGTCGTCGTCGCCGGTGGCGTGCGCCCGGCGCAGCGCGGTGATGGAGTCGTGGATGCGCAGGTGGAGGGTGAGGGCGAACTCACGCATGGGGCATCTCCTCGGGTCGGTGGAGCCGTGGAGGAGGGGTCAGGGGACCCTTCCCGGGGGATGCCCCCTGTCTACAGAGCCAAGGTGAGAGCCGGGTGTGAGCACGGCAGCGGGCGGCAAAAGGGCGGGAAAGGGGGCCGTGGCGCCCGTCACCCGTGTGCGCGGCCGTCCTCAGTGGTTCACCCACACGTACCAGTCACCGGACACGTGCTCGTAGACCCGGGAGCCCTGGCCCGGGACGAACACCCCGACGGGGAGCTCCTCCGTGCTGTGGGCGAACCCGGCCGCGGGGGCCAGCAGACCGGCGCCGTCGACCGTGAAGTGGACGAGACCCGGGGAGACCGAGACCTCGTCCAGCGGGTAGGCCCCCGTCCACGCGCCGTCACGCGCGGCGGTCCCACCGTCGCCGACCTGGTCGGCGAGCTCCAGCAGCTGGTCGGCGGAGACCGCCATCCGCAGCTGGAGGGGCACGTCGGCACCGGACAGGCCGAGGGCGAGGGCCGCGATCAGCGGCGCGGAGATCCACCGCAGCCAGTAGTGGCGGATCATCGGACGGGCGACGGCCAGCGCGATCCCCAGCCGCAGGGCGCCCATCGCGGCGAGCAGCAGACCGCAGACCAGGCCGACGACGAACGCGGGCAGGTGCCCGGCCGGAACGCTGTCCTCGAAGATCAGGACGAGCGCGACGGCGGCGCACGCGGGGATGTAGAGCCGCCCGGGAGGACGCGAGGCCCAGTCGATCAGGCGCTGGCCGAGGGTCGGCCGTTCGGCGATCTCGATCAGTTTGGCCACCGACCCGTCGGGATCCGGGCCGGAACCTGCGGCGGACATACGTTCCCCTCCGTCGAATCCGCGTCCTCGAGACGCGGTCCGGCGGGAGTATCGAAGGGTCGAACCGGCCGCGTCACAGTCGAGACGGCCGTCCAAGCGCGGCCTCACCCACAGGATAGAGCAGTGGCGGAGCGTGTTCGGGGCGTCTGGGAGAAAAGGAGGGGACGCCGCGGTGCGCGGGCGCCCCCTCCGGGGCCGCGTCCCGGGACCGCTCGCCGCTCCGGGAGGGGCGCACGGTCGCGGGGGCCAGCACCAGGTGGTCCCACGACCACCGCCCGCCGCCGACGGCCATGAGCACGCACACCGCGGTGACCAGCATGGTCGTCGGCCAGGAGGCGAACGGGGAGGGGTCCGTTCCGCCGCTCTCCACGGCGAGCGCGCCGACCAGGGCGACCGTCGCGAGGAGGGGACCGGTCAGCCATGTGAGCAGTCCCACGGCGAAGGCGATCGACAGCCCGACCAGCAGCGCCGGAAGCGCGCCGACCAGGGCGCCCGCGATCGTCGACCCGGGGTCGGGCAGCGGGGCGGACACCTCGCCGGTCCGCCCCCGCATGTCCAGACCGTGTTCGACGAACATCCAGCCGACTCCGACCCGGGCGAGGGCGGCGACGACGTCGTACAGGTTCCTCCGGCAGCTCCGGGGGCGGCTCCTGGTGGACAGCATGTCCACCCCTCCTGGGGTTCGATCGTGGCTGTGCCGACAAGCGAAAACTACCCAACGTAGCCATGGGTGGCGCCACGTCGCGCCCGGTGAGTCGCGGAAACCCCTATGGTGGTCGGGTGAGCACCACGTCCACGAACGCAGACCCGCCCGCCGCCCCCACGTTCGAGGTGGAGGACGAGCTCCGCGGGGCCGGGGCCCGGATCGTCGCGGGGATGGACGAGGTCGGCCGCGGTGCGTGGGCCGGTCCGCTGCTGGTCTGCGCGGCCGTGCCCGGTGAGGGCGCCCCGCCCGCCGGGCTGACCGACTCCAAACGGCTCACCCCCAAGCGCCGCGGGGAGCTCGCCGAACAGTTGACGCCCTGGGTCGCCGACCACGCCTTCGGCTGGTCCGAACCCGCCGAGATCGACGAGGTGGGGATGACCGAGGCGCTGCACCGCGCGGCCCGACGCGCCCTGGCCGGTCTGTCGGTGCGTCCGGACGCGGTGATCCTCGACGGCCGCCACGACTTCATCGGCCGCCCCTGGCGGGTGCGCACCCAGGTCAAGGGTGACCTGACGTGTGTGAGCGTCGCCGCCGCCGCGATCCTGGCCAAGGTACGCAGGGACGCGTTCATGGCCGAGCTGGACGCCGATCACCCCGGGTACGGCTTCAACCGCGCCGCCGGGTACCCCTCGCCCGTGCACCGCGCGACCCTGGCCGAGTCCGGCCCCACCCCCCACCACCGGTTGAGCTGGTCCTACCTCGACGCCCTTCCCCGCTGGCGCCACCTGCGCAGGTACCGCGAGGGCGCCGCGCCCGCCGCCGGTGCGGCACCGGACACGCGCGGCGGCGGCCCCGAGGACCAGGGCGAGCAGTTGTCCCTGCTGTGACGCCCGCGCGAACGGCCGTCCTCCGACCTCCGACGCGGCCGCGCGCCGGACGGACCCCGGCCCGCTTCGGATCCGGGTCCCACCGGGGGCGACACGCCGCCCCGCACTGGACATCCACACCACTTCGGGCAAGGCTGGGGCCGTAGCCATGGCTGTGGAGCCGGTCCCCCCGGCACCACCCGGTCCGGCCCCCACGGTCAGAAGCGCCGACCTCCCACGGACCCCCAGGCAGGAAGGGTATGGATGACGCGCGACACGCACTCCACCGCCGCCGCGGAACCGGAACGCGCGTTTGGCCTCGCACGGGTGCGCGCCCTGTACCGCCGCGTCCCCCTCGGCCGACGGCTGGTGGCCGCGCTGGTCCTGGTCACCGTGGTCGCCGTCGTCGCCCTGGTGGCGAGCCTGCCGATCCTGGGCTCGGTCGCCGTCACGGTCGCCCTCCTCCTGCTCCTCGCCGCCCTCATGCGTTCCCTCGACGCGTTCGTCACGGTGCTGGTGTGCGTCGTGTGGCTGACGGTGGCTGTCCCCCTCTTCCAGATCCCGCTCACCGGGGAGCCGGTGACGCTCCTGCTCCTCCCGGTGCCCCCGCTCGTCGTCCTCGCCGCGAGCCGTGTGCGCGAGTTCCCCGTGTGGCACACCACGGCACTGTCCCTCACGGCCGGGCTCGTCGCCGGGTTCTCGCTGTCCCTGGCCGGGATGGTGGTCCCCCCGCTGGCCCCCTCCTGGGGGGTCGCGCTGCTCTACGTCGCCGTCGGGGCCTGCCTGGTGTGGCGGTTGGCCGCCTCCCGGCAGATCGTCGGGGAGGGCGGCGCCGCGCGCGCCAGGCCGACCGAGACCCCGGACACCCGGCCGGGCGGCGGCCGCGGGCCCCGGGCCGACTCCGAACCGGTGCGCGGCCGCACGGGGGACGGGACCCGTCCGGCGCGCGGCGGGGGCGGCACCGCCGCCGACACGGAGCCGGTGCCGGTCGACCAGGCCCTGGCCGAGCTGGAGGCCATGATCGGTCTCGACCCCGTCAAACAGCAGGTCCGGGGGCTCGCCGCCTCCATCGAGGCCGCCCGACTGCGCGCCGACGCGGGGTTTCCCGTCGAGCGGCCCCTACGCCACCTGGTCTTCTCCGGGCCGCCCGGCACCGGTAAGACCAGCGTCGCCCGCACCCTGGCCACGATCTTCCACTCCTTCGGGCTGCTGCCCACCGCCCGTGTCGTGGAGGCCCAGCGCGCCGACCTGGTCGGCGAGTACCTGGGGGCCACCGCGATCCGCACCAACGAGCTCATCGACCGGGCCCTGGGCGGGGTGCTCTTCATCGACGAGGCGTACTCCCTGGTCAACGAGGGCGACGGCCAGCCCGACCGGTTCGGCAACGAGGCCGTGCAGACCCTGCTCAAGCGGGCGGAGGACGACCGGGACCGGCTCGTGATCGTCCTCGCCGGGTACGAGCAGGAGATGGACGCCTTCCTGGCCTCCAACCCCGGTCTGGCCTCGCGCTTCGCCACCCGCATCACCTTCCCCAGCTACTCCGCGGACGAGCTGTTCCGTATCGCCGAGTCCCTCGTGGCCCAGCGGGGCGACAGCCTCGACGACGGCGCGGCCCGGGCGCTCCGGCGCGGTTTCGACCAGGCGGTGCGGATCGAGGCGGTCGACGAGCTCGGCAACGGGCGCTTCGCCCGTTCGGTGGTGGAGAAGGCCGCCCAGGCCCGCGACGTGCGCGTGGTCACGGCCGGTGCGCGGGGAGCGGAACCCGCGCGGCGCCCCGAGGCCGAGGACCTCATCACCGTCCGCGCCGCCGACGTGGCCACGGCCTACGGTGAGCTCACCTCCCACCTGCCCGGTTTCGGCGAGGCGCCCGGCATCGAGGAGGCGATGGCCGAGCTGGACGCCATGATCGGGTTGGAGCCGGTCAAGGAACAGGTCCGCTCGATCGTCGCCCAGCTCCGGGTCGCCAGGCTCCGGGAGGAGCAGGGCCTGCTCAACCAGGCGCCGATGCGGCACTTCGTCTTCTCGGGCCCGCCGGGTACCGGCAAGACCACGGTCGCGCGCGTCCTCGGCCGGGTCTTCTCCGCCCTGGGTCTGCTCGGCCGGGCCGAGGTGGTCGAGGCCCAGCGCGCCGACCTGGTCGGCGAACACCTGGGGGCCACCGCGATCCGCACCAACCGGCTGGTCGACCGGGCCCTGGGCGGGGTGCTGTTCGTCGACGAGGCCTACTCGCTGGTCAACCCCGGCTACAGCGGCGGCGACGCGTTCGGGGCCGAGGCCGTGCAGACCCTGCTCAAGCGGGCGGAGGACGACCGGGACCGGCTCGTCGTGGTCCTGGCCGGGTACCCCGAGGAGATGGACCGCTTCCTGGCCTCCAACTCCGGGCTGTCCTCGCGGTTCAACGTGCGTGTGCGCTTCCCCTCCTACACCGCCGAGGAGCTGACCGCGATCGCCGAGGCGGTCGCGGCGCGTACCGGCGACGCCTTCGACGAGGGCGCGCGCGAGGACCTGCTCAGCATCTTCACGCACGTGTGCGCGGAGGGGTGGATCGACGAACTCGGCAACGGGCGCTTCGCCCGCTCCCTGTTCGAGCGGGCCTGCTCCCACCGCGACCTGCGGGTCTCCCGGGAGGTCGGCGAGGCCGCGACCGCCGCCCAGCTCACCGTGGTCACCAGCGCCGACGTCCGCCTGGCCTACGCCGACGCCACCCAGCAGACCTGAGCGGCCCATCCCCTGACACGGCCTCGGAACCCGTGCGCCCGACTGCTATGGTCCGGTCCATGACCGCGACACCCTCACCTTCCGCGCCTCCCGTCACCCAGGCGCTCATCCTCGCCGGTGGCCAGGCCACGCGGCTGCGGCCCTACACCGACACCCGCCCCAAGGCGATGGTCGAGGTAGCCGGGCGCCCGATCATCGACTACCAGCTGGAGTGGCTGGCCTCCCACGGCGTCGAGCAGGTCGTCGTCTCCTGCGGCTACAAGGCCGAGGTGCTGCGTGACCACCTGTCCGCCCGGACGGAGGGGCCGCGGATCACCCTGCTGGTCGAGGACGAGCCGCTCGGCCGGGGCGGCGCGCTCCGCTACGCCGCCACCGGGCTGCGCGACCGGGAGGCGCCCTACTTCGCGCTCAACGGGGACGTGCTCACCTGGTTCCCGCTCGACGCGATGACCGCCCACCACCGTGAGCGCGGCGGTCTGGCCACCCTGGCCCTGTCGCGGTTCCGTACCACCTGGGGGATCGTCGACGTCGACGACCAGGACCGGATCGAGGGGTTCACCCAGAGCCCGCTGCTGCCGGTGTGGATCAACGCCGGGGTCTACCTGTTCGAGCCGGGGATCACGCCCCTGCTGCCGACCAAGGGAGACCACGAGTCCTCCACCTTCCCCGAGCTGGCCAAGGAGGGTCGACTGACCGCCTACCGCATCGACGGTTTCTGGCGCGGGGTGGACACCGCCAAGGACGTCAAGGAGGCGGGCGAGGCGATCACCGCCATGCGCGAGGCCGAGCCGCCCCGTTAAGACCCGCTTCCCCGGAATGTCGGACGTGGTCCGACCCGGTGCTGGGGTGGATGGGTATCGTCACGGACGTGACAAAAGACGGATTCATCCTCCCCAGCGCCCCCAACTTCCGCGACCTCGGCGGCCATCGCACCACCTCGGGGCACACGGTCCGCACCGGGGTCCTCTTCCGCTCCGACGCCCTGCACTCGATCGCCGACGAGGACCTGCCCGTCTACCACGGCCTGGGCATCCGCCAGCTGGTCGACCTGCGCACGCCCCGCGCGCGGGCGAGTCTGCCCGACATCACGCCCGAAGGCGCGGAGTACGCCGCCGTGGCCGTGCAGGACCCCGACACGGTCGGAGCCAACCTCGAGGACGTACTCGCCGACCCCCAGGCCGCCCGCGCCACGTTCGGCGACGGCGCGGCCGAGCGGTTCATGCACGCCGTCTACCGTGCACTGGTCACGGACACCACGGCCCTGGAGGGCTACCGCGACCTGGTCGAGCGCGCCGCCGGGGGCCCCACCGCCCTTGTCTTCCACTGCAGCGCGGGCAAGGACCGCACCGGTTGGGGGGCGGCCCTGATCCTGCGCCTGCTGGGGGTCGACCACGCGACGATCGTCGCCGACTACCTGGTCAGCAACGGGCGCCAGGAGAGCACCGAACGGTGGATGCGCAAGCTGTCGGCGAACAGCGGGCTCGACTGGGAGGACCTGGCGCCGATGACGCGGGTCCGCCCCGAGTACCTGGACACCGCGCTGTCCCGCATCGACGAGGTGTACGGGTCCTTCGACTCCTACGTCACCGGGGGGCTCCAGATCTCCGACGGCACCGTGGAGCGGCTGCGGGAACGCATGCTGCGCTGAGCCGTGCTCACACGGCCTCGCGGGCTCGGCCGGGGCTCGGGGCGTGGAGAACGGGGATCCTTCCTCCTCGGCTTCGCCGGTCGCTCGTTCCTCGCTTGCGGCCTGCCTCGTCTTGCAGGACCCCGTACGCCCCTCGCGGCTCACACGGCCTTGCGGGCTCGGCCGGGGCTCAGAGCGAGTCCAGGCGGCGGCGCAGGTCCGTCTCGTCGGAGGCCGCCTCCAGTTCCGTGCTCAGGGCGGCCAGTACGGTGGGTCGGTCCATACCCCGGTCGAGCAGGCGCCGTGCGGCCCGCCACAGGTGCGCGGGACGCCCGTGCCAGAGCCGCTCGGCGAGCCGTTCGTGCCGGTCCAGCTCCCGCTCGCGTTCGGGGTCGGTCCCGGTCACCGGACGGTACCAGTGGTCCTGTCCGCTGGAGTGGCGGCCGTTGTGCGGGGTGGCCGCCTCGTACTCGCCGTAGTGGTCCAGGCGGAGCAGCGCCCGGCGACCGCGCTGGGTGGCGGGGTCGAACTCCTCCGGGGCGCCCGTGACGATCTCACTGGCCAGCAGCGGGAACGCGAACATCCGTCGCGCGAGCGCGGCGAAGTCCCCGTCGGGCAGCAGACGGCGCACCGCCTCCTGACGCAGCCCCAGCGGGCGGGCCGGGTCCCGGTAGGTGCGCACGAAGGGGCCGGTGGAGTCCCACACGGCGTCGAGCGTGGCGCCCAGGGCGGCTTCGGGCAGCCGCGTGAGCGCGCCCGCCCAGCGCACCCACGCCGCCAGGACGTGCGGCATCGCCTCCTGCTCCTCCGGCAGCAGCACCACGCGACCGGGCAGCCAGTGCAGCAGGAACGTCTCCACCTTGCGGGGGCTGACCCGCAGCGGCCGTCCGGAGTCCACGTCGCAGCCGTAGGCGATGATGTGGTCGACGCAGCGGCTGGCGGCGTAGGAGTCCGAGAGCCCGGCGGCCTCGTCCGAGGCCAGGAAGCGCGCCGCGAGCACGGCGCGGCTGTCGCGCCGCCACACCGGGACCGGTGGGGCGGCGGTGTTCGGGGTCGGGAGCGCCCGGATCCGGGAGCGGGCGAGGGCGTAGTGGGCGGCCAGGGAACCGCCGGTGAGGTCGGCCGCGCCCAGACCGACGGCGGGCACCGTGGGGCCCGCGCCGGGGTCGGCGGACGCGCCCGCCACGACCAGGTCGGTCCGTTCCAGGGCGCGGGTGAGCAGGGCGCGCGCCGTGCCGAGGTCCATCTGGGAGAACCGGGTGAAGTCGTCCTTCTCCGCCCGGGCGCGGCACTGGTCGAGCAGTTGGTCGACCTTGGCGGTGACCCACGCGTCGCGCAGGAGCCCGCCGCCGTTGTGGTCCACCACCAGGATGAGGGCGTGCTCCGGCGGTGGGGCCGCGCCCCGGTTCCGTCCCCGGCCGAACACGCACACGATGTCGTCGGTGTCGCCGAACCCGTCGCCGTGGACGTAGGCGGCCAGCGGGGTGACGGCGCCGAGCTGGGAGGCCCACTCGGGCACCTGGAGGCCGCGCTCCCGGAGCGCGATCATCCCCTGCTCGGCCAGGTGCCGCTGGGCGGGGGAGGTGCCCAGGGCGCTGACCGCGGCCAACACGCCCAACCCCGCCGGGTTTCCGGAGGCGGTGGCGTGGGCGACCAGTCCCTCGCCGAGCAGCCGTTCGACGTCCACACCGGGGACGCGCTCCCCCCACCAGGTGCCGAGCATCTCGCTGAAGGCCAGCTCCGCGTCCAGGGGATCGCGCATGGCCAACAGGGCTCTGGCGGCGCGCAGCATCTCGTCGAAGACGGAGCCGGGGACGGGTTCGGGTCCGGTGGGAGGCTCAGGGGTGGGCACCACCCGAGGGTATGCCAGTACCGACGGAACGTGGCCCCGCCCGGAGTCCGGCGGCACCGCCCCGGCCGGGCCGGTCAGCGCGGCCGGGGAACCGCCCCGTGGCCGGGGAGGCGGCGCCGCGCGGCACCGCCGGGATGGGAGGGCGGCACGGAGTTGACCATCGCCTCCAGGTGCTCGCGGGCGACCCTCTCGACCAGGTGCGGGGTGACCGCGATGCCCAGGTGCTCGACACAGTTCCACGTGTCGCTGACACAGCGCTCGACACAACGATGGGACAGGTCGCTGAACTCGTTGTGGAGCCTCGCCGAGATCCGCCTGAGATCCTGGATCGGGAAGGTCTGGAGCATTCTCGCTCACACCCCTTGCTGGAAGATGGCCTGGACGGTGACCTCCACCCATTCCACTTGTTCTGAACGGACTGTCAACCCCCGTCGCGGTGCGCTGTTGACAAAACCTCGGGGAGACAGCGTTTACTCTGGTCTCCCCATCAACGCAGCTCAACGGGGCGAATTGGACTTTTCAGGCATATAACAACCTGGTTTCGGAGTTCGCGCCGGAAACCGGTCACACGTCACAGGGCGTGGAGACGGCGGCGAAACGCCGGGGGAAAACGGCCGGTTGACCGTTTCGCGGGCGGGGTGTGGGGCGGACCTGACCTTCCGGGCCCGGGTCGGGCCGTCCACAGGGGCCGTTGCGCGAGGGCGGGTGTGTCTTATGCTTGAGCGGTGACAGCGGCCGAGAGGAGTCGCGTCCCCAACGAAAACGGGTGGGGAGTCCGACGGTTCCGGAGGTGTCGAGCAGGTGAGCGCCGAGACGTCCATTCCGCCACCCCGGATCGAGGGGGCGGAACTGCCAGACGCGGTGAAATCGCTTCTCACCGAGGCCCCCGTCGGATTCGCCCTGATCGGTTCGGACGATCGGCTGGGGACCGTCAACCAGCAGCTGGCCACCATGTTCGGCGTCGCTCCGGCCCAGTGCCTCGGCCGGACCCCCGCCGAACTGCTGGAGGACTCGGGTGACCCGGCCGGAGCCGCGGCCCAGCGCGCCTCCCTGTCCGCCGTGCGCGAGGGCGGGGGCACGGTCCGGGACCGGTTCCTGACCTCCCGGGGGGAGGCATGGGACCTGACCTGGTTCCCGGTCACCGATCCCGACACCGGGGAGGAACAGGTCGGACTCATCGCCGCGCGGGACCACGAGTCCGCGGCCGCCCGGCGTGACGAGCGGCGGCTGCGCGCCCTGCTCCAGGCGGGCCACCAGATCGTCTGGGCGGCCGGACCCGGCGGAGACATGCACGAGGACTGCCCCCAGTGGCGGTCCGTCACCGGCCAGGACGTCGAATCCTACCTCGGCCGGGGCTGGCTCGGGGCGATCCACCCCGACGACCGCACCCGGGTCGAGCGGGCCTGGAACGATGCCGTGCTCGACATGACCCCCTTCGACGCCATGTTCCGCGTGCGGACCCGCTCAGGCGGATACCACCATTACCGGGCGCGCGCCAACCCCATCAAGGACGGGACCGAAACCGTCGAGTGGATCGGCACGTTCGTGGACGTCACCACCGAACGCGAGGCCGACGAACTCCGCCAACGGCTCAACCAGCAGCTCAGCGAGGCGGCCATGCGCACCGCCCGCCTCCAGAAGGCCACCTCCGACCTCGCCGAGGCGCTCACCGTCGACGACGTGGTGGGGGTCGTGTCCGAGATCGGCCGCTCCGGTGTGGGCGCCGACCACACCCGCGTCGTCCTGTACGACCGCGACCGCCTCCGCCTGCGCACCATGGCCGCCGAGAACGCCCACGCGCCGCCCCGGGCCTCGTTCCCGCTCGAGCACCCCGACCCCGCCGCCCGCGCCGTCGCCGACCAGGCTCCGTGCCTGGCCGCGAACCCGGCCGAGCTGCGCGCGCTGTTCGAGGACGCGCCGGAGATCGACGAGTTGGTCGAGGCCACCCCGGAACGCGCCTGGGTCGCCCTGCCGATGGCCATCGCCGGCCGGACCATCGGCGCGCTGCGGTTGTCCTTCACGGCACCGCGCGAGGTCACCGACGAGGAACGCGTCTTCCTGGAGGCGCTCGCCGGACAGTGCGCCCTGGCCGTCGGACGCGCCCAGCTCTACGAGCGCGAGCACGACACCGCGCAGGCGCTCCAGCACAGCCTCCTGCCCGAGGAACTCCCCGAGGTCCAGGGGGTGCGCCTGGCCGCCTACTACCGCTCGGGCTCCCAGCACGTACAGGTGGGCGGCGACTGGTACGACGCCTTCCCGCTGCCCTGCGGTCGCGTCGCCGGCGTGCTCGGCGACGTCATGGGCAAGGGCATCCCGGCCGCCGCGGGGATGAGCCGTATCCGCAACGCGCTGCGCGCCCTGGCCTTCAACATGCCCGAACCCGCCGACGTCCTCACCGGGCTGGACCGGATGTTCGACGCCACCGAGGGGATGGACCAGGTCACCACCCTGGTCTACTTCGTCCTCGACCCGGTCACCGGCCAGTTGGACCTCAGCAACGCGGGCCACCTGCCCCCGCTCGTGCTCGCGGGAAACGCGGGCCCCTCACTGCTCGAGGGGGAACCCGACACGCCGCTCGGCGTCAGCGCTCCCCGAGGTCACCACAAATTCTTCGTGCAACCCGGTAACACCGTGGCCCTGTACTCCGATGGTCTGGTTGAGAACCGCAGAAGGTCCGTCGCCTCCGGTCTCGACGAGTTGGTCCGTGTGGCCGCCTCGGCGCCGTCGGAGGCTGTGGGCGACCCACATCAGATGCTGGAGTACCTTGTTGAGAGCATGCTCGAAGGGTACGAGCAGGACGACGACGTCACACTGCTCGCCGTTCAGCTTCCGGTGATCGACTCCGCGTCGGAGCGGTAGACCGTACGAACAAGTCCATTGCCTTGCCTACAGTGAAGAAGCCGTTCCGCCCCGCGACGCGGGGGTGATCCTCCAGGGGGATGACCTCCAAGAGCGCATACGCTTGATAGACAAACGGCTTCCCCGCCCCAGTGGGGACGATCCCAGGCCGCAGGTGGGAGAGGGCTCGCGCCCGGTCCCGGCCAGGCGGACCACCGGGTCCGACAATCTCGCCACACGTCCGTTCGAGAGGTGTTTGTGTCATCTGCCAGTTCGACTCGCTCGAAGCAGTCCGAGTCACTGCAAGAGCCCGTCATTCAGCAGCTGATCGAGCGTGGGCGGTCCCAGGGCTATCTTGAGCCCGAGGACGTGCGCCGTGCCTTCGAAGAGGCCGAAATCCCGATGTCGCAGGCGCAGTCCGTGCTTCGCATCCTCGCCAAGGAGGACGTGACCGTACGAGTGCCCGAGTCGGCCTCCTCGCGGCGCAAGGCTCCCCGGCGCAAGACGGCGACCACGCGGTCCACCTCGACCAGGTCCACCAAGACCACCAAGACCACGGCCACGCGGTCGGCCAAGCCCGCGCGCGCCGCGGCCGCCCAGCAACAGCCGGAGACGGTCACCGCCGTCGTCGGCTCGGACGATGCCGAGGACGCCCCCACCGGCACCACGGCCGCCAAGAAGACCGCGGCCAAGAAGACGACGACCGCCAAGAAGGCGGCGCCGAAGAAGACCGCGGCCAAGAAGGCGACCACCACCAAGAAGACCGCCACCAAGAAGTCGGCCAAGAAGGACCTCGAACTCGCGCCCACGGGGGAGTTCGCGGACGAGGGGCTGGACGACCTCGAACACACCGGCGCCGAGCTTGAGCTGGTCGAGGACCCGGCCGAGGCCGCGGACAAGGACGCCAAGCCGGCCAAGCCCGAGGCCGTCGGCGCGCCCACCGCGCCCAAGTCCGAGGACGAGTCCTTCGTCCTGTACGACGATGACGACGACGCCCCCGCCGCCCAGGTGGTCGCGGCCGGTGCCACCGCGGACCCGGTCAAGGACTACCTGAAGCAGATCGGTAAGGTGCCGCTGCTCAACGCCGAGCAGGAGGTCGAGCTCGCCAAGCGGATCGAGGCCGGCCTGTTCGCCGAGGAGAAGCTCTCCGAGGAGGGCGACAGCCTCAGCTTCGAGCTGCGCGACGAGCTGGAGTGGATCGCCGAGGACGGCGGCCGGGCCAAGAAGCACCTGCTGGAGGCCAACCTCCGACTGGTCGTGTCGCTGGCCAAGCGCTACACCGGGCGCGGGATGCTGTTCCTGGACCTGATCCAGGAGGGCAACCTGGGTCTGATCCGCGCGGTGGAGAAGTTCGACTACACCAAGGGCTTCAAGTTCTCCACCTACGCCACGTGGTGGATCCGCCAGGCGATCACCCGCGCGATGGCCGACCAGGCGCGCACCATCCGCATCCCGGTGCACATGGTCGAGGTCATCAACAAGCTGGCCCGCGTCCAGCGCCAGATGCTCCAGGACCTGGGCCGCGAGCCCACCCCGGAGGAGCTGGCCAAGGAACTGGACATGACCCCGGAGAAGGTGGTCGAGGTCCAGAAGTACGGCCGCGAGCCCATCTCCCTGCACACCCCGCTGGGCGAGGACGGCGACAGCGAGTTCGGTGACCTCATCGAGGACTCCGAGGCCATCCAGCCGGGCGAGGCGGTCAGCTTCACGCTCCTCCAGGAACAGCTCCACTCGGTCCTGGACACCCTGTCCGAGCGCGAGGCCGGCGTGGTCTCCATGCGCTTCGGTCTCACCGACGGCCAGCCGAAGACTTTAGACGAGATCGGCAAGGTCTACGGGGTCACCCGCGAGCGCATCCGGCAGATCGAGAGCAAGACGATGTCGAAGCTCCGTCACCCGTCGCGTTCGCAGGTGCTCCGTGACTACCTGGACTAGGCCGGTCCGGGCAGTGACGACCTGAGAGGCCGTTCCCGGTGTGCCGTCCCGATCCCTCGGGACGGCACACCGGTCCGCTGTCGCCCCGCCGCCCGCGGGTGTGGCGATCCCCGCGTGTCCTCGGGCGCGCCGGGCTCTTCCCCATGTGTTCCAGGGTGTGTCGACGTCCATCCGACGGCAGCCATGCTGTCACCCGGGGTGTAGGTGCGGGATAAAGGCGTGCGGGGGGACGACCGCGACGGTCGTCCCCCCGCACGTGTGTCCGCGCCCGGCCTCGCCGGGGACTCAGTCGCGGACGACGACGTCCAACGTGCGTGCGGTCCCCGGCCTGGTCGCGGGCTGGAGCTCCACCGTGTGCCCGAGGTCGCGCAGGGCGGTCACCAACGCGTCCGGGGTGGCGGCGTCCACGCCCTCGGCCAGCAGTGCGCGCGCGATCTCGCCCCGCGTGGCCTTGGCCATGTGGCTGACCACCGAACGGCGGGTCCGTCCGTCGACGACCCGCTCACGCAGGACCCGGACCGCGACCGTGCGCTCGGCCGCGCCCCCCTTCGGCCGGAACGCGGCGGCGTAGGCGGACGAGCGGCAGTCCACCAACAACCGGTCCTCGGCCAGTGTGCCCAGCGGGCCGCTCATCGCACGCCGCCAGTACGCCCCCAGGCCGCCCAACGGGGGCAGTTTGACACCCATGGACAGCCGGTAGGGCGGCAGCCGGTCCTCGGGGCCCACCACGCCCCACAGGCCGGAGAACACCAGGACGCGCTGGCGCGTGCGCTCGGCGGCGGGCGAGTCGAGCAGTGAGGGCAGACCCAGACGGTCGTAGAGCACGCCCGTGTACAGCTCGGCGGCGCGCAGGGTCGGCGCGGTGGCCAGGTCCAGGTTGCGCTTGAGCGCGTCCACCTGACCGGGGGACAGGCCCAGGACCTCCAGGGCCGTGTCCTCGGGGCCCGAGCACACCTCGGTCAGCGCCGCCCTGACCTCCTCGCGGGCGTCGGAGAGCTCGGGGAGGGTCAGTGCGGACGGGGCCAGAAGCGGCCCCTCACCGGAGGTGGCCTTGCCCTCGGACGGCGGCAGCAAGATGAGCATGGTGGAACTTCCCTGGTACTGCGGGTGACGGCCGGATCGGCCCTGTCATGGTACGGGGTCCGGGCTAGGCTCGTCGGATCATCGGAACGGTGGAGGGGTTCGGGATGCACGCGTGGGCACGGAGGATCGCCCGGGACTGGCCGTCGGAGGAGGTGCGCCTCACCGACGGGTGGCGCCTGGGCTACGCGGCGGGGGTGACCTTCCGCGCCAACTCGGCGGTGCCGCTGGACGGGTCCGCCGCGCGGCCGGAGACCGTCGAGCGGTTCTACCGTGAGCGCGGGGCTCCCCCGGCCGTACACGTCTGGGGCGGGGCGGGCGAGCTCGACCGGGAGTTGGCCGGGCGGGGCTACCGGTTGACGCACCCGGCCCTGGTCATGGCGCGCGACATCGGCGACGCCGAGGATCCGGGGGACCGGTTCGAGGTCTCGGCGCGTCCGGACGCCCGCTGGCGGGCGCTGTGGTCGGCGGAGGGCGTCGACCCCCGGGTCGCGGAGGGCCAGCACCGGATCATGGACCGCGTCCCGGTCATGGGGTACGCCCTGGAGTCCTCGGGAGCCGCCCGGGGGTGCGCGTCGGTCGACGAGGGGTGGGTGGGGCTGCTGGCCATGCTCACGGATCCGCGGGCGCGGGGACGCGGGCTCGCCGGAGGGATCGTCGACGCGCTGCTCGCGTGGGGGAGGGGCAGGGGCGCCGAGCGCGCCTACCTGTGCGTGGCGGAACACAACACGGCGGCGCTGCGGGCCTACGAACGGGCGGGGTTCACCGCGGTGGACCGCTACCACTTCCGGGTGGCCGCGGCCTAGAACGACGGAGAGCGGCGACCCCTTCCGGGGCCGCCGCACCTCCGTGCTTCCATGTGGAGTTGTCCGTTCGTGGCTAACGCTCGTCGGCGGTGGCCTTGCTCTCGTGGAGCCTGTCCGTCTCGTCCTGGATGTCCGAGGCGATCTTGCGAAGGGATTCGTCGTGCTTGCGCATGTGGTGCGCGCAGAAGAGAAGCTCGCCGCCGGAGTTCAAGAGCACTCGGACGTACGCCTGTGCACCGCAGCGGTCGCAACGGTCGGCAGCCGTCAGCTGCTGGGTGGGGGCAAGGGTTCCAGTCACTTCGCCATCCTCAATACTCGGCGTTAGTCACCTCTGAGAACATCTAACCGGCCCCAGACGTTCCCAACCGGTTCGGGTGTACGCCGACAGCGGAATCCGTCCGGTTGGTTCCACGGATGAACGAGATGGGGTCTTTGTGGCTCTCTGTCAGTTCCCTGCCTTGGTGATACCCCCTGTGCGGCTCCGGCATCCCCAGAAAGCGGGAGTATCCAGGTCGCATCCACAGGAGGTGGTAGTCTCGCGCGGGGCAGCACCCGTCGCCGCGTTCACGCGGCCCGACACGGGCGGCCCCCGGCGACGACGCCGGACGCGCCACTCAGGCGGCCCACGACCCCGTCCATCCACCATGTGGAAAACCGACCGGCACGCCGTGGCCTGCCCCCTTTCGTCGGTGCGGCGCGGTACAAAGGGCACGCACCGCATCAGAGCTCCGAAGGCCCTCAAGACGCAGGAGATGTCCGAGTGACCGCCTTGACCGCAGCCGTCCACGACCCCGAGGATTACTCCGCTCGGCACCTGTCGGTCCTGGAGGGCCTGGAGGCGGTGCGCAAGCGGCCGGGCATGTACATCGGCTCCACCGACAGCCGTGGCCTGACCCACTGCATGTGGGAGATCATCGACAACTCCGTCGACGAGGCGTTGGGCGGCTTCTGCGGCCGGATCGACGTCACGCTCCACGCCGACGGCTCCGTCTCCGTCAGCGACGACGGTCGGGGCATCCCGGTGGACGTCGAACCCAAGTCCGGCCTGTCCGGTGTCGAGCTGGTCATGACCAAGCTTCACGCGGGGGGCAAGTTCGGTTCGGGCTCCTACACCGCCTCCGGCGGTCTGCACGGTGTCGGCGCCTCCGTCGTCAACGCCCTGTCCGCGCGGGTCGACGTCGAGGTCGACCGCCAGGGGCACACCCACGCGATCAGCTTCCGCCGGGGTATCCCGGGCCGCTTCGCGGGGGCCGGACCCGACGCCGAGTTCACCCCGGTCTCCGGCCTGGAACAGATCCGCAAGGTCGCCAGGAAGATCACCGGTACCCGGATCCGCTTCTGGCCGGACACGCAGATCTTCCTCAAGGGCGCCGAGATCGCCCGCGAGTCCCTCCTCGACCGCGCCCGCCAGACGGCCTTCCTCGTCCCCGGCCTGACCATCGCGGTGCGCGACGAGCGCACCGACGGTGAGCCCGCCTACACCGAGGAGTTCCGCTTCGACGGCGGCATCAGCGAGTTCTGCACCTTCCTCGCCCCGGACGAGCCGGTCAGCGACGTCCTGCGCATCCAGGGCTCGGGCACCTTCACCGAGACCGTCCCCGTCCTGGACGACGCCGGGCACATGGTCCCGGCCGACGTCGAACGCCGCCTGGACGTGGACGTGGCCCTGCGCTGGGGCACCGGCTACGACACCACCGTCCGCTCCTTCGTCAACGTCATCGCCACCCCCAAGGGCGGCACCCACCTCAACGGCTTCGAGCGCGCCCTGGTCCGGGTGATCAACGACCAGCTGCGCGCCACCAAGCTGCTCAGGACCAACGACGACCCCGTCACCAAGGACGACACCCAGGAGGGCCTGACCGCGGTCGTCACCGTCCGCCTGCCCGAACCGCAGTTCGAGGGCCAGACCAAGGAGATCCTGGGCACCTCCGCGGCCTCCCGGATCGTCTCCCAGGTGGTCGGCAAGGAGCTGCGCGAGTTCCTCACCTCCACCAGGAAGGCCGAGAAGGCCAAGGCGCGCACGGTCCTGGAGAAGGTCGTCGGCGCGGCCAAGGCCCGGCTCGCGGCGCGCCAGCAGCGCGAGACCCAGCGGCGCAAGAACGCGCTGGAGAACTCCGCGCTGCCCGCCAAGCTCGTGGACTGCCGCAGCGAGGGCCTGGAGCACAGCGAACTGTTCATCGTCGAGGGCGACTCGGCGCTGGGAACCGCCAAGCTGGCCCGTGACTCCGAGTTCCAGGCACTCCTGCCGATCCGGGGCAAGATCCTCAACGTGCAGAAGTCGTCGGTCGCCGACATGCTCAAGAACGCCGAGTGCGCCGCGATCCTCCAGGTGGTCGGCGCGGGGTCGGGCCGCACGTTCGACATCGACGCCGCCCGCTACGGCCGGATCATCCTCATGGCCGACGCCGACGTGGACGGCGCGCACATCCGGTGCTTGCTGCTCACACTCATCTACCGCTACATGCGGCCCATGCTGGAGGCGGGCCGGGTGTACGCCGCGGTGCCGCCGCTGCACCGCATCGAGCTGACCAACACCCGGCGCAAGCGCGGTGCCCGCCCCGAGGACCGCTATATCTACACCTACTCCGACGCCGAGCTGTCGCGCACGCTGCTGGACCTGGAGAAGCGGAAGATCTCCTGGAAGGAGCCGGTCCAGCGGTACAAGGGCCTGGGCGAGATGGACGCGGACCAGCTGGCCGAGACGACCATGGACCCGCGTCGGCGCACCCTCCGCCGCATCCGGGTGGAGCAGGCCGAGGAGGCCGCCTCGGTGTTCAACCTGCTCATGGGCAACGAGGTCGCGCCCCGGCGGCGGTTCATCCAGGAGGGCGCCCAGGAGTTGGACGTCGCCCGCATCGACACCTGACCTCCCCTGGTGTCAGGCACGGCCCGGCACGGTCACCCCGACCGCGCCGTGCCGTGCCTCTTCGGGCCTACGCCCCGGCCCGTGTCCGGGCTCCCGAACGGGCAACCCGTGCGGGCCTCCGCTCCGGCCCGAACCCCTAGGGCCGCGGCGGGTCCCAGACCCCGCTGTCGAGCAGTCGGTCGACGGCCGCCCGGTAGGGGGTGGGGTCCAGGCCCCGCTCGGCCACCCAGGCGTCGTCGTAGTAGCTGTGCTGGTAGCGTTCGCCGCCGTCGCAGATCAGGGTGACCACGCTGCCCCTGCGGCCCTCACGGAGCATCCTGGCCACCAGGTGCCACACGCCCCACAGGTTGGTGCCGGTGGAACCGCCCGCGCACAGGCCGGTGACCTCGTGCAGGTGCCGCATCGCGGCGATGCTCGCGGCGTCGGGCACCGGCATCATCAGGTCGATCACCGACGGTACGAAGCTCGGCTCCATCCGCGGACGGCCGATGCCCTCGATCCGCGACGGCATCCCCGTGGCGTAGTCGGTCGCGCCGGTCACCCAACCGGGGAAGAACGCCGAGTTCTCCGGGTCCACCACCGCCAGCCGGGTGCCCAGCCGCCGGTAGCGCAGGTAGCGGCCGATGGTGGCGGACGTCCCGCCCGTACCCGCGCCCACCACGATCCACTCCGGGCACGGGTAGCGCTCCATCGAGAGCTGCTCGAAGATCGACTCCGCGATGTTGTTGTTGCCCCGCCAGTCGGTGGCGCGCTCGGCGTAGGTGAACTGGTCCATGTAGTGGCCGCCGGTCTCCCGGGCGAGCCGTTCGGCCTCGGTGTACATGTCCGGCGGGGAGTCGACGAAATGGCACCGGCCCCCGTAGCGCTCGATCAGCGCGATCTTCTCCGGACTGGTCCTGCGCGGCAGGACCGTGACGAACTCCAGCCCGATCAACCGCGCGAAGTAGGCCTCCGACACGGCGGTGGAGCCCGAACTGGCCTCCACGATCGTGGTGCCCTCGGTGATCCAGCCGTTGGCCAGCCCGTAGAGGAACAGCGAACGCGCCAGCCGGTGCTTGAGGCTGCCGGTGGGGTGCACCGACTCGTCCTTCAGGTACAGGTCGATGCCCCACTCGGGCGGCAGCGGGAACACGTGCAGGTGGGTGTCGGCCGAGCGGTTGGCGTCGGCGACGACCCTGCGGACCGCCTCGTCGGCCCAGGCCCGGGCCCGGTCGCTGGAACGGTCCACACACACGGGTTCGTCGGAGGGGTCGGGGCTGCCGGAGGCTGTGGGACGTGCCATGCTCAGCAGCGTAGCCGCTGCCGACCGGCGTTCCGTCCCGGTGCGCGGGCGTCGGGGAAACCGCGCGGGCGGCTCCGCCGGTCCGGCGGAGCGGCGCCCGGGTCGGGTCAGTCGAGCGATCCGCCGGACATCGCGGCGTGCATGCGCCGGTAGGTCGACGCCTCCTCGTGGCGGCTCTGGCGTTCCAGGGTGCGCGCGAGCGCGATGTGGGCCCAGTTGTCGACCGGGTCCAGTTCGATGATCCTGCGGAAGGTCTGCTCGGCCTTCCTGAGCTGCGCGGAGTGGAAGTAGGCGAGGCCGAGCAGCTCCAGGAGGGAGCGGCTGTTCGGCTCGTGTTCGACGATCGGCTCCAGGGTGCGGGCGGCGTAGATCGGGTCGCCCAGCTCCATGAACATGCGTGCGCGGTTGAAGATCTCGTAGGTGTTCTCTTCCACGGTGCTCCTCTCGACGGCGGGGCCGTCCCGGATCACAACGGCCACCGCGGTGACCGCATTCCCGGACGAGACACGGGGAGGAAACGGCCTGACGCGCGCTCGTGGAGCACCCCCGCCGCACCCGTCCCCACTGGAGAGATCCCCGGACCGCGCCGTGTGCACACACGGGCGCGTCCGCCGGGTCCCTCCGCGGGGCGGTGCGGCGGGGCGGGAGCCGCGGGTCAGACGTCGGCGGGGGTGATCCGGCCGGAGTCCACGTCGTAGATCGCACCCGCCACCGGCAGGTCCGCGGGCAGCAGCGGGTGGTGCCGGATCCGCTCCAGGTCGTGCTTGAGCGCGCCGATCTGGTCGTTGTTGGTGTGGAACTCCAGGCTCCGGGTGTCCACCCCGTACTCCTCCTGGATGAGGTCGTGCACGGCGTCGTCGTTCGGCACCGACGCCATCCGGCAGCGCGTGTGGGGCAGGACGAGGACCCGCTCCACGCCCAGCAGGTACACGGCCAGGACGAGCGTACGCAGGGTGTCGTCGGTCACCCGGGCGCCCGCGTTCCGGAGGATCTTGGCGTCCCCGGGCTTGAGTCCCAGCATGTCCAGGGGCTCGATCCTGGAGTCCATGCAGGTCACCAGAGCCAGTCCCCGGGCGGCCACGGGCTCGAGGCCGTGCAGGGAGAACCGGGCCACGTAGTCGTCGTTGGCGGCGAACACGTCGTCGAAGGCGCCCTGTGCACGGGTGGGGTCGTGGGACTCACTCACGTCGGTCACTCCTGTCTCCATGGTCATGGGTCGTGTACATGGAACCAGTCCCGTGTACACGGCACGTTGCAACACACTCAAACGCTGTGCTCGGGGGCGGTGATCCCGACGCTGGTGCGCCCGGTCCCCACCGTGGCGATGGCGCGCGGGAGCGGCTCACCGGATCCGTCGCGGCGTTCACTGGTGTCGGGCAGACGCACCGGCCTGCCGTCCGCGCGCGAGGCCCGGGCCGGTGCCCTGCCGATCCAGGCGAACAGCAGCGTGTCCTCACCCTTGAGGTACCGGTGGCAGCGTACCCCGCCGGTCGCGCGGCCCTTGGCCGGGTAGGCCTCGAACGGGGTGACCTTGGCCGATCCGGCCTGGGTGCCCTCCAACGCGTGGGAGGAACCGGAGACGGTCACCACGACCGAGTCCTCGGGGGAGTGGACCGCGCCGAACCACAGGGCGCGCGCCCCCTCCGGCAGGCGGATCCCCGCCACGCCGCCCGCCTGACGGCCCTGCGGGCGCACGGTGGTCGCGGAGAAGCGCAGCAGCTGCGCCTCGGAGGTGACGAACGCCAGGTCCTCCTCGCCGGTGGACAGCTGGGTGGCGCCGACCAGGCGGTCGTCGTCCTTGAGCGTGATGATCTCGAAGTCGTCCTTGTTGGGCGGGAAGTCGGGGGAGACCCGCTTGACCACACCGCCCCGGGTGCCCACGGCGAAGCCGGGGCCGGAGGCGTCCATCGCGACGACCGAGACCACCCGTTCGTCCCCGTCGAGCTCGACGAACTCGCCGACGTCCAGTCCGGCGGCCAGGGGCGGGCGCTCGTCCCCCTCGTCGGGGAGCTCGGGGATCTCCAGGACGGGGACGCGGATCATCCGGCCCAGGTCGGTGACGAGGCCGACGTCCGAACGCGAGGTCGTGGGCACGGACGTGGCGATCGCGTCGTGTCTGGTGCGCAGGCCCTCGTACATCCGCGGCGGGGTGGCGCCCTTGCTGCGGCCGATGGTGCCGTCCACACCGAGCAGGACGTGGCAGGGCTGGTCGGCCATCTCCAGGGGGACCACCGCGCCGCGTGCGGCGCCGTCGCTCTCCCGCAGCTGCGTGCGGCGCGGGGTGGCGAACTTCTTGGCGACCTCGGCGAGCTCCTTGGACACCACGCGGCGCAGCTTCTTGTCCGACTCCAGGATGGACGTGAGCTCGGCGATCTCCTTGTTGAGCTGCTCGCGCTCGGTCTCCAGCTCCAAGCGGTCGAAGCGGGTCAGGCGCCGCAGCGGGGTGTCCAGGATGTAACGGGCCTGGGTCTCCGACAGCTCGTAGGCGCCCATGAGGGACTCGCGGGCGGCGGCGGTGTCGTCGGCCTCCCGGATCAGGGCGATCACGCGGTCGATGTCGAGCAGCGCGACGAGCAGGCCGTCGACCAGGTGCAGCCGCTCCCGGCGCTTGCTCCTGCGGAACTCGCTGCGGCGGCGGACCACGTCGAGGCGGTGGTCGACGTAGACCTGGAGCAGCTCGCGCAGGCCCAGGGTCTGCGGCTGGCCGTCGACGAGGGCGACGTTGTTGATGCCGAAGGACTCCTCCATCGGCGTGAGCCGGTAGAGCTCCTCCAGGACCGCCTCGGGGTTGAACCCGTTCTTGAGCTCGATGACCAGGCGCAGCCCCTGGTTGCGGTCGGTGAGGTCCTTGAGGTCGGAGATGCCCTGGAGCTTCTTGGACTGCACCAGCTCCTTGATGCGGCTGATGACCTTCTCAGGTCCCACGTTGTAGGGGAGCTCGGTGACGATCAGGCCGGTGCGGCGGGCGGAGACCTTCTCGATCGAGACGGTGGCGCGTGTCTTGAACGTGCCCCGGCCCTTCCGGTAGGCGTCGCGGACGCCGTCCAGGCCGACGATGGTGCCGCCGGTGGGCAGGTCCGGTCCCGGGACGAACTCGGTGAGCTCCTCCAGGGTGGCGTCGGGGTGGGCGATCAGGTGGCGGGCGGCGGCGACGACCTCGCCCAGGTTGTGCGGGGCCATGTTGGTGGCCATGCCGACCGCGATGCCCGAGGCCCCGTTGACCAGGAGGTTGGGGAAGGCGGCGGGCAGCACCTCCGGCTCGGTCTCCTGGCCGTCGTAGTTCGGCTTGAAGTCGACCACGTTCTCGTCGATGGACGAGACCAGGAGTTCGGCGCTGCGCTCCAGGCGAGCCTCGGTGTAGCGCATGGCGGCCGGGGCGTCGTCGCCGCCGAGTGAACCGAAGTTGCCGTGGCCGTCGACCAGCGGCACGCGCATGGCGAAGGGCTGGCTGAGGCGGACCAGGGCGTCGTAGATGGCGCTGTCGCCGTGGGGGTGCAGGCGGCCCATGACCTCGCCGACGACGCGGGCGCACTTGACGTGTCCGCGGTCGGGGCGGAGCCCCATCTCGTTCATCTGGTAGAGGATCCGCCGTTGGACGGGCTTCATGCCGTCGCGGGCGTCGGGTAGCGCGCGCTGGTAGATGACCGAGTACGCGTACTCCAGGAAGCTGCCGCGCATCTCCTCGGAGACGTCGATGTCGATGATCTTCTCGGCGAGATCCTCGGGGGGACGGGAAGTTGTACGGGCCATGACCGTAATTCTGTCCTGTTCCAGAGACTGAAACGTACGTCGGCCCGTGGTTGGGGGCGTGTGACCCGTGCGACTGTGGGGGTTTTGGGCATGCGTGGGGTGGTTTCCGCCCCGCGAATCCGCAGGACGGAAACCACCTTTCCCGCCGGGATCCGGGTTGCCGAGGCCCTGCTCCCGGTGTCAGCCGGAGAAGGGGATCGTGACGGTGGCGCCGTCCTCGGTCCCGGTCAGGACCGTGGAGGGGGCGTCGCCCAGAACGCTCCACAGCTCGACGCGGACGGATCCGCCGTCCAGGTCGCCGAGGGACCCCTCCGCGCTCGCCAGCCCCCGGTCGTGGGCGTAGTCCTCCCATCCCTCCGGATCGTCGGTGGCGAGGTAGCGGTAGGTCTCGACGCGGTCGCCCACGCCGTCGCCCCCCAGGTCGTAGACCAGCCGGGCCTGGACCGCGTTGGCGACCGCGTCGCCGGAGTCCACGGGAAGGGAGAAAGCGGTCGGACCGCCGGTGTGGGAGCCGGTCAAGACCATCGGCGGTGAGGACCACCCGCTCCCGGGGCGGCCGTCCGTCCCGGTCGGCGCCTCCGGCGGAGGCCACGGTGATCTCGGCGGCGGAGCCGTGCGGGGCGGGGGAGAGCCCCGCCGGGGTCAGGTGGAGGGTCCCGTCGCCCACGCCGCCGTCCCCGGGGCCGCCTCCACCGCCCGTACCGTTGGTGGACGCCAGGGAGCGCGGCCCCACGTCGAGCCGTGTGCCGTCCGAGAAGGTGACGGTCAGCGGTGCGTCGGACGGGTTGAAGACGGTGTGGGTGCGCTCTCCGCCGTCGTCGAAGACCACGCAGTGCGCTGTGTCCGCCGTGACGGCGGTGTCCACGGTCCCCACCTCGGCGAGGGTGGACACCCACTGGTAGGTGTGCGGCTTGGACTCGCCCGCCTCGGGTCCGTAGGAGGTCCACTGCTCCTCGAAGAGGCTCAGGGCACGGGGGCCGTCGGCAATGAGGGCGGACGCAGGCGTTACCGAGTCGTTGCCGGGGGTGGAACCCGGCGGAGGGCTCCGGAGAGAGGGGCCGGGCCCGCCCCGACCGGAAACCGGGGCTGTGGACAACCGCTCCCACGTCCCTCCGCTCTGGTACCAAGGAACGCATGGCGACACCTGCTGGCGACGCGCACACCACCGAGACCGATCCGGACGAGGCCCCCGGCCGCGACGCCTCCCGTGACCGCGGGGGACCGGCCCGCGACGGCACGCTGCGCGCGGCGGCCGAACGGCACCTGCGCGCGCTGGCGGGGGAGTCGGCGCGACTGCGCGAGGACCAGTGGACTGCCATCCACGCCCTGGTCGCCGAGCACCGCAGAGCCCTGGTCGTCCAGCGCACCGGCTGGGGCAAGTCCGCCGTGTACTTCGTGGCCACGGCCCTGCGACGGGCCGAGGGGGCGGGGCCGACCGTCATCGTCTCCCCGCTGCTGGCCCTGATGCGGAACCAGATCGCCGCCGCCGAGCGCGCCGGGATCCGGGCGCGCACCATCAACAGCGCCAACACCACCGCGTGGGAGGCCGTCTACGCCGACGTGTCCGCCGGCGAGGTGGACGTGCTGCTGGTCAGTCCGGAGCGGCTGAACAACCCCGAGTTCCGCGACCGCGTCCTGCCCGAACTGGCCGCGGGGGCGGGCCTGGTCGTCATCGACGAGGCGCACTGCGTCTCGGACTGGGGGCACGACTTCCGCCCCGACTACCGCAGGATCCGCTCCCTGCTGCACGACCTGCCCGACGGCGTCCCGGTCCTCGCGACCACCGCCACGGCCAACGAGCGCGTCACCCGCGACGTCGCCGAACAGCTCCGCGCGGGGGACACGCGGCAGGACACCCTCGTCCTCCGCGGCTCCCTGGAACGGGAGAGCCTGCGGCTGGCCGTCGCCCACCTGCCCGACCCCACCGCCCGGCTCAGCTGGTTGGCCGAGCACCTGCCCAAGATCCAGGGCTCGGGCATCGTGTACACGCTCACCGTCAGCGCGGCGTTGGAGACCGCGCGGTTCCTCACCGAACAGGGGCTGGACGTGCGCGCCTACACCGGCCAGACCGACCCGGACGAGCGGCGCCGCGCCGAGGACGACCTGCTGGCCAACCGGGTCAAGGCGCTGGTGGCCACGAGCGCCCTGGGGATGGGCTTCGACAAGCCCGACCTCGGGTTCGTCGTCCACCTGGGCGCCCCGCAGTCGCCGATCTCCTACTACCAGCAGGTCGGACGCGCGGGCCGCGGCGTGGAGCGGGCCGAGGTGGTCCTGCTGCCCGGCCGGGAGGACCGACAGATCTGGGAGTACTTCGCCGGACTGTCCTTCCCCCCGGAGGCCACCGTGCGCGAGACCCTCGCCGTCTTGGCCGCGGAGGAGGCGCCGATGTCCATCGCGCGCCTGGAGACCCGGGTGGACCTGCGGCGCACCCGGCTGGAGCAGATGCTCAAGGTCCTGGACGTGGACGGCGCGGTCCGCCGGGTGCGCGGCGGCTGGGTGGCCACCGGACGGCCCTGGGAGTACGACGCCGAGCGCTACGCCGCCGTCGCCGAGGCACGTGAGCGGGAGCAGCGCGCCATGCTCGACTACCTGTCCACCGACACCTGCCGGATGGAGTTCCTGCGGCGTCAACTGGACGACGCGGGCGCCGAACCGTGTGGACGCTGTGACGTGTGCACCGGAGAGTACTGGCCCACCGACGTCGATCCCGGGCGGCGTGCGGCGGCCGCCGACCACCTGGATCGGCCCGGAACCCCGATCACACCCCGGCGCCAGTGGCCCACGGGCATGGACGCCCTGGGCGTGGACCTGTCCGGGAAGATCAAGGAGGAGTTGCGGGCGGGCGAGGGGCGGGCCCTGGCCCGCCTCACCGATGTCGGCTGGGGCACCGAGCTGCGCCGGATCCTCGCCGAGGACGCCCCCGACGAGCCGGTCGGCGACCGCGTACTCCAGGGCGTCGTCCGGGTCCTGGCCACGTGGGGCTGGGAGCGCCGTCCGGTGGGGGTGGTGACCATGCCCTCGCGCACCCGGCCGACGATGATCACCGACCTGGCGAGGAGACTCTGCGACCTGGGCCGTCTGGTCCCCGTCGGGTCCCTGGGATACCGGTCCGAGAGCGGTCCGGGGCCCCGGCGGCACAACAGCGCCCTGCGTCTGCACCAGGTGTACTCGGAACTGGTCCTGGGCGAGGGGACGGCCGAGCGGCTGGCCGACCTCCAGGCGGGAACGCCGGGTCCCGTGCTGCTGGTCGACGACCATACGGACACGGGGTGGAGTCTGACCGTGGGCGCCGCCCTCCTGCGCCGGGCCGGGGCTCCCGAGGTCCTTCCGCTCACCCTGGCCACGAGCGGAGGCTGAGCCGCGCCGGGGGAGGCCCGAGGCGGACGCCGTCGGGGTCGCGTGGGGGTGCCGCGCCGGGGGCGTCGGTTGAGGGTGCCTGCCCTGTCGCGGGGCGATCCCCCAGACGGGGAGGGCGACGGGCGGGCGAGAGCCCCGGTGCACCACCTAGCGCAGGCGCTGTCCCCGCGGGGCCCCGCGCCGGACCGGCTGTTCCTCCCCCAGGTCGGGGCGGGCACCCGGCTGGTGCAGGGCGCGCGCCGCGAGCCGGTGCCCCCGGCCCAGGGCCTCCTTCGGGTGGCGGCCCGCCAGCCACTCGGGCAGGAACCCGGCGATGAACGCGTCACCTGCGCCGACCGATCCCGGCTTCGGCTCGACCGGCTCGGCCGGGGCGGACACCACGCCCTCGCGGGTCTTGGACGCCCACAGGCCGCCCTCCTCGCCGAGTTTGAGCACGACGTTGGGGTAGTGCGCGGTCAGCACCTTGGCGGCGGCCTCCGGCTCGTCCTTGCCGGACAGCACCCTGGCCTGGGGCAGGTTGGCGAACAACAGCCGTACGCCCTGGGTCCACTCCAGGAAGTCCTCCGCCCCCGCGCGCTCCAGCGGGGCGTGGGAGCCGCCGTCCACCGAGATGGACATGCCGCTCTCGCGGGCCATGCGCAGTGCCACCCGGGCGGCGCGCCGGGAGTCGGGGTTGATCAGGGTGTACCCGGACACGTGCAGGTGAGCGTCGGGGGTGAACACGTCGCGGGGCAGGTCCTCGGGCTGGAGCCGGGCGTTGGCGCCGGGGTCGCTCAGCATCGTCCGGTCACCGCGGTGGGTGATCATGACCACGCACGTTCCGGTCGGCCGCTCCGGGTCCATCACCATGCGCGAGTCCAGGCCGTACCCCATGAGCTCCATCTCGCGGGTCCGGCCGGTGATGTCGGAGCCGCGGCGGCCCACGAAGGTCGTGTCGATTCCCTCGACGGCCAGCCACGAGGCGATGTTGGCCCCGGAACCGCCGCCGTACATGATCACGGACGCAGGCGTGTCGCTGCCGCGGGCCAACGGGTGGAACGCCTGCGCGACGGCATCGGTCATGAGGTCACCGATTACGACCACTCGTGTCATTTCGCCAGCCACCACCGAGTTGTGAGAATCCGTGCCCGCACGACGTTAACAGGTTAACGATCAGTGGCGGGTAACGAAGTGACGGCGCAACGGGGACGTGATCGGACACGTCAGGTGGCATGTCGCGACCGGGCCACCCGTACCGGAGACCCCCGGCTCGGTGGACCGGCACCCGGTCATTTCGGGCCTCCCGCATGGACTTTCCCCAGATTCGACCGAATGTCGTCTAGTCTCGCTGTCGTGCAGTCCTACCCGAACCACTGGGAAGCCGACGTCGTCCTCACCGACGGAGGCACCGCGCACCTGCGCCCCATCACCCCCGACGACGCCGACCTCCTCCGGGAGTTCCACTCGCGCCTCTCCCCGGAGACGATCTACTACCGCTTCTTCGCGCCCTACCCGCGGCTCTCCGACCGAGACGTGCGCCGGTTCACCACCGTCGACTACGAGGACCGGGTGGCACTGGTGGCCACCATCTCCGACTCCCTCGTCGCCGTGGTGCGCTACGACAAGGTCTCTCCGGAGGAGGCCGAGGTCGCCTTCGTGGTGGAGGACGCCCACCAGGGGCGCGGACTGGCCTCGGTCCTGTTGGAGCACATCGGCGCCGCCGCCCGGGAGCGCGGGGTGCGCCGGTTCATCGCGGACGTCCTGCCCGAGAACCGGCGGATGATCAACGTCTTCCGCGAGGCCGGGTACACGGCCCAGCAGACGTTCGACGAGGGCGTCATCCGGCTCACCCTGGACCTCCAGCCCACGGACGACGCCAAGGAGGTCATGCAGGCCCGCGAGCAGCGCGCCGAGTCGCGTTCGATCGCCCGCCTGCTCTTCCCCGAGTCCGTGGCCGTCATCGGTGCCAGCCGCACCGCGCACACCATCGGCCAGACCGCGCTGCGCAACCTCCTCAGCGGTGAGTTCCAGGGGCCGGTCTACCCGGTCCACCCCGAGGCCAAGGCGGTCGTGGGCGTGCGCGCCTACCCGTCCGTGCTCGACATCCCCGACCAGGTCGACCTGGCCGTCGTCGCGGTGCGGGCCGAGGCCGTCACCGAGGTCGTCGAGCAGTGCGCGGAGAAGGGCGTGCACGGTCTGGTCGTGGTCAGCTCCGGCTTCGGCGAGGCCGGCCCCGAGGGCCGCGCCCGGCAGGACGAACTCGTACGCACCGCCCGCGCCGCCGGGATGCGCGTCGTCGGCCCCAACTGCCTGGGGATCGCCAACAGCGACCCGGCGGTCTCGCTCAACGCCACCCTCTCCCCGGACCTGCCCCCGCGCGGCCCCATCGGTTTCTTCTCCCAGTCGGGCGCGCTCGGCCGTGCCATCCTCCAGCGCGTCGCCGAACGCGGTATGGGGCTGTCGACCTTCGTCTCGGCGGGCAACCGCGCCGACGTGTCCGGCAACGACCTGGTCCAGTACTGGCAGGAGGACCCCGCCACCGAGGTCGTCCTCCAGTACCTGGAGTCGCTCGGCAATCCGCGCAAGTTCACCCGCCTGGCCCGCCGCCTGGCCAAGCAGAAGCCGGTCGTGGCGGTGCGCAGCGGCGGATCGGCTCAGGCCACCCCGACCGGACACGCCGCGGGCGGGCTCGCACTGCCCGACTACGCGGTCACGTCGCTGTTCCAGCAGGCGGGAGTGGTGCGGGTCGACGACATCACGCAGATGTTCGACGCCGCCCAGGTGTTCGCCTACCAGCCCCTCCCGGAGGGGCCGAGGGTCGGCATCATCGGCAACTCCGACTCCCTGGAGTTGCTGGTCAAGGACGCCGCCGTGCGTCAGGGGCTCAAGCCGCACGAGCCGGTCAACCTCGGCCCGCAGGCCACGGCGGAGGACTTCGACCTGGCTCTGGAGACCGCGCTGGCCGCGGAGGACGTGCACTCGGTCGTGGTCGTCTTCGTTCCCGCCCTCCAGCCGATCGGCGACGACGTCGCCCGGGTGCTGCGGGCCCGCTCCCTGGGTTCGGACAAACCGGTGGTCACCACCTATCTGGCCCGCCAGGGCATCCCGGAGGAGTTGCGCCACGTCGGTGAGCGCGGGGAGACGCTGCGCGGTTCGGTCCCCTCCTACCCCTCGCCGGAGGACGCGGTGCGCGCGCTCGCCCACGCCACGCGCTACGCCCAGTGGCGCGACCGCAAGCCGGGACGCCACCCGGAGCTGCCCGACATCGACCGGGCCCGCGCCCGCGCCACCATCACCCGCGCGCTCAAGGGCGCGCCCGCGGAGAACTCCGTGGCGTGGTTCGGGGGCGAACGCCGCTACGACGAGGAGACGGCGATCTCCAGTCAGGACGCGCGCGACCTCCTGGCCTGCTACGGCATCGCCGCCTACCCCGACATCCCGGTCACCTCCGCCGACGAGGCCGTGGTGGCCGCCGGGGAACTCGGCTATCCCGTCGTGGTCAAGGCCGACGCTCCCGACCTGCGGGTCCGGGCGGGCGGCACGTTCGTGCGCGCCGACCTGCGCACCCCGGACGACGTGCGCAGCGCGTACCTGTCGCTGCACGACCGCTTCGGCGCGGAGGCCGATCTCGTGGTGCAGCGCATGGCCGCTCCGGGCGTGCCCACGGTGATCCGCGCGGGCGACAACAAGTCCTTCGGCTCGGTGGTCTCCTTCGGCCTGGCCGACGTGACCGCCGAGCTGCTCGACGACCGCGCCTTCCGCCTGGCGCCCCTCACGGACATGGACGCGGCCGACCTCATCCACGCCGTCCGGGCCGCGCCCCTGCTCTTCGGGCTGCCCGCCGGTGCGACCTCGCTCGCCGAACAGCCCAACGTGGAGGCCCTGGAGGAACTGCTCATCCGGGTGTCGCGCCTGGTCGAGGCCTTCCCCGAGATCGGCTACGTGGATCTGGACCCGGTCCTGGTCAACGCCACGGGGGCGCATGTGCTGGGAGCGCGCATGTGGTTGCGTGAGGCCCCCGAGGTCCGACCCGACGCCGGTCCCCGCCGGCTGCGAGGGGTGACCTTCTGATCATGGGCTGGCCCGGGCGTTGGCCGTCCCGGTCGCGAAGTGTCGCCCGGAGAGGGCAGGATAGGGGTATGAGGAAATCACGTGCCGTGTCCACCGACTGGCGGCTGGAGATCGAGCGGAGCGGATACTACCCCGCGCTGGTGATCGACGCCGTCGCCACGGCCCTGGGGGATGAGGACGCCGAGGCCTTCATCGTCCACCACGAGGCGACCTTCGACCCGGCCATGGAGATGCGTCGGCACATCACGGTGATGCTGCTGACCGCGACCCGACTCGTGGTGTGTCACACCGACGAGCACCCGCCCACCGAGCCGGGCGGCCCCTCGCACGCGTCGACCACCACCGACAGCATCCAGATCGGCAACGTCCAGTCGGTGGCGCTCACCCGGGTGGTCCCCAACCCCGCCCAGTACACGCCCGGCAGCCTGCCGAGCGAGCTGGTGTTGAGCGTCAACCTGTCCGTGAACTGGGGAACCACCGCGCACATCGACCTCGAACCGGCCTCCTGCGCGGACGAGACCTGCGAACTCGACCACGGGTACACCGGGGCGATCACGGCCGAGCCGCTCACCCTGCGCGTGAGCGAGGCCGCCGACGGGGCCGCCGCGGTCGCGGCGATGATGAACTTCGCCGACGCCCTCTCCGCGGTGACGGCGCGGTAACCGGGCCCGGGGGAAGAGTGCGCCGCGGGGCGTCCGTGGCGGGCGCCGGGCGGAGGGGCCCGCTTCTCCGCGTCCCGAGCCCCGGCCGGTCCCGGATGAACACGACCGTGACAGGGACTTAACGAACACGGTGCCGTGAGGCGTGGTGCCTTAACAATCCGGCCGTCTAAGGTTGAACCGGATTCGTGCATACCGCCACAAGCGAGACGTGCCAAGGCCATGAGCCGCGCACGTGCGCGCCGTGTTCTCCCGGACCCGCGCGCCCACACGGAGAAAGGTCAGTCTGCGATGACGCAGCACCCGTCCTCGGCGTCCCCGGCCGACGCCCCCCTGGTACGCCTGACCGTCGACCGCGCCATCGCCACGGTCACCCTCGACTCCCCCCGCAATCGCAACGCGCTGTCCGCCCGGTTGCGCTCGGAACTGTCCAAGGCCCTGTCCGACGCGATGGCCGACGACGAGGTGCGCGGCATCGTGCTCACGGGGACCGGCCCGGTCTTCTGCGCCGGGGCTGACCTGAAGGAGGCCGGAGCGGCGCTGCGGGGAGAACCGGTCGAGCCCGCACCGGAGCTCCCGGCCATCTTCGAGCAGATCATGGGCGCCCCCAAGCCCGTCATCGCGGTGCTCAACGGCGCCGCCCGCGCGGGTGGGATCGGGCTGGTGGCCTCCGCCGACATCGCCCTGGCGCCCAAGAGCGCGACGTTCGCCTTCACGGAGGTGCGCATCGGTGTGGTACCGGCGATCATCTCCGTTCCGGTGTCCGCGCGGATGCACTCACGTCAGCTCAGCCGCTACTTCCTCACCGGTGAGCTGTTCGACGCCTCGGCCGCGGCCAAGGCCGGACTGATCACCCAGGCGGTCCCGGACCGGGAGATGACGCACGCCGTGGACGCGGTCCTCCAGGGGCTGCGCGGGTCGGCCCCGCGCGCGCTGTCGCGCACCAAGCAGCTCCTCGACGAACTCGGCTCCGGCGCCCTGGCAGCCGCCGATCGGCGCACCGAGGCGTTCGCCCGGATGGGGGAGCTGTCCGCCGAGTTCTTCGCCGGGGAGGACGCCGCGGAGGGTCGCGCGGCCTTCTTCGAGAAGCGTCCTCCCCGCTGGACCCAGTAGCCGACCGGACGGTTCCGCGGCCCGCCGTCCCCGCACCCGACCGTGGTCGGAGGTCGGATGCTTCGGTGACCGAGGTGTCCGACCTCGGCCTGGGTGCGCCGCCGTCGGCGGACAGTCCACAATGGAGGGGTGAGCTACTCCGGAGATACCAGGGTCGGCGGCCCCGCCGACCTGCGCCAACTACCGCACCTGACGATCGCCAAACTCGCCGTCGGCCCCATGGACAACAACGTCTACCTGCTGCGTTGTCGGGCCACGGGGGAGGGCGTCCTGATCGACGCCGCCGACGAGGCGGACCGCATCCTCGACCTCATCGGTGAGCGGGGTCTGGCCCGCGTGATCACCACCCACCGCCACCAGGACCACTGGAGGGCCCTCGCCGAGGTCGTCGGCCAGACCGGCGCCCGCACCGTCGCCCACCCCGCCGACGGGGACGAGCTTCCGGTGTCCGTGGACGAGCCCGTCGAACACGGCGCACGGGTACCCGTCGGCGAGTGCTTCCTGACCGTGATCCACCTGCGCGGGCACACACCCGGGTCGATCGCGCTGCGCTACGACGACCCGGAGGGGCACACCCACCTGTTCACCGGTGACTCCCTGTTCCCGGGCGGGGTCGGCCGCACACTGCGCGACGAGGACTTCCGTTCCCTGTTCGCCGACGTGAACGAGCGCCTGTTCGACGAACTGGACGACGACACCTGGGTCTACCCGGGGCACGGGCGTGACACCACGCTGGGGGCCGAACGGCCGAAGCTCCCGGAGTGGCGCGAGCGCGGCTGGTAGCCCGCCGGGCGTCCGATCAGGCGCCGAAGCAGCAGAACCCGGCCGGTCCGAGGTGGACAGCCACCGCCTCGGACGCCGGGACCCCCACCGCCAGCGCGCGGTGGAAGCGCACCATGGCCTCCTCGGTCTCGGCGTCCCGGACGGGGACCGGACTGGCCACCACCGTGCGTACGCCACGGGCGTGCAGGGCGCCGACGAAACCCGACGGGGTCCCCGTCACACCGCCGAAACCGCGTCCGTTCCAGCAGGTCGAGAGGGTCACCAGGGCGGGTGCGGCGGTGAGCCCGGTCAGGTCGCGGGCGAGCAGGGGGCCGTCCGCCAGGTCGACCGAGGCGAGCAGGGGCACGCGGTCGGGGACGTGGCCGTGCCCGGCCAGGTGGACGACGTCGGCGTTCGCGAACCCTGTGAGGACCTCGGCCAACCGGGCTCCCCTCCCGGCGAGGACGCGCGCCCCCGGATACACGCGGGCCAGCGCGGTCACCTCCCGCCGGGCGCCGTCGGGCGCGGGAGCCGCCACCAGCAGGACACGTTCCGCCGTCGGGCGTGTCCGGCCGGTGCGCTCCACCCAGAACCGGGCGGTGGGCACGAGGTCGACCGGTCGCCCGCACAGGGCGGGCAGCATCCCCCACGGCGGATCGCCCAGGCGGGGATCGACGGCCATGACCAACGGACGGTCCCCGACCAGGGGGAGGACCGGGGCCAGGAGCAGCCGTGAGACCTCCGCCGCGGCGTCGCGGGCCGCCGCCGCGCGGACACGGCACGGGGGCGTCGGAAGCGCGTGCGTGAACCGCGCCAGGGCACGGACGGCGGGGGAGAGCGGACCCAGGGGGCGCGCGTGGACCCGCCCGGCCACGGCGACCAGGGCGACGGCGTCGTGCCCGGCCCAGGTGAGATGGACGAACGCCCGCTCGTCCCCCAACCGGTCCAACAGTTCGGCGGTGACCGGCGCGGGCACGGGGGGCGCGGTGCGCGCCCCGGCGGACGTGCGGCACACGCGCCACCGGGCCGCCTCCCACGACCGCGCGCGCTGGTCGGCCCGCGGGCCCCGGCCCCGTGCCAGGGCGGCACGGTACCGCCCGGCCAGACCGGCCAGGGCGGGGACGGCGGGCTCGTGCGGTCCCGGGACGTGTACCGCCGCCCAGGCGCGGGTCAGCTCCGCCCACTCCAGGGCGGTCGCGGCCGTTCCGGTGAGGAGCGCGGCCTCCAGACCGGCGCGGACGACGTGGGGGTCGTGGGCGGCGGCTCCCAGCCACGGGCCGGGGGCGGGTGCGGCGCCCCGGGCCAGGACGTCCAGGGCCCGCTGGGGGGCGGACCGCACGCGGTGCGTCGCGGCCGGGGCGGCGAGGGGGATCCGGACCCGCAGGGCGTTCCTGGCCCGGCCGACCGGGTTCGATCCCGGTGAGGCGCCCGTGGGCGCGTGCGGGCCCGTCCGCGTGGGCGGGGCGGGGGCGAGGGCGATGCGTTCGAGGCGGGACGCCAGCCGGTACCACAGGGACCCCGGACCGAACGTGCCCCGCACCCTCCGGGTGAGTTCGCCCGCGCGCTGGCGGTCCCCCTCCAGGAACCGCAGCTTGGCCTCCACGAGCAGGGCGGTGGCGGAGGCCGAGCCGTCCTCGACGCACGGCCCCTCGTCGAGTGTGGCCGCGGCCTCCGCCACCAGCCCCTCCGACAGCAGGGCCTCGGCCAGATCCACGTGCAGTGCCTCGCGTCGCGCGGTCGGCAGCCGGGGGAGGAGGGCCAGGAAGGTGTCGATGGCCGTGACCGTGTCGCCCCGGTACAGGGCGAGGCACCCCTGGTTGTGTCGCACGACCATGCCCAGGAGCGGGAGGCCGCGTTCGCGGGTGAGGGTGTGCGCCTCGGCGAGGTGGTCCTCGGCCTGGTCGAAACGGCCGCACATGGTCTGGGCCAGCCCCAGGTTGACCAGGACCCCCGGCAGCACCGGCGCGTCCTCGGCGAGGGGGTGGCCGCGCAGCCGGCGGTGGGTGTCGGCGAGGAGGTCGGCGGTGGTCTCGAACCGGCCGCTGCGCGCCAGCCGTACCCCGCGCCTGACCCGGGCCAGGAGATGCCGCCCGGAGGGTGGGTCGGGCCGGTGGGTGGTGGAGGTCACGTGCGCGCCGCCTTTCGCGAGGGGGTGTCTCGGGCCCGGGAACCGCTCGGATCCACTGATAGCAGCGGGCGGAGGCGCGGGGGAGCCCCCGCGGGCAACCTGTGGACGAGGGTCGAGGACGAACACGGACGAAAGCGGTGAAGGCGGGTGCGCCGCGCCGGGTTCGTGTGTGTTCCGAACCCGCATTCGGAGTGTCCCGTTCTGTGGCGTCCGGTGCGTGGCCGGTTCCGCCGGGCCCCGGTGCACGCACCGCCCGGTCGCGCTCAGACGGTGAACCAGCCCGTGACGAGCGGCGGGCGGCCGGTCCGGTGCAGGGCGAGACTGAGCGGTCCGCGCCGGAGCCCGGACACGGAGAAGCGCCCGTCGGCGCCGACGCGGAGGCGGTCGGCGGAGGCCGGATACCGGACCTCCACGGTGGCGGACGCGAAGTCCCCGGTGACCAGGCCGGACAGGGAGCGGTGCGGGCCGTGGACGCGGATCCGCAGGTCCAGGGCGAGGCCGTCGTGGTCGAACCGCAGTGTGCTCAGCAGGACGCCGTCGGTGCCGCGCGCGTCCTCGGGGGCCGGAGGGGTCTGGAGGGTGAGCTCGGCGAGGTCGGCGGTGTCGTCGCGGCGGTCGAAGGCGGCCAGGGCCGCCTCCCGGCCGGCCGTGGCCCACGCGGGGAGGCCGTCGGTGCGTTTCCTCAATGCGGGTCCTCCAGGATGCGGCGGAGTCGGCGCCTGACGCGGCGGCGCTGGTTCGCGTCGACGCGGGAGCCGCCGGGGGTGTTCGGATCGTGCGGGGTGTCGTCGAGGAGGCTCAGGGCCACGATCCGGTCCCGCGGGGGCAGGTGGCGGATCGCCCTGTGCAGTTCGTCGTGCCGCTCCCGCTCCAGGTACTGGGATTCGAGGTCGGGGCAGTCGGGGAACGGCAGGCGGGTGAGGACGTCCGGGGCGACCGGGCTCTGCCGTGCGCCGTGGCGGCGCTGGCGGGCGCACGCGTCGTTGGTGACGCGGCGCAGCCAGGCACGGAGCCGGTCGGGGGAGCGGAGCCGGGGCAGGTGCTGGTTGAGGGTGAGCCACACGGTCTGGACCGCGTCCTCGCGGTCGGGGGCGGACAGGCGGTAGGAGCGCGCGATCGCGTTCACGAGGGGGAGGTGGCGGTCGACGATGCCCTCCCACGCCCGGGGGTCGCCGTCCCGCGCGCCTCGGACGAGGTCGGCGTCGGTGGGTTCGGGATCGGCGGGTTCGGAGGACGCGGGGTCGGTGGGCTCCGGGGCGGAAGTGGCCGGAACCGGCAAGGCGGAAGGGGTTTCGTTCCCGGTGCCGGTCCACAGTACCGTTCCCCGAGAGGCGGAAGGGCTGCTCATGCCCTCGTACGGCTGGTCTGGCACACCTGCCCCCACTATGATCAGACTCCCTGTCCGCTCCGGGTGTCACGCTAGTCTCCGGGCGCACCGGGCGCGGTGGGAACGCCGCAAATGCCGGTGTTACCGCTGGTACCAAGAGAGCCCTTAGGGCACAATGGGGCGGAAGGTACTCAGGCGGGTCTGCAACCTTCTCGTGAATACGAGGGCGTCGGGGAAGCGCACTCGTTCGTATCAGGAGGTTCGGTGTCCGCACGTGGCGTCTTGTACGTCCACTCAGCGCCCGCGGCGCTGTGCCCACACGTCGAGTGGGCGGTCGCGGGCGTCGTCGGCGTGCCCGTGAAACTCGACTGGGTCGCGCAGCCGGCCGCCCCCGGCCACCACCGCGCCGAGCTGAACTGGCAGGGCCGGCCGGGGACCGCGGGTGAGGTGGCCTCGGCGCTGAACTCGTGGCAGCGCCTGCGGTTCGAGGTGACCGAGGAGGGGTCGCCGGGGTGCGACGGCGTCCGCTACAGCTACACGCCGTCCTTGGGGATGTTCACCGCGATCACCAGCGCCGCGGGTGAGGTCCTCGTGCCGGAGGGCCGTCTGCGCGCCGCGATGACACGGTCCGCCGCGCGCGGCGCCGACCTGGCCACGGAGATCGAACACCTCATGGGGCGGGCCTGGGACGAGGAGCTGGAGCCGTTCCGGTACGCGGGGGACGGGGCCCCGGTACGCTGGCTCCACGCGGTGGGCTGAGGCCGCGCGGGGGACGGGCCCCGCCGGTGTCCGGGGCCGCGGCGCGGCTCGGCGGTGCGGACGGGACCGCTTGGCGGGTGTCCGCTCAGCGCGGTCCGCCCTCGTCGGGCCAGACGGTGGCCGCGATCAGCACGGCCCCCCAGACGCCCAGCGGCACCAGCGGCCAGTACGGGACGAGTTCGCCCGCCATCAGGCTCACCACCGCCCACACGGCGGTGAGGACGCCCGCGACGCCCGCCCACCACCGCCACTCCTCACCCCACTCACGTACCGGCACGGTCGCGGGCGGGTCCCCGCTGTCGGAGCGGCCCTCCCGACGCGGGCCCGACCCGGGGCGCGGTGGGGGGTCCTCGGGGCGCGGCAGGTCCGCGGTCAGCGACCACAGCTCCCCGACCAGCACCGAGGACAGGGCCAGACCCACCCGGCGGTCGTACTCCTCCAGGTCCAGGCGGCCCTCCACGAACGCCACGGTGAGGTGGTCGACCGTACGGTCGCGTTCGGCGTCCGAGGCGCGCATCTGGTGCAGCGGCAGCCGTCGGTCCTCCACTTCCCACCCCCAGCAGGCGCAGTTGGTGACCTCACCATACGTGTCGTGTCGGGCACAGGGAAGGGAACTTCGGGGCCGGTTCACGGGCTCTCCCGGAAACCGATGTCCTCGCAGCTCAGGACGTTAACCAGCGGGCCACGGCGAGGCCCGTCACGGGGTCGGCGGCGCCCACCAGGCCCGTGTGCTCGTAGCTCCCCCGGTAGGCGAACCCGGATCCGTCCAGAAGGGTGACCCGGCCCCCCGTCTCCTCCAGTACGAGCGCGGGCGCGGCCACGTCCCAGTCGCGCACGGGCACGTCCTTGACGAACAGGTGGGCCGACCTCTCGGCGATCCTGCACAGCTTCAGCGCGATGCTGCCGCTCTCCAGGTAGCCGCGGTACCCGAAGCGGTCGTAGACCCGCCGCGCGATCCCCCGGGGCTCGGGCGTGTTGTCGGTGAGCACACCCGTTCCGGGCGGCGCCTGACCGCCCGAGGCCAGGCGCCGCCCGTCCCGGTGGGCGCCCCGGCCCCGGACGGCCGTGTACAGCGTCGCGGTCTCCGGGGCGAACACGGCCGCCGCCTCGGGGCGGCCGTCGACCACCAGGGCGGCCTGGGTGACGTATCCCGGGAATCCGTGCGCGTAGCTGGCGGTCCCGTCGATGGGGTCGATCAACCAGTAGCGCGGCGGCCGTTCCCGGACCAGCGACGCCGGGTCCTCCTCGCTGACCACGGGGACGTCCCGGTCGACCGCCGACAACCGCTCGGACAGCGCGCGGTGCGCCATGACGTCCGCCCGTGCCTTGAACTGGCTCCCCTCCCAGGCGCCGCCGAGCGCGTCGGGGTCGGCGCGCCACGTCCTGAGCAGCGCGCCGACCTCCGTCACCGCCGCCGCGGCCGCCTCCGCCAGCGGGTGGCCGCTCACCGGGACACCGTCCCGACCGTCTCCGACGCCGGAGACAGGCCGTGCGAGGTGAACTCCTCCTCGCTGATGAACTCGTCCGTCCACCGCCGTACCATCGCCACCCCCTGGCGCCACTCGTCGGTCAGCCGCGGACCGCCCGCGACCGCCTGCCGCAGCAGACCGGCGATCTCGTCGACCCCGGCCGCCACCGTCAGCGCGGCCGTCGAGGAGAACCGCGGGTTGATCTCGAAGATCCGGGGCCGCCCGCCGGCGTCCAGGCGCAACTGCACGTTGAACGGGCCGTCGGCGCGCAGGGCCGACTGCACCGCCCGGCAGGTCTCCGCCACCGCCGGGGCGCGGCGCGTCACCGCGTACCGGGTGACCCCCTGTTTGAGGACCACCTCCTTGGGCACCACGGCCTGCACCCGGCCGTCGCGCCACACCACCACCGACACCGTGAACTCGGGGCCGGTGACGCGCTCCTGGACGATGAGCTCCTCGGCCGCGTACCCGCCCTCGGAGACGACCCGGGCCAGGTCGTCGCGGGAACCGATGACCGCCACACCGCGGCTGCCCCGTCCGCTGCGGGGTTTGACGACGAACCCGTCAGGGGCGTCGGCGGCGTCGGCGGGCCAGTCAGCCGCAGACCAGGTGCGGGGAACACCGATCCCGGCGGCGTCCAGCCGTCGCATGAGCGCCCCCTTGTCGAGGCAGGTGGCGACGAACTCCGCCCGGGGGAGCAGCACGCACACCCCGTCGTCGGCCAGCGCCGCGACCCCGACCAGCTCCTCGTCCACGAGGGGCACCACCGCGACCGCCCGCTCGCGTGCGCACAGCTCCCGCATCCGGGGCAGGAAGGCGTCGCTGTCGCCCGGGGGAACCAGGTACCCGCGGTCGGCGAGGTACAGACCGGGCGCGGTCGGGTCGATGTCGGTGGCGACCACCCGGAAACCCGCCTCGCGCAGGTGGAGGATGGTGCCGGGGGTCGGGGCCGAACCCGCCGTCGTCACCACGACCGTCGGCCTCGTCGCTGGTTGCTGGGGCACCGCTGATCCCTCCCGGGGTGTGGGGGCGGTCGGGGCGACCGTGCGACGAGCCTAGAGGCGCCGGGCGGGGTTCGCCCCGCTCTTGGCCGAATCCGGCTGCGGCGTCAACCGAAGGGGCCCCTCGCGCGTGTATCCCGCGCCCCGTGAGGGGAGGGGCGGGGGCGGGCGCCCCGGCGTCGCCGCGCACCCGCCCCCGGTGTCGGTCCGTCCTCAGCTGCGCTCGTACACGGGCGTGATGACCGCCCGCGCGATGGCGTGCGCGAACAGGTTGAAGCCGACGAAGGCGGGGCTGGCCGAGGCGTCCACGTCGAGGCGGGGCACGTCCACGGCGTGGACCGCGAACATGTAGCGGTGCGGTCCGTGCCCGGGGGGCGGCGCGGCGCCGACGTAGCGGTGGCCCCCGGCGTCGTTGCGCACGGTGACGGCCGATTCCGGCAGACCGGAACCGTTCCCGGCGCCTGCCGGCAACTCGGTCACCTCGACCGGGATGTTGCACACCGACCAGTGCCAGAATCCGCTTCCGGTCGGTGCGTCGGGGTCGAAGCAGGTGACGGCGAAGCTCCGCGTCCCCTCGGGGAAGCCGCTCCAGGACAGATGCGGCGAGACGTCCTCGCCGCCCGCTCCCATGATCCCGCTGACCTGGGGCTTGGGCAGGGTCTTGCCGTCGGCCACGTCGTTACTGGTCAGAGTGAACGTCGGCAGCTCGGGCAGGAAGTCGTAGGGGGAGGGTGGCATGGCCACGTTCGGGGGCCTCCTTCAATCGTGCGGGAAACATCGAACGATTCCCAACATACCCATGTGCGGCGGTGTTCGGTGGCGTGCTCCGGCGTGTCGCGCGAGGCGGCCCGGTCCACAGCACATACCGACCACGCGGTATGGTCAGGGTCGACAGCGGACACGAACCGGATTCGGTATCCGGCCCACCGACAGGGAGTCGCCATGACCGCTCGCTGGGGCATCACCATCCCCCTGGAGGGGGTTCCCCTCCTGGAACAGAGGTCCGTCATCGAACAGCTGCCCGACCTCGGCTACACCGACGTCTGGTCGGCCGAGGCCAACGGCGCCGACGCCTTCACACCGCTCGCCCTCGCCAGCACGTGGGCGCCGAGCCTCCGGCTGGGCACGGCCATCGTGCCCGTGTACACGCGCGGCCCCGCGACACTGGCGATGAGCGCCGCCGCGCTGGCCGCCGCCGCGCCCGGCCGCTTCGCGCTGGGGATCGGCACCTCGTCCAACGTCATCGTGGAGAAGTGGAACTCCATCCCCTTCGAGGAGCCCTACAAGCGGATCCGCGACACCCTGCGCTTCCTCCGCGAGGCGCTGTCCGGTGCGAAGGTCAGGGCCGAGTACGACACCTTCTCCGTCCAGGGGTTCACCCTCGGGACGGCGCCCGAACCGGTCCCTCCGCTGCTCGTCGCGGCCCTGCGGCCGGGCATGCTGCGGCTGGCGGGGCGCGAGGGGGACGGGGCGATCATCAACTGGCTGTCCGCCGAGGACGTGCGCACGGTCGTCCCCCACGTGCGCGGGGCCGCGGAGGACGGGCGGGACCGGGAGGTGGTCGCGCGGATCTTCGCGATCCCCGACACCGACCCGGACACGGCCCGGGGGATCGGCCGCTGGGCCATCTCCGCCTACCTCAACGTGCCCGTCTACCGGGCCTTCCACGAATGGCTCGGTCGCGAGGAGCTCACCCCCATGTGGAAGGCGTGGGACGAGGGCGACCGCAAGGGCGCGCTGGCGGCCATCCCCGACTCGGTCGTGGACGACCTGATCGTGCACGGCCCCGCGGAGCACTGCCGGGAGCGGATCCGCGCCTACGCCGACGCCGGGGTCACCACCCCCGTCATCGCGCCGATCGGGCCCGGGGACCCGGTGGCCGCCGTACGCGCGCTCGCCCCCGCGACCTGACGCGATCGGGGTCAGCGCGACTCCAGCGGCCCCAGCAGGCGGCGGGCGCGCAGCACCAGCTCCAACTCGAACCGGGCCCCGGGCTCACGCAGGCGCGGACCGAACAGCTCGTCCAACCTGCGGATCCGGTACCGCACGGTCTGCGGGTGCACGCGCAGCCGGACCGCCGCCTCGTTGGCGTTGAACCCCGTCTCCAACCACGCCAGCAGGGTGTCGGCCATCCGGTCGCGCTGGGGCGACCGGAGCCGCGTGATCGGGGCCAGCCGTCTGCTCGCCAGCTCCGCCAACAGGTCGGGGTCCCGTGACAGCAGCAGCGTCGACAGGTGGTCGACCCACCGCACGACACCACCGCCGGGCACCACCCCGGCGCGGACCAGGTCCGCCAGGTCCCGGGCACGGGAGAGCGAGACGGGCGCCTCCCGCGGCGCCACGCTCGGCCCCAGGACCGCCGAGCCGCCGCGCAGCGACCGTTCCAGGGTCCGCGACCGACCGGGCCCGTCCGGATCGGGTACCAGCGCGCAGGGTTCGCTCCGCTCCAGGTCCACCAGGACGTCGGACGGCAGCGCGGGGGGCGCGGACCCCTCCCCCGGCAGCAGCACCGCCACCGCCACCCGGTCGGGGACCCGCCACCGCGCCGTTCGGGCCAGCGCCCGCACCGCCCCGGTGTCCGTACCGGCGCCCGCCAGCAGCTCCTCCAGCAGCCGGGCCCGGCCGCGCTCACGTCGGTCGGCGTCGGCCCTGCGCACCCCGGCGTGGCCCTCGGCCGCGGCCGAGGTGAGCTCCTCCTGGAAGGCGAACAGCGCCTCACCCAGGACCACCACGTCGTGGCGGGTGAACGCGTCCGTGACCGCCAACCGCCGCCACGCGATCGCCACCGCGGTGCGCATCCCGGTGTGCAGGCGTTCCAGCGTCCGCCCGCGGCGGGCCTCGTCGGCCCCGAACGCGCGGAACTCCTCGGCGACACCGCTCGGGTCACCGAAGCGCCGGCCACCCTCCACCCGGTCGAGGAACGCGTGCGCCGCCGACGCGATCAGCTCACGCCACGACTCGGTGTCACCGGGCTCCAGGGGCGGGTCGTGCGCCTCCGCGCGGCGGCGGACCGCCTCGACCGCGCTCCGCGCCAGCCCCGGCACCAGGGGGCGCAACCGGGCGCCCACGCCCGGGGGGAACCCGGAGAACGGGTCCTGGGGGCGTTCCTCCCACTGCGGATACGACATGCCACCTCCGGCGCGGACGCACGGCCGAGGCCGGTCGTGGCACGCCCGCGCGTGCTCCGTGCGCCAGAAAGTCCCATCGTTGCCGCGGTCCACCGGGTGCGGCGTACCGCGGTCCCATCCCACCAGAGGGCCGCCGCGCCGACAACCCCGATCCGGGCGCGCCGTGTCCACCGCCCGGCCGGGCTCCGTGGCCGGGGCCGTCGCGACTACAGCGGGTGCAGGTGGGCGGCGGCGGAGGCCCGCACCCCCTCCGACACCCGGTCCAACAGCGGCGACCGCAGGTTCCAGCGCTGCCAGTACAGCCGCACGTCCACCGGGTGGTCGGGGGCGAGCGCGACCAGCCGTCCCGCCTCGATCTCCGCCAGGCACTGCTGCTCGGGCACCACACCCCACCCGAGTCCGAGCAGGATGGTCTTGGCGAAGTCCGTCGAGGCCGGGATGAAGTGGCACGGCGCACTCGGCTCGCGTCCGGTCAGGTCCCGCAGGAACTGGTCCTGGAGTTCGTCCTTGCGGTCGAAGTTGACCACCGGCGCGTCCACGAGCCGCTCCACGTCGACCGGGTCGCCCAGGTGCTCGGCGGCGAAGCCCGGGGTACACACGGCGTGGTAGCGCATGGTCCCCAGACCCTCGACCGCGCACCCCTGGACCGCCTCCGGCGTCGAGGTGACGGCGGCCATCACCGCCCCGGAGCGCAGCAGCGACGTGGTGTGCTCCTGGTCCTCCCGGTGGACGTCGAACACCGCGCCCAGGTCGGAGGGGAGTTCGGCGAGCGCCTCCAGGAACCACGTGGACAGGCTGTCGGCGTTGACCGCCAGCGGGACGGGGACCCGGTCGGCGCTGCCCTCCCCGGCCTGGAGTTCGGCCAGCACGTCCCCGTCCAGCAGGACCACCTGCCGGGCGTAGCGCAGGACCACGTCGCCCGCCGCCGTGGGCGCCACCGGGTTGGTGCGCTGCACCAGGACCTTGCCCGCGGCCTGCTCCATCGTCCGGATCCGCTGTGAGACGGCCGAGGCGGTCACGTGCAGGCGTCGGGCGGCCGCCTCGAAGGTCCCCTCGTCCACCAGTGTGGTGAGGGTGCGCAGGTGGTCGAACTGGAAGGGCATCCTCAGCCTTTCTTAAGGGTTCTAAGAAAGTTTAGCTTTACTGCACGCTCTGGGGCTCCTACCGTTCCGGACGTGAACGAATCCCTGCTCGCGGCGGTGCTCGGTCTGGGGACCGGGCTCGCCCTCATCGTGGCCATCGGCGCCCAGAACGCCTACGTCCTCCGGCTCGGCATCGACGGCCGCCCCCGTACGGTCCTGGCCGTGGTCCTGGTCTGCGCCCTCTCGGACGCCGCCCTCATCACCGCCGGGGTCCTCGGCGTCGGGGCGGTCATCGAGGCGGCGCCGACGGCGCTCGTCGCGGTGCGGGTCCTCGGCGCCGGGTTCCTGGTGGTGTACGGCCTGCTGGCGGCCGTGCGGGTGGTGCGCCCGGGTGCGCTCACCTCCGACGGGGCCCCGCGCTCCCTGCGGCTCGGTCCGGCCGTCGTCACCGCCCTGGCCATGACCTGGCTCAACCCCCACGTGTACCTCGACACGGTGGTCTTCCTCGGCTCCGTGGCCAACCAGCAGGAGGGGCAGGCGCGCTGGTGGTGGGCGCGGGGCGCCGTGACCGCCAGCTTCCTGTGGTTCTTCGCCCTGGGCTTCGGAGCCCGGTTCCTGCGCCCGGTGTTCGCCAGGCCGGGCGCGTGGCGGGTCCTGGACGGGGCGATCGCCGTGGTCATGCTCTCGCTCGGCGCCCGCCTGGCCCTCGGGGGCTGAGGCCGACCGCCACGCGGGGTCGGGGCGCGTCCTACGCCGAGAGGCGATCCGGGGTCCGCGCACCGACGTAGTCGAACGCGCTCGGGAGACGACGCGCCGGTCGCGGCCGCGCTCCTAGGTTGGGCCCATGACCGACCAGAAGAGGGCCGCCCTCGGCCTGCCGTTTCCCCTGATCGTCCTCCTGGCCCTGCTCTCGGTGCCCCGCGTGGTCCTGCACGACCTGTCCGTCGTGGAGGAGGGCACGTTCGTCAACGGGCTGTTCGTCTTCGTGCCCCCGCTGGTGTGGACCGCCGTGGTCCTGGTCCGGCGGGCGCCCCACCCGTTCGCGACCCTGCTGGTGGTCGGGGTGCTCTCGGGCGTCTTCCTCGCCCTGGTGCACCAGCTGCTGTGGGACGTCTCGTGGGGCGCCGACCGGCCCGCGCTCGGCGGGAACCTCGCGGACCTCACCCCGGCGGTCCAGGCCGTCCTCATCCGGGGGGCGGCGGTGGTCAGCGGTCTGGTGACCGGGACGGTCGTGGGCGCGCTGTGCGGGCTCGTGGCCCTGGCGATCCGGCGGGTCATGGGCGTGCGGGCGGTCTGACCACCGTCCGCACGCCCCCATGACCCACGCCTACCAGCTGGACTTGGTCACGCCGGGCAGCTCACCGCGGTGGGCCGCCTCGCGGAACCGGATCCGTGACAGCCCGAACCGGCGCAGGTACCCGCGCGGACGCCCGTCCACCGAGTCCCGGTTGCGGACACGCGTCGCGCTGGCGTCGCGGGGCTGGCGCTGGAGCTCGCGCACGGCGGCCTCGCGCTCGGCCGGACCCGACTCCGGGCTCCGGATGATCCGCTTGAGCTCGGCGCGCCGCTCGGCGTGGCGGGCCACCACCCGTTTGCGGTGCTCGTTCCGGGCGATCTTGCTCTTCTTGGCCATCTCAGACCCTCTCCCCGCGCGCCCGGATCCGGGCGACCACCCGTTCGATGCCCTGGGCGTCGATGACCCGCATGCCCTTGGCGCTCACCCGCAGTCGGACGTAGCGGTTCTCGCTGGGCAGCCAGTACCGCTTGTTCTGGATGTTCGGGTCGAACCGGCGGCGGGTGCGGCGGTGCGAGTGCGAGACGGCGTTCCCGAAGCTCGGGGCGCGGCCCGTCACCTGGCAGACACGTGACACGGTGTTCCTCCTCGGTCGTTCGGTCGGGACTTCCCGGGCGGCTCAGGGTCTCCTGGACGCGGGGGTGTTGGACGGGTAGGGGAGCAGGGCCATCTCGCGGGCGTTCTTCACCGCGGCGGTGATGAGCCGCTGCTGCTTGGCGGTCACCCGGGTGACCCGGCGACTGCGGATCTTGCCCTTCTCGGAGATGAACCTGCGCAGCAGGTCGACGTCCTTGTAGTCGACGTGACCGGCGTCGCCGAGCGGGTTGGCGAACCTGCGGGACGGGCCGCCCCCTCTGGTCCCTCGGGGTCTGGCGCTCATGGGGATTCCTTTCTCATTCCTCGCTCACAGGGCGTCGGCGAAGGGGTCGTCACTGAGTGGCCGACCGGCCTCCTCCTCGGTGATCAGGCAGGAGTCGAGCAGCGCGACCAGGCCCTCGGCGTCCAGGTCGATTCCGGTGAAGGCCAGGTGCTGTCCGCGGTCCCCGACGACCGGGTCCCAGTCCAAGCGGGCGGCGAAGCGCCGCGCCTCGGAGACCATCTCCACGGCGGCTCCGGGCAGGGCGTCCAGCCACGGGCCGCCGCTCTCCAGGACCAGGGCGTCGCTGTGGGCGTCCCAGACCAGGAGGGTGTCGGGTCGGCTGGCCAGCCAGATCCGCCCCCGGCTGCGCAGACCGGCCGAGACCAGTCGCTCGAGGGCCTCGTGGGTGCGCTCGGGGTGCAGCGGTCTGCGCCGGGACCAGGTCACGGTGCGCACCCGGCCGTCCGTGCGCGGGCAGTACCGGGCCCAGGCCGGGTTGGTCCTGTTGAAGGCGGCCTCGGGGTCGAACCGGCCGCGGGTGAGGTCGGCCAGGTTCGGTCCGGGCGTGACGACGGCGGCGGCCGGGTTGAGCTGTTCCAGCAGGGAGCGCGCCTCGTCGCGGTGCCGGGTCCCGTACAGGGCGATCGCGGTGGGGTACTCGATCTGGCGTGCCAGGACCTCGGCGACGGTCCGGTCGTCCTCCACCGCGATGTCCAGGTCGCGGTCGCGCAGGTCGTCATGGGTGGCCAGGTCGGGAAGCAGGCGTTCGGCGTCCACCGCGGTCAGGACGGCGGCCAACTCCAGTCCGCGCTGGGCGGCGACGACCTCGGCGATCGTCCGGGGTTCGACGACGTCCCAGGCGTCCACGACGCACAGGGAGTGCCCGCCCTCGGCGGCCAGTCGCAGCAGGAGGGGTACGAGGTCCTCGCGCAGGGTGCACGACGCGCACAGGTGGTCCAGTTCGACCGGGGCGCGGTCGAGGGGGCCCCAACGGTCACGGGTGACGCGGTCGACACGCCCCTCGCTGATCCCCTCGAGGTCGTGGTGGACCGCCACCGACCTCGGCACCGCCGCGAGCAGCGCGTCCACCGCCCGTCCGCGGGGGGTGCGGTGCAGCCCGGTGACCACGACCACGCGCATGGGGCTTGTCGGCTCCATCGGGGGCGACCTCCGTTCTTTGAGTGGAAACGATAATCATTATCGTAGTCTACACACGACGGTCCCCGGAGCGGGTCGGGGTCGGAGCGGGTCGGCAGGGTGGGGGAGAGAGCGGAAGGGGGAGGGATGCCCGCGCGGGACCGCCACGCCCCGGGCCGTCCCCCGTGGGCGGTCCGGTGGGACGTGGCGGCCGTCTCACCGTCCGGGTCGTGGCGGTTCCCGGCCGAGCCGGGGCGCGGCCCGGTGGCGGGAGGTCAGCGGTTGGCCTGGGCGGAGCTGATGTCGGCCAGCGCGGAGTGCTCGTCGACCGCCTGGGCCAGGTCGCCGATCGAGACGATCCCCACCAGCTCGTCCTCGTCCACCACGGGCAGGCGGCGCACCGCCTTGGCCCGCATCATGTCCACGGCCTCCGACACACGGCACTGCGGCGGTACCGTCGCCACGTGCGCGGAGCAGGCGGCGCCCGCGGTCATGGAGTCGGGGTCGCCCCCGGCCGCCAGACAGCGCACCACGATGTCGCGGTCGGTGAGGATGCCCATGAGCGAGCCGTCCTCCTCGGTCACGACCACGTCGCCGACGTTCTCGTCCCGCATGATCCGGGACGTGGCCCGCAGGGAGGTGTCCGGACCGACCGTGCGCGCGGGGCTCGTCATCAGTTCGGAGATGGTCCTCGCCATGATCCCCCTCCTTTCCTCCGGAGTGTGTCCCGCACTGGACCCCTAGCCGATCCCGGGTGGGTCAAACCTGGCGCGGTCACACGTCGGCGCAGGTCGGAGCCTGTTCCTGTGCTGATTCCCCGCGCCGGTCGGGGATGCGCTCCGCTGCCACTACCATCGGCAGCACCCAGGCGCCGGGTGGTGAGGGGGCGGGATGCCGGAGACCGGGAGCACGGGCGGCGCGCGGCCGGGAGGGGGTTCCGCGCGGCGGCCGACGATGGCCGACGTCGCGGCGCGCGTGGGTGTGTCCCGACAGTTGGTCTCCCTGGTGATGAGCGACCGCCCCGGGCCGAGCGCGGCGACGCGGCAGAAGGTCCTGCGGGCCGCCGAGGAGGTCGGGTACCGCGCGGACAGGGCGGCGCGACTGCTGCGCCGGGCCCGCAGCCGCCAGGTCGGGGTGCTGTTCACCATGGAACACCCGCTCGACGTCCACCTCGTCGAGGCCGTCTACCCGGCCGCCGCCGCACTGGACTACGGCGTCGTGCTCAGCGCGCTGCTGTCCACCCGGGGCGAGCGCGAGTCCATCGACGACCTGCTGGGCCTGCGCTGCGAGGCCCTCGTCCTCATCGGGCTCTCAGCCGCCGCCCCCGCGTACCTGGCCACGATCGCCGCGCAGGTCCCCGTGGTGGAGATCGGGCAGCGCACGGGGGTGGAGGGCACCGACAGCGTCCGGACCGCCGACGCCGACGGGGTGCGCCAGGCGGTGGACCACCTGGTCGGGCTGGGACACCGCGCCATCGCGCACGTCGACGGCGCGGACCTGCCGGGCGCGCCCGAACGCAGACAGGGCTACACCGAGGCGATGCGCTCCCACGGCCTCGACGCGTTCGTCGACGTCATCCCGGGCGACTACTCCGAGGAGTCCGGCGCACGGGCGGCCCGTGCGCTCCTGGCGCGCGACCGCCTGCCCACCGCCGTGGTCGCGAGCAACGACCGCTGCGCCCTCGGCCTGCTGGAGACGCTCGTCCGCGCGGGCGTCCACGCGCCGGGGGACGTGTCCGTGGTCGGCTACGACGACAGCCGGACCGCCCGCCTGTCCTTCGTCGACCTCACCTCCGTCCGACAGGACGCCTCGCTGATGGCGCGGATCGCGGTGGGGTGCGCCGCCGAGCGGTTGGATGAGGGGCGCGCGGTCAGCAGGCACGTCGTCCTGGAGCCCACCCTCAGCGTCCGGGGGAGCACCGGGCCGCCGAGGCCGGGCGCGCCCTGACCCGGTTCCCGCCGTCGGGCGGGCTCCGTCCGGGCGGTTCCGCCCCGCTTCCCCGAGAGCCGCGAGGCAGATCACACGTCCGGGCGGTCGGGTCGGTCCCGAGGAGCTGCGACCCTGGATTTAGCACGTGCTAAATCCAGGGTCGGGCCCCTGACCCCCGACCGTCTCCGCCCGCGTCCCGGGGCTTTCCCGTCCGTACGCCCGCTCCGCGCCCACCGCCGTGAAAGGGGGCACACCCATGCCTCTGGCCCTGCTCGCTCTCGCCGTCGGAGCGTTCGCCATCGGTACCACCGAGTTCGTGATCATGGGCCTGCTGCCCGAGGTCGCCGCGGACCTGGACGTCCCGGTCGCGTCCGCCGGATACCTCATCTCCGCCTACGCCGGGGGAGTGGTGGTCGGCGCGCCCCTGCTCACCGCGCTGAGCACGCGCGTGCCGCGCAAGGCCGTCCTGCTGATCTTCATGGGTCTGTTCCTGCTCGGCAACGTCGCGACCGTCGTGGCCCCCGACTTCGGGACGGTGTTCGCCGCCCGGGTCCTGGCGGGCCTTCCGCACGGTGCCTTCTTCGGCGTGGGCGCGCTGGTCGCCGCGCACACCGCCCGCCCCGACCGCAGGGCGACCGCGGTGGCGCGCATGTTCCTCGGCCTGACCGTCGCGAACATCGTGGGCGTCCCCGCGGGCACCTTCCTGGGTCAGCTCCTCGGCTGGCGGGCGGCCTTCCTGGCCGTGACCGCCGTCGCCGCGCTCGCCCTGGTCGGGATCGCGCTCTTCGTGCCCCGCGTTCCGGCGTCCGCGTTCGGCGGGGGAGGGCTCCGCCGCGAGCTGTCCGCCCTGGGCGGACAGCAGGTCCTCCTCGGGCTGACCACCGCCGCCTTCGGGTTCGCCGGGGTGTTCGCGGTCTACAGCTACGTCTCGCCGATGATGACCGAGCTGGCCGGGATGGCGTCCGGCGGCGTGCCGTTCGTCCTGGCCCTGTTCGGCATCGGGATGACGCTCGGCTCGCTGGTCATCGGCCCTCTGGCCGACCGGGCGCTGCGTCCGACGATCCACGGCGCCCTCGTCTGCCTGGCGGTCATGCTGGTCCTCTTCGTCTTCGCCGCGCACCACCCCTGGACCGCCGCGATCGCCGTCCTGGCCCTCGGAGCGGCCGGGTCCGCCGTGGTGACGCCGCTCCAGGTGCTCGTGATGAACAAGGCCGCGGCGGCTCCCTCGCTGGCCTCGGCCTCCAACCACTCGGCCTTCAACCTCGCCAACGCGGGGGGCGCCTGGTTGGGCGGGATGGGGATCGGCATGGGCCTGGGGTACACGTCGCCCGCCGTGATCGGCGCGGTCCTGGCCCTCGTCGGGCTCGGCGTCGCCCTGCTCTCCGCCGCGCTGGACCGCCCCGGCCCCCGGGCGGACGAGCGCGCGAAGAAGCCGGAGCCGAGTCTCCAGACCACGCATTAATTCCGTATCTCGGAATTAAATATCTGCATTATGGATACCCCGGTGTGGGATCCGGCATCGCCACCCGATACACAGGTCGCATGAGGATCAGCATCTCCTGGGCGGGCGGCTCGGTGACCGCCACGCTCGACAGCACCCCGACCTCCGAGGCCCTCTGGGACGCCCTGCCGATCGAGGCGGCGGCCAACACCTGGGGCGAGGAGGTGTACTTCGCCGTTCCCGTGGCGGCCGAGCGCGAGGACGACGCGACCGACACCGTCGATCCCGGCACCGTCTGCTACTGGCTGGCCGGGTCGGCGCTCGCCCTGCCCTTCGGCCCCACGCCGATCTCCGTCGGACCGGAGAGCAGACTGGCCAGCGCGGCCAACGTGCTCGGCCGGATCGACGGGGACCACCGCGCGCTCGCCGAGGTCGGCGACGGCGACACCGTCAGGGTCGAACGCGCCGGGTGAGGGACCGCGCGCCGGTCCGGGAGCGACGTCTCACACGCCCCGGGCCGACGCGCGCCCCCGCCGCAGGGCCGCCCCGCGACGCGGGGGACCGGGGTCGGGGCCGTTCCCGCCGAGGCGGCCCCAGCGGATCTTTGCGGGATATTGCCGTCCACTGGAACTCGTCCACACGCGCGGTACACATCGGGCTGAGAGCATCCTCAGGAGCCGTCCGTGACGCCACGGAACCAGCGTGACCAGGGAGATCGCAATGAGCACGCACCGCACACCGCTCCCGAGGGGGCTTTGATGAGACCGCGCGCCCACCAGACCGGAACCGTCGCACCGAGCATCCCGGAACAGGCGAGGGGCGTGCGCCCCAGGGACGCCGAGATCGGACCCGAGGCGACGGACATCGAACTGACCGTCAACGGCACCACGCACCGGGTTCGCGTCGAGCCCCGCGTCAGCCTGCTCGACGCGCTGCGTGAGCGCCTCGACATCACCGGCACCAAGAAGGGCTGCAACCAGGGCGCCTGCGGCGCCTGCACCGTCTGGGTCGACGGCCGCCGCGTGGTGTCCTGTCTGACCCTCGCCGTCGCCTGCGAGGGACGCGAGATCACCACCGTCGAGGGCCTGGCCGACGGAGACCGGCTCCACCCGATGCAGCGGGCCTTCGTCGACAACGACGCCTTCCAGTGCGGGTACTGCACACCCGGCCAGCTGATGTCGGCCGTCGCCCTCATGGCGGAGGGACACACCTGTGACGACGCGGAGATCGCCGAGTGGATGAGCGGCAACATCTGCCGCTGCGCCGCCTACCCGAACATCCGTTCCGCCATCCGGCAGGTGCGCGACACCGCCGAGGGCACGCGGAAGGGGGGCCGCTGATGCGTTCCTTCGCCTACAAACGCGTGTCCGACGTGGCCACGGCCATCGCCGAGGTCGGCGGCGACCCCGGCAGCGAGTTCCTCGCCGGCGGCACCACCGAGGTCGACATGCTCCGGATCCGGGTCGCCCGGCCCCGCCGCGTGGTCGACATCAACGATCTGCCCATCGCCGCGATCGAGGACCTGTCCGACGGCGGGCTGCGCCTCGGCGGTCTGGCCCGGATGAGCGACGTGGCCGCCCACCCCGCGGTGCGCGAACGCTACCCCGTCGTCTCCGAGGCCCTGGAGAAGGGCGCCTCCGCGCAACTGCGCAACATGGCCACCCTGGGCGGCAACCTCATGCAGAAGGTGCGCTGCTCCTACTTCCGGGACGTGGACCAGGCGTGCAACAAGCGTGAACCCGGCAGCGGGTGCGCGGCCATGAACGGGTTCAACCGCACCCACGCCGTCCTGGGAACCAGTGAGCACTGCATCGCCACGCACCCGTCCGACGTCGCGGTGGCCCTGACGGCGCTCGACGCGATCGTCCACATCCAGGGTCCCGAGGGCGCGCGGACCGTCGCCTTCGACGACTTCTTCCCACTGCCGGGGAACACGCCCGACCGCGAGCACCCGATCGCCCACGGCGAGCTGATCACCGCCATCGAGGTCCCCGCGAACCCGGCGGCCCGCACCTCCCACTACCTGAAGGTGCGGGACCGGGAGTCCTACGAGTTCGCCCTCGCCTCGGCCGCGGTGGTCCTGCGCGTCGAGCGCGGGATCATCGCCGAGGCCCGCATCGGCCTGGGCGGGGTCGCCACCAAACCGTGGCGGGCGCGGCAGGCCGAGGCCGCCCTCACCGGGGCCCCGGCACTCCGGGCCGCGTTCGAGGACGCGGCCGCGGCCGAACTGGCCGACGCCGTGCCCCAGGGCATGAACTCCTTCAAGATCACGCTCGCCCAGCGGACCCTGGTGCGGGCGCTGGAGACGGTGGCGTCGGCTCACGGAGGGGAAGGGAACGCATGAGCACCGGATCGCAGATCGGCCGGGCCGTCGACCGGGTCGACGCCCACGCCAAGGTCACCGGCACCGCCCGCTACTCCGCCGAACGGCGCCCGCCGGGCACCGTCCACGCCGTCCTGGTCGGCGCGCAGGTCGCCAACGGCCGCGTCACCGACATCGACACCTCCGAGGCGATGGCCGTCGACGGCGTCCTGGCCGTGCTCACCCACCGCGAGCTGCCGCGCATCGCGACGCGACCGGCCGTGGTCCCGTCCCTGGCGGGGACCAGCGCGCACGGTCAGAGCCTCTTCCCGATGCAGGACGACCGGGTCTACTACGCGGGTCAGCCCGTGGCGATGGTCGTCGCCGACACGCTGGAGCGGGCCGAGCACGCCGCCGAACTGGTCGGGGTCACCTACGCGGTGGAAGCGGCGATCACCACCATCGAGCAGGGGCGCGACGAGGCATTCGAACCCGAGCGGATCTTCGGCGGGATCGTCCCCGGCCGCACCGAACGCGGTGACGTGGCGGCCGGGCTGCGCGAGGCCGACGTGGTCATGGAGCGCGTCTTCCACCTCGCGGCCAACCACCACAACCCGATCGAGACCAGCGCGGCGACCGCGGTGTGGGAGGACTCCCGGCTGACCCTGTACGACACCACCCAGGGACCCACCGCGACCCGGCTCAGCGTCGCCGAACTCCTGGGTATCCCGCCGTCGGACATCCGGGTGGTCAGCGAGTTCGTCGGCGGCAGCTTCGGCTCCAAGGCGATGATCTGGTCGCACCCGACCCTGGCGGCGATGGCCGCGCAGTACGTGCGGGCCCCGGTCACGCTCTCGCTGTCCCGGGAGCAGATGTTCACCGGGTCCGGTCACCGGGAGGAACAGGAGCACACCCTGACCCTGGGGGCGCGCGAGGACGGGACGCTGACCGCGCTGCGACACCGGAAGCTGTCGCCGACCTCGTGCTTCGACGAGTGGGCCGAGCCGTCGATCAGCCCCGTCTCGCAGCTGTACGCGTGCCCGAACTTCGAGGGCGTCTACAACGTGTTCCGGGCCAACACCATGACGCCCACGTTCATGCGGGCGCCCGGTGAGGGGTCGGGCGCCTTCGTGCTGGAGACCGCCCTGGACGAGCTCGCCTACGAACTCGGCGTCGACCCGATCGAACTGCGGCTGCGCAACCACGCCGACACCGACCCGGAGACGGGCGACCCGTGGTCGAGCAAGGGGCTGCGGGAGTGCTACGAGCGCGGCGCCGAACTGTTCGGCTGGGGGCTGCGCGACCCGATCCCCCGCTCGCGCCGGGACGGGAACTGGCTGGTGGGCACGGGCATGGCCAGCGCGATCTACCCCGTCTACACGCCGATGAGCCCGCAACGCGCCCGCGCGCGCGTGTACGCCGACGGACGGGCGGTCATCGAGACCGGAGCCTCCGACTTCGGCACCGGCGTGGGCACGATCATGGCCCAGGTCGCGGCGCAGGCCCTGGGGATGGAGACCGAGGCGGTCGCCGTCCACTACGGGGACACCGAGCTGCCCAACACGGTGGCCGCCGTCGGCTCGGCCGGCGCCGGCGCGGTCAGCTCCGCCGTGCACACCGCGGCGACGGCGCTGCGGGAGCGGCTGGTCGGGCAGGCGGTCGCCGATCCGGAGTCCCCGCTGCGCGGCGCCGACCCGGCCGGGGTCGCGGTGGCCGAGGGACGCATGTTCCTGCGTGAGGCCCCGGAGACCGGGGAGACCTACTCCGACCTGCTGCGGCGCCACATGATGTTCGACGCCGACGCGCTCGGCGAGTGGGAGCCGCCCGCACAGGACACCGGCTACGGCATGGCCACCTTCGGCGCCCAGTTCGCCGAGGTGGGGGTGGACCCGGACCTCGGACTGGTCCGGGTGCGCAGGTTGACGGGGGTGTTCGCGCCCGGGCGGGTGCTCAACCGCAAGACCGCGCGCAGCCAGCTCATGGGCGGCATGCTCTGGGGGATGGGACAGGCGCTCCTGGAGGCCACCCACATGGAGCCCCAGCAGGGGCGGTGGGCCAACGCGAGCCTGGCCGAGTACCTGCTGCCGGTCAACGCGGACGCGCCGGACGTCGAGGCGGAGATGATCGAGGTCGAGGACCGGGTCGTCAACCCGCTCGGGGTCAAGGGGATCGGTGAGGTGGGCCAGGTGGGGGTCGCCGCGGCGATCGCCAACGCGGTGTTCCACGCGACCGGGCAGCGGTTCCACGACCTGCCGATCACCGTCGAGTCGGTGCTGGCGAAGCTGTGACCGGGGCCGATCGGGGCCGGGACGCGCGGTTTGGGCCCCGATCGGCTCGGGCGGGCACTGCTTCGAGCGGCGAGGTGCGCGGTGCGCGCGGCCGTCGCTGGAGCCGCGCGCGGGCCGTACCGAACCGCCGGATCTCGCCGGTCCCCGGGAACGCCGATGGCCGGAGCGTGAACTCCGTCCGGCCATCGGCGTCTGTGTGGGCGATACAGGATTCGAACCTGTGACCTCTACCGTGTCAAGGTGGTCACGGCGTTGGGGCGACCCGCGTCGACAGGCATCCGTCGATCCCTCGGCCTGCCTGGCATGGTGGCTCTCTTCTCGTGGAGATCCCTCGGGCATCATGGAAGGGTGGTGGGGAGGGAGCCCCTCCGATGGCCACGATAGGTCGGCGTTGTGGCCTTACTTGTGCTCATGGGGGGAGCGTAGCGGTGGTGTTCTGTTCGCACATGTTCGAGTTTCGCGTTGTGCAACGGCGAACCTGAGTGGTGCACGGCCCCTGTCACTGCTATCTGGTGTTGCGGGAAGATAACGCTTGGCGTTGTCGCAGGTCATTTGCTGTGAGCCCCGCAGACGCGGGGATGGACCGAGGGCACCGGGATTCCCGGCCAGGCCCCTAATGTGAGCCCCGCAGACGCGGGGATGGACCAGGTGCGCTCGGTGCCGTCGGGCAGCCGCAGTGGGTGAGCCCCGCAGACGCGGGGATGGACCGCCGAGAACCTCATCGACCAGTGGGGGCCTGCTCGTGAGCCCCGCAGACGCGGGGATGGACCGCAGGGCCGCGGTCGGATCGGACTGCTGGGCGTGTGAGCCCCGCAGACGCGGGGATGGACCGCCGACACCGAGGGCATCCCGGACGACGTCGCCGTGAGCCCCGCAGACGCGGGGATGGACCGGCCACCATGACCGACACCCCCACCCACAAATGGTGAGCCCCGCAGACGCGGGGATGGACCGCGGCCCCGGGGGGCGGTGCGGTCCTCCAATGCGTGAGCCCCGCAGACGCGGGGATGGACCGGCAGCCACAGGCCCGTAGAAGGCGGACAGCACGTGAGCCCCGCAGACGCGGGGATGGACCGAAAGCCCGCGCGTTCCTGTCCGGCACCGGAACGTGAGCCCCGCAGACGCGGGGATGGACCGAAAGTGAGCATCACCACGAAGAAGAAGGAAAAGTGAGCCCCGCAGACGCGGGGATGGACCGTCCCATCACCTCAGCCAGACGCAACCCCATGTGTGAGCCCCGCAGACGCGGGGATGGACCGCCGATGGCGGCCGTGGTGGCATTGCCGAGAACGTGAGCCCGGCAGACGCGGGGATGGACCGCCAACGGGCGGCTCGAACTCTTACTGCATCGGGTGAGTTCCGCGGACGCGGGGGTGGGCCTCAGGTGTATCGACAGGTGTGCCCCCGCCGATCGGCGATCTGGAGCCCCTGCTGGCCCCCGTCGAGGTCGTGGTCATGTTCCACGTGGCACCCATGACGGTCACGTGGTGGGCCAGGTCGGGAAAGCTGTGTTCGTTCCGCACTCTGGGGGTGGCCACCGCCGCTACTGCGAGGCCGAGGTGCGTTCCTTCCTGAACGGAACCCCACGGGTCTGGCGACTGACGGAGGTTGAAGCCTCGGGTCGTGGAACGACTGCACGGTCGGCTTCGCTGATCCCTGCCGCCGGGATCGACGCCGCGTCCATGACCTTGTTGAGCGACGCGCGCCACGGCCGACGAGACGGTCTGCTGCCGTGGAGGCTCCTGATCCTCGGATCCAGCGCCTCCCTCGCCGCCAACGTCGCGGTTGCGGACCCCACGGTGTGGTCGCGGATCATCCACGCTTGGCCGTCGTTCGCGCTGATCGGTGCCTACGAGCTGCTGATGTGTGAGTTCCGCACGGCGGTCCGGAGCGTACGCGGTGCGTCCGCAGCCGGTGAGCAGATCCACTCCGGCACGGGAGTCGAGGAGCACGTGAGTTCGGGCAGGGAGAACGAAGGCCGGTTGCAGGGACACCTCCATGTCGTTCCCGAGCCGGACGCCCGCACCGGGAGTGAGCCCTCGGACGCTGCGGATGAGCGACAGACTGCCGCTCCCTCCGGCATCCAGGTGGAGGCGTGGATGTGGGCTCTGGAGAACCGGAGGGCGGATGGTTCGTTGCTGATGGGGGAGCAGATCGCGGTGCGCTTCGGCTGCAAGGAACGCTGGGGGAGGTTGATCAAGCAGCGGGGGCAACAGGGCCGGTTCGAGCCGTCGGCTTCGGTGGTCCCTGCCGTGCCAAGGTAGTCATGGTCTGGGGGCGACCTGTGCCGACGGGTATCCGCGCAGTTCAGAGCGTTTGGTTGTGGGATCTTCGCGGCGGTTGGGAGAGGTTCGCGTCTCCCGGAGATCCCTCGGCCCGCCTGGCATGGTGGCTCTCTCTCCGTGGAGATCCTTCGGGCATCATGAAAGGGTGATGGGGATGGAGCCCTCCGATGGCCACGATAGGTCAACGTCGTCGCACATGTTCGAGTTTCGCGCTGTGCAACGGCGAACCCGAGTGGTGCGCGGTCCTTTATCGCCATCTGATGTTGCGGGAAGATAACGCTTGGCGTTGTTGCAGGTCATTTGCTGTGAGCCCCGCGAACGCGGGGATGGACCGCCTCGGTCTGGAGGAGCGCGGGCACCACCTGCGTGAGCCCCGCGAACGCGGGGATGGACCGGCGATACCGCTGAGCAGGTACTTCACCGCTCCGTGAGCCCCGCGAACGCGGGGATGGACCGCAGTTCCCCGTGGTGACCCTTGGGCTGAGGGGGTGAGCCCCGCGAACGCGGGGATGGACCGCCGCTGCCGAAACTCCGCGTGCTCCCGCTCGAGTGAGCCCCGCGAACGCGGGGATGGACCGTGCTCCCCGCCGTCGTTGTACGCCCGCTTGCAGGTGAGCCCCGCGAACGCGGGGATGGACCGTAGCCGGGGACTCCACCCCCGATACGAGGCGGGTGAGCCCCGCGAACGCGGGGATGGACCGAACATGGGCAACAACCTCCAGCAGCTCACCTTGTGAGCCCCGCGAACGCGGGGATGGACCGCGTAGGGCGGTGAAGGCATGAAGGGCTGGCACGTGAGCCCCGCGAACGCGGGGATGGACCGAGGTGGATGCCTGGTGGGTGCCGGTACTCCTCGTGAGCCCCGCGAACGCGGGGATGGACCGAGGTTGTCCCACGCCCGCCGCATGCTGTTGCGGTGAGCCCCGCGAACACGGGGATGGACCGCTGTTCCAGGCGACGCCCAACCGTCTCCCACTGTGAGCCCCGCGAACGCGGGGATGGACCGCGATGGTCGCGCCGCGCTGCATGACCTCGCCCGTGAGCGGAGTGTGTCAAGTCGAATCGGACAGGGGCGAGCGATCGTCAGGTCGCTTCGCGCAGGTCAGAGCCCTGACGCGCGGCGGGTGCGGTCTCCAGTTCGTTTGGCTCGTTGATCCACGCGGCCTCGGGAAGGCCTGGCAGGGTGGGCCGGCGGGTGAACCGCTGCGGGTTGGCCGCGCGGAACGCCTCGATCGCTTCGGCCCGCTTGTGCTGGATCGCGTACGCAGTCCCGGTGTGGACGGTGAAGGGCGTGTGCAGCCCGATCCCGGAATGGTAGTGCTCGTG
>NZ_QPNC01000022.1 GCF_003386285.1 Nocardiopsis sp. FIRDI 009
CCAGCCGTTCCACCATCGACACAGGAGCAGGCTACCGAGAACCCAAATGAGATGAGCTCTTAGAAGAACTGAGTTATCTAACATTCATCTCCCAGGCCAGGAAGAGGCGTAAGTCCCTTTGTTTCATTCCGCCTTTCAACCAAAGGCGTGAGATGGGATCCAGGATGTTTTGTGACCGGATCTGGCCCCAGATGATTTGTCAGCTCCCCGTGGGCAAGGGCCTTCACTGGTCGATATGACCTCAAAAGTGAAGGATGGATGAATTTTATGCGCTTGATCCCCAGGACGGCTGCCGTACTTGGAGCTACCGCTTTCGCCTTCAGCCTGCTGCCGACCACGACCGCCCTGGCTGAGGAGGTTGTGCAGAAGCCGACCGACCGCATCGTTCAGGAGACAACGGTCGGCAACACTAACGAACTGACTTACGAGGACGGCTCCACCTTCTCCTCGACCATGCTCATGTCCGGCCAGTTCGACTGGACGGCCGAGTTCGACATGGGTATCTTCTCGCGTGAGTACAGCACGCCCAACAGCGGGACGCACACGGTCCAGGTCAACTCGATCAGCAACTGCAACAACTCCTACGACACCCCCTACATCCGGCTGGAGCAGAAGACCTGGTACGGCTGGAGCGATCAGGGAACCAAGGAGTTCAGTTGCGGCGGTGGCACGCTCAGATGGAGCGGCATGGAGTCTGACACCTATCGCTGGTTCCTGGGCATCGACGGCACCAGCAGCGGCAGCGACTACGGGCGCTACACCAGCGGAACCACGTACTACCCCTAAGCGACCGCGTGCAACTCCTGAGGTCGGATCGCCCAGGAGACGTGCCCTTGGGCGATCCGACCTCGACTTGTCATCGATGACTGAGTTCCCTGGTGGCCTGTGCACCCTCCCGGCCACGCCGCCGACTTTGTGCGTGCCACCAGGGCCAGGTCAAAACTGCACCGATCAAGGCTCCAGCACAGTTGAGGATGACGTCGTCCACAGCGGTGATGCGCCCGGCGTCGAGAACGTACTGAAGAATCTCCACAGTGATCGACACGGCCCCTGACACGGCGAGCACTCTGGGAAAGCTGGCCAGCCTCCCTCCCAGCGCCAGGGGCAGCAACGCGCCCAGAGGCACGAACATCGCGATGTTTCCGCCGTTCTGGTAGAGCCCCGTCAAACCCCACCCTGCCGCCGCGATGTCGGCGAAGGGCACGAGTTCCACCCCGCCGCTGCTACCGGGGTTCACCAGGGTAATGATGGACATGAGCGCCAGCACACCCAAGGTGAGCGCATCGAAGGCGCTGTCCAAGGCGGCCTCTTTCCATTTCCGGTCACGTCGCAACCGAACCAGGAACAGGACAACGGCGATAAGAGCGACTGGGGGCGAGAGGACGATAGCGGTACTTACCAGACTGGTTACGGACAAGAAACCCATCAAGTGAACCTACCCTGCTTCGGTTTGGCACTCCAACAGGTACAACATTCGGAGTTGCGGATCAGGAGCCCGCCCTTCGGCAAGGACTGCTCACCACACGTATCCAGTGCATCGCTTCGACCCGGTCGCGAGAGTGGTGTCGGCACACAGGTCCGAATCTGTGGGTTCCTCTACCTCGTTCATCTCTTTGGCTGATTCAGGGGTGCGCTATACCGCTTTGCGCGCAGCTCCTTCAGGTCGGGGACGTGGTTGTACAGCGTCCCGGGGCTGACGCCGAGTAGCTTGGCGATGGAGGTCACCGAGTACTCCGGGTTGGGGAGCATGTCGCGGGCCGCGCGAATCAGGTCGGCGTTGACCACACTGGGACGCCCGCCGACGCGGCTGCGGGCGCGGGCGGCGGCCAGGCCTTCGCGGGTGCCGGCCACGATGAGCTCGCGGATGAACTCAGCCAGCGCGGCGAAGACGTGGAATACCAGGCGTCCACCGGGGGTGGTGGTGTCGAGCCGCTCGTGCAGGGAGGTGAAGCCGATCTCGCGGGTGCGCAGGTCGGCGACCATGGTGACCAGGTCCTGGAGGGAGCGGCCGTAGCGGTCCAGCGAGGGGACGACGAGGGTGTCGCCGGGGTTGAGGAAGGCGTGGCACGCCTTCAGCTCGGGGCGCTCGTCGGTGCGGCCCGACTTGGTGTCAGAGAAGATCCGGCGGCACCCGGCCGCGGTGAGCGCATCGATCTGGCGGTCGAGCTTCTGCGATCCGGTGGAGACCCGGGCGTAGCCGATGCGGATCTCGGTGAGCACCACGGGCTCGGCGGCGAACAGGTCCGGCTGATCGGAGGCATCCATGCCCCGATCCTCTCAGAAAACGGTTCTGGAGGGTTGTTGAACCCCTCTGGTTTCTGAAGGGGTTTTTGAAGGACCTGAGAGGTGTTCAGCGCTCGCCGGGGTGGTGCTTCAATAAACGATGGTTATTTGAAGAATCCGCACGGCCCGGCCACGGTGAAAGGTAGGACGACTCCGCGGTCACCCTCGCCCAGAGCCCGACGACCGCCCCGGCGGGGGTGCGTCGTCTTCGTCGTCCTGCTCGCCCTCGTCCTGGTGGCGATCGGCCGCCGACTGCGCCCGGGAGTCAAACCCGCTCTGCGCCGTGTCCGACTCGGGGTCGCGGGCCGCGGCGGACTGGATCCGCGCGGCGGCGTCCTTGTCCATGTCGGTGTGCTTGCCCATGGCCTCTACCTACCCGCCGATCAGCCCATTGCCCCTTTCCGGCTTGTCTTGTCCGCCCCCCTCAGCGCCGTGCTCCTGGTCGCCGCCGTCCTCATCGTCGTGACGGTCCTTCGCCGGGCTGACCCACCCGCGGGGGATCCAGGTGTCCGCCTCCTCTCCCGGTCCCGCCGCCCTCCCTCCGCGCGCAGTTGACCTCAACAATGGTTCAGGTTCTACGGTCGGTGGTGACCGGCCCGCACCCGGCGGACCACCGCCCGCACCGGTCACCACCCACACCGCACCGTGAGGAGGCCGGGGCCCGCGCCCCACGAACCCATGAGCATGGAAATGGCCGCGTGGAACTCCGTCTACCACGCCATGCACGCCCGAGAGGACCAACACCCCTTCTCCCCGCCCGTCCTACGACGCATCGCCTCCTTCGCCCGACCCCACACCCGCCACCTCACCTGGTTCCTCACCCTGAGCGTGGCCACCGCCGTCCTCGCCGTCGCCTCCCCGCTCCTGGCCGGACGCGTCGTCGACGCCATCGTCGAGGGCTCCCCCCTGCGCCCCGTCCTCCTCCTGGCCGCCGCCATCGCGGCCATCGCCGTCGCCGAAGCCGCCCTGGCGCTGGTCGTACGCTGGCTGTCGGCCCGCATCGGCGAAGGACTCATCCTCGACCTGCGCACCACCGTCTACGACCACGTCCAACGCATGCCGGTGGCCTTCTTCACCCGCACCCGCACCGGAGCCCTGGTCAGCCGTCTCAACAACGACGTCATCGGCGCCCAACGCGCCTTCAGCGACGTCCTGTCCGGCGTCATCAGCAACCTCGTCACCCTCGCCCTGGCCCTGGCGGTCATGATCAGCCTGTCCTGGCAGATCACCCTGATCGCCCTCCTCCTGCTCCCGGTGTTCGTCCTGCCCGCCCGCCGCATGGGCGCCCGCCTGGCCCGCATCGAACGCGAACGCACCCTGCACAACGCGGCCATGAGCACCCAGATGACCGAACGCTTCTCCGCCCCCGGCGCCACCCTCGTCAAACTCTTCGGCCGCCCCAGCGAGGAATCCGCCGAGTTCGCCCGCCGCGCCCGCCGCGTCCGCGACATCGGCGTGCGCACCGCCATGGTCCAGGAGGTCTTCTTCACCGCCCTCACCCTGGTCTCCGCCCTCGCCCTGGCCGTGGTCTACGGACTGGGCGGCTTCTACGCCCTGAGCGGCCAACTGGACGCGGGCACGGTCGTGTCCATGGGCATGCTCATCACCCGCCTGTACGCCCCCCTGACCGCACTGGCCGGCGCCCGCGTCGAGATCATGAGCGCCCTGGTCAGCTTCGGCCGCGTGTTCGAGATCCTCGACCTCGCACCCCTCGTGGCCGAACGGCCCACCGCGCACGCCCTGCCGCCCGGCCCCGTCTCCCTGGAGTTCGACGACGTCACCTTCGCCTACCCCAGCGCGAAGAAGGTGTCCCTGGCCTCCCTGGAGGAGGTGGCCACCCTCGACACCACCGACGACGGCCCCGTCCTGCACGGCGTGTCCTTCCGCGTCGAACCGGGCCAGACGGTCGCCCTCGTCGGCTCCTCCGGAGCGGGCAAGACCACCATCGCCCAACTCGCCCCCCGCCTCTACGACACCGACTCCGGAACCGTCCGCGTCGGCGGACACGACGTGCGCGACCTGACCTTCGACACCCTGCGCCGCACCCTGGGCATGGTCACCCAGGACGGCCACCTCTTCCACGAGAGCATCCGCGCCAACCTCACCCTCGGCAGCCCCGACGCCACCGACGACGACCTGTGGGACGCCCTGCGCCGAGCCCGCCTGGACACCCTCGTCGCCGCCCTGCCCGACGGCCTGGACACCGTGGTCGGCGAACGCGGCTACCGCTTCTCCGGCGGCGAACGCCAACGCCTGACCATCGCCCGCCTCCTGCTGACCAACCCCGAGGTGGTCATCCTCGACGAGGCCACCTCCGCCCTGGACTCCACCTCCGAGGCCGCCGTCCAAGGCGCCCTGACCGAGGCCATGCGCGGCCGCACCTGCCTGGTCATCGCCCACCGGCTGTCCACCATCCGCGCCGCCGACGCCATCCTGGTGGTCGAGGACGGGCGGATCGCCGAACGCGGCACCCACGCCGAACTGCTCGCCCGCGGCGGCCGCTACGCCGAGCTGTACCGCACCCAGTTCGCCACCGAAGAGCCCGAACCGGTCCCCGCGCCCTGACCCGGTCCGCGCCCAGACCCCGCCTCCCCGGTGGCGCCACACCGGGGAGGCGGCCGCACCCTGCGCGACACCCCGACCGCCGGACCGGAACCGTACCTCCTCACCCCGGTCACCGACGCCCGCGTCCGAACACGGCCACCCCACCGCCCCCAGGCCGCTCACCAGGACACCAATGCACCGACCCGGTTGGCGATGATGGAGCAGACACCGCCCCACCACACCGGGAACGGCAGGAGAGCGCGCATGCAGACGGCATCCCCCCTGGAGCTGCACCGACTGGAGGTTCCCGCCCCGCAGCTCCTCCCCTTCGCCATCGGGACCTTCGACACGATCGGCCCCCTGTCACGGGCCGCGTTCGCGCACCGACACACCTTCCACGAGATCGTGCACGTCACGGCCGGTACCGGCGACCACGTCATCGACCTGCGCCGGTGGCCGATCACCCCGCCCAACCTGGGTGTCCTCGCCGCCGGACAGGTGCACCACTGGGCGGCGGCCCGCGGCGTGGACGGCCACGTGGTGCTGCTGGAGGACGCCTTCCTGCTGGACCGGCCGGGAGATCGCGACCTCGTGCGCCGACTGGCCACCGACCACCCCTGGCAGACCCTGGAACCCCAGGCCGCCGCCGAGGTCTCCGGGATCCTCGACCAGATGCTGCGCGAGTTCCGCGCCCGCGAACCCGGTATGGCCTCGGTGCTGCGCGCCTACCTGCACATCCTGCTGACCCGGGCGGCCCGGTGGGCCGGACGGGGACCCGTACCGACCCACCCCGCCCCCGACACCCCGGCCGAGCGCTTCCTCCGCCTCCTCGACGGACCCGCCGCGACCACCGGGATGTCGGTCGCCGAGGCGGCCGCCCGGCTCGGCCTGACCCCCGGCCACCTGGCCGACACGGTCAAACACGCCACCGGCCGCACCCCCGGCGCCCTCCTGCGTGAGGCCCGCACCCTGGAGGCCAAACGACTCCTGGCGGGCACCGGACTGACCGTGGCCGCCGTGGCCCGAGCGGTCGGCTTCACCGACCCCGCCTACTTCTGCCGGTTCTTCCGCCGCCAGACCGGCACCAGCCCCGGGCGGTTCCGCCGCCACTGCCGCACCACCCCGGAGAAGCACCACACCCGCCGGGATCCGTCCATCGCCCCCACCGGGGACGGACCGTAGTCTCGTCATCACCCGCGGGGAGTCCCGGCCGGTCCCACCCCACCTCCCCCACGAGGAGCCCCCATGACCGAGAACACCGACCGCCCGCCCCAGGACGGACCGACCCGAAAGGCCCTGTTCAAGGCCGCACTCGCGGCCGCCCCCACCGCGGCGCTGCTGTCCGGCGCCGCGGCCGCCCCGGCACTCGCCCGCGACCGGGCCGCCGACGGCACCACCCTGGAGCCCACCCCCCGGTGCGACGACGGCGACGACCCCACACCCCCGCAGATGGAGGGGCCCTACTTCACACCGCACTCCCCGCACCGCCGTGACCTGGTGGTCCCGGGCGACCCCGGGGTACCCCTGACGGTCTCCGGCTACGTCCTCACCCGCGACTGCCGACCGGTGGCCGGAGCCCTGCTCGACTTCTGGCAGGCCGACGACGGCGGGGTCTACGACAACACCGGCTACGACTACCGCGGCCACCAGTACACGACTGCGGACGGCGCCTTCCACCTGACCACTGTCGTCCCCGGCCTCTACCCCGGCCGCACCCGCCACCTGCACGTCAAGGTGCAGGCCCCGGCCCGGCCGGTGCTCACCACCCAGCTGTACTTCCCGGGCGAACCACGCAACGGCACCGACTGGATCTTCGACCCCCGGCTGCTGATGAACGTCCGCGACCACTGGGGCCGCAGGGCCGCCGAGTTCGACTTCGTCCTGAACCACACCGGCTGACCCGGCCCCGGGGCGCCCCCCGGAAAAGGCCGCGGGCCGGGCCCCGCCCCGCTACCGGGACCCGGCCCAAGGCCGACCCCCACCAGCCGAACCTCACGGCTGCGCCACCGCCAACCGCAGCCCCAACAGGGCGAACGCCCCCGCCAGGCCGCGCCGAGACCAGGCCAGCACCCGACCATCGCCCACCACACGCTCACGCACCAGAGCGGAGAACCGGCCGTAGACCACGAACACCACGAACGTCAGCGCCATGAACACCCCGCTCAGCACGAGCATGCGCGTCAACGGACCACCCGGCCCCGAACCCACGAACTGCGGCAGGAACGCCAGGAAGAAGATCGTCAGCTTGGGGTTGAGCAGGTTGAGCACCATCCCCGAGACGACCACCCGCGCCCCCGACCGGGGTGAGGGGTCGCCCTCCACCGCCAGCGCCCCATGGTCGCGCCAGGTACTCCAGGCCATGAACAACAGGTAGGCCGCCCCCGCGTACTTGAGGACCTGGAAGGCCGTCGCGCTGGCGTGCAACAGCGCCGCCACACCCGTCACCGCCGCCAACGCGTGCGGGACGATCCCCAACGTGCACCCGAACGCGGCAAGCACCGACGCCCGGACACCACGCGACAGCCCCACCCCCACCGTGTACAACACCCCGGTACCCGGAACGGCCGCCACCACCAACGCGGTCACCAGGAACTCCACACTCATCGCCGCACCCCCCGCGGCGAGGCGACGAACTCGGCCGGACATCGGACAACCGCCGTGACTGTCTGCATACGCCCACCCTCCCGCCACAATGGTCCAGTGAACAGGTCCAATCACACCCAGCACGACAGGTCCATTGGCGCGGACTTCCTCCACCTCGACCCAGCCGACGCACCACACGGCGGCCTCACCGACTGGCTCACCGACCGGATCCGCACCGCCATCACCGACGGAGACCTGCCCCGGGGCAGCGTCCTGCCCGCCACCCGCACCCTCGCCGCCGACCTGGGCGTCTCCCGCGGCGTGATCACCGAGGTCTACCGGCGTCTGGCCGAGGACGGCCACGTCCGCGGCCAAGGCCGGGCCGGAACCGTCGTCATGACCGGCTCGGCGACCTCCCTGCCCCACCCCCACCGCCCCGACCCGACCGCCCCCCGCCCCCTCTTCCACCCCACCCCCGGACCGGAGGTGTTCGACCACCTGCGCCGGGCCCAGGCCCACCTCGACCTGTCCCCCGGAGCGCCCGACCTGGCCGCCTTCCCCCGCGCCGCCTGGCTGAGCGCCGAACGCTCCGTCCTCACCGACACCAGCGCCACCGAACTCGGCTACGGCGACCCACGCGGAACCCCGGCGCTACGCTCGGCCGTCGCCGACTGGCTGACCCGCACCCGCGGAATCCGCGCCCACCCCGACCAGGTCGTCATCGTCGCGGGCACCGCCCAGGCGCTCGCCCTCATCGCCCGGACCCTGGGCGAGGAGGGCGTCGACACCGTCGCCGTGGAGGACCCCGGTTCCCTGGGCGTGCGCCAACACCTCAACCACGCCGGACTGCGCACCCCACCGGTACCCGTCGACGAGCAGGGCCTCGACGTCGACGCCCTGCGCGCCACCGGGGCCCGCGCCGTCCTGACCACCCCCGCCCACCAGTTCCCCACCGGGGTGGTGCTCAGCGGGGACCGCCGCCGCGCCCTCACCCGCTGGGCACGAGAGGGCGGCCTGGTCATCGAGGACGACTACGACGCCGAACACCGCTACGACCGGCCGCCGGTCCCCGCGCTCGCCTCCGTGGTCCCCGACCGGGTCTGCTACACCGGGAGCGTCTCCAAACTGCTGGCCCCCGCCCTGCGCCTGGGCTGGACGGTGGCCCCGCCCCACCTGCACGACGCCCTGGTCGAGGGCAAACGCTTCAGCGACCTGGGCAACGCCACCCTGCCCCAACTCACCCTGGCCCGCCTGATGGCCTCGGGCGCGCTCGAACGCCACCTGCGCGTGCTGCGCGCACGCCACCGCCGCCGCAGGGACACCATGATCGAGGCCCTGCGCGCCCACCTGCCGGGGGCCCGCGTCCACGGCGCGGCCGCGGGCCTGCACCTGACCCTCACCCTCGACACCCCCGTCCCCGACACCGACCTGGCGGCACTGGCCCTGGAACGCGGCGTCAAGACGCACCCGCTCACCTGGCACCGCCAGCGTTCCGGCCCCGCGGGGCTGGTCCTGGGGTACGCGGGGCGGCCCGAGACCGCCATCCGCGAGGGAGTGGCCGTCCTGGGCGCCGTGGTCACCGATCTGGCCCGGTGACCGGTCGGGCCACGCGACCCACGCCGCCGCCCCCCGCGCGCCCGGCCGGTCACACGTGCCGGCGGGTCATCGCCACCAGATAGCGGCAGACCGCGTCAGCGGGGTTGTGGTATACGCACGGCGCGGGAGCACCCAGTTCGAGGCAGTCACCGGCCCCGAGCCGGTGCTCGCACGCCCCCTCGGTGAAGGCCAGCTCACCCTCCATGACCCAGATCTGGTGGTGGCGCAGGGCGTAGGCGTCGGCCGGGTAGGCCACGCGCGCCCCCGGCGGCAGTTCGACCTCGATCAACTCCATCACCCCACCCGCCCGGGGGGACAGGGCACGCCGACGGTACCCGGTCTCGGGATCGGTCCACACCGGCTGATCGGCCGCCCGGGCCAACCGCCTCTCCTCGTGCTCGGCGCGCGCGATCAGCTCCGAGAGCGTGATCCCCAACGCGGCCGACAACCGGCCCAACAACACCGCCGTGGGCTGCACGTCCCCGTGCTCGATCCGGCTGATCATCGCCCGCGACACCCCCGCGCGCTCGGCCAGGGCGGCGCCGGTCAGCCCACGGTCGGTACGCAGATCGCGCAGGGTCTCAGCGAGGGCGGGACCCAGTTGATCACTCATGCGTTCACCATAGTGCACAAATGATTTACCATGATGAATCATGACGATCACGACCACCCACATCCGCGACGCCACCCCCGACGACGCCCACGCCTGCGCCGCCATCTACGCCCCCTACACCACCGACACCGCCATCACCTTCGAACTCACCCCACCTGCCCCCCAGGAGATGGCCCAACGCATCAGCGCCGCTCAACACCACCACGCCTGGCTCGTCCTGGAAGAAGACGACCGCGTCCTCGGCTACGCCTACGCGGGCCCCTTCCGCGCCCGCGCCGCCTACGCCCACTCCTGCGAGGTCAGCGTCTACCTCGACCGCGACCACCGCGGCTCCGGACGCGGCCGCGCCCTGTACCGGTCCCTCCTGCCAGCCCTGGCCGCACGCGGCATGCGCACCGCCGTGGCCTGCATGACCCTGCCCAACGACGCCAGCCTCGCCCTGCACCGCGCCGTGGGCTTCACCACCGTCGGCACTATGCACAGCGTCGGCTACAAACACGGCACCTGGCACGACGTCGCCTGGGCCGAAATCGACCTCACCACCCTCACCACCTGACCACCCCGTCAGCGCCCCTCCGGCACGGGGGCGGACTCGGCCGACCCCTCCCCCTCCTCCCCGGACCGCCCCCTCGACGACGCCTGCGCCCCCGAGGAGACCACCTCCGCCACCGGCACAGCCCGCGACGGCACCGCCGTCTGCGACACGAACGCCCCCACCACGATCACCACAGCGCCCAGTATCTGCACCAGGTTCAACGACTCTCCCAACAACACCCACGCCAACACGATCGCCGTCACCACCTCCAGATAGGCCACACCCCCCGCCACCTGCGGCGACAACCGACGAATCGCCCCCACCCCCATCGCGTAGGCCACCGCCGTGCTCACCACCGCCAACCACACCGCCAACACCCACCCCGGCACCACCACCCCACCCAACGCCACCTGATCGACCAACGCCCCCCACGGAAGCGACCACGGCCGCGCCGGAACCGCCAACACCACCGTCGCGACCACCGCGCCGAACGCGATCACCGCCAACGGGTCGGCGTCCCCACCCGTGGCGTCCGACAGCAGGAAGAACCCCGCCTGGGCCGCGGCGGCACCCAACGCCAACCCCACACCCACCGGATCCAGACGCATCCCCGCCCACACCTGCAACAGCAGCCCCAACCCGGCCACCGCCAACACCACACCCACCACCGCCGACACCGACACCCGCGTCCGACGCACCACCCGGAACCACACCAACACCAACACCGGGCCCATGAACTCGATCAGCAGCGCCACACCCACCGGGATCCGCGCCACCGCGGCGAAGTACAGCGCCTGCACCCCCGCCATCGGCACCACCCCGTACGCCAGCACCAGCCACGGCCGCCGCCCCGGCAACCGCCAGTGCACGACCACCACCGGCGCCAACACCACCGCAGCCCCCGCCACCCGCAACCACGTCACGTGCAGCGGATCCATCCCAGCCGCCAACAGCGGCCGAGCCGCCACCCCCGCCCCACCGAACGCCAGAGCCGCCGCCAACGCGTAGACCAACCCCGAAGCACGATGACGAACCGGCTGCACCGACACCACGACCTCCCAGGGACGACGACCCGACCCGCAGAGCATAGGACCCACCGCCCCACACCCTGCTACGGTGGCCCCATGCAGCGCGCCACCGCCACGACGACGCCGGAACCGGTCCCGGCGCGCTGATCACTGTCTGAACCAAGCCCCGGGGCGAGCGCCCCGGGGCTTTCGTCCGCGGTCACTCGCCCCCGAACACGAGGAGACCGCCATGCACGACCACCGCACCCTCGGCCGCGAACTCGACCTGTTCGACACCGACCCCCTCATCGGCCCCGGACTGCCCTACTGGCTCCCCGACGGCGCCACCATCCGCCACACCCTGGAGGAGTACGTCCGCCACGCCGAACACCGCGCCGGATACCAGCACGTGTACTCACCCGTCCTGGCCAAACGCGAACTGTACGAACGCTCCGGCCACTGGTCCCACTACGACGACGACATGTTCCCGCCCATGAACACCGGCTCCGACCAGGTCGTCCTACGCCCCAGCCTGTGCCCCCACCACGCCCTCATCTTCCGCTCCCGCCCCCGCAGCCACCGCGACCTGCCCCTGCGCATCGCCGAACTCGGCGGCATGTACCGCTGCGAACCCTCCGGCGCCCTCGGCGGCCTGACCCGCGTACGCTCCATCCACCTCAACGACGCCCACATCTTCTGCACCGCCGACCAGGTCGCCGACGAGGCCGCCTCCGCCCTGGAGATGATCCGCCGCGCCCACACCGACATGGGCATCACCCCCACCCGCCACCGCCTGTCCCTGCCCGGCCCCGGCGGCAAGTACGTCGACTCCCCCGACCTGTGGCGCCACGCCACCCGCCTGCTCACCGACGTCCTGGACCGCTCCGGGCTCCCCTACGACACCGCCGAGGGCGAAGCCGCCTTCTACGGACCGAAAATCGACATTCAGATCACCGACGCCGCCGGACGCGAGTCCACCCTGTCCACCATCCAGGTCGACCTCCACCAACCCGCACGCTTCGACCTGCACCACACCGGCCCCGACGGCACCCGCCACCGCCCCGTCATGGTGCACCGCAGTATCATCGGCAGCCTCGAACGGGCCGTGGCCCACCTCATCGAACAGCACGGCGGCGCCTTCCCCGCCTGGCTCGCCCCCACCCAGGTCGCCGTCCTGCCCGTCACCACCGACCAGCACCACCACGCCCGCGCCCTCGTCCGGCGCTGCGCCGACCTGGGCCTGCGCGCCCGCCTGCTGGACGCCGACCGCGCCACCCTGGGCGCCCGGATCCGCCAGGCCCGCCTGGTCCCCTACCAGGCCGTGGTCGGAGCCCGCGAGACCGTCGACGACCTCCTCGCCCTGCGCCTGCGCGACGGCCGCCGCCTGGACCCCGCACCCGCCGACCAGACCCTCACCCACATCCGCGACCTGGTCGCCGCCCACACCACCACCCTGTGGTGACCCGCCCCTGAGGCCGCCCCCGGTCAACCCGAACCGGGAGCGGCCTCCCCCACGAAGAACACCCCGTCGACCCCGCCCAGGTCCTCCGGGTCCAGCGGGAAGTAGGTGTGGTCACTGTCGGCGCGCCGAGCGACCGGCGCACCCGCCAAGGCGGACGCCAACCGGTCCGCCCGCCACAGCGCCCCCTCACCGGCGGCCTCGCGCAACACCCCCTGGAAGGTGTCGGCGCCCGCCACCCCCAACCCCGGCACGCTCCCCGCGTCGGCGGCGATCACCGCGTACTCGCCCCCCAGGTCGGTGGCGGCCACCGCCCCGGCGCTCCACCAGGTCAACTCCTCGCCCCCCATCGTCATCCCACCACGGTCACGCCGCAGGTGCTGGTTGTGGGCGAACACCAGCGACGGACCCCGCCCCCGCTCACCCCGAACCACCGCCCGCAGGTGGTCGGCCATCATGGCGTCCCGCGCCGCCACCAACCGCGCCATACGGGCACCCCGCCCCTCCTCCGCGCACGCCATGACCGCGTGGTACCGCAACAGCCCCCGGGCGGTACGCGCGTACAGGCGCGCCCGCTCCAACTCCCTGACCGAGGTCGCCGCCACCAACCCCGGCGCCTCGGCCGACAACACCCCCACCAGGTCGTCGGTGACCACCCTCAACTCCCGCGCCCGCGCCGAGGCCCCCACCGACCGGCGCGGATCGAACATCGCCTCCGGTTCCGTCCACGCCCCGTCCTCACCCACCAGCTCATCGATCCGCGCCCACGCGTGCGGCACCCGCTCCGCGCCCACGTGCTCGGTCAGATACCCGTGCAGACCACTCAACGCCTCCCGAGGACTCGACGCCGCCGTGATCTCGACCGGCGCGTCGAACCCGTAGAACCTGACCTGATCGGCCTCCGCGCGCCCGGCGTTGTACGCACGCAGCCACTCCACCAACTCCCGGTTGGCCGCCAGCTCCCCGAAGCCGTGGCTGAACCCGACCGCCATCACCTCCTCCACGTCACCGACACCCGAGGTGACGTGGTCGTCCACCGCCAGACCCGCCAGACAGTCGCTCTCCAGCGCCACCGACCGGTACCCCCACACCCGCACCAGGTGCCGCAGCAGCCGGTTACGCGACCCGGCGAACACCTCCACCCCGTGCGTGGGCTCCCCCAACCCCAACAGGCGGGGCGGACGGGGCCGGGAGTCCAGGAAGGCGTCCACCGCCTCCCCCAACCCCGCACCGCCACGGGAGAAACACGCACCCGCACTCCGCACGGCCAACGCCACCGACATCCACGCACCTCCACCCACGCAAACCGAACACCCTCAACCGTATCCTTGAAGTCTCGGTGGAGACTTTGACCCAGAAAACCCGCGACGAAAGCCAAAAAACCTCAAACCGGAGATCAACCATGCCGCACCGCGACCGACTCCGCCCCATCGACCTGGCCCGCGAACACGGCCTGTCCACCCAGGCCGTGCGCAACTACGAGGACGACGGCATCCTGCCCCCCGCCCCCCGCACCCCCCACGGCTTCCGCCAGTACACCCCCCTGCACGCCCAAGCCCTGCGCACCTTCCTCGCCCTGCGCACCGGCCACGGACACCAGGACGCCGCCGCGATCATGCGCGCCGCCAACACCGCCGACCACGACACCGTCCTGCGCCTGGTCGACGACGGACACGCCCGCACCCAACGCGACCGCACCACCCTCGACCAGGTCACCACCGCCCTGCACGGACTCCTCACCGACGACCCGACCCCGCCCCCACACCCACTCACCATCGGCGCCCTGGCCCACCAACTCCGGATCCGCCCCGCCACCCTGCGCGCCTGGGAGAGGGTCGGCATCGTCCACCCCGACCGCGACCCGACCACCGGCCACCGCCGCTACGACGCCGACACCGTCCGCGACGCCCACCTGGCCCACCAACTCCGCCGCGCGGGCCACCCCCTCCCCCAGATCGCCGAGGTCATCGCCCACATCCGCCACGCCGGAGGAACCGCCCCCCTCCAACAGGCCCTGGACGGCTGGCGCACCGCCCTCAACCACCGCGCCCGAGCGATGCTGGCCGCCGCCGGCCACCTCGCCCGCTACCTCGACCTGACCGGCCCCACCCCAGAGCCCTGACCACCCACCGCCACCCGCCGACGCGACCACCACAACGCCCCCACCCACGACAGACCGACGACCACCCCCACCACCACCCGCGACGTCAACACGTGCTCACGCGGATACAACGTCCCGGTCAGGTAGTGGTCGAGGAACCCCGCCTCCATCACCACCCGCCCCGTACGCGCCCGCGACCAGTTCTCGACCTCGGTCAGCACACACGGCCAGTCCACGATCACGATCCCCAACGCGTAGGCGGCCACCCCCGCGTGCACCCACCACAGGCGGGGCCACCGCCAGGCCAGGAAACCGCCCAAGACCACGAAGGACAGGAACACCGAGTGCAGGGCCATCGCCGCATGGCCGACCAGAAGGAAGAACACGCCCCGAACCTAGGAACCCACCCCGCCCCACCGCATCGGTACCCGCACCCACCACCCCTGGGTACTCGTACTCACGACACACCCCCCGGGGGCGGGACCCGGCCGCGCCCACCCTCCTTCTTTTCCCACCCCACCGGCACGTCCACCCCACCACCGCACACCGCCCTGGACTACCGTCGACCAGGTGAGCAACCAGGAACGCCGCCCCAGCGAAGAACGCGTGTGCACCGCCCAGCACCCGCCCCCCTGCCCGGACACCGAACTCCTGCTCCCCCGCGAGGTCCCCCTGGGCGGACCCCGCGCCATGCCCGTCCTGAGGTCCCTGCCCAACAAGAACCGCCGCATGATCGGCGCCTGGTGCTTCGCCGACGTCTACGGCCCCACCGACCTCACCCACCAGGCGGGCATGCAGGTCCCCCCACACCCCCACATCGGCCTGCAGACCGTCAGCTGGCTCATCCAGGGCCGCATCCACCACCGCGACAGCCTCGGCTCCGACCAACTCGTCCGACCCGGACAGCTCAGCATCATGACCGCCGGACACGGCATCGCCCACTCCGAACGCACACCCCGCCACGCGCCACCGGTCCTGCACGGCGCCCAACTGTGGATCGCCCTACCCGAAGGCGACCGCCACGGCCCGCCCGCCTTCGCCCACCACGCGGACCTGCCCGTCCTCACCCACCCGGGCGCACACGTCACCGTCATCGCCGGAGACGTCGACGGCCACACCTCACCCGCCCGCGTGCACACCCCGCTCATGGGCGCCCAGATCACCCTGGCCCCCGGCGCCGACCTGACCCTGCCCCTGGACCCGGACTTCGAACACGGCGTCCTGGCCCTGGACACCCCACTCGACCTCCTCGGCCACCGCGTCGACCCCGCGGCCCTGCTCTACCTCGGCCCCGGACGGGACGAGATCACGCTCTCCAGCCCACACCCCGCCCGCCTCCTCCTCATCGGCGGCACCCCCTTCACCGAGGACCTCCTCATGTGGTGGAACCTCGTGGGCCGCGACCACGACGAGATCGTCCAGGCCCGCGCCGACTGGGAACGCGACCGCACCGGCCAGGGCACCCGCTTCGCCCCCGTCCCCGGCGACGACGGACCGGCCCTGCCCGCACCCGAGCTGCCCACCGCCCGCATGCGCCCCCGCCCCCGCCACCGCTGAGGGGAACACCCCTCGCCAAGGCGCACTGAACACCCCCGGTAAGCCCGCATTGCCTTCGACGCCACCCCCAGCGCGCTAGACAATCTCCACCAACCACACCAACACAGCACGACAACACGTCGCACCGCACACCTCGACAGTGCCCAAACGCCCAACTCCTGCTAGCGTGCGGATCGCGAACAACATGATGATTTAGGAGACCTGAACATGGTCCAACAGACGCGCGAGCAGTGGGGGACGCGCGCGGGCTTCCTCATGGCGGCGATCGGATCCGCCATCGGCCTGGGCAACATCTGGCGATTCCCCTACGTCGCCTACGAGAACGGCGGCGGCGCCTTCCTGCTGCCCTACCTCGTCGCCCTCCTGACCGCGGGCATCCCCCTGCTCATCCTCGAATACGCCATCGGACACCGGTACCGCTCCTCAGCACCCCTGTCCTACCGGCGACTCTTCCGCCCCGCCGAAGCGATCGGCTGGTGGCAGGTCGCGATCTGCTTCGTGATCGCCGTCTACTACGCCGTCATCATCGCCTGGGCGATCCGCTACACCTTCTTCTCCTTCGGACAGCAGTGGGGCCAGGACCCCAACGCCTTCTTCTTCGGAGAGTTCCTCCAACTCGCCGAAGGCCCCACCATGGTCTCCGGCTACGTCTCCGGCGTCGCCTGGCCCCTGGTCGGCGTGTGGGTCGTCGTCCTGGGCATCCTGGCCCTGGGCATCCGCAACGGCGTGGAGAAGGCCAACCGCATCTTCATCCCCCTACTGCTGGTCCTCTTCCTCGTCCTGGTCGGCCAAGCCCTGACCCTCGACGGAGCCACCGCAGGACTCGACGCCCTGTTCACCCCCGACTGGGGCGAGATGCTCAACGGCAGCGTCTGGATCGCCGCCTACGGACAGATCTTCTTCTCCCTGTCCATCGGCTTCGGCATCATGGTCACCTACGCCTCCTACCTGCGCCGCAAGTCCGACCTGACCGGCTCCGCCCTCGTCGCGGGCTTCGCCAACAGCTCCTTCGAACTCCTGGCCGGCATCGGCGTCTTCGCCGCCCTGGGCTTCATGGCCACCAGCGCCGGCACCAACGTCGACGAGGTCGCCACCTCCGGACTGGGCCTGGCCTTCGTCGCCTTCCCGCAGATCATCTCCAGCCTGCCCTTCGGCGCCAGCCTCTTCGGCGTGCTGTTCTTCGGCTCCCTGGTCGTGGCGGGCATCAGCTCCCTGCTCAGCATCGTCCAGGTCATCGTCTCGGCCGTACACGAACGCACCGGACTGGGCCGCGTCCCCACCGTCCTGACCGTCGGCGGCGCCACCGCCCTGGCCTCGATCCTGCTCTTCCCCACCCACGAGGGACTGTTCTTCCTCGACGCCTTCGACCACTTCATCAACCAGTACGGCATCGCCCTGGCCGGCCTGATCCTCATCATCACCGTCGCCTGGATCGCCCGCAGACTCCCGGTGTTCCAGAACCACGCCAACGCCGTGTCCTCACTGCCCCTGGGCCTGTGGTGGCGCCTGACCCTGGGCATCGTCACACCCGCCCTGCTCGGCTACATGATGTGGGACAGCCTGCGCACCGAACTGACCACCAGGTACGAGGAGTACCCCGCCCAGTTCCTGCTCAGCGCGGGCTGGGGCGTGGCCATCGGCGCCATCGTCATCGGCGTGATCGTCTCGCTCGTGCCCTGGAAGCGCGCCGACGAACTCGCCGCCCAGGACGCCCGAGCCGACCAGACCCCCACCACGGAAGGGGACCAGTGATGTCCACCAGCGCCATCATCATGATGGCCGTCTCCATGCTTCTGCTCTGGGGCGGCCTCGCCGCGGCCATCATCAACCTGCGCCGCAACCCCGAGGAACCCGAACACCAGGACTAGACGGCCCACCCGGGGCGGCGGACACCCCGCCGCCCCACACCCCCCAAGGACCCCCATGCCCGCCACCCGCCACCTCTACCTGGCCCGACACGCCAACGCCGACCCCACCACCGGCGACCTCACCGACACCGGGCGACGCCAGGCGCCCCGACTCGGCCACCGCCTGAGCGCCCTCACCCCCCGCGCCCTCCACCACGGCCCCCTGCCACGCGCCACCCAGACCGCGCACCTGGTCGCCGACCACCTCCCCGGCATCCACCCCCACCCCACCCCCGAAGCAGGGGACTACATCCCCCACATCCCCACCCGCCAGGAACTACCCCCCGAACACGCCGACCGGATCCTGGACTTCGTCCACGCCCATCCCGCCACCGAACGCGACCCCGCCCTGGCCCACCGCGCCCTGTCCCGGTTCACCGGCCCCACCGACGGCGACCACGACGTCCACGACATCGTCATCACCCACGCCTACCTCGTCGGGCGGATCGTGTGCGCCGCCCTCGGGGCCCCCGCCTGGACGTGGACCGCCCTCGCCCCCGCCAACGCGGCACTCACCGTCATCCGCTACGCTCCCGACCGCGCCCCCGCACTCCTGACCTTCAACGACGTCTCCCACCTGGACCCCGACCTGCGCTGGACCGGCTTCCCGCCCCACCTGACCCCCTGACTCCCGGCAGCGCCCCCACCGCCCACGTGCCACAACGCGCCCGGGCCGAACCCCGGCCCACACCCCAACGGAGAAGGCGGCCATGCATCCCACCGTCACCGCGGTCAGCGCCCACCCCACCCACACCTTCACCAAACCCACCCGCCCCAGCATCCGCCTCCTGGCCGGACTCGGCGTCGAGGGCGACGCCCACCTGGGCACCACCGTCCAGCACCGCTCCCGCGTCGCCCAGGACCCCACCCAACCCAACCTGCGCCAGGTCCACCTCATCCACGCCGAACTCCTCGACGAGGTCGCCACCGAAGGGTTCCACGTCCTGCCCGGCCAGCTGGGCGAGAACATCACCACCCGAGGCCTGGACCCGCTCTCCCTGGGCACCGGAACCGTCCTGCACCTGGGCCCCGACGCCCGGATCCGCGTCACCGGACTGCGCAACCCCTGCGCCCAAATCAACGACTTCGCCCCCGGCCTCCTCGCGCACATGGTCCGCCGCGAACAGGACGGCACCATCACCCGCCGCGCCGGCATCATGGGCACCGTCCTGGCCAGCGGAACCGTCGAACCCGGCATGCGCATCACCGTGCACCCACCCCAGGGACCCCACATCCCCCTCCAACGCGTCTGACCTCCGCGCCCGACACCCCCACACCACACACCCCAGCCCCGCCCCACCGGTGCTAGCGTCAAACCCCGGGACGCGAAGAGGGGGCACGCATGCACACGATCCTCGTCACCGGCGCCACCGGAACCCTGGGCCGCCCCCTCACCACCCGGCTACGCCAGGCCGGACACCACGTGCGCACCCTGAGTCGGCACCCCCGCCCCGACGACCCCCACTCCCACGCCGTCGACCTGCGCACCGGCGCCGGACTCGACACCGCCGTCGAGGGAACCGACACCATCGTGCACTGCGCCACCACCCCCACCGGCGGCGACATCCCCGCCGCCACCCGCCTCATCCGCGCCGCCCGCCGCGCCGGAGCCACCCACCTCGTCTACATCTCCATCGTCGGCGTCGACCGCATCCCCCTGGGCTACTACCAGGCCAAGTACACGATCGAACGCGCCCTGGAGGCCTCCGGGCTCGGCTGGACCCTGTTGCGCACCACCCAGTTCCACGACCTGGTCGTGCGCCTCCTCACCGCCGCCGCCCGCCTGCCCCTCGTGCCCGTACCCGACGTCGACGTCCAACCCGTCGACGCCGACGAGGTCGCCGCCCGCCTGGCCCACCTGGCCGAACACGACCCCGCCGGACGCGTCCCCGACATGGGCGGCCCCCGCGTGGAGTCGATGCCCGACCTGGCCCGCGCCTACCTCGACGCCACCGACGACCACCGCCGCGTCCTGCCCGTGCGCCTACCCGGAGCGACCTACGCCGCCTACGCGGCGGGCCACCACCTGACCCCCGCACGCGACATCGGACGCGCCACCTTCGCCGACCACCTCGCCCAGCACCCGCCCCCGCCCCACCGCTGATCACGCCAGGGGGAACGGCCTCCCGTGCTCCTCGACCGGGCGGGGACCGAAGATCCGCCGCTGGTCCTCGGTGATCTCAACGTCGTTGATGCTCGCCTCCCGACGCCGCATCAACCCCTGCCCGTCGAACTCCCACAACTCATTGCCGTAACTGCGCCACCACCGGCCCTCCGCGTCACGGCACTCGTACTGGAACCGCACCGCGATCCGGTCCTCCCCGAACGCCCACAGCTCCTTACGCAACGCATAGTCGAGCTCACGCTCCCACTTACGCCGCAGGAACGCCTCGATCTCAGCGCGACCGGTGACGAACTCGCTCCGGTTGCGCCACACCGAATCCGGTGTGTACGCCAACGCCACCCTGGCCGCGTCACGCGTGTTCCACGCGTCCTCGGCGGCCTGCACCTTCATCCGGGCGTCGGACTCGGTGAACGGCGGAACGGGCGGACGGCTCATGGTCGACTCTCCTCATCTCGGAACCTTGCCAACAACACCGAGAATGCCCGCGCCCCCACACTCACCACGATGTCCCAAGCGACATCAAACCCACACATTCGGACACGCGGGTGCGGTACCGTACCCCGCATGCCACCACGCACCATCGCCGTCCTGGCCTACGACGGGGCACGCCTGATGGACGTCACCGCACCCCTGGAGGTCCTCAGCACCGCCCGCGGATTCGGCGCCGACTACCGCACCGTCCTCTGCTCCCCCGACGGCCGCCCCGTCACCACCGCCACCGGCACCCGCCTGCTCGCCGACGCCGCGGCGGCCGACGTCGACGCCCTCCACACCCTCATCGTCCCCGGGTCCCCCACCCTGCCCCGCACCCCCACCCCCGACGGGCTCGCCGACGCCATCCACACCCTGGCCGACCGCGCCACCCGCGTCGCCTCGGTGTGCACCGGAGCCTTCGCCCTGGCCCGCACCGGACTCCTCGACGGCCGCCGCGCCACCACCCACTGGCGCCACACCGCCCTGCTGGCCCGCGTCCACCCCCGCGTCCGCGTCGAACCCGACGCCCTCCACGTCCACGACGGCCACATCCTCACCTCAGCCGGAGTCAGCGCGGGCATCGACCTGTCCCTGGCCCTGGTCGAAGACGACCACGGCCCCCAAACCGCCCGCGACACCGCCCGCGACCTGGTCGTCTTCCTCCAACGCCCCGGCGGACAGTCCCAGTTCTCCGCCCCCTCCCGTACCCCGCCCACCCGCGACAACCGGCTCCGCGCCGTCCTCGACGCGATCGCGGCCGACCCCGCCGCCCACCACTCCACCCCGGCCCTGGCCGCCCTGGCCAACGTCAGCACACGCCACCTCACCCGCCTCTTCCACGAACAGCTCGGCACCACCCCCGCCGCCCACGTCGAGACCGTCCGCCTGGAAGCCGCCCAAACCCTCCTCGAAACCGGAGAGAGCGTCACCACCGCCGCCCACCGCAGCGGACTGGGCAGCGACGAATCCCTCCGCCGCGCCTTCCTGCGCCACCTGGGCATCACCCCCTCCGCCTACCGCGCCCGCTTCCGCACCACCACCCCCTGACACACCCCCGTGCCATCCTGGAGGAATGGAACAGGCCACCCTGACCCTGCGCATCGCGCCCGAACTCCGGTTCTTCCTGCCCCCACGCCACCGGAACGACGCCCCCGTCCACACCGACCACGACGGCACCTCCACCCTCGGCCACATCGTGGAATCCCTGGGCATCCCCCGCACCGAGATCGGCACCCTGTACGCCGACGGCCACCCCGTCGACCCCACCCACCGCCCCGGCCCCGCCCAGATCATCGACGTCACCCCCGTCCCCCGCCCCCAACCCCTACCCCCCGGCTTCGACCCGCCCCGCTTCCTCCTCGACGTCCACCTGGGCACCCTCGCCCGCCGCCTGCGCCTCCTCGGCCTGGACACCGACTACCACAACGACCGCGACGACCCCACCCTCGTCCGCCAAGCCAACGACCAACACCGCGTCCTGCTCACCCGCGACCGCAAACTCCTGTGCCGCAAAGCCCTACGCGCGGGCGCCCACATCCACCACGACCAACCCGACCAGCAACTCACCGACGTCCTGGACCGCTTCGCCCCACCCCTGGCCCCCTGGACCCGCTGCCTGGAATGCAACGGACCCCTCTCCCACGTCGACAAGGGCGAGGTCGCCCACACCCTGCCCGCCGGAACCCGCGCCACCTACGACACCTTCGCCCGCTGCGACACCTGCGGCCACGTGTACTGGCCCGGCGCCCACCACGAACACCTCACCCAGATCATCCGCGACGCCCAAGCCACCCTCACCGCCCACCCCACACCCTGACCACCGACCAAAGACCACCACGAAACAACCGGGCACGACCAGGGCCCCGCACAGGGCCACACCATCCACAACCCGCCCCCGACCAGCGCACACATCCATAGACTCAACAACCATGAGGCACACCCACCCCGACGACCCGGCCACACCGCCCCTGCTGGCGGCACAACCGGACCTCAACCTGCTGCGCACCTTCCTGGCCGTCTACCGGTCCGGATCCTTCACCGCGGCCGCCTCACTCCTGGGCCTGTCCCAACCCACCGTCACCACCCAGATCCGCAACCTGGAACGCACCACCGGCCACGACCTGTTCGAACGCCTGCCACGCGGAGTCACCCCCACCCCCCTCGCCCACGACCTGGCCGCCCGCGTCGCCACCCCCCTGGACGCACTCACCGCCGCCACCGGCCACGACCCCGAACACCTACCCCCCGCCGCCCCCGTCCACCTGGCCGGACCCGCCGAGTACCTGTGCACGTGCGTCATGGCCTCCCTGGCACCCCTGGTCGCCGACGGCGTCCGCCTGCGCATCACCACCGGCCTGGCCGAACCCCTCCTCGACGAACTCCGCGCCGGCCGCTACGACCTGGTCATCTCCACCACCCGCCCCCGCGGCCGCGCCCTGCTGTCCGAACCCCTGGCCGACGAGGAGTTCGCCCTGGTCGCCGCACCCACCTGGGCCCACCGCGTCAAGAACCGCCTGGCCGAGGAGGGCCCCACCGCCCTGCACGAGGTCCCCCTGGTCACCTACGCCGAGGACCTGCCCATCGTGCGCCGCTACTGGCGCCACGTGTTCGGCCGCCGCCTGACCTGCCGCGCCTCCCTGACCGTGCCCGACCTACGCGGCGTACTGGCGGCCGTGGTCGCCGGAGCCGGCTTCAGCGTCCTGCCCACCTACCTGTGCAGGGACGCGTTCGCCTCCGGGGCGCTCGTCCTCCTCCACGAGACCGACGACCCACCCATCAACACCGCCTACCTGGCCCAACGACCAGGCACCCCCTACAACCCGCACGTCATCCGCGTCCGCGACCACCTGCTGCGACCAGGACCGCACGTGTGCGAACCCGCCACGTGAAACCCCACCCGGACGGGCTCAACCCCTGACCGGACGCGTGTGGATCTTGGCCACACACGCCGGGACGGCCGCGCCCTCACCATGCTCCCGCGCCCGATAGGCGCTCGGGCTCTCCCCGACCAACTCCGCGAACCGCGCACTGAACGACCCCAACGACGTACAGCCCACCGCGAAACACACCTCGGTCACCGTCAGGTCGCCACGCCGCAACAGCGCCTTGGCCCGCTCGATCCGACGCGTCATCAGATACCGGTACGGCGTCTCCCCGAAAGCGGCCCGGAAACTACGGGAGAAATGCCCCGGCGACATCAGCGCCTGACGCGCCAACGCCGGAACATCCAGCGGCTGGGCGTAGTCACGGTCCATCCGGTCACGGGCCCGCCGCAACCGGACCAGGTCATCGAGGTTCGGACGCTTCACCCGGCCAGTGTCCCACGACACCCCACCCGAAGGGAGGAACCCGACCCGACACCCACCGCGGCGGCCCCGCCACCGGCGCTCACGCCCCCACGTAGGCCGCCAGATGCTCACCGGTCACCGTGGAACGGGCCGCGACCAGATCGGCGGGCGTGCCCTCGAAGACAATCCGCCCACCGTCGTGACCCGCACCCGGACCCAGATCGATGATCCAGTCGGCGTGCGCCATGACCGCCTGGTGGTGCTCGACCACGATCACCGACGTGCCCGAGTCGACCAACCGGTCCAGCAACTCCAACAGCTGCCGCACGTCGGCCAGGTGCAGACCCGCGGTCGGCTCGTCCAGAACGTAGACGCCGCCCTTGTCACCCATGTGCGTGGCCAACCTCAGCCGCTGCCGTTCCCCACCCGACAACGTGGTCAGCGGCTGGCCGAGCCCCAGGTACCCCAGCCCCACATCCTCCAGGCGCCGCAGCACCCGCACGGCCGCCGGCACCTTGGCCGCCTCCCCGGAGAAGAACACGTGCGCCTCGGCCACCGACATCTCCAGCACCTCACTGATGTCCCGGCCACCCAACCGGTACTCCAGCACCTGCGCCTGGAACCGCCGACCCTCACACTCCTCACACGGCGAGGACACCCCCGCCATCATCGCCAGATCCGTGTAGACGACCCCGGCCCCGTTGCACCCCGGGCACGCCCCCTGGGAATTGGCGCTGAACAACCCCGGCTTGACCCCGTTCGCCTTCGCGAACGCCTTCCGCACCGGATCGAGCAGCCCGGTGTAGGTCGCCGGGTTGCTGCGCCGCGAACCACGGATCGGGCTCTGGTCGACCGACACCACCCCCTCCCCTGCGGGAATCGACCCGTGCACGAGCGAACTCTTGCCCGACCCGGCCACACCGGTCACCACCGTGAGCACCCCCAACGGGATGTCCACGTCCACATCACGCAGGTTGTGCGTGTTCGCACCACGAATCTCCAACACACCGGTGGGCCCGCGCACCGACCCCTTCAACGAGGCCCGGTCGTCCAGATGCCGCCCGGTGACGGTCCCGGCCGACCGCAACCCCGCCACCGAACCCTCGAAACACACGGTGCCGCCCTCCGCGCCGGCGCCGGGACCCAGATCGACGACATGGTCGGCGATCGCGATCACCTCCGGCTTGTGCTCCACCACCAGCACCGTGTTGCCCTTGTCCCGCAACCGCAGCAGCAGCCCGTTCATCCGCTCGACGTCATGGGGGTGCAACCCCGTGGTGGGCTCGTCGAACACATAGGTCACGTCGGTCAGCGACGACCCCAGATGACGGATCATCCTGACCCGCTGCGCCTCACCACCGGACAACGTGCCCGAAGGCCGCTCCAACGACAGATACCCCAACCCGATCTCCACGAACGAGTCCAACGTCCGCCGCAGCGCCCCCACCAAAGGCGCCACGGAAGGCTCCCGCACACCACGCACCCACTCGGCCAGGTCACTGATCTGCATCGCGCACGCCTCAGCGATGTTGACCCCACCGATCCGCGAGGACCGGGCCGCCTCGTTGAGCCGACTCCCCCCACACTCCGGACAGGTCGTGAACGTCACCGCCCGATCCACGAACGCCCGAACATGCGGCTGCATCCCCTCCCGGTCCTTGGCCAGGAACGACTTGCGCACCTTCGGAACCAACCCCTCGTAGGTGAGGTTGACCCCCTCCACCTTCACCTTGGTCGGCTCCCGGTACAGGAAATCGGCCATCTCCTGCTCGGTGTACTCCCGAATCGGCTTGTCCGGATCCAAAAACCCCGACTCGGCGTACACCCGCACCGTCCAGAAACTGTCCGACTTCCACCCCGGGATGGTGAACGCGCCCTCGGAGATCGACTTGGAATCGTCGTAGAGCTGGGTGAGGTCGATATCGGAGACCGTGCCCCGACCCTCACAGTTCGTACACATCCCACCCACACGGTTGAACGTCTGCCTCACGGTCCTGCGCTCACCGCGCTCCACCGTGATCGCCCCACTGGCCCGCACCGAGGCGACGTTGAAGGAGAACGCGTTGGGCGAACCCACATACGGCCTCCCCAACCGGCTGAACAACACCCGCAGCATCGCGTTGGCGTCGGTGACCGTACCGACCGTCGAACGCGGATCAGCACCCAGACGCTGCTGGTCGACGATGATCGCCGTCGTCAACCCGTCCAGGACATCGACCTCCGGCCGCGCCAACGTCGGCATGAAACCCTGCACGAACGCGCTGTAGGTCTCGTTGATCAACCGCTGTGACTCCGCGGCGACCGTCCCGAACACCAACGAACTCTTCCCCGACCCCGACACGCCCGTGAACACCGTCAACCGGCGCTTGGGAATCTCGACACTGACGTCCTTGAGGTTGTTCTCACACGCACCGTGCACACGGATCAGATCGTGGCTGTCAGCGGGGTGCACCCCAGACGACTCCCCAGCATCCCCCATCGCCATACCCATCGGTCCGACTCCCATCGATCACCACACCCTCACGCGAACCGAAGAACCCCTGGCACCAGCCCGGAAGACGTCCGCGTCGATCACGCTACCGACAACCCCACACCCCGGGCTTCTCGAATCCTGATCACCACACCCACCCCACCACCCCCATACGTCACCGACCCCACCCCGTGCGGTTTCGGCAACGAACTTTGCCGTCCTCCCACCCCGGGCGGCAGATTGCTCGCGGAGGTGGTCACGATGACCCAACGAACCCGACCCACCCACGACGACCGGTACGACGTGGTGATCCTCGGCGCGGGCCCCGCCGGTCTGAGCGCCGCGCTCATGCTCGGCCGCGCCCGCCGGTCCGTACTGGTGATCGACAGCGGCCAACCCCGCAACGCCCCGGCCGCACACATGCACGGATTCCTCACCCGCGACGGCACCCCACCCGCACACCTGCTGGACACCGGACGCGACGAAGTCACCCGCTACGGCGGCCAGATCATCACCGGCCACGCCCACTCAGCGACCACGACCCCCGACGGATTCACCGTCGCACTCGACACCGACCGCACCGCCCACGCACGGCGCCTACTGGTCACCACCGGCGTCACCGACGACCTGCCCGACATCCCCGGTCTGAGACCACGCTGGGGACGCGACGTGCTGCACTGCCCCTACTGCCACGGCTGGGAGGTCCGCGACCAGCCGATCGGCGTCCTGGCCACCAGCCCCCGCAGCGTCCACCAGGCCCTGCTGTTCCGCCAGTGGACCGACCACCTCACCCTCCTCCTCCACACCAACCCCCACCCCACACCCCAGGAGGCCCGACAGCTGGCCGCACGCCAGATCACCGTCGTGACCGGCCGGGTGACCGGTCTGGCCACCACCGACGACCAGCTCTCCGGCGTCCACCTGGACACCGGAGAGACGATCCCGCTACGGGCACTGGCCGTCGCACCCCGTGCCATCCCACGCGCCACCGTCCTGACCACACTCGGACTGGAACCCGCACCCCACCCCAGCGGCGCCCACATCGCCACCGACCCCACCGGCCTCACCCAGATCCCGGGCGTGTGGGCCGCCGGCAACCTCACCAACCCCGCCGCCACCGTCCTCGGGTCGGCCGCCTCCGGCGCGACCGCCGCCGCGGCGATCAACGCCGACCTGGTCACCGAGGACACCGATCGCGCCGTGCACGCCATGGACACCCCCGCCACCACCGAAGCCGACCCGCTCCGACAGGCCACGGGCACCCGCTGACCACGGCCGTGACGCCACTCAGGGCTCGTCCCGGTGGGACTGCGACAGTGCCACGGTGACGGGTCCCGACGTCTCCGTTGCTTCCCGGCGGCAGCGGATCGCACGACCAGGGCGTCCAGGACCGCCTCGTGCGCCTGGTCCACCGAGACGTCCAGGCCGACCACGTCCTGGCCGGGAGCGATGGTGAAGGTGAAGAACGAGCAGCAACCGCTCTCGCGCTGCACCAGATCACGGACCCGCTCCCGGACGCCCGGGCCTCAGGCCAGGTCAAGACGCAGGTGGAGCGGCTGGGGTCTGGACAGCGACCTCAGGTGCTCGGCGAACAGAGCATCCCACTCGGCGACGCGCAGGGGCCGCTCCTCGGTGGGCAGCGCGCAGGACTGTGGCACCCACCCCGGATCAGTCATCGTGCTCGCTCCCGTCGTGAGGTCCCCGGTGGTGGGAAGTACCCCGGACGGCCAACCTGTACCCGGGGGTACCGGTTGCACGTCCGGGCGCCGACGGATCAGCGCAGCCGGCGTATTTCAGGAGCGGCGGGCCAACACCACAGACTGCCACGCCCAGAGGACGAGCTCGCCCTCGACCCGGCTGTGCGGTGCAGTCTCCTGCCCCATCACTCACCGTGGCGGGAGGAGAGGCAGAGGGAGGGCACTGACATTCCCATGCTCGCCGACAGGCCGGGGCCGGTCTCCTCTCCTGGAAGGCGTTGAGCTCCTTGCGGTGCTGTTGGGGGAGGCCGAGGTTGGACGCCATCGGGACCTCGCACGCTGTCAGCAGGGCTGTCATGGTGAGGCAGAGCGCCAGTGCCAGGGGGCGGAGAGGCTTCACTCGTCTCTTTCGTCGGTCGGCCTGTCGGCACTGGGGTGCTGGTTTCTGAGCGGAGTGACTTTATCACTTTGAGTTCAATGACAAGCGACGCACGGTGACCGTCCGGGGTGGTCGGGGGAGGCCACGGTGGACGTCGCCACCCCGGCCGGTGGCCCCGACATCACCGGGCATGGTGTGCGGGACCTGTGGGAGCAGATCGGTGGGGCGTGGCAGGTGTGGGAACGGGCCGGGAGCGGCTCGGCATGACCGAGGGCGAACACGGCCGCCGCCAGCAGTCCGACCTCGCCCAGGCCCAGGGCGGTGAACAACAGCACCGCACGGCCGATGAACAGCATGAATCGGACTCGGTCTCGAACACTCACCGATCGGTGGCGAGCGCTTCCCACGCGCGGGCCTTGTCCACGTCGACCGGCTCAGTCGCCACCTCGCCACGGCCGTGTACGAGGTCGGTGCCGAAGGTGTCACGGATCTGCCAGGCGTGCTCGCAGGCGGTCTGGGCCCGGTCGGTAATCGGGTGGGATGGTCGGTCTGGAAGACGCCGAGCATGCGCACAGTGCCCCACTGCACCGCCCACCCCGGTTGGGCGGCAGGGGTGCGTTTGCTGCGGGCCGGGGTGAGGGCGTCAGGGGGCAGGCGGAAGCACTGTTCCAGCTCGGACATGGCCTCGTGCGGCGCTCTCCGCGCTGGAGCGCAGCACGGAGCCGAATCCCTCCTCTTCCTCGTTCGCCGTGCCTGTTCCGACCCCCAGAGAGTTTCGTTTCGTTGGTAACGTAACAACAAAACGAAACTGGCCGTGAATCAACGAAATCCATCCGCAGAGACCCCCATTTTTAACCTCCGATAAGTGAACCTTCTCGGAGGTTGGCGGTGTGGGGGTGCCCCAGGCTCCTCCACCCGCCCTCCCAGGGGCGCCAACGTTATTAGGCCACCCACTCTGACCCGCGAAAACGCGTCGGATACAGCCACCGCTGTCCTGTCAGACGCGAACCGAGGGATCTCCCCTCTCACGGGGCCGACCGCCGCTGCCGCGCGGCCGAGCACCTCATTCCCTCCCACGGAAGGCTCCCTCCCGGGCAGGGGCACCGGACCGCCCGCCCCGGGCGCGACCTGGTGGCCAGGTTCACCGCGGTGGGCGCGTCCGACAACCGCCGGGGGACAGGGCCTGTGCCACCCGCCTGGCCCCGGGCTCGGCTCAGGCACCGGATTGGCGTCGACTCCCACGTTCAGGCTCGCCCGACTGTGGGCAGTCAAGAACGTACACGCCCAGGTCAGACGGGGGAGGAGGCCCACATGGCATCCGGACGTCGACTTTTCTCGCTCGCGATCGCCCCGGTGATGGCGGCGGCTCTCGTGGGGGGAGCCCCCACCGTCACCTCGGCCGCCACCTGGGAAGAGAGGCTTGTGCGGTGCACGGCGCAGGCACTGGACGACAACGACATCGACCTCAACGCGACGAAGGTGGGACAGCTCCTGGTCCTGGCACAGGACGTGCTCCAAGAACACGGCCAGACGCAAGAGGCCCTGGACGTCTTCCAGGAGCGGGTGCGCACGCTGTTCGACTCCTGGGGCCTGTCGGACAAGTACACGGCGGTGAAACTCGACGTCGAGTCCTGCATGTCTGACTGAGTCCCGCGCCTGCCGCGGACGGAGCCGGGCGATCCCGAAGGGCGCCCCTACCCGTCCGCGGCGCACAGCGTTCGAGGCGGCGCGCGATCGCCCCCGTGTCAGCCCAGACAGATCGCGTCTTCACGACCCCGTACCGCACCGCCCCTGCCGTCGTCGCGGTGCGCGCGACGGGCCAGCCGATCGCCCAAGGCGGCCACCCTTCCCGAACGGGGGACACCCCCGACACCCACACACCCGACAAAATCACACAAAGTGGTGTACGGTGACACCCGCGCACGACGACCAGGGGAGGTGAGAAGCGATCCTCGCCATCAACCGCTGGGCGCCCTCACCAGGGATCGAATCAACCACGACCCCCTGAACCCGGGCGACCCACGACCCGAAAGGCACCCGTGGCCCCGCCCCACACCCTGTCGTCCCTCACCCACCGCCTACGCCGGTCCGGCTGCGTCTTCGCCGAGGACGAAGCCCTCCTCCTGGCCACCACCGCCCACACCCCCGACCAGCTCGCGGCCATGACCGACCAACGCTGCGCCGGCACCCCCCTCGAACACGTCCTGGGCTGGGCACGCTTTTGCGGCCTACGCATCGCCGTCGACCCCGGAGTGTTCGTCCCCCGCCCCCGCACCGAACACCTGGCCCGCCACGCCGCCACCCTCCTACCACCCCACGGCACCGCCGTCGACCTGTGTTGCGGCACCGGCGCCCTGGGCGCCCACCTGGCCCACACCCACCCCGGCCTGACCCTGCACGCCACCGACATCGACCCCGCCAGCGTCGCCTGCGCCCGCCGCAACCTCCCCGGACACCACGTCCACCACGGCGACCTGTTCACCGCCCTCCCCCACCACCTCCACGGACACGTCGACGTCCTGGTCGCCAACGTCCCCTACGTCCCCACCGACCAGATCCCCCTCCTACCTCCCGAAGCCCGCGACCACGAGGCCCGCCACGCCCTCGACGGCGGCCCCGACGGCCTCGACCTGGCCCGCCGCGTCGCCACCGACGCCCACCGGTGGCTCACCCCCACCGGCCACCTCCTCATCGAGGTCAACCATCACCAGATCCCCCAGGCCAGCGCCGCCCTCACCCACGGCGGCCTCACCCCCCACGTCGTCACCGAGCCCCACACCGACGCCACCATCCTCGTCGCCCACCGCTGACACCGCTGAACCCCACACCCGAACGCACGTCGGCCACCACCCCCACACCCCAGCAGGATCCGGCGCCAAGGGCGCACGACCCGCCCACCGGTCGGTGGTGAGCCCCCAAGACACGGGTCTTGTCGGCGTCGGCGGGGCGTGGCGGGGATGGTGTCGAGGGCGGCACGCCCCATCGACTCGGCCGCCTCCAACGCGACGATCTCGGCCGCGCGCAGCCCGGCGTGGCAGGCCGGGTGGCAGATCGCCCTGTCCCGAGGCCATGGTGCGCGGGAACCGCAGCAGGGTGCGCTGGTCCGGGGTCCGGGGTCCGGGGCGCGGAGGGCCGCAGATCGTGTTTCCAGAAGCAGTGCGACGCCTGGAGCCTGGGGGACGGTCGAGCCGGGGCCCTGGGCGCCGGCGAGGTCGACTACTTCGACGACGACCCCGACCGGCGGCGGATCGCCGAATCCTTCGCAGCGGCACGGACCGCTGACAGCGCAGGTCCAGGGAGATGGTCATGGACGGCCGACCGGCGGCGGTGCAGGCCCATCCCATGAGGTCGCCGAGCAGCATCGCGCTCACGCCCTCGTGCGCGAAAGCGGGCGGACCCTCGTGGGCGGTACCCAAGGTGCACGTCCCCACCAGGCCGGCCCCGGAGGCGGGGTTGTACAGACGCGGGCCGCGCGGGAAGCCGTCCGTGTCGGGGATCTGTGAGCGCTCCCGCAGCGGTGTGCGCAGCGACCGGTGAAGGGTGCGCACGCTTCGCGCCAGATCCCGAGCGCGCAGGTCGGGGCCGTGGTGCGCACGACAGTTTCCACGAGCGAGCGCAGCTCGCCGCCCAGGGCCGATATGGCCTCGCGCCGGGCCGCCAGGCCGTCTTCGTGCGCCGTGCCGGGTGCGCCGGCCGGTGATTTCGTGGTGGAGTGCATACGGTCTTCCGTCGGGTGAAGGGGCGGGGCCGGTTCAGCCCGTCTGGCCGGGCAGGAGGTCGCCGCGCTCACCGTCGCCGCCGTCGAAGGCGCCGTCGCCATGTGCCGTGCCCAACGCACCTCAGCAGCCCTGGACGCCGTCGACGCACAGCTGAACGCCTTGGTGCGCGCCGCCACGGAAAAGGGCGATACGGTGTAACGCACTATCCTGCGGCCACGGCACGAAACACCCCGAACCGGTCACACCTGTACAGAAGTGCCCTCGGAACCGTCGCCACCACGACATCACCGAAGCACCAGAACCCAGCTCCGGCCGCATACAACCACAGGTGCCGGGCTCCGGAGTGAACACCGTGTCACCATCCAGAATCTGGTCGGGCTCGCGCACGTCGCGGCGCCCGCCCGGCCCTGTCCGTGCCGAGTGTGACGAAGGCGACCACGCGCAGGATGTCGTCCCGGCGGCGGCCGATCCCCTCCAGGCCGGCCAGCCGCGACTCCGAGCCCAAGATGCTGGTGTTCCTCAACCCCCCACCCCCACACCCCGCGCCGACCGCCCCCCAGCCACCCTCACACGAGCTTCGTCCACCAGCGCCCGCGCCCGCGACTCCACACCCCTGACCCGCCCGACGTCACCACCACGCGACCACACCTCCCCCTCGGCCTCGGCCTGCACCCGCCACAGATCCACCAACGCCCCCGCCAACCGGTACCGGTCCCCCACACCACCACCGGACTCCACCCGCGCGCACGCACGCTCGCACACCGCCAACGCCGCCTCCACCCGCGCCGGACCCCGCCGATTGAGCACCACCACACACACCACAGCACCCACCACGGCCCCCAACACCGTGGCCCAGAACCGCTCCACCACCATCCCGTCCGTGGCCGCCCCCGGCTGGGTCAGACTCGACAACGCCAACGTCAACGGCGTCACCAACACGACCGCGTACGCGTAGTGGGTCATCACCACCAACTCCACCCCCACCTGACAGACCACGATCAACACCACCGTGCTCCACACCGTGTGATCGACCGCGAACACCACCGCCGCCACCACGATCCCCGCCACCGTGCCCGTGGCACGCTGCACCGTCCGACGCCAGGTCGAGGACGCGTTCGTGGCCTGCAGCACCGACGCCGCCGACACCACCGCCCAGTACCAGTGCTCCACCCCCAACACCGGCGCCAACGCCCCCGCCACCGCGGCGGCCACCAGCACCCGCGCCACCGACACCGGCACCGCCGAAGGCCACCGCCACGCCCGACCGAGCCGCGCACCCCACCCCGGCGCACCCGGCCAGGCCCCGCGCACCCGCTCCGCGTGGGCGGCCAACACCGCCCGCTCCCCCTGACCCACCCCCACCTCGGGCACCCGGCGGCGACGGCACCGCCGCGCCAACCCGGTCAACTCCGCGGCCGTGCGCGCGTCAACCGCCCGGTCCCCCGACCCCGCCAACGCCAGGTCCGCGCGCGCCGTCAACACCTCCAGCTCACCCACCGCCACACGCCGGCGCGGCGCGGACACCACCGACTCCCAGGCCCCGCACACCGCCGCCTCGGCGTCCCGGCGCCGCTCCAGGGACGGATCCCGCAGCTGGTGGGCCACCGCCACCAGGGCACGCGCCACCACCAACCGCTCCGGGGCGCTCGGATGCACCAGCACCCCCGCCGACGCCACCACCCAGCACAGGGCGGCCGCCGTCGCGGTCGCGGCCACCTGCACCGGTATCGCGTCCATGCTCTGGGGGGTGTAGGAGCTCACCCCCGCCGCGAACACGAACATCATCCCGCCCGGCGGACCGAAGCCCCAGGCGTCGGAGACGAACTTGACCGCCGCGGCCACCACCGCCACCACCAGCACCGGCACCCACGCCCCACCGACCAGGGCCCTGGTCAGCGACCCCACCAGGACCGACACCGTCAACGTGGCACCCACCAGCGCCAGAACCCGGCGGCGCCGGGCGTAGGCGTCATCGCGCGCGTACAGGGCCGTGAAGCACCCCAGTGCCGCGTACGGGGCCAGGTCCAGGCGGCCGACCCCCACCAGCGCCACCAGGGGCACGGCCACGCACAACCCGGCGCGCACCGCCGTCACCGCGACGTTGCCGATCACGCGTCGGGGCCGCGGAGCACCTCCCGGACCGAACAGGCGCGCCCACCGAACAGAACCAAAGTAATTCACAAGTAAACTACTGTAGGCTGGTGACCCACGGCACCCCCACCCGGGGGCACCCCCACCACCCACCGTCAGAAACAGCACACCATGAGCGACGCCGTCGCCCGCTTCCGCGACGCCTGGGCCCACACCCGCCCCGACCTGGACCTGTCCAGCATGGAAACCCTGGGCCGCGTCCGCCGCCTGGCCTGCCTGCTGAACACCATCACCGACGACCACCTCACCGACAGCGACCTCACCCGCCCCGAATTCGAGGTCCTGTCCGCCCTGCGCCGCTCCCCCCAGGGCCTACGCCCCCGTCAACTCACCCGCGCCACCCTCTCCTCCGGCGCCGCCACCACCAAACGCCTCACCCGCCTGGAAAACGCCGGCCTCATCACCCGCACCCCCCTCCAACGCGACCGCCGCGAAGTCCAGGTCCAACTCACCCCCCAAGGCCGCGACCTCATCGACCGCCTCTACCCCACCCAACTCGACCGCGAAACCGCCCTCCTGGCCCCCCTGACCCACCACGAACGCACCCAACTCGCCGACCTCCTGCGCCGCGTCCTGACCCCCATCGACCCCGCCTGAACCACACCCCCACAAACCCCGTGCCCCACCACCCCGCAGATGGCATGATCCAACCCATGTCCGTACGCGAACTCGTGGTCCTGGGCACCTCCAGCGCCGTCCCCACCCGCAACCGCAACCACAACGGCTACTTCCTGCGCTGGGACAACCACGGCATCCTCCTCGACCCCGGCGAAGGCACCCAACGCCAGATGCGCCTGGCCAAACTCGCCGCCACCGACATCACCCGCATCCTGGTCACCCACTTCCACGGCGACCACTGCCTCGGCCTCCCCGGCATCATCCAACGCCTGGCCCGCGACCGCGTCCCCCACCCCGTCCGCGTCGCCTACCCCGCCGACGGCGAACCCTACTGGCGCCGCCTACGCCACGCCTCCGTCTTCCACGACACCAGCGTCATCATCAGCCAACCCCTCACCCCCGACACCCCCCACATCCCCGGAGACAAGGACCTGCACATCACCACCCTGCCCCTGAACCACTCCATCCCCTGCCACGGCTACCGCATCGCCGAACCCGACGGCTGGCGCATGCTCCCCGACCGCCTCCGCCACCACGGCATCCACGGCCCCCACATCGGCCAACTCCAACGCCAAGGCACCCTGACCACCGACGACGGACGCACCATCACCCTCGCCGACTGCGCCACCCCCCGCCCCGGACAGGTGTTCGCCTTCGTCATGGACACCGGCGAATGCGACAACGCCATCGAACTCGCCCGCGGCGCCGACATGCTCGTCACCGAGGCCACCTTCCTCGACAGCGAAACCGAACTCGCCCGCTCCTACCAACACCTCACCGCCCGCCAGGCCGGACGCATCGCCGCCCAAGCCCAGGTACGCACCCTCGTCCTGACCCACCTGTCCGAACGCTACGACGCCACCGACGAACCCCACTTCGTCGCCCAAGCCGCACAGGAGTTCGACGGCCCCATCGTGCTGGCCGCCGACCTCGAACGCGTCCCCGTCCCACCCCGCCCCGCCACACCCCACTGACCCCACCCACCACACACAAAAAAAGGGGGTGAGACACCCCCCTTTCACCTCACCCCCACACCGGCCGCACGCTACCCAACACCCGATCCACCGCGATCTCGATCACCACCCGATTCGGGTTCTGCCGCGGCCGCCGATACCGCTCCTCATACCGGCGCTCCGCCTCAGCCACCGCCCCCGGATCCCGCGACACCCGCGCCACACCCTCCAACGTCGACCACCGACGCCCCTCCACCTGGCTCACCGCCACCCGCGTCCCCGCCCGCGCCGCCAGATTCCGCGCCTTGTAACTCGCACCATCGCAGATCACCCGCGCCACCCGCCGCTCCGCGTCCAACGTCACCCCCACCGGCACCTGGTGGATACTCCCGTCCGGACGCGGACTGGCCAACATGCACAACCGCCGCTCACTCCAGAACACGACGAACTCGTCCTCGGCCAGCACCGACCCACTCACAAGGCACCCCAATCACCGTCGAAAACCCCAGCATCCCACCCCCTAGACTCCACACACCCCACCACAAGGAGTCACCATGACCACACCCACCCCCCACGCCCACGGCATGCTCGACGTCGGCCAAGGACACCACCTCCACTGGCAGGCCCACGGCAACCCCCACGGCACCCCCGCCCTCGTCCTCCACGGCGGACCCGGCTCCGGCTGCCACCCCGGCTGGACCGACTTCTTCGACACCACCCACTACCGCGTCATCCTCCTCGACCAACGCGGCACCGGCCACAGCACCCCACCCGCCCACGACCCCACCACCGACCTGACCACCAACACCACCCCCCACCTCATCAACGACATCGAAACCCTACGCACCCACCTGGGCATCAACACCTGGCTCGTCCTGGGCGGCTCCTGGGGCTCCACCCTGGCCCTGGCCTACACCCAAACCCACCCCACCCGCGTCCACGCCCTGGTCCTGGTCGCCGTCACCACCACCACCGCCCGCGAAGTCCACTGGATCACCCACGACATGGGCCGCGTCTTCCCCGAGGAATGAGACCGCTTCCGCCACGCCGCCGGACCCCACGCCAACCCCCACGACCTGGCCACCGCCTACGCCCGCCTCCTGGCCGACCCCGACCCGCGCGTACGCCACGACGCCGCCCGCGCCTGGTGCCGGTGGGAGGACGTCCACATCTCCACCGTCCCCGAAGCCCGCCCCAACCCCCGCTACAACGACCCCGACTTCCGCATGACCTTCGCCCGCCTGGTCACCCACTACTGGAGCAACGCCGCCTTCCTGCCCGAGGGACACCTCCTCGACCACGCCCACACCCTCAACGGCATCCCCGGCCACATGATCCACGGCCGCCTCGACATCAGCGGCCCCGCCGACATCCCCGTCCGCCTCGCCCAGCACTGGACCGACGCCGAACTGACCATCCTCTCCGGCGCCGGCCACGGGCGCGGCCAAACCCAGGGCGAACCCACCATGCTCCAAGCCGCCCGCGCCGCCACCGACCGCCTTGCCCGCACCCCCGGGTAACGGAAACCACCACCCCCACACCCAACGGGCGCCCACCGACGTGGGCGCCCGTTCCCCATCCCCGACCACCCTCACCCATCAGCCACAATGGCCACACACCAACCCCGTACACGAAAGACCCGCCCCGTGCCCACACCCCTGCCCAAAGCCGAACTCCACCTGCACATCGAAGGCACCCTGGAGCCCGAACTCGCCTTCACCCTGGCCGAACGCAACGACATCACCCTGCCCCACCCCACCATCGACGCCCTACGCGCCGCCTACTCCTTCACCGACCTGCAGTCCTTCCTGAACCTGTACTACGAGCTCATGGCGGTCCTGCGCACCGAAGCCGACTTCACCGACCTGGCCGAGGCCTACCTGACCCGCGCCGCCGCCCAGGGCGTCCGCCACGCCGAGATCTTCTTCGACCCCCAGGCCCACACCAGCCGCGGCGTCAGCCTCGACACCGTCGTCAACGGACTGGGCGCCGCCCTGGACACCAGCCTGGAGCGCCACGGCATCAGCACCCACCTCATCCTGTGCTTCCTGCGCGACCGCCCCGCCACCGAAGCCCTGGCCACCCTCCACGCCGCCCGCCCCCACCTGCACCGCATCAGTACCGTGGGCCTGGACTCGGCCGAACTCGGCCACCCGCCCGAGAAGTTCACCCACGTCTTCGACACCGCCCGCGCCCTGGGGCTGCGCTGCGTCGCCCACGCCGGTGAGGAGGGCCCCGCCTCCTACATCTGGCAGGCCCTCAACCTGCTCAAGGTCGAGCGCGTCGACCACGGCATCCGCTGCCTGGAGGACCCCGAGCTGACCGCCCACCTGGCCGCCACCCAAACCCCCCTGACCGTGTGCCCCCTGTCCAACGTGCGCCTACGCGCCGTCAACACCCTGGCCGACCACCCCCTGCCCGCCCTCATGGACGCCGGCCTGCTGGTCACCGTCAACTCCGACGACCCCGCCTACTTCGGCGGCTACGTCCACGACAACTACGAGGCCCTGCGCCACCGCCTCGGCCTCGACGAGACCACCCTGCGCCAACTGGCCCGCAACTCCTTCACCGCCGCCTTCCTGGACCCCCGGCGCCGCGACGAACTCATCGCCCAACTCGACGCCCACCCCACCCCCTGACCCACCCGACACACGAACGGGCCCGAGGGCGGTGCGGCCCCGGGCCCGACCACCACACCTGCACGCCGCCCAGAATGAACCCCGACCGCGACCGCGCCAACTCCACCACCTCACGCGGCGCGCTCCGCAGCGAACCCGCCTCGAACGGCGACGCCGGATCGTACTCGACAGCCAACTGCACCAACTCCGCACCGCGCCGGCCCGCCAACATCAACCCCATGTCGAGCCCCGCACTCACCCCCGCCGAGGCCACCACGAACACCCCCGCGCACACCGACGCCGTACGTCGCGCCCGCGCCGACACCCGCCCGACCGCCCCCACACCGGAGGAAGTCGTGACCGCACCACCACCCAAGGACGCCACACGCACCCGGTAGTCCACCCCAGGCGCCCCCGCGAACACCTCCAACGGACCCGTCACGCCCAGACTCCGCACAACGCCGAAGACGACGATGACCAGACCACCTCACGTCGCATGGCCCCATCTCGGCCACCAAGCGCACACCCCACCCTTCCCGCCACCACCCCACCAGCCCCAACACCCCGGCCCCACCGCCACCACCCACCCCACCCGCACCGCATACCCTCGACACACCACCCCGACCGAGGACGCGAGCACCCCCACAGAACTCTCACCCACCCGCGACGATCCCACCCACCAGACGACCACCCACACGAACGGACACCCGTGAAGCTCTCCCACCGCGGCAAGCTGCACGCCAGCCCCGCCCCCACCCCACCCACCCGGCCACCCCTCATCGAGCTCCACAACGTGTCCCTCATCCACGACCGCACCCCCCTGATCACCCACCTCGACCTGACCGTCCACCCCGGCGAACACGTCGCCCTCATCGGCCTGTCCCCCACCGCCACCACCGCCCTGACCCACCTGCTCACCGGCCACACCACCCCCACCCACGGCCACATCACCACCCACACCACCGCCCACCTGACCACCGAACCCCACCCCACCCACCCCCCACTACTCATCCACACCGACCCCACA
>NZ_QPNC01000023.1 GCF_003386285.1 Nocardiopsis sp. FIRDI 009
GACCACCCGCAGCCCGGCGGACACGGCCTCGGCCGCCAGCGGCAGGCCCACATAGCCAAGACCAAGAACGACCAGGTCGGAGCTTGCCTCTGTCTTCTCCACCAGGATCTCCTTACACAACAGACTCAGGACACACGGCACATGACGTGCGATTCGTCGGGACGGGGTCGGGGACCGCCGCACGCACCTCGCGTTCATCCGACCGCACCGGCGGACGGCGCCCTGCGCCGCTCCTAGGAACGGTGCAGCCGTCTCTGGAGCGCTCCGAGGGGCGGCGGAACGAGCACCAGGTGTGCGCCGGACCGGAGGGATCCTGGTCGGGCAAGGTGCGTGAACAGGACCCTGGGACGCAGCGGCGTCCGCCTGACCTTGAGGGAGAGGCCGCCCCCGCCACCGGTGAAGTAGTACTCCACGGTGCGGACTCGCGCGTCCCTCCCACCGAACCTCATCAGGGTACGCCGCGTTCGACGTGTTTCGATCCCGGGGGCTCGCCTGGCCCCCATCCGGGTCCGCCACAGCACCCCCTCGTCCTCCACTTCCAGGTAGAGGTCCCACACGCCGACGCCGAGCCCGCCCCGCAGCACGGCGTCCAACGGCGCCACGGCGGTCGCGAACCCGGCCGCCTCGGAGCGCTGCCGCTCGTCCCACTCGGGGTTCAGCCGGTCCCCGGCCGCCCCCGGCTCGAAGGGGACCCGGTACTCCCCGTCCCCGTCGCGCTCACGGACCAGCACCCAGGCGCGCGCTCGGGGGGACATCGCGTACCGGTCCGGACGCACGGCCCCGGCCAGTCGCAGTCTCGCGCCCGACCAGCGCACCTCGGTGACGTAGTGGCCCAGGACCAGTTCGTCGGTCACGTCGAAGAAGGAGTCCGGGATCCCCAGCTCCGGATCACGGAAGTAGGGGTAGTCGGCGTAGGCGCGACCTTTCTCACAGTGGACCGTCCAGGGCTCGCGGTCCAGGTGGAAGCGCATGGCCCTGATCGCCTCGTCCATCCTGCCCCGGCGGATCAGCTCCAGTCGCAGCCGGTCCCCCGCGGGCAGTCCGTCGAGCACACCCTGGCCGCACCATCGGCGGACGAACCCCCGGAAGACGGCGAACGCCTCCTGCCGCACCCGGGGGTCGGGCTCCAGCCCCAGGTGCTCCAGGAACTCCCGCTGTTCGCTCTGGAAGTGGCGCCTGAGCAGCAGGTCCCGGTCGGGCCCCTCGGGCACCTCACTCGGGATCAGCTCGAACATCGCGCGCAGGAAGGGCAGGCGTCGGCGCGCCCCTCCCGGCCGTCGGGTGTTGTTCTGCCCGTCGGAGCGCAGGTCCGCGTAGTAGCAGTCGTAGTCGGCCACGACGGAGATCCGCCGCGCCCGCAGGTAGGCGGTCGCGACGAAGGGCTGGTCCTGCCCCACCGGCAGGTCGGTGCGGAACCTGAGCCCGAGCTGCTCCAGGAAGTCCCGTCGGAAGAGCTTGAGGGGGTTGAGCGCCCAGTAGACGCGTGAGGCGAACAGGGGCGCGTCAGTCTGGTTCCGGACGAACATGGTCCTGGGCACCGTGCGGCCCCCCGACCCGACCATCCGGCCCAGGACGATGTCGGAGCCGTGTTCCGTGGCCATCGCGAGCATCCGCTCCAGGGCCTGTTCGCCGAGCCAGTCGTCCGCGTCCAGGAAGAAGACGTACCTTCCCCTGGCGACGTCCAGACCGGTGTTGCGCGGTCCCGCCGGTCCGCCGGAGTTGTCCTGGTGGATGACCCGCAGCCACGGTCTGGTCGCGGCGAGGCCGTCGAGCTCCTCGCCCGTCCCGTCGGTGGAGCCGTCGTCGACCACGACGCACTCCAGCGCGTCCGTTCCCAGGGTCTGGCGTTCGACCGACTCCACGCAGCGGGTGACCAGGCCCCCCGCGTTGTAGGCCGCGATGATCACGCTGACGTCCGGGACACCGTTCACGGAGCGGTCACCGCCGTTTCGGCGCCCTGACGCTCCCTCACGTGCCGGGCGGTCCGCTCGTAGAGGTCCGCGACGGCCGCGGCGAACCTCGTCTGCGCGTCCGGGGAGTCCGGGCCGAGCAGGTACTCCTTCAGGTCGCGGCGCTCCTGGAGCATCGGGTCCCGGCCCCTGAGCGCGGCCAGCGCCGTGTCCAGGCCCGAGGCGTCGGGGGCCAGGAGGTAGGCGGCCCGGCTGGTGGGGTGCTTGATCCGGAACTCCTCGTCGGTGATGCCCTCGCAGTTGGTGATCGCGTAGGGCTTTCCGCTGGCGACGAAGTCGGCGACGACGCTGGAGATGTCGCTGACGAGCAGGTCCGACTCGTTGAAGCAGGAGTAGAGGGTGGGTGTGGCCCCCTCGATCACCAGGTGCTCGCGGTCGCCGACCCCGGACCAGAACGCCTCGTCGGAGGAGTGGTCGCCCCCGACCCTTCCCCCGGCCCGCCGGATGAGGTCCACGACCCGCTGGTGGGCCCGCTTGGCGGCGGGGCTCCTCATCCCGGTGAAGGGGTGCGGCTTGTAGACCACCCGCAGCTCGGGGGAGGCGTCGAGGAGCGCGGCGACGAGGTTCGGTCCGGCCTCGATCAGGGAGGTGTTGCCCGGGTCGTCCGTCCACCCCTCCCAGGTGGGGGCGTAGAGCACCGTGCGGACCTCACGGCCGGGGCCGGTGGTCCGGATCGGAGCGAGCTGGGGCCGCCCCACCTCCACGATCTCGTCGTCGCGGACACCGACCGCCGCACGCGCGTACCGGTCCCGGCCGCCCCGGCCCGCAGTCCACACCTCGTCGTAGACCTTGCTGAAGGGGTTGACGCTCGCGACCTTGTCGCTGTCGCCGTGCCCGATGAAGACGTGGCGCATCCCGGGGTTGCGGAGCATGTGGATGTTCTTGCCGGTGTTGGCCGAGTAGAGGGCGACCCGCGCGTCGGCGAAGTCCAGGGCCATCAGGTCCGTGGCCTTGGGCACGCACAGGACCGGGAGCGTGGTGGGGCCGAGTCTGTCCGCCACCGGCCGTTCCCGCAGGACGACCACACAGCGCTGCGGCAGCTTCTCCACCGTGCCCAGCCACATGTTCACCTGGTAGGCGGAGTCCGCCGAACCGCTGAAGTACAGGACCACTTCGGGGCGGTAGGAGTTCAGCCAGGACTGGACGCCGCGCATGCCCCGTGCGGCGCCGGACGCGCGCCTGGCACGCGACCACTCGGCGCACACCGCGCCGACGAGCGCGAGCGTGGGGAGGACGCAGAGGGCGCCGCCGACCACGGCGACCGGGGCCGCCCCCGTCAGGGCCGCGGCGCCCACGCCCAGGACCAGCGGCGCCTCCAGGAGGACGGCGGCGGGGCCCGACACGGCGGAGAGCAGACGCTCGCGGGGCTTGAAGGGCGCAAGGCCGGGGGCGTCGATGTTGCGCACGTCCACCGGTGGCAGGGCACGCTGGATCAGGACCGTCAGGCCCGCGCAGAGGACCCTGCCGCCGACGAGCACCGCGGCGGCGGCCAGGACCCAGCCGGCCGCCGCACCGGCCAGGAAGGCCAGGGTGAGCGCGAGCGCGACCCGGACGAGCGAGCGGGACGGGACGCCGAAGCCGACCCTGTCCAGGACCGCGCCGAGCTTCCTCGGCGTGCTCCGGAGGGCGAGTTCGCCCGCGTAGCCGACCAGCGCCGCGACCAGGAACACCGCGGGGAGTCCGGCGACCAGGGCCACACCGGACACGAGCAGACCGAGGCCGGTGAGGGCGACACCGGCCAGCAGGGAGGGGCGCTTGATCTCCATCAGGCCGACTCACCGTTCCGCGCCGGGTTCTCCCGACGGACGTCCACGGTGTTGCCGGTCAGGTCCGACAGCAGGACGTCGACGGAGGTGCGGGCGACCTGGTCAGCGCTGAGCAGGGTGTCCGCGGGCTCCTCGCCGAAAGCCTTGGTGCGCATGGGGGTCTGGGTGCGCTCCGGGTTGATGCAGTTGATCCGGACCCCGGCCTCCGACCACTCGTCGGCCAGTGCCTGGGTGAGGTTGACCGTGGCGGCCTTGGCGGAGGAGTACAGGCTGTACTCGGCCCGCCCCCGGGTGTAGGAGCTGGACGTGTACAGCAGCAGGTGCCCCTGGGTCTTGGCCAGGTAGGGGAACGCCGCGCGGGCGATGTGCACCGGCGCCAGGTAGTTGACGCGCAGCGACTCCTCGATGTCCTCGGCCGGGGTTCCGTCGAGGCGGCCGATCCGCAGCACACCGGCGGTGTTGACCACGAAGTCGACGCGGCCGGTGGCCGAGTACGCCTGGGACAGGGCGGCGGCGACGTCGTCGGGGTTGGCGACGTTGGTGCGGGTGGTGCTGCGGGAGTAGCGGAAGACCCGGGCGCCGTGCTTCTCGGCCAGGTCGGCCACGCCCGCGCCGATACCGTAGCTGCCGCCGAAGACCACGACCGTCCTGCCGGAGAGCCCCCGCGTGTACTCGTCGTCGGCGTACTCGGGGGTGACGGCCGAGGAGAGCTGGAAGAGCTTGTCCGCGATGAAGATGTCGACCGGCTGGGTCACCTTCATGTTGCGCTCCTCGCCCTCGACCACGTAGATGGGCACCTCGGGCAGGTAGCGCAGGACGACCGAGCAGTCGTCGGTCGCCTCGAAACCGGGGTCCTTCCAGGCTCGGGCGTAGGCCTCGCGGATCGTCGAGCACCGGAAGGCCTGGGGGGTCTGCCCGCGCCGCAGTCGGGAGCGGGTCGGCACGTCGGTGATCACGTGGTCCTCGTTGACCTGGATGATCGTGTCCGAGGAGGGGATCGCGACGTCGACCGCCGAGTAGGTCTCCAGGGCGGTAAGGCAGTCGTCGATGATCCGCTGGGAGAGCAGGGGCCGGACCGCGTCGTGGAACAGGACGTTGGTGGAGTCGGCCGGGTAGTGCGACAGGGCGTCCAGTGCCAGCTGGGTGGTGGCGTTGCGGGAGGTGCCTCCCGGCAGTACCTGGGACACCTTGGCGAAGCCCGCCTTGGCGACGATCTCCTCGGCGTCGTTGACGAAGCCGGGGTTCATCATGACCAGCACCTCGTCGACCCCCCTGGCCTGCTCGAACAGGCTCAGGGTGTGCTCGAGGATGGTCTTGCCCGCGATCTTCAGCAGCTGCTTCGGCGTCGCGAGCCCGATACGCTGCCCACTGCCTCCGGCCAGGACGACGGCGACCGTACGGGTCGCGGGGCGAAGAGGGGGCCGTGCGTCAACGCTCGTGGACAAAACGATCTCCAAGAGAGGGGCTTCACCAGACGGGTCACGGGGAAGTGCCCGGGCACGGCGAGGGCACGCGTCAACCTCTGCCGCTACAGACGAACACTGAAGAAACCGGACACGTAAGATTCATCGGGACTTCACGGACACTCTATGTCAACCAGGAACCTGGTTCGCGGGTTCCTGCGCTGGGCCTTCCGCGTGAAACGGGGCCGTTCGACGGGGCGACACGCATCGGTGACTTCATGGGGGAAGACGCCCGAGCGGAATGGTCGGTTCGCATGATCTTGATCACCAAAGGGTTACTTGTCCGTCATGATCGGGACTGAGGAAGTTCACGCGTCGCCCGGGGCGCCCCGGGCACACGTTCGCCCAGTTCGGGATACGTGATCACACAGATTTCATCTCGACTCGGCAACGGGGGGCGCGCGTTCCACGGGGCGGTGACGGGGCCCGCCGATACTGGACCGGCAGGGTAGGCCCCCGGCCTCGACCGCCGCCACGGCTCCACCGCCACGCCAGGCCCCCTCCTCGGGCCTCCGCCGCGCCCCTGCCGCCACCTTCGCCCAACCCGAGGCTGACTCGTGTCCGATCCTGCCCTGAACCGCACCACCGGCACGGTTCCCGCGACCGCCACCGTCCGCCGCCCCGACATCGAGGGCCTGCGCGCCGTCGCCGCGCTGCTGATCGCCGTCTACCACATCTGGTTCGGCACGGTCTCCGGCGGCGTGGACGTCTTCCTCGTCCTCACCGGGTTCCTCATCACGGGCTCCCTGGTGCGCGCGTTGGAACGCGACGGGCGGATCGCGTTCGGGGCGTTCTGGGCCAAGCTCGTCCGACGTCTCTTCCCGGCGGGCGCGATCGTCCTCGGCGCGGTCCTGGTCGGCGCCCACCTGTTCCTGCCCCGGTCACGTTGGACCGAGGTCATCGCCGACGTGCGTGCCGCGGCGCTCTACCACGGGAACTGGCACCTGGCGCTGGGCTCGGTCGACTACATGGCGGAGAACGGCGCCGCCAGCCCGGTCCAGCACTTCTGGTCGCTGGGCGTGCAGGGGCAGTTCTATCTCCTGTGGCCGCTGCTGCTCACGGCCGCCGGGCTCGCGGCCGCGGTGCTGGGCGCCCGGGTCCGCGCGGCCTCGACGGCGGCGCTGTCCGCCGTGTTCGCCGGGTCGTTCGGGTACTCGCTGTGGATCACGGCGAACGATCCCGTCTGGGCCTACTTCGATACCGGCGCCCGCCTGTGGGAACTCGCCCTGGGCGGGCTGCTCGCCCTGGCCCTGCCCGGCGTCCGGCTGCCCGCCCGGGTGCGCGGCGCCGCCGGGTGGACCGGGCTGACCGCCCTGGTCCTGTGCGGTGTCGTCGTCGGCGACCGGCTGCCCTACCCGGGCCTCGCGGCGCTGTGGCCGACCCTCGCGGCGGTCCTGGTCATCGCGGCCGGGGCCGGTACGGACGCGGGGCGGCTGTCCGCCAACCGGCTGCTGGAATGGGCGCCGCTGGCCCGGCTGGGCGGGCACGCCTTCCCGCTGTTCCTGTGGCACTGGCCGATCCTGGTGTTCTACCTGGAGGTCACCGGGAGCGAGCGGCCCACGCTCGGCGGCGGGCTGATCGTCCTGGGCCTGTCCTTCGCCGCCGCGCTCGCCACGAGCCGGGTCGTCGACGGCGGACTCACCCGGCTCATCCGGACGCGGACGGCCCCGTCGTGGTCGCTGGCCGCCGGGGTCCTGTTCGTGGTGCCCGTGCTGGTCGGCGGACTGGCGTGGTCCCAGGCGATCCAGCGTGACCGGGAGCTGCGGCTGGAGCTGGCCTCCGACCCCACCGCCTACCCGGGCGCGGGTGTGCACCTGAGCCCGGTGCTGGCCGAGGAGCTGCCCGACCTGCCCGTGTACCCCGACACGACCACGGTCGCGCGCGAGACCATCGACCAGACCCGGGCGTGCAACGCGCTCATCGACGACACCGAACTCGTGCGGTGCGACGCCGGGGACGCCGAGGGCGGCTACACGATCGCGCTCGTCGGCAGTTCGCACGCCCGCCACTGGTTCCAGGCGTTGGAGACCCTGGCCGACCGGCACGGCTGGCGGCTGGTCGTGATGACCAAGAACGCCTGCCAGTTCAGCGCGGCGGACCAGACCTACCGGGGCGAGGCGTTCGAGGAGTGCGACGCGTGGAACGACCAGGTCATGGCCGAGCTGCGCCACCTGCGCCCCGACGCGGTGTTCACCACGGGCACGCGGACGCGGAAGGGGGCCGACCGGCCGGAGCACGTGCCGGACGGGTACGTGGAGCGGTGGCGTGAGCTGGACGGGTGGGGGATCGACGTGGTGGCGGTGCGCGACACCCCGCGGTTCGGGTTCGACGTGCCCGAGTGCGTCGACCGCCACGGAGCCGACTCCTCGGAGTGCGCGGAGCGGCAGTCGTACTCGATGGCGCGTACGTCCCCGGCCAACGCGCTGACGGACGTCCCGGACAACACGGTCTTCGTGGACATGACCGAGTACCTGTGCTCGGACGGCCGCTGCCCGGGGGTCATCGGCAACCAGTTGGCGTACTACGACACCAACCACATGTCGTACGCGTTCTCCCGGTCCATGGCGACCGTCCTGGAGCCCGACCTGCTCGACGCCCTGCCCGAGGCCCCGGAGGCCGACGCGAGCCTGGTGGAGTCGGCGGCGGTGCTGTACGGGGAGACCTAGCCGTGTTTGTTCTGGGCCTCCGCTTCGCTTCGGCCCGGGTTCGGGCGCCCCGAAGGCAGGGATGCTTCATCCTCGGCGGCGCCTGACGCTCGTTCCTCGCTACGCGGCTTACCTCGCCTTGCAGCACCCTGCCGGTGCCCGAACGGCGGCGGCCGCCCCCGAGGGGACGGCCGCCTCGCACGCGGGTCGGGGCTACTCGCCCTTCCACACGGGGGCGCGCTTCTCGGCGAAGGCCGCCGCGCCCTCCATCGCGTCCTGGCTGACGAAGACCGGGCCCGCCAGCTCGTTCTGCCTCTCCCACATCTCCTCGGTGGACCAGTCGTCGGAGGACTGGATGACCTGCTTGGACACTTTCAGCGCCAGAGGGCCGTTCGGGGTGATGCGGGCGGCGAGCTCCCTGGCCCCGGCCAGGGCGCCACCGCTGGGCGTCACCTGGTTGACCAGGCCGAACTCGGCCAGGCGCGCGGCGTCGACGAAGTCACCGGTCAGGGCCATCTCCATCGCGATGTTGCGGGGGATCCGGTGGTGCAGGCGGAGCAGGCCGCCCGCGCCCGCGACGAGGCCGCGCTTGACCTCGGGGATGCCGAACCTGGCGTCCTCGGCGGCGACCACCAGGTCGCAGGCGAGCACCGCCTCGAAGCCGCCCGCGAGGGCGTACCCCTCGACCGCCGCGATGAGCGGCTTCTTCGGGCCGCGCTCGGCGAAACCGCCGAACCCGCGGCCCTCGACGAGCGGCAGCTCGCCCTTCATGAACGCCTTCAGGTCCATCCCCGCGCAGAAGGTCCCGCCCGCGCCGGTGATGATGCCGACGCTCAGGTCCTTGCGGGCGTCCAGGTCGTCGAGTGCCTCGGCGACCTGCCGGGCGACGGCGGCGTTGACCGCGTTCTTGGCCTGGGGCCGGTTGATGGTGATGACGGCGATGCCGTCCTCGGCCGTGTAGAGAACCTCGTCGGACACGGGGACCCCCTACTTCGGCGGCATGCGCAGGGCGCCGTCGATCCGGACGACCTCGCCGTTGACGTAGCTGATCTCCAGCAGGGCCCTGGCGAGCTTGCCGAACTCGGCGGCGGTGCCCAGGCGCTTGGGGAAGGGCACCGGCGCGGCGAGGCGCTTCTTGAACTCCTCGGCGCCCTCGCCCTCACCGTAGATGGGGGTCTCCAGGATGCCGGGGGCGATGGTGTTGACGGTGATGCCGACCGCGGCGAGGTCGCGCGCGGCGGGCAGGGTCATACCGATCACGCCGCCCTTGGAGGAGGAGTAGGCGATCTGGCCGATCTGGCCCTCGATGCCCGCCAGGGAGGCGGTGTTGACGATGGCGCCGCGCTCGCCGTCCTCGTTGACCGGTTCGGTCTTGGCGATCTCGGCGGCGGCCAGGCGCAGCACGTTGAAGGTACCGATCAGGTTGACCTGGATGATCTTCTGGTAGCTGTCCAGGTCGTGCGGGTTGCCGTTCTTGTCCACGGTGCGGTTGGCCCAGGCGATCCCGGCGCAGGAGACGGCCGCGCGGAAGGGCTTGCCGGTGTCGACGGCGGCCTGGACGGCGGCCTTGACCTGGTCCTCCTGGGAGACGTCGGTGTTGACGAAGACACCGCCGATCTCCTTGGCGATGGCTTCGCCGCGCTCGGCGTTGAGGTCGGCGATGACGACGGTCGCGCCGGCGCTCGCGAGTTCCTTGGCGGTGGCCTCACCGAGGCCGCTGGCGCCGCCCGAGACGAGGGCGGAGATTCCGTTCAGATCCATGAGCCGCACTCTACAGACGATGTGACCCACGCACTAGAACCGGGTTCGGTTTTTCGTGGACCGGAACTCGTGGCCCGGTTCATCCCGAGCCAGGCGCGGGTGAGGTCGCGCAGTTCGTCGAACTCCCCGGGCCGGGGCGGGACGGGGGCGAGCAGGTCGCCATCGGGCACCGGACGGGGCGCGGGAACGCGTGGGGCCGCGTGTTTGGGGGTGTAGGCGGGGGTCGATACCGGGGGGCCGTCGGCGGTCGGCCGGGTCGTGCGGGCGCGCAGGCGCCGGGCGGGGTGCGCGCTGGCGTAGGCGAGGTCGCGCTCGTGGGCGAGGTAGAAGGGCCGGACGAGGGCGGTGTCGTCGACGGGAGGGGCCGGGCGGGGCGAGGGCGAGGCGGGGACCGACGCGGGCTCGGGAGTGGGTTCGGAAACCGGGGTGGGCACCGGCGCGTAGCGGCGGACCCGGGTGGAGCGGCGCCGACGGGCGCTGTGGCGGCCACGGGCGGGGGCGAGGAGGGTCTTCAGGCAGTCCAGGGCGGAGCCGAGGACGGCACGGCTAGACTCAGCCATGTCGGCAATCCGTTTCTTCAAGGGTGGAAGTTGCTGGCCACGACCCCGGGCGGTTAGGTACCGTCGCGGGGTCTTCGTATGCGGTTGTCGTTCGCGACAAAGAGTAGAGCACTCCGGCGGATTGGGTGAACTTTTCTGCGAAACCGCGCTGCTTTGAGAACCAGGTTTTTCATTTCCCCAGTTCAACCGGCGTGTCGCACAGAACCAGCCCGGTTTATCCGCCAAGCCAGAAGAATCCACTTTCGCCCGAATTCGACGTGCCTATTCCAGAAGATCTCGGCCGTCGTGCGTACGGATCCGCGGCGGCCCGGAGAGCACGGCGTCCAGGAGGCGGCAGGCGTAGGCGGGAGCCATGCGCTCCCGCACCTCATCCGGGGTGCACCACTCGACACGGGTGGCTTCCTGTGACGGCCGAGGCTCTCCGTCGCGCGGAGTGCAGCGGAAGACCAGGGCGACGATGCCGCGTTCGAGGTTCTTGTAGACCCCGGTCAGCTCCCCCACCCGAACACGCAGGCCGGTCTCCTCCAGCACCTCACGCCGCACCCCCGGATTCGATGTCCTCGTCCAGTTCGAGGACGCCACCAGGCGGTTCCCAATGCCCGTTGTCGGTGCGCTGGATCGCGAGGACGCGCCCGTCCTCGCGAATGACGGCTCCGGCGACGGAGACCGAGTGCATGGCGGGGAACGGCGGGGAACTCATTCCCTGCGAGCGCCTTCGGGCCAGATGACGTCGACCGGGACACCCCTCCCCCGGGCGGCCTCGACCGCGTCTCCCGTGCCGCCCTTGCCATCGGAGGGCTGGCCGTCCCAGACCGCGAACAAGCGGTCGATCCCGCCCAGCACGGCCTCGTTGGCGTCCTCGTAGGCGGTGCGCCCGGCCGTCCGGTGCGGCATGTACCGCACCAGCGCCGACCGCATGAGCAGGCCGTCGAACCGGTCCAGATTGTCCGGCTTGACCTTGGCCTCCCGGTAGTCGACCGATGGCAGGACGACCTCCAACCGCCCTCCCGCGTCGAGCACGACCTCCGCGAAGAGCTGATCGGCCCCACGCGCCAGGCACGACAGACCGGTCAGGTCGCCGTTCGCGTACGGGGCGAGAGCCTCCGCCAGCGCCGCGCGCACGAGCGGCACGCTGTCCGCGCTGAGGTTCGAGTGCCCAGTGATACCGATGCGCGTCACACCGACTCCTTCACGTCCGACTGTCCGGCCAGCAGGGTATTCGACAACTCGTCCCGGACCTCCGCGACGGAGGGATCCCGGTGGAAGGCCGCAGCCTCCCTGTGCCAGTCATGCAACCGCCGACGGACACGCCCGGAGCCGAGAGTACGTTCGATTGAAGCGGCTTGACGCACTACACGAGCGGCTTCGGTTGGCTCGCCGAGCAACAAGTAGGTCCTTCCGAGCCCAACGAGGTCGAATGCCCGATTCCGTTTCTTCTCCGAGTCTCGTAGTTGAAGCGCCTGGTTAATGTAGATTGCGGACAATTCAGCATGTTTGCGAAGAACTACCCTATCCTGCTGCTCCGACGCCAGATCTCGGTAACGGGCACCGACGACACCAGACAGTTCCGCATGGTCAAAGTTGCGTGCCCAGTGGGGAAAGCCGTCCTCACTACCGGATCCCAGCAGATCCTCAGCCTGGGAGACGGTACGGTGAAATGCCTCCGCCCGTCCCATACGCGCATACGCCCACCCCTCACGCGTTCGCAGCAGGGAGAGGACCTGTGCCGGCGCCTGGTGTGCGTGTGCGCTGTCGAGGGCGAGCCGGGAGATATCCAAGGCGTCCTGAGGGCGCTTCACGTCCAGCATCTGACGTGCCATATCGGCGAGGACTCCGACGCCGTACAGACGGTGTTCGGGCCCAGCCTGGTGGATCGCTCGCAAGGACGCCGTGTAGTACCTCTGCGCGGTGGGGTGGTCCCCCTCGTCGTAGGACATCGAGGCGATGATCTTGGACAGTTCGGCCATCACCGCGAACAGTCGCGACTGGACACCGGCGGGTTGAGGCGTATCGACGAGCTCCCCCACCTCAGAGAGTTGACCGACGACGGCCTTGCGACGAATACCCAGACGCCATCGGTCGTCCCAGTGCCGGAGCGCAACAGTCGCGGCTTCGATCCGCCGTAGCTCCGACTCCCCGATCGTGCCCCCTCGGGGGCCGGGCAGCCTGGATGCGGGCATCAGCCAGTGTTCCAGCGTCTCGGTCAGAGCCGCGCCTACGACGAGAGCGCCGCCCACAGCGAGAGCGTCTCTGCGTTTCATCAGGTCCCTCAGGGTGATCTCAGCAATGTCCTGCACTGTCCTTGGCGCTGACCATAGATCACCTGAGCTGCTTTGGGACACTTCCGCCTCTGTGTCCCTATAGCTGAATCCAGCACACGAATCGGCAAGGCCGAGAATCCTTCTCGGTTCGTTCGGCATCCTGAGGCCCTCGGCGATGCGCTGCCAGGTCCGCAAAGCTGTGACCTGGCGCTTTCCAGACATGATTCCGCTGACATGCGGCTGTGCCATGTCGATGGCAGCACCGACCATCTGCTGGCTTGCCCCGAGGTACTGCCTGACCAGACGCAGCAGTGCTCCGGCGTCCTGATCCTCAAGAGCCTCCAGAACATCAGCACGTGACCAGAACGTGGGTGGAGCGGGCAGCCACGAAGAACGAAGAGGGCCGTTCACACATACCGCCTGTGGATATCGCTGCTGGATTCCGAGGTTACGGCTCTCTGACGTTACATCGCCGTACGGAGTCCCTACACGAAAACGACCATCCTCGTGATGGACATTGAGGTGAACGGTGATGACCACCCCACTGACAACAACCACGGTGACGCCCCGACGGCTGAGCTTCGCCGACCCCAACCGGTGCGGGATCATGCTCGGTCCGGACCTCTACCACGTCCGTGTCGCACGCACCTGGGCCCACCAGGTCGCATGCACCACGCCCAACGCAGCCTTTCCACTGGTCACCGTGGTCAGCGAGCTCGTCTCCAACGCGCTGCGGCACACCTGCTCCGGTGACCCTGGCGGCACCACCCGCGTCGTGATCGAACGCCGCCCCTTCTCCTATGTCCTCACCGTCACCGACAACGGACCCCGTCCCGGAGACACCATCCCCGTCCCCCGTATCGAGGGCCCCGACAACCCCCGGCCGATTGGCGGCTACGGACTCCGGATCGTCGACACCCTCGCCGCCTACTGGGACTGGTCCGGCACGGCCGGAGGTCCCCTCACTGTCCGCGCCCTCATCGAACACGCCCCCCGCCCGATCCGGAAGGGACGAAAGAAGGTAGGACGACCGTGACCACCTCCCTCGAAAGCGCTACCCCCACCGGCCCGACCGTGCCGCCGTTGCGGTTCGTCTGGTTGGAGATCACCGGCAAGTGCCAACTGGCGTGCACCCACTGCTACGCCGACAGCGGCCCTGACGGAACCCACGGCACCATGACCACCGACGACTGGCGGCGTGTCATCGACGACGTCGCCCACACCGGCGCTGGCATGGTCCAGTTCATCGGCGGCGAACCGGTGCTCCACCCCGGCCTGGGCGAGCTGATCGAGCACGCGCTCAACCAGAGGCTCGAAGTCGAGGTCTTCACCAACCTCGTGCACGTCCCACCGGGGCTGTGGGAGGTCTTCAAGCGCCCCGGTGTGCGGCTGGCAACGTCCTGGTATTCGGACAACCCAGACGAGCACGAGCAGATCACCCAGCGCCCCACCCACGCCCGCACGCTCGCCAACATCGCTGAGGCCAAGCGGCGCGAGATTCCTTTGCGCGCTGGTGTCATCGGTGTTCTGGAGTCCCAGCGCAGCGACCAGGCGAGCCGTACTCTCCTCGACCTGGGAGTCGACGAAGTCCGGTACGACGACCTTCGAGGGGTCGGCCGCGGTGCCGTCGCGGAGGTTGAGCCGGACACGTCGGTGTTGTGCGGGCGGTGCGCGCACGGCAACCTCGCGATCTCCCCCACAGGTGAGGTGTGGCCGTGTGTCTTCACCCGGTGGATGCCGATCGGTAACGTGCGCGAGCAATCGTTGAACGACATCCTCAACAGCGACCGGATGGCTACGGTGGTGGGTGAGCTTCGCAAGGAGTTCACCCACCGCGCGGTATGCGTGCCCAACATGTGCGACCCGCAGTGCGGCCCCTCGTGCAGCCCGGCATGCCAGCCCAAGGGAGACTGCACCCCCGCGGGCAACTGCGCCCCGAACTACCGGTAGAGGAACAGCGTGTTCGTCCAAGGCATCGACATCCCCGAAGGACTCGACCCTCCGAACCCGACCGCGTGGCCGTACTCGGTTCCGGCCGTCGGCCGCCTGCTCACCGAACCGCTGGAGTTCCACGCCCCCGTGACGTTCCTGGTGGGCGAGAACGGTTCGGGCAAGTCGACCCTGGTCGAGGGGATCGCCGAAGCCTACGGCCTGGACGCGCGCGGCGGCCGGGCCGGACGCAAGTACGCCAACAACCGACCCAAGACCCCCCTGGGCGAGCGGCTGCGCCTGGACCTGACCGCACGCGGCGCCCGGCAGTTGTCCTCCGGGCGCCGCGCCCGCACCGGGTACTTCCTCCGCGCCGAGACCACGTTCGGGTTCGCCGAGGCGGTCTCGGGCATGCACGGCTACTGGGAGGAGAACCTGTCCGAGCACAGCCACGGCGAAGGGTTCCTCATCATCCTCCAGAACATGTTCGACAAGCCCGGCCTGTACCTCATGGACGAACCCGAGGCCGCGCTGTCGTTCATGTCCTGTCTGCGCCTGGTCGGACTCATGCACGACCTGGCCGAAGCCGGGTCGCAGATCATCTGCGCCACACACAGCCCGATCCTGTCGGCGACCCCGGGCGCGGACATCATCGAGGTCGGTGACCACGGGGCGCGCCGCACGAAGTGGGACGAGTTGGAGATGGTCGACCACTGGCGCCGCTACCTGTCCGATCCCGGCAGGTACCTACGCCACCTGATCGACGCATGACCTCGGCCCAGTCACTGGCGAACCAGCGTCACCGGGCGCGCATGCGTGAACTTCTCACCCGAGCGGCGGAGGGTTTCGGCACCATCCTGGTGGGTGAGGCGGTGTTCGGGTGGCGTGACCGCAGCATCGGCGCACCCGCCCACGGACCTCGGGGAGACGCGTGGGTACGCGTGACCACCGAGCACCTCTCGTGGGCGCACGGCACCTACTGGACGGGCAACGCCGACTCCTCAGCCATCACGAACGTTCCCAAACCGGAGATGATCGAGGTGACCGAGTGGGAGGATACGCCCAACCGTGTCCGGGCCGAGTTAATGACGCGCCTCCCCGGGCGGGTGTGCTCACAGACCGCCGAGCTCCGGCATTCTCCCGAGCTCGACGACACCTGGTGGACGGACCTGAAGGCGGCGGTCGACCGTGTCGGGGAGACCTCCACGGAGCGGGTCGCGGTCAGCCAGGAGGCCATCACACGTCGGCTGACGGTGTTCTTCGCGGACGCCATCGACCCGACCGTCCACGAATGGCGCACTGCCCACGCCGACCTGCACTGGAACAACCTGCTCGCCCCAGAACTGGGCATTCTCGACTGGGAGAGTTGGGGGCGGGCGCCGGCCGGACTCGACGCCGCGACCCTGTTGTGCCACAGTCTCTCGCGGCCAGCGACCGCGACCCTGGTGCGTGAGACCTTCGCCGACCAGCTCAACACCCCGGACGGTGTGCGGGCCCAGCTCTACGTCATCGCCCGACTGCTGCTGCGCATCGAACGCGGTGACAGTCCCGAACTGACGATTCCGCTGCACCGCCACGCCGCAGGGTTACTCCACGGCTGAGGAGCGGAGTGGGGCTGTGCTCCTGACAGCCCTCCGAGTTGCTGCCCCAGGGATGGAGAACCCGCTACCAGGGCCACCAGGGGACGGGGGCCTCCTCGACCGGCTCCTCGTCCTCCGTCTCGGTCGGTTCCGGCTCGGGGCGCTCCGGCTGTGGTTCGGGGGCGGGCTGCTCGGGTTCCGGCTCCGGCTCGGGTTCCTCCCCGGACGTCGCGGAGGCGGTCGCGGAGGGCGACGCCTCCGGTGACGGCGGGGACGACGGTTCCTCCCCCTCGTCGTCCTGCGGCAGGACGGCCGAGGCGGTGGGTGTGGAAACGGCGCTCGGGAGCGGCGAGGCCGGGTCCGTGGCCGGACCGGAGGGCAGTTCCTCGGCCTGCCCCACGCGCTGGCGGTCGTCCCCGCCGGTCTCCGGCGGGGCCTGGGACACGAGGACGAAGACGAGCACTCCGGACATGGTGATCACGCCCACGGAGCAGGCGATCGCTGCCTGGAGGAGACGCTGGCGGCGCCGTTCGATGCGGCGCGCCTCGCTTCGCCGGAGTCGCGTCGGATGAGATGTGCGGGTCATCGCGTGCGTCGGCTTCTCTTGGGAGTCGGTGGCGGGCTCGGCCCCACGGGGCGTGGAGCCCGCGGAAGTTCGGGCTACCTTACATAAGCGGGGCGTGAGATCGCACGTTACCCGGGAGGAACCCACGCCGCGCGGGAAACGCGAAAAGGGCGCCGCACATGATCGCGTGCGGCGCCCGGTCGGGGCGTTGGGCCCCTCGGCCGTCCCTGCGCGGGACGGGCCGACACGACACCCCGACGTCCTGGTCAGGAGGCGAGTTCCCGGGTCACCCTCCTGAGCATGAACTCGGAGGACTCCCGCGCCCGCTCCTCCCACGCGAACACGCACACCGTGGCCACGCCGTCGAAGTTCAGGTCGCGCAGTGTGCCGAAGAACTCGTCCCAGTCCACCTCGCCCTGGCCGATGTCCAGGTGCTGGTGGATCCGCGCGGGGGTGCCGGGCGGGTTGAGGATGTACCGCAGCCCGGACGAGCCCTTGTGGTCGAACGAGTCGGCGATGTGCACGTGCTGGAGCTTGTCGCCCGCGTACTCCATCATCCGCCGGATGTCCGCGCCCGGTTCCTCCCCCGACAGGTGGAAGGTGTGCGGCGCGCAGTACAGGTAGTTCACCCAGGGTCGGTTGATCGCCCGGACCAGGTCCACCGCGGGTTCGTTGACCTCGCAGAAGTCGTCCGGGTGCGCTTCGAGGTTGAGGGCGATCCCCTCGCGCTCGAAGATCGGCAGCAGCTCCTCCATCGACCGCCAGAACGCGCCCTCGCTCTCGGCGGCCCGCTCCGGTCGGCCGTTGAACTCGGAGTTCATCAGGTTCACGTCGAGCTCGACCGCGACCTCGATCATCCGCTTCCAGTAGCGGACCGCGTCCCGGCGCTCCTGTTCGATCGGGCTCGACCACCTGTACAGCGGCAGGATGGAGGACAGCTTCACCCCGGTCTCGCGCAGCGCGGCCCTCAGCTCCGCCACCCGGGCGTCGTCAGCCCTCGGGTGCCGGAAGAACGGCATGAACTCCGCCCGGGGGGAGAGCTCGATGTACTCGTAGCCCAGGTCCGCCACGGTCCGCACCATCTCGGTGACCGGCAGCCCCCGGAACATGTACGGGTCAATGGCGATCTTCATGTCCTGTCTCTCCCTCAGGCGTAGAACGCCGGACGTTCCTTGATCCCGGTCTCGACGACGCCGCCCGAGTACAGCGACCGCACCAGGGCGTCGGTGACGATCGCCGCGGCGTAGCCGTCCCAGGCGTTCGGTCCGGTGGTCGGCCTGCCGGCGGCCACCTCGTCGATCCACGCCTGGAACTCGGCGTCGAACGCGGCGGCGAACCGCTTCACCCAGTCCTGGAGGACGGGCGTGCTCCTCCAGCCCGCCGAGCGCACCACCGCACCGGGGATCTCCGGAAGCCGGATCGTGCCCTCCTCCCCCACGACCTCACAACCGATCTCGTAGCCGTACTGGCAGTTGACGAACACCTCGACGTCCACCCGGGCGCCGCCGGTCATCTCGAGGAGCATGATCTGCGGGTCGCGCAGGTGCTCGAACCGCCTGGCGGTCGGGCGCGGGGTGAGCACCTGCACGGCGGAGATCTCGTCGTCCAGCAGCCAACGCACCGCGTCGACCTCGTGCACGGCGGTGTCCTGCGCGGCCATCTCGGAGTGGTAGGACTCGGGCACGGTGGGGTTGCGGTGCACGCAGTGCGCCATCAGCGGCGTGCCGATCGTCCCCTCGGCGATGGCCTCCCTCATCTGCCGGTACCCGGGGTCGAAGCGGCGCATGAAGCCGACCTGGACCAGACGCGAGCCGTGCGCGGCCTCCGCGTCCAGGATGCGCCGGGCGTCCTCGGCGGTGGTGGCCAGCGGCTTCTCGCAGAAGACCGGCTTGCCCTCGGCGATCGCCGCCAGGACCGACTCGGCGTGCGCCGGGCCCCAGGAGGTGACCACGACCGCCTCGACCTCCGGGTCCGTGATCACGTCCGTGCCGGTGGGCAGCACACGCGCGCCGGTGCCCTCGACCGCCCCGGCGGCGCGGTCGACGTCGATGTCGGTCGCCGCCACGACCTCGGCACCGCCCACCGAGGCGGTGATCCTGCGGATGTGCTCGGCGCCGATCCAGCCGGTGCCGATCACTCCTACCTTGACGGTCATCGTCCCTTACCTCTCTTGGTTCCTCGACGGCCGAGCGGGTGTGGCCACCCGGCCGTCGCACTCGGTCTCCCCGGCCGGCGGGGCCGGGGTCCCCGGTCGGCCGGAGACACCGGCCGATCCGGTCAGCGCCCCTGGACGGCCGGGCCCTCGCCCGCCGCGTCGTGCGCCGGACCCTCCTCCGGTCCCCTGCCCCGCGCCAGCTCGTGCTGGAGCGCGTCCAGCTCGGCGCCGCCCGCCATGTGGTGGGTGAGGTCGTCGAGGGTGAGGTCGGACCGGGGCCGGTCGAGCTCGGTCTCGCCCAGCTTGATCACCACGAAGTGGTCGCCGACCAGGTACGCGTGGTGCGGGTTGTGCGTGATGAGGATGACGCCCAGACCGGCCTCGCGGGCCGCGTCGACGTACTTCAGGACCACACCCGACTGCTTGACGCCCAGCGCGGCGGTCGGCTCGTCCAGGATCAGCACGCGGGCGCCGAAGTAGACGGCCCGCGCGATGGCCACGACCTGGCGCTGGCCGCCGGACAGGTTGCCGACGGGAGCGTCGATGTCGGGCAGGTCGATGCCCATCTTCCTCAGCTCCTCGTCCGCGATGCGGCGCATCCGGGCGACGTCGAGCATCCGGAGGGGACCGACGCCCCTGTGCAGCTCGGATCCGAGGAAGAAGTTGCGCCACACCGGCATCAGGGGAACCATCGCCAGGTCCTGGTAGACCGTGGCGATGCCCCGGTCGAGGGCCTGTCGCGGGGACGAGAAGTCCACCGGTTCGCCGTCCACCAGGTACTCGCCCGACGTCGGCCGGTACAACCCGGCGATGATCTTGATCAGTGTGGACTTGCCCGCGCCGTTGTCACCGAGGATGCAGGTGACCTCGCCCGCGTCGACCCGCAGACCGATCCCGGCCAGGGCCCTGATGTTGCCGAAGGTCTTGCCGACGTCGCGCAGTTCCAGCAGCGGCGCCTTCTCCGGTCCGGCGCCCGCGGCCCCCGTCGGCGTGGTGCCCGTCTCGGTCATCGTGCTCACCCCGGTCACCTCTTGTTCGCTTGTGTACGGACCCAGCCGTTGACCACGACGGCCAGCAGCAGCATCGCCCCGACGAAGAAGAACACCCAGTTGTTGTCCCAGCCGGCGAGGACGATGCCCTGGCGGGTCATGCCGTAGATGAACGCGCCGACGGCGGCGCCGATCACCGTTCCGTAGCCACCGGTGAGCAGGCATCCCCCGACGACGGCCGCCATGATGTACAGCAGCTCGTTGCCCACGCCCTCACCGGACTGCACCGTGTTGAACATGAAGAGCAGGTGCATGCCGGAGAACCAGGCCATGAGGCCGACCGTCATGAACAGGCCGATCTTGACCTTGGCGACCGGGACACCGACCGCCCGGGCGCTCTCGGCGTCGCCGCCGACCGCGTAGATCCAGTTGCCGACCTTGGTGCGCATCAGCACCCAGGTCGCCAGTCCGACGAACACCATCCACCACAGGACGGTCACGCGGACCTCGACCCCCGCGACGCCGAAGCTGGAGGCGAAGACCGCGCGGGCCGAGTCGAAGCCGTCCATCGCCGAGATGTTGCGGGTGGAGACACTGCCGGTGACCAGCTTGGTGATGCCGATGTTGAGCCCCTGCAGCATCAGGAACATCGACAGCGTCACCAGGAAGCTGGGCAGTCTGGTGCGGACCAGGATCCACCCGTTGAGGAACCCGATGGCGAGCGACACCGCCAGGGCGAACAGGACACCGACCCACACGTTCAGCGAGAAGTACCAGGAGAACATGGCCGCGGACAGGCCGGAGGCGACCACCGCGACACCCGCGGACAGGTCGAACTCACCGCCGATCATCAGCAGCGCCACGCCCACGGCCATGATGCCGATGGTCGAGCTGGCGTAGAGGATGTTGGTGAACGCGCCCGCCGAGCGGAACGGGTCGGCGATCGTGAAGAAGACGGTGAAGACGATCACCGCGCCGACCAGGGAGCCGACCTCGGGTCGGGTCATGAAGCGGCGCAGCGTGGATCTGCGGCTCACCCGGAGGGTTCTCTCCGAACCGCCCCCCGGACGCAGCGCCTCGGACGTGAGGGTCTGGCTCATCGTCACCGGGTTCCTTCCTCGGCGAACACGGCGACCTCGTCGATGTTGGTCTCGTCGATGAACGCCGGACCGGTCAGGACGGGCTCGCTTCCGCCGCCGGAGATGTTGCCGTTGGTGTTGTGGAGCCACAGGCCGTCCACGGCCAGGTAGCCCTGGAGGTAGGGCTGCTGGTCGACGGCCCACTCGACGATGCCGCCCTGGATGGCGCCGACGAGGTCCCGGTTGGTGTCGAAGGTGGCCACCTTCGCGTCGCTGCCCGCGTCGTCGACCGCGTCGACGGCGGTCATGGCGATCGGCGCGCCCAGGGTGACCACGTAGTCGAACTCCTCGTCCGCCTGGAGGCTGGAGGCGATGCTGGACCGGACCTCCGGCATGTTCGCGCTGTCCACGTACAGCACCTCGGACTCGCCCTCGAAGGCATCGCCCAGGGAGGCGCACCGGGTCTCCAGGGCCACGTGGCCCTGCTCCTGGATGACGCACATGACCTTCTCCGCGCCGACGTCGTTCAGCCGCTCCCCGAACGCGGTACCGGCCAGGTGCTCGTCGGTGCCGAAGTACTCCAGCACGCCCATGTCCTGCCACTCCTCGATCCCGGAGTTGAACGCGACCACCGGGATGCCCGCCTCGACGGCGTCGGAGATGGCGCCCTCCAGCGCGTCCGGCTTGGCGAGGGTGACGGCGATGCCGTCCACCTCGCGGTCGATGGCGTTCTGGATGAGGTTGGCCTGTTCCCGGGCCTCCGGCGCGGAGGAGTACTCCAGCTCGATCCCGCTCTTGGCCGCCGCGTCCTCGGCTCCCGCGCGGATGATGTCCCAGAAGGTGTCACCGGGGACCTCGTGCGTGATCATCGCGACGGTCATGTCGGGCAGCTCGACGTCACCGCCGCCTCCGCCGGTCTCCCGGCCTCCCTCCGAGCTGCACGCCGTCGCGGCGAGCGACAGGCTCACGGCCCCTGCGATCAGGGCGGTGTGGGTGGTGTTGCGCTTCATGGTTCGACCTCTTGTCGGTCTGGGGGATTCACTCAACCTGTGGTTGGTCGCAGGGGCCGGTGCGACTTGCGGGGAGTCCGCGCTTTGGGCGGCGGGCTCAGCGTGTGGTACGGACGTCAGGCCCTCTGGTGGCGCGCTCCCAATCCGCAGCTGTTGAGGTATCTGCGGGTCCGGACCGCGATGGGCAGCGGAACGTCCGGCTCGCACGGGTACAGGTCCTGCTCGACGATCACGAAGAGCCGGGCGTCGACCTCGTCGAGCGCGTCGATGACGGCCTTGGGCGAGGGCTCGCCCGCCGGGGGCTCCACGCACACGCCGCGCTTGACGGCCTCGCCGAAACCGAGCTTCTCCTCGTGGACCTGCCGGACGACCTCCGGGTCCATCTGCTTGATGTGCACGTAGTCGACGCGCTCGGAGTACCGGCGGATCAGGTCCACGGCGTCACCGCCGCCGTAGGCCACGTGGCCGGTGTCCAGGCACAGGGAAACCAGGTCGGGGTCGGTCCCGTCGAGGAACCGCTCGATCTCGGGCTGGGTCTGGATGTGGGTGTCGGCGTGCGAGTGCAGGCACAGGCGCACGTCGTAGTCGTTCAGCAGGATCCTGCCGAGCTCGTCGGCGGACCGGTGGAGGTTCCTCCAGCGGCCGTCGTCGAGCGTCGGGGACTCGGTGAACTCCCCGGTCTTCTCGTCCCGGTACATGGGCGGGATGAAGACCAGGTGGTGCGCGCCGACGGCGGCGGTGAGCTCGGCGACCCTCCGGACGGTGGCGACGGTGTCGTCCCATGCGTCCGGGTCGTGCAGGTTGCCGAACACCGTGCCGCCGGAGACCTTCAGGCCGCGCCGGCCGACCTCGTCGGCGAGGCGCTTCGGCTCGGTGGGCAGGTAGCCGTACGGACCCAGTTCGAGCCACTCGTACCCGGCCTCGGCCAGCTCGTCGAGGAAGCGGTGCCACGGCGTCTGGTGTTCGTCCTGCGGGAACCACACCCCCCATGAGTCGGGGGCGGATCCCAGGACCAGTTTCTCCGTCATGTCCATCTCGTTTCGTGAGGGGTGTGGCTGGTCACCCGGCCGGAGCCGGTCGCGGTTTCGCGGCGAGGGGTTTTCGGGGTGTCGTCCGGGCGCCCGGACCCGGGCCGGAGCGGAGGCCCGGAGCGGACACCCCCTAACCGTGGGTGGGGAAGTTGAAGGCGGCCTCGACCGAGCGGCCGACGTGCGGCCAGCGGCTGGTGACGACCTTGGCGCGGGTGTAGAACCGCACGCCCTCGGGGCCGTGGATGTGGTTCCCGCCGAAGAGCGAGTCCTTCCAGCCGCCGAAGGAGTAGTGCGCCATCGGCACGGGGATCGGCACGTTGACGCCGATCATCCCGACCGTCACCCTGCGCTGGAAGCGGCGCGCGGCCTCGCCGTCGCTGGTGAAGATGGCGGTGCCGTTGCCGTACGGGTTGGCGTTGACCAGCGCGATCGCCTCGTCCAGATCGGCGGCGCGGACGATGACCAGCAGGGGCCCGAAGACCTCCTCCCGGTACACGTCCATGTCCGGGGTGACCCCGTCGAGCACCGACGGGCCGACGAAGAAGCCCTCCTCGTGCCCCTCCACCCTCAGGTCGCGGCCGTCGACCACGACCACCGCGCCCTGCTCCTCTCCGGAGGTGACGAACCCGGCGACGCGGTCGCGGGCCTGGGCGGTGATGACCGGGCCCATCTCGTTCGAGGGGTCCTGCCCCGGGCCGACCCTGACCGCCTTGGCCTTGTCGGCGAGCACCGGCACCAGGGCGTCGGCGGCCTCGCCGACGGCGACCGCGACGGAGATCGCCATGCAGCGCTGACCGGCGGAGCCGAACGCGGCCGCGGTCAGGTGGTCGGCGGCGAACTCCAGGTCGGCGTCGGGCATGACGACCGCGTGGTTCTTGGCTCCGCCCAGGGCCTGGACGCGCTTGCCGGAGGCGGTGCCGCGCTCGTGCACGTACCTGGCGATCGGCGTGGAGCCGACGAAGGAGACGGCCTCGACGTCCCCGTGGTCCAGGAGCGCGTCGACGGCGGTCCTGTCCCCGTGCACCACGTTGAACACGCCGTCGGGCAGCCCCGCGTCGGCGTAGAGCCGGGCGACGAGGTTGGACACCGACGGGTCGCGCTCGCTGGGCTTGAGCACGAACGTGTTGCCGCAGGCGATCGCGATCGGGTGCATCCACAGGGGCACCATGATCGGGAAGTTGAACGGGGTGATCCCCGCGACGACGCCGAGCGGCTGACGGAAGTCGAAGGAGTCGACCCCGGTGGAGATCTGGTCGGAGTAGCCGCCCTTGAGCGCGCTGACGATGCCGCAGGCGTACTCGACGACCTCGCGGCCGCGGACGATCTCGCCCCTGGCGTCGTCGACCACCTTGCCGTGCTCGGCGGCGATGATCCGGGCCATCTCGTCCTCGTGTCTGGCCAGGAGCTCGCGCAGCGAGAACAGCACGCGCGTGCGCTTGGTCAGGGACGAGTCGCCCCAGCTCTCGAAGGCCCTGGCCGCCGCGGCGACGGCGGCGTCGACGGCGGAAGGCTCGGCGAGCAGGACGTCGGCCTGCCGCTCCCCCGTCGCCGGGTTCCACACCGGCGCGGTGCGGGTCGAGGCCCCGAAGGTCGCGGCCCCGTCGATCCAGTGCTGGATGGTCTTCACTGTGGGTTCCTCGGATCCGGGAGGCGTCACAGGTAGTGGCGCTGTCCCTGCTTGTGCGAGCGGTAGGTCGGATAGGCGTCGCGGGTGGAGTCGAGGTCGGACACCTGGCTGACGGGCACGTCCCACCAGGCGCTGCCGGGCGGGTTGGGGCCCTCCGGGTCGGTCTCGATGTGCACGACCGTGGTGGTGTCGGCGGCCTTGGCCTCGACGAGGGCCTGGCGGAACTCCTCGATCCCGTCGGCGCGGATGACGCGGGCGCCGAGGCTCGCGGCGTTGGCCGCCAGATCGACGGGCAGGACGGGCCCGTCGAGCTGTCCGGTGGACGGGTCGCGGTAGCGGTACCTCGTGCCGAACCGCTGGGAGCCGAGTTCCTCCGACAGGGACCCGATGGAGGCGAAACCGTGGTTCTGGACCACGACGATGATCACCTTGATCCGCTCGGAGACCATCGTGACGATCTCCTGGGCCATCATCAGGTAGGACCCGTCGCCGACCAGGACGACCACCTCACGGGAGGGATCGGCCATCTTGACGCCGGTCCCGCTGGCCACCTCGTAGCCCATGCAGGAGTAGGCGTACTCGACGTGGTAGGACTTCGGGTCCCTGGCCCGCCAGAGCATCTGGAGGTCCCCGGGCATGCTCCCGGCGGCGTTGACGACCACGTCGCGGTCGTCGAGGACGTCGTTGAGCGCTCCGAGCACGGCCGTCTGGGCGGGCGGCGGGCCGTGCTCGACGGTGTAGCAGGCGTCGGTGACGGCGGCCCACTCGTCGGCCAGCGCCCGGGAGCGGGCCCAGTGGTCGGCCGGGACCTCCCAGCCGGCCAGTTCCCGGCGCAGCGCCTCCAGGCCCGCGCGCGCGTCGGCGACCAGCTGGGTGGCGGCGTGCTTGGCCGCGTCCAGCCGGGCCACGTTCAGGTTGACGAAGGTGACGTCCGGGTCGGCGAAGACCGTGTGGCTGGCGGTGGTGAAGTCGCTGTAGCGGGTGCCGACGCCGATCACCACGTCCGCCTCGCGGGCGAGCGTGTTGGCGCTCCTGGCGCCGGTGGAGCCGATCCCGCCGACGGCGCGGTCGTGGTCCCACGGAAGCGCCCCCTTGCCCGCGTGGGTGTCGGCGACCGGGATACCGGTGGCCTCCGCGAACGCGCGCAGGGCCGCGCACGCCTCGGAGTAGACCACGCCGCCGCCCGCGACGATCAGCGGCCGCTCCGCGCGGCGGATCACGTCGGCGGCCCGCGCCAGGGCGTCGGGCTCGGGCACCGGTCGGCCGATGTGCCAGACGCGCCGGCGGAAGAACTCCACCGGCCAGTCGTACGCCTCGGCCTGGACGTCCTGGGGCAGGCAGAGGGTGACCGCCCCGGTCTCCGCCGGGTCGGTGAGCACCCGCAGGGCGGCCTGGGCCGCCGGAATCAGCTGTTCGGGGCGCGTGATCCGGTCGAAGTACTTGGAGACCGGCCGGAACGCGTCGTTGACGGTGACGTCGCCGCCCCGGGTGTCCTCCAACTGCTGGAGCACCGGGTCGGGCATGCGCGTGGCGAACATGTCGCTGGGCAGCAGCAGGACCGGGATGCGGTTGGTGGTGGCCAGCGCGGCGCCGGTGACCATGTTGGTGGAGCCGGGGCCGGTCGAGGCCGAGCACGCGAAGGTCTGGAGCCGGTTGCGGGTCTTGGCGAACCCGACGCTGGCGTGGACCATGCCCTGTTCGTTGCGGGCCAGGTAGTAGGGCAGGTCGGCCTCGCCGGTCGTGGCGGCCTGGAGCAGCGCCTGGCCGAGGCCGGCGACGTTGCCGTGCCCGAAGATGCCCCACACCCCGGGGATGAACCGCTGCTCGACGCCGTCGCGCTCGCTGTACTGCGCGGCGAGGAAGCGGACCAGGGCCTGGGCCGTGGTGAGCCTGACGGTGGACCGGGTCATCACGCCTCCCTCTCGACGGCGGAGGTCAGCGGCAGGCGGCGGTCCGTCTCCTGGTCGGCCCAGGTCTGGCGCACCCACCCGTGGGCGGGGTCGTCGCAGATCCTCCAGGCGCGTTCCTCGCCGGGGCCCGCCATGACGTTCAGGTAGTACAGGTCGTATCCGGGGGCGGCCATGGAGGGGCCGTGCCACCCGTGCGGGATGAGGACGGCGTCCTCGCTGCGGACCTCCTCGAAGACGTCGATGGGACGCTTCTCGGTCCCGTAGACCCGCTGGTAGCCGATGCCGGGGCCGGTGGGCCCCTCGGAGACCTCGTAGTAGTAGATCTCCTCCAGTTCGCACTCGGTCCCGGTGGCCTCGTCGTGCTTGTGCGGCGGGTAGGAGGACCAGTTGGACGCGGGGGTGAGCACCTCGCAGGCGATGAGCCGGTCCGCCTCGAAGGTCCCCGGTACGCAGAAGTTGTTCACCTGGCGGCTGGACTGGCCGGCGCCGCGCAGTTCGACCGGGACGTCCTCGGCGGCGCCGTACCTGGCGGGCAGGCGCCGGTCGCAGCGCGCGGACGGGAGCGCGAACCGGCCGCCCCCGCTGCTGGTGACCGTGGCGCGGGAGTCGCGCGGCAGGTAGACGAAGTCGGTGACCCGGGTGAACACGCTCCGCCGCCCGGTGACGCGGAACTCCTGTCCGTCCACCGTGACGACGCAGCCGCCGTCCAGCGGCAGGACGAGCGTCTCGGCGTCCCCCGTGGTGATCTGCTCGGTGGCGCCGGGCGCCAGTTCCAGGACGCGCAGCCCGCAGTAGCCCCACCCCGCGGACTCGGGGGTGATGACGGTTCGGAAGGGCTTGGCCGCGGTGCTTCCCGCAGGCAGGTAGTGCTTGGTGTCGGTCGGACTCACAGCAACCCCACAGCGGTGTCGACGGCGGCCACGACGTCGTCGTCGGCCGGGTACAGCAGGGACCGGCCCACGGTCAGGCCGATGACGTTGGGCAGTTTGAGCGCCTCGCCCCAGCGGGCGAACGCGGCGTCGGGGTCCTGCGACAACTCCCCGCCCAGCAGGACCGTGGGCAGGGTGGAGGTGGCCACGACCCGCTCCATCTCGTCCACGACCGGGAGCTTGAGCCAGGTGCGGGCCGAGGTGTTGCCGAGCCCGGAGCCGATGGCCACGGAGCGGGCGACCGCGTCCGGCGACAGGTCGTTGCGGACCACGCCCCCGGTGCGGCCGGAGATGAACGGCTCGACCATCGCGATGACGCGGGCGGCGTTGAGCTCGTCGACCGCCCTGGCGCAGCTCTCCAGGGTCGGGACGGTCCGGTCGTCGTCGTAGTCCAGCCGGAGCAGCATCTTGCCGCCCTCGAAACCCATCCGGGCGATCCCGGCGGCGTCGTAGCCGGTGAACCGGTCGTCGATCTCCCACGCGGCACCGGCCAGCCCGCCGCGGTTCATCGAGCCGAAGACCGACTTGCCGTCCAGGACCCCGCTCCCGTCGGGGTTCCGCAGCAGGAGCAGGTCCTCCAGGATGTCCGCCGTGGCCAGGACACCGGTGACGCCGGGACGCGCCAGCGCGGTGCGCAGCCGGTCGAGCAGGTCGGCGCGGTCTGCCATGGCCATCGGACGGCTGCCCGAGCGCAGCGCGCCGCGGGCGGGATGGTCGGCGGCGACGATCATCGCCTTGCCGTTCCCCGCCACGGGCGAGGCGGGCCGGACCCGCTCGGCGGCGGCCTCGGCGATGGCGTCGGGGTGGTGCAGGCGGGTCTCGACGATGGATCTGAACAGGTCATCCGGCATGGGCCGCCTCCTCCAGTGTGGCCTCGACCTCGGCGGAGGTGGGCATGGCGTCGGAGCAGGACAGGCGGGAGGCGACGATGGCGCCCGCGGCGTTGGCGAAGCGCATGACGCGTTCGGTGTCCCACCCGGAGAGCAGGCCGTGGCACAGCGCGCCGCCGAAGGCGTCGCCCGCGCCGAGGCCGTTGACCACCTCGACCGGGACCGGAGCGACGCTGACCTGGCCGGAGTCGTCCACGGCGAGCACCCCGGCGGGTCCCCGTTTGACGACGGCGAGGTCGATTCCGGCCGCGCGCCCGGCCTTGGCCGCGGCCTGGGGGTCGCGGTCCCCGACCGCGGTCTCCCACTCGTCGAGGTTGCCCGCGGCGACGGTGGCGTACGGGAGCGCCTCGGCGACCCAGCGGCGGGCCTCCGCGCGGGACTCCCAGAACATCGGCCGGTAGTCGAGGTCGATGACGGTGATCCCCCGCCGTCCCCGTGCCCGGAGGGCCTCCAGGGTGGCGGTGCGGCTCGGCTCCCGGCTCAGGCCGGTGACGGTCACCCAGAACACGTCCGCCGTGGCGATCGCGTCCAGGTCGAGGTCCTCGGCCCGGATCATCAGGTCGGGCGCGACGGGGTCGCGGCCGTAGAAGTACAGGGGGAAGTCGTCCGGAGGGAAGATCTCGCAGAACGTCACGGGGGTCGGCAGGTCGGCGACCGGCGTGACGAAGCGGTCGTCGACTCCGAACCCGCGCAGCGCCCGGTGGACGAACCGGCCGAAGGGGTCGTCGCCGGTGCGGGTGATCACGGCGGACCGGTGGCCGTGGCGCGCGGCGGCGACGGCGACGTTGGTGGGACTGCCGCCCAGGAACTTGCCGAAGGAGCTCACCGCGTCCAGGCCGACCCCGGTCTGCTCGGGGTAGACGTCGACGCCGACGCGGCCCATGGTGACGACGCCGAAGGGCGCGTCGGAGCTTCGGCCTGCACTGGCGTTCACGGGGACCTCCGTGGATAGCGGTACACCGGGGCTTCTCTTCTCTTCCTCGGGTGCGGTTCGTCGGTGGTGTCCCGCGCTCCGGACGGCGCCGGCCGCGGGGGATGAACTCCCGGGACTAGCGCGCTCTACTAGAGCGCTCTAGTCTGAGCAATGGTGATCCAGGTCACATGTGGTGTCAATACCCCGTTCCGGATCTGGTAGGAGAGGTAGGGCGATGGGAGGCGACAGAGTGACCAACACCGACGGCGACACCGCCCCCGGGGACGACGCCTCGAAGCGTCCGAACCGGCGCGGGAACCGGCGCCCCACCATGGAGGACGTCGCCGCCCGGGTCGGGGTCTCGCGCGCCCTGGTCTCCGTGGTCTTCCGCGACGCCCCGGGTGCGAGCCCGCAGACCCGCGCGCGGGTTCTGCGCGCGGCCGAGGAGATCGGTTACCGGCCGGACGTGGCCGCGCGAACCCTGGCCAGCTCGCGGAGCCGGGTGCTCGGCGTCATGCTCACGGTGCACAACGCGTTCCACGCCGACCTCGTCGAGGCGGTGTACACGGAGGCGGAGCTGGTCGGCTACGACGTCCTGTTGTCGGCGCACGCGCGCACCCGGCATACGGAGAAGGCGGTCGGCGCCCTGCTCGGACACCGCTGCGAGGCGCTGATCCTGCTCGGCCCCGAGACGACCACGGACTTCCTCGGCGAGGTGGTCGAACGGGTCCCCGTGGTGTCGGTCGGCCCGCGCTTCCCCGGTGTCCACGTGGACACCGTGCGCACGGCCGAGGGCAGGGCGACCCGCCAGGCACTCGACCACCTGGGGGGACTCGGCCACCGGGACATCACCCACCTGGACGGCGGCACCGGCGCGGGATCGGCCGAGCGCAGGCGCGCCTACCGCGACTGGATGCGCCGCCGCGGCCTGGCCGACCGCGTGCGGGTCCTGCCGGGCGACCACACCGAGTCCAGCGGGGCCGAGGCCGCGCACCGGCTGCTCGCCGAGGGGCGCGTCCCCACCGCGCTGTTCGCCAGCAACGACCGGTCCGCGATCGGCTTCCTCGACGCGATCACCCGCGCCGGGGTGCGGGTCCCCGAGGACATCTCGCTGGTCGGGTTCGACGACATCCCGCTGGCCCGGCTCGCGCACATCCAGCTGACGACGGTCCGCCAGGACGTCCAGGGGCTGGCCCGCGCGGCCGTGCGCGCCGCCATCGACCGGTTGGCGTCGCCGGACCTGCCCCCGCGGGTCAGCGTGCTCGAACCGGAGCTCGTGGTGCGCGGCACGACGGCCGCCCCGCGGGCCGCCGGGACCTGCTGAGTTCACGGGCGCACCTCCTCGATCCGCACCGGTCGGCCCTCCCGGCGCGACCGTTCGGCGGCGTCCGAGACCAGGACCGCCTCCAGCGCGTCGGCGACGGTGCACGGGCTGGGGCCGCCCTCGCGCACGGCGCCGAGGAAGGCCGCGATCTCGGCGCCGTAGGCGGGGGCGAACCGGGACCAGAACTCGTGGTGGGGGTCCTGGGAGGGGAAGTCCGCCCCCGCCTCGGCCGAGCGGAGGGCTGCGTGCCCGTCGAGGCCGACCGCGACGGTCCCGGCCGAACCGGCCAGCTCCATCCGCACGTCGTACCCCGCGCCGTTGTAGCGGGAGCCCTGCACGGTGGCCAGGGTCCCGTCGTCCATGCGCAGAACCGCCGCCGCGGTGTCGACGTCGTCGGCCGCGGCGAAGTACCCGGCGCCGCGGTTGGCGCCGTAGGCATGGACCTCCGCGACCTCGCGGCCGGTGACCCAGCGCAGGATGTCGAAGTCGTGCACGAGGCAGTCGCGGAAGAGTCCGCCCGAGGTCGGCAGGTACTCGGCGGGCGGCGGCGCGGCGTCGCAGGTCACGGCGTGCACGCGGTGCAGCTCGCCCAGTTCGCCGTCGCGCAGGGCCCGCCGCGCCTCGGCGTACCCGGCGTCGAAGCGCCGCATGAAGCCGATGTGGACCAGGACCCGGCGCTTGTCGACCTCGCGCAGGACGTCGACGGTCTCCGCGACGGTGGGCGCGACCGGCTTCTCGCAGAAGACCGGCGTCCCGGCGCGGACCCCGGCCAGGATGAGCTCGGCGTGCGCGGAGGTGGCGGCGGCGACCACGAGCGCGTCGACCGCCCCGGGGTGGAGGAGGGTGTCGATGGTTCCGGCGACGTGGGCCCCGACCCGCCCGGCGACGTCGCGGGCGCGGGCGCCGTCGGCGTCCACCAGGACGAGCTCGCCGACCTCGGGCCGCGCGGCGATGGCCGCCGCGTGCGACGCACCGATGCGTCCCGCTCCCACCAGTCCGACGCGCATGCCCACCCCTTCCGGTGTCCGGGCTCCGGGACCGGTCGGCCCCGGGGTTCACGTGGCTGTTCCGTGGGTCACAGCCACGGCCCCATGTTCACTCGGGCGAAACAGACCTGTCAATAGTTTGTCTAGACATAATTACCTATGAACGTAAAGACAACCGGGCATCATTACACTGACCGGGGGAGGGCGACTCCTCCGAGGCCGCACACGACGAACGGACGCGCACGTGACCGAGACCCCGCTGTCGATCCCGATCGACCGGTCCAGCCCGGTACCCCTGTACTTCCAGGTAGCCCAGGAGCTGGAGCGGCGCATCACGTCGGGCGAGCTGGCCGTGGGCACGCGCCTGGAGAACGAACTCGTCCTCGCCGAACGGCTCGGGCTGTCCCGGCCCACGCTCCGCCGCTCCATCGAGTACCTGGTGGACCGGGGACTCCTGGTCCGCAAACGCGGCGTGGGAACCCAGGTCGTCATGCCCCGCGTACGCCGACCGCTGGAGCTGTCCAGCCTGTACGACGACCTGAGCCGCGCCGGGGAGCACCCCCGGACCGAGGTCCTGAGGCTGGCCGTGGAGGCCCCGCCGGACGCGGTCGCCGCCTCGCTGGAGGTCGATCCCGGCACCGAGGTGTACGTGCTGGAGCGGCTCCGCTACGCGCGCGACGAACCGCTGGCCCTCATGCACAACTACCTGCCCGTCGGGCTGGTCGACCTCGACGAGGGAAAACTCGCCCACCAGGGGCTCTACCAGCTGCTGCGGGCGGCGGGCGTCACGCTGAAGATCGCCTCGCAGAGCATCGGGGCGCGCAACGCCACGGCCGCGGAGGCGCGCGTGCTCGACGAGACGCGCGGGGCCCCGCTGCTGACCATGGAGCGCACCGTCTACGACGACGTCGGCCGGGTGGTCGAGGTCGGATCGCACGTGTACCGGGCCTCGCGCTACTCCTTCGAGCTCACCCTGACCGACTGACCCTCTCCGCGAACCCCCGCGATCGTGTCGTCACCGTGCGCTACGTTCCTGCCATGAGAAGACCGGCAGTACTAGAGTGGCCCCAGGAATCGACCGTGGAGGATTCGATGACCGCCGAGCCGCTCCCTGAATGGTTCACCCCACCACCCGGCGGCTGGACCGCCGATGACATGGACGAACTTCCCCCGGGAGCCCCCCGGATGGAACTCATCGACGGAGCGCTCGTTTTGCTGTCCCCCCAGACCAAGTTCCACGCCAAGGTCATGCTCCGCCTGGTGGCCGCCCTGGAAGAGGTGGCCCCGGAAGGCATCGACATCCTGCACGAGATGACCATGAAGCTGGGCAAGTACCAGCGGCCGGAACCGGACGTCCTCGTCTACAGGTACGAGGAGGGGGACGACGACCGCCTCGACTGGTACAGGGCCACCCACGTCCCGCCCGAGGACGTGCTCATCGCCGTCGAGATCGTGTCCGAGGAGTCCCAGGACCGGGACCGCACCACCAAACCGCTCAAGTACGCCCAGGCGGGCATCCCCCACTTCTGGCGGATCGAGCCTGAGAAGAACGGCCCCGCGATCCACGTCTACGAGCTCGACGGGACGCGGGACCCCAGGTACGTCCCGATCACCATTGCCCGGGAGCGGCTCAAACTGGACGTCCCGTTCCCCATGGACATCGACGTGAGGGCACTGGCCCGGAGGTAACACCATCTGTCCGGCACGGCGTCGACCGGGTCTCGGTCGGACCTGCCGCGGCGGTCCCGCCGCGAGGGTGGCGAAGCCCTCCGGACTGTCGGGGACGGCGACGGACACTGTCACCGTCGGGGCCTTCCTTCCCCGCCGTGCGCCGGCCGGGCGGTCAGTGCTCCCGGTCCGGAAGCGTCTCCCGCGCCAGTGCGGCGGCACCGATCAGCCCCGCCTCGTTGCCCAGCGCCGCCGCGACCACACGCGCGGTCGGCCGGTAGCCCCGCCCGGTCAGGTTGCGCTCGAAAGCGGTCCGGGCCGGGCCGAGCAGCAGCTCACCGGCCTCCGACACCCCGCCGCCGATGATGAACAGCTCCGGGTCGAACGCGGCCGCCAGGTTGGCCAGGCCGGTACCCAGCCACGTCCCCACGTCCTCCAGGATCTCCACGCACGCCCGATCGCCCTTGCTCGCCAGCTCACTGACCAGGGGTCCGGTGATCAGGTCGGCGTCACCGCCCACGGCCTGGTGCAGCACCCGGGCCACGGGCGACTCGGCGCGCACCAGTTCCCGGGCCTCCCGGGTCACGGCGTTCCCGCTCGCGTACTGCTCCCAGCAGCCCCGGTTGCCGCATTCACACCGGTGGCCGCCCGGGACCACCGTCATGTGGCCGAACTCCCCCGCCAGCCCGTAGCGGCCGCGGTGCAGCCGTCCGCCGAGGACCACCGCCCCGCCGATCCCGGTGCCCAGGTTCACCACCACGACGTTGTCCACGCCCTGCCCCGCCCCGGCGCGCACCTCCGCCCAGGCGGCGGCGTTGGCGTCGTTCTCCACCACGACCGGCAGGTCGAGCCGGTCGGAGAGCGCGTCACGGAGCGGCTCCCGGCGCCATGACAGGTGCGGGGCGAACAGGACGTTCGCGCGCTGCTCGTCGACGAACCCCGCGGCGCCCACTCCCACGGCGACCACCGTGAACTCCCGCATCAGTTCCCGGACGACACCGACGATCGTCTCCTCGACGACGGCCGGGCTCTTGCTCCGCTCCGGAGTCTCGGTCCGCAGGCGGGCCAGCACGTGTCCCTCGGCCGTGACCACACCGGCGGCCACCTTGGTCCCGCCGATGTCCACCCCGATCGTCAGGGCGTCCTCGGCCCGTGGCTCCGTCATACGTTCACTCCAGTGTCCCGACACGCGATGACCGGGGGCCGTCGGGACGGCCCCCGGTCATCACAACGCTCACACGCCCGTCTCTCTGCCCACAGACCTCGGCTCCGTTCCGTTCCACCGGTCACCCGAGGGGGTTCGTCGCTCGGGCGCCGGCAGGGTGCTGACGGACAGGGCTGCGCCGAAGGCGTCCGTCTAGCCCAGCGCCGACCGCACCGCGGCGGCCAGGCGCTCGGCCACGGCACCGGCCTGCTCCTGTTCCGGGGCCTCGACCATCACGCGCACCTTCGGCTCGGTCCCGCTGGGCCGGAGCAGCACACGCCCGCTCGTGCCGAGTTCGGCCTCCGCCTCGCGCACGGCGGCGGCGAGCTCCTCGGACTGGTGGGTCCGGGACTTGTCCACACCGGACACGTTGATCAGCACCTGCGGCAGCCGCGTCATCACCTTGGCCAGCTCCGCCAGACCCAGCTGCCGTCGCGCCATCGCGGCCAGCAGGTGCAGACCGCACAGGACGCCGTCCCCCGTGGTCGCGTGGTCCAACAGGATGACGTGCCCGGACTGCTCCCCGCCCAGGCCGTACCCGCCGCGCTTCATCTCCTCCAGGACGTACCGGTCGCCGACGGCGGTCTCCACCACGGCGATGCCCTCACGCTCCATCGCCTGTTTGAGCCCGAGGTTGGACATGACCGTCACCACCAGGGTGTCCTCGACCAGACGGCCCGCCTCCTTGGCCTCCACCGCCAGGATCGCGAGGATGTGGTCACCGTCGACCACCCGCCCCTCGGCGTCCACGGCCAGGCAGCGGTCGGCGTCGCCGTCGTTGGCGATACCGGCGTCCGCTCCGTGCAGCACCACCGCCTCGCGGAGCGCCTCCAGGTGCGTGGACCCGCACCCCTCGTTGATGTTGAGCCCGTCCGGCCGGTCGCCGATCGTCACGACCTCGGCGCCCGCCCGGCGCAGCGCCTCGGGCGCCACGGTGGACGACGCGCCGTTGGCGCAGTCGACGACGACCTTCAACCCGTCCAGCCGGTGCGGCAGCGACGACAACACGTGCTCGACGTAGCGCTCCGCCCCGTCGGTGGCGTCGGTGACCCGTCCGACCGCGTCGCCGACGACCGGGGGCGCGGGGACGCCGAGCATCCCCTCGATCTCGTCCTCCAACGCGTCCTCCAGCTTCTGGCCGCCGCGCGCGAAGAACTTGATCCCGTTGTCGGGAGCGGGGTTGTGACTGGCGGAGAGCATGACGCCGAAGTCGGCGTCCAGCTCCCCGGTCAGGAACGCGACGGCGGGGGTCGGCAGGACGCCGACCCGGACGACGTCCACACCGGTGCTCGCCAGTCCGGCGACCACGGCCGCCTCCAGGAACTCACCCGAGGCCCTCGGGTCCCGGCCCACGACGGCCCGGGGACGCCACCCCTCGGTACGGTCGGCGAGCACGCGGGCCGCCGCGACGGACAGCTCCAGAGCGAGTGGGGCGGTCAGGTCCCGACCGGCGACACCCCGTACACCATCTGTTCCGAACAGCCGTGCCACAGGCCACAGCCCCTTTCGAAAGCGGCGCCGGACACGGCGCCGGAGAAGAAGATCGACGTGGCGCGGACGCCACCGAACAAGCGAAAAACCCGTACGCCGCCCCCGACTCGGGGACGACGCACGGGTGGAGACTCAGCCGAGCGGGTGTCGGCGCATGAGCACTAGCGCTTGGAGAACTGGGGAGCCTTGCGCGCCTTCTTGAGACCGGCCTTCTTCCGCTCGACCTCGCGGGAGTCGCGGGTGAGGAAGCCGGCCTTCTTCAGGGTCGGGCGGTTGTTCTCCGGGTCCAGGGCCGCGAGCGCACGGGCGATGCCGTGGCGCAGCGCACCGGCCTGGCCGCTGGTGCCGCCGCCGTCCAGACGGGCGAAGACGTCGTAGGCGCCGTCGAACCCGAGGGAGACGAGCGGCTCCTTGATGGTCTGCTGGTGGACCTTGTCCGGGAAGTACACCTCGAGCGGCTTCCCGTTGACCTTCCACTCGCCCGCACCGGGAGTGATGCGGACACGCGCGACGGCCTGCTTACGGCGACCGGTGCCGGCGCTGGGGCCGGAGGCGGTGGGGACGTAGGCGGCGGTCGTCTCGTCGGACTCGCTGGTGTACTCGGAGGGGAACTCCTCCGGGTTCTCCGCGTAGTCCTGGGCGACGTCTTCGATGCCGGTGGGCTCGGACACGGTTCTCCTCGTGCTTCCTGTAAAGTCTCGCGAACGCCTAGGCGGGCTGCTCGATCTTGCTGATTTCGAACGGCACCGGCTGCTGGGCCTGGTGCGGGTGCTCCGGCCCGGCGTACACCTTGAGCTTCTTGGCCATCTGGCGGCCGAGCGAACCCTTGGGCAGCATCCCCTTGACGGCCTTCTCGATGGCCCGCTCCGGGTGCTTCTCCAGCAGCTCGGCGTAGGCCACGGAGCGCAGACCGCCCGGGTAGCCGGAGTGCCGGTAGGCGCGCTTCTGGGCCAGCTTGTTACCGCTCAGGGCGACCTTCTCGGCGTTCACGACGATCACGAAGTCGCCGGTGTCGATGTGGGGCGCGTAGTACGGCTTGTGCTTACCCCTAAGGAGCGTGGCAACCTGGCTCGCCATACGCCCGAGCACGAGATCGGTGGCGTCGACTACATGCCACTGACGCTGAACATCGCTTGGTTTGGGGCTGTATGTGCGCACGATCGTTTGCCTTCGCTCTTCAGTCGGCTGCCCCATCCCGCACGGGGATGGCGGACTCGTATTACGAAACGCCGCCGCGGTTGCGGGACGTTCTTGGCCGGATGTCCCATGCCAATGAGGACGATCCGGAGGTGAGTGCGCAGACGATGGTGCGTGGATCGGCACCCGACTTCTTCGAGTCTGGGGCCCACGGCAACTCAACGCACAACGACGGAATATCCTACCTGGCCACCATGCGCAGGTCAAAGCCAGCGGCGGGGCGACCCGGCAAGACCACGCCTGGCGGGAAAGCGCCGGCACGGGGTCACATCCGTGACCTCTCCGCCTTTTATTATGCCTGCCGTCGGGAGTGCTTCGTCCTTCCCCCGCCTCCGCGTTGGCTACGCTTGCACCGAAAGGCCGTTCTCAGCCCGCCTCGACGGGCGCGGACGCGAATCGTGGAGACGCCCGTCACGGTAGCCCCGAGCAGGGACCCGGCGGCCGTCCAATCCCCCCTCTGAGCCTTCGGAGACACCCATCAGTACGCACCCGAACCAGCCGCAGCCCGGCCCCGACGGGTATCCCACCGGCCCGGAGAGCGGTGACGGACAGGACCTGCTCGGCCCCGCCCCGGCCCGGCCCGACGGTCAGCATCCCACACACGGCGCCCCGGCGCCGCACGGCGCGCCCGGACAGCCGATGCCCCTTCCGCCGCACCCCGACGCGTACGGGCAGCCGTTCTCCCCGCCCCCGTCGACCGGCCCCGGCGGCCCCCGACCCGGCGTTCCCAGCGGGCCCCAAGCTCCCGTACACAACGGCCCGAGCGGTCCGCAGGCCCCCGTGCCCGGCGGCCCCAGCGGCCCGCAGACACCTCCGTCCCGCCCGTCGGCCCCGGGGTCGCCGAGCGGAGGACAGCCGCCGATGGGTCCCGGAACGCGGCAGCCGTACGGCTCCGCCCCGACGGGCGGCCAGCCCGGGATGACACATCCCACACCCAGCGGCCCGAACCCGCCCGTCGGCCGCCCCGGATCCGGCCCGCAACCGCCCCAGCGTCCGGGCACGGCCCCACACAGTCCCGCGGCACCGCCGCAGCCGCCGTTCCCTCCGGGACAGCCCGGCACCCCCGGCCGACCCTCGCCGGGCGGCCCCGGGCAACCCGCCCGGGGCGACCACGGACAGCCTCCGGCCGTCCACCAGGGCAGCGGCGGCCAGCCCCCCGGGGCGCCCCCGACGGGAACCCCGCAGGGACCGCCCCCGCCCCCAGCGCCGCCGCAGGGCGCACCGATCAACCCGCCGCCGTACGCCCAGCCGCCCGGCCAGATACCCCAGGGCCACCAGCCGCCCGGCGCGCACCAGGCGGACCCCGCGCTCCCGGTGGACGCCGCGGGCCCCACACAGCACATCCAGGCGGTCCCCGCCGCTCTCGGCCCGCGCGAGGACCGCCCGCTCTACCGCGACGAGGTCCCCGAGGACGCGGGCGCGGCCACCGCACAGTTCGACCTCCAGGACCTGGACGACTACGACGGCTACTCCGACCGGCCGTCCACCGGGTCCCGCGACTCCGGCGGGGGGAGGACGAAGCTCCTCCTCATCGCCGGTTTCGTCGCGCTGCTCGTCGTCGCGGGCGGCGGAGCCTTCCTCTTCGCCCGGAACGGAGCCTCCTCCGGGGGCTCCTCCGACGGCGCCACCGGCCCCGAGGGGCCGCTCTCCGCCGAGGCCCTGTTCCCGGAGACCGTCGACATCGAGGGCGCCGGCACCTTCACCCGCGTGGTGACGGAGGACACCGAGGACTGCGCGACCGCCGCCCACGGCGACTACGGCGCCGTCCTGACCGAGCAGAACTGCGAACAGGTCATCCGGGCCTCCTACCTCAACGAGGAGGAGACGCGGGCCGTCACGGTCGGAATCGCCACCATGGCCACGGAGGGCGAGGCGGTCACCGCCCAGAGCGAACAGAACCTGGTCGCCGCCAGGTGGTTCGCCGGACTCGCGGGCGAGGAGGGCAGCGGCACCGAGCGCCTCGGCTTCGCCGGCGGTTACGGCAGCAGCGGCCAGTGGGGCAACCACATCGTCTTCTCCCTGGCCGCCAACAAGGACGGCAACGACGCGGAGGAGGACTCGCAGGTCGCGACCGAACTCCAGACGATCGGCGAGGGCTTCCTCGACGAGACCTTCGGCCTGCTCACGGACGGCGGAGCCTGACGCGCCGCCGTCGACACGCGTGAGGGCGCCCGGAAGCCGTTCCGGGCGCCCTCACGCGTGTTCGGGTGTCCTCGCCGTCCGCGCGTCCCCACAAAGCTCGGCCGGGGCTCGGGGCGTGGAGAACGGTGTCCTTCATCCTCGGCGGCGCCCGCCTCGTCCCTCACCGGCGGCTCGCCCCGTCCTGCAGAACCCCGTACGCCCCTCGCGCTCAGCCCCGGTGACCCGGGCACGGCAGGGTCCGCACCCTCCGGGTGGCGGTGGCGCGCTCGGCCAGCTCCTCGTCGGCCGGGTAGCGCACCTCCTCCAGGCTGAGCCCCTCCGGCCCCACCACGTGCACCGAGGAATCACGCACAGCGGCGTCGAGCACCTCGCCGGGCCACGTGACCCCCCGGCGGCCGTCCCCGACCGCCAGGAGCGCGCCCACGAGCGCGCGGACCATGTTGTGGCAGAACGCGTCCGCCTGGATCGTCCCCCGCAGCAGGTACCGGTCCGTGCGCTCCCACTCCAGGCGCAGCAGTTCACGGATGGTGGTGGCGCCCTCCCGCTTCCGGCAGAACGCCGCGAAGTCGTGCTCGCCCACCAGACGCGCCGCGGCCTCGTTCATCCGGTCCACCTCCAGCGGGTTCCGGTGCCAGAGCACGTACCGCCGCAGCAGCGGGTCGGCCCCGTAGGGAGCGTCGCTCACCAGGTAGGCGTAGCGCCGGAACAGCGGTGAGAAGCGCGCGTCGAACCCGGGCGGCGCCAACCGCACCCCGGTCACCCGCACGTCCCTGGGCAGCACACCGGCCAGACGGCGCGCCACCCGCTCCCCCTCGCTCTCCCAGACCGCCGCCGGGACGTCGGCCTGGGCCACCTGCCCCCTGGCGTGCACCCCGGCGTCGGTGCGCCCGGCACAGGTCAGCGAGACCGAGGGCAGCCGCAGTACCCGCGCCAGCGCGGCCTCCAGCTCCCCCTGGACCGTACGCCGACCGGGCTGGACCGCCCATCCGGAGAAGTCCGTGCCGTCGTAGGCGATGTCCAGCCGCAGCCGGACCGTCGTGTCGTTGTCGTCCATCGCACCCCTCCCGGAAGAAACACGAGTGCCCGACCCCCAGGGGATCGGGCACTCGACGGACGGTGGGCGCCGGGTCCTCGCCCGACCACGCCATCGCGTCCTACTTGCTCTCGGAGCTCTCCTCAGCGGAAGCCTCGGCCGGAGCCTCAGCGGTCTCCTCGACCGGGGCCTCGGTGGCCTCGGCGGCGGGGGCCTTGGCCGGAGCGGCCGGGGCGGCGAGCGCCTCGACGAGCTCGATGACCGCCATCGGGGCGTTGTCGCCCTTGCGCGGACCGATCTTGGTGATGCGCGTGTAACCACCGGGGCGGTTCTCGTAGCGCGGACCGATCTCGGTGAACAGCTCGTGCACGACCGACTTGTCCGTGATCTCGGTCAGGACCTGGCGGCGGGCGTGGAGGTCACCGCGCTTGCCGAGCGTGATGAGCTTCTCGGCGTAGGGGCGCAGGCGCTTGGCCTTGGCCTCGGTGGTGCGGACACGGCCGTGCTCGAACAGCGCGGTGGCGAGATTCCGCAGGATGTGCCGCTCGTGAGCGGGCCCGGAACCCAGACGGGCGCCCTTGGTAGGCGTGGGCATGGTGTCGTTCTCCTAGTGATGCGGTCCGCGGCCGCACTCGGCCGGGGACCATGTGGGCGACGAAGGTCGGTTAGTACTGCTCCGTCTCGACGAAGGACTGGCCCTCGTCGTCATCGGAGCCGTAGGAGTCAGCCGCGGTGCTGGGGTCGAATCCGGGCGGGGAGTCCTTCAGCGACAGGCCCATGTCGACGAGCTTCTGCTTGACCTCGTCGATGGACTTGGCGCCGAAGTTGCGGATGTCCAACAGGTCCTGCTCGGAGCGGGCAACCAGCTCGCCAACGCTGTGGATGCCCTCACGCTTGAGGCAGTTGTACGACCGGACCGTGAGGTTGAGGTCCTCGATCGGCAGCGCCAGGTCCGCCGCGAGGGCGGCGTCCGTCGGCGACGGGCCCATGTCGATGCCCTCGGCGTCGACGTTGAGCTCGCGCGCCAGGCCGAACAGCTCGACCAGGGTCTTGCCCGCGCTGGCGACCGCGTCACGGGGACGGATGGCCGGCTTGGTCTCGATGTCGACGATCAGACGGTCGAAGTCGGTGCGCTGCTCGACACGGGTGGCCTCGACCTTGTACGTCACACGCAGCACGGGCGAGTAGATGGAGTCGATCGGGATGCGGCCGATCTCCTGGCCCGCCTGCTTGTTCTGCGTCGCCGAGACGTAACCGCGGCCGCGCTCGACCGTCAGCTCCATCTCCAGCTTGCCCTTGCCGTTCAGCGTGGCGATGTGCAGGTCGGGGTTGTGCACCTCGACACCGGCCGGCGGGGCGATGTCCGCCGCGGTCACCACACCGGGGCCCTGCTTGCGCAGGTACATCAGCACCGGCTCGTCGTGCTCGGAGCTGACGACCAGGCCCTTGAGGTTGAGGATCATCTCGGTGACGTCCTCCTTGACACCGGGCACGGTGGTGAACTCGTGCTCGACGCCCTCGATGCGGATGCTGGTGACAGCCGCGCCGGGGATGGAGGACAGCAGGGTACGCCGAAGCGAGTTGCCGATGGTGTAACCGAAACCCGGCTCCAGCGGCTCGATGACGAACTTCGAGCGCAGGTCCGAGATGGCTTCCTCGGTCAGCGTGGGACGCTGTGCGATCAACATGGTCCGTGTCTTCCCTTCCACATGGCCGACCGCTATTTGACGGCCATCGGACGGACACCGTCCAGACGACGGTGTCCACTACTCGGATTCCTACCCAGCCCGCGCGGCCCCAACGGGGACCACGCGGGCCAAGCGCCGCGTACGCCCCGCGCGGTAGGAGGCGCGGTGCGACGGCCGGGGGTCAGACCCGGCGGCGCTTGGGCGGACGGCAGCCGTTGTGCGGAGTCGGGGTGACGTCCTGGATGGAGCCGACCTCGAGACCGGTCGCGGTGAGCGAGCGGATGGCGGTCTCCCGACCGGAGCCCGGGCCCTTCACGAAGACGTCCACCTTGCGGACGCCGTGCTCCTGGGCACGGCGCGCGGCGGCCTCGGCGGCCATCTGCGCGGCGTACGGGGTCGACTTACGCGAACCCTTGAAGCCCACCTGTCCGGAGCTGGCCCACGAGATCACGGCACCGGTGGGGTCGGTGATGCTCACGATCGTGTTGTTGAACGTGCTCTTGATGTGAGCGTGACCGTGAACAATGTTCTTCTTTTCCTTGCGGCGCACCTTACGCGCGGCACCCTGCTGACGGCCCTTAGGCGGCATGAGCGAAACTCCCAGAGATCATCGGTCCGTGTGTGTCTCGGACGCGGTCGACAGTCCGAGCGGACTACTTCTTACCGGCCTTCTTCTTACCGGCCACGGTCTTCTTCTTGCCCTTGCGGGTACGGGCGTTCGTCTGCGTGCGCTGACCGCGGACCGGGAGGCCACGACGGTGCCGGATGCCCTGGTAGCTGCCGATCTCCATCTTGCGACGGATGTCGGCCTGGACCTCACGACGCAGGTCACCCTCGACCTGGTAGTTGGCGTCGATCCACTCGCGCAGCTTGACCAGGTCCTCTTCGGACAGGTTGTAGACGCGCGTGTTGCCGTCGACACCGGTGTTCTTCAGCGTTTCGAGCGCGCGCGTGCGACCGACCCCGAAAACGTACGTGAGAGCGATCTCCACCCGCTTGTCGCGGGGGAGGTCGACGCCGGCGATACGTGCCATGTGGGCGAGACTCCATCCAATGTGTGTGCGGAGGTCTGACCCGTTCCACCCTCCCGTCGCCCAACCGACGAGGCCCCGGCCTCCGACCGGGGGTGGTTCCCGGGCACTCCCGGGAATCGGAACAGGTGTTCGTTCTTGCAGGCCCAGTGGGGAACGCGTTCCCCGTTCCGGGCGGTCGCGACGCGGAAGCCGCGGCGAGCGAGGGTGCTAGCCCTGGCGCTGCTTGTGCCGCGGGTCCGAGCAAATGACCATGATCCGGCCGTTACGGCGGATCACGCGGCACTTCGCGCAGATCTTCTTCACGCTCGGCTTGACCTTCATGGTGACTCCGAACTCGATGTCACCCGCTCTGGGCCGTGCGGCCCGCGACGGGCTACTTGTAGCGGTAAACGATGCGCCCGCGCGTGAGGTCGTACGGGCTCAGCTCCACGACGACGCGGTCGTCGGGGAGAATACGGATGTAGTTCATCCGCATCTTGCCGCTGATATGGGCAAGGACCTGGTGCCCGTTGTCGAGCTCTACCTTGAACATAGCGTTGGGTAGGGACTCGACAACGGAACCCTCGATCTCGATGGCGCCGTCCTTCTTTGCCATGTCCTCCACGCCTCGCTCATCGATTGGTTGATCAGGACAACCCGACGGGTCCGGTGTGCCCTCGCATGACACGAGGGCCCCGACGACGGTGCAGGGAAGCCAACCGTCGTCGACGCCGAAGCACACTGGAAGTTCGGGCCAACTGCGAGAGCGTACGTCGTCGGGAAGACGGGGCACGAAGAAGGCAGACTGACCCAACAGCCCGCGTATGGGCAGTGTCAGTCTATCCCCTCCGGGCAAGTACTCCTAACCGGCGGGCAGAGAACCCTACACCGTCACGTCGACGGGGCGAAACGGCCCGCCCGGGCCCGGCACCCGGACACGGGGCGAGGCGGAGCGGAGGCCCGAAGCACACACGGTCCGGAGATCAACCGCCGTCCTGACCCCGTTGGGCGGCCAGCACGCCCACGGTCACCACACCCATCACGATCCCCCACGGGCCCAGGACCCACAGGAACCACGGGTAGCTGTTCTGTCCGGTGAGGAAGAGGATGAGCCAGATGACGAAGCACAGGACGTTGACGCCGCCGTAGAGGATCCACGGCACGAGCAAGGCCGGGTCGCGCATGCTGATCGGGGGCGCCACGGCGAACTCGGCGCCGCGGGGGGCGGAGCCGGGCAGGTCGGCGAGGTCGCGCTCGGGCAGGTCCCTGGTCACCTCCGCCAGCTCGCCGACGGTGCGTGCCTTGTACGCCTGCCCCAGGCGGTCGGTGAACTCCTCCTGGTCCAGCCGCCCCTGGGCGAACTGCTCCTGGAGGAGTCGGGCCACCCGGTCGCGTTCCTCGTCGGACGTCCGCATCGACGGAACCGGTTCGGACACCGCGCACACCTCGCTTCTCCCCCGGAGGGCGCCACGCGCCGCGCGGCGCGGAAGGTCACTACCAGGTCGGCTGAACGAACCCCATCTCCGCGATTTTATCGCGGTTGGACTCGCGTGCGGTCAGGACCAGCGGGCCCTCGGCGGTGATGGCCACCGAGTGCTCGAAGTGCGCCGCGCGCTTGCCGTCCCTGGTCACGACGGTCCAGTCGTCGTCGAGCGTGACCACGTCGTGCCTGCCGAGCGTGGTCATCGGCTCGATGGCCAGGCACATCCCCTCGACCAGGCGCTGGCCCTTGCCGCGCCGGCCGTAGTTGAGCACGTGCGGGTCCATGTGCATCTCGGTGCCGATGCCGTGGCCCCCGTACTCACGGACGTTGCCGTAGCCGCCGTGCTTGGAGATGTGGGCGGCGATCGCGTGGCCGACGTCGCCCAGGCGCTTGCCCGGGCGCAGCTCGGCGATCCCCTTCCACATGGACTCCTCGCACACCTCCATCATCCGGAGGTCCTCCGGACGGCCCTCGCCGACCGCGACGGTGATCGCCGAGTCGCCGTGCCAGCCGTCCAGGACGGCCCCGCAGTCGATGGAGATGATGTCGCCCTCGGCCAGCACCCGCTCGGCGCTGGGGATGCCGTGGACGACCTCCTCGTTGACCGAGGCGCAGATGGAGCCGGGGAAGCCGTGGTAGCCCTTGAACGACGGGACGGCGCCCGCGTCGCGGATCATCCTCTCCGCGATCGCGTCCAGCTCCAGGGTGGACACCCCGGGCCGCACCGCGGCCCGGAGGGTGTCCAGGGCACGGGCCACGACCTGGCCCGCCGCCCTCATCTTGGCGATCTGCTCCGGCGTCTTGATCTGCACGTCCGGTTCCGCCTTACGAAACATCAGGAGCCGGCCTTCCCGACCTTCTCCTCGATGGCGGCCTTGGCGCGGGCCGTCACCTCCTCCACGGCACCCGCCGCGGCGATGGTGGACAGCAGACCCTCCGCCTCGTAGAACTCCACGAGCGGAGCGGTCTGCTCCCGGTAGACCTTGAGACGGTGGCGGATCGTCTCCTCGCGGTCGTCCTCGCGCTGGTAGAGCTCGGCGCCCTCGGTGTCGCAGCGGCCCGCCGTCCTGGGCGCGTCGTACTCCACGTGGTACACCCGACCGCACTCGGGGCACGAACGGCGGCCGGAGAGCCGCTTGACGACCTCGTCCTCGTCGACCCTCAGCTCCAGTACGACGTCGAGCCGTGTCCTGAGCTCGGCGAGCATCTCCTGGAGTTTCTCGGCCTGGGGGACGTTGCGGGGGAAACCGTCGAGCAGGAAGCCCGGCTTCGCGTCGTCCTGGGCCAGGCGGTCCTTGACCATGGCGTTCGTGACCTCGTCCGGGACGAGGTCGCCGCGGTCCATGTACTCCTTGGCCTTCTTGCCCAGCTCGGTACCGCCGCTGACGTTCGCCCGGAAGATGTCGCCCGTGGACACCTTGGGGACCGACAGCTCGGCCGCGAGGATCTGGGCCTGGGTGCCCTTACCGGCCCCAGGGGGTCCCACCAATACTGCACGCATTTATCGCAGAAAACCTTCGTAGTTCCTCTGCTGGAGGTGACTCTCGATCTGCTTCACCGTGTCCAGCCCGACACCGACCATGATCAGCACGCTCGTACCGCCGAAGGCGAAGCTCATCGAGGCGCCGGTGGCGCCCAGAGCCACCATCGGCAGGAGAGCGATCACGCCCAGGTACAGGGAGCCGGGGGTCGTCAGCCGCTTCAACACGTAGTCGAGGTACTCGGCGGTCGGACGCCCCGGTCGGATACCCGGGATGAACCCACCGTACTTCTTCATGTTGTCGGCGACCTCAACGGGGTTGAAGGTAATGGCCACGTAGAAGAAGGCGAAGCCGACGATCATGAGGAAGAACGTCGTCATGTACACGGGGTGGTCGCCGGTGAGGAAGTAACTCTGGAGCGTCCTGATGACGACGTTGTCCGACTCCGGACCCACGAGGTTGATGATCATCTGCGGCAGGAACAGCATCGACGAGGCGAAGATCACGGGGATGATGCCCGCCTGGTTGACCTTCAGCGGGATGTACGTGGAGCTGCCGCCGTACATCCGCCGGCCCACCATCCGCTTGGCGTACTGCACCGGGATGCGGCGCTGCGCCTGCTCCATGAAGATCACGGCGGTCACCAGCGCCAGGGCCGCGATGCAGATGATGATGAAGGCCCAGACCGAGCGCTCCTCGTACATGCCCAGGATCGTCGACGGGAGCACCGCGATGACGGTCGTGAAGATCAGCAGCGACATGCCGTTGCCGACGCCGCGCTCGGTGATGAGCTCACCGAACCACATCACCAGCATCGTGCCCGCGGTCATGACGAAGACCATGGTGACCAGGGTGATGATGTCCTGGTTGGGCATGTAGGCCTGGACCGGAATGATCCCCTGGAACAGCAGGTTGGTCCGGGCCATCGCCACGATGCTGGTCGACTGCAGGACCGAGAGCATCAGGGTCAGGTAGCGGGTGTACTGTGTGATCTTCGCCTGACCGGCCTGGCCCTCCTTCTTGAGGGCCTCCAGACGGGGGATCACCACCGTCAACAGGTTGATGATGATGCTCGCGGTGATGTAGGGCATGACCCCGAGCGCGAACACCGCCAGCTGCAACAGCGCACCGCCACTGAACAGGTTGACAAGGTCGTACACACCTGTGGCGTCACCGGCCTGCAGCGCCTCCATCTGGTCCCGGATCGCGGCCGAGTTGATGCCCGGCGCGGGAATGACCGCCCCCAGACGGAACAGCGTCAGGATGAACAGTGTGAACAGCAACTTGTTGCGCAGATCGGGCGTGCGGAATGCACGGACGAACGCACCTAGCACGTCTCCTCCTGCGCGATTTCGGCGGCGGAACGGGTTCCAGACATCGCGGCCGATCCTGAATCGTCGTAGATCGTCAGCACGGGGCTCCTGCCCCGTACTCGGAAGTACTCACATTACGTCAAGCGGGGGGTTCGAACAGATGGCACTGTAACAGTCATCACCCCGGCGCGGCGGACCGACCGTCATAACGATCGCCACTCACAACGCGCGAGGGCGCCCGCCGGCGGGTCGGTCACTGACCTGCCGGGCGGGCGCCCCCTGCAAACGCATCGCGGGGAAGACCCCTACAGCTCGGTGACGGAGCCACCGGCGGCGGTGATCTTCTCCTTCGCCGAGGCGGAGAACGCGTTCGCGCTCACCTGCACGGCGACGGTGATCTCACCGGTCCCCAGCACCTTGACGGGCTGGTTCTTGCGAACCGCGCCCTTGGCGACCAGGTCCTCGACCGTGACCGTGCCACCCTCGGGGTAGAGCTCGGTCAGGCGGTCCAGGTTGACGACCTGGTAGGTCGTCTTGAACCGGGCGTTGCTGAAGCCCTTGAGCTTGGGCACCCGCTTGATGAGCGGCATCTGGCCACCCTCGAAGCCGGGGCGCACGGTGCTGCGAGCCTTCGTGCCCTTGGTGCCCCGACCGGCGGTCTTGCCCTTGGACGCCTCGCCGCGGCCCTTGCGGATCTTGGCCTTGTTGGCACCCGGGGCCGGCCGCAGGTGGTGCAGCTTGAGCAGCTCGTCGGGGTTGTAGTCGCTCATTCGGCAACCTCCTCGACAGAGACGAGGTGCGAGACGATCGTGATCTGACCGCGAACCTCGGGACGGTCCTCACGGATGGTGGACTTGCCGATCCGGCCCAGGCCCAGCGTCTGGAGGGCAGCGTGCTGCTTCTCCTTGCCGCCGATCTTGGAACGGGTCTGCGTGATCTTGAGCTTGGCCATGGTCAGGCTCCTGCCTTCGCCTCAGCACGAGCACGCAGGAGCGCGGCCGGGGCGATGTCCTCGATCGGCAGGCCACGGCGGGCGGCGATCTCCTCGGGCTGGTTGAGGCCCTTCAGAGCGGCCACGGTGGCGTGCACGATGTTGAGCGGGTTGGACGAGCCGAGCGACTTGCTCAGGACGTCGTGGATGCCGGCGCACTCCAGGACGGCGCGCACGGGACCGCCGGCGATGACACCGGTACCCGGGGCGGCCGGACGGAGCAGGACAACGCCCGCGGCGTCCTCGCCCTGGACCTGGTGCACGATCGTGCCCTGGACGCGGGGGACGCGGAAGAAGTTCTTCTTCGCCTCCTCGACACCCTTGGCGATCGCGGCCGGGACCTCCTTGGCCTTGCCGTAACCGACACCGACCATGCCGTTGCCGTCACCGACGACGACCAGGGCGGTGAAGGAGAAGCGACGGCCGCCCTTGACGACCTTCGCGACCCGGTTGATGGTCACGACCTTCTCGATGTAGGAGACACCCTTGTCTGCGGCGCCGCCGCGGCGATCGTCACGGCGATCACGCCGCTCGCCACCGGCGCCGCGCCGCGGTGCTGCAGCCATCAGTGGTTCCTCTTCTCGTGGTTGATGTTGCCAGGTACAGAGGTCATCGACTAGAACTCCAGTCCGCCCTCGCGCGCCGCGTCGGCGAGCTTGGCGATACGGCCGGCGTACTGGTTCCCGCCGCGGTCGAACACGACCTGGGTGATGCCGGCGTCCTTCGCGCGCTGCGCGAGGAGCTGGCCCACCTTGACCGACCGGTCGGACTTGGTGCCCTCAAGCCCGCGGACATCGGGCTCGACGGAGGACGCGGCGGCCAGCGTGTGGCCCTTCGTGTCGTCGATGATCTGCGCGACGATGTGCTTGGAGGAGCGGAACACGGCCAGACGCGGACGCTCGGCGGTGCCCACGACCTTCTTGCGGACGCGGAACTGGCGGCGCGCACGGGAGGTGGCGCGCTTGGCGGTCCGCTTGCGGCTCACGGTGATGCCCATGCCTACTTACCAGCCTTTCCGGCCTTGCGGCGGATGTGCTCACCCTGGTACCGCACGCCCTTGGCCTTGTACGGGTCAGGCTTGCGCAGACCGCGGATGTTCGCGGCGACCTGGCCCACCAGCTGCTTGTCGATGCCCTCGACGTGGAGGAGCGTCGGCTTCTCGACGCGGAACTTGATGCCCTCGGGGGGCTCCACCACGACGGGGTGGCTGTAGCCCAGCGAGAACTCCAGGTTGGCGCCGCGGGCCTGGACGCGGTAACCCACACCGTGGATCTCCAGCGTCTTGGAGTAGCCCTCGGAGACACCCTTGATGAGGTTGGCGATCAGCGCACGGGTCAGACCGTGCAGCGACCGGTTCTCCGGCTTGTCGTCGGGACGCACCACCGTGATCAGGCCGTCCTCGTCCTTGGTGACGGTGATCGGCTCAGCGATGGTGTGCTTCAGTTCGCCCTTCGGCCCCTTGACAGTGACGTCTTGCCCGTCAATCGTGACTTCGACGCCCTTGGGGACCGAGATCGGCAGTCGACCGATACGCGACATGCTTCAATCTCTCCCTGTTACCAGACGTAGGCGAGGACTTCGCCGCCAACGCCACGCTTCTTGGCCTGCTTGTCGGTCATCAGGCCACCGGACGTCGAAATGATCGCCACGCCGAGGCCGCCCAGCACCCGGGGCAGGTTCTCCTTCTTCGCGTACACCCGCAGACCGGGCTTGGAGACCCGGCGGATGCCCGCGATGGAGCGCTCACGGGTGGGGCCGTACTTCAGGTCCAGGACGAGGCTCTTGCCCACGGCGGCCTCTTCGGTCCGCCAGCCCTGGATGAAGCCCTCCTGCTGGAGGATCTCGGCGATGTGCGCCTTGATCTTGGAATACGGCATCGTCACGGTGTCGTGGTACGCCGAATTCGCGTTACGCAGACGCGTCAGCATGTCTGCGATCGGGTCGGTCATCGTCATGGCCGACTGGCCCTTCCTCACCGCGGTTTCCGAGTGCGGGCCTTCCCAGAGCCTGTCCCCGCACGGGCGTACCCGTGGAGGTGCACAACCGGACCTACGGCGTGGTCGTGGGCACCGCGATCCCGAGAGGGACTGCCGTGCCCTGATGGTTGGATGGTGCCAGACCGTTCCCGACGTGTGGGAACGGTCACTGCTGTTGAGCCGGTGAGCGGCGGCTCCGGGGGGCGGCCCCGCGGTGCTCTCCCCTACGGGAGCGCGGACGGGGCCGGCCCCACCGGGAACTACCAGCTCGACTTGGCGATACCGGGCAGCTCGCCCCGGTGGGCCATCTCGCGGAAGCAGATGCGGCAGAGGCCGAACTTCCGGTAGACGGCGCGGGGGCGGCCGCACCGCGAGCATCGAGTATACGCGCGAACGGCGAACTTCGGCTTGCGGGCCGCCTTCGCGATCAGGGACTTCTTAGCCATCTTGCGTTACCCCTCAGGCTTCCTTGAACGGGAAACCGAGCCGCTTGAGCAGGCTGCGGCCCTGGTCGTCGTTGGTCGCCGTGGTGACGACCGTGATGTCCATGCCACGCTGCCGGTCGACCTTGTCCGGGTCCACCTCGTGGAACATGACCTGCTCGGTCAGACCGAAGGTGTAGTTCCCGTTCCCGTCGAACTGCTTCGGGGACAGACCGCGGAAGTCCCGGATCCGGGGCAGGGCCAGGGAGAGCATCCGGTCGAGGAACTCCCACATCCGGTCGCCGCGCAGCGTGACGCTGGCGCCGATCGGCTGCCCCTCGCGCAGCTTGAACTGCGCGATGGAGTTCTTCGCGCGGTTGATCCGCGGCTTCTGCCCGGTGATCGCCGACAGGTCGGCGACCGCGCCCTGGATCAGCTTCGCGTCCCGCGCCGCCTCGCCGACACCCATGTTGACCACGATCTTCGTCAGACCGGGGATCTGCATGACGTTGGTGAGCTCGAACTCCTCCTTGAGGGCGGGAGCGATCTCGTTACGGTACTTCTCCTTCAGCCGCGGCATCGGAGGGACCGTGATGTCGTTGGTGACCGTCATCAGATGTCCTTACCAGTGCGGCGGGAGACCCGAACCTTGGTTCCGTCTTCCTCGAAGCGGTAGCCCACCCGGGTAGGCTTGCCGTCCTCCGCGAGCGCGACGTTGCTCACGTGGATCGGGGCCTCCTTGGTGACGACCTCGCCCTGCTGGCCGCCCGCCGGGTTGGCCTTCCTGTGCTTCTTGACCAGGTTGACGCCCTCGACGACGACACGGTCCTCACGCGGGAGGGCCTTGACGACCTTCCCGGTGGCACCCTTGTCCTTGCCGGCGATGACGATGACCTCGTCGCCAGATTTGATCTTCATCGCCTACAGCACCTCCGGCGCCAGCGAAATGATGCGCATGTACTTCTTGTCCCGCAGCTCGCGCCCGACCGGGCCGAAGATACGGGTGCCTCGCGGGTCCCCACCGTCCTTGATGAGCACGGCAGCGTTCTCATCGAAGCGGATGTAGGAGCCGTCGGGCCGGCGGCGCTCCTTGACGGTGCGCACGACAACGGCCTTGACGACGTCGCCCTTCTTGACTCCAGCGCCAGGCAGGGCGTCCTTCACCGTGGCGACGATCGTGTCGCCGATCCCGGCGTAGCGCCGACCCGAGCCACCGAGAACACGGATGGTGAGGATCTCCTTGGCACCCGTGTTGTCGGCGACCTTGAGTCGCGACTCCTGCTGAATCACGTCTGCTCCTGATGTGATGCGTGCGGTCCACTGCCGCACGGCTAGGTGGTCTCACCCCTCGCGCCGGCGGCCGACACCGAGTGTCGGCCGCCGACAGGCCGGGGTTACTTAGCCTTCTCCAGGATCTCCACGACGCGCCAACGCTTCGTCGCGGAGAGCGGCCGGGTCTCCATCAAACGGACCCGGTCACCGACGCCACAGGAGTTCGCCTCGTCGTGCGCCTTGTACTTGGTCGTCCGACGGATGACCTTGCCGTACAGGGCGTGCTTGACGCGGTCCTCGACCTCGACAACGACGGTCTTGTCCATCTTGTCGCTGACGACGTAGCCCTCGCGCACCTTGCGGTAGTTGCGGGTCGCGGTCTGGTTCTCACTCATTCGGCTGCTTCCTTCGTCTCCTCAGCCGACTCACCAGACAGCGGGACGATGCCCAGCTCGTGCTCCCGCAGGACCGTGTAGATCCGCGCGATCTCACGCTTCACGGTACGCAGACGGCTGTGGTTGTCGAGCTGGCCGGTGGCGGCCTGGAAGCGGAGGTTGAAGAGCTCGGTCTTCGCTTCCTTGAGCTTGCCGACCAGGTCCTCGACGGACTGGTCACGCAGCTCGTGGGCAGTCACGGACTTCGCCATCACTCCCCCTCCCGCTTAACAAACTTGCACTTCATCGGGAGCTTGTGCATCGCACGGCGCATAGCCTCCTTGGCCACCGCCTCGGGCACGCCCGACAGCTCGAACATCACGCGCCCGGGCTTGACCGGCGCGACCCACCACTCGGGCGAACCCTTACCGGAACCCATGCGGACCTCGGCGGGCTTCTTCGTCAGCGGGCGGTCCGGGAAGATGTTGATCCACACCTTGCCGCCACGCTTGATGTGCCGCGTCATGGCGATACGAGCCGCCTCGATCTGGCGGTTCGTCACGTAGGCCGCGTCCAGCGCCTGGATGCCGTACTCACCGAAGGTCACCGTGGTACCGCCCTTGGCCTTGCCACGAAGGTCCGGGTGGTGCTGCTTACGGTACTTGACCTTACGAGGAATAAGCACTGGTCAGCTCCCCTCGGTCTTCGCGGACTCAGCCGGGGCCTTGGACTCGGCGCCCTGCTGGCCACCCTGCTGGCCGCCGCCACCGCCGCCACGACGGCGGCGCTGCGGACGCTCGCGGCGCTGACCGCCACCACCGCCGGCGGAACGCTGGGCGGCCTGGGCCGCCTCGCGCTCGGCGCGGGTCGCGGGCGCGTCGCCCTTGTAGATCCAGACCTTCACGCCGATGCGGCCAAAGGTCGTGCGGGCCTCGAAGAAGCCGTAGTCGATGTCGGCGCGCAGCGTGTGCAGCGGAACCCGACCCTCACGGTAGAACTCCGAGCGGGACATCTCGGCCCCGCCCAGACGGCCACCGCACTGGATACGGATGCCCTTGGCGCCGCTCTTGACGGCGCTCTGCATGGCCTTGCGCATCGCGCGGCGGAAGGCCACGCGGCTGCTCAGCTGCTCGGCGACGCCCTGGGCGACGAGCTGAGCGTCGATCTCGGGGTTCTTGACCTCGAAGACGTTCAGCTGGACCTGCTTGCCGGTCAGCTTCTCCAGGTCGGTCCGGATGCGGTCGGCCTCCACACCGCGGCGGCCGATGACGATGCCCGGCCGGGCGGTGTAGACGTCCACGCGGACACGGTCACGGGTGCGCTCGATCTCGACCTTGGAGATGCCCGCGCGCTCCATGCCGCGGGTCAGCATCCGGCGGATCGCCACGTCTTCCTTGACGTAGTCCTTGTAGGCCTTGTCCGCGTACCAGCGGCTCTTGAAGTCGGTGGTGACACCGAGGCGGAACCCGTGCGGGTTAACCTTCTGCCCCACTATCGGGTCCTTTCCTTCGTCTTGGACGAGGCGCCCGAGTTCTCAGCGACGACCACGGTGATGTGGCTCGTGCGCTTGGTCACCCGGAAGGCGCGGCCGAAGCCTCGCGGACGAATGCGCTTCAGGGTCGGACCCTCGTCCACCCACGCGCGCTCGACCACCAGCGTCTCACGGTCCAGCTTGTCATTGTGCTCAGCGTTGGCGATGGCACTGGCCAGTACCTTGCCAACAGGCTCGCTCGCCGACTGGGGCGCGAACCGGAGCACCGCCTGTGCCTCGTCAGCGGGCAACCCGCGAATAAGGTCCACCACCCGGCGGGCCTTCCGGGGCGTAACACGGACGAACCGTGCCTGAGCCCTCGTTCCCATCGCTTTTCCCTCGCTCACGGAAATTCATCTCCACTCACCGTGGAGAAATGGTTCTTACTCCTGCTGCAACCGCTAACGGCGGCTACGGCGGTCTTCCTTGACGTGGCTGCGGAAAGTACGCGTGGGAGCGAACTCGCCGAGCTTGTGGCCGACCATCGACTCGGACACGAACACGGGGACGTGCTTGCGACCGTCGTGGACGGCGATCGTGTGGCCGATCATCTCCGGGACGATCATGGACCGCCGGGACCACGTCTTGATGACGTTCTTGGTCCCCTTCTCGTTCTGCGCTTCCACCTTCTTGATCAGGTGGTCGTCGACGAAGGGACCCTTCTTCAGGCTACGTGGCATCAGACGTGCTCCTTACCGCTTCTTCTTACCGCTACGCCGACGCCGCACGATGAGCTTGTCGCTGGCCTTGTTCTTGGCCCGGGTCCGGCCTTCCTTCTTACCCCAGGGGCTGACCGGGTGCCGACCACCGGAGGTCTTGCCCTCACCACCACCGTGCGGGTGGTCAACCGGGTTCATGACCACACCACGGACGGTGGGGCGCTTGCCCTTCCACCGCGAGCGGCCGGCCTTACCCCAGTTGATGTTGGACTGCTCGGCGTTGCCGACCTGTCCGACGGTCGCGCGGCAGGTGATCTCCACCATGCGCATCTCGCCGGAGGGCATACGCAGCGTGGCGTACCCGCCCTCCTTGGCCAGGAGCTGGATCTGGGATCCCGCGGAGCGGCCGAGCTTGGCACCGCCACCGGGCTTGAGCTCCACCGCGTGCACGAACGTACCCGTGGGGATGTTGCGCAGCGGGAGGCAGTTGCCCGGCTTGATGTCCGACTGCGGACCGTTCTCGACGCGGTCGCCCTGCTTGAGGCCGGCGGGCGCCAGGATGTAGCGCTTCTCGCCGTCCACGTAGTGCAGCAGGGCGATGCGGGCCGTGCGGTTCGGGTCGTACTCGATGTGCGCGACCTTGGCCGGCACGCCGTCCTTGTCGTGGCGACGGAAGTCGATCACGCGGTAGGCGCGCTTGTGACCGCCACCCTGGTGGCGGGCGGTGATGCGGCCGTGGCCGTTACGCCCGCCCTTGGAGTGCAGCGGACGCACCAGGGACTTCTCCGGCTCCGAGCGCGTGATCTCGACGAAGTCGCTCACGCTGGAACCGCGACGACCCGGTGTCGTCGGCTTGTACTTACGAATGCCCATCTTCTTCGCGCATTCCTTTACGTGTTACTTGGTGTGTAGCGGTCAGACCCGGAAGGTCAGACACCGAAGATGTCGATCCGGTCGCCCTCGGCGACACCGACGATCGCGCGCTTGGTGTCGGGACGCTTCCCGTAACCGAAGCGGGTGCGCTTGCGCTTGCCCTTGCGGTTGATCGTGTTCACGCTCGTGACCTTCACGTCGAAGATCTTCTCGACCGCGATCTTGATCTGGGTCTTGTTGGCGTCCGGGCGGACGATGAACGTGTACTTGTTCTCGTCCATGAGCCCGTAGCTCTTCTCGGAGATCACCGGCTCGATGATGATGTCCCGGTGGTCGGCGATCCTCACTGGTCGTCCTCCTCGGACTGCGCGGCCTTGGCAGCACCGGCCGCGTGGGCCAGGAACTCGGCGTAGCCCGCCTCGGTGAAGACCACGTCGTCCGAGTAGAGGACGTCGTAGGTGTTCACCTGGTCCGCGTCGAGGATGTGGACCTCCTCGAGGTTGCGCAGGGCGCGCCGGTTGTGCTCGTCCTCGCGGGCCAGGACGACCAGGACCTTGTCGGACTCGGTCACCTGACGCAGCGCCTTGCGGGCCGTCTGCGTGAGCTTGGTGTCGGCGTCCTCGGCAACGAAGGTGCTGAGGACGTGGATACGCCCGTGGCGCGCCCGGTCGGAGAGGGCTCCGCGCAGGGCGGCGGCCTTCATCTTCTTCGGGGTGCGCTGGGAGTAGTCCCGCGGCTGGGGGCCGTGGACCGTGCCGCCGCCGGTGTACTGCGGAGCCCGGATGGAACCCTGTCGGGCCCGGCCGGTCCCCTTCTGGCGGTACGGCTTCTTACCACCGCCGCGGACGTCGCCGCGGGTCTTGGTGGCGTGGGTGCCCTGGCGGCCGGCGGCCAGCTGGGCGTTCACGACCTGGTGGATCAGCGGGATGCTGACCTGCTGGGCGAAGACGCTCTCCGGCAGCTCCACGCTGCCCTTGGCGCCGCCCTCGGGGTTCTTGACCTCGATCTGGGCCATGGCTTACTTGTCCCCCTTCACAGCGGTGCGGACGAGCACCAGACCGCCGTTGGGACCGGGAACAGCACCCTTGACCAGGATGAGACCCTTCTCCGCGTCCACGGAGTGGACGGTCAGGTTCTGGACGGTCTTGCGCACGTTGCCCATGCGCCCGGCCATCCGCATGCCCTTGAAAACGCGGCCGGGTGTGGCGCAGCCGCCGATGGAACCGGGAGAGCGGTGCTTGCGCTGCGTGCCGTGCGTGGCGGAGAGACCACGGAAACCGTGGCGCTTCATCACACCGGCGAAGCCCTTGCCCTTGCTCTTGCCCGTGACGTCGACCTTCTGGCCGCTCTCGAAGCTGTCCGCGGAGATCTCCTGGCCGAGCTGGTACTCGGAGGCGTCCTCGGTGCGGACCTCGACGTAGTGCCGGCGCGGGGTCAGGTCGTGCTTGCGCAGGTAGTCGCCGAGCGGCTTGTTCACCTTGCGCGGGTTGATCTGCCCGTAGCCGAGCTGGATAGCGGAGTAGCCATCGGTGTCCGGAGTCCGGATGCGGCTCACGACGCACGGACCGGCCTTCAGAACCGTCACGGGCACGATCTTGCCCGCGTCGTCGAAGACCTGGGTCATGCCGAGCTTCTCGCCCAGAACTCCCTTGATCTGCTTGGTGGCCATGTCTGTGCGTCCTTAAAGCTTGATCTCGATGTCAACGCCCGCCGGAAGGTCGAGCCGCATGAGCGAGTCGACGGTCTTCGGCGTGGGGTCGATGATGTCGATCAGCCGCTTGTGCGTGCGCATCTCGAAGTGCTCGCGCGAGTCCTTGTACTTGTGCGGCGACTTGATGACGCAGTAAACGTTCTTCTCCGTCGGCAGCGGCACCGGGCCCGCGACCTGTGCGCCAGTTCGCGTCACAGTCTCGACGATCTTCTTCGCCGAGCTGTCGATGACCTCGTGGTCATAGGCCTTTAGCCGAATGCGGATCTTCTGTCCCGCCATGTGGCCTGTTCGTCCTTCGCTTCAGTGTCCGTAACGGTGTCTGTCCCGGTCACAGACGCCCAGGCCCCGGCGGAGACCGCCGTTGTAGCCGTGAGCCCCTATTCCCTTGAGAAACCGCAACAGGGCTTGCCCCTGCGGTGCGTCACCGTCACAGAGCCCGATGACGTCTTTGGTGGTGTGGTGGTCGGGCCGTGCGGACACGGCCCGACCACCACGTTGGGGTGGCGGTTTCGCCACCCCAACCTGGGTACTACTTGAGGATCTTCGTGACGCGACCGGCGCCGACGGTCCGGCCACCCTCACGGATGGCGAACTTCAGGCCCTCTTCCATGGCGACCGGCTGGATGAGCTGGACGGTCATCTCGGTGTTGTCACCGGGCATGACCATCTCGGTGCCCTCCGGCAGCGTCACGACGCCGGTGACGTCGGTCGTGCGGAAGTAGAACTGCGGGCGGTAGTTGTTGAAGAACGGCGTGTGGCGGCCACCCTCGTCCTTGGACAGGATGACGACCTGGCCCTCGAACTCGGTGTGCGGGGTGGTCGTGCCCGGCTTGATGACGACCTGGCCGCGCTCGACGTCCTCGCGCTTGATGCCGCGCAGGAGCAGACCGACGTTGTCGCCGGCCTGACCCTGGTCGAGCAGCTTGCGGAACATCTCGACACCGGTGACCGTGGTGGTCTGCTTCTCTTCCTTGATGCCGACGATGTCAACGGTCTCGTTGACGTTGATGACGCCGCGCTCGATACGACCGGTGACGACGGTGCCGCGACCGGTGATCGAGAAGACGTCCTCGATCGGCATGAGGAACGGCTTGTCGGTGTCACGCTCGGGCTCGGGGATGAAGCTGTCCACGGTGCCCATGAGCTCCAGGACGGAGTTGGCCCACTTCTCGTCGCCCTCGAGGGCCTTGAGCGCGGAGACCTTGGTGACCGGGACGTCGTCGCCCGGGAACTCGTACTCGTTGAGCAGCTCGCGGACCTCGAGCTCGACGAGCTCGAAGATCTCCTCGTCGTCCACCATGTCGGCCTTGTTCAGGGCGACGACGATGGCGGGGACGCCGACCTGGCGGGCCAGGAGCACGTGCTCCTTGGTCTGCGGCATCGGGCCGTCGGTGGCGGCCACGACCAGGATCGCGCCGTCCATCTGGGCCGCACCCGTGATCATGTTCTTCACGTAGTCGGCGTGGCCCGGGCAGTCGACGTGGGCGTAGTGACGCGCCTCGGTCTGGTACTCGACGTGGGCGACGGAGATGGTGATACCGCGCTCGCGCTCCTCAGGAGCGTTGTCGATGTCCTCGAACGGGGTGAACGGGTTCAGCTCCGGGTACGCGTCGTGCAGCACCTTGGTGATAGCCGCGGTCAGCGTGGTCTTGCCGTGGTCAATGTGACCGATGGTGCCGATGTTGACGTGCGGCTTAGTCCGCTCGAACTTTTCCTTCGCCACTGGATGTCTCCTAGACGTACAGAGCTATCTGGTGCCCGTTCCCGCGGCCGCGGGAACGGGCTGGTTACGTGTCCGCGAGCGACTACTCGCCGCGGACCTTCGCCACAATTTCTTGGGCGACAGCGGACGGAACCTCCGCGTAGGAGTCGAACACCATCGAGTAGTTGGCTCGACCCTGCGTGCGGCTACGCAGGTCACCCACGTAGCCGAACATCTCGGAGAGAGGAACCTGGGCCTTGACGACCCGGACGCCGGAACGCTCGTCCATGGACTGGATCTGTCCACGGCGGGCGTTCAGGTCGCCGATGACGTCACCCATGTAGTCCTCCGGAGTGGTGACCTCGACGGCCATGACCGGCTCCAGGAGCGTGGGCTTGGCGAGCTTGACGGCCTCCTTGAAGGCCATCGAGCCGGCGGTCTTGAAGGCCATCTCGGAGGAGTCGACCTCGTGGTACTGACCGTCCGTCAGCGTCACCTTGATGCCGACCAGCGGGTAGTGCGCGAGCACACCCAGCTCGGCGGCCTCCTGGCAGCCCGCGTCCACCGACGGGATGTACTCCCGCGGGATGCGGCCACCGGTGACCGCGTTGACGAACTCGTAGCCGGACGCGTCGCCGCTCTCGGTCTCGAGGGGCTCCAGGTCGATCTTGACCTTGGCGAACTGACCCGAACCACCGGTCTGCTTCTTGTGCGTGTAGACGTGCCCCTCGACCTTCTTGCGAATGGTCTCGCGGTACGCCACCTGCGGCTTACCGATGTTCGCCTCGACCTTGAACTCGTCGCGCATGCGGTTGACGAGCACCTCGAGGTGCAGCTCACCCATGCCGGAGATCACGGTCTGGCCGGTCTGCTCGTCCGAGGCCACCTGGAAGGAGGGGTCCTCGTCGGCCAGGCGCTGGATCGCGATGCCCAGCTTCTCCTGGTCGCTCTTGGTCTTGGGCTCGATGGCCACCTCGATGACCGGAGCCGGGAACGACATGGACTCCAGGACGATCGGAGCCGACTGGTCGCACAGCGTCTCACCGGTCGTGGTGTCCTTCAGGCCCATGACGGCGACGATGTCGCCGGCGCCGGCCTGGGAGATCTCCTCACGCTTGTTGGAGTGCATGCGGTAGATCTTGCCGATGCGCTCCTTGCGGCCCTTGAGGCTGTTGAGCACCTGGGTGCCCTGCTCCAGGACGCCGGAGTAGACGCGCACGTAGGTCAGCTTGCCCAGGTGCGGGTCGCTCATGATCTTGAAGACCAGGGCGGACATGGGCTCGTCGACGCTCGGCTTGCGGGCGAGCTTGGTCTCCTCGCTCTCGTCCTTGGGGTCGTGGCCCTCGATGGCCTCGACGTCCAGGGGGGAGGGGAGGTAGTCCGTGACCGCGTCGAGCAGGGGCTGGACGCCCTTGTTCTTGAACGCGGTGCCGCACAGCACCGGCACGGCGGTACCGGCGATGGTGGCGCGACGGATCGCGGGAACGAGCTGCTCCACGGTGGGCTCCTGGCCCTCCAGGTACAGCTCCATGATCTCGTCGTCGGCCTCGGCCAGCGTCTCGATGAACTGGTCACGCGCCTCGCGGGCGGCGTCCGCGTGGGTGTCGGGGATGTCGATCGTGTCGTACATCTCGCCCAGCGCGGCCTCTTCGTTCCAGACGTAGGCCTTCATCCGGACGAGGTCGATGACGCCCTTGAAGTCGCTCTCGGCGCCGATGTTGAGCTGGATCGGCATCGCGTTCGCGCCCAGGCGCTCGCGGAACATGTCCACGCAGCGCTGGAACTCGGCGCCGATCTTGTCCATCTTGTTGACGAAGCAGATGCGCGGAACACCGTAGCGGTCAGCCTGGCGCCAGACCTGCTCCGACTGGGGCTCCACGCCCTCCTTGGCGTCGAACACGGCGACCGCACCGTCGAGGACACGCAGCGAACGCTCGACCTCGACCGTGAAGTCGACGTGGCCGGGCGTGTCGATGATGTTGATGGTGTGGTCGTTCCAGTGGGTGGTGGTAGCAGCCGAGGTAATGGTGATACCCCGCTCCTGCTCCTCCTTCATCCAGTCCATCGTGGCGGCGCCGTCGTGGACCTCACCCACCTTGTGGGTGACACCGGTGTAGTAGAGGATGCGCTCGGTCGTCGTGGTTTTACCCGCGTCGATGTGGGCCATGATGCCGATGTTTCGCACCTTGGCCAGGTCAAGCAAAGTCTTAGCCATGAGGCTCGTCGTCCCTCGGTCTGTTCCGATCCAGCCGCTTTACCAGCGGTAGTGAGCGAAGGCCTTGTTCGACTCGGCCATCTTGTGCGTGTCCTCACGCTTCTTGACGGCCGCGCCGAGACCGTTGCTGGCGTCGACCAGCTCGTTCATCAGACGCTCGGTCATGGTCTTCTCGCGACGCTGACGCGAGTAGGAGACCAGCCAGCGCAGGGCCAGCGTGGTGGACCGGGAGGCGCGAACCTCGACCGGCACCTGGTAGGTCGCGCCACCGACGCGGCGGCTGCGGACCTCGAGCGCGGGCTTGACGTTGTCCAGGGCGCGCTTGAGAACGACGAGCGGGTCCTGGCCGGTCTTCTCGCGAGCACCCTCCAGGGCGTCGTAGACGACGCGCTGGGCGATGGAGCGCTTGCCGTCGAGCAGCACCTTGTTGATCAGCTGCGTGACGAGCGGCGAGCCGTAGACCGGGTCGGTGATGAGCTGGCGCTTCGGCGCCGGGCCCTTGCGCGGCATGCTTACTTCTCCTTCTTGGCGCCGTAGTGGCTACGCGCCTGCTTGCGGCCCCGGACACCCTGGGTGTCGAGCGAGCCGCGGACAATTCGGTAGCGGACGCCCGGCAGGTCCTTCACACGACCACCGCGGACGAGCACGATGCTGTGCTCCTGGAGGTTGTGGCCGATGCCGGGAATGTAGGCAGTGACCTCAATGCCGCTGCTCAGCTTCACGCGAGCGACCTTGCGCAGAGCGGAGTTGGGCTTCTTCGGCGTAGTGGTGTAGACACGCGTGCACACACCACGACGCTGCGGACTCCCCTTCAGCGCCGGGGTCTTGTTCTTTGCGACCTTGTCCTGTCGGCCCTTACGGACCAGCTGCTGGATGGTGGGCACCGCGTCTCCGTCTTCCTCGTGACCTACGCCGGTTCTCGTAGCCGATATCGCTATTGACCTGCTGGATTTCCCGAATCTTCCCGACCCCCGATGTCGGGCGTGTCGCGCTCGTTCTCGCGCAGGGCGAAGCGGAGCACACCCGGCCAGGGGCCGTTGATGGAAGGGGGTTCACATGAGCGGCACGCCAGTGCCGAACCTCGGGAGGGTTCAGGCCGCTCCCGGTCGGGCGAAAGGCGCCGCACACACACGTGTGACCCGTCGACTCACGGGCACAATCACACAGGCTACCGCTCGCCGTGTACACGGTCAAAACGGTGTGCGACATGGCGAGTTTCGATCCTCGCGTAGCCGTGGGTCCCCTCTAGTCTACGCGCTTCGGGGCTTGTTTCGTCCCAGCTTTCCGTGCTGGATGGGGATGTCGTCCCCCACACGGACGGCCGCCCTCCGCCGGACGGGGTCCGGAGAGGGCGGCCGATGCGCTAGAGGACGAAGAAGAAGGCGACCGAGATCACTGTGACCAGGATGCCGACCACCGCGAACACCGTTCCGGTGGTGATCAGCCCCAGGCCGTCGAGTTGGCCGTTCGACCCGCGGATCGCCCGCTTGGCCTTCGGCCCGGTGACGAACAGCGCCACGGCGGCGGTGACCAGACCGATGCCGGGCAGCAGTGAGGCCAGGCCCAGCCACAGGGTGACCAGCGCCCCCCGGTCGGTGTCGGCGAGGAACTCGATGCTGTCGTAGCCGGGGTAGGCGTCGCCCACCTCACCGCCGGGCGGCCGGTCGTCGAAGCCGGGGAAGTCGCTCGCGATCGGGTCGCGCCGCCGCCGCTGCTTCGACCGGTCCACCGGCATCCCGTAGTCGGCGGGGGTGAACCCGTCGTCGTAGGCGGACTCCGAGTCCGGCGCCTGCGGACCGCCCGCCTCCTCCGGTGCGGGCCCCAGGTCCGAGGGCACCCCGGGAGCGGCGGCGCGGGGGGCGTCGTCGTAGCCGTCCGCCGTGTCCTCGTCGTATCCGGTGTCGTGGTACCGGGAGTCGTACGGCTGCCCGGCGTACCCGTCGTCGGCGTAACCGTCCTCGGGGTAGCCGTCGTCGGCGTACCCCTCGTCGGTGTAGCGGGGGTCGTCGTAGCCGTCCCCGTAGTCGTCGTAGTCCCCGTCGTCGTAGGCGGGCGCCCCCTGGCGGTCGGCCCCCGGCTCGGGGTCGTCGAAAGAGAGGGCGTCGAACATCTGCGTGGCGCCGCCGGGCTGCTGGTCCGCGTCGCGGACCTCCGCCTCGTCCTGGGAACGGGCCCGCGTCTGCATCTCGGCGATCGCCCCGAGCGGGTCGTCGGAGGAGGGAACGGCGGCGGAGAGGGCGCCGGTGTCCGGGTCCTCGGGGTCCGCCCCCCACTCCCGGAACTCGGGTTGGGCCGGGCCGTTCTCACGGCGGCGTCGCTCGGCCTCGCGCACCGAGTCGGGCAGACGGGCGTCGTCCCGGTCGAACACCCACGTGTTGCCGGTGCCGCCCCCGGGCGGATCCTGCTCGACGGGTGTCGGGGCGGGCGAGAGTTCGTCGTCGTAACCGTCGGTGGACCGGCCGGTCCACGGCTCGGCGGCCCCCGCGCCGTCTCCGTCCCGGGCCGAAGCCCAGGCGTCGAGGTCGTCGGTGCGCTCGTCCCACGCCCGGGGACCGCCGGGGTCACCGGAGCGACGGGCGTCCGTGCCCCAGGAGTCGGCACCGAGTTCGTCGTCGGCCCAGGAGTCCGGAGGCGGGGCCAGGGGGTCCGGACCCTCCGCCGAGGGCATCGGGGGGCGGGGCCCGAGTCCGTCGTCGGTCGGGGCGCCGGGGGTCCAGGGCTCGTTGGCCGGAGGAGTGCCGGGGGACCACGCCTCGTTGACGCGGTCGAGGGCGGAGTCGGGGGTCCAGGGCCGGTCGGTGGAGGCGCCCTGGGGCTCGTCGGCACGCGCAGGCTCGGCCGCCCACGGCCGGTCACCCCGGTCATGTGCGTCACCGGTGTCCCACTGCTCATCGGCCGCGGGCGCGGTGGGGTCGGCGGGAGCGGTACCCGTCCCCCACGGTGCGTCGGCCGACGGCGACGCGGGCTCGGAGGACCACGGCTGGTCGGTCTCGTCGAGCGGCGAAGCAGCGGCCCCGGAGGACTCGGCGGCCGCACCCGGCGACCACGGCTCGTCATCCCGGTCACCCGCGTTCCACGGCTCACCGCCCAGGGAGGAAGCGGGGTCCGGCGACCACGGCTGATCGACGGAACCGTCCCGGGACCCGTCGAACGACGGCACGGCGGACCCGGCGGACGGACCGCCCGAAGCCGAGGGCGCACCCGGCGACCACGGTTCATCGCCCAGGAGACCCGCGTCATCAGGGGCCCCCGGAGCACCGGTCGACGGAGCGGCGGTCTCGGGGGACGCCGAGGCGGAGGGGGCGACACCCGGATCCCACCGCTCGTCACCCGAGGCGCCATCGGATCCCGGGGACCACGGCTGGTCGATGCGCGGCGCATCGGAGGACCACGGATTATCACTCAGGCCACCCGGTCCACCGGCACTCCGCGACTCGTCGACAGACGGGTACTCGGGCTCGGCCGTCCACGGCTGAGCGGTGGAAGCGCCCCGGGACTCGTCGAACGACGAAGCGGCGCCCGATGCCCAGGGCTCCTCACCCAGGCCATCCGTGTCACCGGCACCCCGCGACTCATCGACCGGGGAGGAGGCGGGGTCCGACGACCACGACTGACCGGTGGAACCGTCCCGGGACCCGTCGAACGACGGCGCGGCAGACCCGACGGACGCGCCCGGCGACCACGGCTCATCACCCAGGCCACCGGTGCCACCGGCACCCCGCGACTCATCGACAGACGGGTACTCGGGCTCGGCCGTCCACGGCCGGTCACGCGTGTCATCGGCGTTCCACGGCGTGTCCTCGGATTCGGGAGGCAGCGGGACCTCCGCGCTCGCCGCGATCCCCGGGAAGCTCGGCTCGTCATCCGGCTCGGGCTCCCCAGGGACCCGGGTCAGCGGCTCGTACGCCGAGGGGCTGGCACCGGGGTAGGAGAGGGCGCCCGGTGTCGGCGGGGCCGGAGGGGTCTCCTGCGGCGGGCCGCCCAACGCCTCCGGGTACGGCTCGACCATCGGGGGGCGCGACGTGCTCAGCCCCGCGTAACCCCCGCTGTCCGGGAAGACCGTGTCGCCGGTCTCACCGTTCTCCATCGGGTCCTGGTACTCCGACTGCGTGCGGTAGCGGTTCTCGCTCGGCTTGAACCACGAGTCCGCCTCGCGCGCGCCCGAGTCCCGTCCGCCCCCGTTTTCAGTCACTGTGCGCCTGCTCTCCCGACAGCGCCGAAGCGCCCTCTCCCCGTCCACACCGCGATGTGCGGACCGACCACGTCGAACGGCGGCGGCACCACCCCCGTGAGGAGGTGGTGGACCGCCGCCGTCCGTTCAGTCAACCGCTCTTACCGGTTGTAGGGCCCGAAGTCGTACTCCTCCAGCGGGACGGCCTCGCCCGACCCCTGCCCGAAGGTGTACTCGCTGGGCTCCTCGTACCCGGAGACCGAGTACATCGAGGCCTTGGCCTCCTCTGTCGGCTCCACCCGGATGTTGCGGTACTGCGGAATACCGGTACCGGCCGGGATGAGCTTACCGATGATGACGTTCTCCTTGAGGCCGAGGAGCGGGTCGCTCTTGCCGTGGATCGCGTTCTCGGTGAGCACCCGGGTGGTCTCCTGGAAGGAGGCCGCCGACAGCCAGGACTCCGTGGCCAGCGAGGCCTTGGTGATGCCGAGCAGCACCGGACGTCCGGCCGCGGGCTGTCCGCCCTCGGAGACGACCCGGCGGTTGATCCGCTCGAACTTCGGCCGCTCGACCATCTCACCCGGCAGCAGCTCGGTGTCACCCGACTCGAGGATGTTCACCCGCTTGAGCATCTGGCGGACGATGATCTCGATGTGCTTGTCGTGGATGGACACACCCTGCGACTTGTAGACCTCCTGGACCTCCGACACGAGGTGCTGCTGCACCGCGCGCGGGCCCTGGATGCGGAGGACCTCGTGCGGGTTGATCGCACCCTGGATCAACTGCTGGCCGACCGACACGTGGTCGTCGTCGCTGACCAGGAGCTGGGCGCGCATCGGCACCGGGTAGGCGATCTCGTCCGAGCCGTCGTCCGGGATGACGACGATCTTACGGCTCTTCTCCGTGTCGTCGATCCGGATCCGGCCCTCCATCTCGGAGATCGGGGCCACGCCCTTGGGGATGCGGGCCTCGAAGAGCTCCTGGACACGGGGCAGACCGTGGGTGATGTCCTGACCAGCCGAACCACCCATGTGGAAGGTCCGCATGGTCAGCTGGGTACCGGGCTCACCGATGGACTGGGCCGCGATGATACCGATCGCCTCACCGACGTCCACCGGCTTGCCGGTCGCCATGGAGCGGCCGTAGCAGGTGGAGCACACACCGATCTTCGCCTCACAGGTGAGCGACGAGCGGATGCGCACGCGGGTGATGCCCGCCGCGACCAGCTTGTCGATGTTCTGCTCGGAGGTGTCGGTGAGCGCGGGCAGGATGACGTTGCCGTCCGCGTCCACGACGTCCTCGGCGAGGGTGCGACCGAAACCGGTGTTCTCGACGTTGTGCTTGCGCACGACGGCGCCGGAGGCGGTCTTCTCACCGATCTCGTGCCAGAGCGAGCGGTCGGTGCCGCAGTCGACCTCGCGGACGATGACGTCCTGCGCGACGTCCACCAGACGACGGGTCAGGTAACCCGAGTCGGCGGTACGCAGGGCGGTGTCGGCCAGACCCTTGCGCTGACCGTGCGTGGAGATGAAGTACTCCAGGACGGACAGGCCCTCGCGGTAGGAGGACTTGATCGGGCGCGGGATCGTCTCACCCCTGGTGTTGGAGACCAGACCGCGGATACCGGCGATCTGACGCACCTGCATCGGGTTACCGCGGGCGCCGGACTGGACCATCATCCACACCGGGTTGTCGGCGGGGAAGTTGTCCTCCATGTTCCGGGCGACCTCGGCGGTGGCCTGGGTCCACACCTCGGTGAGTTCCTGACGGCGCTCGTCGTCGGTGATGAGACCGCGGTCGAACTCGCGCTGGATCTTGTCGGCCTTGCGCTCGTAGCCCTCGAGGATCTCCGTCTTGGCCGGAGGCGCGACGACGTCCTCGATACCGATGGTCAGACCGGACCGGGTGGCCCAGCGGTAACCGGCGTCCTTCAGGGCGTCCAGGGTCGTGGCGACCTGGACCTTGGGGTAGTTCTCGGCCAGGTCGTTGACCAGCGCCGAGATCTGCTTCTTGCCCACCTGGAAGTTGACGTACGGGTAGTCGACCGGGGTGGTCTCGTTGAAGAGGTACCGGCCCAGCGTCGTCTCCAGGGTGTAGGGCTCACCCGGCTGCCAGTCCTCCGGCGGGGTCCAGTCCTTGGGCGCGGGAGCGCCGTCGGCGATCCGCAGCCGGATCTTGGCCTGGAGGTCGAGGTCGCCCAGGTCGTAGGCCATGATCGCCTCGGCCGGGGAGAGGAACGCCCGCCCCTCGCCCTTGGCTCCGGCCTTCTCCGTCGTCAGGTAGTACAGACCGATGATCATGTCCTGGGTGGGCATGGTCACGGGCTTGCCGTCGGACGGCTTGAGGATGTTGTTCGTGGCCAGCATCAGCAGCCGCGCCTCGGCCTGGGCCTCGGCGGACAGCGGCAGGTGCACGGCCATCTGGTCACCGTCGAAGTCGGCGTTGAACGCCGTGCAGACGAGCGGGTGGATCTGGATGGCCTTGCCCTCGACCAGCTGCGGTTCGAAGGCCTGGATGCCCAGGCGGTGCAGCGTCGGAGCACGGTTGAGCAGCACCGGGTGCTCGGTGATGACCTCTTCGAGGACGTCCCACACGACCGGGCGGGACCGCTCCACCATCCGCTTGGCGCTCTTGATGTTCTGCGCGTGGTTCAGGTCGACCAGGCGCTTCATCACGAACGGCTTGAACAGCTCCAGGGCCATCTGCTTGGGCAGACCGCACTGGTGCAGCTTCAGCTGCGGACCGACGACGATGACCGAACGGCCGGAGTAGTCGACGCGCTTACCGAGCAGGTTCTGCCGGAAGCGGCCCTGCTTGCCCTTGAGCATGTCGGACAGCGACTTGAGCGGACGGTTGCCCGGACCGGTGACCGGACGGCCGCGGCGGCCGTTGTCGAACAGGGCGTCGACGGCCTCCTGGAGCATCCGCTTCTCGTTGTTGACGATGATCTCGGGCGCGCCGAGATCGAGCAGTCTCTTGAGGCGGTTGTTCCGGTTGATCACCCGGCGGTACAGGTCGTTGAGGTCGGAGGTCGCGAAGCGGCCACCGTCCAGCTGCACCATCGGACGCAGGTCCGGCGGGATGACCGGGATGCAGTCGAGCACCATGCCCATGGGGCTGTTGGTGGTGTTGAGGAACGCCGAGACGACCTTGAGCCGCTTGAGGGCGCGGGCCTTCTTCTGGCCCTTGCCGGTGCGGATGGTCTCGCGGAGCTTCTCCGCCTCCTGGTCCAGCTCGAAGTTGGAGAGCCGGTCCTGGATGGCCTGGGCGCCCATGCCGCCGCGGAAGTACTTCCCGAAGCGGTCCCGCATCTCGCGGTAGAGCATCTCGTCGCCCTCGAGGTCCTGGACCTTGAGGTTCTTGAAGCGGTTCCAGACCTCGTCGAGGCGGTCGATCTCGCGCTGGGCCCGGTCGCGCAGCTGGCGCATCTCGCGCTCGGCGCTCTCGCGCACCTTGCGGCGGGCGTCGCCCTTGGCGCCCTGCTCCTCCAGCTCGGCCAGGTCGGCCTCGAGCTTGCGGTGGCGCTCCTCGATGGTGGAGTCGCGGCGCTGCTCCAGGTGCTGTTTCTCGACCGAGATCCGCGCCTCCAGGGACTGCAGGTCGCGCTCACGGGCCTCCGTGTCCACCCACGTGACCATGTAGGCGGCGAAGTAGATGATCTTCTCGAGATCCTTCGGCGCCAGGTCCAGCAGGTAGCCCAGACGGGAGGGCACGCCCTTGAAGTACCAGATGTGCGTGACGGGCGCGGCCAGCTCGATGTGGCCCATCCGCTCACGGCGCACCTTGGCACGGGTCACCTCGACGCCGCAGCGCTCACAGATGATGCCCTTGAAGCGGACGCGCTTGTACTTGCCGCAGTAGCACTCCCAGTCCCGGGTCGGACCGAAGATCTTCTCGCAGAAGAGGCCGTCCTTCTCGGGCTTGAGGGTCCGGTAGTTGATGGTTTCGGGCTTCTTGACCTCGCCGTGCGACCACTGGCGGATGTCGTCGGCCGTGGCCAGGCCAATGCGCAGCTCGTCGAAGAAGTTGACGTCGAGCACTTAATTCGTCCCCTGCTCTCGAAGATCGCGGAAGTTAGACCTCTTCGACACTGCTCGGCTCACGCCGACCCAGGTCGATTCCCAGCTCTTCCGCCGCGCGGAAGACGTCCTCGTCGCTGTCCCGCATCTCGATGGACATACCGTCACTGGACAGCACCTCCACGTTCAGACAGAGCGACTGCATCTCCTTGATGAGCACCTTGAAGGACTCAGGGATGCCCGGCTCGGGGATGTTCTCGCCCTTGACGATGGCCTCATAGACCTTGACCCGGCCCACCACGTCGTCGGACTTGATGGTGAGCAGCTCCTGGAGCGCGTAGGCGGCGCCGTACGCCTCCAGCGCCCAGACCTCCATCTCACCGAAGCGCTGACCGCCGAACTGCGCCTTACCGCCCAGCGGCTGCTGGGTGATCATCGAGTACGGGCCGGTGGAGCGCGCGTGGATCTTGTCGTCCACGAGGTGGTGGAGCTTCAGGATGTACTTGTAGCCGACGGAGATCGGCTCGGCGAACGGCTCACCGGTGCGGCCGTCGAACAGCCGCGCCTTGCCGTCCTCGTTGATCAGGCGGTTGCCGTCCTTGTTGGGACGGACCGACTGGATCAGGCCGCTGAGCTCGTCACCGCGCAGGCCGTCGAAGACCGGGGTGGCCACGTTGGAGTCGGGCTCGGCCTCGGAGGCCCCGATCTCGTGGAGCGACTGCTTCCACGGTTCGTCGAGCCCGTCGACCTTCCAGCCGTTCTTGGCCAGCCAGCCCAGATGGACCTCCAGGACCTGGCCGACGTTCATACGGCCGGGGACGCCCAGCGGGTTGAGGATGATGTCGACCGGCGTGCCGTCCTCCAGGAAGGGCATGTCCTCCTGGGGCAGGATCTTGGCGATGACGCCCTTGTTGCCGTGCCGGCCGGCGAGCTTGTCGCCGTCGGTGATCTTGCGCTTCTGGGCGACGTAGACGCGGACCATCTCGTTGACGCCCGGGGCGAGCTCGTCGCCGTCCTCACGGCTGAACACGCGGACGCCGATGACCTTGCCGGTCTCGCCGTGCGGGACCTTCAGGGAGGTGTCGCGGACCTCGCGGGCCTTCTCGCCGAAGATGGCGCGCAGCAGGCGCTCCTCCGGGGTCAGCTCGGTCTCACCCTTGGGGGTCACCTTGCCGACGAGGATGTCGCCGTCGACGACCTCGGCGCCGATCCGGATGATGCCCCGGTCGTCGAGGTCGGCCAGGACCTCCTCGCTGACGTTGGGGATCTCGCGGGTGATCTCCTCCGGGCCCAGCTTGGTGTCACGGGCGTCGACCTCGTGCTCCTCGATGTGGATCGAGGAGAGGACGTCGTCCTGCACCAGACGCTGGGAGAGGATGATCGCGTCCTCGTAGTTGTGGCCCTCCCAGGACATGTACGCCACGAGCAGGTTCTTGCCCAGCGACATCTCACCCTGGTCGGTGGACGGGCCGTCCGCCAGGACCTGGCCCTCCTCGACCCGCTGGCCCTCGTGCACGATCGGCCGCTGGTTGAAGCAGGTGCCCTGGTTGGAGCGCTGGAACTTGCCCAGGCGGTAGGTCTTGCGGGTGCCGTCGTCGGCCATCACGGTGACGTAGTCGGCGGTGACGTCCTCGACCACACCGGCCTTCTCCGCGAGGATGACCTCGCCGGCGTCGGTGGCGGCGCGGTACTCCATGCCGGTGCCGACGTAGGGCGCCTCGGCCCGCAGCAGCGGCACGGCCTGGCGCTGCATGTTGGAGCCCATGAGCGCGCGGTTGGCGTCGTCGTGCTCCAGGAAGGGGATCATGGCGGTGGCGACCGACACCATCTGGCGCGGCGACACGTCCATGTAGTCGACCTCGTCCGAGCGGACCTGCTCGAACTCCTCGCCCTTGCGGCGCACCAGGACGTGGGACTCGGCGAAGGTGCCGTCCGGGTTGATCGGCGTGTTGGCCTGGCCGATGACGTACCGGTCCTCCTCGTCCGCGGTGAGGTAGTCGACCTGGTCGGTGATGCGACCGTCGACCACGCGGCGGTACGGGGTCTCGACGAACCCGAAGGAGTTGACCCGGCCGTAGGCGGCCAGGGAGCCGATCAGACCGATGTTGGGACCCTCGGGGGTCTCGATCGGGCACATCCGGCCGTAGTGGGAGGCGTGGACGTCACGGACCTCGAAGCCCGCGCGCTCACGGGACAGACCGCCCGGGCCCAGCGCCGAGAGGCGGCGCTTGTGGGTCAGACCCGCCAGCGGGTTGGTCTGGTCCATGAACTGGGACAGCTGCGAGGTGCCGAAGAACTCCTTGATGGAGGCCACGACGGGGCGGATGTTGATCAGGGTCTGCGGCGTGATCGCCTCGACGTCCTGGGTGGTCATCCGCTCGCGGACGACGCGCTCCATACGGGCCAGGCCCAGGCGGACCTGGTTCTGGATGAGCTCGCCGACCGTGCGCAGGCGCCGGTTGCCGAAGTGGTCGATGTCGTCGGTCTCGACGGGGCGGACGCCGATGGCCGTCTCGCGCTCGACCTCGCCAGCGTGCAGGCGCACGAGGTAGTCGATGGTGGAGACGATGTCCTCTTCGGTGAGGGTGCCCTGGGTGTAGTCGGTCTCCAGACCGAGCTTCTTGTTGATCTTGTAGCGGCCGACCTTGGCCAGGTCGTAGCGCTTGGGGTTGAAGTAGAGGTTCTCCAACAGCGCCTGGGCCGACTCCTTCGTGGGCGGCTCCCCCGGACGCAGCTTGCGGTAGATGTCCAGCAGCGCGTCGTCGGTACCCGCGGTCGGGTCCTTCTCCAGCGTGTTGCGGATGGACTCGTACTGGCCGAAGCGCTCGAGGATCTGGTCGGTGGTCCAGCCCAGCGCCTTGAGCAGGACGGTGACGCCCTGCTTGCGCTTGCGGTCGATACGCACACCGACGAAGTCGCGCTTGTCGACCTCGAACTCCAGCCAGGCGCCGCGGGACGGGATGACCTTGCAGCCGAAGAGGTCCTTGTCCGAGCTCTTGTCGACCGACCGGTCGAAGTACACGCCCGGGGAGCGGACCAGCTGGGACACGACGACGCGCTCGGTGCCGTTGATGATGAAGGTGCCCTTGGCGGTCATGAGCGGGAAGTCGCCCATGAACACCGTCTGGCTCTTGATCTCACCGGTGTCGTTGTTGATGAACTCCGCCGTGACGAACATCGGGGCGGAGAAGGTCATGTCCTTGTCCTTGCACTCCTCTTCGGAGTACTTGGGCGGCTCGAACCGATGATCGCGGAACGACAGCGACATCGTGCCCGAGAAGTCCTCGATCGGACTGATCTCCTCGAAGATCTCTTCGAGACCTGACTGCTCCGGAACGTCCTTGCGGCCAGCGTTTCGGGCCGTCTCGACCCGGGTCTTCCACTTCTCGTTGCCCAGCAGCCAGTCGAACGACTCGGTCTGCAGGGCGAGCAGGTTCGGGACCTCGAGAGGTTCCTGAATACGGGCGAACGAAACGCGGTGCGGACCAAGGGCGTTAGCGGAGGCGTTGCGCGAGGCTGCCAACAGGGGTCCTTCCGAAGGCTTGTGGCGGTTGAAGCGCGCACGCCAGACGATCCGTCACGGGAGGACCGCCGCAACACGGTTGAGACGGTCACAACGAGCGGGAACGGGCTACCGTGTCCAGACGAAAACGGGATGGCGGAAGCCGTACACCGACACAGGGATCACCAAAGGGCAGCGCAAAAGAGCAGTGTAGCCGAACACCACACCGCTGTCCACTCACGGTCCACGGCGCCACTCACGACACCGGCAGGATCACCCCTGGCGGGCGATCCGTCAAGCCCGGACACCGTCCCGGGCGCGGAACACGACCCCGGATTCCGTCCCCGGGCACCCGCCGGGACCGCACGGGTGGTCCAGCGCGCCCGCCCCGGCCCCGAGGGGGGTACGAGCCGTCGGACACCCGGAAGAGTTCCCCCGCCCAGGTCGGGTAAACACTCTCCCCCGGGCCCGTCAAGAATCCCGGGACGGGAGATTATCGCGTCCGCCGGACAGTTCGCACACGCGGATCCCCGTCCCACCGCCGACCCAGCTTCGCACACCTCACCCCCGGGAAGGGATCGGACACGGCGCCGAGGGCGGGGAAGGGGCCGTCCCCGCCACAGGACCCCGGACACACGACGGCGCGGCCGCCCCTCCCGGAGGAGGAACGGCCGCGCCGCGGGTGCCAGCGGGCCCGTACGGCCCGCGTGGGACTACTTGAGGGTGACGGTGGCGCCGGCGCCCTCCAGGGCGGCCTTGGCCTTGTCAGCGGCCTCCTTGTTGACGCCCTCGAGCAGCGGCTTCGGAGCGTTGTCGACCAGGTCCTTGGCCTCCTTCAGGCCCAGGCTCGTGAGGCCGCGGACCTCCTTGATGACCTGGATCTTCTTGTCACCGGCGGACTCGAGGATGACGTCGAACTCGTCCTTCTCGGGCTCGGCCTCGGCGGCACCGCCACCGGCGCCCGGAGCGGCGGCGACGACGGCGGCCGGAGCGGCGGCCTCGACGTCGAACTTCTCCTCGAACAGCTTCACGAACTCGGACAGCTCGAGGAGGGTCATCTCCTCGAACGCGGCCAGCAGGTCCTCGTTGCTGAGCTTCGCCATGATGCGATCTCTCTTTCTCTACGGACACGCGCGCCCGTCGGCGCCACGTGCGAGCCATGAGGCGGATGACGTCGACATCCGCCGGAAAACAGGTTGTCTAGGCGGCTTCCTCGGAGCGCTTGTCCGCCAGGGCCTGCGCGAGACGCGCAGCCTTGGTCGGGAGCGCCTGGAAGACGGCGGCGGCCTGGCCCTGCTTGGCCTTGAGCGCACCGGCCATCTTCGAGAGAAGCACCTCGCGGGACTCCAGGTCGGCCAGCTTGGTGACCTCGTCGGCGGACATCGACCTGCCGTCGATGACGCCGCCCTTGATCACCAGGGGCTCGTTCGCCTTCGCGAAGTCACGCAGGCTCTTGGCGGCCTCGACCACATCGCCGCGGATGAAGGCGACGGCGGTGGGGCCCTCGAGCAGGTCCTTGACCTTCTCGTCGACCCCGGCCTCGCTCACGGCGATCTTGGTCAGCGTGTTCTTCACGACGCGGAAACGCGCGTTCTGGCCGAGGCTGCGGCGGAGCTCGTTGAGCCCGGCCACAGTGAGTCCCCGGTATTCCGCCAGCACGGCGCCGTTCGACTCACGGAGTTCCTCCGTGAGTTCGGCGACCGCGGCTGCCTTGTCCGGCCTCGCCATGGGACTCCTTCCAACAGTGAACGCTGGTTGGTCCCCAAGGACTCATGCGATCGGCGTCAGCACGAGAAAAAGCCCCGAGCGCCAGGCGCACGGGGCACGACCGCGTCCGCGGGGCGTCAGGACGCGCCCGGAACGGGAAAGCTCTGGTGACACCTGCGCGGGCGCCCATCGCGGATGGGTCCTTAGGTCACCCGTTCGGGTGACGACCAGCGGTCTTCGGCAAGTACCCATGCTACAGGAGCCGGAGGGATGCCGGGAACGGATTCCCGGGCGACGGACGCTCCCGCAGGGTGACGCACCTCACGAAACCCCGGAAAGGTGGGACAACGTCCCAGTAACAAACGTCGGCGAACGTCCGGAACGTCATACCCGCATGCCAGTATGACGCTTCGGGCGTGTCCGCCCCGACGAGTTCTCTTCCCCCGACCGAGAAGGTATCCACCCACATGAAGACCCGTGTGCCGGCTTTCTTCGCCGCCGGCGCCCTGACCCTGTCCCTCGCCGCCTGCGGTGGTGACGAGCCCGCGGAGCCCGAGGAGACCACCGACGCGGCCGCGGAGGAGGGCGAGGGCGGAGGCGTCCTGAGCCTCCTCGCCGACCTCGCCTCGACCACCGAGGAGGTCGACAACTACACGATGGACATCGCCGTGACCACGACCGACCCCGAATTCGGGGACTCGGAGGTCACGATGACCTACGAGGTCATGGACGACCCGGAGGCCGTGCAGGTCACCATGGTCATGCCGGACCTCGGTGAGATGTTCCTGGGCCTGGCCGAACTCAGCGGTGAGAGCTCGGACCTGACCGCGGAGGAGCTCGGCACCTCGATCTTCATCATCCCCGCCGAGGGCGAGCCGCTCGTGTCCAACCACAACGGCAATCTCGACGTGCCCACCGAGTGGGCGCGCGGCGCCAGCGGCATGGAGGGCGCCCCCTCCCCGGAGAACACGTTCGACGCCTCGGACCTCTCCGACATCGCCGGGGTGGTCGCCGGAATCGAGACGTTCGAGGAGGCCGGGAGCGAGGAGATCAACGGCGTCGGGACCACCCGTGTCGACGGCTCGCTCACCGGTGAGGAGATCGACGCCCTCCCCGAGGAGCAGCGGAGCGCCCTGAACAAGCTCACCGGCGGCTCCCTCGAAGGCGCCATGAACATCTCCCTCTGGATCGCCGACGACGGCTTCCCGATGCGCATGGACTTCGCCGACGACGTCTCCGACGTCTCGATCGTCTTCTCCGCCCTGGGCGAGACCTCCTTCGAGATGCCCTCCGAGGACCAGATCACCGACCAGTAGTCGGCCTCGGCTCTCCGGCACGACGACGGCCCCCGGTTCCCGAGCGGGAACCGGGGGCCGTTCGGCTGTAGGCCGTTCGGGCGCCCGTGATCAGGCTTCGAGCGGGATGCTCGGGCCCATGGTCGTGGTGACCACGGCCTTCTTGATGTAGCGCCCCTTGGCGGCGGACGGCTTGAGGCGGTTCACCTCGTCGATGGCGGCCTGGTAGTTCTCCACCAGCTTGGCGTCGTCGAAGGACGTCTTGCCGATGATGAAGTGCAGGTTGCCGTGGCGGTCGACGCGGAACTCGATCTTGCCGCCCTTGATGTCGGTCACGGCCTTGGCCACGTCCGGGGTGACGGTGCCCGTCTTGGGGTTGGGCATGAGACCACGCGGACCGAGCACGCGGCCGAGGCGGCCGACCTTGCCCATGAGGTCCGGGGTCGCGACGACGGCGTCGAAGTCGAGGAAGCCGTTCTGGACCTCCTGGACGAGGTCGTCGTCACCGACGTAGTCGGCGCCAGCGGCGCGAGCCTGCTCCGCACGCTCACCGGTCGCGAAGACCAGGACCCGGGCGGTCTTACCGGTGCCGTTCGGCAGGTTCACGGTGCCGCGGACCATCTGGTCGGCCTTGCGCGGGTCGACACCCAGACGCAGGGCGACCTCGACGGTCGCGTCGAACTTCACGCTGGCGGTCTCCTTGGCGAGCTTCACGGCCTCGGCGGGGCTGTAGAGCTTGTCACGGTTCACCAGCTCGCTGGCTTTGCGGTGGTTCTTGCTGCGCTTCACGCTGTTCTCCTGTGGAACGTGTGGTCGATGGGCCAGCGCCTGGCCCTGCCACTGTCGGTTCTTGACGACGAGCACCCCACGCGGCCCGGACGTCGGCCCGGAGCCCCGCTGCGGGGAGCTACTTGACCTCGATGCCCATCGAGCGGGCGGTGCCGGCGACGATCTTGGCGGCGGCCTCGATGTCGTCGGTGTTGAGGTCGGGCAGCTTGGTCTGCGCGATCTCGCGGACCTGCTCGGCGGTGATCGAACCGGCCGTGCTGCGACCCGGGTCGGTGGCGGCCTTGTCCAGGCCGGCGGCCTTGAGGATCAGCTTCGGCGCCGGGGGCGTCTTGGTGACGAAGCTGAAGGAGCGGTCCTCGTAGATGGAGATCTCTACGGGGATGACGTTGCCGCGCTGGCCCTCCGTAGCAGCGTTGTACTGCTTGCAGAAGTCCATGATGTTGACGCCGTGCGGACCGAGGGCGGTACCGACGGGCGGCGCCGGGGTGGCCTGACCGGCGGGGAGCTGCACCTTGACGAGTGCGGCCAGTTTCTTCTTCGGAGGCATATCGGGTCCTTTGCCTGATGTGCGATGTGTGCTGGTCCCCGCCCTGCCGTGGGCGGAGCACAAGAGTGGGTCCGCCCGGAGGCGGACCCACCAAGTCTACGTCGACCGGGTCACTGCCCGGACGGTTCAGATCTTGGCGACCTGGTTGAAGGAGAGCTCGACCGGGGTCTCGCGGCCGAAGATCGACACGAGCACCTTGAGCTTCTGGGTGTCCGGGTTGATCTCGCTGACCGTGGCGGGCAGGGTCGCGAACGGACCCTCCATGACGGTGACGGACTCGCCGACCTCGTAGGCCACGTCGGAGCGGACCTCGCCGACACCGGCGGCGGCCTTGGCCTTGCGCTCCTCCTCCGGCTCCTCCTCGGGCTCGGGCGCCAGGAGCTTGGCGACCTCGGTGAGGCTGAGCGGGGCGGGCTTGTTGGACAGGCCGACGAAGCCGGTCACGCCCGGGGTGTTGCGGATGGCCGACCAGGACTCGTCGGTCAGGTCCATGCGGACGAGCACGTAGCCGGGCAGGACCTTCTCGGTGACCTGCTGGCGCTTGCCGCTCTTGACCTCGGTGACCTCGTGCTCGGGCACCTCGACCTGGAAGATGTAGTCCTCCATGTTGAGCGACTGGGTGCGGCTCTCGACGTTGGCCTTGACCCGCTTCTCGTACCCGGCGTAGGTGTGCACGACGTACCAGTCGCCGGGAAGCAGGATCAGCTCGTTCCGGAACTCCTCGACGGGGTCGAGCTTGGGGAGCTCGGGCTCCTGCTCGGCCTCCTCGTCGGCCTCGTCGGCCTCGTCGGCGTCGCCGGTCAGCTCCGGGCTGTCGGTGTCGGCCCGCTCGGCCGTGTCCTCGGACAGCTCGCCCGCCGGGCCGGCCTCTTCCTCCGACGGCTGACCCGGCTCCTCTTCGGGGAAGTCGTCAGGGGTCAGTGGGGACTCGGACACGGCTGCTCTTTCTCTCGTCGGATGCGCTACTGCGGGTCGACGCGCACCGGACAGCGGTCGACGTCGAACCCCGTCCTGCCAGCTTACGGTCTCCGCGCCCGGGATGGGACCAGGCACGGGGCGACGCGGGCGGCGACCGTGCCGCGGTCGCGACGCGAACCCGGTCCGGGGCCGGGGATCGTCGGGAGAGGGCCTCAGTCGCCCTTGCTGCGCATGAGCCCCATCGCGCCGAGGATGACGGCGAGGCCGCCGGTGGCGATGCTGGTCCACATCGGCAGGGACTGGAACTCGCCCTCGGGGCTGAATCCGGCGTAGAGCCAGGTGGTGAGCTCGGCGAAGACGAAGTCGAGGAGTGAGACGTAGCTCAGGACGAGGACGACGAACACCAGGACGACGATGGTGTACGTGACCAGCTCGCGGCGCGTGGGCCAGCGGACCTTGCGCAGCTCTCCGACGACCTGCTTGGTGAAGGTCACAGGACCGGTACGACGCTTGGGCTCCTTGTCGGGCTTGGCGTCGGCGTCAGTCTGGGTCACCTGGGGTCCTTAGGGTCGCGGGCTGCTGGTCATCCCCGTAGTTCCGTATACCCCGCGCGGTGCGGCGGCCACCAGGCCGCCACACCGCGCGTTCGTGCAGGGCAGGAGGGACTCGAACCCCCAACCGCCGGTTTTGGAGACCGGTGCTCTGCCAATTGAGCCACTGCCCTTGAGCGGAAACTGCGTTCCCCACCATAGCCGGTCCGAACCGGGTCCGCACCCCGCTTGTCCGCGGGGCCGTCCCGCCGTCGGCCGGTCGGCGCGAACGAGTGTATGCCCTGGGCGCGCGGAGGCCAAACCGCGCCCCTCCGGCCCACCCCGGCGCACCGGCCCCGCGCCCGGCCTGTACCCTCCCCCGGCACCGCGGTCGGGGGCACGTGACACCATGGAGGCATGACTGAGCGACCGCGAGTCTCTGCACGTATCAGCGCTATCTCCGAGTCGGCCACCCTCGCCGTCGACGCGAAGGCCAAGGCCATGAAGGCGGAGGGGCGCCCCGTCATCGGCTTCGGGGCCGGAGAGCCGGACTTCCCGACCCCCGACTACATCGTCGAGGCCGCCGTCGAGGCGGCCCGCGAGCCGCGCTTCCACCGCTACACCCCGGCCGGGGGCCTCCCCGAGCTGAAGAAGGCCATCGCCGAGAAGACCGCCCGCGACTCCGGGTACCGGGTCGAGCCCTCCCAGGTCCTGGTGACCAACGGCGGCAAGCAGGCCATCTACGAGTCCTTCGCCGCCCTGCTCGACCCGGGGGACGAGGTCATCATCGTGGCCCCCTACTGGACCACCTACCCCGAGTCCATCAAGCTCGCGGGCGGCGTCCCGGTGTACGTCACCACCGACGAGACCACCGGCTACCTGGCCAGCGTCGAGCAGCTGGAGGCCGCGCGCACCGAGCGCACCAAGGTCCTGGTGTTCGTCTCCCCGTCCAACCCGACGGGCGCCGTCTACCCGCGCGAGCAGGTACGCGCGATCGGCCGGTGGGCCCTCGAACACGACCTGTGGGTGCTGACCGACGAGATCTACCAGCACCTCGTCTACGGCGACGCCGAGTTCTCCTCGATCCCCGTCGAGGTGCCCGAGCTGGCCGACCGCACCGTCATCGTCAACGGCGTGGCCAAGACCTACGCCATGACCGGCTGGCGCGTGGGGTGGATCATCGGCCCCAAGGACGTGGTCAAGGCCGCGGGCAACCTCCAGTCGCACGCCACCTCCAACGTCGCCAACGTCTCGCAGGCCGCCGCGATCGCCGCCGTCTCCGGTGACCTGTCCGCCGTCGACACGATGCGCGAGTCCTTCGACCGCCGCCGCAGGACCATCGTCCGGATGCTCAACGAGATCGACGGCGTGGTCTGCCCGGAGCCGCAGGGCGCCTTCTACGCCTACCCGTCCGTCAAGGGCGTCCTCGGCAGGGAGATCCGCGGCCGGCGGCCGAGCACCTCCACCGAGCTGGCCGAGCTGATCCTGGAGGAGGCCGAGGTCGCGGTCGTGCCCGGTGAGGCCTTCGGCACCCCCGGCTACCTCCGGCTGTCCTACGCGCTCAGCGACGAGGACCTCGTCGAGGGCGTGAGCCGCATCCAGAAGCTGCTGGCCGAGGCCGAGTAGACGTGCCCGCTTCGGGCCCCGCTCCGCCTCGGCCCGTGTCCTGGCGCGTGAGGAGCCGGGGACTCTCCGTCCTCGTCCTCGCCTGACGCCCGTTCCTCGCTGGCGGCCCGGCTCGTCCCCGGAACCCCGGCGGCGCCCGAACGGATCGGCGGGAGCGCCCCCGACCGCGGTCGGGGGCGCTCCCGCGTTCGCGTTCGACCGGTGTTTCCCGTCCGGTCTTCGGGTCCCGGTACCACGCGTGCGCGGTTTGCGGCAGCATTGCGTCATGGAGACACCGACCAGCGCCCGCCGGTTGGACCGGCTGCCCAAGGCACACCTGCACCTGCACTTCACCGGATCGATGCGCCACTCGACCCTCGTGGAACTCGCGGGGGAGCACGGGATCCACCTCCCCCAGGCCCTGGTCGACGAGTGGCCGCCCAGACTGCGCGCCACGGACGAACGCGGCTGGTTCCGCTTCCAGCGCCTCTACGACATCGCCCGCTCGGTCCTGCGCAGGCCCGAGGACGTCCACCGGCTGCTGCGCGAGGCGGCCGAGGACGAGCGGGCCGCGGGGTCGGGGTGGCTGGAGATCCAGGTGGATCCGAGCGGGTACGCCGCCCTGTTCGACGGCCTGACCGCCACCCTGGAACTCATCCTGGACGCCGCGCGCGCCGCCGAGCGGGACACGGGCGTCCCGATCGGCCTGATGGTGGCCGCCAACCGTACGCGCCACCCGATGGACGCCCGGGCGCTGGCCCGGCTGGCCCGGCAGTACGTGGGCCGGGGGGTGGTGTCCTTCGGCCTGAACAACGACGAGCGCCGGGGGCGGGCGCGCGAGTTCGAGGCCGCCTTCCGGATCGCCCGGCGCGCGGGGCTGCTGTCGGCGCCGCACGGCGGGGAACTCCTGGGGCCGCGCAGCGTGCGCGAGTGCCTGGACGACCTCAGGGCCGACCGGGTGGGGCACGGCGTGCGCGCGGTGGAGGACCCGCACCTGGTGGAGCGGATCGCCACCCAGGGCGTGACGCTGGAGATCTGCCCGACCTCGAACGTCGGGCTGGGGGTGTTCGAGAGGCTGGAGCACCTGCCGCTGCGCAGACTCTTCGACTCGGGGGTGCAGATCGCCCTGGGCACCGACGACCCGCTGCTGTTCGGGCCGCGCCTGGTCGAGCAGTACCGGATCGCGCGGGAGGTGTTCGGCTTCTCCGACGCCGAGCTCGCCGAGCTGGCGCGGATGTCGGTACGGGGATCGGGCGCCCCGGAGGCCGTGCGCAAGGACCTCCTGGCGGGGATCGACGCGTGGCTGGCGGCGCCTCCGGAGGGCGACCCGGTCTGAGCCGGCCCCGGGGCCGGTTCAGCTCAGCAGGAGCCAGGCTCCCTGGCCGGTCATGGCCGCCCCCGCGGCGAAGAACAGGGCCGCGGCGCCCCTGCGGACGGCCTGTTCGGGGAGCTTCCTGCCGAGGACCGCGCCGAGCACGATGGCGACGGCGTCCGCCGCCACCATGCCGACCGTCGAGCCGATCCAGACCGCCAGCCAGTGGTACTGGGTGCCGACGGTGACGGTGGCGAGCATGGTCTTGTCCCCGAGTTCGGCGGCGAGGAACACCACGAACACGGTGAGCAGGCCGGAACGGATCCGCCGGGAGGCGGCGCGCTCCTCGTCCCTGGCGGTCATCTCGTCCCCGCGCAGGGTCCAGAACCCGAAGACGACGAAGGCGAGCCCGGCCGTGAAGGTCAGCCAGTCGGTGGGGATACCGGACCCCAGGACCTCGGCCAGCAGGACGCTGCCCGCGTGGACGACGGCGGTGGCCGCGGTGATGCCGAGGATGACCGTGCGGGCGCGGTAACGGGTCGCCAGGGACATCGCCACCAATTGGGTCTTGTCGCCCATCTCCGCGACGAGAATGGCGATGCTGCTCACAGCCAGACCCGTGAGAAATGCCGTCACACGTCCTCCTCCGACCGAGGGTTTCGGGCAGAAGGAAGCAGGGAACGCCCCTTCAACCCGGTCGTTTCCTACCGGGTCAAAGGTCTCGTCCGCCCTGGCCGGAACCTGCGTGGTGGCTGTTCATCCACCGCCGTGACGGGCTCGTGCGACCGGGCCGCCGGGCGGCCAGTGTGTCGATCGCACGCATTGGGGACTACTCCCCTTCGACGAACACGACTTTATCAAAACAAAGGGAAAAGGCAATTCATTCGCCCGGCGAATTTGTTTTTCAGGAGCCCCTGATAAACAAGTTGGCCGTGCCCAACTCAAGAATTGGGCGCGGCCACGGGAGCGGGGGCGCACCCCCTACAGGGACACCCCGACCAGCACGGGTTCGTTGACCAGGCGCACGCCGAACGCGGCCTCGACCCCGGACCGCACCTCGCGGGCCAGGTCCAGCAGGTCGCGCGTGGTCGCGCCGCCCGGGTTGGTCAGCGCCAGCGTGTGCTTGCCCGAGATCCGGGCGGGGCCGGCCCCGTACCCCTTGGTGAACCCGGCCCGGTCGATCAGCCAGGCGGCGGACAGCTTGACGTTGCCGTCGCCGTCCGGGTGCCCGGGGACCTCGACGTCCGGGCCGAGCCGCGCGGCCGCGCGGTCGCGCACGGCGGCGAACTCCTCGGCGGTCACGACGGGGTTGGTGAAGAACGACCCCGCGCTGCGCGTGTCGGGGTCGTCCGCGTCCAGGACCATGCCCTTGCCCGCGCGCAGGGCCAGAACGGTCTCCCGGGCCCTGGCCAGGGGCACCCGGGCGCCCGCCTCGGTCCCCAGGGCCCTGGCCACCTCGGCGTAGCGGATGGGTCGGCTCAGCTCGGATCTGCGCAGCTCGAAGACGACCTCGCACACGACGTAGCGGTCCTGGCCCTTGAACACGCTGTCGCGGTAGGTGAAGCCGCACTCGGCGTTGCTCATGGTGCGCCGCTCACCCGTGCGCCGGTCGTGGACGAGCACCTCGCGCACGGTCTGGCTGACGTCCTGGCCGTAGGCGCCCACGTTCTGGATGGGGGTGGACCCGACCCGGCCGGGGATCCCGGACAGGAACTCGATGCCGCTGAGCCCCTCGGCGACCGTGCGCTCCACCAGCGGATCCCACTCGACGCCCGCCTCCGCGCGCAGCAGCACGACGTCCTCACCGGTCTCGGGGTCGCGTCCGGCCTCGGTGAGAAAGACCCCGCGCGAGTCGACGTGCACGACGGTGCCCGCGAAGCCGTCGTCGGCGACGACCAGGTTGCTGCCGCCGCCCAGGACCAGGAGCGGCTCGCCGTCCCGGTCCGCCGTGGTGACCGCCTCCACCAGCGCCTCGGTGGTGCGGGCGGCGAGGAAGGTCTTGGCCGGGCCGCCCAGCCCGAGCGTGGTGTGGTCGGAGAGCAGGGCTCCGGGGAGTGTGGACACGGGTTCTACCTCACTGCTTCACTGCCGCCGCGACACGGTGGTGGGGCGGGCCCGCCGTTCAGGCCAGGCGGACGACGGCGGTGGACTTGGCCAGTACCTTGGCGCCGCCGGAACGCGCCGTCAGGAGCACGTTCACGGTACCGTCGTCGTTCTTGGCCCGCACCTTGCCGCCGACGGTGATCTCGGCGCCCTCGTCGTCGTCGGGAACCACGACGGGCGCGGAGAAGCGCACCGAGTAGTCGACGACGCAGCCGGGGTCCCCGGTCCAGTCGGTGAGCACCCGCCCCGCCTCGGCCATGGTGAACATGCCGTGCGCGATCACGTCGGGCAGGCCGACGGACTTGGCGAAGCGCTCGTTCCAGTGGATGGGGTTGAAGTCGCCCGAGGCGCCCGCGTAGCGGACCAGGTCCAGGCGGCGGACCCGGAAGGTCCGCTCGGGCAGTTCGGTGCCGACCTCGACGTCGGCGTGGCGCAGGCTCACGGTCGCGTTCCTCACGTTCCTGGTCGTCGGAAGGGTCCTGGTCAGGCGCGCACGACGAGCATCATGCCCGCCGTGACGACGTGCTCGCCGTCGGCCGCCGTGGCCACGGTCTCCAGCGTGAGCATCCCGTTGCCGCCGAGGGTCCTGACGTCGGCGATCCGGGTGACGGCGGTCAGGACGTCGCCCGCGTGCAGGGGGCGGGTGTAGTGGAAGCTCTGGTCGCCGTGGACGACGCGGGAGAAGTCCACCCCCAGGTCGGGGTCGGCGACGGCCTGCGCGGAACCGGCCATGCCCAGGATGACGGGGAAGGTGGGCGGCGCGATCACGTCGGGGTACCCGGCGGCCTTGGCCGCCCCGGGATCGACGTAGACCGGGTTGGGGTCGTTGATCGCCTCCGCGAACTCGCGGATCTTGCCTCGGGTCACCTCGTAGGGTTCCGGCGCCGGGTACTCCCGGCCGACGTACTCGGCGTTGATCGCCACGGTCTCCCTCTCCTGGTCCTCCTTGCCCGGGGAGGGGCCCCGGACACACGAACAACCCGGCGAGCGGATCGCTCGCCGGGCCGGAAGTCTAAGTCGAACGGAGCCACCGCTCACACGCGCCCGCGGGCGGGCGACGGCACACGACGGGACTCAGCGGGTCTCGCGGTGCTCGTTGTGCTTGCGGCAGTTCGGGCAGAACTTCTTGATCGCGAGACGGTCGGGGGTGTTCCGACGGTTCTTACGCGTGATGTAGTTCCGGTGATTGCACTCCTGGCAGGCCAGGGTGATCTTCGGCCTCACGTCGGTGGCAGCCACTTCGGAGTGCCTTTCTCGCTGGAGACGGTACTTGGTGCGCAGTGAACACTGCAAAGGGCCCGCGTCGACCCCTGAGATGGCCTCAGGGGTCAGCGGGTTGGTAGCGGAGGCCGGACTTGAACCGACGACACAGCGATTATGAGCCGCTTGCTCTACCGACTGAGCTACTCCGCCCCGATCGGTGGGGACGGTCACTGCTGACCGTTCCCGGTGCCAGGCCGGTAGTCGCTCCACCGGCCACCCACCTGAGTGGACCGGACCGCTTCAAGTGGTGGAGCCCCTTTACGGAATCGAACCGTAGACCTTCTCCTTACCATGGAGACGCTCTGCCGACTGAGCTAAAGGGGCGCGCTGTGGGGCTTTCTCTCGTCCGCCCCGGGGGCGTTGCCCCCTTGCGCTGGTCATGACTATACAGGTCTTCGGGGGTGGTCTGCCAAATCAAATCCCCTCCGCCCCCGTACGGGGCCCCCGTCCACGCGCGCACCCCACCCCTCCGGGGGGAGAAACCCCAGCGCAGAGACGGTCTCGCGGCTCGGGACGCCCTCGCGCGCGGAGCCCGTGGAGAGCGTCGATGTGATCCAGACCGCTCTCCTGGGGCGGCTCCCCGGGCTCATCCGTCCCCCTCCGTCACCCACACGTTGGACATGGCGTCGCGGTTGATCGTGCGGATGGCGGCGGGCAGCCCGAGCCGCCGCAGGGCGTCGGACAGGCGCGTGTCGTGCGTGAACACGATGAGCTGCCGGTGGCGTCCCACCTCCGACAGGACGGAGGCCAGGCCCTCGACGGTCTCGGTGTCCATCGCCTGGACCGGGTCGTCGAGCACGAGGAAGCCGAAGGGGTTCCCGTCCACGAGGGCGCGCGGCAGGCAGATGGACAGCGCCAGCGCCTGGAACTCGCCCTGGCTGAGCAGACCGGGCGCGCTGGTCTGGTCCTCCACCCCGTCCACGGACACGTCCACCTCGACCCTGCGCCGGGCGCCCCGGCCGATGAGACGCATCCCCTGGAGGTCGATGTGGCGCTCCTGGCGCAACCGGAACCACACCTGCTCGGCCTGGGCCGCGACCGGACCCAACTGCTGCGACCGCAGCTCCCTGGCCTGCTCGGAGAGCCAGTTCAGGGCGGCCTCGGCGGAGGCCAGCGTCTCCCGGGCCGCGATGGCCTCCTGGGCGTCGTCGAGCCACCCGGAGAGCTGCTCGGCCAGGGGCGCCCATCCTCCGCTGGGGTCCTCCAGCCGCTCGCTGGCGTCGCGGCGGGCGCTGACGGCGGCGGCGCGGAGCTTGCGTCCGACCGTCTCGATGTGCTCGGCCAGCTCCCCGAGGTCGGTGATGTCCGCCCCGGACTCCCACAGGGCCCACACCTGTCCCAGTTCGCTCTCCGGCGGCAGCCATGAGGGCGCCGGGGCCAGGAGGAAGCGCGCCTGGTCGCGCGCGGCGTCGGCGCGCTCGTAGGCCGCGGAGGCGGGCGCGGCCTGGGCGCGCAGCGTGCGGAGCTGGGCGCCCGCCCGACGGACCCAGTCGGGGCCCAGGGCCCCCTGTGCGGAACAGGTGGGGCACGTGGTCTCGGTGGGGTGGCGCTGGTGGTGTTCCAGTGCCTGTTCCAGGAGGCGGACGACGCCGTGGGCGTGGTCGCCCTTGGTCCCGGCGGCCATCGCGAGCTCCATCGCCGCGCCGCGGAGCTCGTTGACGACGTCGTTGATCACGACCCGTTCGGGGACGGAGAGCCGACGCAGTCGGCGCAGGACGGTGTGGAGGGCGGGGTCGCTCGGGCCGTCGTCGGCGGCGATCGAGCGCAGCGCGTCCAGGTCCAGGTGCGGCGCCGTCAGGAGCTGGGCGGCGCGGGCGGCGCGGGGGTCGTCCGAGTCCTGGAGCGCCTCCAGGAGGAACCTGAGTTCGCGGGAGGGTCGGTCACGGCGCTTGACCAAGCCGTCGCACACCCGGGCCAGCCTCCGTTCGGCCTCCGCGAGGCCGGTGAGGCCCAACAGGGCGGTGAGGGTGTCGTAGAGTTCGGCGGCCCGCCCGGTGACGGTGCGGCCGAGTTCGTCGTAGGACAGGAACGGCCGGTAGCGGACGAGGTGCTCGCCCCAGGCGAGGGTGCGCAGCGGGGCGGTCTCCCCGTCCGGGTGGACCACCTCGCCGCGTGCCGAGCGCACGCTCTCCCCGGTCCAGCGCCGGTTGACCCGGGTGGGGCCGTCGTCGCCCGCGATGTGCAGGTCGACGGTGGCCTCGGTGCGCTCGTCGTAGTGGAGGTTGCGCCACCCGTCGCGCCACCCGGTGGGCATGGCGTCCCAACGGGGGTTGCGACCGGTCAGGGCGGCCTCGGCGGCCTCGGCGAAGCTGGACTTGCCCGAGCCGTTGCGGCCCACGATGACCGTGAGACCGGGGCCGGGCGGGAAGGTGAGTTCGGCGGGGCGGCCGATGCCGCGGAAACCCTGCACCCGGATCCGGGTGAGGTAGGCGCGGCGGACCGGGCCCGCCGGGCGCCTCTCGGGTCCGGGTGCGGCGCCCTGGGCGGCGTCGGGCATGCGCTCGCCGTTCAGCAGGGCCGTCAGGGCCTCGTCGCCCCACAGGGCGGCGGTGACCCAGGAACGGACCTCGGCGGGCAGCCCCGACCCCGCCAGTTCGTCCAGGAGCCCCTCGGTGACGGGGTCGTCCACGGGCGGTGGGGCATGGCGGTCGTGCCGTCCCCGGTCGTCGAACGCCTCGGGTCCCCGAGTCACCTGCGCCACCCCGCTCCGTTGTCGATCCTGCACAAGCAGATTAGGACAGAGAGGGAAGTACGGCCCGAACTTCCCCCCGTTCTCTCCCCGTTCACACCCCGACCAGCCTGCGCCTGCTCCCGTCCCAGGTGAAGTGCAGGGTGGCGATGCCGGGCACGTCGGGGTCGCGCAGGCACTCGTAGATGTTGAGGCTCGGCACGCTGGCGAAGCAGCCCCACACCCGTTCGGAGGTCAGCACGAAGTCGAGGTCGAGTTCGACGAGCAGGCCGAGCAGGCGCCCGTGGGTGGGTTCGTCGACCTTGGCGAACGCGTCGTCGAGCAGGATGAGCCGCGGCGCCCACGGGGCGTGGGCGCCGAGGGCGTCGAACTGGGCGGCCGCGGCGGCGAACAGCACCAGGTAGGCCACGACCCGCTGCTCCCCCTGGCTGAGGGCGGTCCGGTGGCCGAGCCTGCGCTCGTGGCCGCTGCTGTCGGTGACGTAGACGGTGAAGGCGAACCAGGAGCGGTAGTCCAGGGCCGCGCGCAGCTGGGCGCCGCCGGTGGCGGTGGGGTCGAGTCGACGGATCGCCTCGATGCAGCGGCGCAGGGCGTCGCGCAGGCGGGTGGTCTGGACCCGGGTGCGCTTCTCGGCCGGGGTGGCCAGGAGCGGGACGACGGCCTCCACGTCGGCCCCGGCGTCGGGGGCCAGGTCCCAGTCCAGGCGGACGCCGAGACCGGCGGAGGTGGTGACGTCCTTGAGGACCCCGTTCATGGTGGCGATGAGGCGGCGCGCCTCGTCGATCTGGCGGGAGAGGTGGCCGGCGAGCTCGCCGAGGAGGTGCCGCTCGAAGGCCTCCTCCTCGGCGATGGCGACGGTCTCCTCGGCGCGCGCGGCGGCGGCCGTGAGGCGTTCCGCGTAGGCGGTGACGTCGTGGGCGCCGTCCTCGTCGTGGACGGTGAGCCGTTTGAGTCCGCGCGGTTCGCTGAGTTCGGTGCGGGTCTGGGACCAGCCGACCGAGGCGAGCAGGCGGCGCAGCTCCTCGCGGCTGCCGAGGATCGCGCTGTCGTCGACCTCGGCGACGTCGTCCTGCTCGGCGAGCCCCTCCTCCAGTTGGGTGACGAAGTCCTCCAGCAGGGCGAGGCGGGCGTCGGGGCCGGGCGGCGCGCCGGAGGCCGCCTCGGGCGCCGGGGCGTCGGCGCCGTCCGCCGGAACGGCGCTCTCGGCGCGGGCGGCGAGGTAGCGGGCCAGGGGCGCGTCAGCGGCCGCGCAGGCGGCGAGACCGGCGGCGCCGAGCAGGACGGCGTCGGGGGTGTCGCCACAGGTCCCGGAACCGGTCGTGACGGCGGAGACGAGCGCGTCCCCACTGGCGAGGGCCAGACGGACCTGTTCGGCCCGTTCCCGGGCGGCGGCGGCGAGGCGGGCCTCGGCGCTGACCCGGTCGTCGCGGGCGCGCTGGGCCGCGCGTTCGAGTTCGGGCAGGCGGGCGGCGGCCTCCTCGGCCCGGGCCCGGACCTGTTCGCGGGCGACGTCGAGCTGCTCCTCGGGTACGCCGCGGGCGCGGTCGCCGAGCTCGATCTGACGGCGGACCGTGATCATGTCGTCGATGGCGGCGGCCCGGACGTCCTCGGCCAGGATCCGGTCGGAGCGGGCGCGCCCCCAGGCGGCGAGGTGGCGCTCGTGGTCGGCCAGGCCCCAGGCCAGGACGTCGAGGTCGCGCAGCGCCGTGGCGACCAGGACGCGCAGGTGGTCGAGGGCGCGCAGGGTGCTGTCGAGTTCGGCGCGCACGGTCGGGAGCGGGTGCGTCGAAGCCCCTCCGTGGGCGGCGGCGGCCTCGCGGAGCCGGGCGCGGATGTCGAGGAGTTCGGCCCGGGCCTCGTCGGCGGCGGTCTGGGCGATGTCGTGGGCGCGGCGGGCGGCGGCCACGTCGGCCCGGGCGACGTCGAGGGTGGCCCAAGCGCGGACCAGCGGGGCGGGGTCGGGGAGGTCGCGGGAGATCTCCAGGAGTTCGGCGTAGGAGCTCTCCACGGCCCAGCGGCGCTCCCCGGCCTCGGACAGCAGCGCCTCGGCGATGGCCCGGCGCCGTTCGGTGTTGGCCAGTTGGCGGTCGCGGGCGCGTTTGCGGGCGGCCTCTCCGATGAACTCGGGCTCGGACTTGTGGTGTGTCCCGGAGGCGACGCCGAGGCGCCAGCCGCCGCCCAGGGACACGGAGCTGACGGTGGCGACCGCAGTGTCGCGGCGGTGCTTGGGTTCGGAGTCCTCGGCGGCGTCCTGGGCCTCGGAGCGCAGCGCGATGGAGGAGAGCAGCGTACGCAGCGTGTCGTGGCTGACCCCGGTGTCGGGGGAGGCGACGGGGACGAGGGCGTCGAGGAGGGTGCGGCCCTTGGCGGGGCGCGCGGGGGTGAGGACGACGTCGCGGGTGGCGGGGTCGTGGAGGGCGCCGTCCGCGCGGATCCACGCGGTGAGCAGTCCACTGGCCTCCAGGGCGGCCTCGAGTCCGGCTCGCTGTTCGTCGGTGAGCGTCTCGGCGAAGTCGACGGCGAGGTGGAAGGGGACGCCCTCCCCGTCGGGGCGGGGGTGGGTGGCCCAGGCGGGGCGCTCGGGGGCGTGGTCGGCGCTCCGGGTGCGGCGGTCGGCGAGTTCGTGGAGTTCGTCGGAGAGCTGGCCCTCCTCCCCCACGGCGACGTCGCGGCGGGCGCGCAGCTCCTCCAGGAGCGGGTCGACGGCGGCGTGGGCCAGCCGGGAGACGGTGGCGGGCACGTCGGCGGCCAGGACGCGCAGGTCCTCGCTGATGGGCAGTTCGACGCTGCCCTCCAGTTCGTGGATGGCCTCGCCCAGGGCGTGGGCGTGGCTGGAGTCGCGCAGGCGGGCGGCCCAGGCGCGGACGCCCTCGGCGTAGTCGGCGCTCTCCTCGCGCAGGCGGGCGATGGCGTCGCGTTCGCGGGTGTGCGCCTGTTCGAGGTGGGCCTCGGCGCTCTCCGCCTCGCTGGTGAGGGCGACCAGGCGGCGGTCGGCGGCGGCCTCGGCGGTGGTGAGGCCGGTGAGGCGGGTGGCGGCGTCGGTGCGGGCGTCGGCGAGGGCGGCGGCCGAGGTGTACCGGTCGTGGAGCCGGCCGAGGTGCTCGCGCAGGGCCTCGAGGTCGATGCCGTCGACGGGCGGCCGTTCGACGGCCTGTTCCAGGCCCTGGAGGTCGACGCGGGTGGTGCTCTCCCGGGGGGCGTGGACGCGGGCGTCGGTGTCGGGGACGCGGCCGAGGGCGGCCGGGTCGATCCCGGCGGCGACGGCGGCGCGGGTGGCCTCGGCGTGGGTCTGCCGGAGGACGTCGAGGGCGCGTTCGATGGCCCTGGTGTCCTCGCCGAGCCGCTCCACGGCGTGGTCCTCGGTGCGTTCGGCGTGTTCCGCGGCGACCCAGGCGGCTTCGGCGGCGCGGATGTAGGCGCCGATGGCGGCGTCGTAGGCGCGGCGTTCGTTGTCGGTGGCGGTGGCTCCCCCGCCCCCGGCGGCGGCGAGGGTGCCCGCGTCGGCGTTGGCGGTGTCCCGGGTGCGGCGGGCCTGGTCGCGTTCCTCGAAGACACGGCCCTCGGCGGTGACGAGTTCGTCGAGTTCGGCGCGCAGACGGTCGGCCTCGGCGGTGCGCTCGGCGCAGGCGTCGAGGCGCTCGCGGACCGCGGTGGCGCGGGCGCGCAGGGCGTGGACCAGGTAGCCGCGGTAGTCGGTGAGGAAGTCGGCGACCCCGGCGTCGGCGCGGGTGAGGGCGTCCTTCTCGGCGCGGGCCTGTTCGAGGTCGGCGATGTTGCGGGCGACCTCGTCGAGGACGGTCTCGTCCATCGGCGGCAGGGCCTCGGACAGGACGCTGACGAGTTCCCCGGCCTCGAGGCGGTCGCCGATGGTGGGCCTGCGCAGGCGGTAGAGCAGGTGGACGAGGTTGCGGTAGCGGACGGAGTCGTCGAGGCCGAAGAGGGCGCTCATGACGCGGGCCCGGTAGGCGACCGGGCTGGTGAAGCAGTGGTCGGCGCCGAGTTCGGAGCGGAGGCGGTCGACGGGTTTGGGCCGGCCGTCGGTGACCAGCTCCAGGTCGTACCCGACGCGGCGCTCGGTGACGAAGAACACGCAGCGCGGGTCGGCGTCGCCGACGGCCAGGACCGCGGCGCCGAGGGTGAGGTGGCGGGGCGGGGTGTCCGGGCCGTCGGCGGGGTCGTCCCGTTCCGGGGCGGTACCCCGTCCGGCCGCGTCCAGCCCGCGGTCGCCCCGCGCGGTGGTGAACTCGACCCACAGGTAGCCCAGGCGCGTGGCGGGGCCGGTGCCGTCGGGGTCCTCGTCCTGGTCGTCGGGTTCGGTCCGGGCCGTGCCGCCCAGCAGGTCGGGGCCGGTCTCCTCGGGGTCGGGGCCGCGGCCCGTCCGGGGGCCGTCGGCCATCAGCCAGCGCAGGCTGGTGCGGTTGGTGCCGGTGGTGTCGAGGCGGCGGACGTCCCCGTCCAGCAGGAAGGGCAGCAGCATCTCCAGTGCCTTGGACTTGCCCGCGCCGTTGCGGCCGCGCAGCAGCAGCCGCCCCTCGGCGAAGTCGAGGACCTGGTCGTCGTACTGCCAGACGTTGCGGATGCCCGCCCGTTCGAGACGGTAGCGGGGGGTGCTGGCCGGGTCAGTCGGAACCGTTCCGGGGGTCTGACTCGTCTCCTGGGTCACCACTGGTCGCGCTCACCTTCTCGTTCGCCACCGCTTGCAACACGGACGCCACGCGGCTCAGATCACCGTGGGGGTCGGCGCCGACCCCGGGCGCGCCGGGGTCGGCGCCACTCGTTTCGTCGGGGTGTGTCCGGCTGTTGTCGTCATTGTCCTGGATCCGGGGGACGCGCTCGTCCACGTCGGCGCCGTAGCGGGCGGCCGCGGCGGTGAGCCGTCGGTGGCCGGGGGCGCCGACGAGCAGGCCGAGGTCGACCAGCAGGGTCAGCACCCGCGCGCGGAGCCGGTCCGGGTCGGGGATCTCCGGTCCGGCCGTGCGGGCCCACTCGGCCCGTTCCGGGGTTCCCTCGGCGCACAGGACGTCGAGGGCGGTGTCCAGTTCGTGTTCGGGGACGGGGACGGCGGTGGCGGGTCGGCCGGGGTGCAGGCGGCCGGAGAGGTGTCGGATCAGGGCGAGAGCGGTCTGGCCGACGGGGTCGTCGGAGGGGAAGGCCGCGTGCGGGGCGGCCTCGTCGGGGGAGACGAGTGCGACGCCCTCGGCGCGGACCTCGGTGTCGACGCCGAGGAGGTTGCCGAGGGCGGCGGCAGCGCGCCACTGGTGGGCGGCGAGCCGGTCACGCTGGCGGTCGGGGAGTTCCTCGCGGTAGACGACGGCGGTCTCCGCGAGCAGGCGGCGCAGGGCGATCTCCCCCGCCTGGTCACCGGAGGGGTCGGGGTCGTCGGCCTCCGCGAGGAAGGTGTCGGGGGTGTCGTCCGCGTGCGGCGGGTGCGCGACGACGGAGCGGAGTACCTGGTGTTCCGGGTGCAGGAGGGGGTCGGCGGTGGCGTCGGCGCGGTGGTCGGCGATGGTTCCGGACACCTCGGTGAGGGCGCCGAGGTCGACCAGCCGGGTCAGGGCGGCGCAGAACGCGCGGCGTTCCCCGAGTCCGCGCGCGGGGTCGGCGTCGACACCGGCCTCCCGTCCGGCGGCGCGGACCCGGGCGGCGAGCGTCCGGACGGGGACGGCCGTCGGTTCCTCCACCAGCACCGCCAGGGACAGCGCCAGGTAGGTGTGGACACGCGGGGTGAAGCGGGCGCCGGTGTGTCGGGTGTGGGGCCGGGTGACCTCGGTGACCAGGCCGCGCTTGGCGAGGCGCGCGTGGTCGTCGGCGACGGTCAGCCGGTAGCCGAGCACGCGGTGGAAGCGCTGGATGAGCCACTCGGCGTGCGAGCGCACCAGAGCGAACTCGGCCGGGTGGGTACGCGCGGTGATCAGCGGCCACGCCATGAGCGCGCGGGCGGCCGCCTGGCGCTCGCCGATGAGGGCGGCGTCCTCGCTGTAGGTGTCCGTCTCCTTCACCCCCGTCTAGTGGTCGTCGCGCCGGTGCGCGGACAGGTCGATCGGTCCGGTGGTCTCGTTGTCGGGGTCGCCGCTCGCCGGGGGCGGGGCGCTCCGGGGGGGTGGGGCGTCCCCGTCGTCCGGCCGGCTCTCGGGGGCGGGGGGTGCGGCCGTGGCGGTGTCGGGGGCCCCGTGGTCCTGCCGGGGGGCGGCGACGTCCTGGGGCAGGAGGGAGGTGAGGAGCTCCGTGGCGGTCTGGGGTTGGGCGGCTTGGCGGGGGTGCGGGGACGCCGAGGCTCGGTCGGCGCCGGGGGGTTCCTCGTGCGCCACGGTGTCCCGGGGGTCGGGGGACTCCACCGGGTCCTCCCGAGGATCGGGTGACTCGGGGGTCTCCTGGATCTTCTGAGGTGTGTCGGCCTCCGGCGTCTCGGGCTCCCCCTGGGCGGCCGGAGCCTCCTGGGGTCCGGAGGGATCCTGGGCCGGTGAGTCCGCACGGGTCTCCTGGAGTCCCTGGGTCCCCTCACCCTCCCACGTCTCGGCAGCCTCCCGGCCCACCGGGTTCACCAGGATCTCGGAAGGCGTCCGGTCCGCCGGGTTCTCCCGGGGCTCGGAGGGGTCCTGGTCCCCCTGACCCACCGGGCTCTCCCGCGTCTGGGAAGGCTCCCCTCCCGCACGGTCCTCGGACGGCTCCCGGGTGCCGGGCTCGGGCAGGGGAGGGAGTTCGACGACGTGCTGGTCGTAGGGGGTGACGCAGAGGCGCAGCCCCTCCAGCGTCAGCTCGCCGCCCTCTCCCAGGACGGTGACCTCGGCCCCGGGTTCGGGGACCACGTGCAGCCGCAGGGAGAACTCCAGGTCCCCCGCGGACGTGGGCCGTCGGCTGGCGTCACCGGAACCGAGGGCCGCGGTGAGGAGCTCCATGAGGACCTCCATCCCGGCCCCGGACAGGTCCAGGCTGGCCCGGACCCCCGTGGGTTCGGTGAGCAGGGACCGCACCTGCGCGGCGCCCGCGCGGCGCCAGTGGGCGGAGGACTCGGCGGCGTCGCGAAGCCGGGCCCGCTGGGCGCGGTGGTCGCGGACGGGTTCGGGCGGGCGGGTGCCGGGGCGTTCGGTGACCGGACTGCGGTCGGGGTCGGCCTGCCACCAGCTGGTCGTGGCGGCGACGCCGTCGTCCACGCGGCCCCCCAGGTGGAGGGAGGCGTGCAGGCCGTAGGCGGCGGTGGCCAGCGCGTCGGCGCGGTCGGGGTCGGCCTCCTCGAACCAGGAGGCCAGGCGCAGCAGGGCCGCGCGGCCGTGCCGTGGCGTCGGCTGGTCGCCGGCGCCGTGTCCGTCGTGCGTGCCGTCCTCCGGACGTTGCTTGAGTCCCACAACTCAGCAGAGTAGAGACCTCCCGGACACGCCACGCCCGATTCGGCCCCGCATGGTCCGACCGAGCCACCCCCATCACCCGCCCTGAGCAGGGACTATGCACTTTTTCGGAAGTTTGGCCCGATTCCGGGTCACGGCCTCACTCCTCCGGCGGCAGGTCCAACCGGCCGCCGTCGGCGGACTCCATCGCCTCACGGACGTCGGCGGGCATGTCACCGTCGGGGTCGCTGACCGTGTAGGTCGAGAAGTACGTGGTGCCGCCGACCTCCGTCGGGTCGGAGAGTTCGACGTCCACCTCGTAGGGGTCGTCCACGCAGTTCTGCTCGAAGCACCAGGTGCCGGAGAGCTCGCCGTGCCCCCGCGCGGTGTCCTCGGACCACTCCTCCCAGTTCATCCGGCCGAAGGTGGTGAACTCGGTGGCGACGTAGTCCGTGGGCCGCTGGTCGTCGTACCCCTCGGGATCGCCGTAGCGGTTGAACACGTAGGTTCCGCCGTCCCCCCCGTCGGAGTAGGGCGTCCCGCCGTCGTCGGGGGAGGTCTCCCCCTCCTCGATCTCCTCGGGTGTGGTCACCTGCTGTCCGCAGGCCGTCAGCAGGGCAAGGGCGATGCCGCTCAGCAGGACACGCTTCATTCCGACCTCCTCCGTGGGACCCCATCATGCCCCTGAACAGCGAGAAGGCCCCCCAGCACACGCCGGGGGGCCTCCGAACCGCTCTGTTCCGTCACTGTGGGGCCAACGGCCCCGCCACACGCGGGTGGGCTAGAAGCCGTACCCGCTGTCCTCGTTGCTCAGGTTGGTGCTCTCCGGGCCGTTGGTGCAGTCGCCGGTGGTCTGCGGCGACAGGACCGGGACGTTGACGGCCACCAGGCCGACGGCCGCGCTGGTGTTGCAGAGCTGGACCGGAACGACCTGCAGGTTCTGGTTGTACTGCTGGTCGCCGCCGTGCGAGGCCGAGGCCGGGGAGGCCGCCAGAGCCGCCCCGAACGCGATCCCCGCGATGGCACCGGCCGCGGTGAGCTTACGCAGCATCGCTGGTTCTCCTTAGTCGATGTTGGTGTGCGTGGGCCCGTTGACGCAGTCGCCGGTGGTCTGCGGCGACAGGATCGGGATGTTGACACCGGCCAGGAGACCCACGGTCAGCTCGGTGTTGCAGAGCTGGACCGGAACGACCTGCAGGTTCTGGTTGAACTGCTGGTCGCCGCCGTGCGAGGCGGAGGCGGGCGTGGCGGCCAGGACGGCGCCCAGAGCAATACCGGCGACGGCGCCGGCGGTGGTGATCTTGCGCAGCATGTCGGTAAACCCCTAGTGGATGTTGGTGGAGACCGGGCCGTTGGTGCAGTCGCCGGTGGTCTGCGGCGACAGGACCGGGACGTTGACGGCCACCAGGCCGACGGCCGCGCTGGTGTTGCAGAGCTGGACCGGGATGCCCTGCAGGTTCTGGTTGTACTGCTGGTCACCGCCGTGCGAGGCCGAGGCCGGGGAACCGGAGAGGACCACGCCGAAAGCGGCGCCAGCGATGAGGCCGGCAACACCGAGCTTACGCAGCATTTGCATTACCCTTCAGAAAAGATTGTGAACTGTCTCGGTCTGGCGAATTGCCGGCGACTAGCTGATGTTGGTGCCGACGGGCCCGTTGACGCAGTCGCCCGTGGTCTGCGGCGACAGGATCGGAATGGTGACGGCAACCAGGCCGACGCTGCCGGTCAGGTTGCAGGACTGGATCGGAACCACCTGCAGGTTCTGGTTGAACTGCTGGTCGCCACCGTGGGAGGCGTAAGCGGGAGCCCCCGTGAGGATCGCGCCCATCGCGGCACCGGCGACCAGGCCAGCAGCAGCCATCTTCTTGATCATGACTTCCCCCGAGAATCAAAGCGAGGTGTTGACAGAAAAAGACGCAGGCGCTCTTGCACCTGTGTCGCGGTGGACTGGGGCAATCATCATCCGCCCCCCGTTTTTTGTCAACGCCGAAACCCGGAAAGCAATTTGTCCGTATTGTCCGCGACATTCTTTATGCGCAGGGAACGAATCATCACCAAAGCCCGCACGGACCCATGACAGCGACCTGGCTCGCTATTCCCCCGCCAAGACCCTCAGGACAGACGAAGAGCGCCAAAGCCACGAATCCCCGCACACCCCCCGCTCCCCCACCCCCGGATCCCCCGCTCCGCCGGAGAAACCGCAGATCAGCGACGTGCGGCCACACGGCGGGAAGCGGCCGACCCCCACGAGCCGTCCATCGCTCAGCGTGATTTTCCCGTGACGGCATCGCGATCCATCCGCGACCGGCCGAATCCACCGAGAGTGACGACGGCGGCCTCCAGGGCCCGCCAGGGCTCACAGAGAGTGACGCACACCACTCTCGCCGGGACACGGGACCCCGGACACGCGAAAGGCCCCGGTGACCAGCGTGTCCGCTGGTCACCGGGGCCTTCTCCCCGTGTGGCAGGTCAAGGATTCGAACCTTGGAAGGCAAAGCCGACGGATTTACAGAACTCTCCCACTTTGCCCCGCTTCGTCACTCTGACCTGCGCATACGTCCGGTTCGGAGGGTGTTCCAAGCCGGACGTTCCATGGTGGTTCCACCGGAGGCGCTCAGACGCCCTCCGCCGACTCCCGATCGGCCTACGACGGATCACCCGCGAGCCGATCCGTTCGGCCGTCAGTCACCGTCTCAGGGATTCGACTCGTGATCTTGGTGGGACTTGCGGCGAGGAACCAGCAGTCCTCTCCCTGAGCCTGCCGCCGCAGAACCCACAGAACTCACACAACCCCCGTCCTGGCTGGTCAGCACCCCGGTACTCCAGTTGTAGATCCGTTTTGTCATGATTCTTGGGCTGCCTGTCTGCGGTAG
>NZ_QPNC01000024.1 GCF_003386285.1 Nocardiopsis sp. FIRDI 009
CGAACTGTTCACCGTCATCGCCCACCACACCCGACCCGGGCCGGTCCCACCACCCAGGAACGGAGCTGGCCGGTGATGGGTGGGGACGCGGTGCGGGACGCGCCGCGACCGCTGACAGCCGGTGAGGTGGCGGACCCTGGTACGGGTCGCGGACACGACGGCGCACCGGCGGGCGCGCCAGGGCCGGGTGCCCGGCTCCCGGACGGAGGGGAGCAGGCAGCCATGAACGAGGAGTGGGAGAACCGGCCGCTGACGGCCGAGGAGGAACGAGCCGTCGAGACCCAGGGCCGCTGGGTGGCGATGCGCATCGCCTGGGAGGAGGAACTCCGTTCCCGGGGCGAGCCGGTTCCGGACCCCTTCGACAACGTCGAGTGGGGCGACTGAGCCGCCCACGAAGCGGTGGCCACCGTCCCGTATCCGGTCAGGACGGTGGCCACCGGCTCACGTTCCCCGCTCGGGGAGACCACGACGCGTCAGATGTTGCCGGGACCGGCCCCCGACGCCACGATGGCCGGGACGTCCTCGGCCGGGTCGAGCGAGTACTCGTAGGGGACGGGATCGACGTCACCGCTGGTCTCCGGCTCCCCGGAACCACCCGCGTACACGTTGTCCCGCGCCACCAGGCGACCGTCGTCGGAGGACCCGTAGCCCACGTGTGTGGGGTGCTCGACGTCGTCGAAGTAGTTGCCCTCGACCAGCACGCCCGCGTCCTGAGTGGAGGCCACGCCGTAGTCGTTGCCGACGTAGTAGTTGTTGAACACGTGCACGGTCTCGCCGAACCGCACGCGCGGGTGGCGGCTGCGGGAGCCGTCGAAGAAGTTGTGGTGGTAGCTCACCCGCAGGTGGCCGATGTCCTCGGTGTGGCCGTCGGAGTGGCCGAGCAGCATCGTCTTGTGGTGGTCGAAGAAGTGGTTCCACGACACCGTGACGAAGTCCGACTCGCGCTTGACGTCGACGGCCCCGTCGCCTCCGTTGGTGAAGCTGTTGTGGTCGATCCAGACGTTGGTCGACCCCGACTGGACGTTGACGGCGTCGTCGTCCCAGTTCGCGAAGGCGATGTTGCGGATGATGACGTTGTCGACACCGCTGACGTTCAGTCCGCCGCCGATGATCTCGGCCCCGTCCAGACCGATGACGGTCGTGTCGGAGGGGACCTTGGTCATCCCGGACAGTTCGACGGAACCGCTGACCTGGATGATCCGGGGACCGTCGTGGTCGAGGGCGTCGCGGAGCTCTCCGCCGGAGGAGACGGTGACGGTGGGTCCGCCCTCACCTCCGGTGGTGCCGCCGTTCTCGCCCGCCCACCCGATCGGCTGGTCGGCGGCGGCCGGGGCCGCGGTGGGTTCGGTGCTCGGCGTCTCGTTCGGCTCCTGGGCCGGTTCCTCGGTCGCCTCCTCGACGGGTTGGTCGACCGGATCCTCGGCGGGGTCGTCCGCCGTCGGACCCTCGTCCGACGGTTCCTCGGGCCGCTCGTCGGCGGGCTCCTCCGCCGGGGCGCCGGACCCCGCGCCGAGGTTGCAGGAGACGTCGGTGGGTTCGGCGTTCCCGTCCGGGAAGGACGCCTGGAAGCCGAACGCGGCCGTCGCCCCGTCCGCGAGGGTCCCGTTCCATCCGGCGTCGCCCACCCTGACCGACGAACCGTCCTGGAGGTGCTCGCCGTTCCAGGCGTTGCCGATCTCCTGCCCGTCGGGGAAGGTCCACGTCACCGTCCAGCCCTCGGCCGTGGCGCCGGACGTGTTGGACACGGTGACCTCGCCGATGTAGCCGCCGTTCCACTCGTCGGTGACCCGGTAGTCGGCCTCGCAGTCGGTGGACGACGACGCGGCGGAGACGGGTTCGATCTGGTCGTCGTTGTCGGGAAGGAACATGAGGCCGATGGGGAGCGCTCCCACAACGGCCGTGGCACCCGCCGCGAGGACGAGGGCGCGGCGCCTCCCGCCTCGGGACCTGGCGCGCCTTCGGGGGTTCTGCTGCGTTGAATCGCTACTCATGGGGGTCGTGCTCTCCTTGGAGGGGCTCGAAGAGTGGTCACCCGAAGCGTCACGGGGAGGCCGTCGTTCCGGTGTGGGGCCGGAGTGGGGTTTCGGGCCTATCGCACCCGTGGATCGAGTGACGCCGAAAACGTGAATCACGTAGGGCGCGAAGGACGCTACGGGCCGTGGGGAACGGTGTCAACCACCCCTCCGCGGCGAAGGACCGTGGTCCCCGCGCCACCGGAAGACTTTCGATCACATGCCACCAGGTCAGTCCGCCGGGCGCAGCTCCACCCGCCGCAGGAGTTGGGCGTTGAGCGCCACGATGATCGTGGACAGGCTCATCAGCACGGCGCCGACGGCGGGCGCCAGCACGAACCCGATCGGCGCGAGCACCCCGGCGGCCAGCGGCACGGCCACGACGTTGTACCCGGCCGCCCACACCAGGTTCTCCCGCATCTTCCGGTACCCGGCCTCCGACAACCGCCGGACCGACAGCACCCCGCGGGGATCGTCCGATGCCAGGACCACCCCGGCGGACTCGATCGCCACGTCGGTACCGGCCCCGATCGCGATCCCCACGTCCGCCCTGGCCAGCGCGGGTGCGTCGTTCACCCCGTCGCCGACCATCGCCACCAGGTGCCCCCGGCTCTGGAGGTCGCGCACCACGGCGTCCTTCTCGTCCGGCAGGACCTGGGCGAACACCTCGTCGAGCCCGAGCCGCTCCGCGACCGCGTCGGCGACGTTGCGGGCGTCGCCCGTCACCATCGCCACCCGCACCCCGGCCGCCCGCAGCTCCCGTACCGCCTCCTCCGACTCCGGCCGCACCTCGTCGGCCAGCGCGACCGCGCCGACGACCCGGCCGTCGGCGACCACGTGCAGCACGGAGTCCCCCCGCTTCCGCCACGGCCGGGTCCGTTCCGCCAGCTCGTCGGGGACGGTCAGGTCCAGCTCGTCCAGGAGGGACGGGCCGCCGACGTGGACGGTGCTCCCCTCGACCTCGGCCCGGACACCGCGCCCGGTGAGGGAGCGGAAGTCCGTGGCGGAGGGGACGCCTGCCTCCTCCTGGGCGGCGCGGACGATCGCCCGCGCGAGCGGGTGCTCGGAGTCGGACTCGGCCGCCGCCGCCAGGGCCAGCACCCGGTCGGCGGACTCCCCCGCCACGGCCGCGGCGTCCCGCACGGCGTGCGTCCCGCTGGTGAGCGTGCCGGTCTTGTCGAACAGGACGGTGTCCACCAGGCGGGTGCGCTCCAGGGCCAGGCGGTCCTTGACCAGGATGCCGTCGCGCGCGGACATGGCGGTCGAGATCGCGATGACCAGCGGGATCGCCAACCCCAGGGCGTGCGGGCAGGCGATGACCAGGACGGTGACGGTGCGCTCGACCGCCTCGTTCACCAGGCCGAGGACGACCCACACGGCCGCCGTGAGCACGGCCACCCCGAGCGCGAACCAGAACAGCAGGGCGGCGGCCCGATCGGCGAGCGTCTGCGCCCGTGAACGCGACGACTGCGCCTCACCGACCAGTCGCCGGATCCCGGCCAGGGTGGTGTCCTCGCCGACGGCGTCGACCCGGACGCGCACGGAGGTGTCGGTCGCGACGGTCCCGGCGACCACCCGGTCGCCCTCGGCGCGCGTGACGGTGCGGGACTCGCCGGTGATCATGGACTCGTCCACGGCGGCGGTGCCCTCGGTCACCGTCCCGTCGGCGGGCACCCGGCCGCCGGAGCGCACCAGGACGGTGTCCCCCTCGCGCAGGTCGGTGGTGGCCACCTCCTCGGTGCGGCCGTCGGCGTCGATCCGCTCGGCCCGGTCGGGCAGGAGCGCGGCCAGGGCCTCCAGCGCCCCGGACGCCTGCCCGAGCGCCCGCATCTCCAACCAGTGGCCGAGCAGCATGACCACGATGAGCAGGACGAGCTCCCACCAGAAGTCGAGCCCGCGCCCGACGACGCCCAGGGTGGCGAGCAGGCTGGACACGAAGGCGACGGTGATGGCCGTGGCGACCAGCGTCATCATGCCGGGCCTGCGGTCGCGGAGTTCGCCGACGACCCCGGAGAGGAACGGCCACCCGCCGTAGAGGTAGACGACGGTGCCGAGCACCGGGGCGACCCAGCCGAACCGGTCGGGCACGTCGTAGCCGAACCAACCGGAGATCATGTGGCTGGTGAGCACCACGGGGAGACTGAGCAGCAGACTCCACCAGAAGCGGACCCGGAAGACCGCCGCGTGGTCCCCGTGTCCTCCGTGTCCCGACGCGTGTTCACCCGCTGACATGTCGACCTCCCCGGGCCAACCTACGGAGAGGGCGCCGCCGGGCGGGGCTCCCACGCCGGGGCCGCCGTCAGGAGCCTCGGCTACTCCGGTCAAGGGGCCGATCGATACCCAGGGCCTTTGTGGTGCAGGTTCTCCTGGTCGAAACCCGTCTACCAGGGCTTTGCGCCGCCATCGGAGCCACCACGGCACCATCATGTGACCGCAACCAACATCGTCAGAACGGAAAAGGAACAGCACTACTCAACCGCAGAAGTCATTCCTGCAGCGGTCGATGAACAAGCGGGCGATCGTCGTTGTCAAATCGAGAATCGGGCTCCCACTGAGCGCTTTTCATCCTGTCTCGCGGAGTTGAAGCACGAGCACGGCTCGGGTGATCTCCTCGGACCGGTACGGGCAGCACCGCAACCGGCGCAGGACACCCCAGTTCTTGATCTGGGCGATCGCCCTCTCGCCGGTGTTGCGGAGCTTGACGTGGTCGGAGTTGGCGTCCTTCTTCCACTGCGGATTTCCTCGGCCCTTGAACGGGCAGAACACGACCTGCGACAAGCCCACGTATCCCTTGTCGCCCGGTCCCAGCAGCCCGGCGGCGATGCGCTCGGCGATCCTCCACACCCGTGCGGCTCTGACATCGTGCACCGACCCCAGCAACGACCACGAGGGCCACCGGGGTTCACCGTCCGGTGCGGCCACCACCTGGACGTTCATGCCGTGCTGCTTGTGTTTGCCCGAGTAGAACGGGCGGTCAGCTCCCGCGCGGTCGCAGGCGATGAGGGTGCCGTCGACGATGACGTAGGCCCAGCCGTGACGTCGTGAGCGGCGTAGTCCCTGTTCCAGGGTGGGCGCCTGCTGGGCGAGCAGGACCGTGGTCTCGCGCACGCATGCGCCAGGCGGTCGTGGTACCCACCCCGAACCCTGCCGCGACCTGAGTGAACGGCTCCCCCGTGTACAGGTGGACCAGCACGAGCAGGACTTGCTGTGCCGGGTCCAGACGCCGCCACCGGAAAGGGGTGTCCTCGCGGTGGATGCGGATGGTGCGGGCGGCCAGGTTCGGGGTCCGGCGTGACAACGGCAGCGCGGCAGGACAGAACAGCATCAGAGCCCTTGGTGTGGCAGGTTTTCTTGGTCGTTAACCCACCTACCAGGGGCTTCTTGCTGTCAGGGGGGTTCCGCGCGGTCGGTACACGGCTGTGACCAGCAGTTTCAGGATGAAAAGGGCTTATTCATCAAAGGACGACAGGGATTCTTCACTCAGGTCCGACAGCGGCTTCAGTATCCTGCACTTCTCCGGAGTCTTTCGCGGGATAGAGTACTCCCCGACCTCAATCGACCCAGAGGGGCTGAGATTGACCACGCTCCCTCTCCTGTAGATCAGCAACAATGGCTCGAAGGGATTCGCGAACTCGGGCATTTCATCGCCCCGGTCCAGCAAAGCAGCAAAATGCAGAGACCACTCTATCGTCTTGAACGTGTAGTATGTACCCCCTTCCGGCAGCGAGTTGACCACATCTCGAACCTTCGCCTCGGGCGCACGAAAACTTGGATCAACAGACTCGGCGATATCATAAAATGGCCAACCGGACTCCCTGTACTCTGAAGCCCAAAGTGCAGCCCTCCTCAGATATTCTTGAAAAAGGCGCACCTGGGATTTCCTCGAATCGGCCGAGGAATCCCACATAATCTCCTTCGCCCAGTTGCAAAAGTTCTCGAACTCACTCATTTTCTATACCCCTCAAAGATGGCCAAAGCAACCTCTTCCGCGTTTGTCAGGTCCTCATTAAGAGCAATGTCGGGCTCATTCCACCGCCCTCGGTAATGCCCGAAGGGATCCGCCTTCCCTTCGGACCGAGAAACATCGTGGGCTCCATAGTACTCTGAGTTGGGCCTGTAGACGACCTCTTCATAGACATCGTCCCACTCCCAATTTGATGGGTGCGAGGAATTGTACGGCATGCCCCACTCCATGAGCTTGCTCTCAATAGCTTCGTGCTCGATCCACCTTCTGAAGAATTCTTTCTCAGAATCTGGAACCTTCCCCTGTGTTGCCTGCTCCCACCAGTTCGCAATGTGACCCATCGGAGTGAATCTACCCCGACTGACCTCATTTGCCCCGACGGCAACATCATGGTCCCTCAAAAAGATGTGCTCTTTAATGCGATTCACTACACCCCGATCGACACCTGTGAGTTCGGAAATGGCTTCAACATCACCGGTGGCCTCCCTGATTCGCTCATAAGCCTTAGCGTGTTCAACGCTATCAGGGATTTCGATGTATGCCACACCGTCTTCGTCAAACCATCTTCCGGAAGCATCTGTACTACCAAACTCAACAAGATCACCCCACTTGTCCTTGACCATGGCAGGCTCAACCGTATTCGGATCAGGCCCGTCCGGTGATCCTGGTTTATCCCCAGTAACCGTGCCGTCTGTTTCGGTTATAGATTGCGGCTCTGGCGAGGGCGGTTCCCCGGACGAGAGGGCCTCGCCCTCATCCGGGGAAGGGGCGCGGTCATCATCATCGTGGCCGTCATCATCGCCGCCACTCCCGGTGCGATCCCTGGGAGGCTGGTCGCCACCGCCGTCGCTGCCACCGTCGATGGTGGATTCTGGACGTCCAGTCTTCTCATGAGGACCGTCACCAGTCTCCTGACCGTCCCTGAGTTCCTCTGTCCGCTCCTCCCGCTCAGGCCGACCCTCCCCATCAGAGCGGGGCCAGGTGTCCTCGTCGTCAGACCGGTTCGGGGGTGTACCGCCGTTCTGGGGCGGGGACCCCTCATCCGATCGCGGGGTGGTCGGGTTCGGTGTGATCGACGTTCCATCCCCACCCGTCGACGTCGAGCCGTTCGGGTTCGGGGACGGCGCGTCCGGTCGGGGATCGGGGGCGGGCCGGAACTTCTCCGGGTCCAGCAGAGAATCCCGTGCCCCCTCCATCTCACCGTCGAACCGCTCACTGGTCGAGCTTCCCCCAGCCTCGAAGTCCGACTGCTCCCTGACCGGTTCGCCCCAGGAGTGTCCACCAGACGTGGACGGACCGTTCCTGTCGTGGCCGGAGAAGAAGCCGTCCCGACCTGTGGGGACATCGACCTCGATGCTGGCCACGGCCCCCAGACCCGACACGGTCTTGATGAGCTTGAGCGGAAGCCCACCGGTGAGCATCACCGTGTTGAAGACTGTCGTGGCCTGGTGGTACTCCGGGTCCTCCTCACGCCGAGACCATGCGGTGAAACCCTCCCGGAACTCCGCACCGGTGTTCTGGATGTTGTCAGTCCACCGATCCCAGGAGGCGCCCCAGCAGGGTTCGTCCCGCCTGCTCCAGTCGAACAGCCACCCCTCCTCGTCATGGATCCCCACCAGGGCGGCCGCATTCATCCCCGCGTCCCCGAGATTGACCCCGGCGTTACGCACCTGGCCCCACGGAGTGAGCGTCCACCCCCGGTCAGGGCTCCACACACCCACGGTCGTCGCCAGCCCCACTCCGGTACCCCACAGGCCGTCGACCATGAAGACGTCCCAGGCGGCCTGACCGGTACTGTCCTCAAAGGTCATGAGGGAGGGGTGGAACTCGGTTCCCGCCCAGGCCGTGGCGTCGTCGAGCAGGGCCTCGGGGCTGGGAACGGTGATGTCACCGGCGTCCGGAGGCAGCCCGTACTCGACGATCTCCGGCCCGTGCGTCGTGCCGGGCGCAGCGTAGAGGGTTCCTCCGCACAGCGCGGCGATCGTGTTGGCGCACGTGATCTCCGCCTCGTTGAACGTCTCCCAGGCGGTGTTGACCTCGGACTTGAGCCGGATGTTCTCCTGGATCGCCAGGGAATCCGTCTCCTCGTCGTTGGTCAGCCACCACCACTTCCTGTCACTGTGCCGGTTGACGAAGCTCTGCGCCTGCATCCTGAGGTTGTTCAGGGACCGCCGGGCGGTCTTGGCGGCCTCGGCCAGGTCCTCCAGCGCACCCGCGACGGTGTCCAGGTCAGCCTGGAGGTCCTCGCCCCGGGTCACCATCGGGTTCATCTTGGCGAAGAGCTCCTCGCTCTCCGGCGCCTCGTAGTGGGCCTGCAGCCCCCGCCACGTGGAGCGCATGTCCTCGGCCTCACCCGCGAGGTTCTCTCCGCCGGTGCGCAGCTTCTCGGCGGCGAAGTTGAGTGACCAGGTGTCGGTCAGGGGATAGGGGATGGCTTCCGGATCGATGAGGGTGAAGGGGTTGGGGTCTACCCCGTCCTGGGGGGTGGTGGGCTCGAAGCCTCCGGACGTGGTCACACCGGGCCTCCCATGCGGGCGGGTCCGTCCTCACCCAGATCGAGGTTGGCGCCGGTCCCGGCCCGTTGCTGTGCCGTGAGCGCCATCTCCTCCTGACCGTCCTGATAGGCGAGGGTGGCTTCGTTGGCTCCCACGACACAGGACAGGCCGCGGGTGAGCATCGCGTCCGTCTCGCTGGTGAAGTGACCGAGGAAGCTGGACAGGGCCTCCTCCACCGGAGGACTCTTGGCGTTGGTCAGCGCCATCTCGATCCCGTCCGACGTGGAATCGATGGTCGAGGTGAAACCGCCACCGTCCAGACCCAGTTGGTCGCTCACATCGTTCAGGAGGAGCGCCACCTCGTAGACGTTGATGTTCCACCGGCTCATCGGGCTCCTCCCTCAATGGAGGTGGTGAACCGGTGGGGAGCGAACTCGGGGACGACGTCGGCCGGTGGGGAGACCGTGCCGCGGGCCTCCGCCATGCTCTGCTCGGTGGCACGGGCCCTGAGCAGATCCAGCGAGGCACGGACCCCCTCCAGCGGCCTGGCCATGCGCTCGCGTACGGGTCGGCGGAGGACGTCGATCCGGTCCTCGGCGCCGGTGGGGCGGAATGCCCCCGGTCCGTTCTCCGCCGAGAGTGAGTGACGCTCACCTGTCTGTTCGGAGGGGACGACCCCTTCCTCGGGCGGCTCCACCAGCTCGAACTTCATCCCGTCGCTCTCCTTCACCGCTTTACGGACATTGCATCCGCTTTATGGAGAATTCCGCAGCAGTATGCACATAGACGATGACGGCCTCTCGTCGGTTCCGCTCCCGACGGAGGGCCTCACGAGCCGGAAAAATGCACGCTGAGCAGCGGGTATACCGAGAAACCATTGGCCGGGAGCCCTTCGGTGACGCACACCACTTCCCTGACCGCATGTGGACACGAAGCGGACAGAGCGCGAAATCCCTTCATGTCATTCGGGCGAAGGCCGTGACGGTGCGCGGTGGCTGGCAGAAGACACGACCCCCGGAACCGCGTGGGGTGAGTATCCGGCTGCTCAGTTCACCTTCGACCGGCCGCAGCCAGGTGGGCGGTCTGACGTTCGACCAACGCCAGATCCTGGAGCGGCGCCTCGGCGTCGCCCAACACCGGGTACCAGACCGCCTGCCGCTCCCCCTCGCCCAGGACGGTGCCCCTGATCGGCCCCGCCTGGGCATAGCCGCGGCCGATCTCCGCGAGGCGCCCGGGGCCGATGGCGAACCCGACCTGAACGGCCGTGCCCGTCCACCTGGGCTCGAAGGTGGTGTCGCGCCGCCCCGCGAGGCGGCGCACCCGCAGTCCGTCCAGGAGATCCTCCCGCGCGAGCGCCTCCACCACCGAGGGGAGCGCATCGAAGGGGACGGCGTCCTCACCGGAGAAACCGATCACCACGGAGGCCCGTTCCAGGACTCCCTGCTCCCGCCACGCGACCCTGAGCTGACCGGAGAACGGGTGGCCGACATCCAGCGGCCCGGCGAAGAACAGAACCACGGCCCTGGGTTCGCGCCGACGGACGAACTCGGTCAGCTGTTCCCGGTCCCACGTCCGGACCGCGGGCTCGTGGGGACCCCACGCGGTGGGCCCGGGTCCGGCCAGATGCTCGGCCAGGATCTCCACGATCCGCCCCGGCCGCCGAGGGTCCTCCGGACGGTGAATCGCGGACACGTCCACCACGAGCTGCACCCCTGTGGACTCGGACATGTCCTCCACGAAGCCCTGTACTGGCTCGGCGTCGGGTTCCCTCGCACCCCAGTTCAGTCCGACCGGTTCCTTCTCCGGACGGAATCCGAGCCCGTCGTCCCAATGCACCGGCAAACCGGTGATCCCGTCGTAGTGGCCGCCCTCCTCGTCACGCACCACCCACCGGCCCATCGGCCCGGTCAGGTAGGTCCGTACCCCGTAGGTCAGCCGCGCCGTCGACGGGGTCAGCACCTGGAGCAGCTTGTCCCCACGGGTGGCCACGACATCGCTGATCCAGGACGAGAACGGCACCACGGGGCGATCCTGGGCGACGACGAGAGCCCTGGTCGCGGTGCGCTCGACCGCCGGGTGCTCCGGCTCCTCCCACAGCCCGAAGTCGGCCGTCCCCGACGTCCACACCGCTCCCCCGAGCCGCGACGCGAGCCCGTCCGCGAACCGGTGCGCCACCTCCCTCCCCGCCTCGTCGGGACGGGCGCGTGTCTCCACCCACCAGAACCGCTCCGGCAGACCGGCGACGACGTCCGGACCGAGCAGGCGCACGACCTCGCCCGGCTCCTCCACCAGGCGACCGGGTTCGAGCGTGGCCAGAAGCCGCTCGTCCCCGTCCCGGATCTGTAGGACATGGGTGTCCTCGTGCCGGTGGAGCCACAGGTCCGGATCGACGTCCTGGAGGGCCTGGCGGATCGTCCGCTCGTCCGGCTTCCCGACGACCAGCGCCACCACGTCGTAGCTCAACGGCACTCCTTACGGGGGTGAGGTGCGCGAGGTTCGGACCCGTCGGCGGGGGCGCGCAGCGGGTCACTGTTCGCGAAGGAGCATAGCCAAAGCGTCATCAACGCCCCGTTCGCCCCCATATCCCCGGTTACCCGGCGTCGGCCGGGTCGGCGTCCAGCAACCCGTTGAGCAGGGCCAGCGCCGTCGTCCGCAGCTCCTCCTCCCTCAGCGGATCGGCGGCCCCGACCCCGGCGAGGGAGTCGAACAGCGCCCCCTCGACCCAGTTGAGGAACGCGCGGGTGTGCCTCCTCGGCGTCGGAGAGCCCAGCGCGGCCATCAGCCCGTCGAGCATGTCACGGAACCGCTCGCCCAACCGGTCGTAGATCTCCCGCAGCTCCGGGTTCCGCCCCGCCTCCAACGCCAGCTCGTAGCGGGCCAGCGACCGCTTCCGGTCCCGGGTGACGGACGCCCTCAGGAAGACCGCCGCCAGCCGCGCCGTCTCCTCCCGGCTCACCTCCGCGAGCCGGAGGAGCGGCACCGTATCCCTCTCCTCCTGCTCGACCAGCCAGGTCAGCGCGGTCTCGATCAACCGCAGCCGGGTGCGCGCGTGGTACGAGGTCGAGCCCGGGGGCAGCCCCGCCGCCTCGTCCACGGCCCGGTGCGTGAGGCCGCGCAGCCCCCGGTCGGCGATCAGCTCCAGTGCGGTGGCGGCGATCAACTCCACCCGCTCACTCGGGTTCGGCACGTGCCGACCTCCTTCCCCCATCGTCTCTACACTTGTAGAGTAATGGCTCTACAGATGTAGAGGACAAGCCCGGCGAGGGGGAAGTCATGGGGAAAGCCGTGGTCATCGGGGGCGGCATCGGCGGCCTGACCGCCGCACGCGCGCTGCTGGCGCGCGGATGGGACGTCGAGGTCCTGGAGAGGAACGACCTCGCGCCGGTCGGCGCGGGGCTGGCGGTCGCGCCCAACGCCCTGCGCGCGCTGGACACCGTCGGCCTCGGCGACGCCGTGCGGGGGCGGGCGGCGGTCGGTTCGGGCGGCATCCGCAGCTGGCGCGGCCGGTGGCTCGCGCCGACCAACGTCGACGAGGTACGCGAACGCTTCGGCGACACCATCGCGGTGGTGCCCCGTGCGGAGCTGCTGGGCCTGCTGTCCGGCGGGAGCGGCGCCCCTGTGGTCCACACGCACACCCACGCGGCGCTCACCGACGCGGGCGGGCCCGACCGTCCGGCCCGCGTCACCTCCGACGACGGCCGCGAGTGGACGGCCGACCTGGTCGTGGCCGCAGACGGCATCCGGTCGGCCACCCGCACGGAGCTGTTCCCCGACCACCCCGGCGCCGTCTACTCCGGGGCCACCACCTGGCGCCTGATCACCGACGGCACCGGTGTCTCGGTGTCCGCCGAGTCGTGGGGGCCGGGCGGATCGGTCGGAGTCATGCCGCTCGCCGACGGCCGCGTGTACCTGTACGCGATGAGCCGGGCGCTCCCGGACGCGCACGTTCCCGACGAGCGCGCCGAACTCCTCCGGCGATTCGGCCACTGGCACGATCCGATCCCGGCCGTCCTCCGCCGGGCGGATCCGAGGGCGGTGCTGCGCAACGACGTCTGGCACCTGCCCACCCCGCCGCCCGCCTACCACGGCGGCCGGGTCGCGCTGCTCGGCGACGCCGCGCACGCGATGACCCCGAACCTGGGGCAGGGCGCCTGCCAGGCGATCGAGGACGCCGTCGTCCTGGCCCACGCCGTCGGCGGGGGCTCCGCCGTCCCCGCCGGCCTGGCCGCCTACACCTCCGCCCGGCTCCCACGCGCCTCGGGTGTCGTCCGCCGCTCCGCGGGCGTCGGCCGGATGTCGATGATCGGCAACCCGATGGCCCGGGCGCTGCGCGACAACGGGATCGCCCTCACCACCCGGCTCCTGCCCCGCCTGTTCTTCGGCCCCCTGGAGGAGACCTTCGGCTGGCGTCCCCCGGCGGACGGGAACCGTTCCGCCCGGTCCTCGCCGGACCGGAGCTGACGCGCCCCGTACACGCGAAACGGCGCCCGTCGGATCTCCTCCGACGGGCGCCGTCCACGATGGGGGAGGCGGGACGCTCACGCCCCGGTGTCGATCGGCGCCTTCCTCCCGTACCAGGGCCACCACTCGACCGTGCGGCCGTGCGGGAACATCCGGTCCAGGCGGATGGTCACCCGGAGCGCGAAACCGCCCGCGACCATCCCCGCCAGCAGGTCCGTGAACCAGTGGAAGTGCAGGTAGACGGAGACGGTCGACTGCAACAGGGCGATACCGACGATGCAGTAGGCCAGCCTCCGAATGATGTGCGGCCTGGCCGCCGCGAACCGGATGATGAGGAACAGCACCAGACCGTAGATGAGGATGGCGTTGGCCCCGTGCCCGGAGGGGAAGGCCACGTTGCCCATCCCCTGGAAGAAGTCCGGGTCGAAGTTCTTGGCGTGACCCCGGTTGAAGCCCAGCTTCATCACCGACACCAGGGACATCATGCCCACGACCCCGACCGCGCTCAGCACGATCGGCCGCCAGCTGCGGTGCCGGTACGCGAGCTGGATCGCGGTCACGGCGAGCACCGGAAGCGCGACCGCACGCGAGGCGACCGTGTCGGGCCAGTAGATGAGCGGTTCGCGCAGCACGTCCCAGTAGGGGCGCGGCAGCTCGTTGAGGAAGACGTCGACCGGATGCATCGGCCCCGCGGCCAGCATCGTCATCACGATGAGCGCCACCGCGAGCATGATCGCGATCCGGTCCGAGGCCAGGCCCCACGCGATCTCGCTCACACTCGGCCACGTGACCGCGCGCACGACCGGCACCCCCGGGGTGGTGCCCGAGGTGCGCACCACCGGAATGGGACCGCTGTACGGCCCCGGTGCGGGGGACCGCCGCTGCCCGTCGTGTGCTTTCGTCACGTGGCTGGACCGTGCGTGCCGGGTCCGCGAAGAGTGCGTCATGTGCTCAGTGCTGTCTCTCGGGGGCTCGCCTTGGCGCTCCCGGAGCGCGGGGGACGGGCTAGCCGCGGTTGCTGGTACTGATCCTGACGTCCTCAGGGCCGACTCGGGGATCGTCACTCAGAACGGGGCCGTGCCCCGTCACCCCGTTCGACGGCCGAACCTTGGAACCGGTTCACGACGTCGCGTCCGGTCTCGGGCAGGTTCGGCGTCCAAGGAACAAACTGGACGGCTGTGGCGCCCGTGAGCGCGCCATACCTGTCGGATATGGTCATCAGCGCAGGTCAAGGCGCTGTCATCGGGTCCTTTACCCAGGCGCGGAGCACTCTCCGCCGGGACGTGTGTGCATGTTGCCGACAGACGAGCCTACCTGGACACTTCCGCCCAAGAGCTCCCCGGTCGACCAACCGCACCCCCTTTCACCACGGACTTTGCCCCACGACCCACCAACGGCCGGGCGTGGTTCACTGTCGAGAGACGCGTTCGTGACGTTTCCGTTAGGCGTTCGATGCCCGTGGTCCACTCGACCCGCACCGGTGTGGCACCCTTCAAGGAGCTTGTACGACGCTGAGCGGACGGGTCCGCGCGCACGGGGCGCGTGGGCCGAGGAACGGAAGGGCCCTGGATGGTCGACCTCCCGCGATTGCCGGATGATCCCTCGAAGCTGGCCCGTGAGCCGCTCCGGGAGCAGATCCGGCAGGTACTGGTCGAGGGGCTGCTGTCCGGACGCTGGAAGCCCGGGGAGCGGATCGTGGAACGCCGCGTCGCCACGGAGCTCAAGGTGAGCCAGGCCCCGGTCCGCGAGGCCCTGCGTGAGCTGGAGACCCTGCGCCTCATCGAGACGGTGCCGAACAAGGGCGCCCGCGTGCGCGCGTTCGGGGTCCAGGACATGGCGGAGATCTACCCCGTCCGCGCCGGTCTGGAGCTGGTCGCCGCGCGCCTCGCGGCCCCCCGCCTGGCCTCCGACCCGTCCCCGCTGGAGCGGGAGGTGGAGGCGCTCAAACGGGCCACCGCCCAGGGCGACGTCTCCGAGCAGATCCGGCACAGTGTGGAGTTCCACCGCGAGATCGTGCGGGCCGCCGACAACAGCGTGCTCCTGCACACGTGGGAGTCGCTCGGCGTGGAGGTGTGGACCGCCCTGTCCGTGCGCTGGCTGGACATGGAACTGCACGCCAAGGCGGCCGACCACGACCAGATCACACGCGCCTTCCGCGAGGGGGACCCGTCGGTGGGCGAGATGGTGAGCGACCACGTCCTCAACTACGTGGAGGCGGCCCTCAAGACCCACGGTGGCGCCGTGGCCCGGTGACCCGCCCCGGGACCGCCTCCGCCCCGGCCCCGGGTGACCTGGCCCTTCGCACCAAAGTTCGGAGATCTACCGTAAAGTCGTATTGATCGATCATCGATCAGTCCGTAGAGTGTGCGCGACGCACGTCACACGCACGTGTCCCACGGGCGCACGGTGTCGTTCATCCGGCCGGTGGACGAACCCGGGTGACCACGGGCCGCCGAGCCGACCGTCGGGGGATGCATAGGGCACCCCAGACCGGGAAGCAATGCGGTCAAGGGTCCGGGCGACAACTGCACACGAGACCCCACCATCGCTTCGCGTCCGGAGATGACGAGCCACGGTCCCCCGGACGCGCCCCGCGACAGCCACAAGAGCGCCGCCGCCGAATGAGCCCGGCGGCGGCGCACGCCACGGCCACGCCCGACAGCGGGCCACGGCGGGCCTCGCGCTCCGGCCCACAGGCCCGGGCGACAGGCCTTCTCGGACGTAGAAAGGCACACCATGGCTGACACGGCCAAGCCGAAGGGCGGCGCCAGGTCCTCCGGGTCCCGGCGGCGGTCCCGCAAGGACACCTCCCCGAGCCTCAGCAACGAGAGCCCCGACACCCTCCTCGACTACTACCGCCGGATGCTCTTCGTCCGACGCTTCGAGGAGCGGACCGCCCAGGCGTACACCCAGGCCAGGATCGGCGGCTACTGTCACCTGAACCTGGGTGAGGAGGCCACGGTCGTCGGCCTGATGACCGCCCTGAAGGAGACCGACTACCTCTTCACGAACTACCGTGACCACGGGTACGCGATCGAGAAGGGGATGGACCCCAAGCGGGTCATGGCCGAGCTCTACGGACGCAGCGACGGCGTGTCCAGGGGCTGGGGCGGCTCCATGCACATGTACGACACCGAGTCCCGGATGCTCGGCGGCTACGGCATCGTCGGCGGTCAGCTGCCGCTGGCCACGGGCGCGGCACTGGCCGTCGCCTACAGGGGCGGCGACGAGGTCGTCATGTGCCAGATGGGCGACGGCACCACCAACATCGGCGCCTGGCACGAGTCCCTCAACATCGCCAAGCTGTGGGACCTGCCGATCGTCTTCGTGGTGATCAACAACTTCACCGGGATGGGCACCACCGTCGAGATGTCCTCGGCCGAGCCCGAGCTGTACAAGCGCGGCTCCGCCTTCCGCATCGAGGGTGAGCGCGTGGACGGCCGCGACGTCCTCGCCGTGCGCGACGCCGCCACCCGCCTCGTGGAACGCGCCCGCGAGGAGCAGACCCCGTTCCTCCTGGAGGCGTGGAGCTACCGGCAGAAGGGCCACTCGGTCGTCGACCCGGCCAAGTACCGCACGGATGAGCAGCGCGAGACGGCGCGGTCGAAGGAGAACGACCCGATCGCCCTGTTCGACGCCAAGCTCACCAAGGCGGGCATCCTGAACGACGAGATCCGCGACGAGATCGCCGCCGCGGTCAAGACCGAGGTCACCGCGGCCGCCGACTTCGCCGAGCAGAGCCCCAAGCCCGACGTCTCGACGCTCTTCGACTACACGTACGCCACCCCGGTTCCGAACGAGTCGCGGCGCATGCCCGCCGACCCGGTGTTCGCGGAGTAGAGAAGGAACCAGCACATGTCTGTCATCACCTACCGCCAGGCTCTGCGGGACACCCTTCGCGCCGAGATGCTCCGCGACGAGAACGTCCTCGTCATGGGCGAAGAGATCGGTGTCTTCGAGGGCTCCTACAAGATCACCGAGGGGCTGCTCAAGGAGTTCGGCCCCCGTCGGGTCAAGGACACCCCGATCGCCGAGGAGGGCTTCGTCGGCGCCGCCATCGGCGCCGCCATGCTGGGCCTGCGCCCGGTCGTCGAGCTCATGACGATCAACTTCTCGCTGATCGCCATCGACCAGATCATCAACCACGCCGCCAAGATCTACGGCATGTTCGGCGGCCAGACCAGTGTGCCCATGGTCATCCGCACCCCCGGTGGCGGCGGCCAGCAGCTCGGTGCGACGCACTCGCAGAACATCGAGCTGTTCTACTCCTTCATCCCGGGTCTGAAGGTGCTCGCCCCGAGCACCCCGGCGGAGGCCTCCGCCATGCTCCGCGCGGCGATCCGCGACGACGACCCGGTCCTCTTCCTGGAGAACCTCGGCCTGTACAACTCCAAGGGCGAGGTGGCCGAGGACTACGCCGAGGCCGACAACGACGACGTCGCCGAGATCGGCCGCGCCGCGGTCACCCGTGAGGGCAGCGACATCACCCTCATCGGCTACTCCCGGATGGCGATGGTGGCCAACCAGGTCGCGGAGAAGCTGGCCGAGGAGGACATCAGCGTCGAGGTGGTCGACCTGCGCAGTCTGCGTCCGCTCGACCGCCAGACGTTCGTGGACTCGGTGAAGAAGACCGGCTCCGCGGTGATCTGCGAGGACGACTGGCTGACCTACGGGATCGGCGCGGAGATCGCCGCGTCCATCCAGGAGGGCGCCTTCGACTACCTGGACGCCCCGGTCCGGCGCGTGGCCATGGCCGAGGTGCCCATGCCCTACGCCAAACCGCTGGAGACGGCGGCCCTGCCCTCCGTGGAGTCGATCAGCACCGCCATCAAGGAGACCCTGAGCGCCGTCGGCAAGCGGGTCGGGTAGAGGAGTTTTCCATGAGCAACATCGAGATGCCGCGCCTCTCCGACACCATGGAAGAGGGCGTGATCAGCACCTGGGTCAAGAACGTGGGCGACAAGGTCGCCGCCGGTGACGTCCTGGTCGAGATCGAGACCGACAAGGCCGTCATGGAGTACGAGGCCTACGAGGACGGCTTCCTGGTGAAGCAGACCGCGGCCGAGGGCGACACGGTGCCGATCGGCGAGGTCATCGGCGTGATCGCCGACAGCCCCGACGCCGTCCCGGAGGAGTCCGCCCCGGCCCCCGCCGAGGAGGAGAAGGCCGAGAAGAAGGAAGAGGCCGCCGAGGAGAAGGAGGAGGCCCCGGCGGCCGAGCCGAGCGCCCCGGCCGCCCCGGCCGGTGACGGCGAGCGTCCGCGCACCTCCCCGCTGGCCCGCAGGCTGGCCAAGGAGTACGGCCTGGACATCACGAAGATCCAGGGCTCCGGGCCCAAGGGCCGGATCGTGCGCGCCGACATCGAGGCCGCCGCCAAGGCCGGGGGCCCCGAGACCCCGGCCGCCGCCCCGGAGAAGAAGGCCGCCCCGGCCGCCGCCCCGCAGGCCCCGGCCTTCGAGGACGGGCGGGACTCCGAGGAACTCAAGGTCAGCAACATGCGCAAGGTGATCGCGCGCCGCCTGACCGAGAGCAAGCAGCAGGTGCCGCACTTCTACCTGCGCCGCACGATCGACGCCGAGGCCCTCAAGGACTTCCGGGCCCAGATCAACGAACAGCTGTCGAGCACGGGCGTGAAGGTCAGCTTCAACGACCTCATCGTCAAAGCCTGCGCGACCGCGCTCAAGCTGCACCCGGCGGTCAACACCTCGTGGGTGGACGACAAGCTGCTCCAGCACCACCGGATCAACGTCGGCGTGGCCGTCGCCGTGGACGCGGGCCTGGTCGTTCCGGTCCTGCACGACACGGACAAGGCCACGCTGTCGGAGATCTCCACCCGCACGCGTGAGCTGGCGGGCAAGGCACGCGACAACAAGCTCAAGCCGCAGGAGATGAGCGGCGGCACGTTCAGCGTGTCCAACCTGGGCATGTTCGGCGTGGACAGCTTCTCCGCCGTGATCAACCCGCCGGAGGCGGCGATCCTCGCGGTGGGCGCGATGAGGCAGGAGGCCGTGGTCGTGGACGGCGAGGTCGCCGTGCGCAACCGCATCTCCCTGGAGCTGTCGGTGGACCACCGCGCGGTGGACGGCGCCGTGGGCGCCGCCTTCCTGAAGGACCTCGCGGAGATCCTGGAAGAGCCCATGCGGATCATCCTGTAGCACTCCAGTCCCACGACGCCCCGACCGGATCCTGCACCCGGCCGGGGCGTTCGTGCGTCGGTGTCCACAGGGTGTGGACGACGGGCGCATCGGCGCCCGTTCCGGGCTGACCTCCCGGAACGGGCGGCGGACGCGGCGGTCAGAGGAGTGCGTACTCCGTCGGGTCGTCCGGGACCACCCAGTGGAAGCCCTCCTGGAGGAAGGTCATGACCACGATGACGGCGGCGATGGCGACGAGGAGCCAGACCACCGCCTTGGAGGCGGCGCCGTAGCTCACCCCCTTCGGCATCAGCCGGGGCGCGAACACGAAGCTGAGCGCGCAGAAGACGATGACGACGAGGAACGTGATCAGGGCCCACGTGTAGAAGTGGAGCCCCAGGACCGGAGGGCCGTAGCCCACCGGGTCCGTCAGGTGCAGCATGACCTGGCGCGCGCTCATCGCCATGCCGCCGACGGCCGCGAGCACGGCGAACCCGTACCCGGCCATGTAGTCGACCGGGGAGATCTCCCCCTCACGGGAACGCACGATGACGTAGGCGGCCCCTCCGGCGGCGAGGAGCATGGCCATCCGCTGGACGAGACACAGCGGACACGGGAGTTCGTGTTGGAGGAGCTGGATACCCAGGCTCATCAGCAGAACGACGCAGTACGCCAGGACGAACAGGTGGGCGGCGAGGTATCCGAACCGGTTGGTGGTCATGACGGCGGTTCCCCGGTCAGTAGAAGTAGCCGAGCGGATCGGTGACGTGGTGGTTGAACATGAGCAACGCCGCGAACAGACCCACGCCGAGGATCCCGAGGGAGACCAGCCGTCCCCTGTCCAGGGCGACAGCGACCAGCCCGCCCGTGATGACCAGAAAGATCAGCGTGTCCATGAGACCTCCTGACGGCGTGTTCCGCCGCGTCCGTTCCGTCGGTCCGCCAGGCCGGGGAAGGTGATCCGGAGCACGACGGGGAGAACCCTGTGTCCACAGGCTGTGGACAGGGATGGGGGTCAGGCGTGCCCGAGCCCCTCCTGGTTCACCGCGATGTTGCTGTGCTGCCCGACGCTGGGCGCGGAGTGCCGGGCGCGGTCCTTGGAGATGCCGAGGAAGCGGTTCAGGTGCCCCTTGCGTCCCACGACGAACCAGGCCACCGAGCCGAGCAGGGGGAACCAGAGCTCGAAGATGATCCACAGGAGCTTGCCCCCGGCGGTCGTGTCCCGGTGGATCAGGGTGGAGATGACCGCCGCGATGAGCAGTACCACCAGGACCAGTCCGATGATGAGGACGATCACCCCGATGATCCCCGTCGCCCAGGTATAGGCGGTGTCCGTGGTGTCCGCGAGGTACGTGAACATGACTCTCCCAACATGCAGTGGTACCACCAACACGAAGAGTAATCACACGTGGTGTTCCCTCCCTGACATTCCGTGGCATTCGGGCGTTTCCCCGACCGCGCCGCGCGCTTCCGAATCGACGGTCCGCGGACGTCCGGAACCGACTACTTTCGGGTAGCGCCCCCCACCTGCGCTTTCGACTGCTTTACTGGGGTCATGGGCGAGCTTCGGCGAACTGGCAGGTCCACTCCCTCCCTCCGGCCGGACGCGGGTCTCCACCCCACCGTCCGACCCGCGGCGCCTCCGCGGGGACACAGAGCGGACCGGATGACGGGGGGCCGCGCCACCGGAATCGAGTGACCGTGGTCAGGCAGCCCCGGTACCTCTGGCTGGCCGAACGGCTCCGCGACCCGATCCTGCGCGGCGAGATGTCCCCCGGCACCAGGTTGCCCTCCCGGACCCGGCTGGCGCGCACCTACCGCGTCAGCGAACAGATCTCCCGCGCCGCACTCCGGCTCCTGGTCACCGAGGGGCTGGTCGAGGCCAGGCCCGGTTCCGGGTACTTCGTCCGCGACGTCCCCGAGGTGTTCCGGCTGTGCCGCACCGACGCCGACTCGGGGTCCGGGCTGGGGCACCTCAGCCGGGAGACGCTCGGCACGGAGCAGGAGCGGTGCGAGGCCCCGCTGAGCGGCCGACTCCGCCTGCGCGACGGCGACCCGGTGTACCGCACCACCTCGCGCGGCCTGTCGACGCACATGCCGATCGCCCTGCACCTGTCCTGGGAGCCCGCCGCCCTCACGGCGGGGACGCTGCGCACACCCTTCGACGCCGATCCCGACCTGGGCCTGCTCGACCGGCTCAGCGCCGCGGGCCACCCCGTCGACCGGGTGGTCGAGGAGGTGGCCGTGCGCTCGCTGCGCGACTCCGAGGCCAGCCTCCTCGGCTGCGCGCCGGGGCTGCCCGTCATGACCATCGAGCGCACGCACTACAGCGGCGGCCGTCCCGTGGAGACCTCCGACCTCATCGGCGCGGCGGAGCAGTGTCGACTCCTCTACAAGTTGTCCCTCGCCCGGCCGCGCCGCCCCGGCGACCCGCGCGGACGGACCTGACCCCCGGCAGCGGCTCCGGACGAAGAACGGCGGTGGCCCGCCCCCCGTACACGGGAGCGGGCCACCGCCGTCTCGGGCTCGGACGTCAGCCGGTGAACTCCTTGGCGACGACCTCGGCGATCTGCGCGGTGTTCAGCGCGGCGCCCTTGCGCAGGTTGTCCCCGCACAGGAAGAGGTCGAGCGACTTCGGGTCGTCCAGCGACTGGCGGATGCGGCCGACCCAGGTCGGGTCGGTGCCCACGACGTCGGCCGGGGTCGGGAACTCGCCCTTGGCCGGGTCGTCCTGGACCACGACGCCCTCGGCGGAACCGAGCAGCTCACGGGCGGCGTCGGCGGTGACCTCCTGGGAGAAGGTGGCGTGCACGGCCAGCGAGTGGGTGGTGATCACCGGGACGCGCACGCAGGTCGCGGAGACGCGCAGGTCCGGCAGGCCGAGGATCTTGCGGGACTCGTTGCGGACCTTCAGCTCCTCCGAGGCCCAGCCGTCCTCCTTGAGCGAACCCGCCCACGGCACGACGTTGTAGGCCAGCGGGGCCGGGAACGGACCCAGCTCGCCGACGGCGGCGCGGACGTCACCGGCCTTCTCGGCGATGCCGCGGTCCGCGCTGACCTTGGCCATCTGGTCGCGCAGGGTGTCGATGCCCTCCTGGCCCGCGCCGGACGCCGCCTGGTAGGAGGAGACCACGAGGTCGGTGACGCCGAAGGCGCGGTGCAGCGCGCCGATCGCGACGATCATCGACAGCGTGGTGCAGTTGGGGTTGCTGATGATGCCGCGCGGACGGTTGCGGACCTGGTCCGCGTTGACCTCGGGCACCACGAGCGGAACGTCGGGGTCCATCCGGAAGGCGCCGGAGTTGTCGACGGCGATCGCGCCACGGGCGGCGGCGATCGGCGCCCACTCCTTGGAGACCTCGTCGGGGACGTCGAACATGGCGACGTCCACGCCGTCGAAGACCTCGGGCGCCAGAGCCTGCACGACGACGTCCTCGCCGCGCACCCGCAGCACCTTGCCCGCGCTGCGCGGGGATGCGACCAGGCGGATCTCGCCCCAGACGTTCTCACGCTGGGTGAGGATGTCGAGCATGACGGTGCCGACGGCGCCGGTCGCGCCGACGACGGCGAGGGTGGGAAGACGGTTGCTCATCGGCCGGTACCTCCGTAGACGACAGCCTCGACCTGGTCGGCGTCGAGCTGGAACTCACTGTGGGCGGCCTGGACGGCCGCGTCGATCTGGGACTCCTCGACGATGACCGAGATGCGGATCTCCGAGGTGGAGATCATCTCGACGTTGGTGCCCGAACCCGCGACCGCGTCGAAGAAGCGGGCGGTGACGCCCGGGTAGGAGCGCATGCCGGCACCGATCAGCGAGACCTTGCCGATCTTGTCGTCGTAGCGCAGGGACTCGAAGCCGACCTTCTCCTGCACCTTCTTCAGGGAGGAGACGGCGAGCTTGCCCGACTCCTTCGGGACGGTGAAGGAGATGTCGGTACGGGAGGTGGAGACCGCCGACACGTTCTGCACGATCATGTCGATGTTGATCTCGGCGTCCGCGAGCGCCTTGAAGATCGTGGCGGCCTCACCCACCTTGTCCGGGACGCCGACGACGGTGATCTTGGCTTCGCTCCGGTCGTGGGAGACCCCGGAGATGATCGGCTGTTCCATGCCTTCGCTTTCCTCGACTTCCGAAACGACCCAGGTTCCGGGCTTCTGGCTGAACGACGAGCGGACGTGCAGCGGGATGTTGTAGCGCCGCGCGTACTCCACGCACCGCAGGTGCAGGATCTTGGTCCCGCAGGCGGCCATCTCCAGCATCTCCTCGTAGGAGACCTGCGGGATGCGCCGGGCGGAGGGGACGATGCGCGGGTCGGCGGTGAAGACCCCGTCCACGTCGCTGTAGATCTCGCAGGCGTCGGCCTCCAGGGCCGCGGCCAGCGCGACCGCCGTGGTGTCGGAACCGCCCCGGCCCAGGGAGGTGATGTCCTTGGTGTCCTGGGAGACGCCCTGGAATCCGGCGACGATGCAGATCGCGCCCTCGTCCACGGCCTCCTGGATGCGACCCGGGGTCACGTCGATGATCTTCGCGTTGCCGTGCAACGACGTGGTGATGACACCGGCCTGCGAACCGGTGAAGGACCGGGCCTCGTACCCCAGGTTCTCGATGGCCATCGCCACGAGAGCCATGGACATGCGCTCACCCGCGGTCACGAGCATGTCGAGCTCGCGTGCCGGCGGCATCGGGGAGACCTGTTCGGCCAGGTCCAGCAGTTCGTCGGTCGTGTCGCCCATGGCAGACACGACGACGACGACGTCATATCCCGCCTTTTTCTGAGCGACGATCCGCTGGGCTACTCGCTTGATGGCTTCCGCGTCAGCCACGGAAGACCCACCGTACTTCTGCACGATTAGGGCCACGATCGATGCTCCTGAGGAGTTGGGATCAAGTCAACAGACAATTGGAGTGTAGCCAGCCACGCCTCTCACACCCCGTCCGACCTGCGACGGGAGCGCGTGGCGACTTGACACACCAGCACTCGGGCTTACCCCGAGAAACGGAGGTTACTCGTGTTTCGGACAGATTACGGCCGAGTGTGAGCTAGAACTCCAGGCTGCGACGGCCCTCGAAGGCGCGTCCCAGCGTCACCTCGTCGGCGTATTCCAGGTCGCCGCCGACCGGCAGGCCACTGGCCAGACGAGTCACCTTCAGACCCATCGGTTTGACCAACCGCGCCAGGTAGGTCGCGGTGGCCTCCCCTTCGAGGTTGGGGTCGGTCGCCAGGATCAGCTCGGTGACCTGGCCGTCCGCCAGACGGGTCATGAGTTCCCTGACGCGCAGGTCGTCGGGGCCGACGCCCTCGATGGGGCTGATCGCGCCGCCCAGCACGTGGTAGCGCCCGCGGAACTCGCGGGTGCGCTCGATGGCGACGACGTCCTTGGACTCCTCGACGACGCAGATGACCGCGGCGTCGCGGCGCGCGTCACGGCAGATACGGCACTGCTCCTCCTCGGCGACGTTGCCGCACACGGAGCAGAAGCGCACCTTCTCCTTCACCTCGGTCAACGCGTCGACGAGGCGTTTGACGTCCGCGTTCTCCGCGGACAGGACGTGGAAGGCGATGCGCTGCGCGCTTTTCGGACCGACGCCGGGCAGCCGCCCGAGCTCGTCGATCAGATTCTGCACCGCGCCTTCGTACATCGCCTACCCACTCGGTCGGACCGAAACTGCGGGGCGGTCCGTCACCCCTCCCGTCCACCGTATCCGGCGCGGCGGCCTGCCGCGTACACGGCGAGGCCCCGCGCCGTCCGGTCCGCACCGGAACTAGAAACCCGGCAGGCCGGGGATCCCGCCGCCACCGGGCATCCCGCCCATGCCCTGAGTGAGCGGGCCCATCTTCTCCTGCTGGAGTCGTTCGACCTGGGACTCGGCGTCGCGGATGGCCGCCAGGACCAGGTCGGCGACGGTCTGCGCGGTCTCCGCGGCGTCGCCGGGGTCCACGGCCTCGGGGGCGACGGTGATGTCCTCGACCTGCCCGCGCCCGTTCAGCTTGACCTTGACCAGGCCGCCGCCGGAGGTCCCCTCGACCTCGGCCTCGTCGAGCGCCTGCTGGGCCTCGACCAACTGCTGCTGCATCTGCTGGGCCTGCTGGAGCAGGGCCTGCATGTCCATTCCGCCAGGGTTCACGGCCGTCTCCTCGCCGCACTCGTGGTGCTGGGTGTCGCTTGTCGTGTCACTCTCGCTGCGAGACTAACCGGTCGTCCCCGCCGACACCGCCGCTCCCGCCGACGAGCGTCAGGTACGGCCGCCGGTCGCGGCGTCGGGCGCCGCGGGGACGCGCTGGAGGCGGTCGGCGGAGGCCGTGATCGGCCCACCCTCCGTGATGTGACGCACGCCATATGCAGTGGAGTCCGGCATCGGCCGCGGCCCCCGGCCCGCCCCGCGCGCGCATGCCGCCAGCGGCCGCCGCCACGCGCCCGGCCAGGGGCCGAAGCCCACCGCGCACCCGGTCCGCACGGCCGCGCCGACCACCCGCGGCGCGGTGAACGGCGGTCGTGACCAGGACAGATCCGAGGCGAAGAGTAGCCTTGGCGTCACTGTCGGTTGAAGAAGTGTCCTGCGGGGCACAAACGTCCCGTTGGTGTCCCGACGACACCGACGGCATCACCGACAGTCACGGGGGACGACGTGTTGACCGCCAGGGAGCGCCACGCGGCTCTGATCGAGGCGATGATCGCGGACGGCACACTGACCGATCCCGCGCTCATCGACACCTTCCGCGCCGTTCCCCGGCACCGCTACATCCCGGAGTCCGGCGCCCTGACCCACCACGGCACCCCGCTCAGCGCCGTCAACAACCCCGAACTGTGGCTCGCCGCCGTCTACACCGACGACGCGATCGGCACCCGGGTCGAAGGGGTCGGCCTGCCCAGGCAGCGGAGCGAGGCGGGCCGGGGGCCGAGGTCGGCCACCTCCTCCAGCTCCGCGCCGACGGTCCTGGCGCGGATGCTGGAGCTGGCCGACCTCGCCAACGGTCAGCACGTGCTGGAGATCGGAACCGGGACCGGGTGGAACACGGCGCTGCTCGCCCACCGTCTGGGCGACTCCGCGGTCACCAGCGTGGAGATCGACTCGCACGTGGCGGCGGTCGCGCGCGGGACGCTGCGCTCCGAGGGCTACTCCCCGGCCATCCAGCACGCCGACGGATACGAGGGCTGGCCGCCCGACGCCCCCTACGACCGGATCATCTCCACCTGCGGGGTCCGCCGCCTGCCCCCCGCCTGGACGCGGCAGACCCGGGCGGGCGGACTGCTCGTCTGCCCCTGGGGGCTGCTGGAGGGCGCCGGCGTGATCATCCGCGTGGAGTGCGCCGAGGACGGGACCGCGACCGGGACCTTCCACGGAGGGGTGGGGTTCGTGTCCCTGCGGACCCCGGAACCCGCCGCGCCCCCGGTGCGGGACTCGGGGCAGCAGCCGGACGAGTACCGGCTCACCCAGACCGACCCCCTGGCCCCGCTCACGGCGTTCACCTCGGCGTTCGCGCTGTCCGTCCTGGTGCCCGACTGGCGGGTCCGGCGGAGGTGGATCGGCACGGGGTCGGGCGTGTGGGTGTGCGACCGGTCGGGGGAGTCGTGGGTGCGCGTCTACCCCTACGGCACGTCGTGGATGATCGAGCAGGGCGGCCCGAGGAGCATCTGGGACGAGTTCGAGGACGCGCTGGCGGAGTGGGAGCGGCTGGACCGGCCGGAACCGGAGCGCTTCGGGCTGTCGGTGGACGCCGAGGGCGGCCACCGGGTGTGGCTGGACTCCCCCGACGGGCCCGGATGGACCGTGTGACCGGCCGGGTTCCCGGCGGGGCCGGGGACCGCACGGGACCGGCGGGCCGTCCGCGTCGGCCCGCGCGGCCCCGGGCCGACGGCCCCCTCGGTCACCCCTGGTGCCCGTCCTCCTCGGACCTCGCCCTCTCGTTCTTCTCCCGTAGCTTGCGCAGGAGTTCGTCCCGGTGCTGGCGGGCGTCGGCGCTGGGTCCGCTCGGACCGCCCTTGCCACCGCCCTTCAGCGCCCCGCGCGAGACCGTGGCGCGCTGGCCGCCCAACCCGAGAAGGTTGTCGCTGTTCCTGGCCATGGGGCCTCCTCTTCCTCACGGCGGAACGAGGGGTCCCGCCTCCGTGGTCGGTCCACAGGAGCGTAACCAAAACAAGACGAGACGTCTCGTTCTTTTCTCCCCCTACCGTGAAGGCATGAACACACCCACGGACGAACAACCCAGGGAGAGGCGGGCACCCGACCCCCAGCGCCGCAGTGAACGCGCGCACCGCGCCGTCCTCGACGCCGCCGCCGAACTCGTCGGCGAGGTCGGCTACGCGAAGCTGACGATGGAGGCGATCGCCGCCAGGGCGAGGGTCGGCAAGCAGACCATCTACCGCTGGTGGCCCTCCAAGGCGGCCGTGGTCCTCGACGTCTTCGAACGGCGGACGAGCACCCCCGGCACCCCGCTTCCGGACACGGGCGACCTGGTCGAGGACCTCCGCGCGGTCCTGTACGCCACGGTCGACGAGTTCACCGACCCCGGGACCGACCGGGTCGCCCGAGCGTTCACCGCCGAGATCCAGCACGACCCCGAACTCGCCGAGGCCGTCGCCGAACGGCTGACGCGACCCAACGACGAGGCGTTCCGGGAACGGCTGCGCGCCGCGCGCGACGTCGGACAGCTCGCCCCGGACGTCGACCTGGACCTCGCACTGGAGCTGGTCACCGGGCCGATCACACGACGGTGGCTGATGCGCACCGCGCCGCTCACCCACGCCTACGTGGACGAACTCCTGACCGCCGCGCTACGCGCTCTCCGCCCGCGCTGACGGAGCCGGAGGCACCGCGCCGAAGGCGCCCGTCGAGGAAGCGGGCTACTCCGCGGGCGCCTCGTGCTCGATCTCGTCGATGACGCGACCGCCGAGCTCGGTCTCGATGAGTGCGGCGCCGCTCCCGGACGGCGCCGACGAGGACCCGCCGGCCGACCCCGAACCGCCCGCCGCGGGACGGTCGGTCCGCTGTCGTGCGGGCGCCGGCTCCGGCCGCCGCTCGGGTTCCGGGGAGGCGGGCACGGACTCGGGCGGCGGCGCGGCCGACGCGTCCTCGAACGGGTCCGGCGGCGGCTCCTGGAGGCCGGTGACGATCCTGTCCGGCGGCGGACCGGCCGGAGCGGTCGGCTCGGGCGCGGGAGCGGGCTCCCGGGGTGCGGAGTCCTCCACTGGAGCGGGCTGGGCGGGCTGCGGCGCGGGCGGGTCCCAGCCGGTGGGTTCGACCGGACGGGGCGCGGGCTCCGGACGCCGTGCGGACGGGGCGCCCGGCCCCGAACCGGCCGCCGCCACACGCACCTCGACGCCGAGGACCTGCTGGACCGCGGCGGCGACCACCTGGTCGCTGCCGCTGTTGGCGAACCCCTTGGCCTCGTTCGGTCGGTTGAAGGCCAGCAGAACGGTGTTGCCCTCCACCCCGACCGGGCGGACGTCACTCCCGGTCAGGACCATCCACGTGAACCTGCGGCGGCCCTTGACCGCCTCCAGGATCTGCCCCCAGGCTCCCTGGATACGGCCCAGGTCGAGTGCTCCGCCGGAACCCGGCGGAGCGGACGCGGGGCGCGGCGCGGGGTCGGGAGCGGACCGACGCGGCGGTTCGGACCATCCGCCGGACTCCCCCGTGGCGCCGGAAGCGGGTTCGGGCGCGCCCGGTCGCTCCGGGCCCACCGGGGCCGGGGAGTTCCGGGGGGCCGGATCGGGCTGGGGTGCGGGCCGAGCGGGCGCCGGTTCCGGGGCGCCCTGCGGCGTCGCCGGGGCCGGGGCCGCCTGGGCCACCGGAGCGGCCTGCGGTGCGGCGGGCGCCACGGCCCCCGAGGCGACCCGGCGCTCCATCTGCTCCAGGCGGGCCAACAGGGCGGAGCCGTCGGCTCCGTCGGTCCCCGGAAGCAGGACCCGCGAGCACATGAGCTCCAGCAGCAGGCGCGGGGCGGTCGCGCCGCGCATGTCGGTGAGCCCCTGGTTGAGGATCTCGGCGGCCCGGGTGAGCTCGGCCGGGCCCAGCCGGGCGGCCTGCTCCCTCATCCGCTCGGCCGCCTCGGGGTCGGCGTTGACCAGCCCCTTGTCCAGGGCGTCCGGGACGGCCGCCAGGACGACCAGGTCACGGAAGCGCTCCAGCAGGTCCGTCGTGAAGCGGCGGGGGTCGTGACCGCCCTCGACCACGCGGTCGATGAGCGAGAAGACCGCCGCCCCGTCGCGGGCGCCGAGCGCGTCGACCATGTCGCCGAGCAGACTGGAGTCCGTGTACCCGAGCAGGGACACGGCGCCCTCCCGGGTGATGCCCTCCTCCCCCGAACCGGCGATGAGCTGGTCGAGCACGGAGAGGCCGTCCCGGGCGGAACCGGCGCCGGCCCGCACGACCAGCGGCAGCGCGGCCGGATCGTAGGGGATGCCCTCCTCCTTGAGCAGGTCCTCGAACAGGTCCTTGAGTGTGCTGGGCGGGATGAGCCGGAAGGGGTAGTGGTGGGTGCGCGACCGGATCGTCCCGATGACCTTCTCGGGCTCGGTCGTGGCGAACACGAACTTCAGGTGCGGCGGGGGCTCCTCGACGAGTTTGAGCAGCGCGTTGAAACCCTCGCGGGTCACCATGTGCGCCTCGTCGATGATGTAGATCTTGTAGCGCGAGCTGACCGGGGCGAAGAAGGCGCGTTCACGCAGGTCGCGGGCGTCGTCGACACCACCGTGGGAGGCGGCGTCGATCTCGATGACGTCGATGCTGCCGCCGCCGTCGGGGGCGAGGGCCGCACAGGAGTCGCACGTTCCGCACGGGTCGGGGGTGGGGCCCTCCGCGCAGTTCAGGGAGCGGGCCAGGATGCGGGCGCTGGTCGTCTTCCCGCAGCCGCGCGGGCCGCTGAAGAGGTAGGCGTGGTTGATCCGGCCGCTGCGCAGCGCCTGGCGCAGCGGATCGGTCACGTGCTCCTGTCCGCGCACCTCACCGAACGTCGCCGGACGGTACTTGCGGTACAGCGCGATGCTCACGGTGTGATCACTCCCCTGGTCCCTGCCACGGGTCCATTCAACCCGCACGCGGCGACAACTCGGACGGGATCGTGGAAACCGGGGGGCTCGTCCGGACCCGGGAAAGACAAGGACCCCCCGCGCACCCGCCAGAGCCTACTTATCCTTGCTGCCTTCCGGCCCTGGGGAGGTTCATAGGATGACGCCGCACGAGGGGTCTGCTCCGAGTGTATCCGAACCCCCGAGTGCCCCGGCAACCCGTGACCGCCGCGCCCCGGAAACGGCCAGGACACGGAACCCTCCGGACTTTCCGGACGTCTTCATGGACATGTTCGACCCCACAGCCCCCACCGATCACTCCCAGGAGCGCCGCGACCTCATCGTCGACACCCTGGAGACCGCCTTCTCCGACCTGATGGCCGCCGACCCGGCGGCGTTCCGGGTCAAGTTCCGCAAGATGGCCGCCAACCCGTTCGCCTTCTACCGGGGCAGCGCCGCCCTCTTCTACGCCGACGTCGCCGCCATGACCGACCCGTGGGCCGACGACCGCACCTCGCGGGTGTGGATCCAGGGCGACCTGCACGCGGAGAACTTCGGGACCTACATGGACTCGACCGGTCGCCTGGTCTTCGACGTCAACGACTTCGACGAGGCCTACCTGGGCCACTTCACCTGGGACGTCCTGCGCCTCGTGGCCAGCATCGGCCTGCTGGGCTGGCAGAAGGCCCTGTCCGACGACGACATCGGCGCACTGGTGGGGCGCTACGTCCGCGCCTACACCGACCAGGTCCGCGAGTTCGCGACCGAGGGCGGCGACTCCGCGTTCTCCCTCAAGCTGGACAACACCGACGGCACGGTGCACGACGTGCTCCAGGAGGCGCGGCTCAACAGCCGCGCCGCGATGCTGACGGCCAGGACCGAGCGCCGCGGGTACGAGCGCAGGTTCCGCGAGGGGCCGCGCGTGCGCCGCCTGTCCGACGACGAGCGGGCCAGGGTCCTCGCCGCCTACGACGCCTACCTGGACACCATCCCCGAGGACCTGCGGTTCACCTCCCTGAACTACCGGGTCAAGGACGTCGTGGGCAGCGGCGGCTTCGGCATCGGCTCCGCCGGGCTGCCCGCCTACTCACTGCTCATCGAGGGGCGGTCGGAGGCGTGGGACAACGACATCGTCCTGTCCATGAAGCAGGGTAACGTGGCCGCGCCGTCCCGGGTGGTGACCGACCGGCGCATCATGGCCGCCTTCGAGCACCACGGGCACCGCACCGCCGTGTCCCAGCGCGCGCTCCAGGCACACGCCGATCCGCTGCTGGGCCACACCGAACTCGACGGCGCGGGCTTCGTGGTGAGTGAGATCTCGCCCTACACCAACGACCTCGACTGGGGCGGTCTCACCGAGCCCTCGCAGATCGGCCCCGTGCTGGACTACCTGGGCCGCGCGACCGCGAAGGCGCACTGCGTGTCCGACTCCCACGCGGACACCACCCTGGTGAGCGGCGAGACCGAGGAGGCCCTCATGGCGGTGCTCGACGGCCGCGAGGAGGAGTTCGCCGCGTGGTGCACGGACTTCGCGCACGCCTACGCCGCCCAGGCGCGGGCCGACCACTCCCTGTTCGTCGACGCCTTCCGCAACAACGCCGTCAGCGGCGTCCGGTCGAGTCGGGCCTGACTCCGGAAGCCGCTGAACGGGCCCCGCGCCCTACCGGACGACCGTGGAGAAACCTGTTCGGACCACACCCTGACAGCATGTAGAGTTGTTCGCGGAGGATTCGCCTAGTGGCCTAGGGCGCACGATTGGAAATCGTGTTGGGAGCAATCCCTCAGGGGTTCAAATCCCCTATCCTCCGCCAGACAGAGGCTCTGATCCGCGGCGACGCGGGTCAGGGCCTCTTCTCGTACCGCCACTCGGAGGTGCCCGGCACGTACGGTGACCCGTCACCGGACGGAGCCGGTCGACACGCTTCGGCGCTACAGGCGCACCCGGCTCCCCACGGGAGTCATGGCGCGTGGTCCGAGGAGCCCGCCCCGCCTCCCGCGTCGACGCCGGTCTCCAGCGGTCCTCACACGAGGATCCCGGCCGTCAGCAGCACCACACCGACCAGAGGCGGGGCGAGCTGGATCAGCGCGGGCCGCAGCTTGTCCCGGGAGGTGGCCGCGAGCACGGTTCCGGCCAGGACCATCGACCCCGCCCCCGCGTAGACCAGGGCGGCCCCGGCCTCGAAGACGCCAGCGAGGGCCAACGCGGTACCCGCGAACACCGTCACCGCGAGGAACAGGTTGTAGAACCCCTGGTTGAACGCGAGTTCGCGCGTCGCCCGGGCCCCCTCCTCCGTCGTGCCGAACACGGCGCGCCCACGCGGAGAGGTCCACAGGACCGACTCCAGAACGAAGATGTACACGTGGATGAGAGCGCTCAGGACGGCGAACGCCAGGCCGATGATGATCATGGAGGGATCCTAGGCCCCTCGGTGGGCGTCCGCTCCCGGTCTGCCCGAAGGACGCCGCCCGCGGTGGCCACGGCCTCGCGCGTGCTCTCGGCCCACCGGCTCGGGGCCGCCTTTCTCCCGCCTTGCCCGATCACCCCCGTCCCTGACGGCCTCCGGCGTCCCTGACCGATTGGAGGGGCTGACGTGCTCTCGTCGTCACCACGGTGCGGGGGAGCACGAGGGAACACGAGGACTACGGGCGGTTCATCGAGGCCGAGCGGCGCGGCATCGCCGATCTGTCCGACGGGGTGGGCGAGGAGCGGTGGGACATCCCCTCGCCCTGCGCGGGATGGCGGGTTCGCGACGTGGCCGCCCGGACCGCCGCCGACCAGGTCTGGGCGATCGGTTTCCCGTTCCTGGCGAGTGAGCGGATGCGGGGGCTGCGGCTCACCGCCGAGGACACGGACTGGGCGGTGGGGGAGGGAACCGAGGTGCGCGGTCCCCTCCAGGCCCTGCTCATGACCCTCACCGGGCGTGCCGTCTGTCTCGCTGTCTCGACCGGCCGGGCGGCCCGGGGCGACGGAGGTCGCTGACCGACCCGAGGGGCCGGGGCGCCCCGTCCGCCGTCCCGGACGGATCACTCCGAAGCGGTGGCACGGCGGCGGAACGGCTGCCGCGCCAGGGCGGTCCACACCCGAAGGAGCCATTCGACGGGGCCGTAGGGGTGTCGGCGCAGCCACCAGCGGCTCATCGCGGCCTGGACGGCGAACAAGGCGAGGGCGATCGCGACGGTCCCCAGCGGGGAGACCCGGCCGACCAGGGCGGCCCCGTAGCCGGTGAACAGCAGGGCGCAGACGAGGGACTGGCCCAGGTAGTGGGTGAGCGCCATGCGTCCGGGCGGCGCCAGCGCGGCGGTCAGCCACGGGCCGAACCGTCCCGACGACAGCCGCAGCACGGTCGCGGCGTAGGCGGCGGCCAGCAGCGGGGCGGTGACCACGTCGAGCCCCAGCGCGAGGACCTGGTAGGCGCCGCCCGGGGCCGTGAGGGACGCGTGGGCGTACACGAGACCGCCGAGCAGACCCACCGTGAAGCCGAGCCACTGCAGGCGTACGAGCGTCCGCCCGTGCGCGAGGGGGTCCGCCAGGGCGCGGCGGCGCCCCGCGGCGAAACCGAGGAGGAACGCGGCCAGCGCGGAGGGTGCCTGGAAGAAGACGAGCAGGAACAGTACGTCGGGGAGTTGCCGCAGGTGGGCGGAGACGACCGACGCGGGGTCGCCGCGCAGCGCCTCGGCGGCCACCTCCGCCGCCGAAGCGGTGCCCGGTTCCACTCCGGCTCCGCCCGCCGCGTGGAGGGCGAGGGCGAGCAGGGCGTACGCGGCCCCGACGACGGCCAGGATCACGACGGCGGCGGACACCGCCGTTCGGGGGCGGAGGTGTCGGGCGGCGAGGAGGACGAGGCCGAGCACCGCGTAGGTGGTGAGGATGTCGCCGGGGAAGAGCAGCACCGCGTGCGCGGCCCCGAGGACGAACAGGCCGCCCAGGCGCCGGAGGAACCGGGGGACGAAGCCGACCCCGCGCCGCTCGGCGGAGGCCAGTTGCAGCGTGAAGCTGTAGCCGAACAGGAAGGAGAACAGGAGGAAGAACTTGGCCTCGAGGAACACCGCCACGAACGCGCGGACCCCGTGGTCCGGCGGGGCGCGGAAGGCGGGGTCCTCCACCCCGCTGCCGTGGTAGGCGGAGGCCAGGTAGCCGATGTTGACGAGCAGGATGCCCAGCAGCGCGAATCCGCGCAGCGTGTCGATCTGGGGGAGCCGACCGGACGCGTGGTCTCGGCGGACGTCGGACGCGGTGGTCATGTCGCCTCCCCGCCGGACACCCGCTCGAGGAACCGGCGCTGGTCGTCGAGGAAGCCGGGAGCGAACAACTGGCGCGGGGCCAGGAGCGCGGTCAGCGTGAGGGGGACCGGCTCCCCGTCGAGGTCGCTCCTGACCAGGGAGTGGGCGGCGTCCGGGTAGTGCCGGACGGTCAGACTGTCGGGCGGCAGCAGCCGTCGGTAGGTGGCCTCCGTGTCCGCGACGTCGACGTTCAGGTCGTGACCGGCGAGGACCAGCAGGGTGGGTGTGCCGCTCATGGAGCGCAGGTCGGCGCTCGCGTCGGAACGGAAGTTCCGGCTCACGAACCGCCACCGCTCGGCGGTCATGGTCTGGGGACCGCCGACCGCGTCCCGGTACCGCTCGAAGTCGGCCCCCTCCCGGAGCAGGCGCAGGGTCGTCTCCCGGCGGCGCAGCGCCTCCCGTGTCTCCTCCGGCGTCGCGCCCCTCTCCCGCAGCTCCGCCATCAGGTTGTAGCGCCCCTGCCGCAGCCAGTCCACGGCCGGGGAGACGGCGATGACGAACCGGAGGGCGCCGTCCCGCGCCGCGACCTTGGGCAGTACCCATCCGGCCTGGCTGGCCCCCCACAGCCCGACCCGGTGGTCGTCGATGTCCGGGCGCGCACGCCCCCAGGCCACGGCGGCGAGGGTCTCCTCCGCGCGGTCGTCCATGCTCTGGTCCAGCCAGTCGCCCTCGGAACCGCCGACTCCGGGCTTGCTCAGCGAGAGCGACGCGTATCCGGCGCGCGAGAACGCCTCCCAGAGCGGCCGGTAGAAGGTGTCGTGCGTGGCGTCGACGGGCCCGTCCCCGTGCACGAAGACGACGAGACCGAACGGCCCCTCACCCGATTCCGGCAGGGCGAGCACACCGTCGAGCTCCCGGCCCTCATGCCGCACCGTGACGCGCTCCTCCCGCAGAGCGTAGGTGTTCTGCCACGTCACGACAGTGCCCAGTCCCACTCCCACCAGCAGCACGAGTGCCGTCGCCCACACCGGTAAACGCCGCCGGGGCGGCGCGTTCCGTTGCCGCATGCCACACCTCCAAGAAGTATCAAACTCAAAACGAACGTTTTCATGATGATAGTATTGGGATTGATAGTGCAAGCCCGGCAGTACATCCGACCGAAGCGAGGGGACGGCGATGGACACGGCGACGCGGAAGGGCGAACCGGCCTCCCCCGGCGGCGTACGGGTGCGCCGCGGGGTTCCCGACGGGGATGAGGACCGGGTGGCCGCGTTGTACTGGGAGGCGTTCGGACGCAAGCTCGGGGCCGCCCTGAACCCGCCCGACAGGGCCCGGTCCTTCCTCGCGGACCACCTGAACCACGACCGGGGGATCGTGGCCGTCATCGACGGCGAGGTGGTGGGGGTGGCCGGATACCAGCTCGACGGCCGCGGGCTGGTCGGCGGCGGCGCGGACGACGTGCTGTCCGCCTACGGACCGCTGCGCGGACTGCCGCGCCTGGCCCTCCTCGCGCTGATGGAACGCCGCCCCGAGCCCGGCGAACTGGTGATGGACGGCATCGCCGTCGACCCCCGGCACCGCGGAAGGGGCGTCGGCGGCCTGCTCCTGCGCGCGGTGGCGGGCGTGGCCGCCGAACACGCCCGCCACCGCGTCCGGCTCGACGTCGTCGACGTCAACCCGCGCGCCCGAGCCCTGTACGAACGGCATGGCTTCCGCGCCGTCCACACCGAACGCACCCCGTACCTGCGCCGCATCATGGGCTTCGGGGCCGTCACCACCATGCACCGGCCCGTCACACCGACCGCCGCCACGACCGACAGGACCGCACGATGAACCCGACGGCCGCCACACCGGAGGACGCCTCCTGGCCCCCGATCCCGACCCGCCTGCTCGTCCACGCCCTCGTGCGCGAGGACGGCACCGTCGACGCGGGCGATCTCTACTCGGTCGCCGGGCTGCTCGGCATGACCGACCAACAGGTCCGGCTCTGCGTCAAACGCCTCGTGAAGGAGGGCCGGTTCACCCACGAGGGCCGGGGGCGCAAGGCCCTGCTCCGCGCCACCCCCGACGCGTCGGGGGCCGTCGCCCCCGACGTCGACCTCGTCCGCCACGCCTACCGCCAGGACCACGGGCTCGCCCCCTGGAACGGCACCTGGCACCTCTTCGCCTTCGCCGTGTCCGAGTCCCGCAGGACCGCCCGGGACGCCCTGCGCGACACCCTCCTGTACCTCGGCGCCGCCCCCCTCCAGGGCGGCCTCTACGTCTGCGCGAACCCGATCACGCCGCTCGTCGAGATCCGCGCCCGCGAACTGGGCCTCTCCGGTTCGCTCACCCACCTCACCAGCGACGACCTGTGCGTCGGGGGCCTCACCGACCCGACCGCCCTGGCCGCCGCCCTGTGGCCGCTCGACGAGATCGCAAAGCGGCACTCCCGTCTGGCCCGCCTCGCCGGCGCCTGCCTCGACCGGATCGACGCGGCGGAGCCGCTCACCGGACCCGAGCGGCTGACCATGGCCGTGCGTCTGGCCGCGGCCTTCACCGAGGCCATGGAGCCCGACCCCCTCCTGCCGCCGGAGCTGCTCCCCCAGCCCTGGGAGGGCACCAAGGCACGCCGCCTCGCCGCGGCCTGCTGGTCCGAACTCGCCGAGGCCGACTCCGCGGACGGCGCCTCCCCCTCCGGGCCGCGCCTGTTCTCCCTGTACGAGGGTGTGATGGACGACCCCGAACCGAACGGCGGCGAGCACCGCCCCGGCTGATCCCCGCCGCATCCGCGCTCCGGCGGGGGCTGTCTCCCTTTATTTTGCAACTTGTTGCATAATGTGGTTCGGGTCGGCCGGACACCGACCCGCGAAGCACCGCGCGAGGAGACCACATGAGCGAGTACCCGCACCTGCTGGAACCACTGGACCTGGGCTTCACCACCCTGCCCAACCGCGTGATCATGGGATCCATGCACGTGGGCCTGGAGGAGGTCCCGGGCGGCTTCGAACGGATGGCCGCCTTCTACGCCGAGCGCGCCCGCGGCGGTGTCGGCCTGATCGTCACCGGCGGCATCGCGCCCAACGAGGAGGGCGTCACCTTCGAGGGCGCCGCCAAGCTCACCACCGAGGCCGAGTCCGACGAGCACCGGGTGATCACCGACGCCGTCCACCGCGAGGGCGGTCGGATCGCCATGCAGATCCTGCACACCGGCCGCTACGCGTTCAGCGAGAACTCCGTCGCGCCCAGCGCGATCCAGGCGCCCATCAGTCCCTTCACCCCGCGCGCGCTGACCGACGCCGACGTCGAGCGCACCATCGACGACTTCGCCCGGACCGCCGAGCTCGCCAGGAGAGCCGGGTACGACGGCGTCGAGGTGATGGGCTCCGAGGGCTACCTCATCAACCAGTTCATCGCGTCCGCCACCAACAGACGCGAGGACCGGTGGGGCGGCTCCTACGAGAACCGCATGCGCTTCCCCGTGGAGATCGTGCGCCGCGTCCGCGAGCGCGTCGGCCCCGACTTCATCGTCGTCTACCGCCTGTCCATGCTCGACCTCGTCCCCGGCGGATCCACGTTCGACGAGGTCGTCCGGCTCGCCAAGGCGATCGAGGAGGCGGGCGCGACCATCATCAACACCGGCATCGGCTGGCACGAGGCGCGCATCCCCACCATCGCCACCTCCGTCCCGCGCGGCGCCTACAGCTGGGTGACCCGCAAGCTCATGGGCGAGGTGTCCGTCCCCCTGGTCGCCGTCAACCGGATCAACACCCCCGCCGTCGCCGAGGAGATCCTCGCCGAGGGCCACGCGGACATGGTCTCCCTCGCCCGCCCCCTCCTGGCCGACCCCGAGTTCGTCAGCAAGGCCGAGGCGGGCGCCCCCGAGGAGATCAACACCTGCATCGGCTGCAACCAGGCCTGCCTGGACCACACCTTCAGCCTCAAGATCACCTCCTGCCTCGTGAACCCCCGCGCCTGCCACGAGACCGAACTCGTCCTCTCCCCCACCCGCACCCGCAAGAACGTGGCCGTGGTCGGCGCCGGACCCGCCGGTCTCGCCTTCTCCGTCTCCGCCGCCGAACGCGGGCACACCGTCACCCTCTTCGACGCGGCCGACGAGATCGGCGGCCAGCTCAACATGGCCCGCCGGGTGCCCGGCAAGGAGGAGTTCGACGAGACCCTCCGCTACTACCGCGTCCAGCTCGACAGGCACGGCGTGGACGTGCGCCTCAAGACCCGCGTCAGCGCAGCCGACCTCGACGGTTACGACGAGGTCGTCCTCGCCACCGGCGTCACGCCCCGCACCCCCCAGATCCCCGGCGTGGACCACCCGAAGGTGGTCAGCTACGTCGACGTCCTGCGGGGCGGCGCCGCCGTCGGCGAGCGTGTCGCGATCATCGGCGCGGGCGGCATCGGCTTCGACGTCGCGGAATTCCTCACCGACGGCGGCGAGCAGGCCAGCCTGGACTCCGACGAGTTCTTCCGGCAGTGGGGCGTGGACACCGGCCACACCACCCCGGGCGGACTCACCGAGCCGAAGCGGCCCACCCCGCCGCGCACCGTCCACCTGATCCAGCGCAAGACCAGCAAGGTCGGCGCCGGACTGGGCAAGACCACCGGTTGGATCCACCGCCTGGAACTGCGCCACCGGGGCGTGGAGATGATCGCGGGCGCCACCTACGACCGCGTCGACGACGACGGCCTCCACCTGACCGTCGACGGTGAGCACCGCGTGCTCGACGTGGACACCGTGGTGGTGTGCGCGGGCCAGGACCCGTGCCGCGACCTCGCCGACGAACTGGCCGCCGCCGGACGCGAGGCGCACCTGATCGGGGGCGCCGACGTGGCCGCCGAACTGGACGCCAAGCGCGCCATCAAGCAGGGCACGGAGCTGGCCGCCGCCCTGTGAGCCGAACCTAGAATGCGCTCATGTCCCTGCCCCACGCGATCCTCACCGCCCTGCTGGAGAAACCGTCCTCCGGGCTGGAGCTGACCCGCCGGTTCGACCGGTCGATCGGCTACTTCTGGTCCGCGACCCACCAGCAGATCTACCGCGAGCTGGGGAAGCTGGAGAAGGCGGGGCTCATCAGGGAGCTGCCGTCCGACACCCCCGCCCGGGGCAAGAGGAAGGCCTACGAGGTGCTGCCGACCGGCCGCACCGAGCTGGAGCGCTGGGTGGGCGAGTCGGAGGATCCCCGACCGCTCCGCGACCCCCTGCCGCTGCGGCTGCGCGCGGCGGGGGTCGTGGGTATCGGGGGCCTCGTGGGGGAGCTGCGCCGCCACCGTGCCCTGCACGCCGCCCAGTTGGAGGAGTACCGGGGGATCGAGAAGCGCGACGCCGCCCGGGAGCGGGGCACGGAGCAGGACCGCGTGCAGCGCCTCGTGCTCAGGGCCGGAATCGACATGGAGACCTTCTGGGTCGCCTGGCTGGACGAGGCGATCGGCGAACTGGAGGGGCTCGGGGGCGCCGCCGGGGAGCGCCGGCCGCGGGCATGACCCGGTGGGCGCCCGTGACCGCCCCGCTCCGGCCCGGGTCCCACACGGGCGGTCCCCGTCCCGGGGCGGGGGCGGGGACCGCGCCGTTCAGTCGGGCCGCCGCCCCGAGGCGACCATCGCGGCCAGGGCGACCCCGAAGGGGAGCAGGGTCGCCGCCACCGTCGCGACCGCCGTCACGAGCATGCCGGTGAGGGTTCCGGGGAGCAGCACGAACACGGCGGGCGCGACCAGGGCGAGGAGGAGACCCGAGACGATCATGGTCCGCCCGGCCAGGGGCTGCACCCGCCGCCACGCCCCGGCCCACGCCCGGACGCCGGGGTCCGCGGGCGTCGACCACGAGCGCGCGGCCGAGGACGTGAGCACGCCCATGATCGCGAGCAGCACGCCGACGCTGATCCCCACCGTGGGCAGGACCGGGAACGACTCCCCGGTGCCCACGATGACGACCAGGCAGTGCACGACGAGGAAGAGCACCCCCATCACCGCGAGGACGGCGTCGAGGTTGCGGGCCCTGGCACGCGCGTCCCCGCCGACCTGAAGCCCCAGCCTCCGTTCGATGGCCCGGTCGAGGGGGGCGGCCGCGACCACCAGAGCGGACACCAGCACGGCGGCGACGGGCGCCAGGCTCACGAACAGCGCGCGCGGCACCCGTATCGCCCCGCGCGGATCGGACGCCTCCCGCGTGGTCACCATCGCGGGCAACAGGTCCCAGGCCGCCCAGGTGATCGCGGCCATCGCCACCAGACACACCAGCGTGCAACCCAGGCCGATCGTGGGCAGGGAACGGTGGCGCCCCTCAGACGGCCGTGCCACGAAGGTCCCTCCTCGTCTCCGGGTCCGCGTCCTCCCCGGGGGTCCGACCGTTGCGCACGGACGGCAGACCACCCAGCCCCGCCAGGTCCAGGACTCCGTTCACCCCCTCCATGAGGGCCCCCTTGTCCACGCGATAGTGAATGCGCACCCCGGCCCTGGTGGGCACGACGAGGCCGGCCTCACGCAGCGTGCGCAGGTGCGCCGACAGCGTCGGTTTGTTGATCCCCAGGTGCTCGGAAATGGCACTCGCGGTCATGTTCGGTTCCTCTTGGAGAAGCTTGAGGAGCTTACGCCGAGAAGGATGGGAAACCGCAGGGTAGAACGCTTCCTGAGACATGAGTCCCTCTCCCGCTGAACGCTTTTCCCGCATCCTAGGAAGCGGCCGGACGGTCGCACATCCCCCTGCTGGCACGATCGTGCACGGGCCGCCGAACGCCCGCGTATGCCTGATGTCATGGACGGGGCGCGCGATGCGCACCGGCCCCGGGCCGCGCCGTCCGTCCCGGTTATGTTGTGGGACATGGCCGACGGCAGAAAAAGCGTGTCCGCGCATTGGCTCGGTTTCGACGGTGAACGCGCGCCCCGGGCCCTCTCGCTCTTCTTCTGGGGCGCGATGGTGTGGTTTCTCCTGTTCAATGCGGTGCCCCCGGCGCTGTACGAGGAGGCCGGGCAGTTCAGCCGCCTCTCGAACGAGGCCGGGACGTCGTTGCGGATCTCCGGCTTCGCGGTGGTGGTGGTGCTCGCCGTGCTCTGGTTCCGGGTCCCGTGGTCGACGCGCGCGGGAGCGGGGGCTCGGGGGGCGGCGCTCCTCTTCTACGTCGGAACGCTCTACTTCCTGCTGTGGGGCGGCTTCCCGTCGTTCGTGCTGATGATGCTCGCCATCTGCAACGCCGTCCTGGTCTTCGGCACCCCGACCGCCGTCGCCTACATCGCCACCGTGGCGCTCTCCGCCTTCGTCACGGTCGTCTTCAGCCCCGGGCAGAGCCCCGTCGCCGCCCTGCTGAGCATGGCGCTCGTCGCCTTCCAGTCCCTGACCATCCTCATCGTCTTCCTCGCCCTCATGCAGGCCCGTCAGGGCGCCATCGAACGGGAACGGCTGATGGGGGAACTGGAACGGGCGCACACCGAACTCCGCCGCAACGCCGACCGCATAGGTGAGTTGACCGTCACCGCGGAGCGCACCCGCATGGCCCGCGAGATGCACGACTCCGTCGGGCACTACCTCACGGTGATCAACCTGTCGCTGTCCAACGCGCAGCGCTTCCGCCTGCTGCGGCCCGAGGACGCGTGGACGGAGGTGCGCAGCGCGCAGGATCTCGCCCGGGAGGCGCTGCGGGACACCAGACGCTGGGTCCGTGCGCTGCGTCCGCTGAAGTTGGAGGGCCGGGCGGGCGTGGAGGCCATGCGGTCGCTGGCCGAGTCGCTGGCCGGACCGGACATCGACATCCGCTTCACCCAGGAGGGGGAGTGGCCGGACACGGGCGACGAGGTCGAGCTCTCCTGCTATCGGACGCTCCAGGAGGCCCTGACCAACGCCCTGCGCCACTCCAGGGCGGACCGGGTGCTCGTGCGGGTCCGCTGCTCCGACGGCATCGAGCTGGAGGTCGGCGACAACGGCGTGGGGGCGGACCCCGAGGCGCTCGACGCGGGCAACGGGCTACGCGGGCTGCGGGAACGGATCGACGCGGTCGGCGGGCACCTGCGGGTCGAGGGCAGGGGAGCGGCGGGCGGCGTACGGTTGCTCGCCCGCTTCCCGGCCCGCCCGCCGGACGCCTCCTGACCGCCCGGGCACGTGTCGGCGCGGCCCCCGACGCCGGGGCGCGCGCCCCGGCTCCCGACCGTGTGGCCTCGCGGACGAGCGCCGTGTGACGGGCCGTGCACGAATGGATATTTTCATGATTCACGAACAATAATGAATGGCAGAAACAACGCCCGCCCACAAGGGGGACGGCTGGCCTGATGTGGACTTTCGCCCCCGATTAATTCAATTGACCGAGAACGACAAATCCCCCTAGAGTGACGCTCGGCCAACAGGACCCCCGACCACCAGGGCGGACGATGAAGCTCAGATATTTCGAGTACTGTCTGGCGGACAGACTCTTCTACGACGAGCCGAACCGATGGAACGCCGATCGCGGCGGTTACCATCAGTCCTCCATACCGGTTCCCGAAGGTTGGGTCACCGCGGTCAGAGGCCCTTGGTTCAACTTTCTGCGGAAGGATTCGGCGCTCCGCGATCAGGGCTGGAAGGTCCATGTCTCGGCCAATCGTGAATCCGCGCAGAAAGTCCTCGACATCACGTCCGAGTACTGCTTCGCACACGGCATCCCGTTCAAGTTCCTGGTCGGCGAGTCCGCACTCATCTCCCGGAACCTGAAGTACGCCGACCGAGGAGGCAGCGGGAAGTTCATCACCGTCTACCCGGCCGACGACACGCAGCTCCAGCGGATCCTGGAGGACCTGGAGGGGCCGCTCAGCGGACTCGGCGGGGCCTACATCCTGAGCGACCTGCGGTGGAAGGAGGGCCCCCTCTACGTCCGCTACGGCGGCTTCGCCGAACGCCACACCCGCAACGAACTCGGCGAACCCGTCCCCGCGATCGAGACGCCGGACGGCGACCTCGTCCCGGACCGGCGCGACCCCGTCTTCACCTGCCCTGACTGGGTCACCGTCCCCGAGTTCCTGCGCCCCGCGGTCGAGGAGCGCTCACGGAGCACGCCCCCGGACGGGTTCCCCTACACCATCGACTCCGCCCTGCACTTCTCCAACGGCGGGGGCATCTACCTGGCCACCCGGGTCGACGACCCCGACGGGCCCAAAGTGGTCCTCAAGGAGGCGCGTCCCCATGCCGGTCTGGACCAGATCGGCCGGGACGCGGTCACCCGGCTCAAGCGCGAGTACGACTTCCTGAAGCGACTCGCCGACGTCGAGACGGTGGTCGACGTCCACGACTACTTCGAACTGTGGGAGCACCACTTCCTGGTCCAGGAGTACGTCGAGGGCACCACGCTCAACAAGGAGATGGTGGCCCGCCTGCCGCTGATCAGACCGCACCAGAACGAGGCCGCGCTCGCGGAGTACACCTCCTGGGCCCTGGACGTGACCGCACAGGTCGAGGACGCGGTGTCGGGACTGCACCGGGCGGGCATCGCCTTCGGCGACCTGCACCCCAACAACGTGCTCCTGCGTGAGGACGGCAGGGTCTGCCTGGTCGACTTCGAGATCTCCACCTACACCGACAGCGAACAGCGGATCGGCATGGGCGCGCCCGGCTTCATCCCACCCGACGAACGGGGCGCCGTCGCCGCCGACCGCTACGCGCTGGCCTGCATCAAGCTCGCGATGTTCCTCCCCGTGACCGTCCTGCTCACCCTGGACGGCCACAGCGCGGAGCGGCTGGTGGAAGAGGTGGAACAGCGTTTCCCCGTGCCCGAGGGGTGGGGCGGGGCCGTTCTCGCCGACCTCGACCTCGGCCCGTCCGGGTGGGCGGGCACACCGGCGGAGATGCGGCGCAGCCACGAACTCATCGTCGGGGGGAAGGAACGCCGACCCGACTGGTCGGCTCTGGAGGACTCGGTGGGCCGCGCCGTCTGGGCGAGCGCCACACCGCAGCGGACCGACCGGCTCTTCCCCGGCGACGTGGGCCAGTTCGACTTCGGCGGCCTCGGCATGGCCTACGGAGCCGCGGGCGTGCTGTACGCGATGTCGGTCGCGGGCCAGGGCACACGACCCGAGCACGAGGACTGGCTGATGCGGCGGGTCCGCGAACACAGGGGCCCGCACCGGCTCGGTTTCTACGACGGCCTGCACGGCATCGCCTACGCGCTCGACCACTTGGGCCGGCGCGCGGAGGCCGAGGAGGTCCTGGACATGGCGCAGGCCGACGGGAACGTCGCCATGTCCCACGAACTCTTCGGCGGGCTGAGCGGTGTGGCCCTCAACCGCCTGCACTTCGCCGACCGCCTCGGCGACCGCGATCTGCTGCGTCAGGCCGAGCGCGACGCCGAGACGATCGCCGACCGGCTGCGGCAGGACCCGCCGCCGCTGATCGACGAGCAGGGAAGGCACCGCAGAGCCGGTCTCCTGTACGGCGCCTCGGGTCACGCACTGCTCTCCCTGCGGCTCTACGACGCGACCGGCGATCAGGCGCACCTGGACAACGCCGCCCTCGCCATCGAGCACGACCTGGAGACCTGCATCCACTCGGAGGAGGACGACACCCTCCTGTCGAACGAGGGTTGGCGCAGCATGCCCTACGTCGGCACGGGGTCGGCGGGGATCGGCGTCGTCATCACCGAATACCTGCGCCACCGGGAGAACCCCGAGTTCGCGACGGCGCTGGCGCGCATCCGCAGAGCGGCCGAACCCGAGTTCTGCGTCTGCCCGATCCTCTTCCACGGCACCGCGGGCCAGATGGCCTTCCTCGCCCACCTGAGCGATCCCTGCCGGCCCGACCCCGACCTGGCGCACGCCGTGCGATCCCAGCGGGACCACCTGCGACGCCACATGGTCGGCCTGCGCGGGAACGTCGCCTTCCCCGGGGACCAGCTGATGCGCCTGTCCATGGACCTGGGCACCGGCAGCGCGGGGATCCTCCTCGCCCTCGCGGCGGTGAAGGACGACCGCCAGCCGATGCTGCCCTTCCTGACCCGGCACTGACGCCTCCCTCCGGCCGTCCGGGGAACGGCCGACGGAGCGGCAGGCCGATCGACCCGCCTCACCCGGAGGCGGCCCACACCGAGAACGGAAAGGAGGAAAGCCATGTCCTTCGTCCTCGACCTGCAGTCCGTGCGGGTGGACGCCGCGAACGAGGTGGAAGCCATGGGGCCGAGCACCGTCAGCCCCATCTTCTGCCTGAGCAGCACGTCGGTCATCGCCTGCTAGGCGGTGTGCTCCGGGGCCTCGACCACGCCCGCCGGCGCCCTCGACGGACGTCCGCGGCGCGGTGCCCACCGTGTTCGGGCAGCCGAACGGCACCCCCGGGTGGCCGTTCCGGGAACAGGCCCCAGGAGGTGAGGGGACGGTCGTACCCGCCCCCACTCCGTGACCGGCCGGCGCCCCGTGCCCCACGCGGTCGCCGCCACATCCCGACCCAAGGAGACCCGATGTCCTTCGTCCTCGACCTGCAGGCGATGCCCGACCGTCTCGGTTCCCAGGCCCAGCTCAAGCCCAGCACCTGGAGCTGGTTCGGGTGCTTCAGCAACGCCAGCATCGCCGCCTGCTGACACCGTCGCCCACGGCAAGGAGAGGAAGGCACATGTCCTTCGTACTGAACCTGCAGAGCCTGGACAGCGACAACGCGACCGGTGAGGAGGGGCTCGGCCCCCTCAGCACCGAGAGCGTCTTCGCCTGCCAGAGCGGCACCAGCTTCTTCTGGTGCTGACCGCTCCCCGGGGCGGGCGCCCGGCCACCGCCCCCGCCCCGGGACCCCGTCCGGCCCCCGGACACCCCCCGACAGAGAGGAAGACCATGTCCTACGTCCTCGACCTGCAGTCCATGGACTCCGCCGCGTCCGGCGACGCCCCCGCGAGCTGGAGCCCGGGCAGCACCATCAGCAGCTTCGGCTGCTTCTCCACCGCCAGCGTCGCCCTCTGCTGACGACCCCGAAACCGATCACATCCCCGTCCACCCCGGAAAGGAAACCCCATGGGATTCGTCCTCGACCTCCAGGCGCAGGTCGGCTACAACGACCGCGCGCAGGCCGACGCCGCCAGCACCATCATCAGCACGGCCAGCCTCAGCGTGTGCGTGGCGAGCACCGCCAGCGCCGCCGGGTGCGCCACCGGTAGCACGATCAGCGTCGTCGCCTGCGCCTGATCGACGGCGGTCCGCGCCCCGGGCGCGGACCGCCCCGCCCGTTCCCGCAGAACCACCCGGGGAGCCGCCTCCGTGACCGACCGATCAGCCGACCGCCTGCTGCTGCACGCCCTCCGGGCGAGCCCGGGCCGCAATCTCGGCCTCACCCTCCTCACCCTGGCCGGGTCCGCCGGAGCGCTGCTGATCCCCTCCGCGATCGCCGACGCCGTCGACGCGCGCATCGTCGGAGAGGGGACCGGGGCCATGTGGTGGCTCGGCGCGGCGGTCCTCCTCGTCGTCCTCACCAACGTGGGCACCCAGCTGATGGCCCCGCTGTGCGTCGCCGACGCCACCGTGGAACTGCGCCGCCGGTTCCTCGGCCACCTGCTGCGGCTGAGCGCCGCGCGGCGGGAGCGGTTCTCCACCGGGGACCTGACCATGCGGATCACGTCCGCGACGGCGGTGGCCGCGTCGGTGGTCCCACTGCCCGGCCGGTTCCTGTCCTCGCTCACGGTCTCGGTGGGCGCACTGGTCGCGCTGTGGCTCGTCGATCCGCTGGTCGCCGGCGCCTTCCTCGTGGGTGTCCCGGTGGCGTTCGCGCTCATGAAGGTCTTCGTGGGGAGGGTCACCCCCGTCCTCGACCGCCAGCTCGCGGCACAGGGCCGGATCTCCGGCCTCCTGCTGGAGGTCCTGTCCGGAATCCGGTCCGTGCGTGCGGCCGGCGGGGAGACCCGGGAGACGGAGCGCGTCCTGCGACCCCTGCCCGAACTCCGCTCGGCGGGCGAGGAGATGTGGGACATGCAGGCGAAGGTGAGCTGGCAGACGGGTCTCCTCGCCCCCGCCATGCAGATCCTCGTGCTGGCGACCTCGGGGTACGTGCTGGCGGGGGGCGGTATCAGCCCGGGGAGCCTGCTCGCCGCCTCCGGCTACACCCTCCTCGCCCTCGGCATCTTCGAGCAGGTGTCGGTCTTCATGGGGTTGGCGCAGGCCCGAGCGGGCGCGCAGCGGCTCCTGGAACTCGAACGCGAACCCGTGATGCGGTACGGAGAGCGCGAACTCCCGCCCGGCCCGGGAGCCGTACGGTTCCGCGGTGTCCGGGTCGAGGGACCGGACGGGCCGTGGCTGTCCGACGTGGACCTGGAGATCCCCGGCGGCGCGGTGGTGGCGGTCGTCGGCCGCTCCGGCTCGGGCAAGACCCTGCTGGGCGCCCTGGCCGGACGGCTCCGTGACCCGGACGCCGGAAGCGTCGAACTCGACGGCGTACCCCTGCCCGAACTCTCCCCCCACGCCCTGCGCGCGGCCGTGGGGTGGGCCTTCGAACGCCCCGCCCACCTGGGACGCTCCATCGCCGACGGCATCCGTCTGGGCAACGGGGACCTCGGCCTGCCCGATGTGGTCGAGGCCGCGCGCCGGGCCCGCGCCGACGGCTTCGTCCGCCGCCTGCCCCGGGGGTACGACACGCCCCCGCGGGAGGCGCCCATGTCCGGCGGCGAGCTGCAGCGGCTGGGGCTGGCCAGGGCGATGGCGCACGGGGGACGGCTGCTGATCCTGGACGAGGCCACGTCCAGCCTCGACAGCGTCACCGAGCACGAGATCACCTCCGTGCTCGACGAGGCCCTGGCCGACCGCACCCGGATCGTCCTCGTCCACCGCATGTCCCGGGCGGCCCGAGCCGACCTGGTGCTGTGGCTGGAGGCCGGGCGCGTACGCGGGTTCGCTCCGCACACCGAACTCCTCGGCGTCCCCGGCTACCGGGAACTCTTCGGCTACACCCGGGACGGCTCCCCCACGGACACCGACGCCGAGCCGAACCGGGACATCGAGGAGGTGCACCATGCGGTCTAGCCGGGGCGGCGCCGCGCGTCCGACACCCGGGCGGCCGGGGTGGCCGCTCATGCTCCGGTCGCTGGCGCGACAGCGGAGGGCGCTCCTGCGGCTGGGCGCGTGGTCGTGCGCGGAGGCGCTGCCCATGGCCCTGTCCGGACTCCTCATCGCCAGGGCGATCGACGACGGTTTCCTCGCGGGGAGCTTCCGAACGGGTCTGCTGTGGCTGTCCGCCCTGTTCGCGGTGCACGTCATCGGTGCCGCCGCCGCGCGGTTCACCCTGTCGGCGACGGGCACCGTGGTCGAACCGCTCCGCGACGACCTGCTCCGCGTGGTGGTCGCTGCTGCGGTCCGGAGCGAGGAGTCCGCGCACGGCGTCCCCGACAGCGCGAAGGTGGCCCGCATCACCGAGCAGGTGGAGGAGGTGCGGCGGACGACCGGAACGCTCCTCAGCGGCGCCCGGAGGTTCGTCTTCACCCTCGTCGCCACCACGGCCGGTCTCCTCGCCCTGGCTCCGTCGGTCCTGGCCGTGGCCCTGCCGCCGGTACTGGTGGCCGCCGTGCTCTTCGTGGCGCTCCTGAGGGTGCTGGTGCGCCGCAGGTACGCGACCGTCATCGCCAACGAGGTGGTCGCCCACTCCGTCGGGGAGGCGCTCACGGGGGGCCGCGACATCACCGCGACGCGCTCGTGGGAACCCGTGGCCGAGGCGGTGGGCCGTGACGTTCTGGCGGAGCGGTCGGCCGACCTGGCGCTGGCCAGGGCCGTGGCCGTCCGCGGCGCGCTCACCTCGCTCGGCTCCCACGTGCCCGTCCTGTGCGTGCTGGCAGCGGCACCGCTGCTCATCGGCGGCTCGGGCGGGCTGACGGCCGGGGTCGTGGTGGGAGCGGTGAGCTACCTGGCCGGCAACATCGAGCCGGTGATGCGGCTGCTCACCGAGGTCCTCGGGGGATCCGGTCTGACCCTGGTCGTGACCCTGCGGCGGCTGGCGGACACCTGCCCCGAACCCGGCCGGTCCCGCGGGGACGGTCCGGAGGGGGTGCCGTCCACCGCACCCGGCGGCCGGGAGTCCGGTGCCTCCGTGACCGTCGAGAACGTCACCTTCGCCTACGGGGCGAGGAGCCGGCCCGTGCTCGACGATCTGTGCCTGGACCTGCCCCACGGCGCGCACCTGGCCGTCATCGGACCCAGCGGTATCGGCAAGTCGACCTTGGCGCTCCTGCTGGCGGGGCTGGCCAGGCCGGACCGGGGTCGGCTGCACGTGGGGGGCGCGGACCCCGCAGCGTCGGGCGTCCGGCGCACGGACCTGGTGTGCCTGCTGCCCCAGGAGGCCTACGTGTTCACCGGAACACTGCGCGAGAACGTCGGCTACCTGCGCCCGGACTCCCCGGACGACCGGTTGGACTCGGCCCTGACCGCGGTGGGCGCGCGGGAGCTCGCCGCACGGCTCGGCGGACTGGACTCCATAGTCGAGCCCGGCGCTCTGTCCGCCGGGGAGAAGCAGCTCATCGCCCTCGCCCGCGCCTACGTCTCCCCCGCGCCGTTGGTGATCCTGGACGAGGCGACGTGCCACCTGGCGGCCTCCGACGAGGCGCGCGCCGAGACCGCCTTCCGCGAACGCGGCGGAACCCTGATCGTCATCGCGCACCGGATCGATTCGGCGCGCCGGGCCGACACCCTGCTCCTGTTGGACGGCGCGCGCCCGCTCGTGGGCACCCACGAGGAGCTGCTGTCCGTGTCCGGCCTGTACGCCGACCTGGTGGGGCGCTGGGAGGCCGGGGTCACCCGCCCTGTCGGTTGACCCACAGCGCCAGCCTGGTCCGGTCGCGCAGTTGCAGCTTGCGCAGGATGTTCGTCACGTGGTTCCTGGCCGTCCCCTCCGAGATGAACAGCCTGCGGGCGATCTCGCGGTTGCTGGCACCGTCGCCCACCAACCTGGCCACCTCCTCCTCGCGCTGCGACAACAGGCCCTCCTCGGCGCCCCCGGTCCCGGACTCCCGCGCCTCGTCGCCGTCCTCGGCCGGCGACTCGCGCAGAGCGGCGACGAGCCGCTCCGCGGCGGAGTTGCCCAGAACCGTCTCGCCTCGTGCCGCCCTGCGCACCGCGTCCACCAGCTGGTCCGGCGGGGTGTCCTTGAGCAGGTAGCCCTTCGCCCCCGACCGCAGCGCCCCGAGGACCAGTTCGTCCTCGTCGAAGGTGGTCAGAACCACCACGGGCAGCTCGGGGCGCGCGTCGCGCAGCCGCTCGATCAACGTCACCCCGTCCATGACGGGCATCCGCGCGTCGGCCAGGACGATGTCCGCCTCCGTCCGCGGGAAGGACGTCAGGGAGTCCAGCGCCTCCCGGCCGTCGGCCGCCGTTCCCTCGACCACGATTCCGGGTTCGATCTCCAGGAGTTTGCGCAGACCTTCCCGCATGAGGACCTGGTCATCGACGATCAGAACCCGAATCGGCGACGTTTCGTCAACCACACGAACCTCGTTTCACAACGGTGTACGGGCGCCGGCCCTACGGGTGTCATCCGCCGAATGGAACGCGCCGATTTCGCGTGCATTCTAGCTCCCGTCTCACCGCGTATCCCCTGCTGGGCAGTGGGAGCGGCATGCCTCCCGTCATGGCGGCGCTGGCCGGGTGTGCCGCAGACACATGATCCGAACGTGCCTGCCAGTGGATGCCGCCGGCCATTTCCCGAACCTAATCTGGGCCACCGGCACTTCACACACGCGACTTCCTCCCCTTTTCCGAAGGGGTTTCGCCGGCCGGAAAGGAGAAGGGCAGATGACGCGAACGGCGCAGCGGACGACGGCCGACGCCGTGGTCGCCACCGGGCTCACCCGGGACTACGGGGGCGGTGTCGGCGTCTTCGACGTGGACCTCACGGTGGGGGCGGGGAGGGTGTTCGGTCTCGTCGGCCCCAACGGTGCGGGCAAGACCACCCTCATCTCCCTGCTCTGCGGGGTGCGCAGACCGGACCTCGGGACCGTGACCGTGCACGCCGAACGCGTGGCCCTGTGCCCGGACGTCCCCGACTTCGAACCCTGGTTGACCGCGGCCGAGGTGGTCGCCTTCGGCGCGGGACTGCGCGGTGTCCGGGTGTCGCAGGCGAAGGTGGCCCAGACGCTCGAACAGGTGGGGCTCTCCGGCGCCGCGCACCGGCGCAACCGCTCCTTCTCCCGCGGCATGCGACAGCGTCTCGGCCTGGCGGCCGCGCTGGTGAGCGACCCGGACCTGGTCGTGCTGGACGAACCGCTGTCCGGCCTGGACCCGCAGGGCCGCAGGGACCTGATGGACCTCATCTCAAGCCTGGGTGGGCGACAGACCGTCCTGTTCTCCAGCCACCTGCTCGACGACGTCCAGCGGGTGTGCGACGAGGTGGCAGTACTGAACGCCGGACGCCTCGTCCACCAGGGCCCCGTGGCCGAACTGGTGGCACGGCACCTGCGTCCCGCCTGGCACCTGTGGACCCGCGGCCGGGCCCGCCTGGTGGCCGCCCGCCTCGCTCAGTGTGACTGGGTGACCCGTGCCGAACCCGTCGACGAGGACTGCCTCTTCCTGGAGGCGACGTCGACCGAAGCCGGGGAGATCGGAGCCCCGAAAGTCCTGGCCGACGCGGGCGTCGGCCTGGTGGGCATGGCCGCCCACCGGGCCGACCTCGAATCGGCCTTCGTCTCACTGACCCGAGCGGAGGAAGCGTGAACACCGCCCTGTGGCAGCTGGAACTCCTGCGCACGCGACGGACACCGGGCTTCGCGATCACGGCGGCCCTCATGGTCCTCCTGGGCGCGGGCTCCCCGTTCATGGCGCTGCACGCCGACGCGATCATCGCGGCCATGGATCCGATGGGCGCGGCGCCCGCCGCGCCCGAGGCGACCCCGCGGATCGCGGTCACCACGTTCATGGACAACACTGTCGGGCCGCTGCTGGTGGCGACCGTCCTGGTCGCGGCCACGGCACTGGCGTTCGACGGCCGCCCGTCGCGGGCCCTGTTCCTGCGCACGCGGGTGCGGCGCGCAGGCGACCTGGTGGTACCGCGCTGGGCGGTCGCCTCCGCGGCCGTGAGCGTCGCCTACACGGTGGGGGCGCTGGGCGCCTGGTCGAGCACGACCCTGGTGCTGGGTCCGCTGCCCCTGGGCGAGTACCTGCTCGGTACCGCGTTGGTGTGCGGCTACCTGACGTTCGTCGTGGCCGTCGTCGCGCTCGCCGCCGGGCTGGTCCGCAACGTCCTGGCGGTCCTGGGTGTCGCGATCGGTTTCCTGGTCGCCGTGGCGGTCGCCGCGCAGATCCCGGCCCTCGCCCAGTGGACACCACAGGCGCTCCTGGGGGCTCAGGCCGTCCTGCCGGGCTCGGGAACGCTCGCGGACTTCGTCCCCGGGCTGGTGACCACGCTGGTCCTCGACGTGGCCTGCGTGGTCGGCTCCGCCTGGTTGTGCTCCCGGCGGGAGGTCTAGCCGTACCGGCCCGGGAGGGTCGGGCACGCGGGCGTGTCACTGACCGCGGTGTGGAGCCGATGGCGGGGGTGACTGCGGTGGCGCGACTTCCCCTGGAACGCCCGGAACCGCCCGGGCTCCGAGGTCCGGGGAAGGGCGCGGGCCCCTGCCCCGACCGGGGACCGGTCGAACCGCTCCACCTCGTCTTCGGCTCCGGAGTCGGCGCCGACCGGGCACGAAAAAGCCGCCCCCGGCGCTGCCGGGGACGGCTGGTGGCGGTGGAGGAGGGATTTGAACCCTCGAAGGGTTGGCCTACCGGGGGGTGGGGGCTGCCAGCGGCGCGGACTCGGAAACCGGTGCTGACCTGGGATGGAACCCCCATCGGTTCCCAACGTTCCCGGCGCCCTCCGGACGCCATGTGCACTGAATGTGCATCGCTCCGCACGACCGCCAAGGGCCTTAACCTCAGGTAGGCCGCACGTTCCGGGAGCCCTCGCCACGGCTTCCTCAGCCCCAGTATTCGGCAACCACGGTATCGGTCCGAGGCACCCGATGGCGCCGGAGCCGGTCACCCCAGACAGTCCGAGTCGCGCCATCGGGTGCCTCGGGATCCGAACACGCCAGCAACCACCGTGCGCCACGCGGGGCCGGAACTGGTCCTGTCGGATCAGCCCCTACGCTGGTCCTCCGCTCCGCCCGGCGCCCGTCTCGGGACCGGGCGGCAGCCCGCAGCCCGAGACGGGCGCCGGGCCGCGCGACAGCGCTCGCGCCGTCGCCTTGATCCCATACAGCCCAACTCGGCAATGTATTACCGATTGTCGGCATCCAGGCAATATTTGCAACTTTGGGACCATGGTCATCTCTTCACCCTTTGGCCACTCCTGGCCAAAGGGGTTTCGCGAGACGTGGATTTTCGTAACATGTCTCTGTCTATTTTGCTGACGAGGGGCGATCATGACCATAGAATCACCAGAAGGCGCTACAGAGAAATCCGAGGGCATCGGCGTCGCAGTGTACGACTTGGCCGATGCTCGCTTTCGCTTGCATGAAAATGAGGGAAAAATCCATGCCGAAGAACTAGGCAAGAAATACGCCTACGTCACATTCTTCCTCCTGCCCCCACTACTTGCAGTGGTGGCGTTTTTGAATTTCTTCAATCCCCCTAGGACTCCGCTCCTTTGGATCAATGTGGGCGTCGCGGCTCTATCACTCGCTTCGCTGTCTTGGTCGGCCTGGGAAATTCTTCGACGAAATCGCCGAATCAAGTCCCTTTGGATAGACAGGAGGAAGCTCAGGGACGCCGAGAAGAACGCAAAAATCAGGCTCTCCGTGGGTGGATCTGTCCAGACCCTATGGAACTACCACTCGGACATAGCAGCGGAGATCGATGACTACAGGGCAGGAGCTAGGCGATACAGGACCAGGCACAATTACTTCCAGACCTTCATTATCATCTTTTCTCTTCTAGTCACCGGAGTAACGACCGCCTCCGCCCAGTTCGAAGGACTTGAGTGGGTCGCTGCTTTCCTGAGTTTTCTGGTTGCCGCCGCCACTGGTATCATCGGATACTTCAAATTCCGCGAAAGGGGGGTTAATATGCAGAGGGCAGCTGATGACCTGGAGTATGAATATAATTCATCCGAACTTGGAATCAATTCCTACCGGAATCCCGACGACGGATCGATTACCGACGAGGTGATCATCAAGCGCCTGAAGGACTTCGCTGAACGCGCAGAAGTAATCAAGAGCGAGCAACGAAAGAGGGAGCAGCAAATGGAGCAAGGGCCGGAAGCGCGTTCTTCTGGAGGCAGCGAAGGAGGTTCATCGTAGGCCGACAGGCGGACGACTGCTTCTCGAGTGGACAATTGGACAATGTAGATAATATTAACCGCCGCCCCGTACCTTTTTCTCCTCACTGGTATACCTGGACGCGGAGAGCATTCTTGAGTGGCGGAATCCGCACCCCTAGCCAGGTGCTCTAGGACTAGACTTCTCGACGTGGTCCATAGCGAGCTGCCATGGAAAACCGCTGCGCAGAGCAGCCCCGGTACCTGCCTCGTGTGGTTCGAATGCGCCTGGGCCGAGGAGGACAGGAACCCCTTCGTCACGTAGCTGTTCCACGCTCCGACGGAACGGGGCACGGGCAGCGTAGGCGGAGTTAACGAAGGGCAGGATCACGGTTGGCACTCCAAGACCGATCGCCTCGTTCGCCACGTCCAAGACGTAGTTGTCGGCGATACCGTTAGCCAACTTGTTGATGGTGTTGAATGTGGCCGGGGCGATGATGGCATCCGCTTTAGGAGAGCGGAGGTCTCCCGGCACACGGTGCTGGCTCCGAACCGGGCGGCCTGTCTGCTCCTCTAGCGCCTCAACGTCGATGTGAGCGACCGCCGCTGGGGTTGCCATCACCTGTACGACCCAACCCCGATTCCTGGCCAAGCGCACAAGCGTGCCGACCCCCGAAGCTGGTCCCGCAGCACATACCACCGTGTAGAGAGTGCGGAGTTCGCTCAAGATTTCGGCTTCTACCTCGGTGAGCTGAGATGCACGCCGTCATGATGTCGGACGTGTGGAACTCCCGGGGTGGCTGCGTCCAGAAGCCGCACGGCGTAGACCTCACCCATGTGCTTTTCGACCTGGTCGGGCGTGAGCCATTCGACTGCGGTCGCCTCGGGGGTGACCCGCGCTTCGCCCCCGGACGGCTTGCAGAGGAAGACGAGGGCAACGATTCCGCGGGCCATGTTCTTGTAGACGCCCGTGAGTCGTTCCACCTCGACGCGGATACCGGTCTCCTCTAGCACCTCACGGACAACCCCCTCTTCCGGGGTCTCCTCCAACTCCAGGACCCCGCCCGGTGGTTCCCACCGGCCGTTGTCTCTGCGCTGGATCGCCAACATGCGTCCGTCCTCGCGGATGACGGCCCCTGCGACGGACACGGAATGCAGCGGCGTTGACGGCTTGTCTCCGGTGCTGTTACTCATGTACATGAGCATAGGAGGCACAGAAGGACTATGGCGAGCACTGTAGGGGCGAAGTCGGCGAAGCCCCGGTATCTCCAGATCGCGGACGACATCGAAGAGCAGATCAAGGCTGGTCGCCTGGCACCTGCTGAGGAGATACCGAGCGAGACCGTCCTGATGGAGCGCTACAGCGTCTCCTCCGGCACGGTCCGCAAAGCGATCGCCCAGCTTCGCGCGACGGGCCTGGTCGAGACCTTCCAGGGCAAGGGCTCCTTCGTGAAGTCCCGGCCTCCCGTCACGCGCAAGTCCTCGGACCGGTTCCGGCGCTCGCACCGCCGCGCGGGCAAGGCGGCCTACATCGCGGAGACCGAACAAGCCGGGGTGAAGCCCACGGTTCAGGTCCTCTCCATCGGACCCGTCTCCGCTCCCGCCGAGATCGCTGAGCGCCTGGACGTGAACGAGGGCGACAAGGTCCTTGCCCGTCGTCGTCTCTACTTCAGTGACGGCACTCCCACTGAGGAGGCGACGTCCTACCTGCCGTGGGACGTGGCGCGGGACATCCCCGAACTCTTCGAGGAGAATCCGGGCGGCGGTGGCATCTACGCCCGTCTGGAAGAGCACGGGCACGAGTTCGCCGAGTACACCGAGACCGTGCGGGCGCGTCTGGCCACCAAGCAGGAGGCGAGTGCGCTGAGCCTGAGCCCCGGATCTCCGATCATCCACCTGACACGGAACGCCGTCACCACGGCTGGGCGTGTGGTGGAGGTGTGCGACACGATCATGGCGGCTGATCAGTTCGTCCTCGACTACCGCATACCCGCCACTGACTGAGTCCCGGAACGTCCGAGGTAGACAGGCTTCTTGGCTCCACGGGGTTGACTCATGTACATGAGTGAGGCAACCTGTACACCACAACTCATATACATGAGTGCATGTGATTGTCCTATGTATATGAGTTGGCAGGGTTCGTTTGAGCGGTGCGCTTGTGGTTCGACAACCCAGCGCACCCCCAGTCCCCCGGGGAGCGTGCTTCGTGGATGCCGTCGCCGTCTCAGCTTCGAAGCGGTGCAAGTCCTGTCGCGGGCGCGGACGTAAGACCGTCCGCTCTCGTCGCCTGATCGTGGTCCGCTCTTCGACTACGCGAGAACCGGCGACACGCGTCGTGGCCTGTACGGCTTGCCGGGGGACCGGAACGAGTTCTTGAGGCTCACGCGCGAAGGATCACGGCCGGATGGACTCGCGGCCACGATCACGACCGCTCACAGACAGCAGACCCCCGCGACGCGGTGGAAGGCGTCCGGGGGCACGGACAACCTGATTGAGGCAGGCTGACGTGAGAGACCTTATCGCCCTGATTCGGGCGCTGGTGACTCTGATCCAACCGAAGCAACGCGGCAGGCACCACCGGAACACGCCTCGCCCGTTCGAGGCACCCCCACCGCCCCGGGCGGAGCTGCTGCCCGCTCCGGAACCCATCGTCATGGACGGTGGAGATCCCCGGGCCTACATGGTCCCTCGCCCCTACTACACGCACTGGGAACGTGAGCGAACCGCTCGCCGCGAACGCGACCAGCGAGGGATCGAACTGCTGATCCGGATGGCGCGACCCGCTCCCGCCTTCGATGACATGACTGAGCTGCGTGACCTGGTGCGCACGGCGGTCGCGATGGGTGTGGGGCGGTCATGAACGAGAACCAACCCGTCATGCTCAACGACCGGGACAGCCTCGACGCGTGGGCTCGTGCCCAGGGCGTGCGGGTGCGTGTGGCGTCCGAGGAATGGGACTCGATCACCTACGAGGCGGTGGCGGAGTCCCCGGACGGTAGCCGATCGGTCCGCCAGGTGCGCTTCGAGCTTCCCCCGGTGGAGGCCCTTCGCCGCCTTCGTCGAACCTTCGTTGTCGGCATGTGGCACAACGTGAAGGGCTCGACCTGTAACCACGTTCGGCGGGTCGTCCCTCCGGTGATCTCGGCCAGTGGTGAGGACCTGGCCAACAGCGTCGCCCTCGTCGCCCGTGCGCAGGTGGAGGAGGAACGCCGCGACGTCTGTGGCGCCACGGTCTCCAACCTCCGCGTGTACATGGTTCAGCGCTGTCTCAACTGGAGGCCCTTCTAGACCCCGCACGCCCCGGACGCCTCTCTGTCATCCACTTCGCGCATCCGGGGCGTGCGGCTCCTCCCTCAACGGCGACGTGTCCCATCACGGACTTACCGCTGTTTCCGCTGGCCTCCTGAACGACCCCGGGTCCTGACAGGAGCGAGCGGTCAAAGTAGGCTGCTTGTCCACACGAGTACTAGAGTCACCAGGTGATTGACATGGCGAGCTTGGAGTATGCCCCTCCCAAGTATGTGCAGATCGTCCACGCGATCCAGGAGCGCATCGAGGACGGCACATACCCCGTGGGGGACATGCTTCCCTCCGAGTCTCGGATGGTGCGTGAGTTCGGCGCGGGCCGTTCCACAGTGGTCCGGGCTCTTCAGATTCTGAGCATGCAAGGATGGATCGAACGTGAACACGGACGGGGCTCGTTCGTTCGCGGGGTTCCTCGATCCACGGCTGAGCGCTCCCATGCGGGAGCAAGCGCGTTCGACTCCTCCGAGGACGCCAAGACCAGCCGGATCATCAGGGCCGGACGTGTCTCCGCTCCGACAGCGATCACGGTTGCACTGGGATTGCCGGACGGCTCACCGGCCGTCATGCGTCGGCGCCTGGTCCTCGTTGACGGCGAACCGAGTGAACTCGTCACCCTGTGGTTCCCCCTCGACGTGGCGTCCGGCACGGATGTCGGCAGTGACGACATGATCAGCATCGGCGTCCGTGAGCACCTACAGATGGTCAAACAGCTTCGACCCGCGACGATCAACGAACGCCTCTCCGCCAGGCTGGCCACGGACGAGGAAGCCGAAGCGCTCCGCCTGGACGAGGGAACCCCCGTCCTGGGCATCATCGCGCGTGTCCTCGACGGGTCCGGGGATGTGATCGCCGTGACTGACGTTGTGCTCCCCGGTGACCTGCACGAGCTTGAGGACACCTACCCGGCGACGTAGACACTCGCCCCTCTGGCCACTCATCCACTTGTCTGATCAAGTTGAGTTGGCTAGAGTGCAACTTACTTGACCGAACAAGTGGTCAAGCGGATATCTGATGAGGAGACAACCATGGCTATTCAGGGTGCGTTGCCGGTGGAGTTCGCCACGGTGTTCCCGCACGGGGCCTTCGCTCTGGGGGTGGAAGCGATCACGGACTTCGAGACCAAGCGTCCGCAGTTGGACAAGGACTCGGGGTTGCCGTTGTGGGCGGTGGACGTGATCGATGCCGACCCGGAGGCGCGGGGCAAGGCCAAGTCGGTCAAGGTCAAGGTCGCCGCCGAGGTGTGCCCGACGCTGCCGGACGAGGTTCCGGGGCTGCCGTTCCGCCCGGTCGAATTCGAAGCGATGGCGGTGATGCCCTACGTGGACGACAACGGTCGTCGCCCTCGGGTGGCGTACTCGCTGCGGGCTCGGGGTGTGAAGGCTCCCGGCGCCGCTGGTGGTCGTCGCTCCCAGGCCAAGGATGCTGCCTGATTCGCGCATGAAGCGGGGCGGCCTGGTGTTGGCGCACCTAGCCGCCCCTGAACCCCTGGAAGCTTCCCAACTTTCACAAGAGGTGTTCTCAGTATGTCCGATTACCCCACCGACCTGTCCGGGCTCTCCGGCGCACGCCTGGTCCGGCTGTTCCTGGACGCGGTGGACATGCCGCGCACGACTCCGGCTGAGTGGGCGGAGTTCTTCGACTTCAAGGCCCGTGTGTTCGCGCTCATCGCGGAGCGGGACGGCAACCCCGACGCGGCCAAGGCCGCCGAGCGCGCCCGCACGAACCGGGAGCGGGTCCTCAACAAGGCCACGATGGGCGGTGACGTCTGATGCCGTCCAAGGTGGGTGCCACCCAGACCTCTCCGACGTTGCCGTCTCCGGCTCAGGGGGTGCGGTGGACGACCCCGATCGTGGAGACCCCGGGCATCGTCGTGCTCGCCTCGTGGGTGTGGCGGCTGGTGCGGTTCCTGGTCACGTTGCCGTTCCGGTTCCCCGTCATGGTCGCCTCGCTGGCTTCCCCGGCTGCGGCGTGGTGGTGGTTCGGCTGGCTGGGCATTGCCGTGTTGTGGGCAACCGCCTCGGTGGTCGCGTTGGTGTGGTGGCGGGCCTGGCCCGATTCCTACCGCCAGTGGGTGACGCTGCGGTTGTTGGCATGGTGGCGGCACGTGTTCGTCTACCGTCGGCACTGGCAACCCGTCCTGGTCATCTCCGGCCTGGCCGAGTCCTACCAGGAACGCCGCTACCTGCCCCGCATCCGCCGGGTGGTGTGCACCTCCTGGGCCGACCAGGTCCGGGTCACCCTCGTGGCCGGAACCTCCCCCACTGATTTCGAAACCCGTGTGGCCGAGCTGGCGCACGGGTTCGGTGCCCCGTCCTGCCGTGTGGTGGTGGAGGGGCCTCGGCGGATCACCCTGGAGTTCCCCCGACACGACACGTTGGCCGAACCCCTCCACGCCTTCGACGTTGCGGACGAGGCGGACCTGTCCGCGCTGCCGGTGGGGGTGTGCGAGGACGGCTCGGAGTGGCGGCTACGCCTGCACGGCACTCACGTCCTGGTGGCGGGGGTGACCGGCTCCGGGAAGGGGTCGGTGATCTGGTCCGCCATCCGCGCGACGCTCCCCGCCGTGGCGGACGGTACCGCGCAGGTGTGGGCGATCGACCCCAAACGGATGGAGCTGTCCTACGGCCGCTCTCTCTTCGCCCGCTACGCCGACGACGGCGAATCCGCAGTGACGGTGCTGGAATCGGCGGTGGCCGACATGCAGGACCGGGCACGCCGCTACGCCGGTCGCCAGCGCTCCCACGTCCCCACGAACACGGATCCGTTCGTCCTGGTGGTGCTGGACGAGGTGGCGTTCCTGACCGCCTACCACCCCGACCGCGACATCCGCCGCCGCGCCGAGAACGCCATCGCCACGCTCACCTCACAGGGGCGTTCGGTCGGGTTCTCGGTCCTGGCCGCGTTGCAGGATCCGCGTAAGGAGGTGATGAACCTGCGCAACCTGTTTCCGGACAAGGTCGCGCTCCGTCTGGATGAGGCGTCCCAGGTCGACATGATCCTCGGCGAGGGTGCCCGCGACCGGGGGGCCAACGCGCATCTGATCGACCCGGGCCTTCCCGGGGTGGGCTACGTCCGCATGGAGGGCTCCCCGGCACCGGTCCGGGTGCGGGCGGCGTATGTGTCCGATGACGACATCACCGCGATGACCAGTGCCTACGGGTCTTCTGCGAACGGAGTAGACCTGTGACGCCTGACTTTGCGCACTTCCCACTGGTAACTGACCACTGCGCCCAGGAGCAAGAGGACCGCGAACGGTATGAACACCAAGGGAAGTGCTCCGGCGAGCGAACTGGCCAGCATGATCAACGCCTGAACCCCTACGAGCACGTTGACCAAGAGCAGGTGACGGAGCTGCCGGGGACTGAGAGGCGTGCGGTCTTCTGCCATGCGGGTCACTGCTCCTGCTGCTCAGATGTGCCCTCATGTCGCCTGGACCTCTTTCGAGCCCGGTATTGGACTAGCTCCAAGGCGATCCAGATGACTGTGAGCGCAGAGAACAGCACTGCGTTGAAGACGCGGAAGAAGTCCACCAGGCCGCCGCTCTGGTCAGAGGTGGCAACGACGAACACCGACACGAGTGCCCACGTCAGGTTCAAGACTCCAGCGCTACGTAACACGCGTGCTCCGCATCTTCAGCATTGTGGGGGGTGGGTTGATGCCGACTCCTACCGGTAAGTCGACCCGGGCTGAACGGCTGGCGCAACCCTTGGCCCGTGAGGTCGCCGAACAGGTGGCCGCCGACCACGGGGTGTGCATCCGCCCGGTCTCCCTTCGACGCACCGACATCACCACCGGTGCCACCGAGATCATCGACGTCCCCTGCGGGTCCACCCTCGAATCCCGCTGCCCCGCCTGCGCTCGACGCAAACGGTCGCTACGGCGGACTCAGTGTGAAGAGGGCTGGCACCTCGCCTCTGAACCCGTGGTGGAACCTGACCCGCCTACCGAGACGCAACGGGGCTGGGTGGAACAGCGGGCCGTGGTCACCGCAGAACGGGAACGGATCGTCGCGTCGGGGGATGCCTCGGCTGACGAGTTGGCTCGCCTGGACGCTGCTATCTCGGACCTGGATGAGGAGATCAGCGGCTCCGGGCTGCGGGGCTCGGTGACCCGCTCGGGCTCCTCCTCGTTGGGGTCGCGTCGGGTGCGCTCCACCAAGCGTCGTCAGGACGTCCCGGACCTTCCCAAGCGACCCATGACCAGGAAGACGGTCGGGCGGGCCTACACCGACCCCAACACCGGCCGGACGTTCCGTCCGTCGCTGTTCATCACGCTCACCCTGGACTCCTACGGGCGGGTGAAGTCAGACGGCACCCCCGTCGACCCGGCCACGTACGACTACCGGCGGGCGGCTCGGGACGCCCTCCACTTCTCCAAGCTCGTGGACCGGTTCGTGCAGAACCTGCGACGGGTCGCCGGATTCGATGTCCAGTACTTCGCGACTGTGGAACCGCAACGGCGTCTGGCTCCGCACCTGCACATGGCCACCCGGGGCACGATCCCCCGGGCCGAGCTGCGCCAGATCGCCGCCGCGACCTACCACCAGGTGTGGTGGCCCAATGCCGACACCGTTCGCTTTGAGGGTGATCGGCTCCCCGTCTGGGATGAGTCGACAGGTGCTTATGTCGACCCGTCGACCGGCGAACTCCTGCCCACCTGGGAACAGGCGTTGGACGCTATGGACGAGGCCCCGGACGCGGAACCCCACCACGTGGTGAAGTTCGGCCGACAGGTGGACGCCAAAGGCGTGGTTGCGGGCTCGGCGGACGCTGACCGGTGCGTGCGCTACCTGGCCAAGTACCTCACGAAGGACATCGCCGAGTGCCACGAGGTCGAAACGATCTCGCAGGAACAGCACGTGGACCGACTCCTGGACGCGCTCCGGTTCGAACCGTGCTCGCCCCGGTGCGCGAACTGGCTCCGCTACGGCATCCAACCCGACCAGCCCAAGGCTGGCCTTCGCCCCGGGTTCTGCCGGTCCAAGGCACACCGCCGCGAACACCTGGGCTACGCGGGCCGTCGCGTCCTGGTCTCCCGGAAATGGTCGGGCAAGACCCTCGCCGACCACAAAGCCGACCGGCTCACCTGGGTACTCAACGCGCTCGGGATCGACCCCGCCAACGAGGACCAGGGCGACGAGAACGACCCCCGTCCACCCGCGCTGACCTCGGTCAAATCCGGAAAGTTCGCGTGGGAACTGGCACGCCCCACTGATCCGGACGTGGCTCCCCGCGAGAGGCGGCTACTCCGGGCGGTCGGTGAGTCCCTCAAACGCCGCGCTCAACTGGACGCGGCACGGCAGAACGATCTTTCGGCAACGCACGAGACGAGGGCCGCATGACCCCCACGACAACCACTCAGACCGCCCCACAGCCCCGGCCAGCATCGGCGCTGTGGTCGGTGAAGGACACAGCCGCCTACCTCGGTGTTCCAGCCAAGACGCTCTATGAGTGGCGGTACAAGGGCGACGGCCCGCCTTCTCACCGTGTCGGCCGGTACGTGCGCTACCTGCCCGACGAGGTCCACGCCTGGGTCCGATCCCGCTAACCCCTACCCCCTGGAAGGAACACCTCTGATGGCTCGCGCGTGGGTCTACGACCGCACCAAGGACAAGACGTACAACGAGGCCGTGAGGAAGGCCAAGGACACCAAACGCACCCCACCCGCCCGGTGGATGGTCCGCTACTACGACCCCTCCGGCCGGATCAAGAGCGGCGGCACCTTCAAGAAGAAGCCCGACGCGGAGAAGAAGCAGACCGAGATCGAGAACAGCCTCCACGAGGGCTCCTACCGCAACCCCAACGACGGCAAGGCCACCTTCGGGGAACAGGCCGAGAAGTGGCTGATCACCCGCACCGACATCAAGCGGTCGACCTGGTGGAAGTACCGGGGCCTGCTGGACCTGTACCTCCTCTCCCGGTGGGGTGAGATCCCTCTTTCGGCAATCCACACCGAGGACATTGCCGTCTGGATCGCGGAGATGCAGAAGCCGCGGGAGGAAGGCGGCTCGAACCTCGGGGCCTCCCAGACCCGGCACGTGCACAGCGTCCTGTCCATGGTCCTAGGCTGGTGCGTCCCTCGGCGCATCCCGTTCAACCCGGCCAAGGGCGTCCCGCTGCCCAAGCCGTCCGAGGCCGAACACGTCTACCTCGACCACGTCCAAGTGGAACGGCTCGCGAACGCCGCTGAGTCTCTGCGCACCGCCTACGACCAGGTGGCGGCGGGCGCTCGGATCAACCGGCCGCTCATTCTCCTGCTCGCCTACACGGGCCTGCGCTTCAACGAGGCCGCTGCCCTGCGGGTCGGCAGGGTGGATCTGAAGGGACGCCGGATCCGGATCACGACCGCCTTCGCCGAGGTCGAAGGCAAGCTGGTTGAACAGTCCCCGAAGACGGGCAAGAGCCGTACCGTCCCCGTCCCGCCGTCCCTCGTCCCCGAGCTGGCGCCCTTGGCCGACGGGCGACCGGATGACGCCTTGGTGTTCGCCACCAAGCGGGGCGCGCCCCTCCGTCTGCGCAACTGGCGACGGCGGGAGTTCGACAAGGCCGTGAGGGGCGCTGAGCTCGACGGTCTGGGCCTGACTCCGCACAAGCTCCGGCACACCGCCGCGTCCCTCGCCATCGCGGCCGGGGCGGACGTCAAGGTCGTCCAAGCGATGCTCGGCCACGCCACCGCGACCATGACCCTCGACCGGTACGGGCACCTCTTCCCGGACCGCCTGGACGAGGTCGCCAAAGCCATGGATGCCGCCCGGGTCCTGGCGCTCGCCCCCGCCGCGTGACCCCACGTGGCCCAAACCCCGGGAACTGACCCCGGACACGCGAAAGGCCGGTCGCTCCGAACCATGTGCACTGAATGTGCACCGGCCCGGACCAACCGGCCTTCGCTACCTCTACCGGCCCTACGCTCACCTGCGTGAACGTCGGCCTCGTGCGGTGGAGGAGGGATTTGAACCCTCGAAGGGTTGCCCCTTACCCGCTTTCGAGGCGGGCGCCATCGGCCACTAGGCGACTCCACCGAGAGGAACTCTACCGGATACGACGGCGTGCGAAAAACCGGGAGAGCAGATCGGAGCACCGTTCGGCGACGTCCTCGCTGACCAGATCCGGCGGAAGGACTTCCGGACGGTGGTTGAGTCGGGGGTCGCGCACCACGTCCCACATCGATCCGACCGCCCCCGCCTTGGCGTCCCGCGCGCCGTAGACCAGCCCGTCCACCCGCGCCAGCACCAGCGCCCCCGCGCACATCGTGCACGGTTCCAACGTGACGACCAGCGTGCAGCCGCTCAGCCGCCACTCACCGCGCGCACGCGCCGCCGCCCGGAGCGCCAGCACCTCGGCGTGCGCCGTGGGGTCACCGGTCGCCTCACGCTCGTTGCGGCCCGCCCCCAGGACGGAGCCGTCGGCGTCCAGCACCACGGCGCCCACGGGGACGTCCCCCGTCTCCAGGGCCCGTTCGCCCTCCTCGACCGCCAACCGCAGCGCGGCGTCCGCGGCGTCCCGTCCGATCACCCGGTCACAGCCGCATACCGTCGAGGAGTTCGCCGAAGCCGGCGCGCTCGGCCACGACCGCCAGCGCGTCGCTGGGCAGGACGCCCCCTCCGGTCGACAGCGAGCGGAGTTCGTCCTCGGTCACCCCGAGATCGGTGAGCAGGTCACCGTCCCCGGTCGGCACCGGGTTGGGCCGCGCCCCCGCGCTCTCCTGGGGTTGGGGCTCGACGAGGCCGCCCGCCTCGGCCAGCACCATCGCCAGCGGATGGTCGTGCACCATCCGGGCGTCGGACAGGTAGACGTGGGGATCACCGGTCTCCTCGGCCCGCACGATGGCGAACCACTCGTCGTCGGCCTCCACGAGCAGAAGGGAGAGGTCACTCCCCCGCTCGACGGCGAAGTCGATCATCAGGTCGGTGACGTCGTCGATCACGTCCACGTCCCCGAGGTCCACCTCGGTTCCCCGCCACGCCTTACCGTTGGGAGCGAAGACAGCTGCGAAGGTCGGCACCTCGTGCTCTCCTGTTCTCCGTGGTGGTTCTCCAGGTCTGCCCTACCCCATACCGTCCAGGACACGCTGGAAGGACTGCGCGAATCCCAGGCGTTCGGAGACGCTGGCGAGCACCTCGTCCGGGTAGAGGTCGAGGTCTCCGGCGAGAGCGCCCAACTCCATCTCGTCCAGGCCCAGATCGGCGACGATCGACAGGTCGCCGGCGGGCAGCACCTGGTCGAGATCGTCGTCGTCGGGCAGGTCGATGTCCAGGTAGTCGAGCACGTCGCGCGCCACCTGCCAGTCGACCGAGGCGGTCACGTCCGAGAGGAACAGCGAGACCTCCTCGCCGTAGACCCGGACGATGATGAAGAAGTCGTCCCCGACCGCCACGAGCCCGAGGGAGCCGCTGATGCTCGGCTGCTGGCGGAGCGCGTGGATGAGGCCCTTGAGGTCGTGTGTGAGGGCCACCGGGAGCAGGTCGACGTCCCAGCAGTCCTCTTCTCTGTACGCGACGGCCGCGAAGTCCCCCGAGTCGTCGTCGCCATGATCGAGCACTGTCATCGTCACCCCAACCCGGCCGGTGTATCGGTGCGGGCGAAGGAACGCCTGATCGCCCGTGCGACTGACATGGTAACGATCACTTCGGTTCCGGGCTCGCCCTTGTCACCCGTCAACGCGCCCACGTTCTCATGAGAACCGGGTGTCCGGTCACCCGTCGGGGCACTCTTTCCGCCCCTGTCCGCGTTCCGGCCGCGGCCGACGGCCGCGAAGGGCGGTGGGCCCGGCGGTCGGCCCCCCTCCGGGGTGGGACGCACGGTTAGACTCGGGCTGGCCGAAACCTCCCCAGCCATCGTCCCGTTATCCCAGCTCAACCGGAGAACGCTTTGGAAACCCTGGTCGTCGACCACCCCTTGGTCGCGCACAAACTGACCACCCTGCGCGACGTGCGGACCGACTCCCCGACCTTCCGGCGCCTGACCGACGAGTTGGTGACGCTGCTCGCCTACGAGGCGACGCGGGACGTTCGGGTGACCGAGGTCACCATCCGGACGCCGCTCGTGGAGACCACGGGGGCACAGCTGTCGCGCCCCACGCCGCTCGTGGTGCCCATCCTCCGGGCCGGCCTGGGCATGCTCGACGGCATGACCCGCCTGCTGCCCACGGCCGAGGTGGGCTTCCTCGGCATGGCGCGCGACGAGGAGACCCTCCAGCCCGCCACGTACGCCGACCGGTTGCCGCAGGACCTGTCCGGACGCCAGTGCTACGTGCTCGACCCGATGCTGGCCACGGGCGGCACGCTGGCGGCGGCACTCAAGCTGCTGGTGGAGCGCGGCGCCGACCACATCACCGCGATCTGCCTGCTCTCCGCCCCCGAGGGGCTCAGAGCCGTGGAGCAGAAGCTGACCGAAACCCTCGACCCCGGGCACGGCGCGACCCTGCGCGTGGTGACCGCGGCGGTGGACGAGCGCCTCGACGAGAACGGTTTCATCCTCCCTGGCCTGGGCGATGCCGGGGACCGGCTGTACGGCTGCGCCTGACTTCGGAGACCACGGACCACATCCGCCACACGAGGCGTCAGCACCCAGCCGGGCCACCGGCTGGGTGCTTTTTGGTTCTTTTCTGTACGGAGTGAATGAACAGCCAAAAATCGGGCAGAGAGACTGTGGCGCCGTGTCGCCCCTGGTAGCGACCGAGCACGACGCAACCGACGACACGGCTTTGCATTAGCCGAATTCGTTTTGAGATGGGAACGTAACAGACGAGAGTGATCATGGTTCCTGGCCACCCGTAACCTCCACGACCCCCGCCCGGAACCACCAACCGGGCACGGTCCGCCCCCAGCTCGTGCCGCCCGGTTCCGACGGACGGTCCACGCACCCCGGAGGCGACTACCCAAAGCCCCCGACCGACCACGCTTTGCCATCCACCCCCCACGGCCCACAAGGAGTGAGATGACCGAGACCTCCGCCTCCACGACCACCGAGCTCACCCCGGACCCGCACTACGGCCCCGTCGTCAGCCGGCTGGCGTCGGAGTTCTCGGGGGTGCACCACACCGCGACCGTCACCCGGTGCGTGGACGCCGCCAGACACGGCGCCCAGGAGGTGACCGGGTCGGCCGCCCCCGAGCTCGTGGAACGGATCGCCCGACAACACCTCCAGGTCCTGGCCCTGGCCTTCGCCGAACAGCGCTAGCGGCCCCGCCCCACGGGGGCGCCCGCTTTCCGGACCGTCGGTTCCAGGATTACCAACACCACCGGAACCGGACAGAGCCCACAAGTCGTCGAACGGCCGACATACCGCCACGCCGAGGGTGCACCCCAGGCTTTACGGGCATGACCGTCAATGGAACAATCACTGCTGGGTCGGTGGGTCAGGTGGATTCCAAAAGGAGTCAGTCGTGGCGAAGTTGAAGAAATGGGGCGGCTACGCGCTCATCGGTTTCGTGGCGTTTTATCTGCTCACGCAACCGGAAAGCGCCGCTGGAGTGATCCAGAGCGCCCTGGGTGGCCTGATGGGCGGCGCAGAGTCCATGTCCCGCTTCGTCAACGCGCTGCTGCCGTAGTGGGGGAGTTGGGTCCGGTTCCATGCGGCTCGTAGCGTCGAGTAACAGCGCTCCTGCGTCGGTCAACCGCTACCTCCTGCCCCACGAGCAGGACGTCGTGACCATCAGGCGCCATCCCGCGGTCCTCATCGGCCCGGTCGGAGCCGTCCTCGGCGCCCTGATCGCCGCGGGGATCCTCAGCAACACATCGATCGCCGCCGACAGCGCGGCGCTGGCGATCATCTGGTGGCTGTGGCTGCTGGTGCTGGTGTGGTTCGTCTGGCGCGTCGCCGAGTGGTCGGTCGACTACTTCGTCATCACGTCGGCCCGCCTGCTGCTGACGACGGGGCTGATCACGCGGCAGGTCAACATGATGCCGTTGGGCAAGGTCACCGACATGAGGTTCGAGCGGAGCCTGCTGGGTCGCTTCCTCGGGTACGGCACCTTCGTGATGGAGTCCGCGGGTCAGGACCAGGCGCTGAGCAAGATCAACTTCATTCCCTACCCGGAACAGCTCTACCTGGAGGTCGTGGGTCTGATCTTCAAGGAGTAGCCCGGGCGCACCGGCGGAAGACGTGTGGCACCCACCGCGGAGGTGGGTGCCCTTCGTGTCTGCGGGGTTCCGTGCGCGGCCCGGGCCCCTCCCCGGGCGGTGCGCGCGGCTCTGATTCGGCTGTTGTTAACCTTCCGTTCACCTTGCCTCGGCACCACAGTTCCCCATCTCACACGCCCGCCGCCGCGGCACCGGGACTCATCCCCAGAGAATCCCCCTGAACTGGGATGAAACCCTGAACCCGACTGCAGCCCGGCCATCTGACGAGGAGCGACCGCGCCCTCCCCGCAAGCCTCCACGGGGGATACGGATTGACTCTTAGGTGAACATAGGGTTAACTCGTACCATCTGATGCGGAAACGAGGAGGGTCTCATGGCACGCAGGACAGAACGTGCGCCGCGCCCCGCTCGCTCCACGACCAGCCGCCGACGCACGCGCACCGCGTCCGGGACCCGACAGCGCCTGACGAACAGGACCGCGTGCGTCCCGCAGCCGCGCGAGGGCGCCGACACCACGACGTCGCGACACCCGATCATGCACTGGGTACTGGTCACCGACGAGAACGGCCGAACCCGCCCCGAGGCGCGCTGGCTCTGACGAGCCGCCCCCGGGCGCCGCGGCGGACACGACCGCCGACGCCGACCACGACGAACACACGAAGGGCCGTCCCCACGGGGCGGCCCTTCGCCGTTCCAGGCCCCGGGCCGGCCTCCGCCGGGCTCCTCCGGACACCCCGAACCGCTTTGTCGACAAATCGGCTTAGCCGTTAATGGAGATTCGACTGTCCGGAAGTAGGCCCCCAACGCCATCCAAAGAGTGATACCGGTCTCACTCGCCCTGGATTGACGTCAGACGAGACGAGACGTATCGTCTTGCACCATGAGGCTGATCTAGTTCCTGTCATCCCGCGCCAGACGCCCACGTTCCGAGCACACACGCCCGCCACCCGGCGGCGCGGCTCCGTCGGCGTCACCGAACCGCGGTCGATCAGGGCAGCCTCGACGAACTCGTCTTCCCAGGCTCACACGCACCCGCGATGGCCGTGTGTTCCTGTCCGAAACCTCGTCACACGGGCACCCCACCGATTCGCGGCCCCGCCCACAACAGGCTCACACCACGGATCAGGAGGCCCGCCTTGTTCACCGCACCGCACCCGTCCACGTCCCAGCTCCACCTCACCGAGGTCACCAAGCGCTACGGGGACCACATGGTTCTCGACCGCGCGAACCTCACCATCAGCCCCGGTGAACGCGTCGGCGTCATCGGTGACAACGGATCGGGCAAGAGCACGCTCCTGCGACTGCTCGCCGGCGTGGAGGAGCCGGACAACGGGGAACTCACCGTCAGCGCACCGGGCGGCATCGGCTACCTGCCCCAGACCCTGGACGGGGTCTCCGGCGGGGTCCTGACCGGCACCGTCGCGGACGCCGTCGACTCCGCGCTGTCCGTCCTGCGCGACCTGGAGGCCCGCATCCACGCGGCCGAGGCCACCCTCGGCTCCGCCACACCCGAGGAGCTGACGGCCTACGGCGACCTCGTCGCCGAGTTCGAGGCGCGCGGAGGCTACGACGCCGACGCCCGCGTCGACGCGGGCCTCCACGGGCTGGGCCTGCCCGGCCTGGACCGCGACCGTCCGCTGCGCACGCTCTCCGGCGGGGAGCGCTCGCGGCTGGCCCTGGCCGCGATGCTGGCGGCCTCGCCCGAGCTCCTGCTGCTCGACGAGCCCACCAACGACCTCGACGACCGCGCGGTCGCCTGGTTGGAGGAGCGGCTCCGACGGCACCGGGGCACGGTCGTCGCCGTCACGCACGACCGCGCCTTCCTCGCCGGGGTGACCACCACGGTCCTGGAGGTCGACCGCGAGGCCCGCCGGATCAACCGGTACGGCAACGGCTACGACGGGTTCCTCGCGGCGAAGGCCGCTGCCCGCGCCCGCTGGATCCGCGAGTACGAGGAGTGGACGATGGACGTCGCGCGTCAGCGTCGGCTCGCGGACGCCAACGCCCAACGCCTCGACGGCATCCCGCGCAAGATGGCCAAGGCCGCCTTCGGGCACGGCGCGTTCAAACTCCGGGGCCGCGACCACGGAGCCCGGAGCCGGATCCGCATCGCGAAGGAGCGTCTGCACCGGCTGACGGAGAACCCGGTGGCGCCGCCGCCGGTCCCGCTCCGGATGACCGCCGGCTTCGACGCGGCCGAGGCGGGCGGCGCCCCCGCCGCCGTCCTGGAGGACGTGTCGGTCGGCCACCGGATCCACGTGCCGCGCCTGGAGCTGGCCCAGGGCGAACGCGTCCTGGTCACCGGCCCGAACGGAGCGGGCAAGAGCACGCTCCTGCGACTGCTGTCCGGGGAACTGGCCCCCGGGTCCGGAACGGTGACCGTCCCCGGACGCGTGGGCCACCTACGGCAGGAGGAGGTGCCGCCGACCGCGGCCACCACGGTCCTGGGCGCCTACGCGGCGGGCCGCCCGGGGTATCCGGACGAGTACCGGGACGAACTCGCCTCGCTCGGGCTCTTCCGCCCCGGGGACCTGGACCGGCCGGTGGCCGAACTCTCCGTGGGACAGCGGCGCCGGATCGAGGTGGCCCGGCTGACGTCGGGCGTCCACGGCCTGCTGCTCCTGGACGAGCCGACCAACCACCTCTCCCCCGGCCTGGTGGAGGATCTGGAGGAGGCGCTGACCCGCTACACGGGGACGCTGGTGATCGTCACGCACGACCGCCGGACCCGCTCCCGCTTCACCGGACGGCACCTGCAGCTCTGGGAGGGGGCGATCATCAGCGACACTCACCAGGAGTGATGTCGGCATGACTCTTTGTCGACAAATCGGCTTGACCATAAAACGAGACAGAGACCGACCGATACCCCGGGGCGTGGCGCGCGGCGGCACGCCCCGGTGGTCTATCCGGGTGCCATGTCGACGAAGCGACTGTAGTGGCCCTGGAAGGCCACGGTGACGTCGGCGGTGGGGCCGTTACGGTGCTTGGCCACAATGATGTCCGCCTCGCCCGCCCGCGGGGACTCCTGGTCGTAGGCGTCCTCGCGGTACAGCAGGATCACCATGTCCGCGTCCTGCTCGATCGAGTTGTGCACGTTGACGCCGTCCGCGACGAAGTTGTGCGTACCCGGGACCGTGGCGTCGAAGACCTCCTGCTCTCCCAGAGACTCGATCGCCACGACTTCGTCCCAGAAGACGTCGTTGGTGGCGAGCAGATCGAGGTCGGCGTCGTCGAGGACCCCGGCCACTCGTGAGAGCCGGGAACGGCTGGGTGCCGTCCTCCACGGCGAGCTACCGCGGAAGGCCGTCCCCGTCGCCGTGGCGACCTCCCTGTGCGTCATCTCCTGTTCCTGAAGCGTCACGCGAACCCGGTCCCAGATCTGCACGGGGATCGTGTCCAGGTCGGTGCCGCCCTTCCTCGCGGCCAGTTCGGAGGCGCACACCGCGAGGCTCTCACCACGGGCGCCGTGGCATCCGACCACCTCGGCGAACCTCGCCTGGTCGTCGGCCCCCGTGATGTGCAGGCGGTAGCAGACCCTGCGCCCACCCTCACCAGTCGCCTCGATCCGGCTCATGACCCCGAGGCGTGCGAGGAGCAGAGCGACACCATCGATGAGCCGCCGACTCGTCGACGCGTAGTGGATGCGGGCCTGACCGTTCCCCGCGTCCCACCGCGCGGAACCGTCCGTCGCCCACAGATGGTGGAGGAACAGGGCGATCTGGTCGTCCGCGAGGCCGAAGACCCCCTCGGGGACGAATGTCTCGTGGCTGCGCAGCCCGAAGAGTCCGAGGCCGTCCAACCAGGCCGCGACGGGGTCGCGTTTCCCGTGCGTGGGCCGGAAAGGCGCCTGCAACCGCAGCGTCGTGACACCCGCGGCCGCGTGTTCGTCCCGTACCGCCCTCACACCGAAGTGCTCCGCCGCCTCGGCCACCGCGGCGAGGTTCTCCTCGTCGACGCTCGCGTAGCGGGTCGGCTGGCGCCGGACGAAGGACCCGCCACCGATCATGTGCGCGAGCATGACCACCTCGGCGTCAGGCCATTTTGTGACCGCGACCGGCGCCGGAACGTGCCGGGGCACCGAGATCCGGCTGCCGACGCTCAGATCCTCCAGAGGTCTCCAGCCGTCCAGCGTCAGGAAAGGGTGGTTGGCGGAGGCACGGACCTCACGGCCCGAGGCCAACCTCAGCCGGAAGACCTCCTTCACGCCGCTGGAGAACACATGGGTCATCGTCTGGGGGACGAGACGCAGCCGCTCGTCCAGGGACCACACCCGGACGTTCCGCTCACCGGTGCGGTAGAGCTCGCCAATGGTCGTCTCAGCCCCGGTGTCGGCCCTCAACACCCTCGTGTCAGCGGGGAGGCATCCCGACTCCCGCAGGTCGGACACCTGTGGGCGCTTGTCGGTTCTCTGCTCCGGACCGCGGTTGAGCTGCGAGAGCGCGATGACCGGAACCTCCAGCTCCTTGGCCAGGAGCTTGAGGGACCGGGACATCTCGGAGACCTCCTGCTGACGGCTCTCCACCCGGCCGGGCGAGGTCATCAGCTGGAGGTAGTCGACCACGACGAGCTTGAGGTCGTGCTGCTGCTTGAGCCGTCGGCACTTGGCCCGGATCTCCATCATCGACATGTTCGGGGAGTCGTCGATGAACAGCGGGGCGCTGGCCACCTCGCCCATCCGGCGGGCCAGGCGGGCCCAGTCGTCGTCGGTCATCTGGCCGGAGCGCATAGTGTGCAGGGCCACGCGCGCCTCGGCCGAGAGCAGGCGCATGACGATCTCGTTGCGCCCCATCTCCAGGCTGAAGAAGACCGAGGTCATGTTGTGCTTGATCGACGCCGACCGGGCGAAGTCCAGGGCCAGGGTCGAATTGTGGGTGGGGATCATCGACCTGGTCGCCAGGAACAGCTGATCCGGGTGCTCCACCTGGATGCAGCGGACCGGGACACTCTCCACCCGGCGCACGCCGGTGATGAACCTGGAGTCGATCCGACGGTACCGTCGTCCCTCACCGCGCTCTCGGTGCGCCGCCCGCTTGCCTTCGATTCCGAAGACCTCGTACCGGGAATCGAACGTGATCGTGTAGCGGGTGGAGGAGCGCTCACCGCGTCCACCGACCTGCTTGTCGAACATTCCCGTGCGATGACCAAGACTGTGCGCCAGCTCACGGAAGTCGTTGGCGAGGCGTTCGCCGGTGACGGCGAACCGGACCGAACCGTCGGCGTTCACACTGCCGGCGCTGTCCAACAGCCCGGCCAGGAGGGCCCGGCGCTGTCGCAGCGAGGCTCGCAGGTAGGCGTCCGGGATGTGCTTGTCACCGAGGACACCCATCGTCCGGAGCAGAGCCTGGACGCTGCCGTGGTCGCGGATGCAGTCACGGCAGCGGGACCGGCCGAAGCACGGGCGACCGCAGTCCGCACATCTGGTGTGCGGGACCGGCTCGGAGACGAACCGTGCCCTCCCTCCGCAGGCTTGTCCGCAACTGCGCACGTACGGAAGCTTGGGCGTGAAGACGGTACCGCACACCACACACGTTCGTCCGACGGGCGTGGTGTCCTCCTCCGGCAGGAACACCTCATAGGTGATCCCGGTGGACCCCACCGGCTTGGTCACCAGGCCCTCGGCCTCGATGTTGGTGAGGACCTCCGGGTCGGCGGTGGTGACGCGTGCCGCGGCCGAGGCGCCGTCACCCAACCACACCCCCAGGAAGTACGGCGGAAGCGGCAGCTCCCTCTCCGGAAGGTCCAGGGGTTCGGCGTTGGACACCGAGTGGTTCAGCCGGCGGTCGGCCGTCTCCAGGCGCAGCGTCCGCTCGATCTCCCGGGTCGTGCGCACGGCGGGCAGCACGCGGGGAGTCGCGTCTCCCCGGTTCCGCGCCTCCTGCGCGGCCCGTCGGGAGGCCCGCGTGTCCGTCAACCACTGGTGTTCGGCGTCAGCGACGACCTTCGTTCCGTCGTCGAACGTGATCTCGTAGCACGGCCGACCGACCATCACCTCGGTGGCGGCGACCACCCGCGTGGGCGTGCCGTCGGCGGCGAGCACCTCGTCACCGACCCGCAGCTCGCCCATCGTGGTCCAGCCCTCAGGGGTGGGGATGGGGGTGTCCAGCGCCAGGGCCTTACCCATAGCCGGACGGGCGGCGATGATGATCATCTGGCCGGGGTGGAGACCGTTGGTCAGGGCGTCGAAGTCGGCGAAGCCCGTCGGCACACCGGTGAGCGTGCCGTCGTGGGCGCCGATCGCCTCGATCTCGTCCAGGGCCCCGGGCATGACGTCGCCGAGGATGACGTAGTCCTCGCCCGTACGCTTCTCCGCGACCTTGTACACCTCGGCCTGGGCGTGGTCGACGAGGTCGTCCACCTCGCCGTCCCCGGCGTACCCGATCTGGGCGATCCGGGTGCCGACCTCGACCAGTCGGCGCAACACGGCGCGGTCGGAGACGATCTTGGCGTAGTAGCCCGCGTTCGCCGCGGTCGGGATGGCCTCGGTCAGCGTGTGCAGGTAGGTGGCGCCGCCGACCCGGGTGGCCTCGCCGCGCTTGGTCAGCTCGGCGTTGACGGAGATGGCGTCGACCGGTTCGCCCCGGGAGAAGAGGTCGACGATGCAGTCGTAGATGATCTGGTGCGCCGGGCGGTAGAAATCCGCGGACCGGATGATCTCCACGACCTGGGTGATGGCGTCCTTGGAGAGGAGCATGCCGCCGAGCACGCTCTGCTCCGCCTGGATGTCGTGCGGGGGTGTGCGCTCGTATCCGCCTGTCTCGGGCGGTGGCTCGGCAACACTCACGAACTCTCTCCCAGGGGACGTGCCTCGTGTCGGGCCCGGACGCGGACCGACCTCTCCAGCATGCCGTATGGCCGGGAGCGGGGACGCCGCGGAGCGGGTTGTGTGCCCGTCCTTTACCACCGTCTCCGGTGTTGTGCCGGGCATCCGGGACGACGGTTGTGCACATCACCTGTGGATAACTTTCCCCACATCCACACATACCGGCTTCCACCTGCGAAAACGCAGCGTGACCCGAGACGTGAAAGATGTCTCACGACCCCCGTTTCCACAAGTTATCCACAGGCTTCGGAGGGGTTGTGGACAACCTCTCAACAGCCGTCGAACGCCTGTCCGGTACTGTGGCGGGGTCATGCCGAAACTCCTCTCGGCGGCCCCGCTCCGCCACCGCCACGACCGCGAGATCCTGGCTCTGGCGATCCCCACCTTCTTCGCCCTCGTCAGCGAACCGCTGTTCCTGCTGACCGACACGGCGATCGTCGGCACCCTGGGGACCCACGCGCTCGGCGCGCTGGGGGTGGCGAGCCAGGTGCTCCTCACCCTGGTCGCGGTGTGCATCTTCCTCGCCTACGGCACGACGGCGGCGGTCGCCCGGAGGTTCGGCGCGGGGGACGTTCCCGGGGGGATGCGGGACGGCGTCGACGGCCTCTGGCTCGCGCTCCTGCTCGGTGTGGCCGCCGTCGCGATCGGCTGGCCGCTCGGGCCGGTACTGGTCGACATGCTGGGCGCCTCGGCGGACGTCCGTCCGTACGCGCTCACCTACCTGCGGATCAGTCTGCTGAGTACACCGTTCCTGCTGATCGTCATGGCCGGAACCGGGGTTCTGCGGGGCCTCCAGGACGCCCGCACCCCTCTGGTGGTCGCGGTCGCCTCGTACGTGGGCAACGCGGCGCTGTGCGCGGTGTTCGTGCTGGTCCTCGACTGGGGGATCGCGGGTTCGGCCTGGTCGACGGTGATCGCGCAGGGAGGCGGGGCGTTCTGGTACGTCGCGACGATCGCCCGTGCCGCCCGGCGCGAGCGCGTGTCCCTGGCACCCAGCCTGGGTGGACTGCGCTCCTCCGCCGCGGCGGGGTTCGCGCTGTTCCTGCGCAGCGTGTCGATGCGGGTGGTGGCCCTGGTGACCACGGCCGTCGCCGCACGGCTCGGCGACGAGTCGATCGCCGCCCACCAGGTCAGTTACAACGTGTGGGCGCTGCTCGTGTTCGCGATGGACGCGATCGCCATCGCCGGTCAGTCGATCGTCGGCCGCTACCTGGGGGCCGGGGACGTGCCCGGAACCCGCGACGCGACCCGGCGCATGGTCGAGTGGGGTGTCCTGCTCGGTCTGGTGTTCATGGTGCTGGTGTTCGCCGTGCTGCCCTGGGCACCGATCCCGTTCACCACCGACCCCGAGGTTCGCGTCCTCATCACGGCCACGCTCGTGGTCGCCGCCCTCCTCCAACCCCTGAGCGGGGTGACGATGGTCCTGGACGGCGTGCTGATGGGCGCCGGAGACCAGCGTTACCTGGCGTGGGCGTCGCTGTGGACGATGCTGACCTTCCTGCCGTTCGCCCTGCTGCTGCCCCGATGGGCGACCACCGAACTGTGGGGGCTGGTCGGCCTGTGGACGGCGTTCGCGGTGTGGATCCTCGCCCGCGCGGTCACGCTCGGGGTCCGGGCGCGGGGTACGGCCTGGTTGGTCACCGGGGCGACCCGCCCCTGAGCCCCGACGTGGGAACCCCGCGCGCCCGGTGCAAGGGTCGGGATGTGGGCGCGCGGGTGTCCCCCTTTCTAGCCTCCCCGAGCGACGTTTTCGAACGGACCCGGAACCCGTGCGGCTCCGGGTCGCGGCGGCTCACCGGGGCCGAACGGCACCGGACGTCCCGGGTCGGGCGCCGGGAACCCCCGGCCGTGTCGTGGACCTACTCCTCGCGCAGGGCCGCCATGATCCGGGCGACGGCCGCCTCGGCGGTGCGGCCCGCGCCGACCAGCGTGTCGGAGGCGGTCCCGGTCCAGTCCCCGTAACCGATCAGGTGCAGCCGCGGCTCCCGGAGGCTGCGATTTCCGTCCACGGGAATCCGGCCGTCGGCGTCGAACGGCTCCAGCGGCGCCAGGTGTTCCAGGACCGGGCGGAACCCCGTGCACCACACGACCGCGTCGACCTCCGCCTCGCTACCGTCGGCCCAGGCCACGCCGGTCCGGGTGAACCGCTCGAACATCGGCTCCGCCTTGAGCGCGCCCCGGTCCCGTGCGCGGCGCACGCCGGGCACCATGACGATGTCACCGAGGGAGCCCGCGCCCCGGTCCACTCCCCCGCCCAGGGCGCGCCGGGTGGGCGCGTCGAACAGCACGCGGCCGTCCACGTCGTCGGGCATGAACCGGGGAGGGCGTCGGGTGACCCACGTGGTGTGCGCGACCTCCGAGAGATCGGCCAGAAGCTGCGCGGCGGAGTTGCCGCCGCCCACGATCACCACCCGCTGACCTGCGAACTCCTCAGGTCTGCGATAGTCGGCCGTGTGCAGCTGTCGGCCGGCGAAGAGCTCCCGACCGGGGTGGTCGGGCGTGTACGGACGGCGCCAGGTCCCGGTCGCGCTGACCACGTGCCGGGCGTGCCACGTTCCCGCGGGACTGACCACCTCCAGCGCTCCGTCCGCACGGCGCACCCCGGTCACGGTCACCGGCCGGAGCACGGGCAGCTCGTGGCGGCTCTCGTACTCGGCCAGGTAGTCGGCGACGTGCCGCGCCGAGGGGAGCTCCTGCCCCCGCTCCGTCCGCATCCGCCAACCCGGCAGGGAGCTGTGCTCGGCGGGGGAGATCAACCGCAGGGAGTCCCAGTACCCGCTCCAGGACCCGTTCCAGAACCCGCCCGGCGCCCCCTGCCCGTCGAGGATGACGAAATCCGCCTTCGCACGCCGCAGGAAGTACCCGGCGGCCAGCCCCGCCGGGCCTCCCCCGATCACGGCGACATCGACGGTACGGGCGGCTGTGTCCACGTGTCCTCCCAGCGGTGCCTGACCCCGGGAGCCCTTTCCGTGCGCCCGGTACCGGCCAGCCTCCCAGGGACGTGGTCGGCGTCGTCCCGGCACCCCGCCCTTGGCGGTCGCGCGGAGAGGTGCGACCCATGAGCGGCACGAGGAACGGGGCGCGGTGACCGGTGTCGGCGAAGCCACAGGTCGACAAGGCGACGAAGCGTGATCACCACATGTCGACGGGCGTCGGGAGCCTGGGGTGGGGGATGGCCCCGGCCCCCGGAGGTCCGCCCGGTTCCGGAAGCGGTCAGGCGGACACGTCGAGTTCCCCCAGGGCCGGGCCGTGGTAGAAGGGCATGCTCCGCTCCCCGTTCGGGGTGGGCGGGTAGCTGGGCAGTTTCTCCAGCGTCAACTCGGTACCGGCGACACGGCTCAGGTGCCGCAGCTTCTCCCGCAGGCTGGACTCCACGTCCCTGCGCAGCTCGGGCAGCATCGAGTAGAGCTTGTCACCGGGGCACGCGGTCGCGTTGAAGTCCCGGTGTCCGACGATCGCGTCGGCCGGGTTGAGCTGGTAGACGAGACACAGCCAGGTGCACGTCTCCACCAGCGCCTCCATCAGCTTCCCCGGCGGCTTGGCCGAACTGTAGAGGCCCTCGTTCTCGATCCCGATCGTGTGCGAGTTGTGGTTGGCGGTGTGCGCCCCGATCACGTGCCTGCCGTCCCAGATGGACGACAGCGACCTGTCCCGCCCCTCCATGATGTAACCGCCCCGGCTGATCGTCAGCTGCTGGCCGGTGTCGTTCCACCCGTTGTTGTTCATGTGGTGTCGCTGGATCGCCCGGGACAGCGCGGCGGCGTGCGACTTCGACAGGTCGGACGTGTTGGGCGTGGCCGTGTGGTGCACGACGATGTGGGTCGGCGGGTGATCGAGGATGTCGACCGACGTCTTGGGCCGACGCGCCCCCCAGTCGGACCGCTTGTACACCTTGGGCCGCACCGCGGCGATGGCCGTGTCCGTCGCGGACACGGCCATCGTTCCACCGAGCAGCACTCCCCCGGCCGCCAGGGCGGACCCCCGGAGCATGGTTCTGCGATCCACGAGTGGCGGATGGTCAGGAGTGGGTCGTCTGTGACCGGACATGGTTCGTCGTCCTCTCCGTGCGGGGCGTCACTATGCGTGATACCAACACAGAGAACACGATAAGTTACAATGAGTAACTAAAGAGTGCGTTCCGGTTCCTTGGCGTGTCTCGGGCACCCCACCCACGACACGGTCCTGAAACGCGGATACCCCGCCTCTCCCGTGGAGAAGCGGGGTACCGACGAGTCGGACGGATCAGCTCAGACGCCGACGACGTCCAGCTTGATCTGCGCGGAGACCTCGGGGTGCAGGCGGACCTGGACCTTGTGGGCACCGACGGACTTGATCGGGTTCTTGATCTCGATCCGGCGCTTGTCCAGCTCGGGACCGCCGGAGGCCTTCACGGCCTCGACGATGTCCGCGGGCTTGACCGCACCGAACAGACGACCGCCCTCACCGGCGCGCTGCTTGAGGCGCACGGTGAGCGCACCGACCTGACCGGCGACCTGACGGGCCTCGTCCAGGCTGCGGATGTCACGCGCGGCGCGCGCCCGCTGGATCAGGTCGATCTGCTTCTGACCGCCGCGCGTCCACCGGATGGCGAACCCGCGGGGCAGCAGGTAGTTGCGGCCGTAGCCGTTCTTCACCTCGACGACGTCGCCGGGGGCTCCGAGACCGTTGACCTCGTGGGTCAGGATCAGCTTCACGACAAAAACCTCCCTCGGAAAATCCCGGCTAGCGCGCGGTGCTGGTGTAGGGCAGCAGGGCCACCTCGCGCGCGTTCTTGATCGCGGTCGCGACGTCGCGCTGGTGCTGGGTGCAGTTACCCGTGACGCGGCGGGCGCGGATCTTTCCGCGCTCGGAGATGAACTTACGGAGAAGCGTGGTGTCCTTGTAGTCGATGTAGGACTGCTTCTCCTGGCAGAAAAGGCAAACCTTCTTCTTGGGCTTGCGAGCTGCCGCCTTCGCCATCGTGGTGCTCCTTCGCAAGAGCCCCGGGGTCCTCCCGGGGATGGTCTGTGACAAGTGGAAAGTGACTCGGCGTCCTCAGGCGGACACCGGGCCGGGTGCGGGCGCGGCCGGTCAGAACGGCGGTTCGTCGGAGAAGCCTCCGCCGCCGCCACCACCGAAACCGCCACCGCCGTTGGTCGCCCACGGATCGTCGGCCGGGGGTCGGCCACCCTGGCCGCCCTGCTGGCCGCCGAAGCCGCCGCCCTGGTTCCCGTAGCCGCCGCCCTGGGGCTGGCCGCCACCGAAACCGCCGCCGCCTCCGCCGCCGAAGCCGCCGCCCTGGCGCTGCGTCTTGGTCACCTTGGCGGTGGCGCTGCGCAGGGCCGGGCCGACCTCGTCGACGTCGATCTCGAAGACGGTCCGCTTCTCGCCCTCACGGGTCTCGTACGAGCGCTGCTTCAGCCTGCCCTGCACGATGACGCGCATACCGCGCTGAAGGGACTCGGCCACGTTCTCCGCGTACTGCCGCCAGACGGTGCAGGTGAGGAACATGGACTCGCCGTCCTTCCACTCACCCGACTGGCGGTCGAAGGTGCGCGGCGTGGACGCCACACGGAAGTTGGCGACCGCGGCTCCGCTGGGCGTGAAGCGCAGTTCAGGGTCGTCGACGAGGTTGCCGACGAGCGTGATCTGGGTTTCGCCTGCCATGGATCGGCTCCGGTTCGAGATAGTCGGATCAGGCGGGGTCGCCTGCTCCCCCGATCATCCGTGCCGCTAGTGACACTACGGACGTCTCGGGACGGCGGGGGGTGCGGGCGGGAACGCCCCGTCAGTGGACCTCGGGCCGGAGGACCTTGGTGCGCAGGACGGACTCGTTGATGCCGAGCTGGCGGTCCAGCTCCTTGACCGTGTCCGGCTTGGCGGTGAGGTCGATGACGGCGTAGATGCCCTCGGCGTTCTTGTCGATGTCGTAGGCGAGACGGCGCTTGCCCCAGATGTCGACCTTCTCGACCGAGCCGCCGTCGTTGCGGACGACACCCAGGAAGTTCTCCAGCGACGGGGCGACGGTGCGCTCGTCGAGGTTGGGGTCGAGGATGACCATGATTTCGTAACGACGCATAGGCGTACGTTCCTCCTCTGGACTGTCGCGGCCATGGAATCTCCATGGCAGGAGGTCAGGAGCCCGGGGCCGGTTCCGCTCCCTGCGAGCGGGGCACCGTGCGGACTCTGAGCCATACGGGAGCCAAGATTACCAGTCGGCACGCACCGGATCGGCGGTGTCGCGGATACCCGTGGACAAGTCGACAAGAAGACTCGGCGGGGCCGTGGACACGCGAAGGGCCGGTGCGCGGGGTCGCCCCCGCGCACCGGCCCTCCTCTCACGGCCGGACGGTCCGGTCAGTCCTCCCGTGAGGGGCGGATCATGGCGTTGGTGCCGCCGCCGGGCCTACCGGTGCCGGTGCCGGTACCGCCGCCGTCACCACCACCGTCGTCGGTCGGCTCGTCCGTGGGGTCCTCGGTCGGGTCCGGGCAGTTCCAGTCGAAGATGGGATCGCAGTCGTCGTCCCCGCCACCGGGATCGGGCTCCTCGCACAGGGGATCCGTCGGGTCGCACTCGCCGGGGTCACCGCCGTCCGGGCAGTCCGGGTTGTTCGGGTTGTTCGGGTTGCCGTTCCCGGGCCGGTCCGGATCGCAGACGTCGTCGTTGCTCGGGCTCGGGCTCGGCTCCTCACTCGGCTCCTCCGACGGGCTCTCGCTCGGGCTCGGGCTCGGGCTCGGACCGAAGTCCTCGACCTCGCCGACGTTCGCGCGCGGCGGGAAGTCCCGGACCTCCATGCCCGCCATCGCGGTGTCCATGAAGTGCTTCCACACCAGGGCGGAGGTGGTGCCACCGAAGACGGAGGTGTTGGGGATGCCCTCGAAGGCCAGCTTTCCATTGTCGTGCCGGCTCAGGCTGACCGCCGTCGTCACCTGCGGCGTGTACCCGACGAACCACGCCGACACCGCGTTGCTCGACGTACCCGTCTTGCCCGCCACCGGACGCCCGTCGGCGAGGGCGGCGCGACCGCCACCGCCGGCCTCGACCACCTGGCGCATCGCGTAGGTGGCGTCGGCGGCGATGTCGGGGCTGATCACCCGGTCGCCCTGGAGCGCGTCCGCGTCGTTGGGCTCCACCTCGTTCCCCTTGCCGTCGCGCAGCTCGACGACCATGTGCGCGGGGATGCTGGTGCCCCCGTTGGCGATGGTCGAGTACGCGTTGGCCTGGTCGTACGTGCTCACGACGTGGGTGCCCAGGGCGATGAGCGGAGACGTGGTGGAACTCTCCGTGTGGATCGGGTTCACACCCAGGTCGATCGCCGTCTGCTCGACCGCCGGGGCAGTGACCACCTCGGCCGCGTGCACGTAGCTGGTGTTGATGGAGTCGGCCGTGGACTCGATCAGGTTGACGGCGCCGCGGCTCCGGTGGTCGGCGTTGCTCACCTCGCCCACACCCGCGAACGTCTGCGGTGAGTCGCCGTTGAACGTGGTCTCCATGCTGATGTTCTGCTTGAGCGCGGTCACCAGCACGTAGGGCTTGTAGGACGACCCGGCCTGGGCCACGTGGGTGAGGGAGTTCTCCGGGTCCGTCACCACGTCGTCCCCGCCGTGGAACGCCAGGATCTGACCAGTCTCGTTGTCGACGGCGGTCAGGCCCTCCATGAGGAGGCTCTGGTCGAACCCGGCCACGGCCGGGAGCGCCTCGTCGAAGGCCATCCGGGCCGCGTCCATGAGGTCGGGGTCGAGCGACGTCTGCACCTGGTAGCCACCGGTGGCGAGGGCCTGGGCGTCGACACCGTCGTAACGCGCGATGATCTCGTTGATCACCTCCTGGCGGACGTAGCCGAACTTGGGGTCGCCCGAACCGGTCGCCTCGGGGTTGTACTCGACCCGCTCGGGGAGCTCCAGGGCCATGGCCTCATCGCGGGGCAGCCCCCGCTCGCCGCCCGTCTCCTCGTACATGAGCGCCAGCTGTTCCCTCATGTAGTCCCAGCGTTCCCCGGTGAGGTAGTCGTACCAGTAGCCGTCGCCCTCCTTGACGTTCTCGAACCTGCTGGGCTGCTGGATGATGGCGCCCAGGAACGCGCCCTCGGCGTCGGTCAGCTCGTCGAGGTCCTTGTCGAAGTAGCGTTCGGCGGCCATCTCGACGCCCGAGGCGCCGCGGCCGAAGTAGATCGTGTTGAGGTAGGTGGTGAGGATCTCGTCCTTGGGAACCTGCTGGTCCAGCTTGATCGCGATGAAGATCTCCTTGATCTTCCGGCTGATCGTCTGCTCGGTGCTGAGCTCGCTGGTGTAGTAGTTGCGCGCCATCTGCTGGGTGATGGTGGAGCCGCCGCCCGCGGACCCTCCGGTCACGACGGCGCGCCCGATTCCCCTGAAGTTGATGCCGCCGTCCTCGTAGAAGGACCGCTGCTCGGCGGCGAGCACGCCGTTGACGACCGCGGGGGGGATCTCCTCCCGCGTCACCGTGACCCGCTGGACGTCACCGGTGGTCACCGCGACCTCGGGCTCGGCTCCCTCCTCCTCCGGCGCCCAGAAGATCTGGGTGGCCGAGGGTGGCTCCTCCGCCGCGTCCTGCAGCTCCTGCGCGTCGGGGGCCATCGCGTACAGGACCGCGAAGGCGGCCACGCCGCCGATGATCATGAGCCCGCAGAAGGCCAGCAGCGGCTTCCAGGTCTTGGACCAGGCCCGCCTGATCCACGGACGGTCGTCCGGCTCCTCCTGGCGCCCGCGACGACGTCCGCCGCCACCACCGCCGGACCCGCGACCTCCCCGGCCGGGACCACCCCGACCGGAACCGCGGCCGCCGCCTTCGGAGCGGGCGCGGTGCTCCCGCTCGCGCGGGTCACGCGGACCGTTGGCACGCCGACGACCGCCCGCGGCGCCCCCGTCCGCGGCCGCCGGCTCCGGACGACGACGGGGACGGTCGCCCTCGGGACGGCGACGCTGACGGTCCCCGTCCTCCGGCGGCCTGCGCCGGGGCCGCTCGCCGCCCTCCGGGGGACGACGGCGCTGACCGTCGGGGCGCCTGCGGGGATCGCCCCCCGCGCGCATCCCGTCGGGCTGGGGACGGGGCCGTCGGGGCCGCTCCGCGGGGCCGTCACCGAAGAATCCGCCCTCGTCGTCGGGGCGCCGACGGCCACCCGCGCGTCCTCCCGGCGGCGGGCCGTCCGCCCTGCGCCGTCCACCGCCTCGTGGACCGTCGCCCGGGCCCTCGGCCCTGCGACGGCCGCCATCGGCATTCCGTCGTCGTTCGGTACTCACGTGGTCCTCGATTGCCTCTCACGGCCGGTCGGCCTGACGATTCCTGGGTGGAACGGGGGGAGGTCCCCCTGGGGGATCAGTGGTCCGCGACCCGTCCGCGGTGACCGGCGCGGGTCGGCTCCCTGACGTCCGACTCCGCGGGTGCGCCCGTCGTCGGAGGCTTGTCGGAAGGACGCCCGAACGCGCGCGCGGGTTTTCAACGGGTCGCGAAGACGTTGGCCGCTGCTTCCTCCTGATCGTTGGCCTGCGTGGGCTGAACCCCGTGCCGGTGCCCTACTCCGGCAGGACGCCGCCGCGGCGGGGACGGTGTCCGGGGTGCTCCTGGCCGCGCACGCAAATCACAGGTCACGTTAGAGCGATGGAACGGTATAGCACAACCCACGCGCGAGGGTAACGCGCTCGACGGAACGAACGGGCACGGCGGGGGACGAACCCGCCGGACGGCCGGACCGGGGGCGGAGCGCGCGGGCGCGGCGACCCCGTGTGAGATTCCACGCGGACCGGCGGGCCGGACGCCGGCGTGACCGGCCGGGCGTCGCGGACCGTACCCGCGTGTCACCCGGATGACATGCGGTTCCGCCGACGGGCGGGGATAGAGTCATTGCTGAACAAACCAGCCAGACATACATGTTCTCCCCGGGCCCGCGTGCCGTGTACGGGAACAGAACCGCCGCGTGCGCTGCTGACCACATACGGATAACGGACGCGGGACGACGGCCTCCGGCCCGGCCGGAGCGGTTCCGCCGTCGTGCGCTGTGGAATCCATGTTCGCGGAGAAGAAGGAGCAAGGACCAATGGGTTCGGTACGTGTAGCCGTCGTGGGCGTCGGCAACTGTGCGGCGTCGCTCGTCCAGGGCGTGCACTACTACAAGGACGCCAACCCGGAGTCCCGGGTGCCCGGCCTGATGCACGTCCAGTTCGGCCCGTACCACGTCCGCGACATCGAGTTCGTCGCGGCCTTCGACGTGGACGCGAAGAAGGTCGGTCACGACCTGGCCGACGCCATCGTGGCCAGCGAGAACAACACGATCAAGATCTGCGACGTCCCGCCGACCGGGGTGACCGTCATGCGCGGCCCGACCTACGACGGGCTCGGCAAGTACTACCGCGAGATGGTCCAGGAGTCCCCCGAGGACGCCGTGGACGTCGTCGCGGCGCTCAAGGCCAGCAAGGCCGACGTGCTGGTGTCCTACCTCCCGGTGGGCTCGGAGGAGGCCGACAGGTTCTACGCCCAGTGCGCGATCGACGCGGGTGTGGCCTTCGTCAACGCCCTGCCGGTGTTCATCGCCTCCGACCCCGAGTGGGCGGAGAAGTTCACCGAGGCGGGCGTCCCGATCATCGGTGACGACATCAAGTCGCAGATCGGCGCGACCATCACCCACCGCGTGCTGTCCAAGCTGTTCGAGGACCGCGGCGTCATCGTCGACCGGACCTACCAGCTCAACTTCGGCGGCAACATGGACTTCAAGAACATGTTGGAGCGCGAGCGCCTGGAGTCGAAGAAGGTCTCCAAGACCCAGTCCGTCACCTCCCAGATCCCGCACGAACTCAACGCCGGGGCCGTGCACATCGGCCCGTCGGACCACGTGCCGTGGCTGGACGACCGCAAGTGGGCCTACATCCGCCTGGAGGGGCGCGCGTTCGGCGACGTCCCGCTGAACCTGGAGTACAAGCTGGAGGTCTGGGACTCCCCGAACTCCGCGGGCATCATCATCGACGCGGTCCGCGCGGCGAAGATCGCCAAGGATCGCGGGATCGGCGGCCCGATCCTGGAGCCGTCCTCCTACTTCATGAAGTCCCCGCCCGTGCAGTACAGCGACAGCGAGGCGCACGACGCCGTCGAGCGCTTCATCGCCGGTGACGACGAGGGCTGACCCGTGTGCGCCCGGGGTCCCCAGGGCCCCGGGCCAACCGCCCACGCCCTAACCTGAACCCGTGTCCTTCTTCGGCGATCTGCGCGTGGTCCTGCGGGGACCGAGGTTCCGTCGGCTGTTCGGCACCCGTCTGGTCTCGCAGTTCTCCGACGGGGTGTACCAGGCCGGGCTGGCGGGGTTCGTCTTCTTCACCCCCGAACAGCACACGAGCGCGGGCGCCGTCGCGGCCGCCTTCGCGGTCCTGCTCCTCCCCTTCTCCGTGGTCGCCCCGTTCGCGGGCGTCCTCATCGACCGGTGGCCGCGCCGCCAGGTCCTGCTCCTGTCCTCCCTGGCCAAGGCGGCCCTCGCCGCGCTGACGGCCGTGCTGGTGTCGGACGGTGAGGGGCTCTCGTTCTTCGTCGCCGCGCTGCTGGTGCTGAGCGTCAACCGTTTCTTCCTGTCCGGGCTCTCCGCCGGTCTTCCGTACGTGGTGCCCCGGGACAAGCTGATGATGGCCAACGCGGTCACCCCGACGAGCGGCACCGTCGCAAGCTTCCTGGGGGCGGGCGCGGGCGCGGCGATCGGCCTGGTCGGCGGCGAGGCCGCGCTGGGCACCGGGCTGATCCTGTTCACCGCCGCGTTGGGCTTCGTCGGCGCGGCCGGGGTGTCGCTCACCCTGGGGTACCGGGAACTGGGCCCCCACCTGGAACGCGAACCGGAGGCCGTGCGGGCGGCCGTCGCCAGCGTGGTGCGCGGGATGGTCGACGGGCTCCGGCACGTGTGGCACCGCCCCGCGCCCAGGGACGGCCTGCTGACGATGGGCGGGCACCGGGTCCTGTTCGGTATCGCCACGCTGATCACGCTGCTGCTGTACAACAACACGTTCACCGCGGGCGGCGTCGCGGGGCTCGCGGGCTTCTCCGTGGCGATGGGGGTGTCGGCGGTGGGGTTCTTCCTGGGTGCGGTGGCCACCCCGTGGGCGACCGCGCGGATGAGCCCGAGCGCGTGGATCGCGCTGCTGCTGGCGGTGGCGGCCGTCGCCCTGACCGCCTTCGGCCTCCCCTTCTCCCCCGCGCTGTTCCCCCTGGCCGCGTTCGTCCTGGGGCTGGTCTCCCAGGGGGTGAAGGTCACGGTCGACACGTTGGTTCAGCGACATGTCGACGACGCGTACCGGGGCCGGGTGTTCTCCGTCTACGACGTGCTGTTCAACGCGACGTTCGTCCTGGGTGCCGCGCTCACCGCCGGGCTGGTGCCGCCGTCGGGGGTGAGCGTCCCCGTGGTGGCCGGTGCCGCCGCCGTGTACCTGGCGATGGCCGCCGGGTGGGCGGCCCGGGCCCGGTGGACCGCCGCGCCGGGGGAGGACGAGGCGTCCAGGCGGGCCGTCTGAGGAGGGTGCCCGCGCCTCCTCCGGACCGGTGGACGGCGCCGGAGGACGGCGGTGGGAGACGAGCCGACGTCGGCGGACCCTAGCGGACGACGTCGAGGACCTGCTTCTGCACACCGTTGGCGTACACCTCGTGCTCGACCAGCCTCAGCTTCTGGGCGTCCTTGTCCGTGTCGCTGAACAGCCGCTTGCCCGCGCCGAGCAGGACGGGGAACACCAGCAGGTGGTAGCGGTCGACCAGACCGGCGTCGGCGAGGGCCCGGCCCAGGGTGGCGCTGCCGTGGACGGAGATCGGGCCGCCCTCGGTCCTCCTGAGCTCGGCGACGTCGTCGACCGAACGCAGGATCGTGGCGGGCCAGCGCGGGTCCTCCTCGGCCAGCGTCGTGGAGACCACGTACCGGGGCATGGCGTTGTATCCGGCGAACTCCTCCGTCATCGTCGGCCAGACCGGCGCGAACGCCTCGTAGCTGCGACGCCCCATGAGCAGCGCCGTGGCCTCCTCCTGCTCCCGGGTCTTGATCTCGTAGGCGGCCGGATCCATCTCGACGCTCTTGAGGGTCCAGCCGGTGTTGCGGTACCCGGGTTCACCGCCGGGGGCCTCCATGACGCCGTCGACGGACATGAACGCGGTGACGATCAGGGGGCGCATCGTGGGTCTCCTCGGTCTCTCCTGTGTGCTGCCTTCATCGTCCCGTCGCACGGGGACACTCCGGATCGACACCTCTGTCAGACCTTTTCGAGAAATCCCTCGCCTCCCGGCCGAAGCGGTGGTTAGGCTTCCGTCTCCGGTCCCACCCCGGCGACCGAGAACGGAGACCCCGTGCCGAATCCGCCCGCCCTCCTCGCCTTCGTCGCCGCCTCCGCCCTGCTCGTCGTCATCCCCGGACCGAGCGTGCTCTTCGTCGTCGGCCGCGCGGTCGCCCACGGGCGCGGTGTCGCCGTCCTCTCGGTGCTCGGCAACGCCCTCGGCGGCCTGGTCCTCGTGCTGGCGGTCGCCCTCGGCGTGGGGGCGCTGGTGACGGCGTTCACCCCGCTGTTCACGGCCGTGAAACTGCTCGGCGCCGCCTATCTCGTCCACCTCGGGATCCAGACCGTCCGGCACCGGAAGGCGACCGCCGCCGCCCTCGACGGACCGGCCGCGGGTCCGCTGTCCCGTGCGCGCTCGCTGTGGGACGGCTTCGTGGTCGGGGCGACCAACCCCAAGACCCTGGTCTTCTTCGTCGCCGCCCTCCCCCAGTTCGCCGACCCCTCGCTCGGACCGGTGGCACCGCAGATCGCCCTGTTCGGCGTGCTCTTCCTGCTGACCGCGGTGGCCTCCGACACCTGCTACGGGCTGCTCGCGGGGACGGTGCGCGGGTGGTTCGCCGCCCGACCGCGGCGGATGGAGGTCACCGGGGCGGTGTCGGGGGCGCTGATGATCGGGGTGGGGGCGCAGTTCGCCCTGACCGGCCGCCGGACCTGACGTTTCCCGTTCACCCCGCTCCGCCCGGACCGGCGCCCCCAATCGGGGAGCGGCCCGCGACGGGGCTGGAGTAGACGACGTTGGTGGTGACCGGCCCCAGCGCGGCGATTCTGCCGACCACCTCCTCCAGGTGGCGCATGGAGCGGGCGACCGCCTTCATCAGGTAGCAGTCCTCGCCCGTGACGTGGCGGGCCTCGGTGATCTCGAGGGTGGTGGCGAGGAGGTCGAGGCAGGGCTTGCGGTTCCCGACGGGATAACGGAGCCGGACGAAGGCCAGGGCGGAGAACCCGAACAGTTCCGGGTCCACGACGGCGGTGTAGCCGCCGATGACATCGCTCTCCCCGTCGTGACCTACTGCTGGGGTCCGGCGTGCGACGGAGCCGCCCGGGGCGCGCTCGCCCTGGCCACCCTCGGCTACCGCGTCAAGGAGATGGTCGGCGGCATGGAGTACCGGGTGCGTGAGGGCCTCCCCGTCGAGACGGCCCGCGGTGTGGAGCGCCGACCGGCCGACCCCTGGTCGTCCCCGTCGGGGCTCCGTCCTGCTCCTGCTGACCTGAAGCGGAGGCCGTACGGGCGTCGGGGAGGCGACGGCCCCCGCGCCGCTCCCCACGAGATCGCTCACCGTTCCGCTGGCCTTCATCCGTGTCGGGGCACCGCGCCTGGCGCGCCGGGCCGGTTCGACCTGACCGTCCAGGACGAGCTGGTCCGGTGTGCTGTGCTCGCTCACCGGCGTGATCAGGGAACCAGGAGTCAACACAGTCATCCCAGGGTGATGGTTCCGTCACTTCATGTAGTGTCCCGGGGAAGGGATCTCGTCGACGAACAGGGGATGGTGTGCGATGACCGGCGGTTACGGGCTCGGGAACCCGACGAGCGCCTTCGGCGCCCGAGGGGTGGCCAAACGCGTGGGAGCCGTGTCCCAGCACCTGCCGACCTACGGTGACCGGCTGCTGGACGTGGGGTGCGGGGACGGCACCTACACGGTCGAGCTCGCCCAGGGGTACGTGCGGGTGGACGCCGTCGACGTGGAGCCGGAGCGCCTGAACGCCTTCACGGAACGGATCGCGGGGACCGAGGTCGAGCACCGGATCGGTGTGCACAAGATGTCCGCCGACGCCCTCGCCTTCGAGGCCAACACCTTCGACCGGGTCACCGCGTTCGAGGTGCTGGAGCACCTGGCGGACCTGGAGGGGAGCCTGTCGGAGATCCACCGGGTGCTCAAGCCCGGCGGAGCGTTCTCCCTGACCACGCCCAACCGCTGGTTCCCCTTCGAGACCCACGGGGTGCTGTGGGGCGAGCGGCGCCGTTCGGCGCTGACCGCCCCGTTCCTGCCGTGGGTCCGGCCGCTGCACGACCGCATGTCCGACGCGCGCGCGTTCACCACGCAGGAGATGGGCCGCCTGCTGCGCGGCGCGGGCCTGCGGGTGCGGGCGATCAGCTACATCATGCCGCCGTTCGACCGGAGGCCCCGGGCGCTCCAGTCGGTCTCCGACTCCCTGGAGGGCACCCCGCTGCGGGTGTTCGGCATGGCGATGGCGGTGACCGCGGTCAAGCCGGGGCGCTGAATCCCGGTTCAGCGAAGCGGAGGCCCACGACTACGTGGCCGTCTCCTGGTCCAGGTGCTCGGCCGCCCAGGCGCGCAGCTCGGCGGTCGCGTCCTCCTTGGACATCGGCCCGTTCTCCAGGCGCAGCTCCAGCAGGAACCGGTAGGCGCGGCCGACGGTCGGGCCCGGTTTGACGCCCAGGATCTCCTGGATCTCGTTGCCGTCGAGGTCCGGACGGATCTTGTCGAGCTCCTCCTGCTCGGCGAGCTTGGCGATCCGGCGCTCGATGTCGTCGTAGGAGCGCGAGAGCGCGGCGGCCTTGCGCCGGTTGCGGGTGGTGCAGTCGGCGCGGGTGAGGATGTGCAGCCGCTCCAGCTGGTCCCCGGCGTCGCGGGCGTACCGGCGCACGGCCGAGTCGGTCCACTCGCCCTTGCCGTACCCGTGGAACCGCAGGTGCAGCGCGACGAGGGTGCTGACGGCCGACACCACGTCCTTGGGGAAGCGCAGCGCGGTCAGGCGCTTGCGGCTCATCGACGCGCCGACCACCTCGTGGTGGTGGAACGTGACCCGGTTCCCCGACTCGAAGGCGCGCGTCTTGGGCTTGCCGATGTCGTGCAGCAGGGCGGCCAGGCGCAGGACGAGGTCGGGTGCGTGACCGCGCCGCTTCTCCAGGTCGATGGCCTGGTCGAGGACGGTGAGCGAGTGCTCGTAGACGTCCTTGTGCCGGTGGTGCTCGTCGATCTCCAGCTGCATCTTGGGCACCTCGGGCAGCACGTACCGGGCGATGCCGAGGTCGACCATGAGTTCGATCCCGCGCCGCGGGTTCGGGCTGAGCATGAGCTTGACCAGCTCGTCCCTGATCCGCTCGGCGGAGACGATGGTGAGCCGGTCCGCCATGTTCCGCGCGGCCTCGGCCACTTCGGGGGCGAGCGTGAAGCCGAGCTGGGCGGCGAAGCGGACCGCGCGCATGATGCGCAGCGGGTCGTCGCTGAAGGAGTCCTCCGGGCGCCCCGGCGTCCGCAGCACCCCGGCGCGGAGGTCGGCGAGTCCCCCGAAGGGGTCGACGAACTCCTGGCCGGGCAGGCGCACCGCCATCGCGTTGACGGTGAAGTCCCTGCGCAACAGGTCGTCGTGGATGTCGGTGCCGTAGTTGACGTCCGGCTTGCGCGACTTGGGCGAGTAGGACTCGCTGCGGTAGGTGGTGATCTCCAGTTGCAGGCCGCGCTTGCGCAGCCCCACCGTGCCGAACTCGATGCCCACCGTCCACACGGAGTCGGCCCAGCCGTCGACGATCTCCAGGATCCGCTGAGGCACCGCGTCGGTGGTGAGGTCGACGTCGCTGGAGACCCTGCCGAGGAGCGCGTCGCGCACCGGTCCGCCCACGATGGCGAGTTGCTGGTCGTGCGCGGAGAAACGGTCGCCGAGCTCACCGGAGACGGGCTGGATCGAGTCGACCAGCGCGGTGATCGCCGACCGCTGCTCGCCGGTCAGCGCGTCCGCGGCGGGTTCCGCCACGGCCTCCGGGCGCCGGGCGGTGTCGTTCTCACTCGAAAACTCTGTGTTCGGCACACCACGCAGGTTAGGGCATGTTCCGTGGGAGCACCTCCCCTCGCCGAAGCGCCCGACGCCCTCAGGGGAGCGCCGGAGCGTCCCGGACGGTATCTTCGGGTGCAGTGGTGGGACGATCCGTCGGCCTCACGTCCCCCGCCCGAGTCCGCCGCGTGCGCCGTGCGGGCACCGAGACCGATCCCGCCCCACGCCGTGTCCCCGGCGGGACGGCCACCTGGACCCGAATCAGGAAACCGGTCAAGCGTTGCGTCGATTTGCCTCCGCGGCCGCGGTCATGGCCATGACCGCCGGTCTGCTTCCGACACCGGCCGCGCTCTCACCCGCACTGGCGGAGCCCGAGAACGACGAGTCGGTCGAGCCGCTCGTCGTCGAGCGCGTCACACCCGACGCGGTCGACTCCGGCAGCACCCTCCGGGTGTCCGGGGTGGTGACCAACACCACCGCCGAGGGTGTCGAGGACGTCACCGTCCGGATGCGCTACTCCCGGCACCCGTTCGGCGGCCGCGACGAGCTGGACGAGTTCGCGTCGGGCACCGGCTGGCAGCCCAACGCCCCCGGCCCGGACACGGACGTGGCCGACTCCCTGGAACCGGACGGCAGCCAGGAGTTCTCGCTCAGCGTCCCGGTCGAGGACCTGGGGCTGTCCTCCTACGGCGTGTACCCGCTGGTGATCGAGGCGCTCGACGGCGACGGCGAACGCTTGGGCGCCCAGTACACCTTCCTCCCGTTCACCGGCGAGGAGGACGACGACATCCCCTCCGTGGGCATCGCGTGGGTGTGGCCCCTCATGGCCGCTCCCCAGCGCGCCGACGACGACACCTTCCTCAGCGACGCGCTCTCGGAGTCGGTCGGCGAGGACGGCCGTCTGGGTCGCCTGCTGGCGGCGGGTGCCCAGACCGACCTGGCCTTCGAGGCGGGTGACGAGGACCTGGTCGAGCTGCTCGGGCTGAACGAGGAGCCGCGGGAGTCCGGCCCCGAACCGGAGGAGACGGGCGAGGCGACCGCCGAACCCTCCGCCGCCGAGCCGACCGGGGAGGCCCCCTCCGCGGACGCGTCGGAGGAGGGCGGGGACGGCGACGGGGAGGCGGACGCGGAGGCCGACGCCGGGGACGCGGCCCAGACCGGCGGCGTCCCGGTCACCTGGGCCGTGGACCCCTCGACACTCGACGACATCGTCCGGCTGGCGCGGGCCTCCCACGACGTCCTGGACGACCCGGTCGCGGTCTCCGCCGGATCCGACCCCGGACGCGAGGAGCGCCCGGCCGACGTCGCCGCCCAGGTGTGGCTGCGCGAGGCCAGGACGGCCCTGGCCGGCGACACCGTCGTGGCCACCCCCTACGCCGCCGCGGACCTGGCGTCCCTGCTGCGCAACGACATGCACGCCGACGCCGCCGCCTCGCTCGAGATCGGTCGCGACTCGGTCCTGCGCGCGCTCGGCCTGACGGCCGACGAGTCGTTCGCCCTGCCCGCCGACGGACTCATGGACGACGCGGTGTACGAGTTCCTGGCCGCCGACGGGGCCCATCGGTTCCTGTTGGACGAGACGGCCAAGCCCGCGGCGTCCTGGCTGTCCACCACCCCGACGGCCCAGGCCGCGCTGCACCCGGTCGAGGACGGACCGGAGGAGGAACCGTTCGCGCTGGTCGCCGACGAGGGGCTGGCCGACGTGCTGGCCATGCCGTCCCAGGGCCCGGGCGAGACCGAACTCGCGCTCCAGCGGTTCGCCGCCGAGACCGCGATGATCGCCGGGGAGAACGTCGGGGGCGACCGGGTCGTGGTGGCCTACCCCGGCCCCGACTGGAACCCGAGCGGCGCGCTGGCCAGCGGGGTGCTGGAGGCCAGCGACTCCCTGCCGTGGCTGACGCCCGAGCGGCTGGACGACGTCGAACTGGCCGACCCCGACGAGCGGGAGACGACCCGTCAGCCGCTCACGTACCCGAGCGGGGCCTACTCGGACGAGCTCAGCTCCACCTACCTGGGGCAGATCACGGACGTCAGCCGCGAGGTGCGCCTGTTCAACAGCATCCTGGTGGACGACGACGACCCGTTCCGTCCGGCGCTCCTGCGAATGGAGTCGGTCCACTGGCGTGAGCGGGAGACACTGGCGGGCGCCACGCGGCTGCTGGTCTCGGAGGCGGTCCAGGAGCACCTCGGCGACGTGCGGATCATCCCCGGTGAGCCGGTCACCCTGGCCAGCAGCACGGGCATCACCGGCGTCCTCGTCGCCAACGACCTGCCCGACGAGGCGATCCGCGTCCGGCTGTCCGTGTACTCGGAGAACTCCGAACGGCTGAGCATCGGCGAGTACTCGGACGAGTTCGAGATCGCCCCCGGGGCGAAGACGACGGTGTACATCCCGCTGTCGGCCAGGATCAACGGCCGCACGGAGCTGCACGCCAGCCTCCAGAACGGGGCGGGCGAGCCGATCAGCGCCCAGGCGACCGTGATCCCGGTCAACGCCACGGGTCTGGGTACCCAGGCGCTGCTCATCAGCGGGATCGGCCTGCTGATCCTCGTCGCGGCCCTGGCCCCGCGCGCGGTGCGCAAGTGGACGCGCCGCCAGGCCGCCCGCGGCGCCGGGGGCGCGCGGGGCGCGGACAGGGATTCGACCGGCGGGGAGAACCCGACCGGCGCCACCGGTCACACTGGTACGGACGCGGACGGGAACGGCGCGACGAAGTGACATGTTCCCTCACCGACAGGTCGCCATGTCGACACGGCCACACGTTCCCCTGTCGACACGCGCGGCGCTGAGCCGCCCGCACGGCCCGGCCGGTGCGCCCCACGGCGCCGCCGGGCCCTCCCCGGTCCTACGAAAGGAAATCTGATCCACGGTGGTCACCGACTCCCCGAACGGCGGCGGACACCAAGCCGACCGTTCCCCCCAGTACCAGCCGCGCCACCGTCGGGGCCCCGTCCCTGGTGAGGGTCCCCTCCGTCCGGGCGGAGGCCCCGCCCCCACCTTCGAGGAGGGTGAGCTGCCCGAGCCCGCGTTCGGCGAGGACACCCGCCGCGGCGGGGCGGACGAGGGTTCGAGCTCCGGTTCCGGGTCGGGCTCCGGCGGGATGATGCGGTCGAGTGCGATCATGGCCGTCGGCACGATGGCCTCCCGGATCACCGGGTTCGCGCGCACCATCGTGCTGGGCGCGGCGATCGGCACCCACCTGCTCGGTGACGCCTACCACACCGCGCACACGATCCCGTTCATCCTCAACGACCTGCTCATCGGCGGGTTGATGGCCAGCGTGATCGTGCCGTTCCTGGTCAAGCGGCGCAAGCGCGACGCCGACGGGGGCAAGGCCACCGAGGACCGGCTGTTCACCACCACGCTGCTGGCGCTGCTGCTGCTGACGACGGTCGCGGTGCTGGCCGCCGAGTTCCTCATCTGGATGTACGGCTCGCGGTTCACCGAGGCGCAGTTCGACGACTCGGTGTTCCTCGCCCGGTACCTGCTCACCCAGATCTTCTTCGTGGGCATGAGCGGCCTGCTCAGCGCCATGCTCAACACCCGCAACCGGTTCGGCGCGCCGGTGTGGGCGCCCGTGCTCAACAACCTGGTGATCATGGCCGTCGGCGGGATGTTCCTGTGGGTGGCCGGGCCGGGCAGCGAGCCGCCGGTGCCCGACGCGCAGCTGACCCTGCTCGGCGCGGGCACGGCGGCGGGCATGGCCCTCCAGGCGCTCGTGCTGTTCGTCGCGCTGCGCCGCTCCGGATACCGGTGGCGGCCCCGCCTCGACCTGCGCGGCAGCGGCCTGGGCGAGGCCCTGCGCACCGCCGGGTGGATGATGCTCTACACGCTGCTCACCCAGGCCGGTCTGTGGATCACGACCAACATCGCCAACGCCGCCAACGTGGCCGGGATCGAGCAGGGCCGCGACGTCGGCGCGGGCATCACCGCCTACAACCTGGCGTACCAGCTCTTCCAGCTGCCGTACGCGATCATCGCGGTCTCGCTGATCACCGTGCTGCTGCCCCGGATGAGCGCGCACGCCGAGGACCGCGACTGGACGGCGGTGCGCTCCGACTTCTCGCGCACGCTGCGGATCTCGTCGTTCGTCCTGGTGCCGCTGTCCTTCGCGATCGCGATGTACGCCGTTCCGCTGTCCGTCCTGGCCTTCGCCCGCGGGTCGATCTCGGTGACCGACGCCGCCAACATCGGCCAGATCCTCATGGTCATGGCCCTGGGCCTGGTGCCGTTCACGATCTTCCAGCTCATGCTGCGCGTGTTCTTCGCCCTCGGCGACACACGCACCCCGGCGATGATCGCCATCGCCAACCTGGCCGTGCACAGCGCCCTCGCGCTGACCTCCTACCTCCTCCTGCCGCCCGACCGCGTGGTCGTCGGCGTGGCCGCCGGGTTCATGTTCTCGTTCGTGTCCGGCCTGACCATCGCGGGCAACGTGCTGAGCCGTCGGCTCGGGGGGCTTGACGGAAGGCACGCGGTTGGCACATTGTTGCGCCTGCACGTGGCCGTCGTCCCGAGCATCGCCGCCGGACTCGGCGTGCTGTGGCTCTTCGACTCCCACGTCGGCCCCGGCCTCGCCAGCTACCTCGGCGCCCCCGCCGTGGGGTGCCTCGTGGGAGCGGTCCTGTTCCTGGGATCGGCCAGACTGCTGCGGGTCCCGGAACTCTCCTCGGCCGTGGAACTGATCCGGGGCCGCCTGCGTCGATGACCCCGTACACGTCCGTCCGGCACTGACCCCGCCGCCCGGAACACCCCCTGAGGGAAGGACAGCCCGACGGTGCCCAGCGACCACCCCAGAGAGCAGGCGCGCGTCCCGGAGCCCGGGTCGGAGGCGCGTGAGGACCACCGTCGGCACATGGTCATGCCGGAGGACGTGCTCGACACCTACGAGCGCGAGGAGCCGGACACCGAGCCGGAGACGGGGCTGGCGACGCTCCGGGATCCGAGCGACATCGGTGACGTGGGCACCGCCGACCGGGCCGGTCTGGAGGACGGCGACGAGATCGGCGGCACCGCGCACACCGCGCCGGGCAACGTCGCCCGATCGAGCGCCGTCATGGCGGTCGGCACGATCTGCTCGCGCGTGACGGGGTTCGTCCGCACGATCGTGCTGGCGGCGGCCATCGGCACCCAGCTGCTGGGCGACGCCTACCAGGTCGCGGGCATGGTCCCGTACATGGTCTACGACCTGCTCATCGGCGGTCTGCTGGCGAGCGTGTTCGTGCCGTTCCTGGTCAAGCGGCGCAGGCTGGACGCGGACGGCGGCGACCGGACCGAACAGCGGCTGGTCACGCTCATGCTGCTGGTCCTGTTCGCCGTCACGGCGGTGTCGGTGCTGGTCGCGGAGTGGTTCATCCGGATCTACGCGGGCGGGTTCTCCGGCGCCCAGTACGACGTCTCGGTGATCCTCGCCCGGTACCTCGTCCTCCAGATCTTCTTCATCGGGGCGAGCGGTCTGGCGAGCGCCATGCTCAACGCCCGGCACCGGTTCGGCGCCCCGATGTGGGCACCGGTCCTGAACAACCTGGTCATCATCGGGATCTGCCTGTGGTTCCTGTCGATCGCCGGTCCGGGCAGCACGCCCGAGGACCTGCTCGCCCACCCGTCCCGGATCGCCCTGCTGGGCCTGGGCACCGCGCTCGGCCAGGTCGTCCAGGCGGCCGTCCTGGTGTGGGCGCTGGCCTCGGCGGGGTTCCGCTGGCGACCGCGGCTGGACCTGCGGGGTTCCGGCCTGGGCGAGGCGGCCGGGGCCGCGTCGTGGATGATGCTCTACATCGTCGTGGCCCAGGCCGGGGCGCTGGTCTCCACGAACGTGGCGACGCGGGCGGGCGCGGCGGCGGCCGGGCTCGGGTACGAGACGGGCTCGGGCATCGCGGCCTACAAGTTCGCGTCCATGCTGTTCCAACTGCCGTACGCGATCATCGCCGTGTCGGTGATCACGGCGCTCCTGCCGCGGATGAGCGAGCACGTGGCCGCGGGACGCAAGGACCAGGTCCGCTCGGACTTCTCCCGGGGGTTCCGGCTGTCGTCGGTGCTCATCGTCCCCATCTCGGTGGCGATGCTGGTCTTCGCCGTCCCGTTCTGCGTGATGATCTACGCCCAGGGCAGCACCAGCACGGCGGACGCGGAGGCGATCGGGCGCATCCTGATGGTCTTCGTCGTGATGCTGATCCCCTTCACGCTCTTCCAGCTCCAGATGCGGGTGTTCTACGCCCTGGGCGACACCCGGACCCCGGCGCTGGTGTCGATCCCGGCGGAGACCGCGCACGCGACCACGGCGTTCGCCCTGCTGTGGTGGATGGAGCCGCAACACGTCGTCCTGTGGCTGCCCGTGCCGTACGGCCTCTACTACGTCATCGGTGCGATCATCATGTGGGGCCTGCTGCACCGGAGGCTCAACGGCCTGGACGGCCGCCGCACGGCGCTGGTCCTGGCCAAGCTGCACCTCGCCACCGTCCCCGCGGCTCTCCTCGGCTGGGCGATGATCCACGCGTTCCGGGGGCTGCCCGGTGACGTGTGGCCCGCCCTCGCCGCGATGGCCGCAGGTGGGGCGGGGGGCGCCGTCCTGTTCGTCCTCACCGCGAGAATCCTGAAAGTGACCGAAGTCACATCCTTCCTCGAATTGCTGAGAACCCGACTGCGACGTCGCTGATCACCAGGAATGGATGACGTTGGGTAGTCGATCCCCCGATCGCCCGAGAAGGTGAACAGTGCCCCCTTGTCCTCCAAAGATGCTGTTCAAGCGTCCTAGCATGGACTGGCATCGCTCAATCGACATAGCAACTTCCGACCGAGCTGCCCGAAGGGAGGCTGGGGACAGCAAGCAGGGCCGACACCCCCGCACGCGACACACCCCCGAACCGGCACGCACCGCGTCCCGCGGCGCGGCGGTGGCACGCGTGAGCCGTCGGCACTGGCGCCCGTCACTCCCATCATGAGCACCTTTCTGATCGAGCCCGGGGCGAAGCTGGCCAACCGGTACCGACTCGACCACGTCGTGAGCGAGACCGGTGGAGCGACCCGCTGGAAGGCCACCGACGAGACCCTCGCGCGCCCCGTCGGCGTGTGGACCTTCGCCGACGGCTTCCCGCGCACCTCCGAGGTCGTCCGCGCCGCCCGTGCCACCAGCCGCATCCCCGACGCCCGCGTCACGCAGGTCTTCGACGCCGACGACTCCGCCCCCACCCCCTACGTCGTCGAGGAGTGGGTCACCGGCTCCTCCCTCGCCGACCTCATCGCCCAGGGCCCGATGGAGCCCGAGCGCGCCGCCGGTCTCGTCGCCGAGGCCGCCGAGGCGATCGCCGCCGCGCACACGGGCGGCCTGCACCACCTGTGCCTCACCCCCGCCAAGCTCATGTGGAGCAGCGGCGGCGCGGTGAAGGTCGTCGGAATCGGGGTGGACGCCGCCCTGCTGGGCGCGAACGTCGCCGACCCCGGCGCCGTCGACGCCCAGGGACTGGGCAACCTGCTGTACGCCGCGCTCACCGGCCGCTGGCCCGGCGGCCCGCAGGACGGCCTCCCTCCCGCGCCCCAGGGCCCGGCAGGCCCCTATCCCCCCGCGCAGGTGCGGACGGGGCTCACCGAACCCCTCGCCACCATCACCACCCGGGCGGCCCTGCCGCACCTGGCCGGTCAGATGGTGCCCGGAGCGCCGATCACCTCGCCCGCGGCGCTGTGCGCCGAGCTGGCCGAGGTGCCGCGGCTCATCCCACTCCCCGTCACCCCGGCCGAACCCGCTCCGCAGCCCGAGCCGGGCACCTCCCGCCGGACGGGTGAGTTCGAGCCGACGGGCCCCCGCCGCAGCGCCAGGAACGGGGCGGCGCCGCGCCCCCCGGAACGCTCCACGCAGGGTCGGGGCGCGGCGGCCGAGCGCCGTCAGCCCACCCGGATGGAGGAGCGCGACGCGCGCGCCCAGGGATCGTTCAGGAAGGTCCTCATCGGCGTGGTCGCGCTGGTGGTGTTCGCCGCCGTGGTCGTGGGCGCGTGGACGGTCGGTTCGATGATGAGCTCCGGCGGGGAGGAACCGCCGCCGGACGCGCAGCCCTCCGAGAGCACCTCGGACGGCCCCGAGCTGGTGGCTCTGGAGCCCACCGCGGCCGACGGCTTCGACCCGCTCGGTGACGGCAGCGAGCACGGCGACAACGCGCAGCGGGCCATCGACGGCGACCCCGGGGGCGAGCCCTGGAAGACCGAGGGCTACTTCGACCAGCTCGGCGTGGAGAAGTCCGGCGTGGGCCTGCTGGTGGACCTCGGCTCCAGCCGGGAGGTCCACGAGGTGGTCCTCGACGTACCCGCCAGCGACTACGGTGTGCAGATCCGGATCGGCGACAACCGTGAGGTCGACGACCCGGCCGGTCTGGACGCCGACCTGCCCTCCCACTGGGAGGGGACGGTGAACGACTCGGAGACCATTAGCATCGAGGGCGGTGTTACGGGCCGGTACGTCGTGGTGTGGTTCACCGAGCTTCCCACGGACGGGGACCGCTACCGCGGCGCCGTCAACCAGGTCGAGATCCGAGGTGTGGCCTAGGTGCGGAGATACGTGAGCTGAACTGATGGACGCGGTCCAGGAGCTCCCCGACAAGGAGCTGTTGACGAGGCACGCTCAGGGTGACGACCAGGCCTTCGGGGTCCTGGTACACCGTCACCGTGAGCGCCTCTGGGCTGTGTCCGTCCGGATGATGGGCGACCCCGAGGAGGCCTCGGACGCCCTCCAGGACGCCTTCCTGTCCGCGTTCCGCGCCGCCGACCGTTTCCGGGGCGAGGCCCAGGTGAGCACCTGGCTGCACCGGATCGTGGTCAACGCCTGCCACGACCGCCTGCGCCGCCGCAAGGTGCGCCCGGCCACCCCGACCGAGGACGACACCCTCGACGTGATGTCCAACGAACGCCTGGGGCGTCTGGGCGGGCCTCCCGACCACGCCTCGCAGACCGAGTCACGGCTCGACGTGCAGGCCGCGCTGGAGCAGCTGCCGCTGGACCAGCGCCTGGCGCTCACGCTCGTGGACATGCTCGGCTACCGGGTGGAGGAGGCCGCCCGGATCCTCGACGTGGCCGCGGGAACGGTGAAGAGCAGGTGCGCGCGGGGCCGCGCGAAACTTCTTCCCTCTCTGGCCCATCTGAGGAACCCTCAGCCTCCGCCAGACGTCACATCTGGGAGAGGAGGTGCCAACCCATCGTGACGCCCCACCCGGACGCGGAGGCACTCGCCTTCCTCGCCGAGGACCTGCTCGACCCCTCCGAGGAACGCACCGTCACCGCCCACATCCAAACCTGTGCCACGTGCGCCGCCACCCTGGACGAACTCACGGGCGTGTCCCGCGTCCTCGCCGCCACCCCGGCTCCCGAACTGCCGCAGGACGTCGCCGACCTCCTCGACCGGCGCATCGCGGACGCCGTGCGTGAACGCGCCGAGCGGGGGCCCGACACCGAACCCACCGACCCGGTGCCGGCGGAGCACCCCTCCGCCGACGCCGCCGTGGTCCCCCTCGCCGCGGCGCGCCGCCGGCGTTCCTCCAACGGTCTGCCCAGGCTCCTGGCGGCGGCCGCCGCCGCGGTCTTCGTCGTCGGCGGGGGCGTCGCCGTCGTCAACGGCGTACTCTCGGGCGGCGAGGACGCGATGCAGGGCGCCACTCCGCTGCTGGAGATGGAGGACGCCCCCGACGACGGGGAGGCCGCCCTGGCCTACGCGCCGGAGGTGGTGCGCAGCGGGACGGTCTACACCGCCGCCGCGCTCGACGAGCAGGCGGCCCGGACCCTCGGACACGCGTCGGTCGGCGACGCCGAGGCGCCGTCCGACGGCGGAGCCCAGCCCGACGGCGGGGCCGCGGGCGGGGCGGCCGTGCTGGAGGAGCGGTCCCTCACACCCGCCGTCGAACGCTGCTCCGATCTGCTGGAGGAGGAGTTCGGCACCCGGGTCGACCTGGTCGACGACGCCTTCTACGGCGCCGACGCCGAGCCCGCCTGGGTCCTGTACGCGCGGCAGGGCGATCGGTTCGACGTGTTCGTGGTCGATCCGCGCTGCGCCCAGAACGGCGACGTCGAGCCCAGCGTCCTGGACCGGACGACCGTCGACGCCCCCTGACCCCTCCGTTCCGTCCCCGGGTCAGTCCCCGCCTCCGGGGCGGACCAGCCCGCTCTCGTAGGCGATCACCACCAGGCCGACCCGGTCGCGGGCCCCGAGCTTGCTCAGCACCCGCCCCACGTGGGTGCGGGCGGTCGCGGGGCTCAGATGCAGCCGCGCCCCGATCTCCTGGTTGGACATCCCCCGCCCGACCAGGGCCAGGACCTCGCGCTCGCGATCGGTGAGCACGTCCAGCCGTGCCGACGCCTCGGGCGCGACGGTGGTGTCGCAGAGCCGCTCGATCACCCGGCGGGTGACCCCCGGCGACAGCAGCGCCTCGCCCCGGGCCACGGTACGCACCGCCTCCCGCAGCGCGCGCGGTTCGGCGTCCTTGAGCAGGAAACCGGAGGCGCCCAGCCGCAGTGCGCTGAAGACGTTGTCGTCCTCCCCGAAGGTGGTGAGCACGACCACCCGGGTGTCGACGTGTCGGCCCGTGTCGGCTCGTCGATCCGTCGACGTGTCGACACGGCGCCGCTCCAACTCCCGGAGGACGGCGAGCCCGTCCACGGACGGCATCTGCAGGTCGAGCAGGACCACGTCCGGCCGCAGCCGGGCGATGTCGGCCAGGGCGGCGCGGCCGTCCCCGGACTCCCCCACCACCTCGACGCCCTCGTCCCGTTCCAGGAGTGAACGCACCCCCGCGCGAACGAGGGGCTGGTCATCGACGAGCAGGACGCGGATCACCGGTCTCCCCCGAGCGGCAGCCGGGCACGCACCCGGAACCCGCCCCCGGGAGCGGGCCCGGCCGCCACCGTCCCGCCGACCATGCGGACCCGCTCCCGCATGCCCGCCAGACCGCTGCCCCGAGACGGGTCCTCGGTCCGTCCCCCGCCGTCGTCGGTCACCACCACGTCCAACTCCTCACCCTCACGTGTGAACACCACCCGGGCGCGGTTCGCCGCCGCGTGCCGGAGCGTGTTGGTCAACGCCTCCTGGGCGATCCGGAAGGCGGTGGCGTCGACCAGGGCCGGGATCTCGCCCGCCCTCGGGACGCCCTCCACCCGCACCTCGACCCCGGCCGCCCGGACCGGCGCCACGAGCTCGTCCAGACGGGCGAGGGAGGCCACGCGTCCTCCGTCGGGGTCACCGCCCCGCAACGCGCGCACGGTCGCGCGCATCTCGCCGAGGGCGGCACGGGAGGCCTGACGGACGTGCCCGAGTTCGGCGCGGGCCCCGTCGACGTCCGCCGGAACGTCGTCGAGCGCCTCGGCGGCCACGGCCGCGTGCAGGGAGACCACGGAGAGGTGGTGGCCGACCGCGTCGTGCAGGTCGCGGGCGATCCGGGTGCGTTCGAGCGCCACGATCTCCGCCGCCTCCGCCGCGCGCGCCTGCGCGTCCAGGGCCGCGATCCGCGCCCGCTGCCCCTCCGCCCGGAACCGCTGCCACCGGACGTGTCCGAGAGCGGTGGCGGCGCCCATGATCGCCACGCTGGAGGCCAGTTCGTACCCCAGCAGGTAGGCGGGGTCGGTCCCCTGGCCGAGCCGGGCCAGGGTGGAGACGAGCAGCAACGCGGAGGCCGACCCCACGGACCAGGCGGTCCGCCCCGCCTCGGCCGCGGAGTACAGGGCCGCCGCGGCCGGCACGGCCAGGCCGATGGTCGGCAGGTCGAGCACGTAGTTGATGACGATGAGCACCGAGGTGGCCAGCACGACCGGGACCGGCCACCGCCTCCGGACGAGCATGAGGCCGCCGAGGGTCGCCGCCAGCGCGTACGCGAGGGGGGTGAGGTTCCCGGTCCCGGTGACGTCGGCCCCGGCCGCGATCGCCACCACGGCGAAGACCGCGATCCCGAGGAGGGCGTCGACGATGACGTCCCGGCGGCCGGACTGACGTGTCATGCGAGGATTCTACGGATCCCGGCCCCCGCCGTCCGGAGCCCCCCACCCATACCCCACCCCCGTACGCTGCGGCGATGTCCGACCGGGAATGCGGTGCGCCTACCATCGGTTGTGACTAACCGACTTTCCCCTGGGGTCACGTCCGTGGCCAGGGCAGCGACTGTGTGAAGGGCCTACGAGCGTGAGTGACGTCCGCAATGTCATCATCATCGGTTCCGGTCCCGCGGGGTACACCGCGGCCGTCTACGCCGCGCGCGCCGAACTGCGACCCCTGGTGTTCGAGGGCTCCATCACCGCGGGCGGCGCGCTCATGAACACGACCGACGTCGAGAACTTCCCCGGGTTCCCCGACGGCATCATGGGACCCGACCTGATGGACAACCTCCGCAAGCAGGCCGAGCGCTTCGGCGCCGAGCTGGTCCCCGACGACGTCACCGAGGTCGATCTCACCAAGCCGGTCAAGGAGGTCGTCGCGGGCGGCGAGACCTTCCTCGCCCACACGGTGATCCTGGCCACCGGCTCCGGCTACCGCGAGCTGGGCGTGCCCGGGGAGAAGGAGCTGTCCGGCCGCGGCACCTCGTGGTGCGCCACCTGCGACGGCTTCTTCTTCCGCGACCAGGACATCGCGGTCGTCGGCGGTGGCGACACCGCCATGGAGGAGGCGCTGTTCCTCACCCGCTTCGCCAAGTCCGTGACGGTGGTCCACCGCCGCGACCAGCTGCGCGCCAGCAAGATCATGGCCGAACGCGCCCAGGCCAACGAGAAGATCTCGTTCGTGTGGAACACCGAGGTCGTCGAGGTGCTCGGGGAGAAGAGCGTCACCGGCCTGAAGGTCGTCAACAACCAGACCGACGAGACCAGCACGCTCGACGTCACCGGCGTCTTCATCGCGATCGGCCACGACCCGCGCGTGGAGCTGTTCAACAAGCAGGTCGAGCTGGACGAGGAGGGCTACGTCAAGGTCGACGCCCCGTCCACCCGCACCAACCTCGACGGTGTCTTCGCCGCCGGTGACGTGGTCGACCACCAGTACCGCCAGGCGATCACGGCCGCCGGGACCGGCTGCGCCGCCGCCCTGGACGCCGAGCGCCACCTCGCCGAGATGGGGAACTGAGCCCCGAGTCCCGGCCCGTCCAGCCCGCCCCCGGTCTCACCGAACCAAGGAGCACCATGTCCACTCTCAAGCACGTCACCGACGCGTCCTTCAAGGACGACGTCCTGTCCAGCGACAAGCCGGTCCTCGTCGACTTCTGGGCGAGCTGGTGCGGTCCCTGCAAGCAGATGGAGCCGGTCCTGGAGAAGCTGGCGGCGGCCCACGGGGACAAGATCGAGGTCGTCAAGCTCAACACCGAGGAGAACGCCGACACTCCTCGCGAGTACAACGTCCTCTCCCTGCCGACGATGAACCTCTACAAGGACGGTGAGGTCGTCAAGCAGATCATCGGCGCCAAGCCGCTGCGCCTGCTAGAGAAGGAGCTCGCCGACTTCCTGTGACCGGCGAAGCGAGACGGAAGGCCCCCAGGGCGACCCTGGGGGCCTTCCGCCGTCACGGGCACCCCTGGGGTCCACCGCTCACCCCTGGGAGCCCCCACGGCCCCCACGGCCACCACGCGCCCCCCGAGGGCGCCCGAACAGCCCGCCGCCCCGTGCGCGGACTCGACGTCCGGCCGGGGCGGCGGGCGATGTTTCACGTGAAACAGGGGTCAGGGCTCGCGGGAGTCCATCTGGCCGATGATGCGCTCCAGGTCCTCCATCGTCGCGAACTCCACGACGATCTTGCCCTTCTTCTTGCCCAGGTCGACCTTGACCGTGGTGTCCAGGCGGTCGGCGAGACGGCTCGCCCACTCCTCCACCTGGGGCGGGGTGGACCGACGCGTCGGAGTGATCCGGGGCCGCTTCTCCCGAGGCTCGTCCATCTCCTCGCCCAGGTGGACGATCTCCTCCAGCGAGCGGACCGACAGGCCCTCCTCCACGACCCGCTGCGCGAGCCGCTCCTGGCGCTCGGGGTCGTCCACGGAGAGCAGGGTGCGGGCGTGTCCGGCGCTGAGGACCTTGGCGGCGATGCGGTTCTGCACCTTCTGCGGCAGGTTCAACAGGCGCAGCGTGTTGGAGATGTGCGACCGGGAGCGGCCGACGCGCTCGGCCAGCTCGCCCTGGGTGATGCCGAAGTCGTCCAGCAGGTCCTGGTAGGCGAGGGCCTCCTCCAGGGCGTCGAGTTCCTGCCGGTGCAGGTTCTCCAGGAGCGCGTCGCGGAGCAGCTCGGAGTCGTCGGTCTCACGGACGATCGCGGGGATCCGGTCGAGACCGGCCTCCTTGCTCGCGCGCCACCGCCGCTCCCCCATGATGAGTTCGTACCGGGGAACCCCCGCCTCGCCCTCGATCCTGCGCACGACGACGGGCTGGAGCACCCCCACCTCCCGGATGGAGTCGCGCAGATCCTCCAACGCCTGCTCGTCGAAGCGCTCACGGGGCTGGCGCGGGTTGGGGGTGATCGCGCCGAGCTCGATCTCCTCCAGGTACGTCCCGTCGGAGAGGCCCGCCGTCTCCGGGGCGCCCCCTGAGGGCGCGGGGACCGCGGGCCCCTGCGTGATGAGCGCGTTCAGTCCCTTGCCCAGTCCGCGCCGCTGCTGACTCACCGGCAACTACCTCCACTCTGCTCGAACACATCGGCGCCCCGGCTCCGCGCCGGGGCGACACCGCCGTCAGCCGCCGAGTCCCGGCGCGCGGTGCGCGATCTCCCGGGCCGCCTCCAGATAGGCCACCGCACCGGTGGACCCGGGGTCGTAGGTCATCACGGACTGGCCGTAGCTGGGCGCCTCGGACACGCGGACGCTGCGCGGCACCAGCGTCGTGAGCACCAGTTTGCCGAAGTGCGAGCGCACCTCGTCCGCGACCTGCTGCGAGAGACGGGTCCGACCGTCGTACATCGTCAGCACGACGGTACTGATCGCCAGTCCCGGGTTCAGGTGGGACTGGACGAGTTCGACGTTGCGGAGCAGCTGCCCCACACCCTCCAGGGCGTAGTACTCGCACTGGATCGGGATCATGACCTCGTCGCACGCCACCATCGCGTTGACCGTGAGCAGGCCGAGCGACGGCGGGCAGTCGATGAGGATGTAGTCGAGTTCCGAGGTGTCGTAGGCGTCGAGCGCGCGCTTGAGCCGGGCCTCACGGGCGACGAGGGAGACCAGTTCGATCTCCGCCCCCGCCAGGTCGATGGTGGCCGGGGCGCACCACAGGTTCGGGATGTCCGGCGCCGCCTGGACGAGCTTGCGCAGTTCCTCGTCCTCCACCAGGCAGTGGTAGATGGACTGGGTCTGGTTGTCGCGCTCCATGCCGAGCGCGGTGGAGGCGTTCCCCTGGGGGTCGAGGTCGACCACCAGGACGCGCTGGCCGTGCATCGCCAGGGCGGCCGCGATGTTGACCGTCGTCGTGGTCTTGCCGACGCCGCCCTTCTGGTTGGCGACGCTGATCACGCGGCAGGACTTCGGGCGGGGCCAGGCGTCATCGTGCCCGCGAACCGCCATCGCGGCGCGCGCCGCGCGCGCCAGGGGTGTGTCGGGGACGTCCGCTCCACCGGGGGCGGGGGCGTCACCGGCCCATGTTTCACGTGAAACACGGCGCTGGTCGTCGGGGGAGGTTTCACGTGAAACATCGAGCAGGTCCCCGTGGGCACCCGCGAAGGTTTCACGTGAAACACCGTCGTGGTCGGCTGGGTTCTGGGGCACGAATGAGTTCACCTCTTCCGTCCGCGCTTCTTCTTGCCGCCCCGCCCTTTCCGGGATCCCACTGACGGAGGCGGACCACCCTCGGATGTCACCGTGACGCGAACGACCGTGGTAGCGGGATCGACTTTACCCCGGCCGACCCTGATCACATCGCACTCACTCGGGCGCAGTTTGACAACGTCGTCGCGCGCGGCGGCCAACTCCGCCTCCGCCTGCTCCCCCTTGAGCGCCAGCAGACTGCCGCCCTTGCGCAGAAGGGGTAGCGCCCACCCGGCGAGGCGGGGCAGCGGGGCCACCGCCCGGGCGGTCACGAAGTCGGTGTACAGCTCCCCGTGCGCCTCCTCGGCTCGCCCGCGCCGTACCACGACGTTGGTCAGGTCGAGGGCCTCGACGGCCTCGTTCAGGAAGACCGTCCGCCGCAGGAGCGGCTCCAGGAGCGTCACCCTGATGTCGGGACGGAGCAGCGCCAGCACCAGACCGGGCAGACCGGCGCCCGAACCGATGTCGACCACCTCCGCCCCCTCCGGGAGCAAATCCTCCACGACGGCGCAGTTGATGAGGTGCCGCTCCCAGAGGCGGGGCACCTCGCGCGGACCGATCAGCCCCCGCCGCACACCGTCGTCGGCGAGAAGTTCGGCGTAGCGCCGTGCCTTCGGCAGCGTGTCACCGAAGACCGCCTCCGCCGCGGTCGGCGGGGCGGGCGGCACGGCGCCGGACTCCTCAGCGCCCGAGGTCATCGGTCACCACCTGTCGGAACTCGTCCATCATCACTTCCCACTGATCCTATGGTCGCGAGGCACCATGGTTTCACGTGAAACATGCGCCCGCCCCGGGATGTCCCCCCGGCCACGGGTCGGTGCGCCGCGCCGCGGCCCGGACGCCGTGTCGACCCGTCGACTTCTCGACCCCCGCACACGACAAGGGGGCGATGTTTCACGTGAAACATCGCCCCCGCGTTCCCTCCCGGGCGGGAGAACGCGCTCAGTCGGCGGGGTGGACCACCACGTAGCGGTGCGGCTCCTCGCCCTCCGACTCGCTCCGCAGACCGGCCGCGGCGACGGCGTCGTGCACCACCTTGCGCTCGAACGGCGTCATCGGCTCCAGCGCCTGGATCTCGCCGGTCCTGTTCACCTTCTCCGCGGTGTCGGCGCCGATCCGGGTGAGCACCCGGCGACGCTCCTCGCGGTAGCCGCCGATGTCGAGCATCAGCTTGCTCCGCTCCCCCGTGACCCGGTGGACGGCGAGTCGGGTCAGTTCCTGGAGCGCCTCCAGGACCTCGCCGTGGTCGCCGATCAGCTCGTCGAGCGTGGCGCCGACGACCGAGACCATCGCCCGGTCGCCCTCGACGTCCATGTCGATGTCACCGTCGAAGTCCGCGATGTCGAGGAGCCCCTCGATGTAGTCCGCGGCGATGTCGCCCTCGTTCTCCAGGGCCTCGATGTCGATCTCGGGCTCGGGCGCGTCGGCCACCGCTACTCCACCGCTCTCTTCCTCACTATGTCCCACAGCGTTCCCGTCTCCTCATCATGCACGCCCTGACCGTCGTACGCCTCAGGGGCTGTGTCGCCTGCGCACTTCGTTGAGATCCTCCGCGGCCGACGTGACGACGCCCCTAGCGGGACCCGCCGCCACCGCGCTTGGAGCGCGGCTGCTTCTTCGGCTGCCTGCGTTCGATCTTAGGCTGTTCCTTCGGCTCCGGCGCGGATTCGGCGGCCTTCTTCCTGCCGAGCATGCCCTTGGCCGGACCACCGGAGGGGGTGCCGTCGGTCTTGGCGCCCTCGGCGCCGGGGGTCGGCTGGTTCTTGTAGAGGAAGTGCTGCTGCACCATCGTCCAGACGTTGGAGGTGACCCAGTAGACCAGCACACCCACCGGCATCATGAGGCCGAAGAGCCCGAACAGGGGCGCCATGTACATCATGATCTTCTGCGTCTGCATCATCGGGTTGTCCGGCATCTGCGCGGTGCTGCGCTTGATGCTCTGACGCATGGTGAGGAAGGTCGTGGTGCCCATGATGACGCACGCGATCGCGATGACGGCCTTCGCCAGCACCGCGTTCGAGGCGCCCAGGGCGAGCAGCTCCTCGGGGGAGCTGTTGAACTGGGCGGCGATCGGCGCCTCGAAGATCAGCGCCTGGCGGGCGCTGTCGGCCAGCTCCTCGGAGAAGCCGTACTGGGCGTTGCCCTCGGCGACGCTGCGCAGGACGTTGAACAGCGCGAAGAAGACCGGCATCTGCAGGAGGAGCGGAAGGCAACCCATGATCGGGTTGGTGCCGCTCTCCTGGTAGAGCTTCATCGACTCGCGGTTCAGGCGCTCCCGGTCGTGCTTGTAGCGCTCCCGGAGCTTCATGATCTTCGGCTGGATCTCCTGCATCTTCCGCTGCGTGTTCATCTGTTTGACGAACAGCGGAACCATGAGGAGCCGCATGAGCACGGTGAGCAGCAGGATGGACAGACCCCACGCCCACCCGCTGTCGGGGTTGAGACCGACGAAGGTCAGACCCTCATGGATCCTGGCCAACGTCCAGCCGACGATGTTGTAAAGCCAGTCGAGCACCGGCCAACTCCTATTTGCCTCGGTTCAGCTACTGGTCCCCGGGAGCGGGTCCGGTGCCTCCGGCTCCGCCCGCCGACTCCTCGGACCCGGTGTGCCCCCGCGTCCTCGGCGGCGGCACCGGGTCGAGACCCCCCGGGTTGAAGGGGTGGCAGCGGGCGATGCGCCGGGTTCCCAGCCACACCCCCCGCAGGGCCCCGTGCACGCGCAACGCCTCGACGGCGTACGCGCTGCACGAGGGGTAGAAACGGCAGACCGGGGGGAAGAGCGGACTGATGAAGCGCTGGTAGCCCCGGATCGGGAGGATCAGCAGCCGCGCGAAAGCCGTCGGTCTGTGCTCGGTCATCGGCCCGTCCGTTCTCCGCCCCCGTCCGGGCGGCGCCCGGACGCCGTCCCGTTCCCCGTCGGCACGGCCGCCGACGCGGGCGATCCGCCTCGGCCCCGCCGGCGGCGGGACGTCCCTCGGGGCCGCATCGCCGCGGCGATCGCACTGTCGAGTTGCGCGTCCAGCTCCGCCTGCCGCGCCGTGGCGGCGGCGGGCTTGGCACGCACCACCAGCAGGCTACCGTTTGGCAGAACAGCCAACCGGGTCCGCATCACGTGACGGAGGCGGCGTTGCACCCGCTTGCGGACCACCGCTCCCCCGACCGCCTTGCTCACGACGAAACCGACACGCGGCGGCTCGGCGGGTTCCGGGGCGTCCGGAGGCGGGGGGAGGTAGACCACGGCCACGGCCCCGCGCGAGGCGCGGCGTCCCGAGCGCATGACGGAGCCGAACTCGGAGCTACGGCGCATCCGGTTCCGCGACGACAGCATGGAGACTCCCTCCGGGACTCGGGCCTCGTCCCACGACAAAGGGACCGGCCGGCGAGAGGCCGGACCGGTCCCGAGGAACGTGGCGCTGGGCGTGGCCTAGTGGCTCACGGTCAGCGCGGCGCGCCCCTTGCGGCGACGCGAGGCGATGATGGCGCGACCGGCGCGCGTACGCATGCGCAGCCGGAAGCCGTGGACCTTCGCGCGACGCCGGTTGTTCGGCTGGTACGTACGCTTGCTCACTGCTGGCTCCAGGGGCGTGTCAGGAAAGTACTACGACAGACCCCCAAGCATATGCGGGGCCTCACGGTGCATGAACCGAGGCCGCGCCGTCCTGTGGACACGGGCGCGGGCAGATCATCGGCATAAGCATAAAGAAGATACGACCAGGTCGGGTCGGGGTCAAATCAGACGGCGCCCCCGTCCCCGCCCCGCCCTCCGGCGAGGGGCGGGCGCGACGGTGGCGCGGACCACGCGCGGGGCCCGCGCCACACCCTGTGGACAACCGGTTGTCCACAGGGTGTGGCGCGTCCACATCCGAGCCGCCCTGTGGATAACCTCAACCTGTGGATAACCCGCCCCTCGTCCTCCGTCCGCCCCCCAGGCAAGCCGAAGAATCCGTTTTACACAGCTTGTGAACTGGGATTTGTGGATAACCCGGCGCTGCGCACAGAGATCTGCCATCCTGTGGATAAACCTGTGTACAACCTGTGGACAACAGGCTCTGGCTGTGGATACCGAGGCACGAACGCCCACGTCCGCCGTGGTCGGGGTCCGGTTGTCCACAGGCCGGTGAGCGACCGGCCCACCCGCCGTCCACACCTCCTCCCGCCCCGGCACCCCCGGAGTGGGAGGACAATGGAAGTTCGTTCCGCGTGCCCGGGAGGGGTCCGCGCGGAGCCATGACCGACGACACACCGCGACGACCCGCAGGGTCTCCCCGTCCCCTCCTGTTCCAATCCGCACCGAACAGATCCGCACCGAAGGGACAGCAACCATGGCAGGTCACCGTGGCTGACGCACAGGTCAACCTCGCAGTGGTCTGGTCCAGCGTGCTGGACGGGATCGACAACGACTCCCTCCCCGCGCACCAGCGCGCCTGGCTGCCCCAGACCCGTCCGCTGGGTCTGATCGAGGACACCGCGCTCATCGCCGCCCCCAACGAGTTCACCAAGAAGGTGTTGGAGACGCGGCTCTACCCGGCGATCAGCCGGGCGCTCTCCGCCCACCTCGGCCGGGACATCCGGGTCGCGGTCACGGTCGATCCCACGGCCGTGCCGACCCCGCCGCCCTCTCCCGCGGCCACGCCCCCCGAGCCGACCGGACGGCACTCGCGTCCGGAACCGGCGCCGTCACCGGCGCCCGTGCGGCCGCGCCCCGACCCGGGTGCGGCCGCCCCGCCCCACCGCTCCCCCGAGGCGGCGCCGACGGCGAACGACGGCCCGAACCGGGGTGACGTGCTCGGTTCCACGCCCGCGACGGAGGCCGCTCCCCCCTTCCCCGGGACCCCCGGGAACGGAACGTCCGCGCAGCCGGGTCCCGCCCCGGACGGGGCCGCCCCCGTGCCCGGCGCCACCGGACCGGAGCCCCACCGGGCGTGGCGGTCCACCTCGTGGGAACAGCCCGCGCAGCAGTCCTCGTGGCAGCAGACGACCTGGGACGAGGCCGCGTGGGACCAGCCGAACCGCTGGGAGACCCCCCAGCCTGAGGCGTCCCCGCAGGCGCCCGCCGCGTCGGACCCGCCCGGGCCCCCCGCCACACCGACGACGTCCCCGGTGTCCGCCGAGCGGGCGGACGCGTCCGACGCCGAGGCGCTCCCGGATCCCTCCGGTGGACAGGAGGAATCGGACGAGGCGCCCAGGGACGCGCCGGGCGCTCCCCCCGGCCGCTCCCCCGAGGTGCCCACGGGTGAGCACGCCCGGCTGAACCCGAAGTACACCTTCGACACGTTCGTCATCGGCTCCAGCAACCGCTTCGCCCACGCGGCGTCGGTCGCCGCGGCGGAGGCCCCGGCGAAGGCCTACAACCCGCTGTTCATCCACGGCGGTTCCGGGCTGGGCAAGACCCACCTCCTGCACGCCATCGGGCACTACACGCACCGGCTCTACGAGGGCTCGCGGGTGCGCTACGTCAGCTCCGAGGAGTTCACCAACGAGTTCATCAACTCGATTCGGGACGGCAAGGCGGACGGGTTCCGCCGCCGGTACCGGGACATCGACGTCCTCCTGGTGGACGACATCCAGTTCCTGGAGAACAAGGAGCAGACACAGGAGGAGTTCTTCCACACCTTCAACACGCTGCACAACTCCGACAAGCAGATCGTCATCTCCAGCGACCGGCCGCCCAAACAGCTGACCACGCTGGAGGACCGGATGCGCAGTCGGTTCGAGTGGGGGCTGCTCACCGACGTCCAACCTCCGGAGTTGGAGACCCGCATCGCCATCCTGCGGAAGAAGGCGGCCCAGGAGGGGCTCGCCGCCCCGCCGGAGGTGCTGGAGTTCATCGCCAGCAAGATCTCCACCAACATCCGGGAGCTGGAGGGGGCGCTGATCCGCGTCACCGCCTTCGCCAGCCTCAACCGGCAGTCGGTCGACCTCGACCTGACCGGTCAGGTCCTGCGCGACCTCGTCCCCAGCACCGAGGTCCCCGAGATCACGGCGGGGGCGATCATGTCCCAGACGGCCGCCTACTTCGGGCTGAGCGTCGACGACCTGTGCGGGACCTCCCGCTCCCGCGTCCTGGTGACCGCCCGGCAGATCGCCATGTACCTGTGCAGGGAGCTCACCGACCTGTCCCTGCCCAAGATCGGGCAGCAGTTCGGCGGCCGGGACCACACCACGGTCATGCACGCCGACCGCAAGGTCCGCGCGCTGATGGCCGAACGCCGGTCCATCTACAACCAGGTGCACGAGCTCACGAGCCGGATCAAGGACCAGCCCCCGCTCGCCTGAGCCGGGGAGACGACAGGGGGAGACGGCGCCTTCCGGGGGCGGCCCGCGGCGGCGGGCCGCCCCCGCCGCGTTCCCTCCCTCTCCTCGCCCCTCCACCGCCCCGTGCGGGGTTATCCACAGGTTCTGGGGACAACCGCCGACTCGGGACGGGTTCGGCGCGTGATCCGCCCGAAGGCGCCTCCGCGCCCGCTGTCGCACGGTTTCCCCGTCCCCGTCGGGCTTGTCGCCCCTGTTGCACTGGCCACACACCGGGCGCGGGCACCCTCACCAGCGCGTTTCGTCCTCATCCACACGGGTGCGCGCACGGGGCTGTGGACAAACCTGTGCACAACCCGTTCGTCCTGGTTCGCGAGGTCTGTGTGGGGGCACGGAAAAAAACTTCTCGACTTTCTTGGCCAAGTTATCCACAGGATGGAGGCCGAATCTGTGGACAACCATGTGGACAACCTGTGGACAAGTGGCTCTGAGTTGTGGGTAACCGGGGGTGCTCCTGTGGACGCGTTGCCCGACGATCGGACCACCGAACCACCGGCTGCTGTGGACAACCCAGGGGAAAACTGTGGACGCCGCTGTGGACAGAGTGTGGACAACCTGTGGGCGGCTTCGTTCGTCCACAGGCGGCCCGAGTTACCCACAGCGTCACCCACAGGCCCTGTGGACAAAAAATGCTGCACTGACCTGCGAGAACAAGGGTTATCCACACTATCCACAGGCCCTACTACTACTGCGCACCTTCATTAACCCAGATGTGGCTTCACAACAGCTCCGCGGAAAATCTGTGGACAACTCGCCGATCGGCGAGCGACGGAGCGCCATCCCCGAGTCGTCAGCGACAGCGGTGGAATCCGGGTAACGTGTGGTCTCGCCCCTGTCCACCGCCGCCCGATCCGAGCGGTGGTCCCACGGGAGCCGAGGCCGCCCCGGTGGTGCCGGCGCACCCGCTCGCCGCGATGGTCGCCCACCCGCCCCGGAGCCTCGGTCGACCCACCCACGAGCTGCAACGTTGAGGCTTCGACCGGTTCCGCCGGTCGTGCGGAAAGTGAGTCGGAAAGTGAAGTTCCGGGTCGAACGCGACGTACTGGCCGACGCAGTCGCCTGGACCGCGCGCACACTCCCGACGCGCCCCTCGGTCCCGGTGCTCGTCGGCGTCCTGCTCGACGCAGGCGAGTTCGACGGTCGCCAGCAGGTCCGGCTGTCCGGCTTCGACTACGAGGTCTCCACCCAGGCCGCGGTCGACGTCGAGGTCGACGAACCCGGTACGGTCCTGGTCCCCGGCAAGCTCCTGGCCGAGATCACGCGCAACCTTCCTCCACAGCCTGTGGAGATCTCCACCGACGGAGCCAAGGCCGTCGTGACCTGCGGCAGCGCCAAGTTCACGCTGACCACCATGCCGGTCGAGGACTACCCGACCCTGCCCGAGATGCCCGGTGTGAGCGGCACCGTCGGCAGTGACGCCTTCGCCGCCGCCGTCAGCCAGGTCGCCGTCGCCGCGGGCCGCGACGACACCCTGCCGATGCTCACCGGCGTGCGGGTCGAGATCGAGGGCGAGACCATCACCCTCGCCTCCACCGACCGCTACCGCCTGGCCGTGCGCGAGCTGACCTGGAAGCCGGAGAACCCCGAGCTGTCCGCCGTCGCCCTCGTTCCCGCCAAGACGCTGCACGACACCGCCAAGTCGCTCACCTCGGGCGCCGAGGTCTCGGTCGCGCTCTCCAGCGGCGAGACCGGCGACGGCATGATCGGCTTCGAGGGCGGCGGCCGCCGCACCACGACCCGGCTCCTGGACGGCGAGTTCCCCAAGTACCGCGCGCTCCTGCCGGACAGCTTCAACACCGTCGCCGAGGTCAGCCGCACCGAGTTCGTCGAGGCCGTCAAGCGGGTGTCGCTGGTCGCCGAGCGCAACACCCCGCTCCGCCTGGCCTTCAGCCCCGGCCGCCTGGTCCTGGAGGCCGGGACCGGCGAGGACGCCCAGGCCGTCGAGGTCCTGGAGGCCGACCTGGAGGGCGAGGACATCCAGATCGCGTTCAACTCGGGCTTCCTGCTCGACGGGCTCGGCGCCATCGGCACCGACACCGCGCGCCTGAACTTCACGACCTCGACCAAACCGGCGATCCTCACCGGCAAGCCCGCCGAGGAGGGGGCGGACCCCGAGTACCGCTACCTGATCATGCCGGTGCGCCTGTCCGGCTGATCCGGTACCGGTTCGATTGACTTGCGTCTGCCGTACCGTGTCCGCGGCCACTGCCCGGACCGGACGGCGCCAACGTGTCCACAGGCGGCGAAGGGGAGCACTGCCATGCAGCTCGGAATGATCGGTCTCGGCAAGATGGGCGGCAACATGGCCGCCCGGCTCCGGGAGAAGGGCCACGAGGTCGTCGGCTACGACGTGTCCTCCGACGAGCGGGACGTGGCGAGCCTGGCCGAGCTGGTCGACCGGCTCGACGCGCCGCGCGTCGTGTGGGTGATGGTCCCCTCCGGCGACCCGACCGCCGCGACCATCAACGAGCTCGGCGGCCTCCTGCAGGAGGGCGACCTGGTCATCGAGGGCGGCAACTCCCACTACGTCGACGACCGGGCCCGCGCCGAGCAGCTCGGCGCCAAGGGCGTCGGCTACCTCGACGTCGGCGTCAGCGGCGGCGTCTGGGGCCGTCAGAACGGCTACGGCATCATGGTCGGCGGTTCGGCGGTGGACGTCGAGCGCGCCCGTCCGCTCTTCGAGTCGCTCACCCCCGACTCGGGCGGCGGCTTCGTGCACGCGGGGGCCGTCGGCGCCGGGCACTTCGTCAAGATGGTCCACAACGGCATCGAGTACGGCATGATGCAGTCCTTCGCCGAGGGATACGAGCTCATGGCCGCCTCAGGGATCGTCGACGACGTCCCCGGCACCTTCGAGAGCTGGCGCGAGGGCACGGTCGTCCGCTCCTGGCTGCTCGACCTGCTCAGCCGCGCCCTGGAGGAGGACCCCGACCTCTCCGAGCTGCGCGGTTACGCCCAGGACTCCGGTGAGGGCCGCTGGACGGTCCAGGCCGCGGTCGACCACGCCGTCCCCGCGCCCGCGATCACCGCCGCGCTCTACGCCCGCTTCGCCTCCCGGCAGGACGACAGCCCGGCGATGAAGGTCGTGGCCGCGCTGCGCAACCAGTTCGGCGGCCACGCCGTGACCAAGTCCGGCCCCGACCCCCGCACCCCCTCCCGGGACTGAGAACCGACCCGCACCGCCCCGGGAACGCGCCGCCGCCCGCCGGGCCCGGCACGGCCGGACCGGACCCGGGGCACCCGCGCCCGTGATCCCGCGCCACCGTCCCGGAGGAGGGCCGGATGTACGTTTCCCATCTGCAACTGGTCGACTTCCGGTCCTACGAGGACGTGCTGCTGGAACTGGGCCCCGGCGTGAGCGCGTTCGTCGGGGCCAACGGCCAGGGCAAGACCAACCTCGTCGAGGCGGTCGGCTACGTGGCCACCCTCGGCAGCCACCGGGTCTCCTCGGACACCCCGCTCATCCGGCGGGACGCGCCCCGCGCGGTCATCCGGACCAAGGTCGTGCGCGACGAGCGGTCCATGGTGGTGGACCTGGAACTCAACCCCGGCCGCGCCAACCGGGCCCGGATCAACCAGGCCGCCGCCGGTCGGCCCCGCGACGTCCTGGGGATCCTCCGCACCGTGCTGTTCGCCCCCGAGGACCTGGCCCTGGTCAAGGGCGACCCCGGTGAGCGGCGGCGCTTCCTCGACGACCTGCTCGTGGCGCGCGCGCCACGGATGGCCGGGGTGCGCGCCGACTACGACCGGGTGCTCAAACAGCGCAACGCCCTGCTGAAGTCGGCGTCCGGACGGATGTTCCAGCAGCGCTCGGCACCCGACCTGAGCACCCTGGAGGTCTGGGACGCCCACCTGGCGGAGACCGGGGCCGAACTGCTGGCGGCGCGGTTGGCGCTCGTGGCGAGGCTGCGGCCGCTGGTGGCGCGGGCCTACGCGGGACTGACCGACTCCGGGGGCCCGGCCGTGCCCTCCTACCGCTGCTCGGCCGAACCCGACGGGGGTGAACCGGACGTCGACCGTCCACAGCTTGTGGACATCCTCCGGTCCGCGATGGCCGAGGCGCGGGACCGCGAGCTCCGACGGGGGGTCAGCCTCGTCGGTCCGCACCGCGACGAACTCCACCTCCAGCTCGGCGGACTGCCGGCGAAGGGGTACGCGAGCCAGGGGGAGTCCTGGTCCTACGCCCTGTCCCTCAAGCTCGCCGCGTTCGACCTGCTCAGGGCGGACGGGGACGATCCCGTCCTCATCCTCGACGACGTGTTCGCCGAGCTGGACAGCGAACGCCGCCGGCGGTTGGCCGAGCGCGTGCGCGATGCCGAACAGGTCCTGGTGACCGCGGCGGTGCCCGACGACATTCCCGAGGAACTGGACGGCGTCCGGTTCGCGGTGGGCGCGGGGGTGGTCGGACGTGAGTGACGCCCGTCCACAGCCTGTGGATCCCCGTGCGCGCCCCGGGGGCGCGGACACCGCGCTCGGGGGCGGGACCGAACCGGCCCCGGCCGGTCCCGCGGCCCCGGCCGTCTCCGGAGCCGACCTCGCCCGGCAGGCGCTCGCCCGAGCCCGTGCGGAGGCCCGGGAGCGCGGGGCGACCCCCCGCGGGGCGCCGCGCGCCCGCAAACGTGGCCGGATCCGGTCACGCAACGAGCCGCAGCTCTTCGGCGACGCCGTGCGGACGTGGCTGATCGAGCACGGGTGGCAGGAGCAGGTGGCGATCGGCGGGGTGTTCGGCCGGTGGTCGGACATCGTCGGCGAGTTCAATGCACAGCGGCTCCGTCCGGAGAGTTATTCGGACGGAGAACTCGTCGTGGTGGCCGATTCACCGACGATGGCGGCTCAGGCACGATCGATGGTGCGTGACCTCATGCGCCGTCTGAACCAGGAACTCGGTGAGGGGACGGTCGTCTCCATCAAGGTGCGGGGACCCGGGTTCCGTCGCCGCTGAGGCCCCCGTCCGGGGCCGGTTCCGCCGCCGACGGGGACGTGGGGGATGTTTTCGCAGGTCGGAGTCGCGCCAGGGGGAGGGCTTCCGGCGGGCGGGATGCGAGGCTCCGCGGAACGGAAGCCGGACCGGCGATCGGGGCCGTCCGCCCAGGGGCCACTGAACCGCTCCGGAACTTGCGCGAGGGGTCACCCGCGTGTAGGGACTCGGCTCCCTCCCCGAACGTTCGTTGTCGAGCGGCACAGCGCCGCGAATGCTCCTTTGTCGCACGGCGCGGGGTATCATGGAGGCGGTTCTTCAGATGCCTGTAGCCGGTACCACGCCCCCAGGAAAGGGTGGGCGGACGGCCCGTACGGTGCTGTGGTGATCCCCCTGGTGTCGCGATACGCCGACCCCTTCGGTCACCACCCCGTGGGCTGACCGTCGTCCGCTCGGCCACGGCCGGCAGGCGTCCTCAGCAGGAGGGTGTTCCCACTTGGCCTACGACGCTCGATCAATCACGGTCCTTGAGGGGCTTGAGGCGGTACGCAAGCGCCCAGGGATGTACATCGGTTCCACCGGTGAGCGGGGCCTGCACCATCTGGTCTACGAGGTGGTCGACAACTCCGTCGACGAGGCGCTGGCGGGTCACGCCAGCGCCATCGAGGTGACCCTGCTGGCCGACGGCGGCGTGCGTGTGGCCGACAACGGCCGTGGCATCCCCACCGACCTCCACCCCGTGGAGAAGCGCCCGGCCGTCGAGGTCGTACTGACCACGCTGCACGCGGGCGGCAAGTTCGACGGCAAGTCGTACGCGGTCTCCGGCGGTCTGCACGGTGTGGGCGTCTCCGTCGTCAACGCGCTGTCCACGGCGCTGGACGTGGAGATCCGCCGCGACGGACACGTCTGGCGGCAGCACTACGAGATGACCCGTCCGGTGGGCGACCTGGTCAAGGGCGAGGAGACCGACCAGACCGGCACCCAGATCACCTTCTGGCCGGACGGCGACATCTTCGAGACCACGGTCTTCAGCTTCGAGACCCTCGCCCGCCGGATGCAGGAGATGGCCTTCCTCAACAAGGGGCTGTCCATCACCATCCGCGACGAGCGGCCCGAGCACACCGCCGACGGCGGCCCGACGGTCAACACCTTCCACTACGACGAGGGCCTGTCCGACTACGTCCGGCACATCAACGCCAAGAAGGAGCCGGCGCACGCGTCGATCATCTCCTTCGAGGAGGACGGCGACGGCATCTCGGTCGAGATCGCCATGCAGTGGAACCAGTCCTACACCTCGTCCGTGCACACCTTCGCCAACACGATCAACACGGCGGAGGGCGGCACCCACGAGGAGGGCTTCCGGTCCGCGCTGACCACGCTGGTCAACCGGTACGCGCGGGACCAGAGGCTGCTGCGGGACAAGGACGACAACCTCACCGGCGACGACATCCGGGAGGGTCTGACCGCGATCATCTCGGTCAAGCTGGCCGACCCGCAGTTCGAGGGCCAGACCAAGACCAAGCTCGGCAACACCGAGGCCAAGTCCTTCGTCCAGAAGGTCACCAACGAGCACCTGCGCGACTGGTTCGAGCGCAACCCGGGCGAGGCCAAGGACATCGTGTCCAAGGCCAGCCAGGCCGCCCGCGCCCGCATCGCCGCCCGCCAGGCCCGCGACCTGACCCGCCGCAAGACCCTGCTGGAGTCCACCTCCCTCCCGGGCAAGCTGTCCGACTGCCAGTCGACCAACCCGGAGGAGTGCGAGCTCTACATCGTCGAGGGCGACTCCGCGGGCGGTTCCGCCAAGGGCGGCCGTGACCCGCAGCACCAGGCGATCCTGCCGATCCGCGGCAAGATCCTCAACGTGGAGAAGTCGCGGATCGACCGCATCCTCAAGAACAACGAGGTCCAGGCGATCATCACCGCCCTGGGCACCGGTATCCACGAGGACTTCGACGCCAGCAAGCTGCGGTACCACAAGATCATCCTCATGGCCGACGCCGACGTCGACGGCCAGCACATCCGCACCCTGCTGCTCACCCTGCTGTTCCGTTTCATGAAGCCGCTGGTCGAGGCCGGGAACGTCTATCTGGCCCAGCCGCCGCTGTACAAGATCAAGTGGGACCAGCGCGGCAGCGACGCGGGGTACGCCTTCTCCGACGCCGAGCGCGACCGGATCATCGAGGCCGGGATCGCCGCCGGGAAGAAGGACCCGCGCCCGCGCGACATGGTGCAGCGGTTCAAGGGTCTGGGCGAGATGAACGCCAACGAGCTGTGGGACACCACCATGGACCCCGAACGCCGGGTGCTGCTCCAGGTCAGTCTGGAGGACGCGGCCCAGGCCGACGAGATGTTCAGCGTGCTCATGGGCGAGGACGTCGAGTCGCGGCGCTCCTTCATCCAGCGCAACGCCAAGGACGTCCGCTTCCTGGACATCTAGTCCGTGCCGCCCTGGTCGCGCCCCCGCGGGCGGCGGCCGGGCGGGAGAACCACGCTCAACGAAGCTTCGTAGAAGGGATCGACATCCGTGACGGATGCGAACAACCCGGACTCTCCCGAGGGTGCGGACTCCGCCGTTGAGGCCCCGGTGAGGGACCGGATCGAGCCGGTCGACATCCAGGTCGAGATGCAGCGCAGCTACCTCGACTACGCCATGTCCGTCATCGTCGGCCGTGCCCTGCCCGACGTGCGCGACGGCCTCAAGCCGGTCCACCAGCGCGTGCTCTACGCGATGTACGACGGCGGCTACCGGCCCGACCGCGGGTTCTTCAAGTGCGCCCGCGTCGTCGGCGACGTGATGGGTAACTACCACCCGCACGGCGACAGCGCGATCTACGACACCCTGGTGCGCCTGGCCCAGTGGTGGTCGATGCGCATGCCGCTGGTCGACCCGAACGGCAACTTCGGCTCGCCGGGCAACGACCCGGCCGCCGCCATGCGCTACACCGAGTGCAAGCTCGCGCCGCTGGCCATGGAGATGCTCCGGGACATCGACAAGGAGACCGTCGACTTCCGGCCCAACTACGACGGCCGCTCCTCCGAACCCGTCGTCCTCCCCGCCCGGTTCCCGAACCTGCTGGTCAACGGCTCGTCCGGGATCGCGGTCGGCATGGCGACCAACATCCCGCCGCACAACCTGCGCGAGGTCGCGGCCGGCGTCAACTGGTACCTGGAGAACCCGGACGCCGACGACGAGGCGCTGCTGGACGCGCTCATCGAGCGGATCAAGGGCCCGGACTTCCCCACGCGCGGCCTCATCGTGGGCAAGCGGGGGATCGAGGAGGCCTACCGGACCGGGCGCGGCTCCATCACCATGCGCGCGGTCGTGGAGGTGGAGGAGGACAGCCGCGGGCGCCAGACGCTGGTGGTCACCGAGCTGCCCTACCAGGTCAACCCGGACAACCTGGCGCTGAAGATCGCCGACCTGGTCAAGGACGGCAAGGTCAGCGGTATCGCCGACGTGCGCGACGAGAGCAGCGGCCGGACCGGTCAGCGCCTGGTCATCGTGCTCAAGCGCGACGCCGTCGCCAAGGTGGTGCTCAACAACCTCTACAAGCACACCCAGCTCCAGGAGACCTTCGGCGCGAACATGCTCGCGCTGGTCGACGGGGTGCCGCGGACCCTGCGCCTGGACCAGATGATCCGGCACTGGGTCAAGCACCAGATCGAGGTCATCGTCCGCCGGACGCGCTACCTGCTGCGCAAGGCCGAGGAGCGGGCGCACATCCTGCGTGCGCTGCTGCGGGCGATGGACCGCATCGACGAGGTCATCAACCTCATCCGCGCCAGCGCCTCCGCGGACGAGGCGCGCACCGGCCTCATGGGTCTGCTGGAGATCGACGACATCCAGGCCCGCGCCATCCTCGACATGCAGCTGCGCAAGCTGGCCGCGCTGGAGCGCAACCAGCTCACCTCGGAGTACGACGAGCTGATGGCCCAGATCGCGGACTACAACGACATCCTCACCTCGGACCCGCGTCAGCGGTCCATCGTCCGCGAGGAGCTGGCCGAGATCGTCGAGAAGTACGGCGACGAGCGGCGCACGCACATCATCCCGTTCGAGGGTGACATGCGCATGGAGGACTTCATCGCCGAGGAGGACGTGGTCGTCACGATCTCCCGCGGCGGGTACGCCAAGCGCACGCGGATCGACAACTACCGGGCGCAGAAGCGCGGCGGCAAGGGTGTGCGCGGGGCGCAGCTCAAGCAGGACGACATCGTCCAGCACTTCTTCGTCACCACCACCCACCACTGGATCCTGTGCTTCACCAACCAGGGCCGGGTGTACCGGACGAAGGCCTACGAGCTGCCGGAGGCCGCCAGGGACGCGCGCGGCCAGCACGTGGCCAACCTGCTGCCGTTCCAGCCGGGCGAGGAGATCGCGCAGATCATGGCGCTGCGCGACTACGAAGCCGCGCCGTACCTGGTGCTCGCCACCCGTGAGGGCCTGGTGAAGAAGTCGCGTCTGGCGGACTTCGACTCGGCGCGCTCGGCGGGGATCATCGCGATCAACCTGCGCGAGGGCGACGAGCTGATCGCCGCGCGGCTGGTCTTCCCCGACGACGACCTGCTGCTGATCTCCAGCGACGCCCAGGCGATCCGGTTCTCGGCCTCCGACGAGTCGCTGCGGCCGATGGGACGGGCGACCAGCGGTGTGATCGGCATGCGCTTCATGGAGGGTGACTACCTGCTGAGCATGGACGTCATCCGCCTCGGGGACGGGTCCTCCGACGTCCTGGTGGCCACGGAGAACGGCTACGCCAAGCGCACCCCGGCCGACCAGTACCCGGTGCAGAACCGGGGCGGCAAGGGCGTTCTGACGGCCAAGGTCGTGGAGGCCCGCGGCAAGCTGGTCGGCGCGATGATGGTCGACCCCGAGGTGGACGAGATCTTCGCGATCACGTCCGCGGGCGGGGTGATCCGCACCGGGGCCGCCGAGGTCAAGCAGTCCGGCCGCACCACCATGGGTGTGCGCCTGATGAACCTCGACAAGGGCAACAAGATCGTGGCCGTGGCGCGCAACGCCGAGGCCGCCGAGGACGCCGACGAGGCCGGGTCCGACGACACGGCCGAGGGCGCGGTGACCGGGGAAGGAAACCCCGAGTCCTAGACTGCGCGTTAGGTCCTTTTGGTCCCGTGGGGTTCCGTTCGTGAACCCCGCGGGACACCGCTCTTCGCGGCATTCACCCGTCTCAACGAAAGTCCAGCGGTAACGTTTCTATGTCTGACAACCAGCGGAACACCCCCACGAACGAATCCGAAGCGGACACGGCGGTGACCGCCGGAGACGAGGCGGCGGAGAGGGACACGGTCGAGGAGTCCGAGCCGACGGGCGCCGAGACCGCCGAGGCGACCACCACCGAGGACGAGGGGTCCACGGAGGGGAAGGACGCCGAGGAGGACGAGGACTCCGACCAGGAGCGGACCTCCGAGGCCGGGTCGGAGGCGCCCGAGCGTTCGACCCCGATCTTCGCGGCCGCCGAGCCGGAGTCCGACGAGGGTTCCGTGGCGGACCGCGCGGAGGCGGGAGAGACGGCAGTGACCGATTCCGAGGCATCGGCCCCCCAGGGGCCGGGCGCCGTGAAGGCGACGATGTCGAGCCGCAAGGCACACCTGACGGTCTCCCGTGTGGAGCCGTGGTCGGTGATGAAGTTCAGCTTCGTCGTGTCCCTGGTGTGCTTCATCGTCCTGTTCGTCGCGGTCGCGGTGATCTATGCGACCCTGTCCATGCTCGGTGTCTTCGACGAGGTCACCAGCATGATGGAGGCACTCCTGGAGGGCGAGGCGAACACGGGTGAGGGCGAACTCGGCCTGAACCCGGCCGCGTGGTTCTCCCCGGGGCGCGTCCTGGGCTACACGGGTGTGATCGGGGCGCTGAACATCGTGCTGATCACCGCCCTGTCCACGGTGGGCGCGATGGTGTACAACCTGGTCGCCGACCTGGTCGGCGGCGTGGACGTCACGCTGACCGAGGCCGAGTAGGGCCTCGACGGAACGGCCCCGGACGTGACGTCCGGGGCCGTTCCGCGTCCGGGGCGACGGTGGCCCGAGCACTCCGGAAACCCGGTAAAATGGGAGGTGAAGAGGGACGCGGTCGCCCGTATCCCTCCGGCTTCCGCGTCACGATCCGGTTCGCTCCGCGCGCCGGGATGCGGTAGAGTTCCTCGAGGAACGAGGGCGTATAGCTCAGTCGGTTAGAGCGCATCCCTGATAAGGATGAGGCCCCAGGTTCAAGTCCTGGTACGCCCACCCAGTTTCACCTGGTCAGAGCCTTGCTTCTCCGGTAGGAGAGCAGGGCTCTTTCTCGTTTGACCGTCATTTGACCGTGGGATCCCACGGCATCCCCTGGCGGAGCGCCCCACACTCCCCCGGCGCCGCGCGGTATCGACCGGACGCGGAGTCGACAACCGGTCGAGTCGCTATGTCGACCCGGCTGTGGCCGGTCGCCGGCGCCGTTCGCGGTGACCTGGCGGGGTGGAAGGTCACGGTCTCTCCTGGCGCCGGACGGCGTGCGCGAGTCGTTTGACGCGGTCGCTGATATGGGTGAAGGCTTCCTCGAAGGCGGTGCCGGTGTTCACCCGTAGGGGGTCGGGGACCGACCAGTGCAGGCGTTGGCGGCTGGGAGGGAGTTCCTCGTGCGCGCTGTCGCAGACCGCGACGATCAGGTCCCCCTCGCGCAGCACCTCGTCCACGTGGGCGGTGGTTCGGGAGCTCAGCGACAGCCCGTGACGTCTGGCGGTGACCAGTGCCCCCTCGTGGACACGGGGCCCGGGGTGTGTTCCGGCCGACGCGGCGGGGACGTGACTGTGGTTCTCCCACAGCGCGGCGGCCAGTTGGGAGCGAGCCGTGTTGTGGGTGCACACGAACACCACGCGGGGTGTGCGCAGGAGGGTGGCCGGCGCCAGGGCTGAGAGGGCCTCAGGACGGAGGCGGATGTAGACCCGGCGGTGGTCGGCCTCGGAACGGACGCGGACGATGACACCGGCCTCCTCCAGGACGCGCAGGTGGTAGGCGACGAGGTTGGAGCGCATCCCCACCAGGTCGCCCAGTTCGCTGGGGGAGGCGTCGCCGGTCCGCAGGGCGTCGGTGATGGCCAGGCGGGCGCTGTCCGCTAGGACCGCGTGCAGTCTGGACCGCTGCTCCAAGGAGACGTCAGCGTTCATCGGTTCGATGTTCACCGGGTGAGGGTGCGTGGACAAGGACTTGCTCCTTCCAGTCGCTCGAAATCCGTCAGGACTTCGGGGCCTGTTCCGGGGCAGGCCATGTCTGTCGCGGTGGCCGCGACGTTTCCGGTGACCCTCCCCGGGCCCGATTCCGAGTGCCTTGCTGCCGCTGAGGGGTCGTGGCTTCCGTCTTCCTGGGTGATCAGCTGTGTGGAGAGCGTTCCCTGGGAGGGTTCGGTCCGGTGGCCGATCCGTCCGACGTCGGAGGTGCGGGCTGGTGCGGATCACGGAGTGGCCGAACGGCGTCCCGCCCTCTGGGAGGAGATCGAAGCACACCGCGAAGAGATGTGCACGCCTTCGGGGCGCGGAACGTGGGACCCATGAGAGCGTCACCGCACAGCCCGTCCCCTGACCTCGGTATCTTGAATCCATGTCACGGAAAGGTCGACGCCGGGATTGTCGCGAAGACAGATCGGTGATCCTGTGTACCCGGGGATGGGGGGGTGATCCTGCCCGGGAGGTCGTAGGGCCGGCCTCGCCCCATGGTTGAGGAATATGCGGTTCCCGACGGTTCGGCGGAAGCGGGAAAAGAGTACTCCGGTGTTCCTGACCAGGGAAAGGGATGACATCCTGTTCTGAACCCGAACTCAGTGGAAACAGGAAAAGCCCGACCAAGTTCTCCTGGCCGGGATCGTATTCGTGGCCTCCGGTTGTCAGGTGCCGCCCGCGGGGGACGGTTGCTCCCCACGGCGTTCCAACAGGGTCGCGATGACGTTCCAGTTCACGGCACAGGCGCGCGCCACGGCCGCGATTCTCGCGGCCTGGTGCGGGGGGATGTGCTCGATGAGGTCGGCTTCGTCATGGCGTATGACGCGGGCTTCGAGCCAACGGATCATGGTGCGGCCCTCGTCGTTGTACCTGAGAGTGGGGTCCTTCCTGAGCGAGTCGAGGACGACCCCGAGGTCGATGGGCCGGGCCTCGGTGGAGCGCTGTTTCGTCCCCCGGCTTCGCGCTTCCACCTGTTCGTCCAGGCCGGTCGAGGCCGGATGATCCGTGGTGACCCGCGCCTCGCCGACCGCGTCGCCGTCTTCGCCGAGCGAAGGGGTCTCCTCGCGGGACGGGGGAGCGTCCGCGCTGTTCAGCTGGTCGCGGACGTCCCGCACGGTCTCCACCGAGACACGGGCCAGCCTGGCGATCTCCCGAAGCGACGCGTCCGGGCTCCGAGCCAGGAGGTCGGCGACCCGTTGCCGACCCTCGTCGGGGTTGACGGACCGGACGCGGCCGTCGAGTCCGACCCGGACCGCCGACCGGACCGCGGGGTCCACCGAGGAACGCCTCAGGGCGCCGACCGTCTTGCCGGACAGGCCGACCTTGGCGGCGATCGCCCGATCCGACCATTCGGGGTGGGTGGCCAGGATCTTCTTGGCGGACTCCTTGCGGTCGGTCAGTGTCAGGGGCAACCCGTGGCGGATGTTGGCCTCGACCGCGGCGATGAAGCAGTCGGGGTCCGGGCCGTCGAAGTAGATCACCTCGATGGTGCTGCGGTCGCTCGACCGGGCCGCCTGGAGGCGGTGCATGCCGTCGATGACCCGCATCGTCGGCCGGTGGACGAGGATCGGGGGTAGCTCGTCGATCCGCTCGGTCAGGCGTTCCACGTGCTCGGGGTCGACCCCTTTCACGCGGGGGGAATCGGCGTCCAACAGGAGGTCGACCGGGACTCGCTCCGAAGTGGTCGCCATCTCAGCTCCTTTGGGGAAGAACGCCATCCGTGGTCGGCGTGACGGATTCGGTTCGAGCGACGGCGACACACCGAATTCTGTCGCCATGGGTCGGATCCGGACCGGACGCGGCGCGGAGCGTGTGGTCGGGGCGGCCGTGGTCGGTCCGGAGGGGGAGAAGAAGTGCGGGGGTGTGCCGACATACACGGCGTGTCGGCCTCATGTTGGCGCGAGTACTCACGGGCACCAAGAATAAAGATCATTCTCTCTGATTTCAATCAAAATCCGATCCCTTGCTCTGTTCGTCTGGGGCATTTGGTGCCTTATGTGCTAAACGGTGGAATTGAACTTCCGGCGGTTAGGAGCTCCGGTCGGGTATGGCGGGGCGGACGTGTCGTTCTTTTGTCCCCCGTGCACTGGTACAACGCTGAACCGGATCGGCGGCTGGGCGCGTGACCGAGGAGCGCCGGCGTTCCGCTTTCCGGTCGGCGGCGCTTCCGCGCGCAATCGCGCACACGAGGCGCCGGCTCCCCTCCCCGCTCGGGCGTGCGGCGAAGCCCCCAGTGTCCACCGGTCGGACCGGGTTCGCTGATGGCAACAGCCCTCGCTGATGGAATCATGGGGGGTGCGACGGTGGCGCTCTGATCAGGGGTGTCGGCGGACTTCGCGCGGCTCGCCGGGGCGCCATCGATCTATGTAACAGCGAAAGCTGTTGACATGAATAATCACTGTTGATAGGAGTAGGATCATGTCGAAGGAACTGGACATCCGGCTGCTCGAAGGCGAAGAGCTGTCGAACTGGGAGCGGGCGCGGCTGCTCGTTCCCAAGCTGAAGGCGCTCGCCGACGAGAACCGTACGATCCTGTGCCTTCTTCTCGCCGAGCGCCCGCACACCGTGAAGGAGCTCCAGGAAGCCACCGGTCTCAGCCAGACCCTCATCAGCCACCACCTGCGCCCCCTGCGCGAGCAGGAACTGGTCAAGGTCGTGCCTCGCGGTCGCTCCAACGTGTACGCCCTCTGCTGTGAGGAGCTGGGGATGCCGGTCCGCTGGCTCGCCTCGCTCGCGGCACTGACCCCCGAAGGCGCCAAGGCGTGCTGCCTCAGCGAGGAAGACGACGAAGCGACTACTCCCCCAGAGGAACCAACAGATGTCTGAAACCTGGATCGAGACGATCAAGACATTCGGAACGATCGCGGTTGAGCTGGTCCTGCTCTTCTTCGCGGTCGCTTTCATCGTCGCCCTGTTGCAGCGCCGGTTGGGCGAGAAGAGGATCCAGCTCTGGCTGGCCGGAGGAAAGATGGCGGCCCCCCTGAAGGGGGCCGTTCTCGGTGCGCTCACCCCTTTCTGCTCGTGCTCCACGCTCCCGATGCTCATGGGCATGCTGAAGGTCGGGGCGCCGTTCCGGGCGGCTGCGGCGTTCCTGATCGCCTCACCCCTCATGAACCCGATCATCCTCGGTATCACCTGGATCCTCTTCGACTGGAAGGTCATGGTCGGCTACGCCCTGGTGGTCTTCGCCGGCACGATCGTCCTCTCCCTCGCCCTGGAGGCGCTCGGGATGGAGAAGTACGTCCGCCGGGTCAAGGTCAGCGCGGAGGGGCACAGTGACGCCCCGTGGCAGGGAATCAAGGCCGAGGCGCGTCCCGCCTGGGACCAGGCCGTGTCGTTCTTCAAGCCGCTGGCGATCCCGATGCTCATCGGGGTGTCGATCGGCGCCTTCATCTACGGTGCGGTCCCCGAGACCTTCCTGACCTCCGTCGCCGGCCCCGACAACCTGTTCGCCGTTCCGGTCGCCGCCCTCATCGGCATCCCCCTCTACATCCGCACCGAGTCCGCCCTCCCCATCGGCCTCGCCCTGAACTCGGCCGGGATGGGACTGGGCCCGGTGTTCGCCCTCATCATCGGAGGCGCCGGAGCCAGCCTTCCCGAACTGTCCATGCTGGCCGCGATCTTCAAGCCGCGTCTGGTCGGGGCCTACGTCGCCAGCATCCTGGCGGTCGCCGTCGCCGGTGGCCTGCTCATCCCCCTGCTGGTCTGACCCCCACCGTCCTGCGACCGCGCGAAACGGAGCCCATCGTGGAAGCGGTGTGTCGGAGCACGCGAAGAGCCGGTGGCCCCGCCGGAGGACGGGGCCACCGGGCCGAAGGTCCGATCCGACGGGGATCAGAAGTTGACCGAGACGACCTTGGCCGGGCCGGAGCCCTTGGTCGCGGTCAGGGTGTGCGGGACGTTCGGGGCGATGTAGAAGCTGCCGCCCTGCGGAATCGTCGCCTCTCTGGGTGCGGCCGGGTCACCCCACTTGAGGTGGATGTCGCCCTCCATGCAGTAGATGACCTCGTGGGCGTCGTGGCCGCTGTTGAACGCCGCCTTGTCCGGGTCGTCGACGTTGACCTCGAGCATCAGCGGGACGAGCTTGGGCAGGGTCCGGGTACGCACCAGGCAGTTGTAGGTGTAGTACTCGGTGCCGCCCCGCATGCCCTCGATCACCGGGTTGTCGCCCGGAGCCTGCACGCGGACACCCTCGTCGAGGTCGGTGACGAACCCGGGGGTGAGCTCCGAGGTCGAGGTTCCCAGGACGCCGGCGATCTGGGTCAGCTTCTCGAGGGTCAGGTCGCCGCCGCCCTTCTCCTCCAGGGCGACGACGTCGTCGACGTTCAGACCCAGCGCTTTCGCGAAGGACTCCCGGTCCATCTTGATGTGCTCGCGGCGGTCCTTGATCTTCTGTCCGTAGGTCTCTTCCAGGGCGGGAGTGGTCGCCATGTCTCTCTCCTTCGGTGATCGGGTGGTGGCGAAGCGGCTGAGGAGACGGGGGTGGTCCGGTCGGCCCGCGTGGGGGCGGGCCGACGGGGGGAACCGGGTGGCACCGGCACCTCCTCGGCCTCTTCACGGATCACGGTGCGAGATCGCACCGTGAGGTCGTGGCGGTCGCGCGCCGTGCGGTGGCTCAGGCCGTGGACGGGCGGGATGAGATGCGCGTGCACGCGACGCCCTCCGGCCAGTCGCCGAAGGGGCTGAACAGGTGGTCGTAGTCGGCGCTGCGCACGGATCCGCGCATGATGAAGCACTCGGCCCCGGCCGAGGCGCTGGCCAGGAGGGCGTCGAGCTTGGTCTTGAGCGCTCCGGTCGTGTCCCACGGGCTCTTGGCCCACAGCGCCGAGTAGGCGCGCTCGGGCGAGGCCGGGTCGACGTGGGGCAGGACGTCCTTGCCGCCCGGGCCGTCCAGCAGGATTCCGGGGACGTCCGTCAGGCTGACCACGCGCAGGCCGGGCTCCAGGGCACGGACGAGGAACTCCGGCACCCGGTCGCTGGAGAGGCCGTGGAGCCGGCCGTCCGCGCCGAGCACACTGTCGCCGGACAGGACCGGAAGGGCTCCGGAGTCGAGCACCCTGGTCAGGACGTCACCGTGTACCGAGAACGATCCGTCCTCGTTCAGGACCGACATGGCGCCGAGTTGGAGGGGAAGCACCCGGACGCCCTCGTGGCGCAGCGCCTGAGTCCACGCCCAGCGGACGTCCGCGAGCGCCTTGGTGAGGGGGATGCAGCCGAACGGGTCGGCGTCGTCGTTCCCGCGGAGCGCTCCGTGCCCCACAGCCCCTCCGCCGGTGATGAACACGAGGCGGCCGCGATGCTCGCGGAAGATCTTGGCGATGACGCGGGCGTAGTCCGCGATCGTGGGTATGTCAAGGCTGTTCTCGACGCTCTTGTCGGAGAAGAGGCTTCCGCCGATCTTGATGGCGAGGACGTTTACCGGCCGAGATTCCCCGGTGGGGGCAGGGTGTTCTCTTTCGGGCTGCCGGTCGATCGTGGGGATGCCGCTCACGGTGATCGTTCTCCGCTTTCATGCAGGTTAGACAGGTTCGCGTCCACGGTGGTGTGGTCCGACGTCCGGTGCGTCGGGGTGCTGCCACGCATTTCGTATGCGTGGTCGTCGAAATGTCTGCTGTCTGCTGTCTGCTCTCAGCCGGTGGGGAGGACGGTGTGGGGGTACCGGCTCTCAGAGCCGCTTTCCGGGAGCGACTCTTCGATTACTGAATGCTGTTCGCTTGGCTGAGATGAACCTTAGGTGGGACATGTCGGACATGTCCAGAGGGGATAGTCCATATTTTTCCGGAGACGTGTTCGGATCGGCTCCCGACGTATCGGGTGTTTCGGCGTCTGTGCAGGTAGATGTGGGTTCGATCGGGTCCGTGCGACAGTGTGGACGGAGCGAATTTTTTCGTGTTCCGGTTGGCAAAAGAGAAACCCGCACCGAATGATCGGTGCGGGTTTTCGCGCTGTGGGCAGAATGCGATCCACGGCCTCTCGGCCGTTTTCACTGGAGCTCTCTCTTTCGATTTCCGGCTCAGCGGGAAGGGGTTTCCTCGGCCTTCGCGTCAGCCTTCGCCTGGGTCTCCGCCTGGGGCGTCTCGTCTTCCTCTTCGGTGACGTTCACGGCGCCGCAGCAGCTGTCCAGCTCTTGCTTGGAGTCACCGCCGATGAGCTTCTTGAAGAGTCCTCCGGCCATGTCTGGCCTCCAATCTGTTTTCTTCCCGCCGAACCGCTGGTGTTCGCCGGATGGAAATCGACGCTCCGCGTGCCGCGTGGCCGTCGGTGCGCGGAGGCCGGGGCAGGGGCCTCCGCGCGCGGAAAGCCGCGTTGGCGTGGTTCCGGGCCGGGGTCCGTTCGGTCGCGGAGCGTCGTGGTGAACCTCCGGGATGGGAGAACGTCTTTCCTGTATCCAGTAATAACAACAGCTTTGACTGATGTCAACCATAGATATTGGTCGATTGTGGGGCGCTCACCGCACCAGGCGCCTCAGTAGCATGCTGACCAGTTCCAAAGCGAAGACCACCGCGAACGTCATCAGCGTGATCAGGGTGATGACGTCGTATTCGCGGGTCTGCGTGGCCTGGAGGAGGTAGAAACCCACCCCGCCGGCGCCGACGAGGCCGAGCAGCGTCGCGGACCTGATGTTCACATCGAGTTGGTACAGGAGCCCGCCGATGAGCGCGGGGGCCGCCTGGGGCAGGACCGCGGTGAAGTAGCGCTGGGTCCTGGACGAGCCCAGAGCCGACATCGCCTCCAACGGTCCGCCGTCGATCTCCTCGAGCGAATCGGCGACGAGCTTGCCGAGGAGCCCGACGGACCCGAGCGCCAACGCGAGTACCCCGGCGACCGGCCCCAGACCGATCACCACGACGAACACGATCGCCAGGACCAGTTCCGGCAGCCCGCGGACCGCGAGGACGAACCCGCGGAACATCCCGTGCACCGCCCTGTTCCCCGCGATGTTCCGGGCGGCGAGCGTCCCGACGGGCAACGCCAGGAGTGCGCCCAGGAAGGTGGCGGCGAGACCGATATGGACGGTCTCCAGCAGCGCGAGCAGCAGCCCGTCGAGCATGCCCGCGTCCCCGGGCGGCCAGAACAGGCCCAGTGTCGTGGAGAATCCCGCCCACCCGGCCGCGGCGTTCGCCTCCAGCGCCCTGGTGCCGAACAGTGCCGCCACCACGGCCGCGACGACGACCGCGGTGTACGTCCAGCGCCGCGCCCGGGCGAACGTGAACGGAGGTGAGACACGCCGCGGCGTCTCCACCGGGGCGGTGTCCCGGGGGGCCGTGGCCGGCGCGACCGCGTCCGAGGCGCGGCGCCCCCGGAACCAGCGGGTGAGCGGACCGGGGGCGCCGAGTTCGCCGTCGCCCGATCCGCGCAGGAGGACCCGGCGGATCGAGGTGGACACCATCTCGGTCAGCAGACACAGCACCAACAGGATCAGGGCCCAGGCGATCCCGAGGCCGAAGTCCAGGCGGGCGAACGCGTGGGCCATCTCGAACCCGATCCCCGCCACGCCCACGATTCCGAGGACGGCCGACACCCGCAGGTTGATGTCGAAGCGGTGGAGCCCGATCGCGATGAACGCCGGTAGGGCCTGGGGAACGACCGCGGTGAGGAGTCGCTGGCCGCGGGTGGCGCCGATGGTGGTCAGCGCCTCCCGCGGACCGGATGAGGTCTGCTCGATCGCGTCGGCGTAGAGCTTGCCCACCATGCCGATCGAGTGCAGCCCCATCGCGAGGATGCCGGGGAGCGCCCCCAGCCCGAACAACCGGACGAAGAGGATGGCCAGGACGACGTCCGGTACGGCACGGGCGGCCACGATCAGTCCCCGCGATGTGAGCCGGTGCGGTGTACCGGGGGTCGTCACCGACGACGCCCACACCGACAGCGGGAGGCTGAGCACGATGGACAGCAGGGTCGCCAGGAAGACGGTCCCCAGGGTGATGCCGGTCTGCCGGAGGATCTCCTCTCCGCTGGGCGGGGACAGGGGCCAGGTCTGCCGGATGAACACCTCGGCGTTGGCGGCCCCCTGAGCCAGGGCGGCGAAGTCCATCCCGAGGGCGTGCAGGGACCACAGACCGGCGCCGACGAACAGGCAGAGGAATCCGAGGACCGCCCCCGTGCTCTTCGGGGGACGCCGCGGGCCCGTCGGCAGGGCGCGGGGCGCGGAGGGCCGTACCGGTGGCGGCGCGATCATCCGGTGGCGTCCAATGCCATCGGCTCGGTCCTCGGTTCCGTGCCGTAGACCCCCATCGCGGTCGTGGTGTCCAGCGCGGCCGCGGGAGCGTCCAACGTGACCTCGCCGTCGCGGAGTCCGATGACCCGGTCCGCCCACCCCAGGGCCAGGTCGACCTGGTGCAGACTGCCGATGACCGTCAGGGAGCGCTCGCGCGCGATCTCGCGCAGCAGCCGCATGACCGTGTCGGCGCTGTCCGGGTCCAGCGAGGCGACGGGCTCGTCGGCGAGGAGGATGGCCGGGTGCTGCATCAGCGCCCGGGCGATGGCCACCCTCTGCTGCTGACCGCCGGAGAGCGTGCTCGTGCGCTGGAACGCGAGGTCGGCCATGCCGACCCGGTCGAGATGGTCCAACGCCTCCAGGCGGAGGGAACGCGCGTAGGAGAACAGACCGAGCCGGGGCCCCACGAGCCGACCGAGCGCGCCGCTGCAGACGTTCTCCAACACGCTCAACTGCCCGACGAGGTTGAACTGCTGGAAGACGAAACCGGTCCTGCGGCGGAGCCGGCGCAGCTGGTGGCCGCGCGCCCGCGCCACGTCGGTGCCCAGCACCCGCAGACTTCCGCTGGTCGGCCTGTGCAGGCAGCAGATGTGCCTGAGCAGGGTGGACTTTCCGGAGCCGGAGCGGCCCAACAGCGCCAGGATCTGCCCCTTCGGGACGTCGAACCCGACCCCGCGCAGCGCGGTCACTCCGCCGTCGAACTCCTTCGTCACCTGTGTCAGTGAGACGGCCGGTTCACGATCGACACCGTCGTGCACCGCGTGGTCTGCCATGGAAACCTCGCATCGTTCGTCGGGGGATGGGGAGTCGCCGGTGCGCGTGCGCGCTAACCCGCCTCGCAGGCCTCGGCCTCGGTGATCTCGCAGAGCTCACGGATGGGGTCGTAGAACGCGTCGTCGGCCTCCGTGAACCCCCAGTAGCCGGCGATGTCGTCGACCCCGAGGGCGTCGGCGTTCCCCCGCTCCAGAACCGCTTCGCTGATCGACTCCCGCAGCTCGGGATCCAGGGAGTTGAGGATGGCGAGCGGGGAGTTGACCACCGGGTCGGACTTCCAGAGCACGGTGTAGTCGTCGTGGTCGATGCCCTCCTGCTCCGGGAGGACCTCCTCGTACAGCAGATCGCGGACGGCCCCCGCGTCGCAGTCCCCGTCCCGGACCGCCAGGAGTGAGGCGTCGTGCCCGCCGGCGAACCGCTCGGTGTAGTCGCCCTCGTTCAGTCCCGCCTGCATCAGTCCGGACAGCGGGTAGAGACGGCCGGAGGTGGAGTTGGGGTCGACGAAGCAGACCGTCCTGCCGCGCAGGTCGGAGAGTTCGGTCAACCCGCTGTCGGCTCGGGCGACCATGTAGGAGTGGTAGCTGGGGTCGCCGCCCTTCTCGTAGAGTTCGGCCGCGATCGGGGAGATGTCGACCCCCGAGTCCTTCGCCAGGACGTAGCTGAACGGGCCGTACATGGCGATGTGCACGGTGCCCGCGCGCTGGGCCTCGATGAGCGCGGCGTAGTTCGTCATGACCTCCAGTTCCACCTCCTTGCCGGAGGCCTCGGCGATCAGGTCCTTGAGCGGCTGGTAGGAGGCGTTCAGGGAGGCGGCGTTCTCGTTCGGGATCAGGCCCATGACGAGCGTGTCGGGGTCGGAGGCGCTGTCGGCGTTCGAGGCGCCGCCGCAGGCGGCCGTCAGGGTGAGGGCGGCGGACACCGCGCAGAGCGCGACCGTCCGACGGGGGGACTTTCCGGGCATGCTGTGGTCCTTTCGAGTGGAGGGAGTGGAGTGGCTGGTCCGCCGGGCGGGTCGTGTCAGTCGTCCGCGGCCCCCGAGAAGGGCCCGCGCACCGCCGCGGCGAAGCGGTCCCGCATGGCCTCGGGGGGGTGGGCGCCGGTCGCGCGCGGAGGCATGGGGCCGCGGCGCGGACGGGTCGGTACGACGAGCATGTGCGGTCCCGGTGAGGACAGCGCGGACGCGACACCCGCCTGGAGCTGCTCAGGGGTGGCGCACCGTCTGGCGTCGGGGTATCCGGCCGCCGAGGCCACCTGTTCCAGGCGGGTCGTGTCCGATGTCGTGCCCTGGCCGCCGGTCGACTCGTGGATGCCGTTGTCCAGCACGACATGGACGAGGTTGGTCGGGGCCTGGGCGCCGATCGCCGACAGCGCGCCCAGGTGCATGAGCGCCGCGCCGTCGCCGTCGAGGGCGATGACCGGGCGGTCGGGTCGCCTGAGTGCGACACCCAGGGCGATCGAGGACGCGTGCCCCATGGAGCCCTGCATGTAGAAGTTGGCCGGCCGGTCCTCGGCCCCGAACAGTTCGCGTCCGGTGTAGCCGGTGGTCGCGATCACCGGCGCGGCCCCGATGAGCTTGGTGATCAGGCGGATGGCGTCGGCGCTGTCCATCCGGCCGGTGTCCGCGTCCCCGCGCGCCGCCTCGGGGGCCGGTTCCGCGGCGCCGACCGTGTGCTTCTCCACGAGGACGAACGGCGCGTGCCCCTCGTCGAGCGCGGTCGTCGCGCCGTCCAGGACCTCCCGGAAACGCGTCTCGTCGGCGTCCGCGCGCAGCGTCCAGTGCGGCAGACCGAGGAGATCCAGGTAGGGAGCGGTGGTCGGTCCCATGACGGCGTGCTGGGGTTCGTCGCCGGCCGGGTCGGGCCAGCCACGCAGGCTCACGAAGGTGAGCACCGGGATCCTGTAGGTCATGACCAGCGACGTCAGGGGGTTGACGAGGTTGCCGAGCCCGGAGTTCTGCAACATGACGTAGGCGCGTTCACCGGCCAGCGCGGCTCCGGCGGCCGTGGCGAGCGCTCCCCCCTCGTTGGCCGCGGCGACATAACGTCCCGGGGCCCGGCTCAGCAGGGAGATCGGTCCTCCGAAGTAGGAGCAGGGGACTCCGCTGGCGAAACCGAAGCCGCGTCGCTCCAGTTCGGCGCAGAAGAATTCGGCGGAGATCATCGGTGTCCTTCCTGGGCGGCTCCGGTCAGGCCCGGGACCGTCTGGGCGGGGCCGGACTCTCGCAGTAGCGAGGGAGCGGTCATCGGCGAGGGGACGGGAAGCCCGAGCAGGCGCAGGACGGTCGGGGCGACGGAGGTGATCGCGGCGGGGGCCGTGGTCGACAGGACGGCGTCCCGACGTGGGCCCGCCGGGACCAGGACGCAGTGGACGGGGTTGCACGTGTGCCCCCCGTAGGGGACGGCCTTCCCCTCCGTGTCCCCGGCGGGTCGCAGCATCTGCTCGGCGTTGCCGTGGTCGCCGACGATCAGCAGCCACCGGCCCGCGGTCCGCGCGGCGGCACGGATGTGTGCCACCGCCGTGTCGACGGCCTCGGCCGCACGCCGTGTCGCGTCGAAGTGCCCGGTGTGTCCGACCACGTCGATGTTGGCGAGGTTGGCCACGACGAGGTCGACGTCCTCGCGGGCACACGCCTCGGCGACGGTGCCGGCCACACCCGCGGCGTTCATCTCCGGGTGCTCGTGGACCGGCTCGTCGGGGGCTCCGGTGACCCTGTGATGCTCCTCCCCCGTCCGGGGACGGGCGTCGCGGCCGTTGAGGAAGAAGGTGACGTGCTCGAACTTCTCCGGCTCGGCGACGCGCAACGACCGCGCGCCGGCGTCTTCCAGCACGTCACCGAGGCCGCCCGAGGCGTCCGCCCGGGGGACCAGCGCGGGAATCGCGGCACGCGTGTCGTACTGGGCGAGGCTGAGCAGACGAACCCGTTCGCGACCGCTCTCGGCGAGCGTGTCCGCGACCATGTCCGCGAGCGGGGCCGTCCGGTCGCTACGGAAGTTGGTGAACAGGACGCAGTCGCCGTCCTCGACGCGTGCCGGACGCCCCGAGACGCCGGTCACGGCCGTGGGTGGGATCGCGCCGTCACCGCTCCTCAGGGGGACGGCGGTCTCGGCGGTGGCGGCGGTGTGCGTCGCTTCCCCGTCCAGGAGGAGGCGCACGGTCGCGGCGGTCAGGTGGTCCCGTCCGCTCTTGTCCATCGCGTAGTCGCGGCCGATCACCCCGGAGATCGCGCCGACCCCCCGGTCACCGGTCATGGCCTCCAACCGCGACAGGTAGTGCGCGGCCGTGCCGTCGGCCACGTCCCGGCCGTCGGTGATCGCCCAGATCCGTACCCGGTGGAGCCCGCTGTTCCAGGCGGCCTGAAGGATCTCGGGAAGATGGTCGATGTCGGAGTGGATCCGTCCGTCCGAGCACAGCCCCACCAGGTGGAGGGTGCCCCCGTTCGACGCGAGTTCTCCGCACACGTCGCACAGCAGGGGATGGGAGCGCAGACCTCCCGTGCGCGCCTCCCGTCCGACGCGCAGACTGTCGTACTCCACTGCTCGGCCCGCCCCCATGACGAGGTGGCCGGTCTCCGAGTTGCCCACGGTTCCCTCCGGCAGGCCGACGGCGGCTCCGGAGGCGTCGAGCAGTCGCCCGCCGTGTCCTCGGGTGAGGTCGTCGAGAACGGGGGTGTGCGCGGCGGTGAGGGCGTTCGCCGGGCCGGGGCTCGCGTGGCCCCACCCGTCGAGGATGAGCAGTACGCCCGGGGCGAGGGCGGTCACCGGTCACCTCGCAGGGACTCGAAGCGATCCCAGAAGTCGGGGAAGGACTTGGTGACGCACGCGGGATCGCGGATGACGACACCGGGGGTGCGCAGGCCGGCCACGGCGAAGGCCATGGCGATCCGGTGGTCGTCGTAGGTGTCGATCACCGCCCCTCGGGGCTCCCTTCCGCCGTGGACCGTCATCGTGTCCTCGGTGGTGTCGACGGAGACGCCCATCTTCCGGAGTTCGGTGCTGACCGCGTCGATCCGGTCGCACTCCTTGACGCGCAGGTTGCCGATTCCGGTGATGCGGGTCGCGCCACGGGCGTAGGCGGCGACGACGGCCAGGGTGGGGGCGACGTCGGGCATGTTCGACATGTCGATGTCGATTCCGTTGAGCGGTCCGCCCGTGAGCGTGGTGCCGGTGGGTCCGAAGTCGGTGGAGCACCCCATGTCGGCGAAGGCGGTGACCAGGCCGACGTCCCCCTGGGCGGAGTCCGCGTCGATTCCGGGGATGGTGACCCTCCCGCCGGTGATCGCGGCCGCCGCGAGGAAGTAGGACATGCCGGAGGCGTCGGGCTCCACCGTGATGTCGCCTCCGCAGTAGCGCGCGGCACCCGGTACGGTGTAGCGCTCGTATCCCGACCGCCGGAGGGGGACCCCGGCGGTGGTCATCGCGGCGATCGTCATATCGACATAGGGCTTGGACACGGGGTCCCCGTCCACGGCGAGTTCGAGACCCAGCTCCGTTCCGGCGGAGCCGATGAGCAGGCTGCTCGTGAACTGGCTGCTCACGGTCCCGTCGACACGGGCGGAGCCGCCGCGCAGGGCGCCGCCGACGACCTCGATCGGCGGTGAACCGTTGCCCTCGACGCTCCGGGCCTCGACGCCGAGCGCGCGGAGCGTGTCCAGGAGGTGTCCCATGGGACGCTCGCGCATGCGTTTGTTGCCGGTCAGGACCGTTCGCCCCTCCGCGAGGGCCGCCAGGGTGATCAGGAAGCGGATCGGTGTACCCGCGTTCCCCATGTCGATGTCGGTGTCGGGTGCGCGCATGGGGCGCCCGTTGGGGATCACGGCGAAGGTCTCGTCGCCGGCGTCGGCCTCGACGTCCACGTGTCCGAAGGCACGTAGGGCCTCGGCCAGGAGCAGGGTGTCCTGCGAGTGCAGCGCGTGGCGCAGGACGGTCGGCTCGGAGGCCAGTCCCGCGATCGCCAGGAACCGGTTGGTGTAGCTCTTCGAGCCGACGACGGCGACCGTGGCGTCGACGTCCTTCCTGACGGGGGTGATGCCGACCTCGGGGAGGTCCATGATCGGATTGCGGGTCGGTCGTGTCACAGCTGTGTCCATCCTTGTGCAGAGGGGACGTGGGGGTGGGACCGGCGGGAGGCGGTCAGCCCCGCCGGTGGACCTTGTGCTGGGCGGCCTGGGCGCGGGGGCGTACGACGAGGAAGTCGACGTTCACGTGGGAGGGTCGGGTGACCGTCCAGGCGACGGTGTCGGCGATGTCCTCGGCCACGAGGGGCTGGTCGACCCCCGCGTAGACGGCCGCGGCGCGGTCGGCGTCTCCGCGGTAGCGGTTGAGGGAGAACTCCTCGGTGCGCACCATGCCCGGGGCGATCTCGACGACGCGCACGGGCTGGCCGCACAGCTCCAGGCGCAGGGTTCCGGCCAGGGCGTGTTCGGCGTGCTTGGCGGCGCTGTACCCTCCGCCGCCCTCGTAGACGGTGAAGGCGGCGGTGGAGGAGATGATGACCACGGTTCCGTCGCCGCTCGCGGTGAGCAGGGGGAGCAGGGCCCGCGTGGTGGTGAGCGCTCCCATGACGTTCGTCTCGAACATGGTGCGCCAGTCGGCGGGGTCGGCGTCGGCGACCGTCTCGGTCCCGATGGCGCCGCCGGCGTTGTTGACGAGGACGTCGCAGCGGGCCAGGTCGTCGACGACGGTCGCGACGGCCGACGGATCGGTGACGTCCATGGGCCGGACGTCGGCCGTCATCCCGCCCGACGTGATGCGCTTGGCGACCTGCTCCAGGGCGCTCACCCGCCGGCCGGTCAGGACGACGTGGTAGCCCTCGACGGCCAATCGGTGGGCGGTGGCCGCGCCGATCCCGCTTCCGGCGCCGGTGATGAGCGCGGTCCGCTGAGTGTCCTTCGAGGAGGGGGTCATCGCTCCGCGGCCCCTTCCGGACCGGACGGCGTGCGGGAGGGAAGCGGCGCCTCGGTCTGGGCCAGCCAGACGTGGGCCCCCGGCCGCAGAAGGAGACGGAGGTCCGTTCGGCCTCGCCCCGAGGTCTCGACTGATCCGGCGATGAATACCAGATGGGCCGTGCCCGTGGACACGTCGGGAAAACAGTCGGCGACGGTGAAACTCGCGGGGGTCTCAGTGGGATTGTGTACGCCGAGCAGGCGGGTCGGCGTGTGCGGCGTGCGTGCGAGGTCGTGCGGTGCCGTGTGGAGGGAGCCTCGCAGACCGTTCCCCAGGGTCGGCGCCGACGCGGAGGCCGCCGGTGAGAGGACGTGGGACAGATCCAGGGCATTCTCCGCGCAGACCGTCAGATTCTCGGGGTCGAGTGGGTCATGGTCTGTTTCTCGGCGTCGGGAACCTGATTTCCCGGGAGTGATCGTCATTTATTCCTTTATTCCTTCGCTGCTTTTCTTCGCCGTTATTTGACCCGGTCGCGGGGGTGGCTGTCAACGGATCTCCGGACCGTGAATTCTGGCTGCGGAGGAGGTGCGACGAAGAAGGTATGAATCGCGGGGGTGGCTGTCAATGAGCCGATCGTTCGGGCTGGGGTCAGGGTTCCGGTTGGCCTGTGCCCGGGGGCGGTGATGAAGAAGTGGCGGGGATGTGAAATGCCGCTTTGGTGGTTGTTTGTGGAGTTATGCGGTCATCGTTGAGCGCGGAGCCGCGGTCGTCGGGTCCGCGAAGTCGCGAACCAGTGGGTCGGCCGCTGTCCGACTGAGGAAATTCCTCAGTCACTGCTGAGTCATCTTCTCGGCGGTCGGTCTTCCAGGTTCATGAGGAGGCCAAGGAGCTGTATTTATCACTCTGGGTAGTACATGTGGATCGCTGTGTTTGATCGGTTCATCCGATCTCTTACGCGTCGCTGCCGTGAACGAACGTCCCGCGCGGATCGGAGGGCTTCGGCGCCGTTCGCCCGGGGCCCGGGTGCACCCCGGGGAGGGTGGGCGGCTCGGGTGCGAGAATCGCGTTCCACGACGGGGCGCACACCTGGATTCACGATCCCCGGTTGTGCGACAATGCGTGCGCTTTCTCTGGATTGCCGTGCCGGCTCCGGTTTGTCGGTGGTCCGAGGGGTGGCGCGTTGGTTTCGTGCGCGGACAGCGGCTGCATGGCAATCACACACGAGCCCACCACGGGATTTCCGGGTGCCGGGGTCCGCGGCGCGACCACGTCCCGCGTGGGATGCCCGGAATCGGGTAGGGGTCGATATCCCTTCCCGAAGTCCGGTGTTGGACACTGGTCACATGGCGATCATTCACAAGGCCACTATCACGCCGAGTAAAGAGATCCTGATCGGAGCCTGGCTGGACGGGCGTCCGTGGGCGGGGCGAGGCCCTGACCAGGTGCTCGGGAAGTACAGATTCGACGATCCGGAAGGGGAGGTCGGGGTGGAGTCGTTCCTGCTTCGGCGCGGGGACCGCCTCATCCACCTGCCGTTGACCTACCGGGGCGCGCCACTGCCCGGTCACGACGACCATCTCGTCGGCACCATGGAGCATTCCACTCTGGGAACGCGCTGGGTCTACGACGGGACCAAGGACGAGGTGGCCGTCGCGTGTTACCGGCGGGCCCTGGCCGGTGAGCAGGAGCAGGCGGAGCTGGAGGTCTGGGAGGACGGCCGTCTGGTGGAGCGGAGGGCGCAGCAGGTCCTGGTCTCCACCGAGCCCGGGACCGGCGGGGATGGCGCCGGAACGGCCCAGGGCGGACGGGTGCTGCTCCCGTACGTCCTGGATCACGAGCCCGAGGGGCGGCGCCGACTCCGCGCCCGGTGGGGTGACGAGCGGGCGGTGATCGCGGCGCTCACCTAGAGCGTCCCGAACGGAGTTCCCGCCGGGCCGGGAGCCGACGTCGCCGCTGGCCCGGACCGAGAGCACGCGTCGGCGGCGTTCAGCAGTCCGAACAGCCGGGGCCGTCGGTGCGGGGCGCGTCGCCGGCCACCCCGCCGTCGGCCCGGCGGCGGCGTTCGAGCAGAACGGTGTCGCGCCATGCGCCGCGGTGGCGGGCGATGCGCTCCCGTACGCCGACGGTGCGGAAACCCGCCTGGTGGTGCAGGGCGAGGCCCGCGCGGTTCTCGGGGAAGATCGACGTCTGCAGGGTCCAGAGCCCGGCGGCGTCGGCCTCGGTGACCTGGCGGTGCAGCAGTGCCTTGCCCACCCCCCGGCCGCGGGCGTCCTCGGCCACGTAGACCGAGGTCTCGGCCACCCCGGCGTAGACCTCGCGCGAGGAGACGGGCGCGGCGGCGGCCCAACCGACCACGCGCCCGTCGGCCTCGGCGACCCAACGATGCCCGGAGAGCCACGTGTTCTCCAACCCCTCGGCCCCCGGGACCTCGGTTTCGAAGGTGGCGTGGTCGGTGGCGACGCCCTGGGCGTAGATCTCCCGCACCGTGTCCAGGTCCGCGTCGGTCATGGCGCGCGTGGTGACGCCCGGGGGCAGGTCGGTGGGGCAGCAGGGGCGGGTGTTGAGCACGCCCATGACGGCGTCGGCGGCGTGGGGCAGGCCCGTGCAGCAGGTCGGGTTGACCGCCACCCGGGTCGTGGTGCCCGCCTTGGTCAGGGTCACGAAGCCCACGTCGGCGAGCTTGCGCAGGTGGTGGGAGACCGTGGGCTGGCGGATGTCCACCGACTCGGCGAGTTCTCCGACGCTGATCGGCCCCGAGGCGGTGGCGATGGCGTGCAGCAGGCGGACGCGCATGGGTTCGGCCAGGCAGGCGAACCAGGCGGCGTAGGTCTCGGCGTCGGCGGGTGACAGCACGTGATCATCGCGTTGCGCGGGCAACATACTCATACCTCCATTATCGACGCATATCGATGCTTGCGTCCATCGACACGCATCGATAGAGTCGCATTGCATAGATGCTCATCGATGGAAGGGTGTGTCATGACCGTAGAGCTTCCGGTGGTGGTGATCGGCGCGGGGCCCTCCGGGCTGGCGGCGGCGGCCGAGCTGGTCGAGCGGGACCTCCCGGTGCTGGTGTTGGAGAGGGGAGGACGGGCCGGGGCCGCGGTCTCGGAGTGGGGGCACGTGCGCCTGTTCTCCTCCTGGCGCGACCTGGTGGCCCCGGCGGCGGAGAAGCTGCTCACCGACGCCGGTTGGCGGCGTCCGGCCGACGACGTCTACCCGACGGGGCGAGAGTGGGTCGAGACCTACCTGGCTCCGCTGGCCGATGTCCTGGGCGACCGGGTGCGGTTCGGCGCCGAGGTGACGGGGGTTAGCCGCCTGGGCAGGGATCGCGTGGTCGACGCGGAGCGGGAACGGCAGCCCTTCACGGTACGGGTGCGCACCGGACGAGGCGAGGAGCGCGTCCTGGCGCGTGCGGTGGTGGACGCCTCCGGGACGTGGGGGTCGCCGAACCCGCTGGGCGCCGACGGGCTGCCCGCCCTGGGCGAGGAGACCGCCGAGGACCTCATCTCCTACCGGATCCCCGATCTGGCGGATCCGCGGGTGCGGGACCGGCACGCCGGCCGTACCACGGCGGTGGTGGGACGGGGCCACTCAGCCCTGACCACCCTGGTCGCCCTCGCCGCGCTCGCCGAGGAGGCGCCCGGGACCAGGGCGGTGTGGGTGCTGCGTCGGGGCGAGGTCGGTGACGCCTTCGGAGGAGGGGAGGCCGACCAGCTCGCCGAGCGCGGGGCCCTGGGGCTCCGGGCCAGGGCGGCGGTCGAGGCCGGGCACATCCGGGTCGTCACCGGCTTCCGGACCGCCGAGGTCCGTGTGGAGCGCGGGCGTCCGGTGCTGGTGGACGAGGACGACCGGTCGCTGGAGCCGGTGGACGCGGTGGTGGCGCTGACCGGGTTCCGCCCGGACCTGTCGATCCTCTCCGAGATCCGGCTGGAGGTGGACCCGACGCTCCAGGCCCCGGTGGAACTGGCCCCGCTCATCGACCCCAACGTGCACTCCTGCGGCACGGTCTACCCCCACGGAGCCAAGGAGCTGTCCCACCCCGAGAAGGACTTCTACCTGGCGGGGATGAAGTCCTACGGTCGCGCTCCCACGTTCCTGGCCCTGACCGGATACGAGCAGGTGCGCAGTATCGCCGCGCGCGTCGCCGGGGACCACGCGGCGGCCGAACGGGTGGAGCTGGTCCTGCCCGAGACCGGGGTCTGCAGCGGCTCCGGCCTGTCCGACGCCTCCGAGGCCGAGGCGGCGGCCGAGGCCGGCAACGGCTGCTGCTCGGTGGGCGCCCCCCAGGAGGTCGAGCTCACCGCACCGGCCCGGACCCCGTGAGACCCGTGCGCGTCGGTGCCTCCGGCGCCTCCGTACCCGTGGTCGGAGCGCGCCGGGGGCTGGCGGTCCTGTGCGTCACCGTCACCACGAGCTACGGGGTGCTGTTCTACGCCTTCCCGGTCCTGGTCACGGCGATCACCGCCGACACCGGCTGGCCCTCCGGCCAGGTCACCGCCCTGTTCTCCGCGGCCCAGGTCACGGCGGGGCTGACCGGAGTCCTCGTGGGAAGGCTGTTGCAGGCACACGGCCCCCGACCGGTGATGACCGCGGCGTCCGTGGTCGCCGTCCCGGCCCTGGCGGGCATCGCCCTGGCCCCGAGCACGGGCCTCTTCGCCCTGGCCTGGATCGTGGCCGGAACCGCCATGTCCGGACTGTACTACCCGCCCGCCTTCGCCGCTCTCACCCGTTGGTACGGCGGCGCACGCGTACGGGCGCTGACCGCGTTGACACTCGTCGCCGGATTGGCGAGCACCGTCTTCGCGCCCGTGACCGCGGCCTTGGAGCAGGCGTGGGGGTGGCGGGGCGCCTACCTGGCGCTGACCGGAGTCGTCGCCGTGGTGGTCGTGCCGCTCCACGCCTTCGCCCTCCCCCGCGACTGGGCGGGGATCGACACGGACGAGAGCCCCGGCGGACCGGGGCCGACGACGGGGGCGGTGGTCCGCAGCCGCGCCTTCTGGACGCTGGCCACGGCCCTGACGGCGGGGGCGCTGACCGTGCACGCCGGTGTGGTCAACCTCGTCCCCCTCCTGGAGTCCCGTGGTTTCGACACCACGACCGCGGCCTGGGCGCTGGGCCTGGGCGGACTCGGCCAGGTGGCGGGGCGACTGGTCTACCCGCACCTGGAACGGAGGACCTCCCCCGTCCCCCGAACGGCGCTCGTCCTGGGCGCGTGCGCGACCGCGTCCCTGCTCCTGGCGCTGGTGCCCGGCCCCTGGGGCCTGGTCGTGGCGGTCGCGGTCCTGGCGGGAACGGCACGCGGTGTGCTCACCCTGCTCCAGGCCACGGCGGTGGCCGACCGGTGGGGCACGGCGGTCTACGCCTCGGTCAGCGGGGTGATGCACGTCCCGCTGATGTTGGCTTCCGCCCTGGCCCCCTGGATCGGTGTGGCCCTGGCCGGATCACTGGGCGGGTACCCGGCGGCGTTCGGGGCGATGAGCGCCCTGGCGGCGACAGGTGCCGTGGCGGCGCTGTTCAGCCGACCCGGGTCCGCACGCGCCCGGGAGAGCTACCGTTCGTGAGCCAGGGCCTCGGCGATCCCGGCGACCGTCGCCTTGGCCGTGCGCCCGGCTCCGACGAGCGTGGCCGAGGCCGCCCCGGTCCAGTCGCCGTAGCCCAGCAGGAACAGCCGCGGCTCCCGGAGACTGCGATTTCCGTCCACGGGAATCCGGCCGTCGGCGTCGAACGGCTCCAGCGGCGCCAGGTGCCCCAGAACCGGCCGGAAACCCGTGCACCACACGACGGCGTCGCACGCCAGTTCGGTGCCGTCCGCCCACACCACGCCGGTGCGGCTGAGCCGGTCGAACATCGGCTCGGCCTTGAGCGCCCCGCGGTCGCGGGCCTCCCTGACGGACGGCACCATCACGATGTCACCCAGGTCGCCGAGTCCCCGCACGGTCCGGTCGCCGTTCCGTTCGGCCCGCTGGCGCCTGGTGGCGATGTCGAACAGGGCGCGTCCGTCCACGTCGTCGGGGAGGAAACGGGGCGGGCGCGCTGTGGTCCAGGTGGTCTCGGCGACCCGGGAGAGTTCGGCGAGGATCTGTGCGGCGGAGTTGCCGCCGCCGACCACGACGACCCGCTGCCCGGTGAACTCCTCCGGGGCCCGGTAGTCGACGGTGTGCAGTTGTCTGTGCCGGAACTCCGAGCGTCCCGGGACGCTCGGGATGTGGGGGCTGCCCCAGGTGCCGGTGGCGCTGATGACGTACCGGGCCCGCCACACGCCCCGCTCGGTGACCACGCGCAGGGCCCGGTCCGTCCGCTCCACGCCTCTCACGTGGACGGGACGGCGCACCGGAAGCGCGTAGCGGCGCTCGTACTCGGCCAGGTACCAGGCCACGTGTGCCGCGCTCGGGTACTCGTGGCCGTCCTCGGCCGGCATCCACCAGCCCGGAAGCATGCTGTGCCCGGCGGGTGAGAACAGCCGCAGCGAGCGCCAGTACCCGGTCCACGACCCGCCCGGCGCGGCACCGCCGTCCAGGATGACGTGGTCGATCTTCGCCCGGCGCAGGAAGTACCCCGCCGCGAGTCCGGCCTGTCCGCCGCCCACGACCGCGACGTCGACCGTGTGTTCCTCCGTGCGCATCCTCGGCCTCTCCGTGCGTGTCGGGTGCTCCGCGGCCCGACACCTCGTTGACGGTGATGGGACGTGGCCAGGGGCAGGACCCGTGTGTACCCGCTCCGCGGTGGGTCCCGCCCGGCGGGGCGCTACCCGCGTCGGGCGGTGAACCCTCCGCGCCAGGCCAGTGACACGTACACCAGGGCCACCAGGACCGGCACCTCGATCAGCGGTCCCACGACCCCGGCCAGCGCCTGGCCCGAGGTGACGCCGAAGGTGGCGATGGCCACGGCGATCGCCAGTTCGAAGTTGTTGCCCGCCGCGGTGAAGGCGAGCGTGGCGGTGCGGTCGTAGCCCATCCCGAGCGCCTTGCCCAGGGCGAAGGCGCCGAACCACATGAGGACGAAGTAGGCCAGCAACGGGATCGCGATGCGGGCCACGTCCAGCGGTCGGCCGGTGATGGCGCCGCCCTGCAGGGCGAACAGCAGCACGATCGTGAACAGCAGCCCGTACAGCGCCCAGGGACCGATCCGGGGCAGGAACACGCTCTCGTACCGTTCCCGGCCCATCCGCCGCTCCCCCAGCCGCCGGGTGAGGAAGCCCGCGGCCAGCGGCACCCCGAGGAAGATCACCACGTTGAGGGCGATCAGCCAGGCCGGGACGTCCAGACCCGAGGTGTCCAGGCCCAGCCAGCCGGGGAGCAGGTCGAGGTAGAACCAGCCCAGGGCGCCGAAGGCGAGCACCTGGAAGAGGGAGTTGAGGGCCACCAGCACGGCGGCGGCCTCGCGGTCGCCGCAGGCCAGGTCGTTCCAGATGACGACCATGGCGATGCAGCGGGCCAGGCCGACGATGATCAGGCCGGTGCGGTACTCGGGCAGGTCGGCCAGGAAGATCCAGGCCAGCGCGAACATCACCGCGGGACCGAGCGCCCAGTTGACCACCAGCGAGGAGACGAGCAGGCGGCGGTCGCCGGTGACGGTGTCCAGGCGGTCGTAGCGGACCTTGGCCAGCACCGGGTACATCATCACGAGCAGCCCCAGGGCGATGGGCAGGGAGATCCCGCCCACCTCCAGGGCGGCCAGCGCGGTGTCCAGGCCGGGCACCAGGCGGCCCAGGCCCAGGCCGACGGCCACGGCGAGCAGGATCCAGACCGCGAGGAACCGGTCGAGGGTGGACAGGCGGGCGACGACCGGCGCGTCGGGGGGTCGGGGGGCGGTGCGGGTCACGTGCACGCCCGCTTCCGGTCGGCGGCGGCCGTGGCGCGGGCGGCGGCGGCGAGTTCGCCCAGGGCTCCGGCCAGCCCCTCCAGGGCCTCGGGGCGGAGCCGGTAGTAGGTGTAGCGTCCGCACGGCTCGGTCCCGACCACCCCGGCCTCGCGCAGGATCCGCAGGTGGTTGGACAGGTTGGTCTGCCTGGCGCCGGTCTCGGCGACCAGGTGGGTGGTGCACAGGGTCTCGCGGGCGAGAAGGGCCACGATCCGCATCCGCAGCGGATCCGCCAGCGCCTTCATCAGATCACCTTCAACTGACATCAGCATGGGCTGATATTATCCCATCATCGAACGCTGATGCGTTGAACGGGACCCCGTACCGGTCCACCCTGTTCCCGCCCCGACGAGAAGGCCCACGTCATGACCCACCTCGACACACCGTCCGTCCTGTTCGTGTGCGTGCACAACGCGGGCCGCTCCCAGATGGCCGCCGCCTGGCTCAGCCACCTGGCCGGAGACCGGATCGAGGTCCGCTCGGCCGGATCGGCTCCGGTCGACGAACTCAACCCCGCCGTGGTGGAGGCGATGGCCGAGGTCGGCATCGACATCACCGACCAGCGCCCGAAGATCCTCACCGCCGAGGCCGTCGAAGCCTCCGACGTGTGCGTCACGATGGGCTGTGGGGACACCTGCCCGATCTTCCCCGGCAAGCGCTACCTCGACTGGTCCCTGCCCGACCCCGCCGGACAGGGCGTCGAGGCCGTCCGCCCCATCCGCGACGAGATCAGGACGCGCGTCGAGCGGTTGATCACCGAGATCAGCGCCCGGCGGGAGGGCTGACGGCACGGCGTGAGCGGACCCGCCCCCTCCTCTGACGGGGTGGGCGCCCCGAGTGTGGATATCGTGATCCGATATCGGTTCGGGGACACCGGGGCGCCCCGGGGAGAGAGTGAGGAGGCCGGGCGTGCGGGACTTCATCCGGGGAGCGATACGGCTGCACATCCTCCATCACGCCGCCGAGGAGGAGATCCACGGCGCGTGGATGACCCGGGAGCTGGCCTCCCACGGATACGACATCAGCCCCGGCACCCTCTATCCCACCCTGCACCGCCTGGAGTCCGACGGACTGCTGGTCTCCCGGCAGGACGTGGTCCAGGGGCGCACCCGACGTCTCTACCGGGCCACGGAGGCGGGCAGACGGGTTCTGGAACAGGACCGTGCCGCGCTCAGGGAACTGGCGCGCGAGGTGCTCGGCGACCAGGGAACCGACTGAGCGCGCCGCCAACCCAGCGGCTCACCGAACCGCCCGTTCCGCCGGACGGGGAGCGTCGCGGGTCACAGGGCGAGGAAGCCGACCGCGCCGGCCCCCAGGACGACCGCCCAGGCCGGGACACGCCACACCGCCAGGGCCACGAACGCGACCGCGGCCAGGGCCATCGTCGCGGGCGAGACGACGCCCTGGGTGAAGACCGGGTCGTACAGGGCCGCGGCGAGGATTCCCACCACCGCCGCACCCGCCCCGGCCACCGCCCGCCGGGCGCGCGGCGCGGTGCGCAGCCGCTCCCAGAACGGCAGCGCGCCCACCACCAGCAGGGTCGAGGGCAGGAAAACCGCACCCAGGGCGATCGCCGCCCCCAGCAGCGGGCTGCCTGCCACGGGCATGAGGGCGCCCAGGTAGGCGGCGAAGGTGAACAGGGGGCCGGGAACGGCCTGCGCGGCGCCGTACCCGGCCAGGAACGACTCGTGGTCCACCGCTCCGGCGCCCACCACCTCGGCCTCCAACAGCGGTAGGACCACGTGCCCGCCGCCGAAGACGAGCGATCCGGCGCGGTAGAAGCCGTCCACCGTCCCCGCGGCCGTGGCGCCGGTCAGGGCGGCCAGTACGGGCAGCCCCGCCAGCAGGGCCGCGAACACCGCCAGGCAGACCACGGCGGTCCGGCGCCGCACGGGGACGCCCGCCCCGGCCGCCCCGTCGTCGGGGGGCGTCGTCGCGGTGAGCCAGAACACGCCCGCCAGGGCGCCCAGGGTGATGGCCGCGACCTGGCTCAGGGCCGAGGGCAGCAGCAGGACCAGGACCAGTGCGGCGACCGCGATCGCGGCCTGGCGCCGCCCCGAGGCCAGGTTCTTGGCCATGCCGACCACGGCGTGGGCGACCACGGCCACCGCCGCCGCCTTCAGGCCCAGCAGCCACCCGGCTCCGGGTTCGGCGCCGATGGCCCGCACCCCCAGGGCGACGGCGGCCAGCAGCGCGGCCGAAGGAAGGGTGAAGGCGACCCAGGCGGCGGCCATTCCGGCGTATCCGGCGCGGCGCAGCCCGATGGCCATGCCGACCTGGCTGGAGGCGGGGCCGGGCAGGAACTGGCACAGTGCCACCAGGTCGGCGTAGGCGGCCTCGGTGAGCCAGCTCCGCCGGGCGACGAACGCGTCGCGGAAGTAGCCCAGGTGCGCCACCGGGCCGCCGAACGAGGTCAGCCCCAGTAGCAGGAAGGTCCGGAAGACCTCACCGACCGTCCCGCGCGCGGTCGCGGCGGGCGCGGTGGCGGCCTGGCCGCTCATCCGCGCACCGCCCGGAGGGTTCCCGTCGTCGGCAGGGGCATGGTCGGGCTCCTTCATGGCGGGAGGTCGTGACCGGGCATCGTGTTCCGATATCGAAACACGATATCGAAGGCGGGCGCCGGCCTGCCGGGGTGGGACGGGCCAGGAGCGCGGCGTCGCCGCGGGTCCGTCCGGCCGGGAGCGCGCGAACACGCGGCCGACGGTTTTCCACAGCTTGTGGACGACGGTCCGGGTTCCCCGCCGACGCGGAAGGGCGTCGCCGCCGCGGTTCGCCGACGCCGACGGAGCGCCGGTGTCGGCGCCCGGTTGCCGGTGTCGGGCGACACGGCCGGACACGGAGTCGACGAAGACCCGAATCGCCATGTCGACGTGTCCACGGCGGGCCGCCGGCACGGGGCAAGAACGGTCAAGCGACGCCGACCGCCACGCGAACATACTGGCCGTATGAGCGTTCCCACCGACGAACCGCCCTTGGGGCGCGACCGTCTGCGCGAACTCCTGGACGCGGTCCTGGACGAGGACAGCACGTGCCTGTCGGACATGGCCGGCCGCGCCCACTCCTCACCGTTCCACTTCAGCCGAAGGCTCTCCCGGGACACCGGGGAGTCGCCGGTGGCGCTGCGCCGCCGGGTCCTGTTGGAGCGGGCCGCCTGGCAGATCGGTCAGGGCACGAGCGTCACCGACGCGGCCTTCGCCGCCGGATACGCGTCGGTGGAGGGGTTCACCCGCGCCTTCAGCCGAGCCTTCGGACACCCGCCCAGCGCCACCACCGCGGGAGGCGGGCGGTGGCTGCCCTCCCCCAACGGCGTCCACTTCCACCCGCCGCTCCACCTGTGGGTGGAGGGGAACCCGAGGAGCCGCCCCGGCATGGACCCGATCGCGTTGCAGGTCCACCACGACGTGGAAGACACGGCCTTCCTCATCCGTCTGGCCGCGGACCTGCCCGAGGAGGACTACCGGAGGGTGTGGGACCCCGGCCGCACCGTCCTGTCCTGGGACGGCCCGGAGGGGTCCGTAGCCGCCGTCCTGGAGCGCCTGGTGCGGACCAAGGAGGTCTGGCTCGCCTCGATCGAGGGAGCGGACTTCCCCGAACGGGGGGCCGACGATCCGGAGTCGCTGCGGTCCCGCCACGAGGAGGCGGGGGCGCGCTGGATCGCGGCCGTGGACGACATCGGCCGCCGGGGCGCCTGGGGCGACCGGCTCATCGACGCCCTGTGCGATCCGCCGGAGAGTTTCCTGCTCGGCGGGGTCGTGGCGCACGTGCTGACGTACTCGGCGCACCGCAGGCAGGCCGTCCGGCACATGCTGCGCTCGGCCGGGGCCGAGGTCGACCACGGTGACCCGCTGGAGTGGCTGCACGACCGCAACGAACGACGAGGGGACACACAGTGAGGACCGTCTACAACACCGCCACCAGCCTCGACGGGTTCATCGCCGACCGGGACGGCTCCCTGGAGTGGCTGTTCGCGGTGGAGGGGGCCGAACCGGGACCCGAGGGCGGCGAGGCCCTCCGGGAGACCGAGGAGTTCATCGAGAACGCGGGCGCGATCGTGATGGGCGCGACCACCTACGAGTGGGTCAGGGAGCACACGGGCGGCGAGCCCTGGCCCTACCAGGCGCCCACCTGGATCCTCACCCACCGCGAGCTTCCCCGGGTCGAGGGTGACCTGCGCTTCGCCAGCGCCGACACCGACCAGGAGCTGCGGGACCTGCACGCGGACATGGCCGGAGCCGCGGGCGGGCGCGACGTGTGGGTGGTCGGCGGCGGCCGTCTGGCCGCCGATCTGGCCCGGCTGGGTCTGCTCGACGAGGTCGTCGTGTCCGTTGCCCCGGTCAGCCTGGGCGGGGGCGCTCCCCTGTTGGACGGGCGGGTGCGGCTGCGCGCGTTGGAGGCCGGACTCAAGGGACCCTTCGCCTGCCTGCGGTACGAGGTCGTCCGCGACTGATCCCGGGCCGGTCAGGAATCGAGAAGCGCGGGTCACGGGGCGGTCCCTAGGCTGATCGACATGGACATCACCATTCACACGACCGTCCTTCCGCACGACGACCCGGACGCGTCCCTGGCCTTCTACCGCGACGTCCTCGGCTTCGAGGTCCGCACCGACGTCGGACAGGGAAGGATGCGCTGGATCACGGTCGGCCCCGCGGGTCAGCCCGGCACGTCCATCCTCCTGGCGCCGCCGGCCGCCGACCCCGGGATCACCGAGGACGAGCGCCGCACCATCGCCGAGATGATGGCCAAGGGCACCTACGGCTGGATCCTGCTGGCCACCCCGGACCTCGACGGCACCTTCGAGAAGGTGCAGGCCAGGAACGCCGAGGTGGTTCAGGAGCCGACCGAGCAGCCGTACGGCGTCCGCGACTGCGCCTTCCGCGACCCGGCGGGCAACCTGGTCCGCATCCAGGAGGTGCGCTGAGCCGCCCGGTCCTCGCCGTGGCGCACCCGGGCCGCGTCGCCCGGGCGCGCCCCCACCCCCGATGAGAGGGAGTTCTCCCATGTGTCACCCCTCGTGGGGGCGTGCCCGCGCGCAGGCGCGGAGCCTGGACGACCTCGCGCGACTGCGCGGCGTCCGCGACCGGATCGACCGGGAGTACGCCCGGCCGCTGAACGTGGAGGCGCTCGCCCGCGGCGCGCACATGTCCGCCGGCCACCTGAGCCGCCAGTTCAGGCTGGCCTACGGCGAATCCCCGTACGCGTACCTGATGACCCGCCGCGTCGAGCGTGCGGCGGCGCTGCTGCGGCGCGGCGACCTCAGCGTCACCGAGGTCTGTTTCGCGGTCGGCTGCTCGTCGCTGGGCACCTTCAGCACCCGCTTCACCGAGCTGCTCGGCGTCTCGCCCGGCGTCTACCGGCGCCGTGCGGCGGAGGCCGTTCCGGGGATGCCGCCGTGTGTGGCCAAACAGGTGACCAGACCGGTCAGGAGGCGGGAGGGGCGGGTCCGCAGGCCGCAACCGGTGTGACGGCCGTGGCCTCCACCGGGGGAATCCGCCGGGGCCGGAGCGGTGTGGCCGTGTGGTCGTTCTGACCGGTCCCACCGGCAACATCGGCGCCGAACTCCTGTGCCTGCTGGCGACGGACGCCGACCCGCACCACCGGGTGGCCGCGCACGACCCCGACCGGCTGCGCGCGGTGTCCGAGGAGCGCGCCCGGGCCTGACGGCCGCGCCGCCCGGTCGCGCCGCCGGGGCGCGAGTACGGGTGGGCCGCGGCCTCCCGGCGTCGGGAAACCGCGGCCCACACGTGTCCTCCGGTCTTTCTAGCCGACGGCTCCGGCCAGCACGGGGAGGTATCCGGAGTCGTGGCCGCCGCTGTTCGGGTGGTAGGAGCTCGACAGCGGCCAGGTGGGACCGTGGATCCAGGGCGAGGAGGAGCAGATGCGCCTGCCCTCGAATGCGGGGCTCACGTCAGCGAAGGCGAACCCGTGGGCGCTCGCCCTGTCGCGGATCGCCGCGTTGAGGGTGTCGGCAGTGGCGTTGAGGCGTTCACGGCGCTCGACGCTGATGGCGCCGAAGCAGCTCGTCGTCTCGTACAGGCGGGGGTAGCCCAGCACGACGACGTGGGCCGACGGGGCTCCCGCGCGGATGTCCGTGTAGAGCAGGTCCAGCTCACCGGGCAGGCTCTCGGCGATGTAGAGCTCGGCGTCGTCCAGGGCGGAGAAGCAGTCCTGGTCCGTTCCGGTCCGGCAGGCCAGGACGACGTCGACGAACCCGGCGTCGTTGCCTCCGCTGGTGACGCTGACCAGGGTGGTCTGGGCGGACAGGGCGCCGAGCTGGTCGCTGCGCACGGTCGCGGACGTCGCTCCGCTGCAGGCGTCGAAGCTGAAGGACCGGACGGCGTTCCGCTCGGCCCAGAGCGCGGGGTAGGCCCGGGAGGACCGCTGGCAGGAGTACGAGAGGTCGTAGTACCCCGCGCCCGTGCCGGACGAGTAGGAGTCCCCGAGGGCGACGTAGTGGACGCCCGACTCGGCGTTCGCGGTGAGGGGGGAGGCGACGAGCAGCAGGAGGGCGCAGAGCAGCGTGTAACAGGAGCGACGGATCATCAGCGGGGGCCTTTCACCGCACGGCGGGCGTGCGTGGGGGTGTGAAGGGGGTGGGGGGGTGGTGGGGATGGGTGCGATGGGGGGACCATCACGCCAGAGAAGATAGGCCCATGTGCTCCGCGTCACCATGCCTGGCGGGATAGAAGTTACTTACTGGTCAGTAAAACGGCTTCCGGTCGTGATCCGCCCTAGCGCCGCCGATGCGTGCGCCAGCGCTTCGGCAGGACGGAGGCCCTCAGGGGCATCGATCTCCGGGTCCGTGCGGGAGAGGTCTGCTGCGTCCTCGGACCGTCGGGTTCGGACGAGTCGACCTTCCCGAGGTGCGTCAACCACCGGGAGAAGACCAACGGCGGGCGGCCGCGGATGAACGGGCGCCCGGTGGGCTACCGCCAGCGGGGCGAGAGGCTCCACGAGAGGCGCGAACGCGGGATCGCCGCCCAGTGCCGGGAGGTCGGCGCGGTCTTCCAGCGGTTCGACCTGCTCCCCCACATGAACGTGGTGGAGAACTCGGCCACGCGGTCGTCGGTCGTCCACGCATCTCGTCCCCGAACGCCCGCCCCGGTGAGCCGGGGCAGATGCTGCGACTGGCCCGTGAACTCGTCGACAGCACGATCCAGACCAGCGTCCACGGCCTCTCCCACGAGCGGTGGCCGCGCCCGCGCGTCGACCTGTCCCTCGACGTCCGCACCGCCGCGCACCGGGGTACGGGCGGGGCGGTGTCGTTCACGGAGATGCGGGCGGACATCGGTCCCGCGTGACGGGCGCGCCCTCCGCCCGGCGCGGGCGGGGGCGCCCCTTCCCGACGAGCGTCCCGGTCCGTCGGGGCCCGGTCCGGCCGAGAACCGGGACGACAGGTCGACAGGACGACGAGTCGACAAGGCGCCGCGGCCACGGCACGGGTCCGGCGGCCGCGGTGTCCTCACGTGGCCGCCCCGACCCGTGCCTCGGCCTCCTGGCGGCGGTTCAGCGCCCCGAGACCCGGTCCAGCACCTCGTCGCCCTCGGGGCTGGTCTTGGCCCTGATCCTCACCTGGTGGGGATCGCTGACCGTGACCTGGGCGAGGAGGCCGCTCTGGGTCGACATGTCCATCGACGGCGACCACACCGGACCGTCGTGGAGCGCGCGCAGGTCGGTCACGCTCAGTCCGCTGATCCGCTCCAGGCGCGCGGCGAGCGCCTGGTCCTCCGCCCGGCCCGCCAGCACGGCGCGGATCCGCTCCTCGTCGGCCAGGAGTTCGGGGTGCTCGGCGGCAAGGTAGCCGTGCAGGTTCACCGCGCGCCCCGCGAAGGGCGAGTAGACCATGCAGACCAGGTGCCCGGTCTCCAGCCCGAACGTCTCCTCCCCGTACCGGGTAGCCGCCTTGCGCATCGCCTCGACCCCGTCCTCGGTGGCGTAGCGCGCGCGGATCTCCTCGACGAGGTGCTCCGGGAAGTCCTTCCGGCGCATCAGGTCGAGCGCGAAGTCGACGTACTGGTCGATGCCCTCCCCGTACGTCCGTCCGTACACGTACTCGGTCCGCAGCCCCCGCAGGTGGGCCATGAGCGCGGGGTTGGCGCAGTCGGACTCGGTGAAGTTGAAGGCGATCTCGTCGAAGACGAAGCCGAGGAAGTCCGTGAGGAGCTTCCAGTGGGCCCCCGACGCGTAGCTCGTGTAGTCGTAGATCGAGAAGAAGGCCAGCTTCTGCGGGATGTCCGAGGCGACGCCGCGCTCCTCGATCCGGTCCGCGTTCTCCGGTCCGTGGATCTCCCGGAAGTAGGTCTGCGCCAGGCCGTCGAGCGTCTCCAGCGTGCCCTTGAACCCCTTCCGGGCGTCCGCGGGCTTCAGTCCGGCCTCCCGCGCCAGCCGCCGGATCCACAGGGCGTAGTCGCGCTGCTCCTTCGGTGAGTCGCCGGTGACGATCAGATCCACGCCGCCGTCGTGGCGGGCGCCGACGCCGAAGGAGTTCGCCACGTTCAGGTTGCAGGCGTTGCAGAAGGTGGAGCGGCCGTCACCGTAGGTCCGGTGGCCGGACATGAGCATGTCCACCCGGTTGAACTCGACGAGCCTGTGGGGCAGGGGGAGGTCCCGCGCGAAGGGCCGGACCTGGTCGCCCTCCAACAGCAGCAGTTCGGCGTCCGGGTCGTCGTAGAGCCCGAGCGCGCGGTAGGTGCGGTCGATGTTCGCCATCACCGGGTAGGGCATCCCGGAGTGCCGCAGCGTCGACACGCGCAGCCGGAAGGTCCGGCCGTGCCGTTCGGCGAGGGTCAGGTGGACCGCGCGCATGAACGCGACCGCGTACGCGCTGTCCTTGCCGCCCCCGTAGGCGACCATCACCGTGTTGCTGCCGAGATCGTCCTTCCGGGGCAGGGCGTCGTACAGCTTCGTGGCGCATTCCTCGACCGCCGGCACGTCCTGCTCGGGCAGAGCCCTCCGCAGATCGTCCAACACCGTCGTGTGCACTGGCATACCTCCTGGCCGTCCATCCGTTGGCGGACACAGCGGGCCCCGGTTTCCCGGAGCCTCGGTCACTGATTCGTGCGATTCTTTTGTAGGACGGATGCGTGGAAAGGCGGTCCACGGGTGCTTGAGGGCTGTTTGAATTCCGGATTAGGGGGGCTCGACCCCTGGCGGTGATTGTCCCCGGCGCCTTTTTGAAAACAGCTCTGAGCTGCGTTAACGGCTGTCTGGTGCGGGTTTTCGGGTGCTGGACAGTCCATTGCGCCTCATGTAAGTTCCTGTGTCGTTGGCCGTTGCGATTTCTTGGCGCGGTTGATTTTCGGCAGAGCGATGGCTGTGGTGGAAAGTCTTTGTGGGTGTGCGGTCGTGGCGGCGGAGGCGGCATTCGGCCGATTCCCGTGAGATCTGATCCGGTCGACCTCAGAAAGCACTGATATTCCGAGGATGGAGCATGTCCGTGGATCGCGAGAAGAAGTTTGACCCGACGGAGAAGGAGCTGTTCGACGCGACGCTGCGCGACGGCTCCTACGCGGTCGATTTCCAGTTCGAGGAGAAGTTCGTCGTCGAGCTCCTCGGCCGCCTGAACGAGACCCCCGTGCGCAGGGTCGAGATCGGCCACGGCCTGGGCTTCGACGCCGAACGGTCCGGTATCCGCGCCTGCAACATCGACCTCCGCCGGTGGTGCGAGATCGCGGGCGCGGAGCTGACGGACTCGGAGTGGGGGATGTTCGCGCAGCCCGGCTTCAGCCGCCTGACGACGCTGGAGGAGCTCTGCGACCGGGGGATGTCGTTCGTCCGCGTCGGTATGGAGGCCGAGCGGGTCCCCGAGAACCTCGACTACATCGAGCGCGCCACCGAGATCTGCGGACAGGTCTACCTCAACGTCATGAAGTCGAGCGCCACCCCGGCCGAGGAGTGGCCCGAACTGCTTGGCGGCGTCACCCCCGCCATCGCCGGGCTCTACGTCGTGGACTCCTACGGTTCGATGCTCCCCGACGACGTCCGCCGGTACGTGGCCGTCGCCCGGGATCTCTCCCCCGTCGTCGGCTTCCACGGCCACGACAACCTCGGCATGGCCAACGCCAACAGCGTCGCCGCGCTCGACGCCGGCGCCGCGATCGTGGACGGAACCCTCAACGGCGTCGGCCGCGGAGCCGGGAACGCGGAACTGGAGTCGCTGGCCGGCATCCTCAGCATCCTCGGGGACGACCGCCACGACTACGAGGAGCTGGCCAGGCTCGCGGAGTTCTGCCGGGTCGCCCTGGACACCATTCCCGAGGACCGGAACATGCAGCTCCTCGGCGGCGTGATCGGCGTCCACTCCGGGTTCTTCCCCCTGATCGAGGAGGTGTGCGCCGAATTCGGCGTGGACGCGGCCCCGGTGATGCGGACCGCCGTCGACCTGGCTCCCCGGGGCCCGCGCAAGACCGACATCCGGGCCGCCGCACGGCGGGTCGCCGAGCACCGGCACGCCGTCGGCGTGGCCGTCTGAACAACGGGAAACGAGGAGGAACACGGTGAGACTGGCACGGTTCGGCACGGGAGACGGGTACCGGGTCCTCGCGAGTCGCGGCGGGGGCTGGGTGCCCCTCTCCGACATCGCGGGGTACGAGGACCGCACCCGTGTCGCCGACCTGGTGGACGCGCGGCGGTTGGGCGAACTCGCGACGCTGCTCGCATCCCTCACGGCGCCCCGGTCGGCCGAGGTCCGGCTGGAGGACGCGGCCACGGTCGCGGGCGACGGTGACATCTGGGGGGCCGGGCTCAACTACCGGCGCCACTCCGAGGACCTGGAGACGGAACAGCCCGCCTCGGGACCAGGGTCGTACCTGAGACCGGGCGGCTGCCTCATCGACAACGGGCGGGACATCGAACTCCCGTCCCAGAGCGAGCGGGTGACCGCCGAGGCGGAGCTGGGCCTGGTCATCGGCGAGGAGTGCAAGAACGTGCCGCGTGAGGACTGGCGGTCGGTCGTCGCGGGCGTCACCGCCGTCCTCGACATGACCGCGGAGGACGTGATCCGGGAGAACCCCCGGTACATCCCCTGGGCCAAGGGCTTCGACACGTTCTGCAGCGTGGGGCCGCAGCTGGTGACCCTGGACGAGTTCGACGACGACGCCCTCCGGTCGATCCGGGTGTCGACCGTGCGCAACGGCGAGACCGTCGCCTCGGCGCTCGTGTCCGACATGAAGTACGACCCGGGCTACCTGGTCGAGTACTTCACGGCGGGGCGCACCCTCACCCCGGGGACCGTGCTGTGCACGGGGACCCCGGGAGCGGCCGTGATCAGCCCGGGTGACTCGGTCAGGGCCGTCGTCGAGGGCGTGGGCACCCTCGCCCACACGGTGCGTTAGCCGGACCAGCGCGGAGAGGTTGAGGAAGTGAGAGTGGAAGAGATGTCGGTCGTGGACGCGATCGAGCGCGCCGTCCGGGAGCACCCCGACCGGGGCGCGGTCGAGACCCCCGAGGGAGTGATCACCTACCGGGACTTCGGCGAACGGGTCCGTGACCTCGCCGCCCGGATCGAGTCGCGCACCGCCCCCGGTGAGTTCGTGGGCATCGAGGCGGGACGGACCCCCGCCGCCATCGTCGCGATGGTCGCGGCTCTGCGGACGCGGCGGCCGTTCGTCGTCATCGACCCGCGCGACAGCGCCTCGTCCAACCGGGCCAAGGTCGCCTCGCTCGGGGTCGGCGTGGTCTCCAGGAGCACCGGCCCGTCGGCCGCGGCCGAACTCGTCCGGACCCCGGCGGAGTGGCGGGACGAAGCGGGGACGCGGCCGTCCTCCGGGCCCGTGCCGCCGCGGGAGGGGATCGGTTACGCCATCCACACCTCGGGTTCCACCGGCGAACCCAAGTGCGTGCTGGTGCGCGCGCGTCCGCTGGCGCGCATGGTCGGCGACCATGTGCGGCGACTGGAGCTGGGCCCCGAGAGCCGCACGCTGCAGTTCGCCCGGCTGACCTTCGACGGGTGCGTCACCGAGATCCTGTGGACGCTGACCTCGGGCGCGTGTCTGGTGGTGGTCGACGAGACCCTGCTGGCGCCGGGCCCGGTGCTGCGGAGCACCCTGGAGAAGTTCCGGATCACCCACCTGAAGACGACGCCGTTCGCGCTGACGGCGACCGAGCCGACGGGCGCGATGAGCCTGGAGCACGTGATCAACGGCGGCGGGGCGTGCCGGCACGCCGTGGTCCGCACGTGGTCGCGGGCGGCGAACTTCCACAACGCCTACGGCACCACCGAGACCACCGTCTGCAACCTCCTCACCGACGCGCTGGCGCCGGAGGACTGCGGTGACGCCGTACCCCTCGGCGAGATCGTGGGCGACTGCGGATACGACATCGCCCCCCTCCCGGGGGAGTCCGACGGCGACACGGGCGGCGGCGCGACCCGCGGCGAACTCGTCATCACCGGGGACAGCGTCGCGGTCGGATACCTGACCGCGGAGGGCGTGCGTCCGTTCGTCGACGACGACGGGAACCGGGCCTACCGGACGGGTGACATCGTCGAGCTCCGGGACGGACGGCTCTACTTCGTCGAACGGCTGGACCGGCAGCTGAAGGTCCGCGGCTACCGGATCGACCCCGGTGAGGTCGAGAGCGCGGCGTGCCGCCTCGACTCCGTCAAGGAGGCGGTGGTGACCGCCGAGGCGCACACGGACGTGGAGGGGGCCGGGGCCGACGCCCTGGTCTGCTACTACCAGGGCGACGCCGACCCCCGGGAGATGCGCGGCCACCTGGAGGCGGTCCTCGACTCCTACAAGGTCCCCTCGGTGCTCCGGCGGGTCGAGTCGATGCCCTACACCCCCAACGGCAAGGTCGACCGCGACGCCCTCAGGGAGAGCCGCCGCCCCGAACCGGCCGGGGACGACGCCGCCACCCCGCAGCAGCGGGTCCTCGGCCTGGTCCGGCACCTGACGGGGGTGGGCGACGCCGGCCTGGAGGACAACTTCTTCGACATCGGCGGCGATTCGGCCTCCACGGTGCTCCTGGTCAACAAGCTCAAGGAGCTCGGCTGGATGGACGCCGGGGTGCGTGACGTGCTCCGGGCGGAGAACCTCAGGGAGCTGACCGACCGGCTCCCCGAACGGAGCGGGTGAACGCGATGTGCGGAGTGTGCGGGACCTTCAACCCGAACGGACGGATCGACCGCGGCGTCGCGGCCGCGATGCACGCGCGGCAGGTGCACCGCGGGCCCGACGAGACCTACTCACTGAACACGCCGACGGTCTCCGCGAAGCTCGGCCGGCTCGGCATGACCGGCCTGGTGGCCGGCTGGCAGCCCGCGGAGGACGCCAGCGGCCGCTACGTGGCCATGACCAACGGCGAGGTGTACAACGCCGAGGCCCTGTGCGAGGAGCTCGGGATCGACCGGCGGGGCAACGGCGTCGACGTCGCCGTCGTCCCCGAGCTGGTGGCCCGCTACGGGGTCCGGGGTCTGCGCCACGTGGACGGGCAGTTCGCCACCGTCGTCCTCGACCGGGCCGAGAACGCCCTCTACCTGGCCAGGGACCGCTTCGGCATCTGCCCGATGTACTACACGCAGGTCGGCGACGAGGTCCACTTCTGCTCGGAGATCAAGCCCCTCGTGCGGTGCGTCCGACAGCCCTGGAGGGTGGACGTCGGCGCGGTCGACCAGTACTTCTGTCTGGGGAACATCGTCGCGCCGCGCACCCTCGTGGAGGGGGTGCGCGCGGTTCCCCCGGGCTGCGCCGTCCGGTTCGGCGCGGACGGCCGGGAGACCCTGCGCTACTGGCGCTACGGCGAGTTCGAGGAGGCGGCGGAGCCCGTCTCCGGCGAGGCGCTCCGGGACGGCCTCGGACGGTCGGTGCGGGACCGGCTGCGCGCGGACGTCGAGATCGGCGCCTACCTGAGCGGCGGGTTCGACTCCACCGCCATCCTGATGGAGTCGTCCGCCCTCCTCGACCGCCCCGTCCGGACGTTCTCGGTGGTGTTCGACGACCCCTCGCTGGACGAGGGCCGCTTCCAGCGGGAGGTGTCGGCCGCCGTGGGGAGCAAGCACGAGCAGATCCGGTGCGGTCCGGCCGACATCGCCTCCGGGTTCGAGCGGATGGTCCGGCACTGCTGCTACCCGCAACGGGAGACCTACAACGTGGCCGCCATGATGCTGGCGGACGCCGTGCGGTCCGCCGGGGTCAAGGGCGTCGTCTCCGGGGAGGGCGCGGACGAACTGTTCTTCGGCTACGACTCCTACGCCTTCGACAGCGCGGTCCGGCGGAGTCGCGAGGCGCGCGAGGAGAACGAGAGGGCGTGGGGCCGGGCGGACTTCGCCTGGGAGGTGGACTGGCGCAAGGTCGGTCGGCGCCGGGAGACCTACCTCTCCCCGGAGGCGCGGGAGGCGCTCGTCGGCGACGAGTTCTGGCGGACCAGGCTGATCCCGTTCTCCGACGAGGAGGCGGCCTCGCTCTCGCCGATGCGGCTGCGTTCCATCGCCGACGTGTACGTGCAGCTGTCCGGACACCTCCTCGGGGACCACGGCGACACGATGCTGATGGCCAACTCGGTCGAGGGCCGGTACCCGTTCCTCGCGAACCAGGTCGTCTCCCTGGCCCAGCGGGTCGGCGACGACGCGAAGGTGGTCGACTTCGAGGGGAAGGCCTGCCTCAAGTCGGCCTACGAGGGCATCGTTCCCGAGTCCGTCCTGCGCCGGGGCAAACACGGGTTCACCGCCTACGACCTGCGGTCGGTGACTGACGAGCGGACGTGGGCCGACTGGCGCGACCTCGTCGCGCAGAGCGGCGTCCTCGCCGGGGACTGCCTGGAGTCGGCCGCCCGCCAGGGCGGAGCGGACAAGTGGGACTTCCGGCTCAGCGCCATCAGCATCGGCATGGTGATGGACGAGTTGTCGCTGCGGTTCTGACACCGGAGGGAGCGGAGGTTCGTGAGTCGGAGAATCGGGGATCCAGTGAGTTCCGAGAGTCGTGGTGTCGTCGTCCTGCCCGGTGCCGGGTCGTTCGGCGGCGAGTTCCAACCCCTGCTGCGCGGCCTGGGGCCGTCGGCGTGGCTCGCCCGGTACCCGGGCCGCCTCGGCCGGGATTTCGGTCGCGGCGCCGGATCGTTCGAGGAGGTCGTCCGGGCGTGCGTCGCCCAGGTGCACCGTCGGAGACCGGAGCGGCCCGTGCTCGTCGGGCACAGTTTCGGCGCCTACGTCGCCCACTCCGTGGCGGTGGCGCTGGAGGCGGCGGGGACGGAGGTCTCCACCCTGGTGGTCGTGGGCGCCGACGCGCCGGAGTTGGTCGAGGTGCCGGAGTCCGCCACGCGGGACCGGTCCGGCACCGCCGCCTACCTCGACGCCGTCGATCCCGGCCTCGTGTCGGGGGAGTCCTCCGCCGAATGGCGCGAGGTCGTGCTCGACACGGCCCTGCACGACCTCCGGCTGCTGCGGGACTTCGCCCCGCCGCGGGAGGCGAAGGTGCGCTGCCCGGTCCTCGCGGTGCGCGGGGAGGCGGATCCGCTGACGTCGGACGCGGGGCTCGACCGGTGGGCGGCCACCACCCGCGGCGGCTTCCGCCGACGGGTCCTGGCGGGAGGCCACTCGGACCTGCTGGGTTCGCCCGGGTTCGCGTCGCTGGTGGACGAGGTCCGCGCCGCCGCCCCGGCCGACGCTCCGGCGCGGTGAGGGGAGGAACGCGCGTGCGCCGGACGGTCGTCGTCATCGGTGGGGGCGCCACCGGGGTCAGCGCCCTCCTGCACATCGCCCCCCTGCCCCAGGTCGCCCGGGTGGACGTGGTCGACCCCCGGCCACCCGGGCTGGGGCCGGCCTTCGGCGACCCCGACCCCGCCCTGCTGTGCAACACCTCCCTCGACGTGACCTCGCTCCGCCCCGACGGCCCGTCGGACCTCCTCACCTACCTGGGGGTGCGGGGCTGGCCGGTGGCGAACGGAACGTTCGTCCCGCGCTTCCTCGTGGGCCAGTACTGCCGGGAGCGCTACCTGTGGGCCCGTGACCGCGCGGCCGAGCGCGGGGCGACCGTCGCCCACGTGCGCGACCGAGCCGAGGCGGTGCGGTCCACCGGCGGGGGCTACCGCGTGGAACTCGCCTCCGGGGCGTCCCTGGTCGCGAGCGACGTGCTGGTCTGCGCCGGGCTGTCCACCCCCCGGCCGCCGGACCTGGTCCGCCCCCATCTGGGGCACGAGGCGCTGTCGGAGAGCCCCTACCCCGTCGCCCGACTCAGGGGGCTGCCCGCCGACGCCCGCGTCCTGGTGCTCGGGACGGGGCTCTCCGCCATCGACGCCGCGCTCGTCCTGTGCTCGGGCGGGAGGAGGGTGACGATGGCCTCCCCCAGCGGGCGCCTGCCGGCCGTGCGCACCCGGCTCACCCGCCCGGAGCGGTCGAGGCTGGACCTGTCCTGTCTGGGCACCCCGGGGGTCGCCCCGACCGACCGCGACCCGGCGGTCCTCCGGTCGCTGGTCAGCGCGCTCGCAAAGGTCGCTCCCGGCCTTCCCCTGCGCCACCAGGTCGCCGCGGGCGGAGATCCGGTGGCCCGCCTGCGCGAGGAGACCGAGCTGGCCGAACGGGGGCTGACGGCGTGGCAGGACCTGGTCTCCGAGGTCATCGACCAGGTCAACGAGCACACCGTCGACTGGCCCCCGCACGAGCGGAGCGCCCTCCTGGCCAGGTACCGGGAGGCCGTCTTCCGGTACGTGTCCGCCATCCCCCTCGCGAACGCCCGCGCCCTCGTCGGCCACTGCGACGACGGTCTGCTGTCCGTGGCGGACGGTTCCCCCACCCGTCTCGACAGGGCGGGCGATCGCTGGCGCGTGCGCTGGCGCTCCGGGGCGGAGGACTTCGACCACGTCGTGTGCGCGACCGGACTCCGGGAACCCCGGCTCCGGGTGGACCCGCCCGACACCCTCCGTCTGGAGAGCGGCGGGGCCGAGCCCACCGACGAGGAGCGCCCGCTGGTCACGGAGCGCCTCCGGGTGCGGCTGGCGGCCGACCGCCCCGAGGAGCGGATCTGGCTCCTCGGCTCGACCAGCCGTCCGCGCACGGCGATCCCCAACTACCTGAGGGAGGCCGCCGCGCACGCCCGTGCGGTGGCCGACCAGTGGGCCGCCACACCCCCACCACTGACCCAGGAGGAGCCCGATGATCGTTCTCGTCAACCCCGTCTCGTCCGGACAGGACCTCTCGTCGGCGTTCCGGGAGGAGGGGGCTGACTGCCTCCACCTGTACGGCGCCGACCTCGCGCACGCCTTCCGGGCCGACGCCTCCGGCGTCCCCACGCTGCTGTACGACGGAGGGGAGTCCGCCGAGGCGCGGTTGCGGTCGGCGGGTGCGACCGCCGTCATCGCCGCGAGCGAGTACGGCGTCACCCTCGCCCACGACCTCGCGCGGAGCCTCGGCGCGGACCACCACGCCACGGAGGCGGCCACCGCTCGACGGGACAAGCTCGCCATGCTGGAGCGGGTCGGCGGTGCCGGGCTGACCGTTCCCCGCACCGCCGAGGTCCGGGACGCGACCGAGGCGCGCAAGGTCTTCGCGGAGTGGGGGCGCCACCCGGTGGTCGTCAAGCCTCGGGCCAGCGCGGGCAGCGACGGTTGCCGGACGTGCCGCACCGAGGAGGAGGTCGAGGACGCGTTCCGCGCCACCCTGGGGGAGCACAACCTGCTGGGCGGTCGCAATGAGAGCCTGCTGGTGCAGGAGCGGATCGAGGGACGGCTCCACGTCGTCAACACCGTGAGCATGGGCGGGCGGCACGTCCTGTCCGAGCTGTACGAGAAGCACGTTCCCTGGGTGGACGGATCCCCACTGCTGCGTCACGTGATCGCCCGGACCGCCATCGGAGCCGATGAGCGGGACCTGGTCGGTTACACGAAGGACTGCCTGGACGCCCTCGGGGTGCGGGAGGGCGCGGCGCACTCGGAGGTGATGCTCACCGCCGACGGTCCGCGGCTGGTCGAGGTCAACGCGCGGATCATGGGACCGTGCCTGTCGCCGGACCCCTTCTTCGCCGCCTTCGGGTACGCCCAGCAGCACCTGGTCGTGGAGCGCTTCCTGCGCCCCTCGGAGTTCGCGACGCGGTTCGACCGCCCCTACGCCCCCGCTCGGGTGCTCGCCCGCGTGTTCCTGAGGCCGCACGCCTCCGGGCGCCTGGTCTCCCTGGACGGGCTGCGGACCGTGCGCCGCCTGGCGGGGTTCCACAGTTTCAGCAAGCTGCCCCGGCCGGGTGAGCGGGTCGAGCGCCACGCGCTCACCACCGGAACGGCCGGGATCGCCTACTTCGTGGCCGAGGACGAGGAGCTGCTGCGCCACTCGCTCGACGTCGTGCACTCCCTGGAGGACGCGGGAGCGCTGTTCTCCGTGGCGGAGGGGGAGGCGTGATCTGGGTCGTGGCCTCACTCCTGTTGCAGGAGGGCGGCAAGGGTTTCCTGAACGGCCGGTTCACCACGGACGACAGCCTCCTGTTCTCGGCGACCGCGTTCGCTCTGACGACGGTGCTCTTCACGGCGGTGCGGTTGGCCCGCGGTCCGGTCCGGCCCGTCACGGGGCCGCAGGCACGCACGGTGGGGCTTCTGGCGGCCATGAACGTCCTGACCGCCGTGTGCTTCCTCGGCGTCTACGTGTCGCTGGCCTGGGTGCCGTCCACCCTGGTCAGCGGGTGGGTCGCGGCGGTGGGACCACTGGCCGTCGCGGTGGCGGGGCTGTGCGGACTGGGCGCTCGCCCCACGGTCGGCACCTGGCTGCTGGCCCTGGGGCTGTTGGCGACGGTGCTGCTCCTGGCCCTGCGCCTGGGCGGGTTCGGGGACGCCGGGACCGACGCGGTGGTGTGGGCGCTACCGTTCACGACCGCGGCGGGGGCCTCGGCCTCCGGCCTGGCGCTGGTGTCGCGCCGCCTGGCTACCGCTGGTGTTCACAGCACAACCGTCATGGCCCATCGGTTCCACCTCACGTACACGGTGGCGTTCGCCGCCCTGGCGGTGCGCGGTGTCGGCTTCGACCGGTGGCTGGACCAGTTCCCGGGGGTGCTGGTCCTGTCCGTCGTGGCCGTGGCGCTCCCGCTGTACCTCCTCCAGATCGGTCTCCAGAGGGTGGAGCCCGCCCAGGCAATGGCCGTCCTGGCGACCGCGCCGGCCGTCACCTACCTGTCGCAGGTGTCGTTCGGCGGCGGCTTCGATCCCGTGACCCTGGGCGTGATCGCCGTGCTGGCGGCCCTGGTCCTGGGCACGGACGTCCACACGCGCAGACGGGAGGCGGCGGCCCGCCTCCCGTCGCGGAGCCTGCGCCGAGGTCCCCGAACCCGGGCCGCGCGGGCTACTCCACGGGAGCGGGCTCCGGGGCGGAGCGCCGTCGGAACGGCCTGCGGCCGACGACGGCGAAGAGCGCGCCGCCCAACATGACCACCGTGCCCAGGAGCTGGACACCGGTGAAGCTCTCGCCGAGGAACACGGTCGAGAAGACCGAGCCGAAGACCGGAACGGTGAACATCATGATCGTCGCGGTGGACGGACTCACGCTGCGCAGCCCGCGGTAGTAGAACAGGTAGGCGATCGCGGTCGGCCCGACGGCGAGGAAGAGGACGTTCGCCCACGCCAGCCCCGACACCGACGCCCAGGACACCTCACCGGCCGCGGGCACGGCGAGCACCAGGAGCCCCAGGGCTCCGGCACCGGTCCCCCACGCCGTCGCCTGCAAGGGGTCCGCGCCCGTGAGGAAGGACTTGGACAGGATGCTGTAGGCCGCCCAACACCCGGCTCCCGCCACGAAGACCAGGTCGCCGACGAGCCGGGTGGACCCGGCCCCCTCCCCGGCGATGCCCAGGAAGAAGACGAGGGCTCCGGCCACGCCGACGGTGAGTCCGGTGACCCTCTCCCAGGACGCCCTCTCCCGACCCATGAGGATCAGCGCCGCGGTGGTCAGGATCGGGCTGAGCACGGGCACGATGATGCTGCCGTCGAGCGAGGGGGCCAGGGACAGGCCCCAGAAGAAGAAGGCGTTGTAGGCCAGGACCCCGACGAGGCCGACCAGTCCGGCGCGCAGGGCCACGGCGCGGTCGATGCGGTGCGACCGTCCGCGCAGGAGCACGGCGAGGACCACCAGCAGGAGTCCCCCGCCCCCGAAACGCAGCGCCGCCGCCACCTCGTGCGGCATCTCGCCCACGACCACCTTCGAACTGGCGAAGGCGCTGCCGAACATGACCATCGTGACGAGGAGGTTCAGGTAGGGGACGACGGAGGGGGACTCCGTCGTCCGGGACGCGTCGTCCGTCATCGGTACATCACGGTTCCCTTCACGACCTTGTCAACCTGGTTCCGACCGCCGTGGAGGGCGATGCCGACGAGGTCGAGCCGGTCCGTCCCCACCGCCCGCACGGCGGCGCGGTTGTCGGCGTCGTTGTCCGTCGCGAAGAGGTCGGCGGTGAAGACCGAGAGCGGCATGCCGCGCGTGACCGCCCTCCGGTGCGCGGCGGAGAGTACGTCCGCGGTCGCGCTGAGGACGAGGACGGGCTGGCGGAACATGGGGAGGTAGGCGACCCCGTCGGCGTCCCGGTACTCCTGTCCGATGACGTCGGGATCCCCGCTCGAAAGGCCGCTCACCAAGAAAGCGGTGACGTTTGCGGCCTGCCACTTTTCGAGGTCGTCTCTTAATACCACGGCAATTTTTGTCCGAGGTCGTTCCGGGGCTGTGCCCTGTTCATTTTTCATGCTCACGGACTCTACTCCGTCTCCTGGTCGTGGGTATGCGGTCTTGGATTCCTCGGAACCGTTCGCCGCACGCTCGGGCCGGGTGGCCGCGTCCGCCGCGGCGGGACCCCGGGCGGCCCCCGTCGGACGCGCCGTGGGCTCCCTCGGGGACTGGACCGGATTTCGGACACGTAATTTAACGAGTACCAGTCAGTCCTCATCGGGGGCGTCAGGGTCGGCGGGCAGCAGCGCGGTGGTCTCCAGAACGGTCCACTCCCCCAACCGCGTCAGGTCGGACGCGGCACGCCGCCACAGCCGCCCGACGGTCTGCGGTGCGCGGTCGCCGACATCCTCGTGGAGGAAGAACACCAGTTCGGTTCGGTCGCCACGTGCTTCGACGTAGATGTGCTCCACCATGTCGTCGGGAGCGGTATATGCGTCCAGTGCCGCCCGAAGCGTGGGGGCATGGGGTGCCGAGTCCCCGGTCGCCAGCCGCAGGTACACCATTCTCATAACGCTCGCAGTCTGTTCGTGATGGCGTGGATCGCCGTATGCATAGGGGGCTTTGTGTTTTGTCCTGAACCGGCCATGATTTCTCTTGCCAGCACGCCCTCCAGGACCCCACAATTGCCGAGGATGGTCTGGAGATACCGGGGCGGGCGCGCTTCACCCGAGCGTCGTCCCGCGCCCTGATCTCGATCCTCGCCCAGCGGTGCCGAACCGCCGCAGTGCCCGACCTCCCGTGGCGACGCTCCGACGCGCAGGCGGTCCCGAGCGGCGCCGGCACTCGCAGAGACGAAGGATCAGGAGGACGTTCGTGTTCGGTTCGCTCGGCCTCGACCAGGACGCGGCGGAGGTCTACCGTGCGATGCTCGCCGAGCCTCGGGCGGGGGTGAGCGACCTCGCCCGGCTCCTGGAGTGGCCGGTGGAGCGGGTGCGGTCGGCTCTCGACGACCTGGCCCGGCTGTCCCTGGTCCGGCGCTCGTGGGAGAAACCGGGGGAGTTGGTCCTGGTGCGCCCCGTGGTGGGGTTGAACGCCCTGCTGTGGCGGCAGGAGGCCGAGCTGCTCGAACGGCAGCGCCAGATCGCCGACGCGCGTTCGGCCATCACCCAGCTGATCTCCGACTACGAGGAGAGCACCCGTATCCGCGCCGCCGCGGACGTCGAGCAACTCCACGGGATCGACGCGATCCGGTTGCGGATCGAGGAGTTCGCGCACGACTGCCGCCACTCGCTGATGACGTTCGCCGACGGCGGGGCCCAGACGCCCGCGAACCTGGAGGCGAGCCTCCCGCTCGACCGGATGCTGCTGGAACGTGGGGTCGAACTGCGCGACGTCTACCTCGACAGCGTCATGAAGGATCCGCAGACGGTCGACTACATCTCGCAGCTGTCCGACCTCGGCGCCCAGATCCGCACGGCGCCCACCCTGCCCACGAGGCTGCTCATCTTCGACCGCTCCACAGCGCTGCTTCCGGCGGACCCCACCGACACCTCCGCCAGCGCCCTGGTCCTGCGGGGACAGGGCGTCATCGCGGCCCTGCTCTCCCTGTACGAGTACGTGTGGAACGAGGCCAGACCCGTGGGGGGCGGAGCCTCCCGTGACCGTCACGGCCTCACCGGGCAGGAGCAGGCGGTGATCAACCTCCTGGCCGAGGGGAACACCGACGAGGCCATCGCCCGCAAACTCGGCGTGTCGGTGCGCACGGCGCGCCGCATCACCGCTGACCTCAGCCGACGCCTGGGGGCGCGGAGCAGGTTCCAGGCCGGTGCCCGCGCGAGCGAGTTGGGGTGGATCGGCGCGCCGTCCTCCGGCGCGGACTGAACGGCGGTCCGTCCGGTCGCCGGGGTCATTCGGCCGCCAGGTGGACGGGCTCGTTCCTCCGGGGGCGCGGCGGCCAGTGCGCGAGGGCCGTGGGGGTCGCACCGAGTACCTCCTGGTGCAGGGCCTGTAGTTCGTCCGAGGGCTCCAGGCCCAGTTCGTCGGTGAGGGTCGTACGGACCCGCCGGTAGGCTTCCAGCGCCTCGTTGCGGCGACCGGCGCGGCCCAACGCGCGGATGAGCTGGCCGTGGAACCACTCGTTCAGCGGGTACTGCATCACCAGCGACCGCAGTTCGCCGATCAGCTCCCTGTCGCGTCCCAGCAGGACTTCGGCCTGGATCCGCAGTTCCAGCGCCCGCAGGCGCTGCTCCTCCAGGCGTATGGCGTGGGCGCCCAGGACCGGCCCGCGGGCGACGTGGGCGAGGATCGGGCCGGTCCACAGGTCCAGTGCCTCGGCCAGACGGGTCGAGGCGGCGTCGGGTCTGTCCTCCTCCAGGAGTCGGCGCCCCTCGGTCAGCTTCCGCTGGAACACCAGCGCGTCCAACTGCTCGGGGCCGATCCGGAACATGTACCCGTAGGGCCGGGTGACCAGGAGTTCGTGCTCCCGCGTGGTGAGCCCCTCCTGGTCGAGGACCTTCCGGAGATGGCAGATGTAGGTCTGCGCGGTCGTCACCGCGCTCTTGGGCGGGGAGTCCCCCCACAGTTCCTCCACCACCACCTCCAGCGGCAGCGGACGGTTCGCCCGCAGCAGCAGGAGGGCCAGGACCTGAAGCACCTTCGGCGCGCTGGGCGTGCACACCCGGTCGCCCTCCAGTACCTCAAGTGTTCCGAGAATCGTAAACTTCACCAAGGCGCCCCTCCTCGTCATGAAAATGCTGGTAATGCAGTTCGAATTCTCGGCGCTGGCCACCGTTGTCCTCAGCGGGCTGGTATCTGTGAAATCACTGCCATCCGGCGCCGTCGGAGAGCGGCTCTGCGACGGGGGACTGCCATCCGGCGCCGTCGGTGTCAAGGGCCGACGCGAGCGTCGTGGATCCTTCCATGACCTGCGAAAATGTCACGCTTCCAGCGCCGAGGGCAACTGCGGTCGCGATGCCGGCTCCGCAGGCGAGTCGCGTGATCATGTTCATGAGAACCCATTCCCTTCCGTGACCCCGCTGGTATTCGGGGCGCCGACAGTGCTTTCTCTGCCCGGTGGGCAATGACATCGTGATGGGCGGGGGCGGAACGCCTCGCGTTCTCCGTTGGCCCGCCTGGATCCAATAATCGGCGATTCCGGGGTGGATGTCAGCACCGGAGAGTGGCCTACTCCTGTAATGGCACCAAGTTGCCAGGGGCGGTCCGGGTCCTCCTCGGGCGCGAAGACCCCTGCTTCACCCCCCTGGCGCCGGGGCGCGGTGCTGCCTATACTTCCCGGCGGAATTTTTAATAAAGTTTCCTGATATTTTCTCGCGCAGCACGGCTGAGGAGACCTGTGACGAAGAGGACCGGACACCCCCCGGCAGCGGGCCGCCTCATGGCGGTCCTGCTCTCCGTCGGACTCGTCCTGTGCGCCGGGGTCCCGGCGCACGCGCGTTCCACCGGGGCGGTCAGCCCCGAGATCGTCGACTCGACCCAGCGGGGCGGCGCGGCCGTCGCCCTCACCTTCGACGACGGGCCCCATCCGGACCACACCCCCCGACTGCTCGACGTGCTGGACGGGCACGGTGTCAGGGCCGTGTTCTGCGTGATGGGCGACCACGCGCTGCGACACCCCGAACTCGTCCGCGAGATCGTGGACCGGGGGCACACGCTCTGCAACCACACGATGAGCCACGCCGACGTGAGCGGCTGGTCCCCCGAGCGGATCCGTGAGGAACTGCTGGCCACCAACGCCGCGATCCACGCGGCGGCGCCCGACGCCCGCGTCCGCTACTTCCGAGCGCCCTACGGCGCCTGGGGTCGCTCGCCGGAGGTGGCGGCCGAGCTGGGCATGCGGCCCCTCGGCTGGCGGGTGGACGTCGCCGACTGGTCCACCCCCGGAACCGACGTGCTGGTGGACCGGCTCCGGGCGGCCATCACACCGACTTCGGTGGTCCTCCTGCACGACGGCGGCGGCGACCGGAGCCAGACCGTCGCCGCCGTGGACCGGCTCGTCCCGGAGATGGAGTCGGCGGGCTGGCGCTTCACCCGACCCGCCTGGGGCTGGTAGGTCCCGTCGCGCCGTTCGGGGCCGCACCGCCGCCCGGCGATCCCGGACGGCGGTGGGGGGATCAACCGGCGGGCGGGTACCCCTCGTAGTCGTTCCAGGTGGGTTCGGCGGTCATCAGCTCGCGCCAGGTGGGCCACGGCTTCCCCGTGTGCTGGCGGAGGAGCTCCCCCGGGAAACTGAACGGCGGCGCCTTGTGCGGCTTGGCGAGGGCCTGCCCGACGATCTCGTCGTAGAGCACCGCGGCCGTGTGCAGGCGGGGCAGCGCGGCGTGCACCCGTGCGACGTACTCCTCGGGGAGCGCGGGACCGCCCGGACCCAGGGGTCCCAGGTCGATCCCCGCACCCGCGCTGACCAGGGCGATCTCCGGGCGTTTGCGGCACGCCACCTCCGGGTTCAGGTGCAGGGCGACCGCGTCCCAGACGACCTCCACCCGGTCGTCGGACAGGCCCTGGCCGGACAGGAACTCGGCGGCCAGGTCGGCCCCGTCGACGTGGAAGGGCTGCTCCCGGTCGCCCGCGTGGCTGAGACCGGCGTCGTGCAGCACGCACCCGAGGTAGAGGAGTTCGTCGTCGTAGTCGTGCCCGGGCCGCAGACCCCGGTGTTCGCCGAGGAAGCGCCCGTACAGGTAGGTGCGCACGCTGTGGTTGAAGACCGCCGGGTGTTCGGCGTCGCGGGCGAAGCGCGTCGCGCTCAGCGCCAGGTCGGTGTCGGGAAGGCCCAGGTCGTCGTACTCGGGCATGGGGTCGGTCTCTCTCATGGGGTCGGCCTCCGTGGGTTCGCGGACGGGGCGGGGGTCAGCCGTGGTCACCGGGGCGGATGATCATGAGCACGACGACGACCGCCCACAGGAGGTTGAAGCAGCCGGTGATCATCGAGAGCGCGCTCAGCGCCCTCGTGTCGCCCGGCTCCGCCAGGGCCCGCCGCTGGCGCGGGTAGATCTGCCAGGCCAGCAGGAGGCCCGCGGCGGCGGTGAGGGCCATGGAGACGTTGACCCAGATCTCGCCCATCCGCCCCTGGGCGACGGCCAGGGCGACCCCGGCCGCGGGAACGATGAGGCCGAGCATCGAGTAGACCCGGGTGATCCGGTGCAGGGACAGGGCCACCCGGCGGCTCCGCCCGTCCTCGGAGGCGGTGGTGGCGCCGGAGGTTCCCGAGGTGGCGGGCGCGGACACCGGTTCGGCCACGGGCGCGTACCGCGGGAACAGGCTCGTGGCGACGGCGGCTCCCCCGACGAACACGATGCTCGCCAGGACGTGGAGCGACAGCAGGACGTTCTCCATCGGCTTCTCCCTTCAACCTTCAGAGTGCCTGAAGCCTACCCCGAGCTTCAATTAGGCTGAAGGTAGGGGTGGGAAAGGGCCCCGGACCATGCCGTGCCAGCGGTGACCGGGTCAGTCGCCCCCGGCGAACGCCCTCCGGATGGTGCGCGCGATCTCCTGGTGGACCGGGTCCGCCTCCGGTCCGAACATCCGCTCGTCCACGCCGACGATCACCTCGTGCGCCCGGCCGAGCAGAGCCGCCCCCTCCGACGTCAACTCGATCTCCGACGCGGACCCGGCGCGGGCGGTGAGGTCGCGCACCAGCCCGGCGGACTGGAGCGCCCTGATCCCGGTGTGCACGCTCTGCACCGTGACCCCGCCCATCCGGGCGAGCTCGCTGAACGACGCCCCCGGCAGGCTGGCGACGTGACCCAGCAGCGCGAGCCGCGCGACGGTCAGGTCCAGCGGCGCGAGCGCGGTGTTGAGTTCGGCCTCGACGCGGCGCGCCAGCGTCAGCACGATGATGGAGGGGCTCGTCACCGGCGGTTCGGGGCGGGTGTTGTCGGTGCTCACCGTCCCAGTCTCCCCCACGGCGGACACCCCTCCCCCCACCGCGACCGGTACGGGACCCCGGTCCGGAGGTGTCGGCCGGTCGATCCGTCGACTCCCCGACCAATCATCATGTCGACACGGTCCGCGAACCCGACGCCCCCGTTCTCACCCGACTCCAACCTTGGCTCGGATCCCGCCTCCCACCTGGGCCCCGTCCGGCGCTCCCAGGAAAATCCCAGGAAGTTCTCCCCCTGTCACACACATGTCGACTTGTGTCCCTCTCGACGTCACCACGAGAGGAGGGCATCCGACGTGCGACCACCACGAGCCCCGAGGGGCCCGACCCCGACACCGGTCACCGGCTGCGGACGCCGAGCACCCTGCACGCGTTCAACCGGTACGAACCCAAGTACCTGGTCCCCGTGTCCCGGGTGGCCGACGTGCGCGCCGAGCTCACCGCCCGCATGCGCCCCGACCGCCACGGCGGCGGCTCGGGGTACGGCGTCTGGAGCGTCTACCACGACACCCGGCCGCTGCGCTTCTACCACGAGAAGATCGAGGGACTCCGGTTCCGCCGCAAGCTGCGTGTCCGCCGCTACGGCGAGGTCGGCGCGGCCCCGGAGGACACGCCCGTGTCGGTGGAGATCAAACAGAGGGCAACCGGGTCACCCAGAAACGCCGGGTGCTCCTCCCCTACGACCTGGCGAGGGACCTGTGCGACCGGCGCGTCCGGGTCGAGCACACCGGCGCCGACCAGCCCTTCGTCGACGAGGTCCTCGACCTGGTCCACCGGCTCGACCTGCGCCCCACCGCGATGACCGGATACCGCCGCGAGCCCTACGTCGGCACCGGCGCCGACCTCGGCCTGCGCGTGACCCTGGACCACCGCGTCCGCGGCCGCGACCGCGACTTCGACCTGCGCGCGGAGGCGGAGAGCCGCTACATCGTCGACCCCCACCTCGTGGTGATGGAGGTCAAGGCCGACGAGCGCGCGCCCTACTGGGTGACCGACATGGCCGCGCGGCTCGGCCTCCAGGTCGAACGGATCTCCAAGTACTGCCAGAGCGTGGAGGCGTTCGGGATGGCTCCGCGCTCGATCTTCCACGTCCCGGAGGGCGACGGGGCCGAGCACGGTCCCGTCGCCGCCCGGCACGGGTCCGTCCACGACGGCGAGCGCGCCCTCCACACCCCCACTCCTGACCGCACCGACCCCGGGAGCACACACCATGAACCTCGACTTCGGCATCACCGACCTGTCCGGTACGTTCAGCGTCACGGACGTGGTCCTCGCACTCTCGCTGGCCTTCGTGACCAGCCTCGTGGTGGCCTGGACCTACCGCTCCACGCACCGCACCATCTCCTACAGCCAGGGCTACGTCCACACCCTGGTCATCCTGGGCATGATCATCGCCCTGATCATGCTGGTGGTCGGCTCCAACATCGCCCGCGCGTTCGCTCTGGTCGGGGCGTTGTACGCGTCCGCCAGCACTGGAGGGCCGTCACGGCCGTGCTCGTGGCCCTGGCCGTCCTCGTCCTGGCCTTCGGCGGGGCGAGGGTCCGTCCCTACGTCACGTCCGAGCTGGTCTCGGCGGACACCGTCACCGACGACATCGAGGGCACCGGGGACCTGTTCGACGGCGGGGAGCACAGCATCGAGGTGACCTTCGACGAGACCGAGTACGAGGAGATGACGGAGACCTTCCGGGAGGAGGGGGAGAAGGAGTGCATCCGGGCGGACGTCGTCATCGACGGGACCACGGTCACCGACATCGGACTCCGGCTCAAGGGCAACTCGACCCTCATGAGCCTGCGTCGGGACGATGGCCGGGACGGGGCGGAGGCGGACACGGCGACGGCCGGGGGAGCGCGGCCGCCCGGCGGCGGGCAGACGCCCGAGGGGATGGAGACCCCCGAGGGGGCGGGGCCGCCCGGGGGGATGGAGCTGCCCGGGGGAACGGAGACGCCCGGTGGCACGGGCGGCCGTGGAAGCGGTGAACTCAAGGAGCGGTTCCTGGCCGACGCCGACTTCGAGGCGCTCTACCAGCGGGCCTACGCGGAGCTGTACGAGGACCTGATCGCGAACGGCACCGCCGACGCGCTGTTGGAGGACATCGTGGCCAGGGCCGAGGCCGCGGGCGACGAGGGCGCGGTCGAGGAGGGCGAGCGGCTGGTGGAGTCGATCGCCGCCGTCCCGGAGACCGGGGGCTGACGCTCCCGTCCGCCGGAACCGGTGCACCGCTGACCGTCACCCGACGCTCTGAACAGGGCGTTCTCCCGCGTGGTGGCGCTGCGGACCCGAAACCTCACCGACCGTTCGGTCAGCTCATGTCCTGTGAACTGCGAAAAAGCGCACCCCGGTCAAAAAGTGGATTGAGTCACATGGGAGGGTGTCCTCGGACTCGTTCGGCCCCCGGTCGCGGGTCCGGCAGCCAGACCCGGCTCCGCGCGGGCCGGTTGAGAGCGAACGGAGTACCCCCAATGGCATCTTCCGACCCCCAGGTCGCCCCAGCGGGCTTCGCCACAGAACAGCGGGAGAGACGCCGCGTCCTCGCCGGGACGATGGTCGGCACCACCATCGAGTGGTACGACTTCTTCATCTACGCGCAGGCGGCAGGGATCGTCCTCGCGCCCCTGTTCCTCACGCCGCTGTCCGAGGCCAGCCCCGGAACCGCGCAGGTCCTGTCCTTCGCCACCATCGGCATCTCGTTCCTCTTCCGTCCCCTGGGGGCCGTCGTCGCGGGGTTCCTCGGCGACCGGCTCGGCCGGAAACGGGTCCTCGTCGGCACCCTGGTGATGATGGGCCTGTCCACCTGCCTCATCGGCGTACTGCCCACCTACGCGCAGATCGGTGTGACCGCCCCCGTCCTGCTCATCACCCTGCGCGTGCTCCAGGGGTTCTCCGCGGGCGGTGAGTGGGGCGGCGCCGCGCTGATGTCGGTCGAGCACGCACCGGTCACCAGGCGCGGCCTCTTCGGCGCCTACCCGCAGATCGGCGTCCCCTGCGGCATGATCCTCGCGACCTTCGTCGTCTGGGTGATCACCGCGGCGATCGGCGCCGACGCCTTCGTCGAGTGGGGCTGGCGCGTCCCCTTCCTCCTGTCCTTCCTGCTCATCATCGTCGGCCACCTGATCCGCAAGTCCGTCGAGGAGTCCCCCGTCTTCCGGTCGATGCGGGAGCTCAGCGCCACCGCGGCCACCCCGCTGCGCCGGCTCTTCCGGGACAACACCCGCGAGGTGGTCCTGTCCGCCCTGATCTTCCTGGCCAACAACGCGGCCGGGTACCTGGTCATCGCCTTCATCGCCACCTACGCGTCCCGCCCCGAGTCGGAGCTCGGCCTGGGGATGGACCGCGGCCCCGTGCTGCTGGCGACCGTGGTCGCGTCGTTCGGCTGGCTGGTGTCCACGCTGTACGGCGGATGGCTCAGCGACCGGATCGGCCGCGTGCGCACCTTCCAGATCGGCTACGCCATGCTGGCGGCCTGGTCGGTGCCGATGTGGCTGCTCATCGACACGCGGAGCATCGTCGCCTACGCGGTCGCGGTCTTCGTTTTCACCCTCGGCATGGGCCTGAGCTACGGGCCGCAGGCGGCGCTGTACGCGGAGATGTTCCCCGCCGCGATCCGCTACTCGGGTGTCTCGATCGGCTACGCGGTGGGCGCGATCATCGGCGGGGCGTTCGCCCCGATGATCGCGGAGCTGCTGCTGGAGCGGTTCCACGCCTCGTGGACGATCGGCGCCTACATCGTGGTGGCCTCGGTGGTCTCCTTCGTCGCGGTGTCCCTCGTCAAGGAGCCGAAGGGCGTCGACCTGCACGTGGGTGACCACGCGTCGGCGTGAGGCCGACCACCGTCCCTCGGCGGGCGGGGGTGCGGGGCGGTGGTCGCCGGACGGCCGCCGCCCCGTCGTCATGTCGACAGGTCGCCCTGTCGTTCCGTCGTCGTATCGTGTCCTCGCCATGTCCGCCGGGGGTCGGAACAGGCGTTCGACGCCCGCTGTTTCACGTGAAACCGGAGCCCGCCGAGCTCCCGCACGGAGAGGACCGATGATGCGGTTCCACCGGCCCGGACTGCCGTCCGACCTGCCGCCCCCGGCCGACCTCTGGGCCAGGGTCGGGGCGCTCGCGGTGGTGTGCGCGGGCGGCGCCGACGAGCCGAGGGGGTGCGAGGCGGTGGACGGCGCCCTGGTGGTCGACCGCCGGGGCGACGGGTTCCGGCTGGCCCTGGTCGAGGGCGGACGGGCCGTGCTGGCCGGAAACGACCACGAGAGCTCTCCCGCGGGCGGGCGCCGACGCCCCGTGGACCCGTTCGAGGGCGCCCCCGACTGGCTTCCGTGGGACTGGTTGGGCCGCGAGCGGCCGACCGGAGCGGATTTCGTCTACTGGTGGGACGGGGAGTGGTCGCGGGTGGCCTACCCCGACGACTGGGACGACGACGGGCTGGCGGGCGCCGTCGGCCGACTCGCCGACCACGAGGCCGCCGTCGAGGAGATCACCGACCTGGTCGACGACCTCTCCGACGGGCGGACCGACCGTGACGCGGTCCGCGACCTCGTACGGCGGGCCGCGACGCGGACGGTGGACGCCGCGACCGTGGCCGCCGTGCTCGCGGCGGTGGACGGCGCCGATCCGGGCCGAGCCCTGGACGCCGCCCGGTTCCTGGGGCTGACCGGAGACGAGGCCCCCGAACTCCCCGCCGGTCGGGGCGGCCCCGCCTCGGGCGGGATCGCGCCGATCGGGACGGACGAGTGGGGGCTGCTCGTCGGCGACGCCATGCGCTCGGGAGGGGAGCGGCCCCGGCCCGCACCCGACCCCGCCGCGGCCGCCGCCCTCGTCGACCGGATCCGCGACCGGGTGCTGGACGGGGACGACACGTGCGTGCTCGTGTTCGGCGCCCTCGGCCCCTGGACCCTGGTGCGGGAGGGCGGCAAAGGGGTGCCCGCGCTCTCCGGCGTCCCGGAGCTGCTGCTGCGGCTTCGGGAGGAGGAGGCCGATCCGGACCACGGTCGGTGGCTGTTCCTCCGGGCGACCGTCACCCGCGACGGCGCGCGCCTGGAGCGCGTCCACGACCACTGGCCCGCCTGGGGTGTCGGAGACCCCACGGGGATGGTCGCGGACCTGTGCGGGCTGCGCGCGGAGATGGCGGCGCGTTCGCCCGCCTGGCGTCCCGACTGGGCCGACCTGCTGGACGGCCGGGCGCTCCTGCCACTCCCGTGGCCCGGCCCGCCCGGGCGGCCCAGCGTCCCGCCCCTCCGGGTGGGGCCGGGCGAACGCGCGGCGCTCATCGACGACGTCGCCACCCTCCTGCGCGGGGCCGTGGAGGAGGAGTGGACACGCCTCACCCTCACCTACCGGGCCCTGGTCGGCTACGCGGGCGGGACGCTGACGGTGACCGGGCCGGAGGGGGAGCACCGGACCGGCCCGCCGCCCCGGCTGCGTCCGGCGATGGCCGCCCTGCGGTCGGCCTCCCACGTGCCGGGGCGGGGCACCTGGTTCCGGGCGGAACTCGTGCTGGAGCGCTCCTCGGGATGGCGGATCACCTACGACCGCGACGGTGAGCCGGACTTCGCCCTCCCGCCGCCGGCCTTCAGCTACGCGCTGGACGCGCGGTACTTCCCCAGGGATCCGGTGCACACGCCGCCCTGGCTGGGCGAACGCCTACGCGCCGCCCGGGGCTGAGCCGGTCGGGGCCGCGCGGTGACGCGTCCCGGCGCGGGGTACGCGCACGCGCTGGCGAGGATCCACGGTGTTCCCCCGACGCACCTGGGTATCTTTCTGCTCGGCGGCCCTCGGGGTTGGTACGGTCACCTCACACCGGACCCGCGACAGGAGGGCCCCGTGCAGCCCGACGCCCACCCCGACCTCACCGCGGTCGCCGACGGCGTCGCCCTGAACGGCCCCGGAACCGGGGCGGTCGACCTCGCCGAGCGGGCGGTGGAGTTCTACGCCGCCCGGTACGGCGGCTACCCGCCGCGGGTGCTCGCCGCGGAGGTCGCCCGCTGCCGCTCCCTGCTGATCGACGGCAGCGCCACCTCCACGGACACGCGCCGCGTCGTCGGTTGGCTGTCCGGGCTGCTGGGCAGTCTCGCCCACCACACGGGTGACGTGCCCGCCTCGCTCATCCACTTCGGGACCGCGGTCAGGGTAGGAGAAGATCTCGGTGAGCGTCGGCTGGCCGGGTGGGCGCTTGGGGCCCAGTCGATGGTGACCATGTCCCAGGGCCGCCACACCGAGGCCCTGGAGTTGGCGGACCAGGCCGCGGAGTTCGCCGACGACGAGCTCCGGCGCGCCCAGATCACCGCCTGGTGCCGGCTGCGTCCGCTGGCGGCCCTCGGTGACCGGCCCCGGCTCGATGAGGCGATCGCCGAGGCTCGACGGCATATGGACGCCGCCGACCGTGAGGAGCCGGGTCGGTTCGGGTTCGACCGGGCCGAGTTCCACCAGCATCTGGCCGAGGCCCTGGTCGGTCACGACCCGGCCGAGGCCGCACGGCACGCCGGGACGTCGATCCGGTTGAAGCGGGTGGGCTCGCCGGGGTGGGCGGCGGCCACCGCGATCCTGGCGCGTGCCCACGCGGCGGCACGGGATGCCGGGAGCGCGGTCGCGTTGGGGATGTCCGTCCTGGAGGCCGTCCTGGCGGGGTCGCTGCGCGCGAACACGCGCTCCCGGCTGTTCCGCCTCGTGGAGGACCTGGACGGGCATCCCGCCGCCGGGGAGCTGACCGACGCCCTCGGGGCCTGACCGCCGCGGGTGCGCCCGGGCGTTCAGGCGTCGCGGACCTGGCCCTCGCGGGTGACGACCGGGGGCTGCACGGACCAGGGAAAGTTGATCCACTGGTCGGTGTACTTCCACACGTACTCGCACTTGACGAGGGACTGGGGCTTCTCGTAGATCACCGCGCTGCGCACGTCGGCGACGTGCTCGGCGCAGAAGTCGTGCACGAGCTTGAGCGTCTTGCCGGTGTCGGCGACGTCGTCGGCGACCAGCACCCGCTTACTGCTCAGGTCCACGACGTTGGGCACCGGCGGCAGCATGACGGGCATGTCCAGCGTCGTGCCCACCCCCGTATAGAACTCCACGTTCATCACGTGGAGATTCTTGACGTCGAGCGCGTACCCGAGGCCGCCCGCGACGAACAGCCCGCCGCGCGCGATGGACAGGATGATGTCCGGCTCGAATCCGTCGTCGGCGATGGTGCGCGCCAGTTCGCGGATCGCGGTGCCGAAGAGTTCGTAGGTCAGGTTCTCGCGCTCGTCGCTCACGGGTCTCCCCCTGCGTCCCGGTCGTGTGGATGGTGCCGGGGTCCGCGCAGGTGGGGCCGCCACGGCACCGATCCACCCTACGCCGCCAGGGTCACCCCCTCTCACGGGAGGTGACCCTGGCCACTCGTCCACCAGACCGGGTGTTCCAGGTCACATCTCTGGACGAAATGTGAACAAAACCCGCCAAATCAGCGACATCTTCTTGAGTTTTTCCGGGTTCTGGCGAACATATGGCAACAAAGACCACCATGTCTCTGTACACCTCACCCCGAGTCTGGAGGTTGGAGCATGGCTGGTGGCCAGGACCTTCTTCCCTCCGAGCGGCCGCTGCGGCTGCTCGACGAGACCGGGCGGCGCGTGCCCGGCGCGACCCTGCCGTTCCCCGACACGGACCGCCTCCTCGACGCGTACGCCTCCCTGGTGATCGGACGCCGCGTCAACGACCAGGCCGGGGCCCTCGTCCGCCAGGGACGCCTGGCCGTCTACCCCTCCTCCCACGGTCAGGAGGCGTGCCAGACCGGCGCCGCCCTCGCCCTGGCCGACGGCGACTGGCTCTTCCCCACCTACCGCGACACCGCGGCGGTCATCGCGCGCGGCGTGGACCCGGTCGAGGTCCTCACCCTCCTCAAGGGCGACTGGCACGCGGGCTACGACCCCTACGCCCACCGGGTCGCCCCCCAGGCCACCCCGCTGGCCACCCAACTCCTGCACGCCGTCGGCGTCGCCCACGCGGCCCGCCTGCGCGGTGAGGACACCGTCGTCATGGCCCTGTGCGGCGACGGAGCCACCAGCGAGGGCGACTTCCACGAGGCGCTCAACTTCGCCGCGGTCTTCCGGGCCCCCGTCGTCTTCTTCGTGCAGAACAACGAGTACGCGATCTCCGTCCCCCTGGCGCGGCAGACCGCCGCCCCCTCCCTCGCCCACAAGGGCGTCGGCTACGGCGTGCCCGGCCGCCGCGTGGACGGCAACGACGCCGCCGCCGTCCTCTCCGTCCTCGACCGCGCGGTCGCCGCCGCCCGCTCCGGCGAGGGCCCCCAACTGGTCGAGGCGCACACCTACCGGATGCAGGCGCACACCAACGCCGACGACGACTCCCGCTACCGCAGCACCGAGGAGGTCGACCCGTGGGCGGCCCGCGACCCGCTGCTGCGCATGGAGGCGTTCCTGAAGCGCAAGCGGGTGCTCACCAAGGCCCGTCAGGCGCAGATCACCGAGCGCGCCGAGGCCGTGGCCGCGGCCATGCGCGAGGGCCTGGCCGAGGACACCGACCCCGAGCCCGCCGAACTGTTCGCCCACGTGTTCTCCTCCCCCACCCCCCAACTGGCCGAGCAGGCCGCGTTCCTGGCCGACGAACTGAGCAGAGAGGGCCACTGACATGGCGACGGACCCCACCAAGCTCACCATGGCCCAGGCGCTCAACCGGGCGCTGCGCGACGCCATGACCGAGGACGAGACCGTGTACGTCTTCGGTGAGGACGTCGGCCCGCTCGGCGGCGTCTTCCGGATCACCGACGGACTGACCGCCGAGTTCGGCGAGCACCGCTGCTTCGACACCCCCCTCGCCGAGTCCGGCATCGTGGGCATGGCCGTGGGCATGGCGATGAACGGGATGCGCCCGGTGGTCGAGATGCAGTTCGACGCCTTCGCCTACCCGGCCTTCGAACAGATCGCCAGCCACGTCGCCAAGACCCGCAACCGCACCCGGGGCCGGGTCGGGCTGCCGATGGTCATCCGGGTCCCCTACGCGGGCGGGATCGGCGGCGTCGAGCACCACTGCGACTCCTCCGAGTCCTACTACGCGCACACCCCCGGCCTGACCGTGGTCGCCCCGTCCACCGTCGCCGACGCCTACTTCCTCCTCCGCGAGGCCATCGCCTCCCCGGACCCGGTGGTCTTCCTCGAACCGAAGAAGCTGTACTGGGGCAAGGAGGAGGTCGACCTCACCGTGCCCGAACCGGGTATCGGCACCGCCGTCGTCCGCCGCCCCGGCACCGACGCCACCCTCATCGCCTACGGCCCCTCGGTGCCCACCGCGCTGGAGGCCGCCGAGGCCGCCGCGCAGGAGGGCCGCAGCCTCCAGGTGGTCGACGTGCGCTCGCTCGTCCCGTTCGACGACGCGACCGTGTGCGAGGCGGTGCGCTCCACCGGGCGGGCGGTCGTGGTCGCCGAGGCGAGCGGGTACGCCAGCGTCGCCTCGGAGATCACCGCCCGGGTGACCGAACGCTGCTTCCACTCGCTGGCCGCGCCGGTGCGCCGCGTCACCGGTTTCGACATCCCCTACCCGCCGCCGAAGCTGGAGCGCTTCCAACTGCCCAGCGTGGACCGCATCCTGGACGCCGTCGACGACCTCCAGTGGGAGGACCAGTGAGTATCCGGACCTTCGACCTTCCCGACCTGGGCGAGGGCCTCACCGAGGCCGAGGTGGTGCGCTGGCTGGTCGCCGTCGGCGACACCGTGGCCGTGGACGCGCCCGTGGCCGAGGTGGAGACCGCGAAGTCGATCGTGGAGGTTCCGTCGCCGTTCGCCGGGACGGTCAGTGCACTGCACGGCGAGGAGGGCGCCGTCCTCGCCGTGGGCGCCCCGCTGATCAGCGTGGACGACGGAGCGGCGGTCTCGGCCGCCGCCCCGTCGTCGGGGGCCGCCCCGGCGGGGGCGCCCGGGACCTCGCCGGAGGGTGAGCGCTACCGGGAGGAGGAGCGCGCCGGAACCGGTTCGGGCAACGTGCTCATCGGCTACGGGACCCCCGAGCACCGGGCGACCGGGCGCCGCCGCAGGCCGCGCGGCCGACCGCCCGTCCGCCCGGACTCCCCCACCGCGCCGTCCCCGGCCACGCCCCCGGAGTCCACCCGGCCGCCGCTGGTGACCTCACCGCTGGTCCGCCAGATGGCGCGCGAGGCGGGGCTGCGGATCTCCGAGGTCAGCGGCAGCGGGCCCGGCGGGCTGATCACCCGGGCCGACGTGCGCGCCGCGATCGAGGCCGCGAAGACCCCGGCCGAGCCGGTCCCGGTGATCCCGGTGGCTCCGACCGCTCCCGCCGCGACGGGAGCGACCGATCCGCGCACCGGCCTGACCGAGTCCCGGCGCGTCCCGATGAGCGGTTTCCGCAGGACCGTGGCCGAGTCCCTGTCCCGCAGCCGCCGGGAGATCCCCGAGGCCACCGTCTGGGTCGACGTCGACGCCACCGAACTGGTCCGTCTGCGTCAGTCCGACCCCGAGGGGCCCGGTCTGCTCTCCTACGTGGCGCGCTTCGTCGTCGCGGGACTGCGCGCCCACCCCGAGCTCAACGGCCTCGTCGACACCGAACGCGGCGAACTGGTCCAGTACGACGGCGTGAACCTGGGCCTGGCCGTCCAGACCGACCGCGGCCTGGTCGCGCCCGCCGTCCTGGGCGCGCACCGGATGACCACGGCCGAACTCGACCGGGAGATCCGACGGCTCACCGCCGCCGCCCGCGAGGGGAAGGCGTCCCCGGCGGAGATGACCGGTGGCACGTTCACCCTGAACAACTACGGTTCGCTGCGGGTGGACGGCAGCGCCGCGATCATCAACCACCCGCAGGTCGCCATCCTCGGGCTGGGCCGGATCATGGACCGGCCGTGGATCGTGGACGGTGAGCTGACCGCCCGCAAGATCACCCAGCTGTCCTTCGCCTTCGACCACCGCGTCTGCGACGGCGGCACGGCGGCGGGTTTCATGCGCGTGGTCGCCGACGCCATGGAGAACCCAGCCAAGGCCATCGCCCAGCTGTAGGGCGGGTACCGACCGAGCGCCCCGGGGAGTCGGCACCCCGGGGCGCTCCTGTGTCCGGTGGTGGAGACACGGCGACGAGGCGCCTTGTCGCCGTGTCGACTCGTCGTCAGGGCGAGAAACGGTCAGGACCGGTCCGCGCGACCCCGACCGCCACGACGGCCCCTCACCCCCGCGGCGGGTCGCCGTCGCGCACGGCCTCCAGATACTCGGAGATCGCGTCCCTGTTCCTGGACAGGCACGCGACGCACTGGCTCATCCGGTCGCGCCCATGCTCCGGCGATCGTCCCTCGCGTGGGAGTCTCCCCGGGACCGGCGCCGCACGCAGGCGCCCCGCCACCGGTGGAGACACGGTGACGGGGCGCCCCGTCGACATGGCGATCCGGCTACACGTCCACTCGTCTACGCGTCGCCCTTCGCGACCAGGGTGAGCACGTCGTAGGTGGCGACCGGCTCGTCGCGCTCGTTCGTGACCAGCGCGTCCCAGCGGACCTCGCCGTAGTCGGCGTTCGTGCGCGGGGTGATCTGCTTGGCGGTCAACTGGACCCGGATGGTCTCCCCCTCCTTGACCGGGGTGAGGAAGCGCAGGTTGTCCACGCCGAAGTTGGCCAGCACCGGGCCCGGGGCCGGGTCGACGAACAGCCCCGCCGCCAGCGAGACCACCAGGTACCCGTGGGCCACGATCCCGCCGAACAGCGGGTTGGCCGCGGCCGCCGCCTCGTCGGTGTGCGCGTAGAAGGTGTCCCCGGTGAACTCCGCGAAGTGGTCGATGTCCTCCCGCGTGACCGTGCGCGGGGCGGAGGAGATCGTGTCGCCGATCCGCAGCTCCGCGAGGTTCTTGCGGAACGGGTGCACCTCGCCGACCTCACGTCGGGAACCGGTGGTCCAGTGCCCGGTGATCGCGGTCGTCATGTCCGGCGAGGCCTGGATCGCGGTGCGCTGCATGTGGTGCTTGACGCCGCGCACACCGCCCATCTCCTCGCCGCCGCCCGCGCGGCCCGGGCCGCCGTGCACCAGCATCGGCAGCGGGGAGCCGTGTCCGGTGGACTCCTTGGCGTCGTCGCGGTCGAGCACGAGGATCCGTCCGTGCCAGGGGGCCAGGCCGAGCACGACCTCCCGCGCCACGTCGGGGTCGTGCGTGACGACCGAACCGACCAGGCTGCCGGTGCCGCGCGCGGCCAGCTCCACCGCCTCGGCCACCCCGTCGTAGGTGATCACGGTGCTGACGGGGCCGAACGCCTCCACCTCGTGCGGCTCGTCGGCGTCGGGACGGGCGCGCAGCAGGATCGGCGACATGAACGCGCCCGCCTCGGCGTCCGCGCCCACGACCGTCACCTCGTCCGGGTCGCCGTGGACGACGTCGGCGGAGGCGAGCAGCGCCCGGACCGCCTTGCGCACCTCGGCGCGCTGGTCGAGCGTGGCCAGCGGACCCATCCGCACGTCCTCGCGGTCGGCGGCGCCGACCACCACCGCGGACAGGCGGTCGGAGATGGCCTCTGTGACGGCGTCGGCCATCGGCTCGGGGACGATCACCCGGCGGATGGCGGTGCACTTCTGCCCCGCCTTGACCGTCATCTCCGTGACGACCTGCTTGACGAACAGGTCGAACTCGGGGTCCTCCACCCGGACGTCCGGGCCGAGGATCGAGCAGTTCAGCGAGTCGGCCTCGACGTTGAGCTGGACCCCGCCGCGTACGACGTTCGGGTGCTCGCGCAGCAGGGCGCCGGTCGCGGCGGAGCCGGTGAAGCCGACGATGTCCTGCGGGCCGAGGTTGTCGAGCAGCCCCCGGTGCGTGCCCACCAGGAGCTGGAGGGAGCCCTCCGGCAGGAGCCCGGACTCGACCATGCGCCGCACGACCGCCTCGGTCAGGTACGCCGTCTGGCCCGCCGGTTTGACGATGCTGGGCATCCCGGCGAGGAAGGCGGGCGCGAGCTTCTCCAGCATGCCCCAGACGGGGAAGTTGAAGGCGTTGATCTGTACGGCCACCCCCGGGCGGGAGGTGTACACGTGCTGACCGACGAAGGCGCCCTTCCGGCCCAGCTGTTCCAGGGGCCCGTCGAGGATGACCGTCGAGTTGGGCAGTTCGCGCCGCCCCTTGCTGGAGAAACTGAAGAGTGTGCCGAAGCCGCCGTCGACGTCGACCATCGTGTCGCGTTTCGTGGCCCCGGTGCGGTGGGACAGGGCGTAGAACTCGTCCTTGTGCCCGGTGAGGTACGCGGCGAGCTCCTTGAGGATGATCGCGCGCTGGTGGAAGGTGAGCGCGCGCAGCGCGGGGCCGCCCACGCGGCGCGCGTGGTCGATCATCGCGGCGACGTCGGGTCCGTCGGCCGAGATCCGGGCGACGGTCTCCCCCGTGTTCGCGTCGGCCAGCGGCGCGCCCTCGTCATCGGGGGTGAACCACGATCCCAGTGCGTAGCTCTCCAGTGTGTGGGACACCTGACGGTCCTCTCCTCGGGCTGTGCGTCTCTCGGCACAGTATTACAGACCGATCGTTCAGTAAATAGTCCCTGGTGAGATGGTGTCCGAACCCGATTCGCCCAGGGTTTTCGGACACCTCGGCCAGGGCGCCGAACCGGGAGTAAGGCGCCCAAACGACGTGTCATTTTGTCGACATATCGACTTTTCTCCCCCGGGTCCGCCCCGAGCGAGCGGCGATCACCTGGTCAGCGGCATGACGCGGGCGCCCGGCAGCTCCCCCACCAGGGACCCCGGCACCAGCAGTTTGGACCGGCGGAGCCCGCTCCCCACGACCACGTGCGGTGTGTCGGCCACGGCCTCGTCCACGAGCAGCGGCCACCCCTCCGGCAGACCGAACGGAGTGATGCCGCCGTACTCCATGCCGGTCGCCCCGGTGGCCTCGTCCATCGGGGCGAAGGAGATCTTGCGTGCGCCGAGGTGACGGCGGATCGTTCCGTTGACGTCGGCGCGTCGGGTCGCGAGCACCACGCACGCCGCGTACGTCACCGCGCCGCCGCGCCCGGCCGCCAACACCACACAGTTGGCGCTCGCCGCCAAGGGCACCCCGTAGCGCTCACAGAACGCGGCGGTGTCCGCCAGATCGGGGTCGATGGCGGCCACCCGGACCCGCTCGGCCGCATCCCGCGTCGCCGCACGCACCGGCGCGGCCAGCAGGTCCGGGTGGTCGTCGGGCGTCATCCAGTCGATTCGGCCGAGCACGGTCGCTCCTCGGGGCGGGGGTCAGGTTCGACGCCATGATCCCGCACCCCGGTCCGACGGGGTCAGCCGTGCCGGCGGGTGACGGCCAGCGCCAGTTCGGCCAACCCCTCGGCCCGGTAGCCGGGCCACCCGTGCACGGCGGACACGTACTCCTCGGGGATCGCCCCGGCGCCCCACCGAGCGCCCAGCAGCGCACCGGCGATCGCCGCCACGGTGTCGGTGTCGTCCCCGGCCCGGACCGCGGCGCGCAGCGCGGCCGTGAACCCGCCCGGTTCGCGCGTGATCGCCGACCACGCGGCCTGCAGGGCCCGGACGACGAACCCGTTGCCGCCGAACGCGTGCGGCGGCCGGGCCTCGGCCTCGTCCAGCCACCCCGACCACGCGGCGCGCCGGGCCTCCGGAAGCAGGTCGAGGCCCGCGCGGACGCCGTCCAGGTCGCCGCGGACCACCGCGCGACGCACCCCCTCACACCACAGGACGCAGGCATCACCCGCCAGCGGGTCGCCGTGGGTCAGGTCGCTGTACCGGCGCGCCGCCGCGGCCAGGCCCCGGGGATCGTCGAGGTAGGCCAGGGCGAGCGGCCCCGTGCGCATCAGGGAACCGTTCCCGGCGCTCCGGACGCCCGACGCGTGCAGCTCCGCCGCGCCCCGCGCCATCACCCGGGCGACGTCGTCGGACCCCCACGCGTGCTCGGCCGCGCCCAGGACCCGCTCGGTCTGGTTGCCGATGTCGGTGGCGCCCTCGGCCCGCCACCTCAGGAACGCCCGCGCGGTCGCGGCCAGCGCCTCCGGAGCGAGGGGGTCGTCGTGGTCGCGCAGGGTCTTGGCCACGCACACCGCCATCTGGGTGTCGTCGGAGTACTCGCCCGGCGCGTAGGGGCCGAGCCCGCCCCCGACCATCTCGGGGACGCGGTCGGCGGGCAGCGGCGGCCCGAACTCGTAGGGGACGCCCAGGGCGTCGCCGCAGGCGGCGCCCAGCAGGACGCCGACGGCACGGTCGTCGACGGTTCCGGGGAGGGGAAGGGACACGGCGGCCTCGCAGGGGGTGACAGGGGGTGTGCCGACCTGAGCCTAGTGCGTCGGCCGTGTCCACATCCGGCCTGGTGGGACACGATCGGTGGGGGTTCGTCCACATAGAATCCCACCGTGACCCCTTCCCCCGCCTCCCCCACCGGAGCCACGCTGCACGGACGCTACGTCCTCGGCGAGCCCCTGGACACCGACGCGACGGGCAGCACCCACCCAGCCCGTGACCTGGTCGAGGACCGGTCCGTGGCGGTCACCGTCCTACACCCGGGCCTGGCCGCCGACCCCGCCGCGGAACACGAGTTCCTGGGGCGGGCCCGGCTGCTCGCCTCGGTCACCCATCCCGGTCTCGCGCGGGTCCTCGACCAGGGACGCGACGGAGGACTCGTCTACGCCGTCACCGAGCACGTCGAGGGGGAGCCGGTCGCCGGGGGCGGGCAGAGCGCCCGCCACACTCCGCGCACCGCGCTGTCCGTCGCCGCCGACGTGCTCTCCGCGCTCCAGGCCCTGCACTCCGCCGGAACGGTCCACGGCGGCCTTCGCGCGGACTGCGTCCGTCTCGGCGGGGACGGCCGCGCGCGCGTCGCCCGCCTCCCGATGCTGCTCGGCGCCCCGGGAGCCGCCGCCCCGGAGACCCGCGCGGACGTGTACGCCGTCGGCGCGTTGCTGTACGCCCTGCTGGTCGGCGTGTCCGCGACGCGCGACGACCGCCCGCTGCGGCCGTCCTCGGCCGTTCCCGGGCTGCCGCCCGACGTGGACATGCTGGTCGCGGGCGCCACCGACCCCAACCCCCGCTACCGGCCCAGGGACGCGGGCCAGTACCTCGCCCTGGTCGAACGGGTGCTGCGGTCCCTTCCCGGAGGCGCGGCAGCCCCCGCCCCGGCGGCCGCCGTCCCCACCGGCCCGGACACCGCCGCCGTGACCGCCGTCCTCGACGCCGGGGCCCCGGGGGCGCAGGCCGCGCGCCCCGACACCCGGGAGTCGGATCCGGTCGTCGCGGAACCCGCCCGGGAGGACTCCCGACGCCGCCTCCCCGTCCTCCTCGGCGCGGGGGCGCTGGCGGCGCTGCTGGTCGGGGCCGTGGTCTGGGCACTCCTTCCGGACACCGGCGACGACCCGGGAACTGCGGGTTCCGCGCGGCCCTCCCCCGCCCGGTCAACGGCGTCCCCCTCGGAGGAGAGCGACCCGGATCCGTCCACGTCCGCAGACGACGCCGTGCTCACCCCCCACACCATCGGCCTGGACCGGGCGGAGGCCGTCGCGCTCCTGGAGAGTCTCGGCCTGGAGGCGCGGATCGTCGAGCGGCCCAGTGACGCGGCGCCCGCCGGAACCGTCGTCGACCAGGACGTCCCCTCGGGTGAACCCGCCCCCGAGGACGGTGTCGTGACGCTCACCGTGTCGAGCGGTCCCGCCGAGGACGAGTCCCCGGACGCCGGGGCCGATGCGGACGACACGGCGGGTACTGACCCCGACTCCGACCCCGGTCCCCTCCCCGGACCGGACGCCGGCACCGAGGACGGCCCCGGCCCCGACCGGGACAACCCCGGCCGCGGCAACGGGAACGGCAACGGACTCGGCAACGGCAACCCCTAGCCAGCCTCCGTCTCCTCCGGGCCACAGCCCTGGCGCACCACGACACCGGTTCCGCGGGAAATGTGTGCCACCGCCACATGTGAATCGGATCACCGCGGTTCTACCTTCGGGGTGGCACCCCATCCCCCCAGGTCGGGCGGGTACGTCGGGCAGGCGGGTGCCGACTGGAGGAGTCCCATGCGCAAGAGTCCCGTGATCGCCGCGACCGCCGTGCTGCTGGCCGCGACCGCCTGCGGCACCCCGGGCGAGACCGCCGGAGCCGGGGAGGACGGTCCCGTCCGCATCGGGATCGTCTACTCGTCCACCGGCCCCCTCGCCAGCTACGGAGAGCAGTACCGGCAGGGCTTCGAGGCCGGCCTCGACCACGCCACCAACGGCACGATGGAGATCGGCGGGCGCGCCGTGGAGGTCGAGTTCATGGACGACGCCGGGGACCCCGCCACGGGCGTCTCCGCCGCACGGGAGCTCATCGGCACCGGACACGACGTCATCGCCGGGTCCGTCTCCTCCGGCATCGCCGTCCAGATCGCCCCGCTCGCCGAACAGAACGACGTCCTCTTCGTCTCCGGGCCGGCCGCGACCGACGCCATCACCGGGATCAACGACCACACGTTCCGCTCGGGCCGCCAGACCTACCAGGACATCCTCACCGCGAGCACCTTCATCGACGACCCCGACGGCGCGAACGTGGTCGTGCTGGCCCAGCAGAACGCCTTCGGCCAGGCCAACGTCGCCACCGTCACCGAGGTCCTGGAGGCCGAGGGAGCCACCGTCGACAGCGTCCTCGCGCCACCGGACAGCACCGACCTGACCCCCTTCGCCGAGCAGGTCAACCAGGCCGAACCGGACCTGGTCTTCGTCGCCTGGGCGGGCGAGACCGCCTCCGCCATGTGGCAGGCCCTCGACCAGCAGGGCGTCCTCGACACCACCGAGGTCGTCACCGGGCTCGACATCAAGCCGTCCTACCCCGTCTTCGGCGAGGCGGGCGACCGCATCTCCTTCCTCGCCTACTACTTCGACGGGGCCGCGGAGACCGAGGTCGCCGAGATCATGCGCGGCACCGTCGAGGCGGCGGGCGGCGAGGTCGACCTGTTCACCCCGGACGGCTTCACCGCGGCGCAGATGGTCGTGCACGCCGTCTCCTCCGGCGACGACACCCAGGAGCGGATCGACGCCCTGGAGGGGTGGACCTTCGACGGAGTCAAGGGCGAGCTCCACGTGCGCGCCGACGACCACGCCCTCATCCAGCCCATGTACCAGGTCCGGATGGTCGGCGAGGGCGAGGACGCGCGCCCCGAGCTCATCGCGGAGATCCCCGCCGCCGACGTCGAGCCCGCGATGGCGGGATAGGCGGTGTTCGTTCGGGGCCTGCTTCGCCTCGGCCCGCCCGTCGCCCTCCACCACCCTCAACGGACGCCTGCGGCGCGGTTCCCCCCGCTTCGTCGCCCTCCACCGCCCTCAACGGACGCCTGCGGCGCGGTTCCCCCCGCTTCGTCGCCCTCCACCGCCCTCAACGGACGCCCGCGGCGCAGCCCCATCCACAAGCCCCCGGCGGTGCCCGAACGCCAGACCCCCTGGACGACCGCTCCGAGAAACGGTGCCCCACCCATGACTTCCGAACCCACCGACCCCACCGGGTCCACCCACCCCGCCGAGCCGGGGACGGCACCGGACGCACCCGCCGTCCCCTCCACCCCCTCCCCCGTCCTCTCCCTGGAGGACGTCAGCTGGTCGGTCGGCGGCGCCGTCATCGTCGACCACGTCACCATGGACGTCCGCGAGGGCGAGTTCGTCGCGCTGATCGGACCCAACGGAGCCGGTAAGACCTCACTGTTCAACCTGGTCTCCGGCCTCACCAAGCCCACCGGAGGCACCATCCGCCTCTCCGGCACCGACATCACCCGCCACGCGCCGCACCGGCGCGCCCGCCTGGGCATGGGACGCACCTTCCAGACCTCCAGCGTCTTCGCCGACCTCACCGTCGGCGCCAACGTCGGCCTCGCCGTCCAGGCCCGCGACGGGGGGTCCCACCGCTTCTGGCGGCGCGCCGCACCCGAGGGCGGTCCCGAGACCCGCGACGTCCTGGACCTGGTCCGCCTCTCCCACCGGGTGGAGGCCCCGGCCGGAGAACTCTCCCACGGCGACAAGCGCAAGCTCGAACTCGCCCTCCTGCTCGCGCGCGGCCCCCGGCTCATCCTCCTGGACGAGCCCATGGCCGGGGTCAGCGCGGGTGAGGTCGGCGAGCTCACCGCCGTCATCCGGGACGTGCACCGCGAAGGGGGCCGCTCGGTCCTCATGGTCGAACACCACATGGAGGTCCTTCTCGACATGGCCGACCGACTGGCCGTCCTGCACCACGGCGCCCTGCTCGCCCACACCGACCCCGACTCGGCCATGTCCGACCCCCGCGTCCAGGCCGCCTACCTCGGGGACGCGGCGTGACCGCCGCCGAGCCGCTCCTGGAGGCGGCCGACCTGCACGTGTGGATCGAGGGATCGCACATCCTCCAGGGGGTGTCCTTCACGGTGCCGCGCCGGGGCGTCACCGCGCTCCTCGGCCGCAACGGCGTCGGCAAGACCACCACGGTCAAGGCCCTGCTCGGCCTGGTCCCGCGCGGCGGGCGGGTGCGGTTCGACGGCGCCGACACCACCGCGCTGCCCACGCACGCGATCGTCGCGCGCGGGATCGGCTACGTCCCCGAGGACCGCGGCGTCTTCTCCGCGCTCACCGTCGCGGAGAACCTGCGGCTGGCCGAGCGCCGCCCCGCGCGCCCCCGGTACGACCTCGTCCACGAACTCTTCCCCGAGCTGCGCCGACGCGCCGCCCAACCGGCGGGCACCCTGTCCGGCGGCCAGCAGCAGATGCTCGCCATCGGACGCGCCCTGCTCAACGACAACGCCCTGCTCGTCGTGGACGAGCCCACCAAGGGCCTGGCGCCCAGGATCGTCGCCGAGGTCGCCGACGCGGTCGCCCGGGCGGCCGAACGGGTACCGGTCCTGCTCGTCGAGCAGAACCTGGCACTCGTCCGCCGCGTCGCCGACCGGGCGGTCGTCCTGGACGCGGGCCGCGTCATCCACACCGGACCGGCCGCCGAACTCCTCGACGACCCCGAGCGCGTCCGTTCGCTGCTCGGGGTGGGGCGCTCCGCCCCGGCCGGCGACACCGCGGGGAGGCACACGTGAGCACCATCGTCCTGCTCACCCTCACGGGTCTGGGCCTGGGCGCCCTGTACTTCCTCATCGCCTCGGGCCTGTCCCTGATCTTCGGCCTGATGGACGTGCTCAACTTCGCGCACGGCGCGTTCCTCGCCGTCGGCGCCTACGGCACCTGGTGGGCGAGCGAGTACCTGCCGGGCGCGGGGGCGGACGGGGTCGGCTTCCTGCTCGCCGTGGCCTTCGGGGTCGCCGCGGGCACCCTCGCCGCCACCCTCGTCGAACTCTGCGTCATCCGCCCGCTGTACGGACGGCACCGCGAGCAGATCCTCGCCACGGTCGGCCTCAGCCTGGCCGTGCCCGCGCTGCTCCAGGCGGTCTGGGGCGCCGACCCGCTCCCCTTCCCGCGCCCCGACCTGGTGTCCGGCACCGTCGGCGTGCTCGGCGTGAACGTCCCCCGGGACCGCTTCCTGCTGATCCTCGCCGCCGTCGCCGTGTTCACCGCGCTCTGGCTGTTCAACGCCCGCACCCGCTACGGCCTCATCGTCCGCGCGGGCGTCCAGGACCGGGCGATGGTCACCGCTCTGGGCATCGACGTGCGCAGGGCGTTCACCCTGGTGTTCGCGATCGGCGGGGCCGCCGCCGCGCTGGCGGGGGCACTCGGCGGCCTCTACTTCGGCGTGGTCACCCCGACCCAGGGCCTGTCCCTGCTGATCTTCGCGTTCATCGTCGTCGTGATCGGCGGGACCACCTCGCTCACCGGATGCGCGGTGGCCTCCCTGGCCGTCGGCCTCGTCCAGCAGTTCGCCAACTACTACACCGTCGCCGGTCTGGGCGACATCGCCGTGGTCGTCGTCCTCGCCCTGGTGCTGCTCACCAGGCAGGGCGGACTGGCCGCCAGGAAGTCCGCGGAGAGGGTGGCGTGATGACCGAGACCGACGTGACGGCGAAGACCCCGGACCGCCCCGGCCCCTCCCCCGCCGCCGGGTCCCCGAACCCCGCCGCCCGCGCACGGCGGCGCCCGCCCGCCTGGGCCGCTCCGGCCGCCGTGCTCGCGGTGGCGCTGAGCCTGCCGTTCTCGACCCTGACCCTGCCGGGGGTGTTCGAGGGCGCGCTGAACGGACCCCCGACCCTGCACCTGCTCGCCACCTGCCTGGTCTTCGGCGGTCTGGCCACCAGCTACGACCTGCTCTACGGACGCGTGGGACTGCTCTCCTTCGGGCACGCCCTCTACTTCGCCTGCGGCGCCTACGCCGCCGCGCTGCTCATGTCGGTGCTGGACCTGCCGCTGGGGTGGGCGGCCGTCCTCTCGGTGCTCGGCGGCACCCTCCTGGCCCTCGTCCTGGGCGCGGTCTCGCTCCGGGTCAACGGGATCGCCCTGGCGATGGTGACGCTCGCCTTCGCCCAGGCCGGATCGATCCTCGTCGCCCGTGACCCGGGCCGGGTCACCGGCGGCGAGGAGGGGCTCTCCCTGGACACCGCGCACGTTCCCGACGCGTTCGTGGGCGTGGTCGACACGGTCAACCTGTACTGGGCCGCCGTCGCCTACGTCGCCGTCACCCTCGCCCTGGTGTGGTGGCTGGACGCCTCCCCGGTCGGCCGGGTCTGGCGGGGGATCCGGGCCAACGAGCAGCGCGTCGCGGTGCTGGGCGTCAACCCCTACCCCTACAAGCTGGCGGCGTTCACCGTCAGCGGCGGCCTGGCCTCCCTGGGCGGTGTCGTCTACCTGCTGGTCGCCGGGGGCGTCACCCCCGTCGTCACCACCGCCGAGTTCACCCTCACCCTGCTGGTGATGGTGGCCCTGGGCGGCGCGGGCACGCGCTGGGGACCGCTGCTGGGGGCGGCCTTGTACACCTACGCCGACCACCGGCTCCTCCAGCTCGGCGGCTCCGACGCCTTCGCCGCCCTGCCCGCCTGGATCGCCGCCCCGCTCTCGCAGCCCCTGTTCGTCCTCGGCGCGCTGTTCGTCCTGATGGTCTTCTTCTTCCCCGGTGGTGTCGTCGCGCTCCCGGGCAGGATCAGGTCGGTATGGCGAGGCCGCCGGGGTCCCGCCCGCACGAAGGAGTCACCATGACCGAGACGGAACACGACCCGCCGGGGGGCGTCTGGACCGACGGGGAGGAGTCGACGGTCGCCGTGCCGGGCGGCGACCTCGCCGTCACCCGCTGGGGCACGGGGCCCGGGACCCCGGTCCTGGGCATCCACGGCATCACCGCCAACGGGTACGCCCTCGCCCGCCCGGCCGTCGAGCTGGACCGGTTGGGCGGCCCGCCGCTGATCGCCCCCGACCTGCGCGGCCGCGGCCGCAGCGGGCACCTGCCCGGCCCCTTCGGGCTGGGCGCCCACGTCGACGACGTCATCGCGGTCCTCGACGCCCACGGTGTGGACCGCACCGTCCTCGTCGGCCACTCGATGGGCGCCTTCGTGGCGTGCCTGGCCGCCGTCCGCCACCCCGACCGGGTCACCGGCCTGCTCCTGGTCGACGGCGGCCACGGACTCCCGGTGCCGCCCGGGGCCGACATCGAGGACGTGCTCGGCCCCGCCATGACGCGACTGCGCATGTCGTTCGCGAACGCCGACGCCTACCGGGACTTCTGGCGGAACCACCCCGCCATCTCCGGACGGTGGAACACCTGGGTGGACCACTACGTCACGCGCGACCTCACCGGGACCGAGCCCGACCTGCGTTCGGCCTGCTCGGAGGAGGCCGCGCGGGTCGACGGTGCGCAGGTCCTCACCGACCCCGAGGTGCTGGGCGCGATCCACCGCCTGTCCCGGCCCGCCCGTCTGGCCTGGGCGGCACGCGGCCTGCTCGACGAGAGCCCCGGCCTGTACACGCCCGAGCGCCTGGCCGGGCTCCCCGACGACCTCGCCCTCCTGGAGCTGCCCGACGACAACCACTACAGCCCGATGTTCTCCTCAACCGCCGGTCTGCTCGCCCAGGAGATCCACTCCCTGGTCGAGCAGACCGTGCAGGTGCAGGGCGAGCTGTAGCTCCAGCGCGCGGTCGGGGCGCTGCCAGTCCGCCCCGATCAGCTGCCCGATCCGCTCCAGGCGCTGCGCCACGGTGTTCACGTGGATGTGCAGGTCGTCCTTGGCGCGGGACAGGTTGCCCCCGGCCGCGAAGTAGGCGCGCAGCGTGTCCACGAGCAGCGTGCCGCGTCGGGCGTCGTACTCCAGCAGGGGGCCGAGCGCCGCGGTGACGAACCCCGGCACATCCCGGTCCTGGCTCAACAGCAGACCGGAGAACCCCAGGTCGTCCGCGGTGGCCGCGTCCCCCTCGCGGCCCAGCGCCCGCAGGGTCTGCAGGCAGCGCGTCGCCTCGGTGAACGCGCCCCGGAACGTTTCCGGCCCCTCCGTCGGCCCGGCCAGCCCCGCCGTCACCGGGCCGTTCGCCGCCGCCGACAGCTCCGCGACCACCCGGCGGCCCACCTCCGCGGCATCGGTCCCGGGCAGCGCCAGCACCATCCGCCCGGACCGCTGACCGGTCAGCCCTCCGGTGGTCTCCGCGACGTGGGTCGCCGCCGACCGCACCCGGCCCGGATCGGCGCCGGGCGCCTCCGCCACCACCAGCACGTGCGGCGCGTCCAGGTCGGTGCGGAGCAGTGCGGCGCGCTGGCGCAGCGACCCCGGCTCGCGCGGGGGCACCTCCAGCAGTTCGTTGAGCAGGTCGCCGCGGACCCGGTGCTCGGTCTCGCTCACCGACCGGCGGATGAGCAGGAGCAGGGCGGTCACCATGGCCGCCCGCTCCAGGATCCGCTGGTCGGTGTCGTCCAGGACGGCGCCGCGCAGCACCAGCGTGCCCAGCGGCTCGCTCCCGGCCGCGGCCGCGGCCACCCACGTCCGGCCGTCCTCGCCGCCCGCGCCCGGACCGTCCACGAGCACCGCGCGACCGCTGCTCAGCGACGAACGCACCGCCTCGGCGAGGTCGGCGTCGTGCGACGGGTCACCGCCCGGCTCGGCCTCGCCGACCACGCCCTCGGGGGTGGCGGTCACCGACGCGTCCGAGGTCGTGTCGTGGATGAGCACCGAACCGCCCAGCACCTCCGCGATCGCCGCCGCCACCTCGCGCACCCCGCCGCCGCGCAGCACGAGGTCGGTCAGCCGGTCGTGCGCGGCGGCCGACCGCTCCACGGAGGCGGTGTGCCGTTGGAGCCGCTCGTTCACGGTGTGCAGCTCGTCGAGGGCGCGGCGGGTGTCGTCGATGAGGTTCGCGCTGTCGATCGCGATCGCCGCGTGCGTGGCCAGCGACGCCAGCAGCGCCACCTCCGAGTGCGCGAACGGCCGCTCGCGCCGGTTGGCCGCGAACAGCACCCCCACGTCGCGGCCGTTCATCTTCAGCGGCACGCCCAGGATGGCCACCAGGCCCTCCTCGCGTACCGCGTGGTCGATGTTCTCCGCGTGGGTGAACCGCGGGTCGGCGAAGTAGTTCGCCGTGACGTAGGGCAGCGCCGTCGTGGCCACCAGGCCGCCCAACCCCTTGCCCGCGCCGAGCCGCAACTGCTGGAAGGCGGCCGACACCGACCCCGACGTCACCCGCATGTACGTGCCGCCCGCCTCCGGGTCGCTCAGCGTCAGGTACGCCACGTCCGTACCGAGCAGGTGCCGGGCCCGCTCCACGATCGCCTGGAGGACCTGGTCCAGGCTGCGCATCCCCGCGAGGTCGTTGGCCGTCTCGAACAGGGCGCTCAGCTCGGACTCGCGGCGCTGCCGGTCCCGCATGACCGACCGCACCCGCAGCGCCGTCAGCTTCGCGCTCTCCAGGGCGGCCACGACGGCGGGGTCGGCGCCCTCCGCGCGGGCGCGCAGCACCGGCCGCTCGTACTCGACGGTGGGGGCGTCCCGCAGGAGGAGGTCGAGGAAGGGCGCCTGGTCCACCGTGCCCGCCGGAGCGTCGGCGGGCACGTGGTCGGGGCGCCCGTCCGGGAATCCGTCCGGGGGCACGTCGTCCTCGGGTGTGGGGATGGTGTTCAGCTCGCGCTCCATGCTCCGTCGACGGTCAGCGACGCGCCGTTGACGAACGACGCGTCGTCACCGCACAGGTAGACGACGAGTTCGGCGACCTCGGCCGGTTCGATCAGCCGCTTCACCGGACTCCGGGCCAACAGGACCTCCGCGGCCACCCGCTCCTCCGGGATGCCGTGCGCCGCCGCCTGTTCGGCGATCTGCCGCTCCACCAGGGGGGTGCGCACGTAGCCGGGGTTCACGCAGTTGGAGGTCACCCCGTGTGCGGCGCCCTCCAGGGCCACCACCTTGGAGAACCCCTCCAACCCGTGCTTGGCGGTCACGTAGGCCGCCTTGTAGGCCGAGGCGCGCAGCCCGTGCACCGAGGAGATGTTCACGACGCGGCCCCACCCCCGCTCGTACATGTGCGGGAGCGCGCCGCGTACGACGCGGAACGGCGACTCGACCATGAGTCGAAGGATGAACGAGAAACGCTCCGGTGGGAAGTCCTGGACGGGGGCGACCGTCTGGACCCCGGCGTTGTTCACGACGATGTCGGCGCCGCGTCCGGCCTCCTCGGCGGCGTCCAGGTCGGTGAGGTCGATCTCGACGGGTTCGCCGACCCCCTGGTCGGCCAGTTCCGCGAGGGCCCGGCCGTCCAGGTCCGCCATCCGGACGGTGGCGCCCGCGGCGGAGAGCCGGAGCGCGCAGGCGCGGCCGATGCCGCTGGCGGCGCCGGTCACCAGAGCGGTCCTGCCGGTCAGGTCGACCCGGACGGTGTGGGCGGCGGTGGTCGGGACGGGGGTGCCGGGCGCCTGTCCGACCGGGCCCGACGGGGAGTCATGCGTCGTCATGTCAGCAACGTAGGTCGGGCGTGCCGATCACGGGATGGAGCCTGACGACACACACAGCACCGATGATGTGTGTCGGACCGACATGTCCCTGAGGGGCCTTGTGGGATCCCCACCCCACGAGTGGATGTGATCGGGGTCTCGTCAACATGTCGACTGGGTCACACCTCGGGTTAGGCTCCGCGCAACGGTTCGGCCGAACCCTCCCCCCACCGTCGAACCCGGAGGCTCCCATGAACTTCCCCAGGGCCGTTCGGACGGCCCCGACGCTCCGAACGTCCGTCGCGGTGCTGCTGACCCTGTTCACCACCGCCGCGACCGTCCTCCTCGCCACCGCGCCGCGCGCCGAGGCCGCCACGCTGACCCCGGTGCCCTTCTTCGGCTCCGACCCCGGAAACCTCGGCATGTACGCGTACGTGCCCGACGGCCTCCCCGACGACGCACCCCTGGTCGTCCTCCTGCACGGCTGCGGCCAGGACGCGGCCGCCTACCACGCCCACTCCGGCTGGGCCGAGCACGCCGACGCCTTCGGCTTCGCCCTCGTCTACGCGGAGCAGAGCTACCTCAACAACTTCAGCCGCTGCTTCAACTGGTTCTCCCCCGGTGACGTGGCCAGGGGGTCCGGTGAGGCCGCCTCCGTGCGTTCCATGATCGGGTACGCCGTGGCCGAGTACGGGCTCGACACCGGCCGGGTGTACGTGTCCGGCCTCTCCGCGGGCGGCGCGATGGCGGGTGAGCTGCTCGCCGCCTACCCCGACGTCTTCGCCGGAGGATCGGTCGTCGCCGGTGTCCCCGTGGGCTGCGCCGACAGCATGATCGCCGCGTTCACCTGCATGAACCCGGGTGTGACCCGGAGCCCCGAGCAGTGGGGCGACCAGGTGCGCGCCAAGTACCCCGACTGGACGGGGCCGTGGCCGCGCGTCGCCGTCTGGCACGGCACCGCCGACTACACGGTCGTCCCCGCCAACGCGGACGCGAGCGTCGCGCAGTGGACGAACGTCGCGGGTGTGCCCGAACAGCCCGACAGCACCGAGACGATCGGAGGTTCCACCACGGCGGCCTACCACGGAGGCGGACCGACGACGGCGGCCGTCGCCCGGTACACGGTGTCCGGGATGGGGCACGGCGTTCCCGTGGAGCCCTCCACCGGGTGCGGCAGCGCGGGCGCGTACTTCCTCGACACCGTCTGCTCGACCGGCCACACGGTCGCGTTCTGGGGAATCGGCGAACCGGTGGACTGACCCCCCTCAGAGCGGGCTCTCGCCCCTGGCCAGGCGGCCGAAGTGGGCGACCGTGGCGCCCAGCGCGAAGTGCGCCGCCTGGTGCTCGGTCATCGGCACGACACCGGCGGAGATCTGCACCCGGAAGGGGAACTCGTCCTCGGGGCGGATGCGGAAGTCGTCGATCACCCCCTGGGAGAGGAGCATGGTCAGGGCCTCGCGGACCTGTCCGCTGCGGTTGTCCGACGCCCAGATCGACATGGCACCAAGGTAACGCAGTCACCCCGTTCCGTTACGGGGTTCCGGTCGATCCCGTGCCCCGACGGGGGTGAGGACACGTGTGTGGGCGGGCACGACGGCCCGCCCACACACGGAGGAGGCGGGCACGACCCCCGTGGTGCCCGCCCTCGCCGTCACCGGTGTCCGTCGTCATCCCCCGATCGTGGACACGGTGACGGGGATTTCAGGGGTGTCGCTCGGCGGGGGGCGTGCCGTGGTCGAGCACGTTGCTCCTCAGGCGTCCCAAGGAGAGGCGCGTGGCCTCGAACTCGCCCTCGGGGAGCGCGATGGCCCGGCCGATCGCCTCCGGGATGCCCTCGGCCCGGTCGCGCAGCCGCAGTCCCTTGTCGGTGGCGGTGACGCGGACGGTCCGCTCGTCCTCGGGATCACGGCCGCGGCGGAGGAGGCCCCGCGCCTCCAGACGCTTGAGCATCGGGGTGAGGGTGCCGTAGTCGAGTTGCAGGACGGAACCGATCTCCTTGACGGAGCAGTCCCCGCGCTCCCACAGCAGCATCATCACCAGGTACTGGGGGTAGGTCAGCCCCAACGGGTCGAGGAAGGGCCGGTAGAGGTTGGTGACGGCCCGCGCTGCGGTGTACAGCGCGAAGCACATCTGCTCGTCGACGGGGGGCAGGGAAGACCCGCCCTCAGGGGCGGGGGTTCGGTCCGACACCGCACACATGGTAGTTACCACGGGGGCGATGTCAAAGTTTTCGATGTCCTCGCGCACGAGGTGATCGAGGGACGGAACCCGTGTGTTCCAGGCCCGCGCGGCCGGGTTGGGGATCAGGTCGCCTTGAGGCGGCTGCGATAGGCGCGCATGGACACCTGCGAGCCGCAGCCGGAGCCGCAGTAGGCGGCGGAGGAGTTCCTCGTGCGGTCGTAGAAGCCCAGGTGGCAGGGGGGGTTCCGGCACGCTTTGAGCCTGGCCCAGCCGTCCTGTCGGGCGAGGTCGGCGGCGGCGGCGAGGAGGGTGCCCAGCGCGCCCGCGACCCCGGTCTGGGGGGAGACGAGGCTGCTTCCGTCGGCGGTGACCACCGGGGCCAGCGGATAGAGCGTTCCAGCGCGCCGGAGCAGCCGTTCGGCCTCGGCCAACGACGAGTCCGTGCCGTCGACGCCGCCCGCGTGCGCGAGCATCACGGTCGCCAAGGCGTCCCTGAGTTCACGCGCACTCGCGGCGTCCGCCTCCGTGGTCAGCGTGCCTTCGGGGGCCAGACCGCACGTGACCAACCACTCGGCCGTCGTGCCGGCGTCGGCGAGCCGCTCCGGCCGTCCGTCGATCGGACGCGTGTTGACGAAGTCGAGAAGAAGCTCCGCGGTCTTCGTGGGCTGGAGCGGGCTGCGCGAGTTCCTGCCATCGGTTGCACCCATGTCAGACACCGTATGACACGAGCCAAAACACTTACGTGCACAACTCTTATGCTCAAAACTGCTTGTTTGTTGCTTGCTAAGTGGTTAAGCTCCCAACCATGACAGACAACACACCCCCTTCGGGCACTTCTCGCGGCTGGTTCGTCACCGGTGGCTCCTCCGGCATCGGGCGCGAACTGGTGCTCGCCGCTCTCACACGCGGGGACCGTGTCGCAGCCGTCGCCCGACGTGTGGACGCCCTCGCCGACCTCGATGAGCGCTTCCCCGGGAGACTGCTCGCCCTGGCCGCCGACGTCCGCGACCAGGACGCGGTCCGCGGTGCGGTGGACGAGACCACCGATCGGTTCGGGCGCATCGACGTCGTCGCCAACAACGCCGGCTACGGCCTGTTCGGCGCCGTCGAGGAGTCCACCGACGCCCAGGCCCGGGCCGTGTTCGACACGAACGTCTTCGGCGTACTCAACGTGCTGCGCGCCACCCTGCCGGTACTGCGCGGGCAGAGGTCCGGCCACATCCTGCAGGGCTCCTCCATCTACGGCCAGCTCGCACCCCCCGGCGTGGGACTGCTGGCCGCGACCAAGCACGCCGTCGAAGGCATGTCCGACGCGCTGGCGGCCGAACTGGCGCCCCTGGGAATCACCGTCACCCTCGTCGAACCCGCCCTCACCGCGACGCCGTTCCTGTCCAACCTCGATTTCGCCGAGACCATCGAGGACTACGACCAGACCGTACGCACGGTGCAGGAGTCGCTGGGCGGGCTTCCCCCCGAGGCGTTCTGCGACCCGGTCAGGGCCGCGCAGGCCATCCTGAACGCGGTCGACTCCGGAAACCCTCCGCGCCGCCTCGCCCTGGGCAGGCAGGCGGAGATCGACCTGCGCGCCGCGCTGACGGACCGGTTGAAGGACCTGGACCGGTGGGCCGAGACCACCCGAGGCGTCGACTCCTAGGGTCTGTCGCGACCGTCCTGGTCACAGTCGTCCGTCGATGGCTGTGACCAGCACGGTCACCCGACCGGTCAGCCACCGCGGCCGGACGCGCGCCAGTGGCGGGGAACCGCTCCCGGCGACCCACGTGCCGCCGGGACCGGGACGGGACCGGCGGACGCCGTCACCGCTGGGAGAGGTCCGTCGGCAGGTACCGCTTCATCACCTTGCCCGCGGGGTTGCGCGGCAACTCGTCCAGCAGGACCACGTCACGCGGCACGGAGAACCGGCCGAGCTCCCGCCGCACCGTGAGTCGGACCTCGTTCGGGTCCACCTCCGCGCCCTCACGCGGTACCACGAACGCGGCGAAGCGGTGCCCGAACTCATCGTCCGGCACACCCGTCACCGCGACCTCACGCACCGAGGGCAGCGTCAGGATCGCCTCCTCCACGGGCCGGGGGAAGACGTTCTCGCCACCCGAGATGATCATGTCGTCGTCCCGCCCGGCGACGTGCAGCAGCCCGTCGGCGTCGACGTACCCCCGGTCGCCGGTCTCCATGAGCCCGTGCGCGCTGCGCCTGTTCGCCCCGTTGGTGTACCCGTCGAACAGCATCTCGTTGCCGACGAAGATCGACCCCTCCGTTCCCGGCGGCACCTCCTCGCCGTCCGCGTCGAGGACCGCCACCCGCGTGCCCAGCGGGGGCCGCCCCGCCGTGCTCGGCGAACGCCGCATGTCCTCGGGGGTCGCGATGGTCGCCCACGACACCTCGGTCGACCCGTACAGGTTGTAGAGGACGTCCCCGAACTCGTCCATGAACTCCGTGATCAGGCGCGGGCTCAACGCCGAACCGCTGCACGCCACGACCCGCAGCGACGAGGTGTCGTACCTCGCCCGCACCTCCGCGGGCAGGTCCATGATCCTCCGCAGCATCACCGGGGCCGCGAACAGCGCCGTACAGTGCTCCTCGGCCACGGCCCGCAACGCGTCCTCCGGATCGAACCGGCGGCGCGTGACCAGCGTCGCCCGCAGGGACATCCCCAGCTGGACACCCGCCAACCCCCACGTGTGGAAGAACGGAGCCGAGGCCAGGATGCGGTCCGACGACTTCAGCGGGATCCGGGACAGCACGGCCGCCGCGTCCCGCGGTCCCCTCGGCGTCGGGCGGCGCGCGCCCTTCGGCGTGCCCGTCGTCCCGGAGGTCAGGACGATCAGCCTGCCCGGGCGCTTCGGCGGCGACGGATCGGCCTCGCCGCCCTCCTTCGCCCGCCACGGAACCTGGAGGCCCTCGGCCGGGGCCTCCCCCCAGGCCCGCACGCGCGGAACGTCGGCGGGCACCTCCGCGCACTGGTCCTCGAACTCGTCGTCGACGACCAGCACCGACACCGCGTTGGTCACCGAGGCGGCGGCCAACTGCCCCCGGGACAGCCCCGTGTTCAGCAGGACGGAGTCGGCGCCCAGCCGGCCGCAGGCGATCATCGCCTGCACGAACGCGCTGTGGTTGCGGCACAGCACACCCACCCGCGTCCCCTCGCCCACGCCCAGGCGGTGCAGCACGCGGGCGAGGGCCCGCCCGCGCAGGTTCATCTCCCGGAACGTGGCCGAACCCCGTTCGTCGACGATGGCCACGTGGTCCGGGACGCGCTCGTCGGCGGCGGCGTAGGCCCCGGCCACCGTCGCCCCCCAGGTGCGCAGGGCACGGAGTTGCCGGACGATCCGGTCGGGGCGCCCGGGGCTGATCACCCCGGAGCGGACGAGGACCCGTACCGTGCTCAGGGTCCGTTTCAGGGGTGAGGTGTCGGACGGGCTTGCGGCGGTGGACGCCATGATGTCTCCGAAGGGTCAGGGACGGGCGAAGCGGTCCGCGCCTCACCGGAGAGCCTTCGCCGCCCGACTCCCCGGAGTACTGCGACGGTAGGTGACGGACCGCCGGTTTTTCTTTGTCCCGGAGTGAGTGTCCGGGCGGGCCGGTTTGTCACCCCGGGACAGATCCCGGTGCGGATCGGCGGGTCCTCCCCGGCGGGTCCGGGCACGGGCCCCGGAGGTCGCCTCAGAGGTCGAGCTTCATGGGTCGCTCGCTTGGCTCGGGCATGCCGCCCTCCGGTTCCAGGGAGACCCCCACCTGGACGGGGGAACCCATGTCGTGCGCCATCCCGGAGTAGCGCCCGTCCGACGACCGCGAGAGCATTCCGGCCGACCGCATGCCGTCCTCGTCGACGTACCACATCTGGTACGCCATCCCCGGCGGCGCGTCCGGCAACCCCTCCACGACGAGCATGAGCGCGTCCATCTCGTAGGAGGTGAAGGCCGTCGCCCGGGCGTCGTCCCCCAACGGCCCCTCGTGCATGTGCGTGTCCGGCGCGGCGAGCAGGGCCTCGACCTCGGCGTGGTGCCGCTGGCTCTCCTCCATACTGCGGTCCACGGACAGCAGCGAGACCCCGAGGACGACCGCGACCAGCGCGCACGCGGCCGCCACGAGCCACGGGAGCCGATCACGCCACCAACGGGCGGGGCCGCGCACCACCGCGGCGGTGTTCCCGTCCCCGCCGCGGTCCCCGTCACCGTCGGCGTCCCCGCCGTCCTGCGCCGTCCCCTCCGGCGCCGGGCGGGGCGGGAGCGGCGCCTGGCGCGTCCGCCGCGCCCGGTCGCTGATCCGCGCCCACAAGTCCTCCGATGGTTGGACGGCCTCCGCGTAGGCCAGTCTGACCAGCGTCTCCCGGAACTCCGCCAGGTCGCGTCGGCAGTCGTCGCACTCGGGCAGGTGCCGCTCCACGGCGGCGCGTTCCTCCGGTTCCAGACCGTCCACCGCGTATCCGGCGATCAGGCCGTGGATGTCCACGTCGTTCATGCGGCCACCCCCAGGCAGTCACGGAGTCGGATCAGGCCGTCGCGCAGGCGTCCCTTCAACGTGGTCAACGGGACCTTCAGGAGGTCGGCCGCCTCCCGTTGCGTGTAGCCCGTGTAGTAGGTGAGTCGGACGGCGTCGCGTTGCAGTTCGGTGAGCCGGCGCAGACAGCGCCGCACCTTCTCCCGTTCGAGGCTGGTCTCGACGTGTTGCTCCACGCCGTCGGCGGGCGTCGCCCCCGGCTCCAGGCGGCCCGCCGCGGCCGTGCGCTCCGTCGCGGCCTCCTCCGACCGCACCCGGTCGACCGCCCTGCGGTGCGCGATCATGAGCACCCAGGAACGGGCGCTCCCGCGTACGGGGTCGAAGCGGGAACAGTGCCGCCACACCTCCAGGAACACCTCCTGTGCCACCTCCTCGGACTGGGCCTCGTCCAGGAGGACCCGGCGCACCACACCGAACACCGGCCCGCACAGTTCCCGGTAGACACGCTCGAACGCGGCGAGGTCACCCACCGCCGTCTGACGGACCAGGTCGGCCAGCTCGTCGTTCGAGGGCGCCGATCCCCCGCCGGGCCCCCCGGCGCCATCCACCCTGATATCCCTCACCCGTTCCACGGTCACCATCCTCCCACCTGCCGTTTCCCGGTATTCGGTGTGGAACGCGGCGGGGCGACGCCCCAGCCGGGACATGTTTACCTTTTCGTGATCATATTCCACGTCTCCCTCACCGGAGCGGTTCCGAACCCAGGGCATGTTCGACACCACCCGCACCACCGGACGCCTGCCGGGAGCGATCGTCGGCCTGGTCGCGACCGGTGCCGCACTCGCGACGGCAGAGGTCGTCGGCGCCCTGACGGGCAGACCCGCGTCGACACCGCTCCTGGCGGTGGGCGACGCCGTCGTCGACCTCACCCCGCAGCCGGTGAAGCAGTTCGCGGTGGACACCTTCGGGACGGCCGACAAGATCGCCCTGTTCGTCGGCATGGGCGTGATCCTGGCGGCCGCGGCGGCGCTGCTGGGGGCGGCTGCGGCCCGGCGGCGGTGGATCGGCTTCGCGGGGATCGCGGTGTTCGGCGCTGTCGGCCTGGCCGCCGCCCTCACCCGGACGGGGAGCGGGGCGCTCGACACGCTTCCGACCCTCACCGGGGCGCTCGCCTGCGGCGGGGTCCTCGTCTGGCTCCTCGGGGCGGCGTCGCGACCGGTGCCGCCCGAACCGGACGAGCCCCGGCCGGACACGGACGGGACCCGGCCCGGGCCGGAGGGACCCCGGGGGTTCGACCGCAGGAGGTTCACCCTGCTCGCGGGCGCCGCCGCCGTCGCCTCGGCGGGCGCGGGGACGGCCGCCAGGATGCTGGTCTCGTCGAACACGGGCGCCGGGCTCGCGCGGGAGGACGTCACCCTCCCCCGGCCCGCCTTCCCGGCCTCCCCCGTCCCCGACGGCGCGGACCTGGAGATCGACGGTCTGGCCCCCTTCCTCACCCCGAACGACGACTTCTACCGGATCGACACCGCCCTGTCCGTGCCGCGTGTGGACGCCTCCACCTGGTCGCTCCGGATCCACGGCCTGGGCGCGCGGGAGCGGGTGTACACCTTCGCCGATCTGCTCGCCCGGGACGACCTCACCGAACGCGACATCACCCTGACCTGCGTCTCCAACCCGATCGGCGGAGAGTACGTGGGCAACGCGCGCTGGATCGGCGTGCCGCTCGCCACCCTCCTGGAGGAGGCGGGTGTGCGCCCGCCCGCGGACGGAGGACCGGCGGACCAGCTGGTGTCGCGCTCCGAGGACGGCATGACCATCGGCACCCCCGTGGCCGACGTGATGGACGGGCGCGACGCCCTCATCGCCGTCGGGATGAACGGGCGGCCCCTCCCCTACGACCACGGGTTTCCCGCGCGCATGGTGGTGCCCGGTCTGTACGGATACGTGTCGGCCTGCAAGTGGATCGTCGACATCGAACTGACCACGTTCGACGCCTTCGACGCCTACTGGGTCCCGAGGGGCTGGTCGGCCCGGGGGCCGATCAAGACGCAGTCGCGGATCGACACGCCGCGCGAACGCGCGACGGTGTCCGCCGGAACGGTCATGCTCGCGGGTGTGGCCTGGGCACAGCACACCGGGATCGACCGGGTGGAGGTGCGAGTGGACGGAGGCGAGTGGCGTACGGCCACCTTGGCCGAGGAGGACACCGCCGACACCTGGCGCCAGTGGATGCACGAGTGGGACGCCGAACCGGGTGAGCACCGGATCTCCGTGCGCGCCACCGACAGGGACGGCGAGACACAGACGTCGGAGCGGGCCGCCGTGGCCCCCGACGGAGCGACCGGACACCACACGATCGAGGTGACCGTCACCTGACGGCCCGCCCTCGGGCGTGGACACAAGCCCCCCGGGAACCCGTGGACGGGGTCCCGGGACGGACGACGGATCGACAGCAGAACAGGAAAGAGCCAACCATGACCGCACGCAACACCCTGCGCCGTCTCCTCGTGGCCGGAGCCATCAGCGCCACCGCCGCCCTCTCCCTGGCCGCGTGCAACGACACGGCCAACGACGAGCCCACCGTGGAGAGCGAGGAGATGGAGGAGGGGACCGAGGAGGACATGGAGGAGGACTCCATGGATGAGGAGGGCATGGACGACTCCATGGAGGACGGCTCCATGGAGGACGACATGACGGAGGAGGGCATGGACGACTCCACCGACTCCATGGACGACATGGAGGACGAGAACTGACCCCGCCCCGGTGAGCCCGGCCCGCACGGGCCGGGCTCCGTGGGGACACGGGCCGATCCCGTGTCCCCGTCAACCCTCCGGGGTCAGCCGGTCACGGTGATCGGTGCCGTCGGGTCGTCGGCGTTGGTGACCTCGTAGGTGGCGGTGAAGCCGGACTCGGTCACCTCCGTCGGGCAGCCGAAGCCGCCCTCGACGACGGTCGGCACGGTGGTGTCGAACTCCAGGGTCGAGACCGGGTCGCCGTTGGTCCACGTGCCCGAGACGCCGACGTCGGCGTTGGGGCTCACCGTGGCGGTGCACGACGCCAGCCCGCTCGTGGTCACCACGATCCCCCCGGCCGGGATCACCATGGTGCCCACGGACGGCGAGCCGTGCTGCATCGACATCTGCCACACCGGGTCGATCACGTCGACGGTGGCGCTGACCCAGGTGATGTTGGTGGAACAGTCCGTGAAGTCCGGCGAGTTGATCGGCCCGGAGACCGCACCTGCCGGGTTGTGGTTGTCCGGGGCGTCGGGCACCAGGTTGTTGCCCCCTCCGGGGGAGGTCGACGAGGTGTCGCAGGTGATCACGACGTTCCCGGCGGTGAAGACCGCGCTGCCGGAGAGCGACGCCTCGAAGGCGGCCCCGGCGGGCTCGACGGTGGTGGAGGCGGCCTGAGCGGCCAGGGCGGTGCCGCCCCAGGAGAGGCAGAGGATTCCGGCGGAGGCCGCCGCGGAGGCGGCGAGGCAGGAGCGGGTGCGGGATCTCGGTCGGGCAACCGACATGATGACTCCTTGTGTGGTGGCTGGGCGCCACACACGAGCGACGCCCAGCGGTACTGGGGGAATCGCGCCGATATAGGTGGACGGAACTTGCCGGACAGGGCCGGGAACACACGGGTCGGGGCCCGTGCGCCCCCGGGATCTCGCGTGGTTGTCGGGGTAACGGGGGTCAGCGTCGACGGGTCGGACGCGCGACGGGCCGCCAGGCGAAGGCCAGGCCGCCGCCGACGAGGGCCAGTAGGGTGCCGACCAGCAGGCCGCCGAGGTTCGACAGGATGAGTGCGCCCAGGCCGAGGAACCCCGCCAGCGATCCGGTGATGACGTGCTGGTTCGGGGTGAACCAGGTGACCAGGCCGAGCAGGACGAGCATCCCGCCGAACAGCAGGGACGAGACCCCGCCGACGCCCGTCTGGACCATCAGCTCCAGCGGCATGATGACGAACGAGGCCAGCACGACGCCGGAGGCGATGATCAGCAGGCCGCCCGTGAAGGGTCGGCGTTTGCGCCAGTCACGCCAGGAACGCGGGCCGCGTGCGCTCTCGCCGGTGCGGCGGGCTCCTCGGCGCGTTCCCCTCAGAAGCACTCGTCGTCCCCGAGCCGCAGACTCAGACTCAGGCCGGAGAGCCGGAAGGTTCCGGCGCTGGCCGCGCGGGCGGTCTGCTCCAGGCCCTCGACATGGATGGTGTCCGACTGCATGCCGAAGGTGTCCTGGAAGCCCCGCGCGCCCTCCGGTCCCTTGTCGAGGGTGGAGGCGTCGCGGCCGATCTCGATGTTCTCGAACTCGGCGTTGCCGTCCATCTGGGACATGTCGATCATCAGGTTGCTGGCCTCGACCGGTGCCCCCTGGTCTCCTGCGGTGAGGGTGAGGGAGATGGTGCCGATGATGGGGAACTCGGTGAGCACCGACTGACAGAGGCCGTGGATCTCCGCCTCACGGATTCCGGCCACCGCGGCGGGCACGGCCTCTCCGCGCGCGGTCTCGTTCAGCCAGCCGTACTGCACGAAGCCCTCACCGTGCAGCTCGTCGGCGGAGATCTTGAAGTCCTGCCCGGAGACGGTGAACGACGCGGCGAGCGCGCCCTCGGCCATGGCTATGACGATGCCGCCGACCGCCGCCGTGGCGGGTAGGGCGAACAGGCCGAAGCGCCTCCAACTGGTGTGGCTCTCGGGGCCGGTGGAGTCGGCGGGCGGCGTCAGGGGCTCGTCGACGGGTTCGGAGGATGCGATGTCCATGCGCGTAGTTCCTTGGGTACGGGACCGCGCTGCGCCTGCCGTCCCCCCGAATATCCGGCACGCGGTCTGGTCTGGATCCTCCCCGTGGAGCGGGGCGGTGTCCCTCTGGAGGCTGTCGCGTCCAGCGGATGCTGCACATCATGGGACGCGGATCCCCTTATTTCAAGGGTGCTCCGGCAAGTTTCCGAGTCTCGTTCGGCCTCTCCGGAGAAGTGGCGGGGAGCGGGTTTCAGGCGGCGTTGGTGGGGCTGGAGGGGGTGGTGGGAGCACGGTGTGGTGCTGTGGCGCGCGTGGGGTTCGGGGAGTCTCTCCGGAGGGCGGCCGGGCCGGTTCGGGGTGACCGCTGACACAGCCTGTTCGGTTTGCCTGAGGTCTGGTCGGGGGGTAATGTTCTCCGAGTCGCCGCGGGACGGCGAGCGGCCCTCAGGGCCGACTCGGAACCGGGCCGCGATCTGAACTCCTCTCACCGAACCGACTGGTTCGAGCGTGCGCTCGGAGCGGGTAGGATCGGTGGGCGCTCCAGGACCGATCAATTGCGAATCGGGAATGGCGTGCGAGGTAGGATAAAGTGACGCAAGCGGGCGCTTTACCCCGTTCGGTTGATCCGAAACCGCCGGTTTGGCGGGACACGGAACACCTGATAAAG
>NZ_QPNC01000025.1 GCF_003386285.1 Nocardiopsis sp. FIRDI 009
GACACCGGTGCCGAGGGTGGTGGGAGAAGGCGGTGCGGTCACCAGGCGCAGCAGGTCGGCCGGACCGGACACGACGAACGGCAGGGCCGGGCCGGGGCGGGCGTAGCGGCGGGGGTGCGCCGCCCGGCGGGGGCGGCGCACGCCGCGCAGGAGTCGACGGGCCGCATCGGCGGTGGTGTCGGGCAGCTCGGGACGGACCGTGGCGCGGGCCAGCGGCCACGACGCCAGCAGGAACAACAGCAGGTAGCGCACAGGCGCACCTCCAGGGTTCGGGATGCCGGATGGGAGGTCCGACCGTTGGAATGAATACAAGAACCATATTGACTGTGTCAGACTGACCGAAATGCTCGCTTCTGACCAGGGCATCTATGATCCAGAAGGCACCTCAGCGAAGGCGGAGACGTGGCAGCAGCACAGAAAGCACCGACCATTGAGCAGCGTCGACTCGCTGCCGAGCTGCGACACATGCGTGAGGCGGCGGCGATGACCGTTGAGGAGGCCAGAGCTGCCCTCGGCTGGTCCTCAGGACGCCTGAACCACATGGAAGGCGGCAGACACAGCGTTCCCGACGTCTCCGCTCTCAACGCCCTCATGGACGTTTACAAGGTGACCGACCCTGTCCGCCGTGAGGCGCTCCTTGCTCTCCGCCGCCAAGCACGCACGAAACCGTGGTGGAAGCAGTACGAAGACATCCTCGATGACGGGTTCATCAGCTTCGAGGCGAGAGCTTCCAAGATCTCGGCGTTTCACCCGATCGTCGTTCCCGGCCTGCTCCAAACGCCTGAGTACGCCGCAGCCTCCGCCCGCGCGTCACTGGCCCGCACGGAAGCCGAGATCGAACGCATCGTCGCAGCACGCATGGAACGCCAGAAAATCCTTGACGGACCAGACGCACCCGAGTTTCGGTGTGTGATCGACGAGGCCGTTCTCCTGCGCCTCGCAGCGACGCCCGACCTCGCGCAGGGACAGATCCGACGCCTGGTGGACGTTGCAGACTCCGTCAATGGCGTCACGCTCCAGGTGCTTCCTATAGGCGTCGGTCTCCACGGCTGTATGCACGGGTCAACGGTGATCCTGGACTACGCGGATGAGAGGGACCCGAGCGTCGTCTACCTGGAGACACGTGGCCACGGTGTCTACCTGACCGAACCATCCCAGGTCGCCGACTACCGAAGCGCACTCGACGACGTGGCGGCCGATGCGCTGTCCAAGGCCGCGACGGTCGAGCTGTTGAGGAACATGATCACCGACTAGAAGAAGGCACCCGTGTATTCATCCCTGGAGTTCCGTAAGTCGTCCTACAGCCCAAACGAATCCGCATGCGTCGAGATCGCTGACGTTCCAGGTACATCCGCCGTGCGGGACACCGAGAACCGACACCTCGGGTACTTGACGTTCCCGTCCGAGGAGTGGGCGGCGGCCGTCAACGCCGTCCGACTCCAGGCCTAAAACATGCAGAGGACCCCGTCCTTACAAGGGCGGGGTCCTCTGTGTATTCATCCCACGAGGAGCCTATCGGCGGAAGCGCTGTGCGGCCAGGCTTTGATCTCCCCTGACCGGACCGGGGCAATCGATCGCCATGCGGGGGCTCAGCGAGGATCGGAGGGTGTGCGGCAGTCCCCGCTGCTCCATTGCGGATTCGGGTCCGCTCAGCTGGGCTGCTTTCCGCTGCCGTTGCACATCGGGCACGGTACGTTCACGACGACACCGTCCCGAGACTCCTGGACCGTCTTCTTGCCGTTGCAGTTGAAGCAGTTCACTTCCTTGCGGTGACCCATCAGTCCTCAGCCCTTCCCGCGACGCGATTCTCCGGCGAGTCCACCCACACGTGTTGTCCGGCGCGGTCGACGGTGACGCCGAAGCGCTCCGCACCAGGGCTCCCCCAGCCCACCCACTCCAGGTAGGCGGCCTCCACTTCGTCCCACAGATCGCGTGGACCGACCTGCGTGACCGACACCTCGCCATCGGACCCGGACCAGGACACCGACGCGTAGGATCTGGTGGTCGGATGTTGCAGGGACGCGCCGTCCGCCCCCCGTTCCCAACTGGTGAGCACCACACCGGGCAGCATCCCGGCCAGAGCCACCGTGAACCCCGCGTCCGCACGAAGCATGCGCCTCGGATCGACGCGTGCCGATGAGTGACGGGGCTCGCCCACCGGAGGCGGATACCCGGCGCGCTGAGCGCGCATCACCATGAACGCCGTATCGCCGTGGAGCCGCCCGACGGCCCGCCGGTCCGCCACAGTGAGCACCAACCGGTGCCCCCTCACGTTGTTGGGCACCCACGGAACCGCGATCACACCACCGGGCCGGGTCTGCTCCACCCACGCGAACGGGATCCGACGGATACCGCAGGTCACGTGCACGCGGTCATAGGGCGCACCGTCCGGGTGCCCCAGCGCGCCGTCGCCGACGACGAGGGTCGGCTCCAGCCCCGCCTGTTCGAGGTTGGCGGCGGCCCGCTTGGCGACCTGTTCGTCAACCTCGACCGTCGTCACCGCCTCGCCGCCGAGCCGCGCGGACAGCAGACCCGCAGCCCAACCGGTACCGGTGCCGATCTCCAACACCCGGTCACCGGGATAGGGGTCGAGCAGTTCCAGGAAGCCGACAACGATGCTCGGCGCCGTGGAGGAACTGGAGGGGAGGCCGGTGCTGGCGGTCTCCTCGGTCAGCGTGGTCGCGCCGTCGTCGATCTGGGTCAGGATCGTCGCGTCGCTGTACACGGCGGACCGCCAACGTTCGGGGTCCGCCGCACGGTCGATCCAGAAGGCCGGTCCACCGGACATGGGGGAGACTTCCGCGGAATCGGGGATGAAGTGCTCACGCGGCACCGCGCGGAAGGCGTCCGCCCACCCCGGACCGGCGATGGCGGACAGATCCTCGGGGCCTCGGACATCATGAGCCATGAAGAAACGGTAATCGGTCCAGCACACCGTGTCAGAGCCTTGGCCGGATCCGGCCAGCCAGGGCGTTCCGTAACCACCCGTTCGGCTGGTCCCGGCGCCGCGGACCGCGGACGGCGACAGCCAGGCTTTCGCTCAGCCCTGGCGCGGCGCGGTCTCGCCCATCTCGCCCCAGCCACTCATCCCGGGGATCTCGGTGGAGACGATCGAGGGCCGCTCCGCGATCGCGTAGGACATGTCGTCCATCGCCTTGGCGAAGTGCGCAGACTCCACGTGCGCGCGCCCGGCCTCGCCGTCGGTGAACGCCTCGACCAGGTAGAAGACGTGGTCCTCGTCGACCGAGCGGGACCACTCGAAGAAGATGTTGCCGGGCTCGGCCCGGGTGGCCTCGGTGAAGGAGCGGGTGAGGTCGAGCCACTCGTCCGCGCGCTCGGGACGGACGGTGAACTTGACGGTGATGAAGATCAACGGGCTCTCGCTTCGCTGTCGGTGCGTTCGTCCGCGCCGGACCCGAGGCCGCCGCCCCGCCCCGACGCTCCGTCCACCCATCATGCCCGGGCGCTGCGCACCAGGGGGTCGCACACGGCGAGGGGCTCGTCACACGCCCGCCTTCCGCGTTTCCCGTGCAGGCCTAGTAGGAAAGTTGTACTCTCCTACTATCAGAGTCATGATGGGACCGTGCCGCCGGTACGGGAAAGCCGGAGCACACCCCTTCGGGACGGAAAGGGCCACCAGTCATGAGCGATACGAAGGCGAGACGTCGACGTGCGGTGATGCGTCGTAAGAACCAGGTCACCCTGCCCCGTGAGGTCGCCGAGGCGCTGCACATCCGTGAGGGCGACGAGGTCGAGTTCGACATCACGGAGAGCGGTCAGGTCACACTGAGGGGCATGACCTCGGTCCCCGCCGACCAGGCGTGGTTCTGGGACCCCGAATGGCAGCGGGGTGAGCGAGAGGCCAGCGAGCAGATCGCGGCGGGCCGGACCGAGGAGTTCGAAGGCGCCGAGTCGATGTTCGACGCCCTGGAACACGACGAGGAGCGCTGAGAGCACTGGCCACGTTCGCCACCACCCCCCGGTTCCAGGCCGACTTCAAGAAGCTCACCCGCCAACAGGCGGAGCGCTTCCGGCGGGTGGTCACGGCCGAGTTCGCTCCCGACGTCGAGAAGGGGCAGTTCCGACCGGGTCTGCGCGTCAAGGGCGTCCAGGGAGCCCCGGGGGTCTACGAGATGACCTGGGCGCCCGACGGGCGTGCCACGTGGGAGTACGGCAACGAACGCTACCCGGGCAAGCCGCATGTCATCTGGCGTCGGGTGGGCACGCACGCCATCTTCAACCCCGGCCCGCCCTGATAGGCGCTCCGTGAACGACCTCAGCCGCCGCCCGCCTCCGGCACGGTGAGCCGGTACCCCACCCCGTGCACCGTGCTGATCCACCGCGGGCGCGCGCGGTCGTCCCCCAGGCGTCTTCGCAGCCGCATGATGTGCACGTTGAGCGTGTTGCTCCGCACGTCCGCGTCACCGGCCCAGGCCGCCCGGACCAGCTCCTGGCGCGGGACCACCGCGTCGACGTTGCGCGCCAGGTGCCGGAGCAGCAGGTACTCCGTCGGCGGCAGCGCGACGAGCACCCCGTCGAGCCGAAACGCCGGGGCCTGGCCGTCCACCCGCAGCCGCCCCAGGTCAATCGGGGCCGATCCGCGCGGATCCCGGCCGAGCCCACGGAGCAGCGCCCGCACCGAGGGCAGCAGGTCGGCGGCGCCGTAGGGCCGCTCCACCGTGAGCGTCGCCCCCAGGGAGCGCGCCGTGTCGGCGTACGCCGCGTCCCCGCGCGGCACTCCCACCACCACGGGCAGGCCCCGGTCGGAGCCGCGGACGATGCGCAGGAACTCCAGCGGTTCGATCGGGCCGCCCATCGCGCCCAGGAGTACGGCGTCAGGCCCCTCCCGGCCGAGGAGCAGCAGAGCCCTGGGGGCCTCGGAGCAGAACAGCACGTCGATCGGCTCGTCGGCCAGCAGCGCGCGCAGCTCGTTCGCGGCCCGCCCGTCCGCCTCGCCCACCAGCAGCAGCGGCCGTCCCTCCGGGACCAACGAAGACTCCACGCGCGGCCCTCCAGGGAAGGTGCGGGCCCGACACGGCCGTGGCGCCGGTCGGGGGGCTGACCGAACGAGCGGGCCCGTGGACGGCCACGGGCGCTGCCCGGGGTGCGCTCACGGGCACCCCGGTCATCTCACGTTCTTGTTCTCGTAGTGGTTGCGCAGCCAGATCGCGAACGAGTTCATCGTCAGCAGCACGGCCAGCATGAGGATCACACCGGCGGCGGCGAGGACGCGGAACTCCTCCTGGGGGCGGCCCGCGTAGTTGTAGATCTGGACCGGCAGCACCGAGTACTGGCCTTCGAGGAAGGAGGGGTCGAACGTCACGAACGTGACGGCGCCGACCAGCAGCAGCGGCGCGGACTCACCGATCGCGCGAGAGACGGAGAGGATGAGACCGGTCAGGATCCCGGGCAGCGCGCCGGGGAGCACGTGGTGCCAGATGGTCTGCCACTTGGTCGCGCCCAGACCGAGCGAGCCCAGGCGGGTCGAGTTCGGCACGGCCTTGATCGCCTCACGCGCGGCGAGGATGACCGTCGGCAGCACGAGCAGGGACAGCGTGAGCGAACCCGCGGCGGCGACGAACCCGAGGCTGAGCGGGCCGCGGACGATGAACGCCAGGCCCAGGATGCCGAACACGATGGACGGCACGGCCGCCAGGTTCTGGATGTTCACCTCGATGGCGCGGTTCCACCACCGGGTCTTGTCCGCGTACTCCTCCAGGTAGATCGCCGCGCCCACGCCCACGGGGACGATGAACAGCACGACACCGCCGATCACCCACAGCGTGCCGAGGATGGCGGTCCGGTACCCGGCGCTCTCCGGCGTGATGGAGGACGGGCCCTCGGTGATCAGCTGGCCGTCCAGTCGGGGCGCGCCCTCGACGAGCGACCAGATGATGATGGACGCCAGGCCCAGCAGGGCGACGCCCATACCGAGCAGCAGCAGGGCCCGGAACAGCACGTTGCCCACGCGGTCGCCGCGCGACGACGTGGTGAAGATACTGTCGGTGGCCGCCCGGGCGCCCGCGACGGCCAACCGCGACCTCTGGGGCCGCTTTCCCTTGTCGATGACCATTTACTCGTACACCTCACGGAAGCGGCGGACCAGACGGGTCGCGATGATGTTCATGACCAGCGTCATCGAGAACAGCAGGGTGCCCACGGCGAAGATCGTGTCGTAGACGATCGTGCCCTGCGGGATGTCGCCGGTCGCGGTGCCGCCGATGTAGGCGGTCATGGTCTGGGCGGAGTTGAACCAGTCGAACGTCAGGTTCGGGTTGCCCGCGCCCGCGGCGATGAGGACGACCATCGTCTCGCCGATCGCGCGGGAGGTGCCGAGCACGATCCCGGCGATGATGCCGGAGATCGCGGCCGGGAACACCACGCGCAGGGTCACCCGCATCTTGCTGGACCCGAGCGCGTAGGCGCCCTCCCGGAGCCCGCCGGGGACCGACCGCATCGCGTCCTCGGACACGGAGGCGACCAGCGGCACGATGAGCAGGCCCACGGCCATACCCGCGATACCGATGGAGAACGGGGTCTCCCAGGGGAAGAACGGGAACAGGCTCTCCGCGATCGGGCGCATGAAGAAGAACGCGAAGAGGCCGATCGCGACGGTGGGGATGCCCTCCAGGACCTCCAGGACCGGCTTGATCGTCTTGCGCACGCGCGGCGAGGCGTACTCGGACAGGTAGACGGCGGAGGCGAGGCCGATCGGGATCGCGACGACGAGCGCGGTCACGACGACGATCAGCGTGCCCACGACGATCGGCAGGACACCGAAGGAGGGGTTGGCGAACGCCGGCTGCCAGACGGTGCCGAAGAGGAACTCGGAGAAGGTGATCTCCCCGAAGAAGCTCACCGTGGGGACCACGAGGGCGACGACGATCCCTGTGGTGACGATGATGGAGAAGGCCGCGCACAGGGCGAGGAGGAACTTGATGCTCTTCTCGCCCAGGTGGGAGGATCCGGCGCCCGCCAACGGCCGGCGCTGGTCAGCGCCGGCCGGAGGGGTCGCCATGTTGCTCTTTGCCATGGCTGGTGTGCTCTCGGATCGAGGGCGGTCAGGAGGTGAGGGACTCGATCTGCTCGGTGGCCGCGGCCTTCTGCTCCTCGGTCAGCGGAACGAAACCGGCGGTCTCGGTGATCTGGTCGGAGTTCTCGATGTAGAAGTTCATGAAGTCCACGGCGGCCTGCTCCTGCAGGGCGACGTCGCTGGCGTAGACGAAGAGCCCGCGGCCCAGGGGGGCGTAGGAGCCGTTCTGGACGTTCTCCAGGGAGGGCTCGACGCAGCCTTCGCCACCGTCGATCTGCAGCGGCTTGACCGCGTCGCCGGCCTCGGTGAAGTAGGAGTAGGGGATGTAGGCCATGGCGCCCGCGTCGCCCTCGACGCCGACGACGGCGGCCTGGTCGTCCTCGCCGATGTCGGTGTAGTCGTTGCGGATCACGCCCTCCTCACCGTTGATGGCGTCGGTGAAGTAGTCGAACGTGCCGGAGGAGGAACCGGGGCCGTAGAGGGTGATGTCCTCGTCGGCGAGGTCGCCCACGTCGAGACCGTCGACGTCGCCCCAGGTGGAGACGGTGGAGCCCTCGTTCCAGATCTGGCTGGCCTGGTCGACGGTGATGCACTCCAGGGGGTTGTCGGGGTTGACGACGATGGCGAGGGCGTCGTTGGCGACCTGGACGCTCTCGAAGGAGATGTCGTTGCCCTCGCAGGCAGCGATCTCCTCGTCCTTGATCTCGCGCGAGGCGTCGTTCATGTCGGTCTCGCCGTTGCAGAACTTCTCGAACCCGCCGCCGGTGCCGGACTGGGCGACCGACACCTGGACGCCGGGGTTCTCCTCCATGAACATCTCGGCGGCGACCTCGGAGAGGGGGCCGACGGTGCTCGAACCGTCGATCGAGATCGTGCCGGACAGCTCCGAACCGCCGTCGGAGCCCCCGTCGCCACCGTCGCCGTTCCCACCGCAGGCGGTGAGGATGAACGGAACCGCTCCGGCGACGCCGGCGACCTGAAGCCACTTCTTGGAGATCACGTGGGAATCCTCGACTCGTTACTTTCGGCCGGTAGGGGACACCGACCCGGTGCAGGGACCGCCCGGCGCGTCCCGCCGAGCACGTTCCCCATGCAAAGCGCTCCGACTGAGCAGGGAAAAGAGAAAAGATGAACGAAAGATGAAGGAGCCGACTCAATTCGGCCCACGTCCCGCCGAAGAGCCACCATGGGAATCACTACCGACACGTAGGGTCAGGTTCCGTCACGCGACGCCCCGGCCACCCGCCGCGCCGCGCCCTTCCTGACCGAGGACGCGCCCCGATACGCTGGCGCCGACCGCAGCCAGCGCCGAGAAGGGGGAACCCATGCCCGACACCAACGAGTACGCGACGACCTTCGCGTTCGTCGACGCCAACAGCGACGGCCGCATCTCCGCCGAGGAGTACGCCGACCTGATGCACCGCCTGGGGGACACCTGCACCGAGGACCAGGCCCGCAAGGCGATCGAGGTCATGGACCAGGACGGCGACGGGCTGATCACCCTGGAGGAGTTCACCGCCTACATGTCCGACGGCAACGGCTGAACCGCCGCTGGGACGTCACCGGCCCCGGCCACCGCCCCGAACCGGAACGGCCGGGTGCGCCGCCCCCGGTGGGACTACCGCGCCCGATCCCCCGTCGGCCGTCGCGGCCCACCGGCCAGGTACACGACGTCGGGCACCCCCCTGGCCACGGGCACCTCGATGACCTCCACCGACGTGAAACGCTCGCGTAGCGCCCCCTCGAAGGCGGGCACGGCGTTGGCGCTCCAGAAGGACAGCAGCCCGCCGGGGGCGAGCAGTCCGGTGAGCGTGTCCAGCCCGGCGTCCTCGTACAGTCGGCCGTTGCCCTCGACGACCGTCCAGTCGGGGCCGTTGTCGGTGTCCAGGCAGATGACGTCGTAGCGGACGGGGTCGGCGGCGGCCCGGGCGTCGTCGAGCCAGGCCACGATGTCGGCGTTGTGCACCCGGCAGCGCGGGTCGCGGTGGACGTACCCGGCCGCCTCGCCGAGTTCGCCGTCGTGCCAGGCGATGACCCTCGGTTCGAGTTCGACCACGTCGACACGGGCCACCCGGGGATGGTCGAGGGCCTCGCGCGCGGAGAACCCGACGCCCAGGCCCCCGATCAGCACGCGCGCGAGGGAGCGCCCGTGGGGCAGCGCGGACAGGGCGGCCCGCACCATCTCCCGCTCGGAGGTGCCGTCGCGGGTGTCCATGAGGAACAGGCCGTTGGAGTAGATCTCGTAGTGCGCGCCGACCCGGCGCAGCACCAGGTCGCCTCCGGTCTCACCGGTCACCCGGTCCAGGGTGACCGTCTCTCCCGCGGTGATGGTGTACGCCTCCCGTCGCGGCCGTCGCTGGTCCATTCCCACATTGTGCCCGCCACGGGGAACCGGGCAGGGGGACGGGCGGCGGACATCTCGGAGCTACCGGCGAGTAGGTTGGTGGTCGGCGCGCCACGAGAGGAGTTCGTATGACCGTGAGCACCTGCCTGGAGAGACTGCGCGCGGTGGCCCCGCGCGCCCTCGGGGGCCTGTTCGTCGCCGCGGGGGCGCTGCACTTCGCCGCGCCCCGGCCCTTCGAGGCGATCATGCCCCGGCGGCTGCCCGCCCACCGCGCCTTCGTGTACGGCAGCGGGGCGGTCGAGCTGGCCTGCGGGGTCGGACTGCTGACCCGTCGGCGGTGGGCCGGCCCGGCCAGCGCCGCGCTGCTGCTCGCGGTGTGGCCCGCCAACGTGCGGATGGCCCTGGACGCGGGGTCGGGGCGGCTTCCGGGGCTCGCCGACAACAGGGTGGTCGCCTGGGGGCGGGTCCCCCTCCAGATCCCCCTGATCTGGGCGGCCCTCCAGAACCGGCCGAGGTCGGGCGGCTCCCCCGAGAGCTGATCGGCGCCGGGGCGACCTCACGCCCCGGAAACACCTCCGTTACCCCCCTGTGCGCGGGACGCGTCAGGGGGGTAACCTGACGGCGATATGGGAGCGCTCCCATATTGGAGGCACCCCCTGGCCGCGACAGGGGCGGGGACCGCGCGCGGGAGACGACACAGACGGGGGTCTGGAGGAGTACGACGGGGGTCAACCCACGAAGGAGGGCTCATGTCCCGAACACGCACCGCGATCGGAGCCGCCCTGGGCTCCGTCACGGCCCTGGCCGTCGGCGCCGCCCTGCTCGGCGCGGCCCCGGTCTCGGCCGACGGGTCCGAGTTCTACGTCAACCCCGACACCCAGGCGGCCGAGTGGGTCCGGGAGAACCCGGACGACCCTCGGGCCGACGTCATCGGCGACCGCATCGCCTCGGTCGCCCAGGCCACCTGGTTCACCGAGTACAACCCCGACGAGGTCCGCGACGAGGTCGACGCCGTGGTCGGCGCGGCCGACGCCCAGGGGCAGATCCCCATCCTCGTCGTCTACAACATCCCCGGCCGCGACTGCGGCAACCACAGCGGCGGCGGGGCGCCCGACCACGACGCCTACCGCTCCTGGGTGGAGGAGGTGGCCGCCGGGTTGGAGGGCCGTCCCGCCACCATCGTCCTGGAGCCCGACGCCCTCCCCCTGGTGAGCTCCTGCAGCGACCCCTCGGAGCTGCTGGAATCGATGTCCCACGCGGGCCGGGCGCTCATGGCGGGGTCCTCCCAGGCGCGGGTGTACTTCGACATCGGGCACTCGGCCTGGCTGGACCCCCAGGTGGCCGCCGACCTGCTCAACGGCGCGGACATCGCGCACAGCGGCCACGGCATCGCCACCAACACCTCCAACTACAACTGGACCGAGGACGAGATCGCCTTCGCGGAGGCCGTCATCGCCGCCACCGGCGTGCCCGGCCTCGGAGCCGTGATCGACACCAGCCGCAACGGCAACGGTCCCGCCCCCGACGGCGAGTGGTGCGACCCGCCGGGACGGATGATCGGCCGTCCCAGCACCACCGAGACGGGCCATCCGCTGATCGACGCCTTCCTGTGGACCAAACTGCCGGGCGAGGCCGACGGCTGCATCGCTCCCGCGGGCCAGTTCGTCCCCCAGGCCGCCTACGACATGGCGGTGAACGCGCCCCCGCCCACGGAGGAGCCCACCGACCCCGGCGAGGAGCCGAGCGATCCCCCCGTCGGGGAGGGCTGCACGGCCGAGTACCGGGTCGTCTCCGAGTGGGCGGGCGGTTTCCAGGCGACGGTGACGGTCACCGCCAAGTCCGCGCTCTCCGGCTGGACCGTGACGTGGACCTACACCGACGGCCAACGGGTCGACCAGGGGTGGAACGCCGACATCACCACCAGCGGGGCGACGGTCACCGCCACCGACCTGGGGTGGAACGGGACGCTCGGCGCCGGTGACAGCACGGAGTTCGGCTTCACCGGAACCCGCGACGGCACGGGCGGCGTGCCGGACGTGACCTGTTCGGCGGCCTGAGGTCGCCCGCGCACGGGGTGGGGCGGAGTCCGCCCCACCCCGTCGCCGTGCGCGGACGGGCCGCCTCAGGCCCCGGTCGGGGCCGCGACCCCGCGGGCCGTCGTCACCCGGTGGACGAGCGCGACCGGCAGCGCGCACACCCAGCCCGCGCACACGCCCCACAACAGGCCGCCGAGCGCCCCGGAGAGCGCGAACCCGAACACCGCCACGGGGCCGACACCCCCGGCGAGGGCGTCGGCGGCGGCGCGCAGGACCCCGGCGGCCACCAGGCCGAGCAGGACGGCGGCCCAGACCGAGAGCAGGAACCGCGCGGAGTCGGCGCCGGGCCGACGGTTCAGCGCGCGGTGCGTCCACCACCCGGTGACCCCGGAGAGGGCCGCCACCGCCAGGAGTTCGGCCAGGTGGTTCCAGGTCGGCTGGCCCACGGCCGGGGGGCCGAGACGGGGGAAGGCGAAGGGGACGCCGAACGCGGCGGGCAGCAGGAGCCAGGCGGCGCGCGCGCCGAGCCAGGCCGTGAACGCGCCGCTGCCGAAGAGCGCGCAGGGGAGGAGCGCCGCGAAACCGGCGGCACCGGCGAGACGGATATTGCGAATCTTATTCACCTTTTGCATCCTAGTGATCCACGTCTCATCCGACACCCCGTCCGGACGACCCCCTCCCCGAAAGGGCGGTGCCGATGCCGCGCCAGGCCCGAGGCCGACTCCCCCGCCGACTCACCGCCGCCGCCCTCACGGTGCTCGTACTGGTCCTGACCACCGCCGTCGCCACCGTCACCGAGCACGACCCCGGTCCCACGCGCTACCTCACCGACGACCGGGGACGCGCCCTGTTCCTCCACGGGTTCAACACCTCCGGTTCGGCCAAGTCCGACCCCGAGCGCCTGCCCTGGATCACGGAGGAGGCCGTCCAGCGCGAGTACGACCTCATGGGCACCAACTTCGTCCGCCTCCTCCTCCAGTGGCAGGCGCTCGAACCGGAGCCGGGGGTCTACGACGAGGCGTACCTGGACGCGGTCGCCGAGCGGGTCGACTGGTACGCCGAGCGCGGCTACCACGTCCTCCTGGACATGCACCAGGACCTCTACGGCCGGTTCACCAGCCCGGAGCGGCACTCCGGCAACGGCGCCCCCGAGTGGGCCACCCACACCGACGGGCTGCGCGTGGAGCAGCGGGAGATGTGGGAGCTGGTCTACCTGGAGCCCGGGGTGATCCGGGCCTTCGACCACTTCTGGGGCACCACCGGCGAGCACCCCGAGCTGATGGACGAGTACGCCGCCGCCTGGGCGCACGTCGCCGCGCGCTTCGCGGGCGATCCGGCGGTCATCGGCTACGACCTCATGAACGAGCCCTTCGGCGGCAGCCTCCAGGGGCCCGACTTCGAGAGCGGCCCCCTCGCCGAGCTGTACCGCCGCTGTGTCGCGCGGATCCGCGAGGTCGACCGGGACACCTGGCTCTTCGTGGAGGGGCAGGCCGTGGGCGTCAACTGGGGGCTGCCCTCCGCCCTCCCCCACCTCGACGACCCCCGCGAGGGCGAACCCCGGATCGTCTACGCCCCGCACGCCTACCCGCTGCCCATGGACCTCGGACAGCCGTACGCGGGCGAGTCCCGGGAGACGGTGGACGCCAGCATCGAGCTGTGGTCGGCGAGCGTCCGGACCACCGCGGAGCGGCTGGAGGCGCCGATCGTCCTGGGCGAGTTCGGACTGGACGTGTCCGGGGAGGGCGCCACCGACTACGTGGCGCGGATGCTGGCGGAGACCGAGCGGATGGCCGCCGGTCGGGCCTACTGGTCCAACGACCACGACGGCTGGGGCCCGTGGGCGGACGAGGAGCTCAGTCCCGGGCCCCTCGTCGAGGTGATGAACCGCGCCTATCCCCGCGCGGTCGCCGGACACCCCCTGGAGATCGACCACGACCCGGACGCCGCGCGTCTCTCGGTGCGGTTCGCGGTGCGCGAGGGCGTGTCCGGACCGACCGAGCTGTACCTGCCCGAGGCCGACTACGGCGGCGGGTTCGACCTGTCCGTGGACGGCCCCGGCGGGACGCGGGACTGGACCTCGGAGTGGGACGCGGACCGGCGCGTGCTGTTCGTGGACACGCCCTCGGGGGAGCCCGGCGACGAGTACACGCTCACCGTCGTCCCCGAGTGACCCCCTCGGCGCCCGCGACGGGGTGCCCGCACGCCGCGGGCCCGCACACGCCGTGTCGGCGCGCCGTCAGAGGCGGCAGGCGTAGATGTCGGTGACCAGGATGGCGCGGGCGCCGAGGTGCCACAGGTCGTCCATGATGCGCTGCGCGTCCTGGCGCGGCACCATCGAGCGGACGGCGACCCAGCCCTCGCGGTGCAGCGGGGAGACCGTCGGCCCCTCCATGCCCGGGGTGAGGGCCACGGCGGGCTCCAGGTGCTCGGCGTGGACGTCGTACTCCATCATCACGTAGTCGCGGGCGACCAGGACGCCGCGCAGCCGCCGCAGCAGCTGCTCGATCTTCGGGTCGTCCTCCGCGCCGCTGGGCCGGATCACGACCGCCTCGGAGACCAGGATCGGGTCGCCGAAGGTCTCCATGCCCGCCTGGCGGAGGGTGGTCCCGGTGGAGACCACGTCGGCCACCGCGTCGGCCACGCCGAGCTGCACGGAGCTCTCCACGGCGCCGTCCAGGTGGATCACGCGGGCGTCGACGCCCTGTTCGTCCAGGTAGGAGCGGAGCAGGCCGTCGAAGGACGTGGCGATCCGCTTGCCGTTGAGGTCGGAGACCTTCATGCTCGCGCCGTTGGGGGCCGCGAACCGGAAGGTGGAGGCGCCGAAGCCCAGGGCGAGGACCTCGTCCACGGCCGCCCCGGAGTCCAGCAGCATGTCGCGGCCGGTGATCCCGGCCTGGAGGATGCCCTCGCCGACGTAGACGGCGATGTCCTTGGGGCGCAGGAAGAAGAACTCGGTGTCGTTGTCCGGGTCGACCATGACCAGGTCACGGGAGCTCTTGCGCTGCCGGTACCCGGCCTCGCGCAGCATCTCGACCGCCGGCTCGGACAGCTGGCCCTTGTTGGGCACGGCGATTCGCAACAGGTCGGACATGTGAGTGGTTCCTTCGTCGGTTCTGGCGTTTCGGGGACGTCCGGTGGGCCGGTCCGGGAGACCGGCGGGGGCGTGTTCGGCGAACACGCCCTACAGATGCTTATAGACGTCCTCAAGACGCAGGCCGCGGGCCAGCATCAGGACCTGGAGGTGGTAGAGGAGCTGCGAGATCTCTTCGGCCGCGTGGTCGTCGGACTCGTACTCGGCGGCCATCCAGACCTCCGCCGCCTCCTCCACGACCTTCTTGCCGATGGCATGGACGCCGGCGTCGAGTTGGGCGACGGTCCCGGACCCCTCGGGGCGGGAGCGCGCCTTCTCGGACAGCTCGGCGAACAGCTCTTCGAAGGTCTTCATGGTGTCTTTCCTCGACCGACAGTGCGCTACCAGCGTAGGCGGTCCGAGCCCCCACCGCCGCACTGGGACGCGGGTGTCTCACGATGTGGTCGAAACGTTCGGTGAACGGCCCCCGTCCGAGGTCGGCGCGGGTTCAGCCGAGGCGGCCGCCCAGGGCGCGCACGACCGAACGCGGCAGGAGCCTGAGGAGACCGTCGGCGGTCTTGTACTGGGCGCCCGGGACGACGTGCGAGCGTCCGGCGGACCACGCCCGCAGCGAGTCGCGCACGACCTGGGCCCTGGACACGAAGGCGAACTCGGGCAGCCCCCTCTCCTGGACGGCGCGGGTCATGTCGGTGCGCACGAACCCGGGCAGGACCACGGTGACCCGCACGCCCTTCCCGCGCACCTCGGCTGCCACGCTCTCGCTCCACAGGGTGACGAACTTCTTGCCGCCCCCGTACACCGAACCGCCGGGGTTCACGACGGGCTCACCGGCCAGCGACGACACGTTGATCACACCGACCCTGCCGGTCTCCCCCGCCTCGCGCCGCGCGATCTGGACGGGCAGGACGGCGCGGGTGAGCTGGAGGACGGCGCGGACGTTGAGGTCGATCATGGCGTCGATCTCGGCGGGGTCCTGGGTGGCGAAGGCGCCGCCGTCACCGCGCCCGGCGTTGTTGACGAGCAGGTCGATCGGGGCCGCGTCGCCCCGGCCGTCGGCGGACAGGCGCCCGGCCACCTCCGCGACGCCCTCGCGGGTGCCCAGGTCGGCGGGGAGGGCCTCGACGGTGGTGCCGTAGGTCTCGCGGATCTCCTCCGCGATCTCCTCCAGCAGGGCCGCGCGGCGGGCGACGAGCACGAGCGCGTACCCGCGCTGGGCCAGCCTGCGCGCGAACTCCTCACCGATGCCGCTGGAGGCGCCGGTGACCAGCGCGGTCCGGGAACGGGGGGCAGTTCCTGGGGTGTCGTCCGCATCACTCATGGGGGTCAGCCTACGACTCCGGCCCGCGCACCCCTCGTTCCCGCCGCCCTCCACCGCCCGCCGAGCGCCCCGTTCACGCCGCCGGAACGCGGTGGACGCGGGGAGTTGACGCCGATCCCTCCCGCCGGCGCGCGCCAGGCGCTAGCGTTTCGGGTATGGCCGAGACCACGAGTCCCACCGGACCTCTCACCGCTCTCAGGTTGGACGAGCGCCTCCGCGACACCAGGCTCTTCTTCACCCAGGCGATACGGACCTTCCACGCCACCGGTTCCGTCGTTCCGAGCAGCAGAGCCCTGGCCGACGCCCTGGCCGCGTTCGTGCGGGAGCGCCCCGACCCCGACCGCCCGCTGCGGATCATGGAGGCCGGCGCCGGGACCGGCGCGATCACCCGGGGCATCGCCGCCGCCATGCGCCCCGGTGACACCGTCGACCTGGTGGAGGCCAACCCCGCCTTCGCCGCCCACGTCGAGGACCTGCTGGACACCGACCCCGAACTGTCGAGGATCGCCGACGGCGCCACGGTGCACGCGCTGCCCGTCAACGAGATGGGCACCGACCGGGTCTACGACGTGATCGTCTCCGGGCTGCCGTTCGCCAACTTCACGGCGGAGACGGTTGGGGAGATCCTCGACCACTACTTCACGGTGCTGCGGCCGGGCGGGACGCTGTCCTTCTACGGCTACCTCTACACCAAGGAGGTCAAGGCGATCATCGCGCGCCGCGAGGACTACCTGCGCCAGGCGCGGACGAGCTGGCTGGTGCAGGACTGGATCGACCGCTACGGGATCCGCTCCGAGCGGGTGCTCGCCAACCTCCCGCCCGCCTGGGTGCACCACCTGCGCAAGCCCGCCTGACCCCGGGGAACCGTGCTCCGTCCGGCCCCTCCCCCCGCGCCGTGCCCGCGGGGGGAGGGGCCGGTCCGGCGCGCCGGGGCCGTGTGGGCGGGACCACGGTCGCGACGCACGGTCCCGAGGGGGCGCGACACTCCGCCCGCCCAGACGTTCGTCATCCTCATGTGACCTTTTTGCTCAGATTGGGTGTCGCGATGACCCGTGTGGCACGGGTAGTCTCACGTTGACTTCTTGAGGACCGGACCTTGCCGGCCGACTGTTGGCCCAGTCTGTCCGTGTTCACACCAAATATTCCCAAGGTCTGATCCAAGTCCCCTGAAGCCCGTCCCGCGCCACAAGCCCTGGGTTCTACGTTCTTCACACCAACTGTGGTGTGCGCCCGAACCATGCGCGCGGACTCCCGTACCTCACCGACGTCCCCAGGTCGACGAAGACGACCGATGGAGGAGGCAACGTGACGCTCACCCAGGCGGCCGGAGCGGCCCCAGGACTGTCCGGCCGGACCGGCGACACGACCCCCGAGGCCCTGCCCGTGGATGTGCGGCGGCGGATCTCCGCCCTCGCCCGCACCCCTCGCCTCCTCGTCGCCTGCGACTACGACGGCGCCCTCACCCCCACCGACACCGCCGACACCGGTGCGGCGCGCCCGCACCCCCTGGCCGTGCGGGCCCTGCGCGACCTGGCCGACCTGCCCGGCACCACCTGTGCCGTCATCTCCTCCCGCCCGCTGAGCAGCCTGGCCACGCTCTCCCGTCTCCCCGCCGAGATCCACCTCATCGGCGCCCACGGCACCGAACCCGACACCGTCCTGCACACCCGCCCCTCGAACAAGCCCACCGCCCTCCAGGCCCTGCGCGAACACGTCGAGGCCACCGCCACCTGCTACGTCGGCGGCGGCGACGGCGAGGAGGACGTCTTCGCCCACCTGGTCGGCCCCGACACCGGGATCCGTGTCGGGGAGGGGCTGACCGTGGCCGCCCACCGCGTGGCCGACACCCCCGCCGCCGCGGCCCTGCTGGCCGCCCTGGTGACCGAACGCCGCGCCTGGACCTTCGGCGAGCGCCCCACCCCCATCGAACGCATGTCGCTGCTGTCCAACCACGCCTCGGTCGCCCTGGTGGGCCCCGACGCCCGCCTGGCCTGGCTGTGCCACCCCGAGCCCGACTCCGGCGCGGTGTTCGCCGAGATCCTGGGCGGCCGGTCGGCGGGGGCGTTCGCCATCGCCCCCGCCCACGGCGGTCAACCCCTGGGCCAGCGCTACGAGCCGGGGACGATGACGGTGCGCACCCGCTTCTCCCGCCTGGAGGTCCGCGACTACCTCGCCCCCGCCACCGAGCGGGGACGCACCGACCTGGTACGGGTCATCGACGGCACCACCCCCGCCCGCGTCGAGTTCGCCCCCCGACCCGACTTCGGCCGCGCCCCCGTCCGGCTGCGCGTCCACGACCGGGGCCTGGTGGTGGAGGGCGCCGACTTCCCGATGGCGCTGCACTCCCCCGGGGTGGAATGGGTGGTCGACCACGACGACGCGGGCGAGACCGCCCACGCCACCGTCCACCCCACCAGTGAGACCCCCGTGGTGCTGGAACTGCGCCTGGGCACCCGGGACCTGTCGGACTCCCCGGTCACGGACGCCGAACGACAGCGGGCGGTCCGCGACCACTGGACGGGCTGGCTGGACACCCTCACCCTGCCGGTCACCGCCCGGGACCTGGCCGCCCGCTCCGCCCTGACCCTGCGGGGGCTGTGCACACCGTCGGGCGGGGTGATGGCCGCCGCGACCACCTCCCTGCCCGAGGAGATCGGCGGGGTGCGCAACTGGGACTACCGGTACTGCTGGTTGAGGGACGGCGCGCTGACCGTCCAGGCGCTGGTCTCGCTCGGCTCCACGGCCGAGGCGGACGCGTTCCTGGACTGGGTGCACCGGGTGGTGGACACCCTGCCCTCGCCCGAGCTGCTGCGGCCGTTGTACACGCTGGCCGGGACCGACCTGGGCCCGGAGGAGACCATCGACACCCTGGCCGGATACGCCGGGTCGCGGCCGGTCCGGGTGGGCAACGCCGCCGACCACCAGGTGCAGCTGGACGTGTTCGGTCCCGTCGTCGAACTCATCGCCGACCTGGCCCACCGGCGCGGCGCCCTGCCCGACCGGGACTGGGAGCTGGTGTCGGCGATGGCCGAGGCGGTCGCCCGCCGCTGGCACGAACCCGACCACGGGATCTGGGAGGAGCGCGACGAGCCGCGCCAGCGGGTGTACTCCAAGGTGATGTGCTGGGTCACCCTCGACCGGGCGGTCAGGCTCGCGGACCGGTTCGCGCGCCCGGTGGACCCCACCTGGGAACCGCTGGCGGCCGACATCGCCGCGGAGGTGACCGCCAAGGGGTGGAACGAGGCCGCGGGCGCCTACACCACCGCCTACGACGGGCGGGACCTGGACGCGGCGTCGTTGCACATCGGTCTGTCCGGGCTGCTGGACCCGGCCGACGAGCGGTTCCAGTCCACGGTCACGGCCATCGAGGCCGAGCTGCGGCAGGGCCCGACGGTGTACCGCTACCGGCGCGACGACGGGCTGCCCGGGGGTGAGGGCGGTTTCCACCTGTGCACGGCGTGGCTGATCGAGTCCTACCTGGCCACCGGGCGCCGGGCGGAGGCCGAGGAGCTGTTCGCGCACCTGGTCGAGCGGGCGGGGCCGACGGGACTGATCCCGGAGGAGTTCGATCCGGAGTCGGAGCGGGCGTTGGGCAACCATCCGCAGGCGTACTCGCACCTGGGGCTGATCCGCTGCGCCCAACTCCTCGACCGGCACGCCTGACACCCGCCGCCCGCGTCCGCCGCTCCCGGACGCGGGCACGGCGTCCGAACCGACGGGTAGGGTGCCCCTCCCAGCAGCGACCGGGAAGCAGGCCACGATGACCACGACCGGCACCACCCTGACCCGGCGCGAGCTCAACCGCGCCACCCTCGCCCGTCAGTTCCTCCTCCGCCGCGTCGACCTGCCCGTCGCGGAGGTCGTCACCCGCCTCGCGGGCCTCCAGGCCCAGACCACGCACACCTGGTACGTCGGCCTCCAGAATCGGATCGAGGGGCTCGACCCGCGTGTGGTCGGGCGCATGCTCACCGACGGCGACCTGGTGCGCGTCGCGCTCATGCGCTCGACACTCCACCTGGTCACCCCGGGAGACCTGGCATGGCTGCGGGCCACCGTGCAGCCCGTGATCGACCGCGAGCTGAGCCACGGCGGCCACGGCCGGGCCACCCGCGTGCCGCCTGCCCGTCGTCCAGGTCCCGCCGCGCGGGGTGTGGGGCGCGTCGGGACCGCCCGCGCTCGCCCCGGCCGACACCTGGACCGGGCGGGCGCTCGATTCCCGACCCGACCCGGAGGCGCTGATCACGCGCCACCTGGCCGCGTTCGGCCCGGCCAGCGTGAAGGACGTCCAGGTCTGGTCGGGGCTGACCCGGCTGCGCGAGGTCGCCGACCGGATGCGCGACCGGCTCGTCGTCCTGCGCGGGGAGGACGGCACCGAACTCCTCGACCTGCCCGACGCCCCGCGACCCGACCCGGGCGCCCCCGCCCCGGTGCGCTTCCTGTACGACTTCGACAACCTCCTGCGCGCCCACGCCGACCGGAGCCGGGTCATCTCCGCTGAGGCCCTCCGGCGGATCGCCGTGCGCAACGGGATGCCCCCTGCCACGGTCCTGGTGGACGGCGAGGTCCGCGGCGTGTGGAAGGTGGTCCGCACGCGCGCCACGGCGGCCGTCGAGGTCGTCTCGTTCCGCCCCCTGGGTCCGGCGGAGACCGACGAGGTGACCGCCGAGGGCCTGCGGCTGCCGGGGTTCCTGGAGCCGGGCCGCGACGGGCACGAGGTCCGCGTCCTCGACACGCCCTGATCTCCCCGGTGGGGTTTTCGCCCCCACCTGTCCGGACCACGGGTGACACGTGTGGATATGGAAGGATTCTCGGGTGACTGAAGAGTTCCGCGCCGCGTTCCAACGCGTCCTCGACACCGCCGCAAGCCAGGCACCAGAGTTCCCCTCCGCCGTGCACGACGTGTTCCGGCTGTCCTCACAGGTGTCCAAGGATGAGCTCGCCACCGCGATGGAGGCGCTCGCACCGGTCCTCGGTGAGTGCGAACCCGTCGCGGGCGTGGCGGCCGACCTCGCCGTCCTGGCCGGAGCCCTGGTCGAGTCGGGCGCCCCGGCGGGACAGGTCGGCCTGGAGGTGCTGCGCCAGCTGGGCAGCTACGGCCAGGCGGCCGTGGCGTTCATGCACGCGTGGGACAAGACGGGCGGCGGAGCGCTCCCCGCCCCCGCCGAGGTGACGGAGGCCGAGGAGAAGCGGGTCGAGGAGGTCCTCGGGGACAACGCGCCGCTGGCCACGGTCGGCTGGTGGACGTCGCAGCGCTACGGTCTGGCGGCCAAGGCCATGCTGGGCGACTCGGGCGTGCGCGCCGCCGTACGCTCCGACGCCAGCGCGCTGGAGGGGCTGGGCCAGATCGCACGCGCGCTGTCGACACAGCTCAGCGAGTTCGGCGAGGTCCACGAGCTGCTGCGGATGGCCGAGACGAGCCGCGTCCTGGTGCTCGACCGCGCGTCCTGGCGGGGGTTCCGGGTGCGGTTCGACGGTATGGGCGACAACTTCCAGCTGCACACGCTGCTGGCGGACGCGCTCATCGGCAAGGAGGGGCGCCGGGTCCCCGGGACCCGACCGGATCCGCGCTGGACCGCCGCCTGCCTGAACGCGTCCGCCGACCCGCTGGCCGACGTCGTGCGCGGCGAATGGGACCTGGTCGGCGGCGACGGGACGTGGATCGGCAACGAGGCCGTCCCGGCCGACATCCCGGTGGTCGAGGGGGAGCGGGTGCTGGTCCTGGAACCGCAGACACTCGCGCACTCGTGGCGCGCGGGCCGTCGCCATCCGCACATCCCCGGGTCGCTGGAGGTCCTGGAGGAGCTGCACCCGGACGAGGCGGCCGCGTGGTGGGCGCGCGTCCACCCGGCGGGCTCGGTCCGCCACCCGCTGGCTCCGCCGATCGACCACGACGACACCGGTTCACAGCGCGCGCCCCGGCACTTCGGGGTCGCGGCGCACTTCGCCGAGGTGGACTCGGGGCCGCTGTCGGCGCCGTTCGACCCCCCGGCGGCCGGGGACGAGGACGGGCCGGAGGAGGCCGGGGAGTCCTGGGAACACGAGGCGGCCTGGCGGGCGGAGGAGCCCGACGGAGCCCAGGCCCCGCGAAGCGAGGAGATCTGGGAGCCCGAGGGGCTTCGGGGGCCGGGGGAGCCGCTCCCGTTCCGGGAACCCCGCCCCCTCGGGGACGCCGACGGGTCCGGTGGAACCGAGCAGGCGGGGGTCGGGGTCGACGACGTCCCCGTACCCGAACCCGTCGCGCCGGATCCGCTCGGGCCGGATCCGTGGAGCGGGACCGCCCCCGACCGACCCGAGCCGTGGGACGCCGTCCCCGACCGCCCCGAACCGGAACCGCACCCGTGGGCCGCCGAACCGCCCCCGCCCGTCCCGGAGCCGCTCCCGGCCGACGAGGGCCGACCGCCCGGCGCCCACCTGCTCCCGCCCCTGCCCCCCGACGTCTCCGAGAGCTGCCGTTGGGCCCCGTCCTGGCGGTGGCCGGTACCGCCCGGCCCCCAGGACTGACGGTCCCGGGTGACCGTGCCGGGAGCCAGGACGCGGGTCCGCGGGCGCCGCACCCCGCACGCGCCCCGACATGACGCATGTCATCCGGGAGACGTCACTTCCCTCATCCCGACACGGTGACGCGTACGACTACGGCGGAGGGGTCCGCCACGACATGCTGGGAACCATGACGACGCAGAGGAACACCCGTCCGACCGCCGACGACGCGACCGCGGACGAGACCGCCCGGGACGACGGCGCCACCGGGGCAGGAACCGACCGGGCCGACGGGCGCCCCGCGGCCGACGCGGACGGCTCCGCCACCGACCCCGGGGAGGCGGCCCGGGCCAGACGCGAGCAGGAGGTGCGGGAGGCCCTGCGTGCCATGAAACCCTGGAAGGGCAGAGCCACCCGCCAGGACAAGGTCCTGCTCGCCTGCGCCATCGGCATCCCCGCGTTCTTCCTGGCCCTCACCCCGGTCAAGCCGCTCCTCATCGCCGACCACCCGATCGGACTGGCCTTCCTGACCGGCAGCAACGCGGCGGTCGGAGCGGCGGCCGCCTTCGCCCGGATCGGCGAGATCCCGCTGTGGCTCGTCGTGGTCGCCGGCGTCGTCGGCAAGGTCAAGGTCGACTGGCTGTTCTGGTGGCTGGGCCGACGCTGGGGCCGCGGCTTCATCGACCTCCTCGCCCAGGGCGAGCGGGCCCGGAGGTTCGCCGACCGGGCCCACGACCTCAACCCGTGGATCATCCGGTTCGCGCTCACGCTCTCCTACCTGCCGGGCGTCCCCGCCGCCCTCATCCACGTCACAGCGGGCTGGACCGGGATGCGCCTGCGGACCTTCTTCCTCTTCGACGCCCTCGGCGCCCTGCTCCTCACCGCGGTCGTGACGGCCGTCGGCCACGCGAGCGGCCAGACGGGGGTCGACGTCATCCTCCTCGTCGACCGCTACGCCCTGTGGCTCACCTTCGCGATCATCTTCGTGATGGCCTTCTACCCGGTGTTCAGGCAGCAGCGCGCCGAGAAGGCCAGGCGCAGGGCCGCCGCCGAGGCGGCCGCGCCCGCCGGGGAGACCGCCTGAGGGCGTGCCCCGTCCACCTGGTCACCCACGAGCGGGAGCCGCACGGCTAGGCTGGCGTTCGGCAATCCGACACCCCGGGCCTGCCGGCTGCCTGGGTGCGTCACGAGCACACTCAAGGAGAGATCCCGTCATGGGACAGCGACACTTCGATCTGGTGGTCCTCGGCGCTGGTCCGGGCGGCTACGTCGCGGCGATCCGCGCGGCCCAGCTCGGGCTGAACACGGCCGTCATCGAGGAGAAGTACTGGGGCGGCGTCTGCCTGAACGTCGGTTGCATCCCCTCCAAGGCGCTCCTGCGCAACGCCGAGCTGGCCCACCTGTTCCGCACCGAGGCCGACCAGTTCGGCATCAAGGTGGACGGCACGGTCGAGTTCGACTTCGGCAAGGCCCACAGCCGCAGCCGCGAGGTGGCCGACGGCCGCGTCAAGGGCGTCCACTTCCTCATGAAGAAGAACAAGATCACCGAGCTCAACGGGCGCGGCACGTTCCTCGACGCCAACACCGTCGAGGTGCGCGGTGAGGACGGCTCCACCGAGACCGTCACCTTCGACAACGCGGTGATCGCCGCCGGGTCCTCCACCAAGCTGATCCCCGGCACGGAGCTCTCCGAGCGGGTCGTCACCTACGAGGAGCAGATCCTCGACGAGAACCTCCCCGAGAGCATCATCATCGCGGGCGCCGGCGCCATCGGTGTCGAGTTCGCCTACGTCCTCGCCAACTACGGCGTCGACGTCACCATCGTGGAGTTCCTCGACCGGATGGTCCCGCTGGAGGACGAGGAGGTCTCCAAGGAGCTGGCGCGCGCCTACAAGAAGCTCGGCGTGAAGGTGATGACCTCCACCCGCGTCGAGGCGGTCGAGGACACGGGCGAGAAGGTCCGGGTCACCGTCTCCTCCACGGAGGGCGAGCAGCAGACCCTGGAGGCCGACCGGCTGCTCCAGGCGATCGGGTTCGCGCCGAACGTCGAGGGCTACGGCCTGGAGAAGACCGGGGTGAAGCTGACCGACCGGGGCGCGATCGACATCGACTCCCGGGGACGCACCAACGTCCCCAACATCTACGCGATCGGCGACGTGACCGCCAAGCTCATGCTCGCGCACACCGCCGAGGCGATGGGCGTCGTGGCGGTGGAGACCATCGCGGGCGCCGAGACGCAGGAGATCGACTACCGGTTCATCCCGCGCGCCACCTACTGCCAGCCGCAGATCGCCAGCTTCGGCTACAGCGAGACCGAGGCGCGCGAGGCCGGGTTCGACGTCCAGGTCGCCAAGTTCCCGTTCATGGCCAACGGCAAGGCGCACGGCCTGGGCGAGACCCGCGGTTTCGTCAAGGTCATCTCCGACGGCAAGTACGGGGAGTTCCTCGGCGCCCACATGATCGGCCCGGACGTCACCGAACTGCTGCCCGAGCTGACGCTGGCCCAGCAGTGGGACCTGACGGTGCACGAGGTGTCCCGCAACATCCACGCCCATCCGACGCTCAGCGAGGCGGTCAAGGAGGCCGTGCACGGCCTGGCCGGGCACATGATCAACCTCTGACCCGGGGTGTGCGGCGCGGGGCGGTGGGAACGAGGGCTCGGCCACGTCGGCGGGGCGCCCGGGGGACTTGCTAAGTTTCCCTGTGACCCCCGCCGGGGCCTCCTCCCGCCGCCCGGCGCTCCCCGATCCGAAAGCCACCCATGCGTCTGATCCCCTCCACCCCCCTGTCGTGCCTGGGCACGGCCGTCGTCGCCGTCGCCGTCGGCGGTGTCGCCCTCGTCGGCTTCGGCGTGATCGACCTCGACCTGGACCTGAGTCTGTCCAGCGGTGACCTCGACGCCTTCGAGGGCCTGCCGCTCACCGAGCCCAGCGGTGAGCCCAGCACCGGCCCCGACGGCGAGGAGGACCCGGACGCTCCCGGCTACACCCTCCCCGAGTCATGCGCGGCGGCGGGCGTCGCGGAGGTCGTCGGCGACCTGGCCCCGGGCCCGGTCCTGACCGAGGAGGCCGGTGCGGTCGAGGGCGTCGACGGCGCCGAGCAGCTCGTGTGCTCCTACGGCGACGGCGGCGCCGAGCCGGGCAGCCCGACCTTCACCGTCGTGTTCACCCTGGGCGCCGACCCGAGCACCAACCCCGACGTGGTCCGGGTGCCCGGTTCCGAGGAGCAGATGAACTGGGAGGTGGACGTCGACGTGGACGTGGACACCTACCACACCGACGAGGCCGACAGCCTGGGCGGCGACCTGGAGTACGTGGGGACCGTGGACGGCTCCAGCCGCCACCTGTACCTGGCGCTCCCCGGTGAGCTGCACGTGACCGCGATCTCCTACTTCGGCGAGGTGCCCCGCGAGGACCTGGAGCGCGTCGTCATGACGGCGGCGGAGCGGATCAGGAACTGAGCACGCCCGCGGCCAGGAGCCGCAGGCAGCGGTCGACCAGGGCGGCCGGGCCGTCGTCGCCCTCCGTCGGCGCGTCGGTGGCCGCCCACCGTTCGAGCGACACCCGTACCGCGTCGGTGGCGGCGGCCGCCGCCAGCCGGTGGGCGACGGGGTCGTCGACGAACCCCGGCCACGCCTCCAACACCTGGGCGAGGTGTTCCTCCGACTGACGGTTGACCCGGTACCAGACCTCGCGGAGGGCCTCGTCGGTCGCGGCGGCGCGCAGGAGCGCACGCGTCCACTCCAGCCCCTCCGGCCCACCGTCGTCGCCCTCCGCCATCGTCTCGGCGACCGACTCCGCCAGGAGTCCGGCCAGGTCCCGCCCGGTCGCCCCCTCGTTCTCCGACGCCGCCATCCGCTCGGACAGCCGCGCGCGCCAACGGTCGGCCCCCGCGAGTAGCAGCGGCGCCACGGCGTCCTGCTTAGTGCGGAAGTAGCGGTAGAAGGTGCGCAGCGCCACCCCGGAGGCGTGGGCGATGTCCTCGGCGGTGGTGTGGTCCACCCCGTTCCGCGCGAAGAGCGCGGCGGCGGCGCGGGCGATCTCCAGGCGCGTGGCCCGTCGTCGGCGCTCGTGCAGGGGTGCGGAGGGCGCCTCGGGCGGCGGTGCGGCACTCATTCCGACCAGCATAGCCGTGTGGGGATGACCATGTACGCCAAAGTGGCACGACGTGCCACATGTGCATAACGTGTATATGGAAGTGGGGCCGCCGACGACAGCCCGACGGCCACGAGAGTCTGGAGCAGACCATGAACCGCTACGAAGGACGCCGCGTACTCGTCACCGGCGCCGGATCCGGAATCGGCCAGGCCACGGCACTGCGCGTCCTGTCGGAGGGCGGCGCCGTCGTCGCCGCGGACGTGAGCGAGGCCGGGCTGAAGGACACCCTGGCCAAGGCGGGCCGGGCCGCCGACCGCCTCGGCACGGTGATCGTCGACATCGCCGACGAGGCGTCCGTCCGCGCCGCCGTCCGGTCGGCCACCACCCAGCTCGGCGGGCTGGACGCCCTGGTCAACGCCGCCGGGATCCTGCGCTCCTCGCACACCGAGCACACCAGCGCCGCCGACTTCACCCGGGTCCTCCAGGTGAACCTGGTCGGCACGTTCCTCGTCATCCGCGAGGCGCTGCCGCACCTGCGCGAGGGCCGCGACCCGGCGGTGGTCAACTTCAGCTCGACCTCCGCCGCCTTCGCCCACCCGTACATGGCCGCCTACGCGGCGAGCAAGGGCGGAGTCCAGTCCATGACCCACGCGCTCGCCAGCGAGTACGCCGCCGACGGCATCCGCTTCACCGCCGTGCAGCCGGGCTCGATCTCCAGCGGCATGACGGACGGCAGCGGCGCGAGCGGGCAGAGCGCCGGTCCGGGTCTGCCCGAGGACGCCGACATGGGCCTGTTCGCCAAACTGAGCCCCGCCATCGGGGGCGGGGGCTTCGCCGGGCCGGAGACCGTCGCCTCCGTCGTCGCCATGCTGGCCTCGGCGGACGGGGCGTTCGTCACCGGCACCGAGATCCGCGTCGACGGCGGCACGCACTTCTGATCCGGTCCCCGAACAGCGGGGGCGCGGCCGCGCACACCGCGGCCGCGCCCCACCCGTATCTCCACCGGGGAACCGGTCAGTACTCGACCGGGATCTCCGCGAACTCACCGAACGGCCCCGCGCGCAGCGTCAGCTGCTCCACGTCCGCCGCAGGCGCCGGGAACACGGCGACCAGATCGTAGGTGTTGCCGGGCTGGAGCAGGTGCACCTCCTCGGCGAAGCTGCTGTAGCGGCCCTCCCCGAAGTCCATCTGCGCCACGTACCGCACCAGGCCGTTCTCCGGCTCCAGCAGCTGGAAGCCGCCGAGGGTGCCCTTGTTGAACTGCTCCGGGCCGCCGGCCAGGATCGCGTCCGTGCCGCCCAGGTCCGGGATCGTCGGCTCGTCCCCGGTGTTGGTCAGTGCGAACGTCCCGATCACGTACGCGCCGTCGCGGCGCAGCGGGTAGACGTCCAGGCGCACCCCGTCCAGCTCGCCGCTGGTCACCACCGAACCCGGGTCGTCGGTGTAGGGGGCGGGCCAGGTGACGTTGCGCTGGGCGACGCCCAGGGCGTCCTCGTCGTACTCCTCTTCCTCCGAGGCCCCCGACGAGGCGTCGTAGACGTAGGAGAACTCGACGCGGCGGTTGCGGGCGCGGGCCTGCTCGTCGTCCGGGCCGCCCTCGCGCGCGATCGGCTCGTCCATCCCGCGCCCCTCGACCTCCAGGGTGTAGCCGGAGCCGATCTCCTCGGCGAGCAGGTCGCGGACGGTCTCGGCGCGGTCCACCGACAGGGCGTCGTTGTAGGAGGCGGTGCCGATGCCGTCGGTGTGGCCGATGATCGTGATGGTCGGGTCGTCGGGGTCGACGTTGGCGGCCAGGGTCGTGGCCGCGCGACGGACCACCTCCTCGGCCTCCGGGGTCAGGTCCGAGCTGTCGAAGGCGAACATCACGTCCGAGTGCAACGAGATGATCTCCCGGTCGCCGTCACGGGTGGTGGAGGCGATCTGGGAGTCGACGAAGCTCTGCACCCAGCCCTCGTCGGCCACGGCGTCCTCGTCGGGACGGCGGTTGGCGAAGGTGAGGTTCTCCCCGCGCGGCGGGGGGTTGTCCAGGGTGAGGTGGTCGGCGCCGTTCGGGTCCTCGGGGTCCGGCCGCTCCTCGTCCACGTCCTGGACCGGGATCCCGGTCATGGCGCCCAGACCGCTGCCGATGAAGGTCACCTGCTCGACCTCGTCGGGCAGGCGCGGGTAGTAGCGGACGTACTCGTTGGTGACCCCGTCGTGCACCGGGTACAGTCCGTCCCCGTTCGGGCTCTCGGAGCCGTACTTGAGGCCGTCCTCGTCGAGGAACTGGCGGTACACTCGGCCGGTCATCGGGTCCACCAGCGTGTGCGCCATACTCAGGTTGCGGTTGGGGCCGGAGAACTCGTCGGAGTAGGTCACCTCGTAGTACATGACCGTGTACTCGTCGGTGCGCTCCAGGCCGGTGATCGAGAAAGTCATCTCGTTGTCCTGGCCCGTGTCCTGGAAGATCCGGCCCTCGCGGACGTAGGGGAACTCCTCCCTGACCTCGGGCGGGCCGTCGCCGCCGAAGGTCTCGGACCACCATTCGACGGTGGCCGTGCAGCCGCTGAGCAGGAGGGCTCCCGATACGGTCAGCGCGACCGCGGTGACGGTCGTCTTCCACGCCATGTGGGGGAACTCCGATCGTTGAGGGGACGTACCGGCAACATCCTCCACCAGTCGGGCACCCGTGCCGACCGCGCGCCCCCGGTCGGGGCCCCGCACCCCGGCGGGAAATTCCCTTCCGTCGACCAATCCGCCCCGGCGCCCGGCCGCGAATCCCCCACGTGACCACCAAGACACGGGACGACAGCACACGGCCAGGCAACCAGCCGGGGTTCGCCGTCGGCGCGACCGTCGGCCTGCTCACCGCGGCGGCCGGCCTCGGCGCCGCCGAGCTGGCCGCCGGCGCGCTGCGCACGGCGTCCCCGGTGATCGTCGTCGGCGACGCGCTCGTCGACAACAGCCCACCGGAGCTGATGGCGCTGGCGATCTCGCTGCTCGGTACGGCCGACAAGCCCGTGCTGCTCGCGGGGATCGTACTCGTCCTCGCCGTGTCCGGCGCCGTGCTGGGGACCGTCGCGCTCAGGCGCCCGCTCCTCGGCCAGGCCGGACTGGTGGTCCTGGCGGCGGCGGGTGCGACCGCCGTCCTCCTGCGCCGCGCCGACGACCCGGGAGCCGTGGTCCCGGTCCTCGTCGGCGCGGTCGCGGGCGCGGCGGCCCTGGCGCTCCTGATGCGGAGCGCCGGGAACGGCTTCTCCACAGGGGAGGAGGGGGAGACGACGGTACCGGCGGCGCGAGGGGAGGCGGATCATCCGCCGCGGGGCCCCGGCAGGCGTGGTTTCGTCCGCACCGCCACCGGAGTCCTGGGGGCGTCCGCCGCCGCCGGTGCCGTCGGACACTGGCTCCCCCGGTTCCCGGGGTCCTCCACGGACGCGGCCCTGAAACTTCCCGCACCCGCCCGCCCCCTGCCTCCGCTGCCCGCCGGGGTGGACCTGGGGGTCCCGGGACTCACCCCGTTCACCACCCCCAACACGGACTTCTACCGGATCGACACCGCGCTCTCGGTTCCCCGGCCGGACCCCTCCCGGTGGACCCTGCGCGTGCACGGAATGGTCGACCGCCCCTTCGAGATCGACATGGACGAACTGCTGTCGATGCCGCTGGAGGAGGCGGACATCACGCTCACCTGCGTGTCCAACCAGGTCGGCGGCGACCTGGCGGGCAACACCCGGTGGCTGGGCGTCCGGCTCGACCGGCTGCTCCGACGCGCCGGGGTGCACCCGGGAGCCGACCAGATCCTCAGCACCTCCGACGACGGCTGGACCTGCGGGACCCCGACCGAGGTGGTCATGGACGGACGAGACGCCCTCCTCGCGGTCGGCATGGGCGGCGAGCCGCTGCCCGCCGAGCACGGATACCCGGCCCGCATGGTCGTCCCCGGCCTGTACGGCTTCGTCAGCGCCACCAAGTGGGTCACCGACATCAAGCTCACCCGGTTCGCCGACGAGCGCGCCTACTGGGCGCGACGCGGCTGGGGGGTCCGGGCGCCGATCAAGACCATGTCCCGCGTGGACGTGCCCGCCCCGCTGAGCCGAGTCGCCTCCGGGGACGTCGTCCTGGCCGGGGTCGCCTGGGCCCAACACCGGGGCGTCGACGCCGTCGAGGTCCGCCTGGACGGCGGCGACTGGTGGGAGGCCGAGCTCGCCCGCGTTCCGGGGATCGACACCTGGGTCCAGTGGGTGACCGAGACCTCCGTGGCCCCCGGACTGCACGCCGTGGAGGTCCGGGCGACCGACGCCATCGGAGCCACACAGCCCTCGGCCAGGGCCGAACCGATTCCCGACGGAGCCACCGGCTGGCACCGCATCCGCTTCACCGCGGAGTGACAGACCACCCCCCTCGCCGCCACGGCGGCCACCGAAGTTGAACAAGTTGAAGGAGAGTTCCATGATTCGCAAGAGCGTTCTCACCACCGCCGCCTCCGCCGCCGTTCTGGCGTTCGGACTGACCGCCTGCGGCGACATGGGCGGTGACGAGGCCGCCGACGCCGCCTCCCCCGAGGCGACCGAGGAGACCGGGGGAACCCAGGGCGGCAACGGGGAGAGCGCGGGCGAGGACATGGACGCCATGCAGGCGTTCGGTCCGGGCTGCGCCGCGGTCCCCGAGGACGGCGCGGGCAGCTTCGAGGGCATGGCCCAGGACCCGGTCGCGACCGCGGCCTCGAACAACCCGGTCCTGTCCACCCTGGTCACCGCCGTCACCGAGGCGGACCTGGTCGACACGCTCAACTCGGCCGAGGACATCACGGTGTTCGCGCCGACCAACGACGCCTTCGCCGCGATCCCCGAGGAGGACCTCAACGCCCTCCTCGCCGACCAGGACCAGCTGACCGAGGTCCTGACCTACCACGTCGTGGAGGGCAGGCACGCGCCGTCCGACCTGGAGGACGGGACGTTCACCTCGCTCCAGGGCGGGGACGTCACCACCGAGGGCGCCGGGGAGGACTTCACGGTCAACGGCGACTCCCGGGTGGTGTGCGGCAACGTGCAGACCGCCAACGCCACGGTCTACATCGTCGACACGGTGCTGATGCCCTCCTGAGGGCCGTGACGTCCGGGCGGTCCGCGCGCTGACGCCGGGCCGCCCGGACACCGTCCCCGCCCGCCGTGAGAGGAAGTGAGCAGATGGACGAGGAAGCCGCGGAGCCCCTCGCCGCGCCCCGGGCCGTGGACCGGCACCCGCCGAACACCAGACTCGCCGGGCTGCTCCGGCGGGTGGCGCGCGGGGACGAGGATGCCTTCGACGAGGTGTACGAGCTGGTGAGCCCCTCCGTCTACGGCCTGGCCCGCCGGATCCTGCGCGATCCGGCGCAGTCCGAGGAGGTCGCCCAGGAGGTCCTGGTGGAGATCTGGCGCACCGCCTGCCGGTTCGACGAGAACCGCGGGAGCGCCCGCGCCTGGGTGATGACCCTGACGCACCGCAGGGCGGTCGACCGCGTCCGCTCCGAACAGGCCAGCTCCGACCGGGAGGCCCGTGCCGCGGCCTCCGAGACCCACCGGCCCTTCGACGAGGTCGCCGAGGAGGTCGGCGACCGGCTGGAGCGCGAACGCGTCCGCCGCTGCCTCGACACCCTCACCGACCTCCAGCGCCAGTCCGTGCGGTTGGCCTACTACGGCGGGTACACCTACCGGGAGGTCGCCCGGCTGCTGGCCACACCGCTGGGCACCGTCAAGACACGGATGCGCGACGGACTGATCCGACTCCGAGACTGCCTGGGGGTGGAGTGGTGAGGAGATCACTGAGCCAGGACCCGCACCGCCTGTCGGGCGCCTACGCCCTGAACGCCCTCTCCCCCGACGAACGCACGCGCTTCGAGGACCACCTCGCCGGGTGCGCCGCCTGCGTACAGGAGGTACGGGGGTTCTCCGAGACCGCCGCCCTGCTCGGTTCGACGGCGGCCGAGACCCCGCCCGAGGGCCTGCGCGAACGCGTCATGGAACAGGTGTCGCGGACCCGGCAGCTGGCGCCCGCCCCGGAACGCCTGCCCGAGCCCCGCCGGCGCCCGTGGGGGTGGGGCCCGTGGCTGGTGCTCGCCGCCTGCCTGGCCGTGGTGGTCGCCCTCGGCACGGCCGTGGTCGACCAGGTCGGACAGGTCCGCGAGCTGCGGGAGCGGGAACGGCTCATCTCGTCCGTGCTCACGGCGCCGGACGCCGAGTACACCTCCGGCGAGCCGGAGGAGGGGGTCAGCATGACCCTCGTCTACTCCGAGGAGCGGGGCCGCGTCGTGTTCGGCGCCCACGGGCTGGAGGACCTGGAGGACCGGGACTACCAGCTCTGGGTGACCCACGAGGACGGGGCGGTCACGCCGGCCGGTCTCCTCGCCGTCGACGCCGAGGGCGTGGCCGCTCCCGTCGTCGCCGCGGCCGACGCCGAGGGCGCCGAGGGCGTGGCCGTCACGATCGAGCCCGAGGGCGGGTCCGAGCAGCCGACCACGGACCCCATCGCGGCGATGACGTTCGGCGGCTGACCGCGGGTGTCCGTGGTCCGGCGGGAGCGCACCCCGTCAGGCCACGGACACATCCTCGGGCCGGGGCAGGGACCGCATCACCGGGGTGAGGGTGCACAGTGCGGCCGCCCCGGACACGAGCGCCATGGTCAGGAAGACCCACTCCGGCCCGGCGTGGTCGAAGACGAGCCCGACGCCGAGGATCCCCACCGGCTGGGACAGCATCGCCAGGAACATGACCGCGCCCAGGACGCGCCCCTGCCGCGCGTCGCCGACCGAGGCCGCCACGTACCCGTAGAACAGGGCGTTGGCGCTCGGGACGATGGCGAACACGCACCCGACGACCACCCCGAGCAGGACCACGTTGGGGGCCGCGAGCAGTGCGAGCGCTCCCACCGGGGCCGACCACGCCGCCATGCGGAAGGTCGCGGACGGGCGGGCCCACCGGACCACCGTCCCCGCGGCCAGGGACCCCACCAGTCCTCCGGTCCCGGCCAGGGAGACGGTCATGCCGATCTGGAGGTGGGAGGCGCCCTGCCCCTCCGCGGTCGCGATGATCGCCAGGAAGGCGCCCGTGGCGGTGAAGGCCAGGTTGAACCCCAGGATCCACGCGATCATCGGCCGCAGGAGGGGGTGCCTGACCAGCACGGCGAAACCGTCGGCCATCCCCCTCAGGGTCCGTCCCCCGGCGTCCGCGCGGTCCGCCTGCATGGGGCGGCGGACCGCCAGCAGCAGGACGGCCGAGGCCAGGTAGGTGACGGCCTCGACGGCGAACGGCAGCGCTCTGCCCAGGTTGAACAGCGAGCCCGCGACCGGGGCGCCCAGGGCCGTGGTGCCGAAGAGGCGGATCTGGTTCTGCGCGGCGGCGTCCGCGAGCTGGGCGGCCGGGACCAGCTGCTTGGTCGCGGCCGTGGCCACCGGGTTGGCGATCCCCGTCATGGCGGCGGAGGCGACCGCCACGCACGCGATGAGCGGGATCGACGCGCGCCCGGTCAGCAGCAGACCGGTGAACAGGGCGAGCAGGGCCAACCGCCCCAGGTCGCAGCTGAGCAGCACCGCGCGCCGGCTGATCCGGTCGGCGAGGGCGCCGCCGAGGAGCGCGGAGACCATAGCCGCCGTCACCTGGGCGGCCCCGATCGCACCGGCCTGTGCGGCCGACTCCACGAGGAGGAGCACCAGGAGCGGATAGGCGACCTCACCGCTCTCCTTGCCCAGTCCGGCGAGGAACCTGCTGGTCCAGAGCGCCTGGAAGTCGCGGTTGCGCAGCAGCGCCCGGGAACCGTCCGCCCCGAGACCGCGCGGGGTCCGCCCGGGTGCCCCGGACGGACCCCGCCGCTCGGTGGTCATGTGGACCGGTGGAACGCCGTGGGGGCCGGTCCGGGAGGCCGATCGGGGGGTACGGATCTCATGCCGCCATTATGCGCGCACGGACGAGCCTCCGTCGGTACTCCGGCCCGCGGATTCGGCGGCCGCCTCGATGGTGCGCGGAGTCCGTTCGATGTAGGCCACGACCAGGGCGACCGCGAGCGATCCGCCGGCCACGAACAGGTACGACGCGCCCCATCCGCCCGTCAGCTCGCCCACGAGGCCGAAGAGCAGCGGCCCGCCCAGGGCGACCCCGCTGCCCACCCCCTGGACGAAACCGGAGAGCGCGCCCGCCCCGCCGGGGGTGGTGCTGCGCGTGTTGATCATGGTCATGGTCACCACGAACAGGCTGGTGCCCATGCCGAGGAAGACCGCCCACAGGGGCGTCAGGTGCTCGGGGGCCACCGCGACGCCCAGGTAGCCGATCGCGTACCCGGCCACCCCGAGCGCGACGATCGGGAACGTGTTGGCCGACCGCACGGTGACGGTGGGCGCGACCAGGCCGAACAGCAGGCTCACCCCGACCATCAGCGACACCATGCTCCCGGCGAAGGCGTTGGTGTGTCCGGCGTCGGCGAGCAGGGTCGGCAGCCAGGTGAAGAGGGTGAAGACGTTCCAGGTGACCATCCCGAACAGCAGGGCCATGCGCCAGGCCATGGCCACGCGCCAGACGGGGCGGGCCAGGGCGGTCCGGGGCGGGGCGGGCACGGCTCGGGCGGTCTCGCCCCGGGCCGGACGCAGCCACTGCAGGACCCACAGACCGGCCGCCGCCAGCGCGATCACGGCCCACACGCCGATGGCCGGGCGCCATCCGACGGCTTCGGCGAGGGGGACGGCGACCAGCGGCGGGAAGAGGGCGCCGGTGTGGATGGCGACCATCTGGACGGTGCTGAGCGTGGCCAGGCGGTCGGGGAAGTACTGCTTGATCAGGGGCGGCAGCACGACGTTGCCCAGCGCCGCGCCCGCGAGGGCCACGGCGGTCAGCACCAGCAGGGTGCCGGTGTCGGGCGCGAAGGCGCGCAGGGCCTGACCGAGGGCGGTGAGCAGCATGCTCAGCACGGCGGTGAGTTCGGGGCCCAGGCGGCGCATGATCGCCGGGGTGACCAGCCCGAAGACGGCGAAGGCGATCAGCGGCAGGGTGCCGAACACGCCGATGACGGTGGCGGCGAAGCCGAACTCGTCCCCGACCGTGGTCAGCAGGGGTGACAGGGCGGTGACCACCAGGCGCAGATTCAGTGCCGCGCAGGTGATCGCCAGCAGGGACAGGATGCGGCCTCGGAGGGCTCCGGTGGGAGCCGCGGTGAGCGGCCGGACCGACGGTCGGTCGGTGACGGCCGCGACGGAGGAAACGCTCATGACGGCGACGGACGTCCCTTGTTGTGCGGTGATGCGGCGCTGCATCAGAGCGGGGTCGACCGGCGGGCGACGTTGCCTGCCCGGGAAGGATCGCTTCCCCAGGGCGAGCCAAATACGACCTTTTCAAGGAAATGTTATGCACACAGCGGACCCATACACAACTTTCCGTATTTAATACGGCTACTATGGGCTTATGGCTGATCTTGACGAACTTGATACGGCGATCCTGGCCGAACTCCAGTCGGACGCACGGCGCACCAACCGGGACGTGGCCGCCGCGGTGGGCGCGTCACCGACCACGACACTGGACCGGACCCGCGCGCTCAGGGAGCGGGGGGTGATCCGGGGCGCGCTGCTGGACGTCGACCTGGAGCTCATCGGCCGACCGGTGCAGGCCCTCATCACCGTGCGCATCGTCAAACCCTCGCGGCACAACATCGAGGCGTTCCGCGACTGGGTGCGCTCCCTGCCCGACACCCTGTCGGTGTTCGTGACCTCGGGAAACGAGGACTTCCTGATCCACGTCGCGCTGCCGGACAACGACAGCCTGTACGCGTTCGTCGTCGACAAGCTGACGGAGCGCCCGGAGGTCGCCGACGTGCGGGCGTCGATCGTCTACGAACACCTGCGCAACGACCGCATCGCCCCCGCCACGGCGAGGGGGCGCCGACGGCGGTGACGCACACGGGGGCGGGTCTCACTCGGGCGAGGGCGTGAGCAGCACGAACCCGGTCTGGAACGGGTCCGCGCACAGGGCCAGCCGCCCCACCCGCGGAACGTCCTCGGGACCCATGAACACCTGACCGCCCGACGCGGTGACCAACGCCGCGGCCGCGTCGCAGTCGGCGACGGCGAAGACCGGGTGCCAGTCCCCGTCACCGCCGCTGGCCGCCAACTGGGCTCGGTCCACACCCACCATCCCGCCGAACTCCCGGCCCTCGGCGTGGCCGGACGGGGCGATGATCCGGTAGGGCTCGGGGCTGTCCGGAAGCTCGAAGTCCTGGTAGCGCCAGTCGAACAGCTCGGCGTAGAAGGACTGCGCGCCCGCGCCGTCCGGTGTCCACAGCTCGACCCAGCACAGGCTGTTGACCTGGTCGGTGATCCCCATACCCGGGAAGTCACGCGCCTGCCAGAGCCCGAAGTCCCCGCCCTGGGGGTCGGCGCAGAACGCTATACGGCCCAGCGAGAGGACCTCCCTCGGCCCCTCGTGCACCGTGCCGCCGAGGCTCACCACCGCGCGGGCGGTCTCGTCGACGTCGTCGGTGGCGAAGTAGACCGTCCACGCCGGCCGCCGCCCCTCCTGTGCCAGCGGCCCGAGCCCGGCCAAGGGGGTCCCGTCCAACCGGAGCATCCGGTATCCGCCCATCTCCGGCGCCGGTTCGTCGGCGGTCCAGCCGAACACCTTCCGGTAGAAGGTGACGGAGGCCTCGATGTCCGGCGACCCCAGATCGATCCAGCAGGGCGAGCCGGGGACGAAGTCGGTGGTGATCATGGGTACCCCTTCCGCGTGTTTCCACGAAACGCACCACCTCCGAGTCTCTCCCTCCCCCCTGCCGGGAACGGCCCGCGACGCGGCAAAGACTCACACAACTCCCGTGCCGGCCCGGCGGCCGGACGGTTCGGGGGAAACCGGGGATCTCCGAAGGGACCGGTGTCCGGAGGACGGGCACAGGGAGGAGGGCGTCCTTCCCAGCAGGGACCGCGCGGTACGGGTCAGGTGCGCCTGGTCGGCGAACCCCGCGTCGGCGGCGGCGCGGGCGACACGGTGGTCGGCCAGGTCCGCCACCGCCGCCCGGAGCCTGGCCCACAGCCGCAGACGGGCCAGCGGAACGCCGAGCTCCTCCCGCGCCAGAGCGCGCAGGCGCGGCCCCGAGAGCCCGACCTCGACGGCACGCGCGTCGAGGTCGCCCGGCTCGGCCAGCCGCGACAGCACCAGCGCGACCCGGGGGTCCACCCCGCGCCCCCGCCCCACGAGCCTCTCCACCTCCAGGCGGACCGAATCGAGGTCGACGGGCCCGTCCACGGAGTCCAGGGAGGTGATCCCCGACGCGGAGAGCAGCCGGGCGACGGTCGGGGCGTCCAACGGCAGCGGCCCCGCCACCTCCCGGACGGCCCACGGTTCGAGGAACAGCGCCACGTACGGCGACGGCGTCTCGCACTCGTGCGGCACCTGGTGCGGAACGAGCAGGCCCGGAGCCCGCAGGGGCGGTCGACCCGGGACCCGCGCGGTCACCCACCCGCCGCCCAGGGTGAGGACGACCTTGACCACCGGGTGCCGGTGCCCCGTGACGGTGGCGGCCCCGCTGTCGGCGAACAGGGTCACCCGCGGATCCGACGCGAAGAGGACGCGGCGATCGCTTTGTTCAATCCGCCACAGGCGGGTGTCCCCCACGGTGGGGGCATGCACGCCACCGCGGCCGCCACCCTCGCGGTCCTCCTCCTCACCGTCGGGATCACGCACTTCCTCCTCCCCTCCTACTTCCGCACCCTGGTCCCCGCCTGGATGCCGTTCCCCGGCGCGCTGGTCGCGGTCAGCGGCGCGGCCGAACTGGCAGTGGGGGCCGCTATCCTCCTACCCGGTTCCCGGGCCGCCGGAGCCTGGGCCGCCGCCGCGCTGCTCACCGCGTACCTGGTCTCCCACCTCGACGCGCTGCGCGTCGCCGACCGCGCGGCGCCCCGCCTGATCGACCGGCCCTGCGGCGCCGTGGCCCGCCTCGCGGTGAACGCGGTCCACATCGCCTGGGCGGTGGCGGTCGCCGTCACGGCGGGCTGACCCCGTCCGAGGGGTCAGAGTCGGAGTTCGAAGACCATCCGGTCCACACCGGGCGCCTCATAGTCGGCGTGCGGCCCCGTCACCTCGAACCCGAACGCCCGGTGGAAGGCGATCGACCGCTCGTTGACCGGCGAGGTGATCGCCCGCACCACCGTCCGCTCCTGCCGACGGGCCGCGTCGACGAACCGCTCGTACAGCCGACTCGCCAGACCCGACCTGCGATGTTCCGGCGCCACCCCGACGAAGTGCACGTAGGACTCCTCCGGCCGGGACGGCGACGCGAACCCCACGAGGAAACCCGCCAGCTCCTCCCCGGCCTCGGCCGTGAGGCTGCTGGCGTGGAAGTGGTCGAGGAACAGCCGGGGCAGCACGCCCGCGATCGGCCGCCCCCACCAGTCGTCGCACACCGCCATGATCCGCGCGTGGTCGGAGGGACGGGCGGTACGGATGCTGACATCGGACACGGGAAGGGTCTCCTGCTCACCTCGGTGTTCGGGCAGGCGATGATAGCCCCCGCACGGGCGACGGCGCGGATCAGGACGTCCCGAACGCCTCCCGGAACGGCGATCGGACCGCGTCGTCCCCCGTCACCGCGAACACGACGCGCCCGAACACCCCCGCGAACTCCCCGTCCAGGTGTTCCGCGAAGGCCCCCGCCACCTCGGCGGGACGGTTCCCGAACACGCCGCAGCCCCACGCGCCCAGGACCAGGGTGTCCGCGCCCCGGTCGGCGGCCACCGCCAGGACGCCCCGGGACCGGCGCGCCAACACCCCGGGGATCCGGTCCGCCTCGCCCGTCGCGTTGCGCTCGACCATCCTCCGGTTGGGTGCGGCGCACGTCAGGAAGGCCGCCACCACGGGCTGGGGCAGCCACCCGCCCCGGTCGTCCCGGAACACCGGGACGCTCGGTGAGTGGATCACCCGATCGGTGTAGAGCAGGCTCCGCTCACGCCGGTGGTGGTCGTAGAACTCCGGACAGGCGGTCAGTGACGCGTACAGCCCGCTCGACCTGGCCAGGCTCTCCTCCTGGGCGCGGGCCCCGTTGGCCACACCCCCGCCCGGGTTCCGGGCGGACGCGAAGTTCAACGCCGCGACCTCACCGCTCCCGGACACCCGTGTGAGGGCCTCCAGGGTGCTCTCGTCCGTGACCTCGAACCGGGTTCCGCGCCCCGCCCCCCGCGACGGGTCCAGGTCCCGCAGCTCCTCGGGCGGGTAGATCCGGGTCCCCGCGCGCATCGCCGCGAGCGCCCCCGACAGATCCACCGTGCGGCCGCCGACCGTGTACCGCTCCTCCTCGACAGCGGCCCGGGTCTCCCGCCACACGCGACGCAGCCGCTGTGACACGCTCTCTCCTTCCGGTCCACGAACCGACACGAACCTATCCGGCGGCGCACCGCGCCCCAACCGGTTTTCGCCAGGCCGAAAACCACTGGCGACGCCGACCAGAGGGGGAGCATCCTCGGAACATGGACTCCAAGCGCCGTGTCCGCACCTCCAGGTTCCTCTCCCTCGTCCTGCGCCACGACCCCGCCCGCGCGGGCATCACCCTCGACCCCCAGGGCTGGGCGGACATCCGCGCACTCCTCGACGGCTGCCGCAGCGCCGGTCACCGCGTCACCCACGCCGAACTGGTGGAGATCGTCCGTACCAACGACAAACAGAGGTTCGCCCTCAACGCCGACGGCACACGCGTACGCGCGCGTCAGGGACACTTCGTCCCGGTCGACCTGGCGCTGGAGCCGACCGCTCCCCCGGAGCTGCTCCACCACGGCACCGTCGGCCGCTTCCTGCCCGCGATCACCACCGAGGGCCTGCGCTCCATGAGCCGCCACGACGTCCACCTCTCGGCGGACGAGGCCACCGCCCGGAGGGTCGGCGCCCGCCGCGGCGCACCGGTCGTGCTGGTCGTCGCGGCCGGGCGGATGCACGCCGACGGGTACGCCTTCCGGGTGACCGACAACGGCGTCTGGCTGGTCCCCGAGGTTCCGCCGGAGTACCTGGGGGCGCCCGTCAGCCGGGCCTGACCGCGCTGAAGATCGCCGTCCCGGGGATCATCCGGCCGCGGACCGGCCCCCAGCCGCCCCACACCCGGTCGTGCCCCTCCGGCCACTCCGGTTCGACCACGTCGCGCAGGACCAGCCCGGCCCCGGTGATCCCCCGGATCCAGTCGCCCACGGTCAGGTGGTGTTCGACGTAGACCGCCCGCCCCCGTTCGTCCTCCTCCACGTAGGCGCGCCGGTCGAAGTAGGACTGGTGCACGGTGAACCCGTGCTCGGTCGGGTCGTCCGGGAAGCACCACCGCACCGGATGGGTCACCGAGAACACCAGGCGCCCGCCCGGCCGCAGCACCCGGCCCGCCTCGGCGAGCGCGTCCGCGGCGGCGGGAACGAACGGGAACGCGCCGAAGGCGGAGAACACCACGTCGAACGACGCGTCCGCGAACGGCAGGCGCTGGGCGTCCGCCTGCGCCGTGGGCACCCCGAACCCAGTCTCCTCATCGATCCGCCGCGCGTGCTGGAGCTGACGCCGGGCGAGGTCGACTCCGACGACCTCCCGTACCCCCTGGGACCGCAGCCAGCGGGCGCACTGGCCCGCGCCGCACCCGACCTCCAGGAACCGTCCGCCGCGCGTGTTCGCCAGGTCGAGCAGGTCCGCGTCGGCCTCGGTCAGCCCCTCGGGGCACCACACGAACCCGGTGTCCCCGAGGAAGCCCCCGTGGTCGGCCTGGTAGGCGTCGGCCGCCGCGTCCCACCACAGCCGACCCGCCCGGGCACTCTCCTCCGGGTCGACCGCGCGCCGCTCGACCCGCCCCGGGTCCGGGTAGTCAGCCTCGTCCGGCACGGTCCGCCACCTCCTCCACGAGCCCGGCGCCCGCACCGTCCGTTTCCGGGGACGACTCCGCCTCCCGCGCGTCCCGCACCTCGCGGCGGACGAGGAACACCCACCCGCCGATCGCGATGAGCGTGAACACCCACCACTGCACCGCGTAGGACAGGCTCATCCCCGATTCCAGCTCCTGCACGGCGACGCGTTCGGGGGCCGGGTCGGGAGCCGGGTCCTGGCTGGTGAGTTCCACGTACCCCGCGTAGACGGGGTAGGGCAGCTCCTCGGCGAGCGCGTCGACGTCGACGATCATGATCTGCCCCTCGGGCAGGCCGCCGCGGTCGCGCACCCCGGTGTTCTCCTCGGTCTCGGAGAACTGGAGGCGGCCCTCGATCTCGATCTCCCCTTCGGGCACCGGCGGTACCTCCGGTGTGTCCCGGGCGGTCTCCCCGGGCGGGATCCAGCCCCGGTTGACCAGGAGCGCGGCCCCGTCGTCGGTCACCAGCGGGGTGAGCACGTGGAACCCGACCCCGCGTGACCCGTCCCGGTTGCGCAGCAGGAACTGGTGTTCGGTGTCCCAGGTGCCGGTGGCCTCGACCGTGCGCCACCGGTCGTCCCGGTCCACGGTCCCGCCGACCTCGGTGAGGTCGGAGACGGGCACCGGATCGGCGGCCAGGTTCCCCTGTTGCAGGTCGACCGCGGCGCTGCGCTGCTCCCACCGGTCCAACTGCCAAAAGCCCAGCCACACGAAGCTGGGCACGATGAGCACGACCAGCGCGTGGAACGCCAGCATGCGTGAGGAGAACAGGACTCTGAGCACGTCTTCGAGGTTATGAGACGTCCCCGGCCGACCCGCACCGCCCCCGCCGGGGCGTCCGAAGGCCGACCCGGACACGCGAGGGGCGGGGCCCGGAACACCGGGACCCCGCCCTCACCGTCTCTGTTCTGGTCCTCCGCCTCGCCTCGGTCCGCCCGTCATCCTCCCCCGCCCTCGACGGGCGCCTCCGGCGCGGTGGCTCCCTCTCCGTCACCCTCAGGGGTGACCGTTCCGGGGAAGCAGGACCTAGACCTCGTCCTCGGCACCCGCCGCCGCGCGACGCCTGCGCGCGAAGTACAGACCGGCGCCACCGGCCCCGATCGCCGCCAGACCGGCCGCGACCAGGCCGCCCAGGGCGGTACCGGTCACCGCGAGCTGCTCGTCGGCCTGCGGCTTCTGGTCGTCGCCGCCGTCGGAACCGCCGTCGGTGTCGTCCTCGTCGTCGCGGCCGCCGTCGCCGCCGTCACCGTTGTCGCCGTCATCACCGCCGTCGCCGTCGTCACCGCCGTCACCGCCGTCACCGCCGTCACCGCCGTCACCGCCGTCACCGCCGTCGCCGTCATCACCGCCGTCACCGCCGTCGCCGTCATCACCGCCGTCACCGTTGTCGCCGTCATCACCGTCATCACCGCCGTCATCCGAGATCTGCTCCATGCAGGCGGCCTCGGCCAGGCCGAGCACGGACACCGCGTTGCCGCAGATCTCGACGGCGGCGTCGACCGGGACGATGATCTGGTTGCCGCTGGCCACACCCCCCGAACCGTCGGTCGTGGGGGCTCCCTCGTTCTCGGGGGAGGCCTGGATGACGTTGATGATCGTGGTGCACTCGGCGCTGGAACCGCCCAGGATCGCGACCGAGTTACCGCAGACGTTGAGTGCGACGTCGACCGGGATGATGATCTGGTTGCCGCTGGCCACACCGCCGGAGCCGTTGGTGGAGGCGGTGGAGGCGGGTTCGTCGGACTCCTCCTCCAGAGCCTCGACCACCTCGACGCAGTCGGCCTCGGAGATCCCGCCGACGGCGACCGCGTTGCCGCAGGCGTCCACGGCGGCGTCGACCGGGACGATGATCTGGTTGCCGCTGGCCACACCCCCCGAACCGTCGGTCGTGGCGCCCTGCCCGCTGGCCTCGTAGAGCACCTCGGACACCTGGTCGCACTCGGCGCTGGAGATGCCCAGCACCGCGAGCGCGTTGCCGCACAGGTCGGCCTGGACGTCGGCGGGGACGATGACCTGGTTTCCGCCGCCCACGCTGCCGGAACCGTCCGTGGACGTGTCGGCGAGGGCCGCGGTCAGGGGGGCGACCACGAGTCCGGCGGTGAGGACGGTCGCGAAGGGGTAGCGGAGTGTGTTGCGCATCGTGCTGCTTGGACCTTTCACGGAAGACAGCCAGGTGATCGCGCCGGAGGTGGCGCGAAACGCCGCGGGTGGAACCGAATGCGTGTCAGACCGCGGAACGGTTCCTCCGCCGCGGCGGAGGCGGGCCGGTCACCGGTGGCGGTGAATGAGGCGGGGCGGCCCACGTACGTGCGGAGGTCGCGGCTCCTTGGGGATCTCCTCTGACGAGAACCGGCGACGGACCGAAACGTTAGCAAGCCCTCGGGGCCGCGCAGGCGTTTTTCGGAAATGTTTATCCGCTCCATGAACACTTTACGCACATGCAATGCGACCCAGCGAAGTGAATCCTGGTCAAAGACTTATCTTTGATTACTCTGCGCACACGAACAAGAGCTTAAAGTGTCAATTCCCAGTGAAGAAAATTTTGGACCCGCAACCCGAGATCCACTAAACAACTTCGTTGATTAGTGCCCGTAACCACGACCAGACACCATTCTTGACACCCGAATCCGGCGTGTAATAGCAATATGCCCGATTGATGCGGAAAGTCGGAAATGAGAGATCCGCTCCGGGGAAGGAGAACCCGCCTTCCGACACGCCCCGCCGGGTCCGTTCCCCCGCTCCCCCGTTCCTGCGCACCATGGGCGGGGACCCGAGCGACCGAGCGATGCCACCCGACCGCGAACCACGGCAAACCAGGCACACGGGACACGCGTCCCACACGATGGAAACCCCGACGCCCCCCGTCTCCAGGAGCCACCGATGCCGTCCCGCCCCCAGGCCCCGTTGAGCGCCGGCGCAGCACTGCTCGCGGGCGCGCTCCTCACCACCGCCTGCTCCCCCGACGCGCCGACCGACGACACCGGGGAAGAAGCGGCCGCCCTCCAGGGATCCACCGCCTCGCCCAGCGACGCGCCCAGCCCCTCCCCCGAGGACACCGATCCCCTCACCATCGCCTTCGGCGGCGACGTCATGTTCGAGGGTCTGCTCGAATCCCGGCTGAACGACCCGTCGACCGCCATGGGACCCGTCGCGAGCCAGCTCTCCGCCGCCGACCTGGCCATGGTCAACCTGGAGACCGCCGTCACCGAGGGCGGCACCCCCGCCCCGAACAAGCAGTACGTCTTCCGCGCCCCCGCCACCGCCCTGGAGGCCCTGGACGCCGCGGGGGTGGACGTGGCCTCCGTCGCCAACAACCACGGCATGGACTACGGAGAGGCCGGGCTGGCCGACACCCTCGCCAACGGCGCGGCCTCGCCCGTCGCCCTGGTGGGTGCGGGCAACGACGCCGACGAGGCATACGCCCCCCACATCGCCGAGGTCAACGGACAGACGGTCGCCCTGTTCGGCGCCACCGACGTCCTCGACGACCACCTCATCGGCGCCTGGACCGCCGGCGAGGGCAAGCCCGGCCTGGCCTCCGTCAAGGGGGAGTCCCGGGAGCGGATGCTGGCCGCCGTGGCCGAGGCCGCCGCCGAGGTCGACAACGTCGTCGTGTTCCTGCACTGGGGGCTGGAGGGTTCGCACTGCCCGATCGGGCACGCCCCCACCCTGGCCGAGGAGCTGATCGACGCGGGCGCCGCCGCCGTCGTCGGCGGTCACGCGCACGTGCTGTCGCCGGGCGGCTTCGTCGGCGACTCCTACGTCCACTACGGACTGGGCAACTTCGTCTTCTACAACTTCAACGGACCCACCGCCGAGAGCGGTGTCCTCACCCTCACCCTCGACGACGGGCGCGTCACCGAGTCCGACTGGGCGCCCGCCCGTATCCAGGGCGGCGTCCCCGTCCCCTACGAGGGCGCGGCCGCCGAACAGGCCCACCAGACATGGGTGGGCCTGCGCGACCAGTGCGGTCTGCCCCTGTCCGACTCGCCCGCGTAGGGGACCCTCCCCCGCTACAGGCCGGGCGCCGCGACGCCGTGGCGCTCGGCGACGGCGGCGATCTCCGACAGGAGCGCGTGGCGGCGCGCCGTACCCAGGTAGGAGGCGCGCACCCCGTTCGCGGCCAGCCGCACCAGGTCGGCCGGGGACAGCCCGAGCGCGTGGGCGGTGCGGTACTCACGGGTCAGGTCGGTACCGAACATCGTGGGATCGTCGGTGTTGAGCGTCACCAGCAGCCCGGCGTCCAGCATGCGCGGCAGCGGGTGGTCACCGATCTCCCCGATCGCGCGCGTGCGGACGTTGGAGGTGGGGCTGACGTCCACCGGCACCTGTTCGTCGACCAGGCGGGCGACCAGGTCCGGGTCCCGCATCGAGTCGATACCGTGGCCGATCCGCTCCGCGCGCAGCACGTCCAGCGCCTCGCGGACCCGCTCGGGGCCGCCGTGTTCACCGGCGTGCGGCAGGCTCGCCAGGCCCGCCGCGCGCGCCCGGCCGAACACCCCCGCGTACTGCTCCAGCGGGCTCTCCACCCCGCCGACCCCGAACCCGACCACGCTGTGCGGTGCGTCCCTCAGCACCGCCTCGACCGTCCTCTCCGCGCTCTCCAGACCGAAGTCGGCCGGGAAGTCCGGAATCCACCGCAGCTGGAGGCCGTGGTCGCGCTCGGCCGCCGTCCTCGCGTGCTCGATCCCGTCGAAGACCACCCGGGCCGGGACCCCGCGCATCAGGTGCCCGTACAGGCTCACGTGCAGCTCCGCGTACCGCACGTTGTGCTCGACCAGCCCCTCGGCCACCACGGACGTCAGGAGGGCGAAGTCCTCCTCGTCGCGCAGAGCGCCCACCGACTCCAGGTACACCTCGACGAAGTGCGGGAAGTCGGTGAAGGCGTACCACTCGCGGAGGGACTCCAGGCTGTCGGGGACCTTCGTCAACCCGTGCTTGCGGGCCAGGGTGAACAGGGTGTCCGCGGGCATGGAGCCCTCCAGGTGGACGTGGAGTTCCACCTTGGGCAGATCCCTGATGAGCGCGTCGACGGCCGACGGGGTCGGGTTGGTGTCCATGTGCGCGAGACTACGCGCGCGGGCACCCCGTCCCAACCCCGGCGGCGGAAGCTCACACCGACCCGTGAGATCCACGCGGTGCCCGCCAGCACCGGGGGACGGACCGGTGGATCACCGGTCGAAGGGACCGACGGATCGCCGTGCCGCCGACCGACGTGTGTCCGGAGGCCGTGGTCGCCGGTCAGGGACCCCCGTGGGCCATGGCGTGTGTGTGACGGCCACCCCCGTGGGCCAGCCGTGCCACACCGCGGGCACCGCCGGAAAGTGTCGTACCCAGGGGGTAGCGTCCGCCCCACACGAACGGTGGCGATGACAATCGATACCAAAACCGACGAAGGGGACATCCGTCACATTCGCCGGTACCACCGTCGTGACCTCGAACGACACCCGTACCACGGAGGTCGCGGACACTTCCGCAACGATCTCCGGAACGAAACTGGAATTTCCACGGAACCAGGTGATTCCGGAAAGGCATCATAGGTGGCGTGACGACAAATCCCCGAAGCTCAACGTCCCAGCGGCCGCGACGGTCCCCTGGCGGCGCGAACGGGTCCCACGTGTCGCGCGAGAGCCGTGGGCCGGTCAACCTCGCCGCCGAGGACCTCGCCTTCGCCCAGGCTCCACTCCGCAGACTCCCCGCACAGCAGCGCAGCATGCTCAGAGTCCAGCGCATGCTCGACTGCTGCGCGGAGCTCCTCGACGAGATCGGCTACGACAACCTCTCCACCACCCGCATCGCCGAACGCGCCGGCGTCGCCATCGGGTCGGTCTACCAGTTCTTCCCGGACAAGAAGGCCATCACCCAGGCCCTCGGCCTGCGCTTCCTCGACCAGTTCGGCGCACGCGTCACCGAACGCCTGGCCGACGCCTCCTTCTCCCACTGGACCGTGGCCGTCGACACCGTCATCGACGAGTACATCGACATGCACCGCACGGTCCCCGGTTTCCGGAGCCTCCACTTCGGCGACATCGTCGACCGCAGACTCCTCAACGGCGGCACCGACAACAACCGGGTCATCTCGGTCCGCCTGCGGGGGATCATCGTCTCCGTCACCGGTATCCCCGACACCGACGACCTCGACCGCGCCATCCACGTGGCCGTCGAAGCCGCCGACTCGGTGCTCAAACTCGCCTTCCGCCACGACCCGGAGGGCGATCCCGACCTCATCCGCGAGGCCAAGCGCCTGGTCAGCAGCTACCTGTCCGACTTCTCCCAACGCAACGGAGGCGACCACCCGTGGTAGCCGACGCCAGCACCCTCACCCGCCCCCTCACCGGAACGGCCGCGGGTGTCCCCTACCTGGCCCTCCCGCCGGCCACGACCGACGCCCCGGCGCCCCTCGTCCTCGCCCTGCACGCGTTCGAACCGCCCCGCGGCGAGGCCGCCCTGGCCGGGGCCGTACCCATGACCCCGCTCCCCGCGTGGCGCGTGTACCTGGGGCTGCCCCTGTTCGGGGCCCGCCTGCCCGAGGGCGGCGTCGCCGAGGTCAACCGGCGCGGCGAGCGCGACTACCTCGTCGAACTGTTCGGCCCGGTGGTCGAGGAGGCCGCCGCCGAACTGCACCGCGTCACCGACGCCCTCCGCGCCCTCCTCCCCGTCACCGAGGACCCCGTCGGTCTGGTCGGCGTCGGGGCCGGAGCCTCCGCCGCGCTGCTCGCCCTCGCCGAGAGCCGGCTGCCGATCGGCGCGGCCGCCGTCGTCAACCCCGTCGTCGACCCCGCCCTGGCGCTCGCGGCCCGCGAGCGCCGCACCGGCTCCCCCTACGAGTGGACCGCCCGGTCGCGCCAGACGCGTGAGTGGCTGGACTTCACCGCCCGGGCCGGGGACGTCGCGCGCGGCCGCACACCGCTGCTCATCGTCAACGGCGGACGGGACGACGTGGTCTCCCCCGGAGACGGTCTGGCCCTGCACGACGCACTCCGCACCCAGGGCGCCGAACATGCCCTACGTCACATCGTCGTCCCCGACCTGGCCCACACGATCGGTCCCGAGCCCGGCCTCGACCCAGGACCGCTCACCCCGGCGGGCGTCCTCACCGACCGTGCCCTCACCGAGTGGCTCCACCGGCACCTGACCTCTTCCTCGCAGGTCCAGGCGGCCGCGGAGACCTAGCGGGCCGCTCCTCCGACAGGCCCGCGCCCCGCCCCGACACCCCGACACCGGCCGTTCATCGTGTGCACCCTCCGCCCTCTCCCCACGTCCGTTCGGCGGACGCCGCCGCGACAGCTGGTACACGTTGCATGGGATCATCCAGTGGCGACCGCGCGAGCGGTCCACCTGACCGTTTCGACTCATCCATCAGGAGGGCGAACCACGTGACGGAACCGGCACCGGTCTTTGCCAGCGGGGTCGACAACGAGCGGATGAACGCGCAACTGCGCTTCCTCCTGGAGGTCGACAAGCTCAAGCGCGTCCTGCGGCAGAACCTGCTGGTCGACGGCTCCCGCCGAGAGAACGCGGCGGAGCACTCCTGGCACCTGGCCCTGGCCGCGCGCACCTTCGCCGAGTACGCCCCCCGGGGCACCGATATCGACCGGGTCGTCGAGATGCTCGTCCTGCACGACATCGTCGAGATCGACGCCGGGGACACCTACCTCTTCGACCAGGTCAACGCCGAGACCCAGGCCGAGCGCGAACGCGCCGCCGCCGACCGCATCTTCCCCCTGCTGCCCGAGGACCAGGCCGAACGGGCACGCGAGCTGTGGAACGAGTTCGAGGCCCGCGACACCCCCGAGGCCCGCTTCGCCCGGGCCGTCGACCGGCTGGCGCCCATACTGGCCAACTGGCACAACGAGGGCGGCACCTGGCTGCGCTTCGGGGTCACCCGTGCCCAGGTGATGGAGAAGGTCAAACTGATCGCCGAGGGCTCCGAGGCCCTGGGCGCCTACGCCGCCGCGCTGGTGGAGGACGCCAGTCGGCGCGGGTACTTCAAGGGCTGAGGAGGGACCCGGGCCGGGAGGGACTCAGATCCGGCCCATGACCAGCTGGAGGGCGGCGGTCAGACCCACGGCGACCACGCACACCCGCAGGGCCGCCGGGCTGAGCCGACGTCCGTAGCGCGCGCCCAGGTTCCCGCCGATGATCGTGCCGGCCGCGATCAGCGCCACCACCGGCCACGCGGGCGCGGCGAAGACGACGTAGAACGCCGCGGCCGTGCCGTTGGCGATCGTCGTGAGCACGTTCTTCAGGGCGTTGAGGCGCTGGAGGTCGTCGTCCAGGGCCGTGCCCAGAATGCTCAGCAGGATGATCCCCTGCGCCGCCGCGAAGTAGCCGCCGTAGACGCCGGTCGCGTAGCAGCCCACCGGGAGCAGCGGGCCGCCGTTCTCGGACGCGGGCCTGTGCGACCGCGCCCAGGCGGAGATCCGGGGCTGGAGGAGGATGAGCACGCACGCCGCGCCGATCATGAACGGCACGACGGTCTCGAACACCCCCGGCGGCAGGTAGACGAGGAGCATCGCCCCGGTGATCGCGCCGATGAAGGCCGCGCCGCCCAGGCGCAGCATCCGGGTGCGCTGCCCCCTCAGCTCGCGCCGGTAGCCGATGGCGCCGCTGAGCGACCCCGGGGCCAGTCCGACCGTGTTGGAGACGGTGGCGGTGATCGGCGGGTAGCCGAGTGCCAGGAGCACGGGGAAGGTGAACAGGGTTCCCGACCCGGCGATGATGTTGATCCCCCCGGCCGCGACCCCGGCCAGGAGGATGGCCGCGGCCTCCCACAGTTCCATCCCCGACACTCCAGCTCCGTACCGATCCCCGAGCGGCCGGGGAAGATTCCCCACAGACTACGAGAACCGGTCATCGGATCACGGGGCGGGGTGCGCGGAGCACTGTGCCTGCCTCGGGACCCGCCCGCCCCGGCCCGAACGGCTCAGGGAGCCCGGACGACGTCGTCGCGCAGCCGCTCGAAGGCTTCGCCGACACCCTGGAGCGCCCTGCCCATCTCGGACGGGACGACCCACACCTTGTTCGCGTCGCCGCGCGCGATCTCCGGAAGCTTCTGGAGGTAGTGGTAGGCCAGCACGTCCTGGTCGATCCGGCTGGCGTGCAGGGACTTGAACACGATGTGGATGGCGTCGGCCTCACCCCGCGCCCGGAGCGTCTGGGCGTCGGCGTCGGCCTTGGCGGTGAGCATCTGCGCCTCGGCGGCACCCTTGGCCCGGAGCACCGCCGCGGAGCGCTCACCCTCGGCGCGCAGCACGGCCGACTGCTTCTCGCCCTCGGCGCTGAGCAGCTGGGCGCGCTTCTCGCGGTCGGCGCGCATCTGCATCTCCATCGCCTCCTGCACCGAGGAGGGCGGTTCGATGCCCTTGAGCTCGATCCGGCTGATCTCGATGCCCCAATCGGCCGTGGCCTCGTCCAGGACCGTCTTCAACTCCCGGTTGATCTCGTCGCGGGAGGTGAGCGTGGCCTCCAGGTTCATGCCGCCGATGACGTTGCGCAGGGTGGCCAGGGTGAGCTGCTCCACGGCCTGGATGAAGTTGGCGACCTCGTAGGTGGCCCGGTAGGCGTCGACGACCCGGACGTAGACCGCCGAGTCGACCTCCACCGCGAGGTTGTCCTCGGTGATCGCCGACTGCGGCGGGAAGCTGACCACCTGCACCCGACGGTCGATCCGTTCCCGCACCTGGTCCACGCCCGGGACGACGATGTTGAACCCCGAGTTCAGCGTCCGGTGGAACTTGCCGAACCGCTCGACGACGTCCTCCATCGAGTGCGGGACGATGCGCACGCTCCGCCAGAAGATGAGCAGCAGAACGGCGACGAAGAGCGCGACGATGATGATCGTGGTGGTCATGGGGCAACCCCCGTCTCAAGGCGGGGGGCGAAGATCAGCAGCGGCATCAGGGCGGCTCCGGAATTTCCCAACGGGGTCAGGGGAGCGGGCGCGGACCACGCACCGGCGGCCCCGCCCACCCGATGATCATAAAGCGCGCCGAAATGGAGCGATCCGTTCACCGCTCGATGACGCTACCCCATATGCCTCAGAGGCGGCCATATATGGACAGACATAGGAATTGTGGCCAATGGATTGCTCCGATTGACTCAATCCCAAATTGTCAGAGAGCGCGGGCACTCCACCGGTCGCCGTCGCGCTCCACCTTCAGCGGCAGGTCGAAGGTCTCCGACAGCGTGTCCGCCGTCATCACCTCGTCCAACGGGCCCGCGGCGACCACACCGCCCTCCCGCAGCAGCAGACCGTGCGTGAAGCCCACCGGGATCTCCTCCACGTGGTGTGAGACCACGACGAGCGTCGGCGCGGCCTCGTTACGGGCGAGCGCGCCCAACCGCCGCAGCAGATCCTCACGGCCGCCCAGGTCCAGCCCCGCGGCGGGCTCGTCCAGCAGCAGCACCTCCGGGTCGGCCATGAGGGCGCGGGCGATGAGGACGCGTTTGCGCTCCCCCTCGGACAGCGTGTGGAACTCGCGGTCGGCGAGGTCACCCACCCCCCAGTGGCCGAGCAGCGCGCGGGCCCGCCCGTAGTCCGGGATCCCGTACTCCTCCCGGAACCGGCCCAGGTAGCCGTAGGCGGCGCTGAGCACCAGGTCGATGACCGGGGTCCCCTCCTCGATCCGCCCCGCGACGGCGGCGCTCGCGTAGCCGATCAGCGGCCGCAGCTCGAACACGTCGACGCCGCCGAGCCGCTCGCCGAGGATCTCCACCGCACCCTCCGTCGGGAACAGCTGGCTGGAGACGACGTTGAGCAGCGTGGTCTTCCCCGCGCCGTTCGGGCCGAGGATGACCCACCGTTCACCCTCCCGGACCGTCCAGTCGACCCCGTCCAGCAGGGCCGAGCCCCCGCGCCGCACCGTGACCCCGCTCAGGCCCACCACACGCCCGTCCATCGTCCTCCCTCACATCACATGTCCCGTACCGGTGCACCGGCCGACCTACCCTGTAGCAATGCATCTCACGTCCGCACCGCTCGTCGCCTGGGGCAACGCCTGGCTGTCCGGACACGTCGGACTGGACGACGCCGTCGACGCCGTGGAGCGCCGCGGCGGTCCCAACCTGATCGGGACAGTACCCGCCGACGACCTGCCGTTCGACAGCGGTGTCCCCCTGCGGGCCGCGCTGGTCCGGCTGGGCGGCCTCGGGTTGTCGGTGTTCCGGCTGGCGCTGCCCACCTGGGGGGATCCGCTGGGACTGGTCGGCCCCAAGGAACTCAACCAGGCCGCCGTGGAGGCCCGGGAGGGCGTCCTGGTGCAGCTCGCCGACGAACAGGTGGGCCTGGTGCCCACGCCCGACCGGCGGGGATCATCCTATGTGGGCGTCTCGTGGACGCCGTTCCGGGCCGCCGACGCCGTACCCCAGGTCCCCGACCTGGCCGAGGCCGAGCAGCGGCTCAAGCTGACCCTGCTGGAGGTCACCCGGACCCTGGAGGGCGTGGACGACGTCACCGGGTTCGGGCCGAAGGTCCTCGGCGCCCTGGAGACGCGGCAGGCGCCTCCGCTGGCGCACGGCTACCCACCGCGCGCCCACCGGCTGGCCGCCCAGGCCGAGCGGATCGCGCACGTCGTCGAGCTGGCCGAACCGTTCTCCGGCCGGGGGCTCACCGCCCACCAGGCGGAGAGTCGCCGGGAAGCGCTCCGGCGGCTCGACATGGCCGTCCGGCGCGCCCGGGTGGCCGCGCACGCGGCGATCGACCCGCGCCGTTAGGGAGTGTCCCGCGGACGCACCCCCGTGGGCCGCGGGTGAGCGAATCTCGGGGTTCTCCCAGGGGCGTTACCTGATCCGGCACGACCGGTCACCCCCAATACTGGATGGCAGGTGGAGACGAGGGAACGAGGAGACCATGCAGCCCGACCACATCCGTGCCTCCGACGCGGACCGCGACGCGGTCGCCGCCAGGCTTCGGGAAGCTCTGGCTGAGGGCCGGCTGAGTCCGGTGGAGCTCGAGGAGCGGCTGGACGGCCTCTACCGCGCCAAGACCATCGGCGAACTCGCTCCCCTGGTCCAGGACCTTCCGGCGCACCAGCGGGGGGAACATCCCGCCCTGGACCCCGAGGCCCGGGACCTGGCCGGGCAGAGCAAGGGTTCGGAGAACCTGGTGGCGGTCTTCGGCGGCTGCGAGCGCAGGGGCCGCTGGCTGGTGGAGCCGCGCACCAACGTGTCCGTGCTGTGCGGCGGGGTGGAACTGGACCTGCGCGAGGCCGTTCTCAGCCAGAACGAGGTCACGATCCAACTGGCCGTCATCCTGGGCGGGGTCGACATCACCGTGCCGCACGGGGTCAGGGTGATCAACAACACGTCCGCGATCCTGGGCGGGGCCGACGTGCACGGTACCGACCAGGTCACGGAGCCGAACGCCCCCGTCGTCCGGCTCACCGGGACCTGTGTGCTGGGCGGAATCGACGTCAAGGCGAAGAATTCCAAGCGCCGGTAGCTGTCCACATAGTGAACGACCTGCGAAAAGAGGCTGACCTGCCGATCACGAGCGGGGGCGGGCCGAGTACCGTGGATGGCGTCATGAATGATGAAACCACGTTGTCGGTCACGGTGACCGGACGGGACCGTCCGGGCATCAGCGCGCGTCTGCTCAGCACCCTCTCCGTCTTCCCGGTGACCATCGTCGACCTGGAACAGGTCGTCCTCGGCGGCCGTCTGGTCCTGGGCGCGATCCTGGAGGTGGACGAGCGCGTCGCTCCCGGCGTGACCCGGCACCGGGTCTTCGAGGAGGTCCGCAGCGCGCTGGACAAGACCGCGATCGACCTCGACATGGAGACCGAGTACGGGGACGGCAACGGGCGGGTCAACGCCTACGACCCCCACCGCCTGCACGTCACCGTCCTGGCGGATCCGCTCCGCCCCGGCGCCCTGGCCGCGATCACGTCCTGTGTCGCCCGGGCGGGGGCCAACATCGACCGCATCGAGCGGCTCTCCAGCTATCCGGTGACCTCCGTCGAGATGGACATCTCCGGGGGCGACGCCGACCAGCTCCGCGCCGAGCTCGCGATGGAGGCGAGCACCCAGGCCGTGGACGTCGCCGTCCAGTCGAGCGGGCTGCACCGCCGGGGCAAGCACCTCATTATCATGGACGTGGACTCGACCCTGATCCAGGGTGAGGTGATCGAGCTCCTGGCCGCCCACGCGGGCTGCGAGGAGGAGATCGCCAAGGTCACCGAACAGGCGATGCGCGGGGAGCTGGACTTCGAGGAGTCGCTCCGTGCCCGGGTCGCGCTGCTCCGCGGGCTGGACGCCTCCGCGATCGACCGTGTGCGCGAGGAGATCGTCCTGACCCCGGGCGCCCGGACCCTGGTGCGTACGTTGAAGCGCCTGGGCTACGAGTGCGGGATCGTCAGCGGCGGGTTCACCCAGATCACCGACTCCCTCGTGGAGCTCCTGGACCTCGACTACTCGGCGGCGAACACCCTTGAGGTCGTGGACGGCAAGCTCACCGGTGAACTGGTGGGGCCGATCATCGACCGCAAGGGCAAGGCGACGACCCTCCAGCGGTTCGCCGACGAGGCCGGTGTCCCCCTCACCCAGACGGTCGCCATCGGCGACGGCGCCAACGACCTGGACATGCTCCAGACCGCGGGACTGGGCGTGGCCTTCAACGCCAAGCCCGTCGTCCGGGAACAGGCGGACACGTCGGTGACCGTCCCCTACCTGGACGCGATCGCCTTCATCCTGGGCATCACGCGTGAGGAGATCGAGGCCGCCGACCTCCACGGATAGGACGCGGGCGGGACGGGAGGCGAGGACTTCCCCACCCCGGTTCGTGCACCCCGGCGCACCGCCGTGTCGCGCCCGGCGGAAGAGAAGTCAGACGGGCTGGAGAACCGGGGTGGGTCAGTCGGCCGCGGCGGCGCTCCCAGGGAGGCGGCGGCCTGTCGGGACTCCAGCTGGCCGGTAGCCCCGCACGTAGTCGACGATGAAGTGTTTCGGGTGGGCGGTGGCGCGCTCCGGGTGGTCCGCGGGGAACTCGTAGATGTTCAGCATCAGCTGCATCGGGTAGTCCGGGAACTGGTCGAGACTGCGCTGGTGGTGGCCGTCGATGGAGAAGGCGACGTGCTCCGGGATCCATTCCACGGTGTAGGTGTGGAGCCGGCGGGCGTCGATCTCCACTCTGACCTGCGTGAGTCTTCATGGAGAGCGGGGTCGTCGAAGGAGTGGATGCCCATGCCGACGGCTGCCGACTCGGGTGAGACATCACGTCCGAAGATCTCGGCGACGCAGATCTCCCCCGACTGCGCAGGAACCTCTTCGTAACCGATCATCCACAGACCACGGCGCGTGTACGCGACGACTCCGACAAGGCCAGCGGGATGTTCACAATCGCACAAGCCCGCGCACAAAAAAGAAGAAGAGGGCCACCCACAACAGGCGACCCC
>NZ_QPNC01000026.1 GCF_003386285.1 Nocardiopsis sp. FIRDI 009
CACTGTAGCCGACCAGGGGCAAAGTGGGCACCTTTTGGGTACCCCGAGCGCCGCTACCTGCGTGTGGGCTGCCTAGAGAGCAGACCACGTGACCACCGACGACACCAACATCCCCGACGAGTTCGATCTCTCCGAAGCCCCTGCCGAAGGGGACGGCTACTACCAGGCAAAAACGCGCCAGTGGGTCGACCTGTGCCCCCACCTGGGCCCGTCCGACAGGACCGTTCTCCGCATCCTGACGGACCTGACCACCCACGCCAGTCACCGACGCAAGGTCAGCCTCGACGAGCTGCGCGGCGTCGTGACCACCAACCCCGTCGCGCTTGGCGAGGAGCCCAAGCCGATCTCCGCCTCCGGCCTGCTGCGGATCCTGCGCAACCTCGCTGCCCTCGGACAGATCACCGCCGACGAGGCCGGCACACCGCTGAAGTTCAGCTCCCGCAAGAGCGCCCAGGCCCGCCCGATCAGCATGACGATCTGGCGCCTGCCCCGGCACGAGTGCGGGTGCCACCGCAACGCGTTCGACGCCCTGGCCGCTGCCAAGGGCCAGGAGCCGCGGTTCGAGCCCGCCCGGATGGACGAGTCCGCCGTGCGTCGGCGCCCGAAGCGAGCGGGTCAGAAATCTAACCCGCGAGGGTCAACGGGTCAGAAATCTAACCCGGGGGGTCAGAAATCTAACCCGAGGGGTCAGAAACTTGACCCGGACTCGCACGGTGACCAGCGCGAACCCGCACTACCCATTACTCCACCCACTTCTCTCTCCTCTTCTTCCTCGGAGGTCCCGGACACCACACCGTCCTCGGTGGGTACCGGGGAGGAAGAAGACGAGACGCCTTCGGCGAACACCACCCCCACGTCGGCGACGGCCCAGGACCTCATGGGCCGCATCGACGCCAGTGCGGAGGAAGCCGAGGCGGTTCTGGACGCGATCGAGGCCGACGCGGAACGCCGCAAGGTGGACGTGGGCTCTCTTCGCCGCTACGTCTCCGGATTCGACGTTCGGGACCTGAACCGTTTTCTTCGGCAGATCCGCGCTCAGCGTGCGCCTCAGCCCCGCACGGCGGCATCCGAGGCCACGGGCCCCGACCCCGTGTGCACCGAGCACCACGAACCCCTCGACTGCCCGGTGTGCGCGACCCTGCACCCGCGCATGGTCCAGCTCCTGCTCAACCGGTTCGGACCCATCCGCCGACCTGACCTGGCCGCCCGCCTGACCCCGACCGGCACTTCCGCCTGACCCCTGAACACGACAACGGGGCCGGACATCGCCTGCAAGCTCACGTCCGGCCCCTGCCACCCATGGGATGGAAACACCAGCATGACCCACACCGAGAACACCCGCGTCCCCCCGCACGACATCCACGCCGAACAGTCCGTGCTCGGCGCGATGCTGATCTCCGCCGAGGCCGTGGTCGACGTCGGCGTCATGATCGGCGCCGGCGACTTCTACCGGCCCGCCCACCAGATCGTCTACGCCACGATCTCGGCGCTGATGGACCGCGGCGAGCCCACCGACGCCGTCGCGGTCGGCAACGAGCTGACCAAGAACGGCGACCTGGCGCGGGTGGGCGGGGCCATCTACCTGCACACCCTGACCGAGGCCGTCCCGACCGCCGCCAACGCCACCTACTACGCCAAGATCGTCGCCGACCGGGCGCTGCTGCGCCGCCTGGTCGAGGTCGGTACCCGCGCCGCCCAGATCGGCTACATCGGCGAAGGCGAAGCGGTGGACCTGGTCGATGCCGCCCAGGCCGAGATGCTGGCCATCACCGACGGCGACCAGGGCGCCGAAGAGGACCCTTTGCCGGCCGACTACCTGCCCCGGGCCATGGACCGTATCCAGCAGCGGGCCGCCAAGGGCGGCGCACTCCAGGGGATCCCCACCGGGTTCGCGGACCTGGACGCGCTCACCAGCGGACTGCTGGCCGGGCAGATGATCGTCATCGGCGCCCGCCCCGCGGTCGGCAAGACAACGCTGGCTTTGGACTGGGCGCGCGAGGCCGCCTTCCGGGCCGGGCAGACCGTGGCGTTCTTCTCCCTAGAGATGGGCGAGGAGGAACTCACCGACCGGATGCTCTCGGCCGAGGCCCGGGTCCCGCTGCACTGCATCAAGTCCGGGCTGGTCGAGGACTACCACTGGGACGCGCTCAGCGCGGCCATGCCCACGATCAGCGACGCCAAGCTCGTCATCAAGACCGGCATCAGCCAGCTCGCGCAGATCCGGGCCGCCTGCCGCAGGATGAAGCGGTCGCTGGGGCTGGGCATGGTGGTGGTCGACTACCTCCAGCTGGTGCAGACCGACAGCCGCTACGACAGCAAGCAGCAGGAGGTCACCGAGATCTCCCGGGCGCTCAAGCTCCTGGCCCAGGAGCTGGGGGTGACGGTGGTGGCGCTGTCCCAGCTCAACCGCAAGTCCGAGGACCGGGCGGACAAGAAACCGCAGATGTCGGACCTGCGCGAAAGCGGAGCGATCGAACAGGACGCTGACCTGGTGGTCCTGCTGCACCGCGAGGACGTGCACGACAAGGAGTCCCCCAGGTCGGGGGAGGCGGACCTGCTCGTGGTCAAGCACCGCAACGGGCCCACCGCCGAGCTGACCGTGGCCTTCCAGGGCCACTACAGCCGCTTCGCCGACATGGGACCCAACCCGGTGGGCTGACCGACCCGACTCCATGGGGCCGACCGGTTAGAAACAGCCGGTCGGCCCCATGGCGAGAACCCCTCACGCACCGACCCCCGGGCGGGCATCCTGAGAAGCCCGTGTTCGGACGACCTCGAAGGAGCCCCCGTGAACGCCCCCGCCTTCACCGGTGTCGAGATCCCCTACGCCTCCCTGCGCGGCGTGCTGCCGTCCCTGAAGGCCGGCACGGTCACCCTGCTGTCGTCCTGGACCACCATCGGCAAGACCGCCCTGGCCCTCGACCTGGCCCGCCGCACAGCGCTGGCGGGAGTGCCCACCCTGTACTGCTCCGGACACGAGAAGCGCGAGCACCTGGTGGTGCGGGTGCTGACCGCGACCGCGGACGTGGACAACACCGTCCTGAACGAGCGCCCGGTCGAACCCGAGGCCCTGGAACGGGTCAAGGCGGTCCAGGACATCCTCACCGCCATGCCGATGAACACCGTGAACCTGCTCAACGGCCCCATGTCCCGGGTCGTGGAGGAGGCCAAGGCCGAAGACCCCCGCCTGCTGGTCGTCGACGACGTGGACTCGCTCACCGACCCCCACGATCTCCAGGAGGCCGAACTCGCCAAGTACGGGGTGATGCTCTCCCACCTGGCCCGCACCCGCCAGATGAGCGTCCTGGTGCTCTCCCAGCTCAACCGGGTGCCCTCCGACGAGTACGGGCGCCCGCCCCGGATCGAGGACCTGGGCGTGCGTCAGGCGTTGGCTCAGGCCTGCGAAACGGTCATCCTCATGCACCGCCCCGAGTTCTACGACCCCGACGACCGACCGATGGAAGTCGATCTCCAGGTCCTCAACCCCACAGGTGCCTCCCACGGAACGGCCACACTCGCGGCCCTGCTGGCCCGCTCCCAGTTCGTCGACCTGCCAGAGCAGTAGCCACCGCAGAACGGAGAAGGCCTCGGATGACCGACACCCCCAACCCCACCGCCCAGGCCGAACGCGCTGTGCTCGGATCCGCGATGATGTCCAAGAACAGCGTCGAAGCGGTCGTGCGCATCATCGGCACCGACCCACAGCGCTTCACCGAACCCGCCCACCGGCTCGTGTACGCCAGCCTTTTGCGCCTGCGCGAACGCGACGAACCGATCGACCCCATCACCGTCCACGAGGACCTGGTCGCACGGCAGGAGTCCGACGAGGTCGGTGGTCCGCTCTACCTGCACCAGCTCACCGACGCCGCCGACCACGACAACATCGAACGCAACGCCCGCCACGTCGCCTTCACCCCCGCGTCCATCGCCTCCGAACACGCCCGGTGGGTGGGAGATGCCCTTCCCGACTATCTCGACCGACTGGAGGACCCTGGCAGAGCACCGCGGCCCAGCCCACCCACCGGGTTCGCGGACCTGGACGGGCTCCTGACCGGGTTGGAACCGGGCACGCTCACCGTGATCTCAGGCCGCCCCACCGTGGGCAAATCCGTGCTGCTGGGAAACTTCGCCCGCTCATCGGCGCTCCGCCACAGCATCCCCACCGTCTGGATCGACCAGGAGAGCCCCCGCCAGCAAGTCCTCGACCGGATCCTCTCCGCCGAAGCCCGCGTCGCCCTACACACGATCAGGCTGCGCATGATGACCGACGACGACTGGGTACGGCTTGCCCGAACCATGGGCCGCATCTCTGTATCGCCGCTGCTGCTTCACGCGGGAGCGCGTGTGGACACCGGCCAGGTGCGGCAGCTGGCCGAGGAGAGTGGGGCGGGCCTGATGGCGGTCGACGGCCTGCAACACCTCAAGCCCCGCCGAGACCGCGAGACCCGTGAGCGGGAGGTCTCCGACATCACCCGTGAGCTGAAGGACATCGCCCTGGAACTCGACATACCGGTCGTAGCCACCGCCCATCTGAATCGGGCGCCCCTCCAGCGGACTGACCCCTCTGCCACCCTCGACGATCTGCGTGAGTCCGACCTGATCGCCCACCTGGCCGACACCGTGATCCTCATCGAACGACCCGACATGCGCGACCCCAACTCCCCCCGGGCAGGGGAAGCCGACCTGATTGTGGCCAAACACCGCAACGGCCCTACCGCTGAGGTGACGGTCGCGTTCCAAGGCCACTACAGCCGGTTCTTCGACATCGCGCGAAGGTAAGCCTCTGCATCACGCACAACTCCACACCAGCGCCCTTTGGCCCGGCTACCGCGCACATCGACCGGTAAAGACCGGTACCCAGCCGGGGTCGCGCCCGCTCGGAGGTCGACCGGTCGAACCGCCCTCACGCGCACGCGCGCGAGGCCCGCCGGTGAGCACCAGGCCGCGCGAACACCGAACACCGCGCCCGTGTTCTGACGAAAACAGGCGAAGACCTAGCAGAATCGGGCCCCTTCACGGGCGCACACGGTGGTGCTCCGGGGCGTCGTGTCCCCACAACGATCTACGATGTAAGGGTGCCTGCTCGTCCTCCCCAACCCTGCAAAACCCCCGGGTGTCGGCAGAAGGCCCGCCCGGGGAAACCCACCTGCGCTGGGTGCCGCACCCGGGCGAACCGGGACCTGCGCCAGCGGCGCGGTGATTCCACCGCCCAGGGGTACGGCCGCAGTCACCGGCAACGGTTCCGGCCCGGCGTGCTGGCCCGAGACCGCATCTGCCAGATGTGCAAGAAGGCCGAGGCCACCGAAGCTGACCACTACCCGCTGGACCGCAGAACCCTCGTCGTCATGGGGCTGGACCCGGACGACCCCGAGCACGGGCGGGGCCTGTGCCACACCTGCCACTCCCGGCACACCGCCGCCACGAACCCGGGGGGCTGGTACCGGCACGCCCCCTGGTAACCCACCCCCTAGGAGGGGTAGGGGGGTCGAAATCCCTCCAGGCCGGAGAGACGTCCAGCGCGCGGGTAACCCCGTTTCCGCGGCTCGGAATTTCCCGAACTGTTCCCATCGCCGCAGGTCACGGTCTGCTGAGGTACGCGATCACCGGGCTCCGTGGCCACGTGCCCATGCTCCTGGACGACGACGGCGACCGCGTAGGTCATCCCGCCCACACGTGACAAAAACCCCGGAACAGTTCCACAAGCGACTGGTCATGAGTGTGGCGGCCTCTGCGTCCTGAACCGGCCACCCCCTCTGGGAGTTGTGGTCTTCGGCGCGGGGTAGTGGTCGGTCACGGTTACGACGATTTAACCAAGGAACCCCCCATGTCCCACCCCTGTCTGCGCTGTAGACGTGTCTCTCTCCCGAACGTTGGGCTCTGTCCCCCTTGCGCCAGAAAGGTCAACGAAATAGCGGACAGAGAGGTTGAAGAAGCGGAACGCGAAGGCGCACTGATCGCTGCGGAACTGGCAGCCCACGACAGGATCTCCCGAGTAACAGGAGGGCGCGGAGGGTCCGGGTGCGCCCTGCTTGTGCTTGCCGGTGCCGCTCTCCCGGTCATCCTTGACTTGGTGCAGGTCTTGTAGGCGAGATTCTTCCAGCGAGTGGCGCGGGCCGATCAGCGAGGCTGTCTCGCCGGGCAGGTCGTGCTCGGCGAGACAGCCTCCGTCTCAGGCCAGGGACGGGTTCGGACCGCTGGGGGCCCGCCACCCCTCCTCCGTGTCAGCCTCCCGAGGTGGCGGGAGCTTGCGCTGACGCTTCCTCCTTCGGATGCGGTAGCAGGCGTCCTCCCACGCCTTCAGCTCCTTGGGGTCCAACACCCCGCAGCCACGCACGAAGGCCAACACCGCGACCATCTGCGGGCCCCTGTCCTCGACTTTGAGGACCTTGCTGATCGTGTTGTAGGAACGGGCCTGGTGTTTGGTCGGATCGACTCCTTCGGGGATGGTCAGGGAACGGTGAGCGATATCGCGCAGCGAGGGTTCGCCCGCGCGGATGTGTAGGCACACAAGAGCCTCGACCAGGTCCTCGTGGGTGACCGCCCTACGCGGGTCGGTCGCGGCCTCCGTGGGATCCAAGAAGGTCTCGTCACTGTGCTGGTAGCCGCGCTGCTCCAGCATGGTGCGGCTCAGCGCCAGCCGGTGCCGCTGCCCCGGGGGCATGACGATCTCCTCGAACTCGGCCAGGGCGGCGGCCAACGTGCCGTAGTCGGCGTTGAGGCCGTCACCGTAGGCCAACAGGGAAGCGATCAAGGGCCACCCGTCATCGTCGCGGTCCAGGTCCTTCAGCACGGTGCGCAGGGCGTGGATGTCGCCGTGCACCAAAGCTGTGGTCACCGGCTCGGGGATACCCAAGACGTCGGTGCACACCTGACGGAAGGTGGCCTCATCGGCGCCGGATCGGGCGCGTAGATGGAACACCAGGGCCTGGAAGCGGTCCTCGGAGGAGAACCGGGACAGCGGGTAGGTCTGATCGAGGATCTCGATGGTGAGCTTGATGCCGCGTGCGGCGTGCTCGCCCACCAGGCGCGCTAGCGGGCGTAGAGGCGGTGGGCGGCCTTGACCGCTGCGTAGGCCAGTGCCGATGCCGCGGCCACGGCGACGGCGGCGTCATGACCGGCATGGATGGCGTAGACCGCGAAGCACACGACCACGATGACCACGATGATCTTCAGCCCCGGGCGCCCCTGGTCACGGGGTGCGGGGGTGGGGTGGGACATCTCCACCAGTTTGTCTCCTCGTTGAGAACGTCATCGAACCGCAGGTGGCACCCACCGACACGTCGGCGGATCGCCTTCTGGGTGACCGGATGACGGCGTGCCGGGGGTCGCGGCCCCGGAGAAACGCCGTTCCTTGCACTATGCCAGCTCGCGGAGACGCAGAAGAACAACGCGGACATCAAACGCATCTTGCGACACACGATCCTCGGGTACAACCCTGTTGACCTGCGGATACGTCTGTGTGTCACTGTTTGTGGAGAACAATTAATTTTTGTCACGCGGGCCCCCGTGACACCGGATATCGACAAGGTGTGTTTTACTGCTTTCGGGTACCCACATGCGCCCGCTATGCCCGATTTATCGGTACAGCGGGTGCTTTGAGAAGTCATCTTGACCGGGTGAAGTCTCAGGAGCGTCGCCAGCGACCCGTCGCGGGGGAACTGGCTGATCCTGCGGGTCCGCCAGGGGACCCCCCATTCCTTGGCGGACCTGTGGCACCTGTTCAGCACTGTCACGCCGTGGTCTCAGACCGCCCCGGGTAGGGCGCGTGACACGCGATGACAGCACGTTCTTGCAGTTCAGAGGCGAATTTTAGACGGGTGGGCGCCCCGGGCTACAGCTCCAGGGAGGTCTGCCCCGGCACCTGATCACCGCTGTCCCCGGAACGGCGTGCTCGGCAGCGGCGGCACGTCACCGGCCCCGGAGCCGCCTGGAGACGCAGCGGGTCCGCGCTGGCGTGGCACAGCACCCCGGGCACCTCCACCCCCACCCAGATCCGGGTGATCAGCTCGTGAGCGACCGCCCCGTCCCCGATCCGCACCGCCTCGGCGTCGGCCAGCTCCTCCCGGCGGCGACGCAGGACGGCGGCCAGGTGCTCTACCTCCGGGTCGGCGGATGCGACCAGCGGCGGCTGCTCGCTCACGACTCGTCATCCAAGAACAGCGCCACCGCTTCGTCCAGGGCGGCGAGTGCCTCCTGCTCGGTCTCGCCCTGGGACACCACACCGAACTCGACGGCCTCGGCGACGAACCCGCCCACCTCGGTGTCGGGCGTCAGGCGGGGCGTGAACCGCGGTGAGTGCTCCATGAGCTTCAACGTACCCACCGAGCCAGGTGGCGGATCGGGGAATTCATCGTCAAGCCAAGCTTGACTTCGTTGGTCAGTGCAGACGGACCGCCCCGCCCTTCTCACGCCTCCTAGCCCGGTCCTGGGCACCCTGCTTGGAAATCCCCCCGAGCGCCGCACCGATCTGGGACCAGGACGCCCGCCCACCCGGAGCCTCGGCGTCGCGGGCGGCGGCGATCGCGGCGCCCTCGGTGGCCGCCCACAGCCTGCGCATCTGATCCAGCAGCCCGAGCACCGCCAGACGACCGACACGGTCCAGTTCGGTGTCGGCGCTGGCGCGCTCGACCAGGACGGGCGCGGGCAGGGTGCGCAGACGGAACCGCCACTCGGTGTCGTCGGCCCCGGTCGCGTACCGGGCGGTCAGGTGCTCGGCCGGGCTCATCACCAACGGCGCGTCGGCCTTCGCGGGGTCGTAGGGGGCCAGCAGCCACGCCAGACCCTCCTTCGCCACCGGGGTCAGGAGCGTGTGCTCGCGGCCGCGGTCGTGGTCGGGGATGTGCTCGATCAACGCGTCGGCCAGCGCCGCCACGCGCGGTGTGGCGTGGTCCTGGTGGGGGTTGTCGAGGCTGGCCAGGTGTTGCTCGGCCCTCTGTTCCAGCCCGCCCCGGATGGAGGGGCCGAACTCTCCCTCCACCGCCATCACCACGGCGGCCTGGGCGAAGCTGCGGGCGGTGTAGGTGCGAATCGTGTGCAGCTCGACATCGGGCAGGGCCCGGGCGACCTCGGCACGCATCCGGTCGACGGAGGGCCCGTCGATCCAGGTGGCCTGCCACCGTGTGCCGGAGTCGTGCTCGGCTCGACAGCGCGAGCCCGGGTAGCGGTCGGCCAGCTCGGCCATCAGGCCGCGGATCTTGTGCGGGGTGCGGCTTCGACTCATGGAGTCAAGCTAACCTTGACTCTTGTGATCGTCAAGCTTTCCTTGACGCATCGTCGCTCCTTGCATAATCGGATCTATGCAAGGAGGATCGTCGGGTGACCTCCACCGACGCCCTCCCCACACCCCCACGCCCCGACCACGACGACACGACCGCCGTCGTCCTCGGCGACCCGGAGCCCGCCCTGCCCTTCGTCCTGGCCGCCGCCCCGCTCCCGGCCGCGGTCGCCCAGTGGCTGTCCGGGCTCAAGTCCGAGCACACCCGCGCCGCCTACCGCCGCGACCTGACCACGTTCCACACCTGGCTCGACACGGCGCGCGGCCACACCGACCTGGCGGCCGTCGAGGTCGGCGACATCGAGGCCTACGCCCGCCACCTGAGGGAGGAGCGCGGCGAGAAACGCAAGACCGTCGCCCGCCGCCTGTCGACCCTCTCGGCCCTGTACCGGCGGCTGATGGTCACCGGCCACGCCACGGCCAACCCCGCCGACCCGGCCCTGGTCTCCCGGGGCGAGACCCGCGTCGCCGACACCCCCACCCGCTGGGTGCAGGGCACCGACCTCCAACCCGTCCTCGCGGCCGCCGACGAACGCGACGAGACAGGCGCGCTCACCAACCCGCGCACGGCCGTGCTCATCCGGCTGCTCACCCTCTACGGGCTGCGCGTGTCGGAGACCACCTGGCTCACCTTCGGCGACCTGGTCGACGGCGCCCACGGCACCCAGTTGCGGGTGCGCGGCAAGGGCGACGTCGTCGACCACGTCGACCTGGACCAGGACACGTGCGACGCCCTGGCCGCGTGGCTGATCGAGCGCACCGTCCTGTTGCGCCAGGCCGGGCTCGAACCCGAGGACCCCGCGCTGCCGCTCATCGTCTCCCCGCAGGGGAAGGGCATCACCCGCCAGGCCGCCGCCGACGTCGTCACCCGGCTCACCCAGCGGGTGCTCGGCCGACGGCTCACCCCGCACTCGCTGCGCAAGTCCACCGCTGTGGCGTTCCACCAGGCCGGGTACTCCGACCGCGACCTCAAGCGGTGGGGGCGGTGGAGGACGCTGAACACCGTGAGCACCTACGTGGACGTGGCCGACGACGACGGTCACCCCGGCCTGGTCGCCGCCCAGGTGATCGCCTCCGCCCGCCCGCAGGCCCGCCGGGCGCCGGCCGGACGGCTGCGCAGGGAGAACTCGTGACCCGGAGGGAGCTGTGGGGGCGCATCGCCCCGACCACCGGTCGTCCCCACGGCGGGCCGGACGCCCCATGCACCCCTACAGCCTCGCCGAGCTGATCCGCGACATCGGCATCCCCGGAACAGCGGTGCGCACCTCCGCGCTGCGCCAACTCGTGCTCCAAGCCCCCGCTCCGGTCATCGCCCGAGCGCTGGGGTTCCACGACAAGACCACCACCCAGGTCGTTGCCCAAGCCGGAGGGACCTGGAACCGCTATGCCCCCAGCGACTACACATAGCCACAGGAGACATTTCGCATTGGGGGCTGTCTTGCATCCCAGAAAAGAATATTCTTAGTGAGGTTCACTGCGGGGAATTTTATGCAGAGGATGGTCCTTGACGTCCTTCCAAGCGCCTTTTGTCCGCACCCATCGATAACCGAACAGGCTTTCTTCGTGACGCTTCTGTAGGCGCAGGGATGAAAACTTCCAGGACCATCGCTGGTAGCGAAGGTTCGGCCTCATGCTTTGCCGCCAGCCGTGTCGACGAAGCGGCCGGAGTGTAGTCCACTGGATCTCGACCCAGGCGTCTCCTTGTTCCTGAGCAGGAACCCTAACTGCAGCTTCAACCGGATCGGTGCCCCCGGTCATGACGCTTCTCCATCGTTCCTGCCAAGGCGTCATGGGTGTGCAGCCCACGAACTCCACCGACACATCATGGACGATAGCGTCTCCCTCGCAGAAGATAGAGACGTGGTCTGTGTGCTCATCACTTGGCTTCAACATATGTTTCGCAGTCGGATCCTTGAGGGATGGATTCAACTCCCTGGAATGGCGCACCAACCAAGTATGTTGCGGCTGCACCCGCCACTCCAGGCGAGCCGCTAGGACGGCGGCGATGGTCGCGGCTGCGGTGAGGCAAGCCACCAGAATGTTCAGCAGCATGTGTACGCCCTGGGGGGATCGGAGTTGCACGAAGCGTGGAGTGACTCGGTTCAGGTAACTCGAGTCCGCTACGCCAACACACTAGCGCTCAGCGATACCCCTGGCAGCTACGCACAGTGATCAGCGCGGCGAGAGTCACGGAGAATTCAGATCACTGGTTCAACGACTCCTACCAGTCTCGACCCGGCCCCGCGCGTCGGACCCGGTCCTGCTCGGCCGCCAGCTCGTCGCGCAGGAAGATGGGCGCACCCCGGAAGGGACTCTCGCCCGCCTCCGACCCGTCACGGTCCGGTGAGGTGGCCAACACCACCGGCCGGTCCGACCCCAGGACCGCGGCCTCCAACCGCCAGGGGCGCCCCTCCCCCTGACGGGCGTGGGGGTCGCGCACGGCGTACAGCGCGGAGATGCAGTCCACACGCACGAGCGCCTCGTCGTCGAAGCCGAAGGTGTCGACGGGGGCCTGGAGCCAGTACTGAGTCATGGGGACCAGCATGCCGTCGTGGTGGGTCTCCACACCGGGTGATCGGCGAAACAAGGCGTCTATCTGCTGCGACTCTTCACAAAGTCAGCTTGGTGGCATGGTGACTCTGTGGCTTGGCCCCGGTGAATCTTCACTGCTGGGGTCGGCCCCGGCTGTTGGTCCGGTCGGGCTCTCGGGACAGCAGGGCCTCGATCACGTCCTCCGGGCTCATCCGCGCTTTCAGCTCTCGCAGTGCCAAACGCACGGTGCGGCTAACCACCGAGCGCTCACGTCGTGCAACGGCCGCAGCCTCGACCTGCCACAACCAGTCCATCAGCTCCTGGTCCAAGTACGCCTCGACCGAGGGTGGGCGCCTGGCTCGTGAGGTGTCGTGCTGAGGGCGACTCTTGCCCTGACGGGTGTGCAGCACCGTGCTGTCGGGTTCGGAGGTGTCGATGGAGGCCTGATGCCACTGTTGCGTAATGGGTCCAGCATGCCGTTGGTGACGGCCCCACGCTGGACCGTTGGAGGAATCAAGTCGCTCACCTGGCCTGACTCTCCACCAAGTCAACTCTCCAGCCTGGTGACTTTGTGGCTGTGCGATTTCTGCGTGCCCCGGCACGCGCGAGCGGCTCATGAGCGCCGAACCCGGCCACCAGGTCGTGTCCGAACACGCCCATTTGACGAAGACAATCCCGCCCGCTGGTGGGCCGACCCCTACGCTGCCCGAGCCATACCGCCGCAGGCACACGGGGAGACGCCATGGGCAAACGCACCAAGAAGCCGCGCAACAAGCGACTGGGACCACAGAACCCAGCCGCGCGCGAAGCGGCCGCCGGATTCGTCTTCGATTCCCCGGACGATCCGATACCGATGACCTACCAGGGGCGCATCATCACCCCCGAGGTCATCGCGCAGATGCGAGCCGAGAAACCCGACCACGCCTGGCAGCTAGACGCCGAGTGGGAGCGCGCGGTCCTGGACAACAACCAGCCCTGGCTCACCGACCAGGACCGGTTGAAGGACACCGAGGACACCTGGACACAGGCCCGGACCCTCTTCCCCGACGCCTTCGCTGACTGCGGGTGCGATCACCCCGATGACGAGGCTGACCAAGCGCCGCCGCGTCCACCGGAGGAAGTGCGAGCCGAACTGTGGGAGCACCTGGCCCCAACGGTGCCCACCGAAGGCCTGGATCCGGTCGAGATCCTGCTGCGGGTGGAGGGCATGAGTTCCATCGAAGACTTCGAGGCCACCCCACCGGACCGGTGGCGTATCGACGGCCGTCCGCTGACCAAGGAGGAGATGCGCACGGTGCTGGAAATGAAGCCCACCGACTTCATGCGCTACCACCTGATCCAGGACGAGCGCCAGGCCGACCAGGAGTAGGCCTACCTCCACAAAGCCAGCTCTGTGTGAAGCTGAACAGTCACAGAGCTGGCTTTGTGTGCAGTTCAGGAGCCTAGTAGCCCTGTTCGCGCAGCCAGGTGTCCACGGCCAGGGCGATCTGGTCCTGGATCTGCACGTCGTGGTCGGCCTTGTAGTAGGTCATCCTTCGGTGCAGCTCCAGGGCGTGCGGAAGCGCGAAGTTCGTCGGCCGCCGCTCGGCCTTGGGCACCTGCTGGATCTCGGCCAGGGGCATCGGTGGTGGCACCTGACGGCCCGAACCCGCGGTGCCGGCCGCTGACTGCTCGGCCCGTTCGGGGGCGCGCGTCTCCTTCTCGGCCTGGGCGGCGGCCTCGCGCGGGCTCTCGAACAACTCCTCCAGGACCGGACGTTCCTCCTGCGGTCGGCTGGATCCGACCTTGACCCTTTGACGGCGGGCGCTCACGCGGCAGCTCCTTCGAGGACGGGGGCGAACACGACGCGGGTGATCTCGCGGTAGTCGGCGGCCGCGGTGCACTCGGGCGCGTACAGCAGCACCGGCTGCTCGGCGAACCCGGCCTCGCCCACGCGGATGGTGGCGCGCACGGCCGCGTGGTAGGCGTCGGGGAAGTCCTCCAGGAGCTGGTCGATCACCTGGTCGGTGAGCGCGTTGGGCTGGCGCTGGGTGACCACGATGGCGTGGGTGACCTGGTCGGGGCGCAACCGCTTGCGGACCTTGGCCAGCGTCCGGTTGAGCTGGGCAACCCCTTTGAAGTCCAGGCCGCCGACCTTGACCGGGATGATCAGCCCGTCGGCGGCGACCAGGGCCGCCAGCGTCATCTCGTCCAGGTCGGGCGGGCAGTCGATGAGGTCGGCGTCATAGTAGTCGCGGTCGGAGGCCTCGATCGCCTCGTGCAGCGTCCACTCGCGCCCGGGGTCGGAGGCCACGCGGCCGAACTGCTTGACGGCCTCCGAACTCGGGACGATGTCCAGGCCGGGCACGATCGTGGGCCAGGTGGCCTGGTCCAGGGTGCACTTGCCCAGCAGCACGTCGGCCAGTTCCCAGCGTTCGGCCGGCGGGGTGTGGTGCCACTGCGGGGCCAGCGGCACCGACAGGGCGCCGTCCTGGCCGTCAGCGTCCATGGCGCGCACCCGCTTGCCCTGCTGGGCCAGGTGGGTGGCGATCTCGGCCGTGGTCGTGGTCTTGCCCTGGCCGCCCTTCTGGTTGATCACCGCGATGGTGCGCCCCGGTGCGATCGGTAGCGAGCCGGTGCGGGTGATGGCGGTGTGGGGTCTGCGGGTGGCCTGTTCGGTCACGGGCCTCTCCTTCCTGGTCGGTCGAAGGCCCATCTTTGCACCAAGGCGGCTGTGTGGCTGTGCAGCTCCTCAGAGAGTTGAGGTGTCACGGAGTCACAAAGTTGACTGTGTGGCTTTGTATGCAGGTCAGCGCATCTTCCTGACACGGCGAAGGTCCCGCTTCTACGCTGGCAGTGCGACCTGACCAACCCGAGAGCGGGACCCGCCCATGGACGCTACCCCCGCAGGCGACCGCCTACGCGACCTTCGCCGCCACCGCGGCCTCACCCAGGAAGCCCTCGCCGAGACCGCCGGGCTCAGCATCGGCGTGATCAAGAAGATCGAGCGCGGCGGCACCGCCCGCATCGAGACCTACCACGCCCTCGCCCGCGCCCTGGGCGTGCGCACCTCCGCGCTGTTCGAGCCGTCCGGCCCCGGGCAGGACACCCATGCCGACGAGACCAAGCTCGACCTTCTCGCGCTGCGCCAGGCGATCTCCCCGCCCGTCACGATCACCGGCCGACTCGGCTTCGTCCAGGACGACGACGAGGAACCCGACCTCGACCGGCTGCGGGCCACGGCGGAGGCCTCCGCGATCGCCTACCACCGCGACAAGTACCCGGCCATGGGCCAGCTCCTGCCCGACCTGGTGAAGTCGACGCACACCGCCGTCGACCACTTCACCACGGGGCCCGAACGCGACACCGCGCTCTCGATCCGCTCGGAGGTGTTGCAGATGGCCGGCCGGTACCTCACCCAGGTGCGCGCCTACGACCTGGCGCACATGGCCCTGACCGACGCCGTGCGCGACGCGGTGGCGGCCGCCGACCGGCTCAACGCCGCCTCCGCGATCATCGGCCAGGCGTGGATCCTGCTGCGCCAGGGCCGCCTCGATGAGGCCGAGCAGATCGCCGCGTCCACGGCCGATGAGGTGGAGCCGCGCCTGTCGTCGGCCACCCGGGAGGAGCTGGCGGCGTGGGGGTGGCTGCTGCTGCGCGCCTCGGCGGCCGCAGCCCGCAACAACCGCCCCGCCGAGGCCCGGGAGTTCGCCCGCCTGGCCGCGACAGCCGGGGGCGCGGTCGGCGCGGAGGTGACCGACCACCTGCGGGGGTGGGGCACCTTCGGGCCGCTGACGGTCCGGTTGAAGGCGATCGAGAACCAGATGGTCGCCGACCGGCCCGACCAGGTGCTCGCGATGGCCGACCGGCTCCCGGCCGGGGTGGGCCGGTCGACGTCGGACAACTGGAACCGGCACCGGCTGGACGTGGCCTGCGCGCACGCGGCGCTGCGCCAGGGCACGGAGGCTACGACGGTCCTGGTGGGGTTGCGCCGCCAGGCTCCGGAGTGGCTTCGGCATCAGCGCCTGGCGGCCCGCACGCTCCGGGACGTGCTGGCGTTGCGCAAGCGGTCGCTGACGCGGGACCAGCGGGAGCTGGCGGCGTTCCTCGCGGTCGACGGGGCATGACCGCCGCGGTGAACGGCCACGCTGCGTGTCTGTTGGGGCGGTTCGGGTGTCCGTAGCGTCCCGGTCATGAACAGCGAAACAGCGGTTGATCAGGCGCTTGAAGCGCTCCGCGACAGGCACGGCGACCGGTACGTGATCACCCGCGTCGGTCGACTCTGGAAGGCGACCGATCGGGACCCGAACACGACCACGGAACCGACCCTGGTGGAGGACACCCCCACCGCTCTGGAGGAGCGGATGCGCGCTCCGGGGCCGCGTGTGGCCGTCCCGTACCAGCGGGAGGTCCGATGACCCGCCGCGCCAAGCCGGTGCCCTCCACCGGAGCCAACCGGCCGCTCACCGCCTCCGAGTGCCGCCAGGAGGAGATCCAGGGCCGGGTACTCGCGGAGCGACGGAAGCTGGAGGAGAAGCTCCGCGCCGCCAGAGAACCGGTGCCGGACCCGTTCGAGGACACCTGCTGGGGCGACTGACTGAGTGTGCAGCGGACTGCACGCACTATTGCCCCTGACCGTTCGTACAGGAACGGTGGCACCGTGACGTGCAGCCGTCACCAGAGCCTGTCTGGAGGCCCTTGGTGACGGCTGCACGTCACAGTCCACTTGAACGAACGTGTCACCAGCCGCAAACGAGGGCCGTTCCCTCACTGGTCGACGGTGCGCGCCTTGCGCGCTCTCCAGGCGCGGGTGCGGCACCGGCCCGAGCAGTAGCGGGCATCGGCACGCCGCGCCGCTCCGGCCAGCAGGATCGTTCCGCAGACCGGACAGAAGTCCCGCTCCATAGGGGTTCCGGCGAGTTCGTCCCGGGTTACCACCACGGCCAGGCCGATGATGCGGGCGGCCTTGCGCCGGTCCCGGTAGGCCAGGGCGCGGCACGCTCCGTCGCAGTAGGCCCGGCGGGGTGAGGAGTTCTTCGGAAGCGCGGCCCCGCACACCACGCACTTGCGGTGACGCCTCATGGTGGGAGTGTTCCCCCACGTCTGGGTGACGTCGGGGGACCGGTCACCGTCCTGCGGCAGGTTTTACTCGCATCTCGGTGGCCCCTGTCCCTCGGCTGTGCAGCGGACTGCACGCTCGATGGCGAGCGTTGGATCCTCAGCCTGTGCTCCTCAACGAGGACCAGGACCTCCTATGCATTCCTCAGTGGCCCAGGGAGCACGTAGCCGAGCGAGTACTCAGAGGCATCCGACTCGAACACTCCATGGCACTAGACCAAGCGCACCTATTGCGTCACTGACGTAACACACCTAGGCATCATGATGTTCGCGGCCCGCCCGGCTCGGTCCGGGCGGGGTTCCGGCGCCTGGGCGCGGTGCCACGCACGTCCTGTCGGCGCCGGGTTCCCGGCCGGGATGGCGGGGTCCCGGGGCGGCGAGCCCCGGGTACCACCAGTCCTCAACCCCAGTGCCGTCGCGGCGCGACACGCCGACACGCCGGTATCGCAGATACCTGGGTACTTACGCTTTCGTTTTTCGTCAGTGACGATTTCCACGCACCTGGTCGTGGAACCGGTCCGCAGCCGACTTCACCGCGTCCACTCCGCGCATAATCCGCTCCACCTCGCGCACGCTCATCTGCCCCTGGGCGATGGCGGCCGCGGTGCGCACGAGGAGGCGCTGGAGCTCGCGCGGACGCGGATCGGCGCCGGGGGCGTCCGGCTCTCGCTCCCAGGGATCCTCCGGCGGCGCGTACAGGTCGCCGTGGTGGAGGCCGGGGGGCTGGACGGGGCTGCGCATCACCCGCGTGCGCGTCACGGTCCGCTCCACGACCTCGCGCACCGGTTCGTCGTCGCGCCGCGCGGTCCCGGCCTCCTGGTCGCGTTCCAGGCGCTCTTGGGCGGTGCGTAGCTCGTAGGCGCGTTGCCGGTGTGCGGGGGAGCAGTACCGCCGTTGGCGGCCCCGTCCCCGCGCCCGGGGGGCGAGTTCCTTGCCGCACCACTCACAGGTCCGCCGGATCACTTGTTCGCGGACGGTCTCGATCACGTCGGGGTCGGTCTGCTCCTGGCCGTCGTCGACGACGCCTTCCTCGGGGGTGTGGTCCATGCCCCGGACTTTAGCGTCACTGACGCTATATGGAACGGCAGAGCGCAGGTATCCCTCCGGATACGGGCACGGCGTGTCGCCCGTGAGGGCGTATCTCGCCAGAGATACAAAGGCTCACCGCCGCCAAATTTCATCAGTGACGTTGCCCCTTTCCGGCTCACTTGGTTCGCCCCGGGCACGCTGACACGTCCCGACCGCCTGTCTGTGGAGGGATCACGGCACACCATCCCCGCGTCTCCATGCACTCGGGCCGGTGTTGGCGGCGGGGGATGGCGCACCGCCTCGACACCGTGGCAAACGCTGCGCGGGGCGCGGCAGCGGGCGCTCAGCCGGGGATCACTGCATAGTGCCTAGGTGTGCTTCGTCAGTGACGTTATTGCTAGTGGGTTGGTTGGATTCAGGGGTGGATGGGGGTTGGGGTCGGCATGCTGATGGGCATGACGGATGAGATCGAGGGCCAGGAGGAGAACGCGCACCGACGGCGGCGTGGTGGGTCTCTGCCCGCGATCCGCGACGCGCTCCAGCGCCATCGCCCGGCGGGGCCAGCTCACTGGGCGGGTGGCCGGGGTGCCGAGCCTCGTGGCGTCCAGGAGCCGGTCGACGTCGTCGGCGACGCGCCGTTCCGGCGTCTGCCGCCCACAGGGTGATTCGGCCTTGCCGGAGCCTCAGACCCGGCAGCACCTTCCCGGGGGCACCAGAGCGGGGAAGGGGAGTCCCCCAGGGGTACGGCAGTACGTCATGACGTAGGCACGTCACCTTCGTGACCTGCGGAGGTTCCAAATTCTCGACCTCCGGTGAGACATCCGGACACACGAATGGCCCCGCACCAGCGTGCTGCCGGTACGGGGCCGTGATTCACTCCTCGTCGTTCTCATGCCGGTCGACCGCCGACTGCCCCCGGGTGGTCACGGAAGGTCGAGCGCAGCCTTGAGCCCGGCGGCGACGGCGGTCATCGTCGCGAAGCTCAGCACCCCGATGTCCTCCAGCAGCTCGTCGTCGTACACGTGGGTGATCTCGTCACACAGCACGAACCCGCGCAAGGGGCTGTCGGCCGGGCCCAACGGCACGACGGTGGTCCGGGGTTCCTTACGGGTGGTGGTCAGGCGCACCGCCAGGCAGTCACCGAGGTTGCGGTTGCGGTGGTTGTTGGAGACCACCACGAAGGGCTTGCGCTCCTCCTGTTCCCCGGTGTCCAGGTAGACCCAGTAGACGCGGCCCCGCACAGGGGTCACTCGGCGGCCCGGGGGGACAGCCGGCGACGGCGGCGCATCGCGGCGCGCACCGCGCGGTCCTCGTCGTTCTGCTCTGCGGCGATCGCCTGGTACTCGGCCTCCAGCACCTGTTCCTGAAGCACCTGGCGGCCCATCTCGACCAACGCGGCGAGCGTGGCCGCCTCGGAGAGCTGTTCTCCACCGGTGGGCAGGTGGATGCGTCCTCGGGCCGCCAGCGTGGCCAGGGCGGCGTGCTCACGGGTGCCGGAGGTGCGGGCGGCCTGGACGACCCGGTCGGTGTCGGGGTCGATGGGCACCGAAGGGCGCCTGGTGGTCTGCGTCATCGTCATGCCTCCTAGCGTGCCGCAAAAAGTGCCGCATCGTGTGCGGTTTTCAGTATCGCACGTCCTCGGGCACGACAAAGGCCCGCCCCGGATCGCTTCCCGGGGCGGGCCTTGTTGGTCGGCTCATTCCTCCGCGCAGTAGCAGGCGTCGCACGTCATGCACGTCCCGCACCCGCCGCACCGATCCATCCGGTGCCCGCAGATGCTGTCCAGGCCCGTGGGCGGGTCGGCCGGGTCGTCCCACATCTGCCCGACCGGGTCGTCGAAGGCGGCGTCGGCCAGGAGCACGAGGACCGAGACGGGGTAGCGGTCCGCCTCGGCGTCGGTGAGCTTGCGCCCAACGGGTCCTGACCACGGGGATGGCAGCAGCACCGGCACCTTGCCCGTGAGCGAGGCGGCGTGCCCCTGGCCGCACAGCGGGCAGGCGTAGAACCACAGCGGACGGTCGGCGCCGGTGGTGGGGTGGGGGCTGACGCGCACGTCCAGGAGCCGCAGGCGGCCCCGGCCGCCCTTCGAGCCACAGCGGAAGCACACGTTCACGGTCTCGGGTGCGGCGGCCGCGGTGCGCAGACGGCGTAGGGCGGAGGTGTAGGCCACGTGGTCGCGGTCGGCGACGCGGCGGGCGAGGGTGCGAAGACGGTCGTGCGGCACGAGTTCCTCATTCCTGCCAGGGTTCCCACACCACCCCGGCCGGGCGCGCGGCACGGATCGGGTTGTTCGTTGGGCGATGAGGCGGTGCCCCTTGTCCGTGGGTGCCGTCCCGGTGTGGGCGGGGCGGCTCGGAGGCGGGCCGTCGCGAGCGGCCTGGGGACAGGCTATCCACGTCCAGGGACAGGGCGCTGGTCCGCCGGAGAACCAGTCCGGTTCGGCCGTGGACCACAGCGGCCCGGTCCTGGTCCGCGCCGGTCCAAGGGCTGTGACCTGCAGAAAAGAAAAACTGCGGTGCACCGCACTTCGAGAAAAAAGTGCGGTCCACCGCAGCCGTGCACGAAACTGCGGTGCACCGCCGCGCCCCTGCACCGAGTCAGGCGGTGGCGCACACGCAGCGGATCGTCATCGGCGGCCTCCCAGCCAGTACTCGGGCGGCGGTGTCGTGTAGAGGCGGGCCACCGCGGCCCGGTCGGTGGCGGAGACGGTGATGTCGCCGGTGCGGGCCAGCAGCTCGACCCACACCGCTTCGAGGGAGAGGCGGTGCTGTTCGTGGGCGGGTCGGCCCGACCGGGCGAAGGCGACGGTGACCTCGGCCAGGCGCTGAAGCTCCTCGCCTGTGACCCACTCGGCTCCGGTGGTCTCCCCCGGGGCTGGGGTGAGCACGGTGTCGGTGGTCTCGATGTCGTAGACGGTCCACAGGTGGCCCGGGACGGGTTCGTGCGGCAAGGAGGCGCACAGGTTGGGCAGGTGGACGGTGAACCGCTCCGTCAGTCCGGTCACTCGGATGCCCAGCTCCTCGGAGCCCTCAGCGACGGCCGCCTCCCGGAAGTCGGACTGGCCGTGGTCGCGGGCGTGTCCGGCGAACAGCCCCCAGGCCGGGGGCCACCAGCCGCGCCCCAGGATGGCGAACTGGGTGATGCCGGTGGCGGGGTCAGTGCGGGTCAGCCGCCCGCCGACGGAGGTTCCGCAGCACCGCTTCGCCGTCTTCGTGGTGTTGGTCGTGGTCATACTGGTTCTGCTCCTGATTCTGGGAGTAGCGCGGCCCGCCCCCTGGATCCCTGCTCGGCAGCTTGGTCATCCGGGGGCGGGCCGTCGTCGTGTGCGGTGGACCGGGCGGTCAGCCCTGCTGGGCCCAGTGACCGGTCAGCAGGACCGCGAAAGCGGCGGGCATCATCATGGGAGGTACTCCTTCGTCGCTGTGGGAGTCGTCGCGGGGCCGCCCTGCCGTGGAAAGTCGGGCGGCCCCACAGGCGGGATCAGTAGCTGTCGCGCGCCAGGCGCTCGTGCCCCGGGCACAGTCCGCTGCTGGTGGCCTTCTCGGCGCAGTAGGCCTCGCGGCCGGTGCCGTACTCGGTCTGCCAGCCGCACGCACCGTGGGGGAGCTGGGACGGGGACTTCACGGTCTTCACAGCAGATCTCCTTCGTGGTTGGGGGTTGCGAGCGAGGGGGCGGAGGGTCAGCGGACGTGCGTCACGGTCACCGAATCCGTGTCGCCGCGGTAGCCGTACACCCCCCGCCCAGGGGCCTGGCGGCCGTCGGGGACGGTGTAGCCGGGCAGCAGGTCGCTGGCCAGAGCAGCCGAGGTGCCCACCGGGCGACCGAGCGCCAGGTACTGGCCGTCGGTGGCCAGACGGGAGCGCAGCACGTCACAGCCGCCGAAGGTGTCCAGGGTCAATCCGTGGACGCGGACCACCACCGACATCCGCAGCCGGTCGGCCTGGCCAAGCAGGCGCACCCACGCTTGGGGAGCACACCGCAGTGCCCGGTCGCCGTCGACCAGGAGGAGGTTGTGCCCGTCCTCGACGTCGGCGGTGTCCTCGACCGCGTCCAGTTCGTCGCGCAGGTCGGTGTCGGTGGTGCACCGGCTCGCGGGCAGCGTCCGCTCCCAGACGGGGGCGTAGTAGTCGGGGCCGTGGTCCAGGTCCACAAGCACGGGGTGGACGTCGGCGTCGACGGTGCGGGAGACCGCGCACAGGCGGGCCAGGGCGGTGGTGCCACCGGACCCGGTCGGTCCGACGATGATGGCGTGGCAGGGCCGGCCCTCGGTGTCGGCCAGGGTCCAGGAGACGTCCTGGCCGTCGGTGCTGGTGCCCAGGGGCAGGGTGATCGGCGCGGCGGTGGTTGGGGTGGTCACGACGGTTCTCCTCACGTTGGGTGATGTCCGCCCCGGGGTGGGGCGGGGTGTCTCGTTGTCTCAGCGGCTGCCAGGGCCCGGGTTCAGGGGGCCGGGACAGGGTTTGTCTCACTCGAAAATCGGGTGATAGTTCGTGTTCGGACATGAATCGGGTGAGACAACGGTGTGGTTGTCTCACCCACCCGAGTGGTGACGGTGCGTGGTGTTCAGGCGGCCAGTTGCCAGCCGCCGCGGTTGGGCAGCGGCTCGATGACCCCGGCCTCGGCCAGGTCGTCCAGCGCCCGGGAGACGGTGGCCCGGGAGCACTCCTCCGAGGCGCGGACCCGCTTTTCGATCTCGCCGCGACGCAGCGTGCCGTGCTCGATCAGCAGCTCCAGGACCCGTTTGGCCGCACCCGACCACGTCGCCAGCAGCGCCTCGTGGGGGTCGCGGTTGGCCTCGGCGAGGATTCCGAGCCCGAGGTCGGTGTCGGTGAGCAGCGCCGGGTCGATCGAGGTGGGCAGGTTGTCCAGGGACGGGTTGACGAAGTTGGCCAGCGCGACCTGCGGAGCGGTCTTCTCCCGCGCCGCCGGGACCCGCCCGGCCTCGTAGGCCGCCAACCTCTCCTCGGCGTTGGCGACCTGCTGGGCGGCGATCTCGTGACGCCGCGAGTACAGGCCGCCGGACCCGGCGTCCAGGGCGCCAGCCGCCAGCGCGTCCAGCTCCTGGGGAGCCCCTTCGAGCGCGGCGTCCATGAGCGCGGCCGTGGTCTCGTTGGGCGCCCACGCGGCCCGGAAGGCCACGTCGCGGCCCTCAGCGGTCAGCCCGACGCCGGTGATCTTGGGCAGCGCGGAGGGGTCCAACGTGATGTCAGCGATCATGGAGGCCTGGTTGCGCGACACCCGCAGGGCGACCGTGTTCCCGGCGGTGACGTTGGCGCGCACGGCGTCGGATCCGCCGAAGGAGTCCAGGCCGTAGATCTGGGAGGCCAGCACCAGGGCGACCCCGGCCGCGCGGCCCTCGCGGGCGATGCGGCCCCACCGGTAGGCGTTGTCGGCGTTGATGACCGCGTGGCACTCGTCCACGATCACCAGCACCCCGGGGCGGGCGAAGCTGGGGGTGAACCCGCTGGTCTTCAGCCGGGCGCTGTTCTCCAACCCCCGGGCTTCGACCAGTTCCACCAGGCCGTTGAGCAGCGCCTCCCAGGTCTCCGGGTCGTTGGGGATCGACCAGTGCGCCCGGTCGAAGATTCGCGGGCTCGATCCTCCGTTCTTGGGGTCCAGGTACAGGACCACGGTGTTCTTGGTCTCCCACGCCCCCAGGGCGAGGTTGTCGATCAGCCCGGACTTGCCCGACCCGGTCGATCCGGCGACGAACCCCGACCACATGGAGTCGGCGGTGTAGAGCCGGTAGCGGGCCTGGCCGTCGCCGTCGGCGTAGGGGCCCAGCCGGATGTGGACCTGGCCGTCGTCGTCGACGTCCAGGCGGCCCGCCTCCAACGGCACCTTCTTGGACAACAGCCCCACGGTGACGATCTTGATGTCCAGGACCGAGGAGTCGGGTTTGGGTTCGTCCTCGGTGGGTTCGACGTGCTCGATGAGGATGTCGGCCTCGTCCACCCCCAGGCCGGTGGCGACGTAGCCCAGCGCGGCCCGCACCGAGTTGATGGTCTGCCGGGCCGGGACCAGATGCAGGCGCCCGCGCACCCCGTAGGGCTCCTCGGTCAGGTCGGTGAGCTTGGTGCCCGGCAGCGGCCCCTGGCCGCAGGCCACACGGATGCGCCACTTGCGGGCCACGGGGTGCTCCCCCGGCGGGGGCGGCGGCGCCTCCGCCTCGACCGCGGCCAGGACGCGGGGCACGCGGTGGTGCGCCCAGAACCGGGACCCCAGCGCCAGCAGGGCCAGCAGGCCGACCAGTCCCGCCCACCACCAGGCGGCCAGGGTCGCGGGCTGGATGAGGATGATGGCGATCAACCACACCCCGGCCGCGGCCGCGCACACCCGCGCGTGCGCCGGGTCGACCTCGGCCCATTCCGAGGCCAGGCGGGTGGCGCGCCACTGGCGGGCCTTGAGGGTGCGCAGCAGGCGCAGCGCCACCCACGCGCCGGCGCCGGTGGCCACAGCCGTCACCATCGCGTGCGTGGCCGAGACCTCCGCCGCGCGGGCGGCGACCACCCCGGCCGCCAACACCGTCGCGCCGACCTTCCACGGGTAGAACTGCGCCGCCATGTGGCGGCGCAACGACCCCTCGCCGGGACGGAACACCGCGCGCCATCCGGCGGCGATGATCGCGCCCACCCCCTCACTCTGGAAGGTGCGCGGCTCCTGGTGCGTGGGCTGTCCCAGGGCGGTCAGGACCTCGGGCGGCAGGGAGGCCGGTGCCGGGGCAGGCGTCGGGGCGTTCTTCTTCGACTTGCGGGCCACGGGGCCCTCCTTCCAATCGGTCACTGTGCGTGCCCGCACCCGGGGCGGGGGCGGGATGTCTCGATGTCTCACCGGCCGCCGCAGAGCCCTGTCTCCGGGTCTGTGGCGGGGGTTTGTCTCACAGAAAATCGGTAGATAGTTCGCATTCGGGGACAAGCGTGATGAGACAACGGCAGTGGACGTCTCACCGCTGTCTCATCACGTTCAGTCACCGAAAACGGGCATGAAGGGGGCCGCCCCCGCGTGCGGGAGCGGCCCGGAAACAACGATCGGCCCTATCGGCCACCGAGCTGGTAGCCCTTGTCGGCGGCCTGGCCGCGGGAGGCCTCGTAGGCCTCCTGGACCGCGCGGTTGATCTCCTCCAGCTTGGCCCGGGCCCGGATGGACTGAGCGACGTAGGCGGTGCCCAGGTCCCGCAGCGTGGCCAGCTCCGAGGTGACCTCGGTGCCCATGTCGGCGGCCTTCATCTGCGCTTCGACGATCTCCAGCATCTGGTTGCCCTGCTTGACCAGGCTCCCGATGCCGGTGATGGTCTGGGCGTGGGCGTCCAGGCCGGAGGCGTCGGAGTAGCGCAGCGTCGAACTGGCGCTGGTGGCCACGGTGTTGCCGATCTGCGTGCTCATGGGGTGTGTTCCTCTCGGTAGACGGTCAGGGGCCGAACCGTGACGGTCCGGCCCCGGGATCGGGTGTGGGTCAGTGGGAGGCGGTACGGGCGGCGCGCTCGTGGGCGATCAGCGCGGTGATCGCGGCGTCGACCTCTTCGGAGGTCATCCGTCCGATGGCCTCGGTGTCGGGGGCATAGCCCGCGTCGGCGAGCATGCTCATCAGCACCAGCCGCCGGTAGGGCAGCGGCGGCTTCTCGGACTGCTCATCGGGGTTCAGGACCGCCACGTCCGAGCCCGGAGCGGGCCGGGGCTCTTCCTCGGTGACCGTGGACGACGCCGTCGTGGTGGTGGTGGTGCGGCTGGAGGTCCGGTTGGGCCGGGCTCGGCCAGGGCCCCCGGTGGCCGCCGCGGGCGGCGGGTCAGGGGTGAACCCTTCGTCCTCGTCGACGATCTCGGCGTCGATCACGTCGTCGGGCATCGGGTCGCTGGGACGCCACCCCCACCGGGCGGTGAACCCCTCACGCTCGGCGCGCCGCCTGCGGCGTGCGGCCTTGCGCTCGGGCTTGGTGGCGTGGCGGTGGGCGCGCCAGGCGTCCAGGTCCTCGCAGGCGTCCAGGTAGCAGTGCCGCAGCACCATCTTCAGCCCGCCCCGCAGGTCGGGGTCGGCCTCCAGGCGCCGCCGCTCACGTGCGGCTTTCTGGCGCAGCTTCGCCATCCGGTAGGCGTGCGAGGGCGGGGTCCTGCCCGTGGCCAGGTGCCCGAAGTCCAAGGCCACGTTCTTGACCCAGAAGGCGGCGACCGCCGCCAGGATCAGCATCTCCATCGACTCACCACCCCAGCAGCGGGCCGAACATGGACGTTCCGGCGTCGGCCAGCGAGGTGATGGCGGTCCCGCCGACCTGGCCCACGTCCCCACCAGCGGCCAGGATGACCACGGGCAGGCAGATCGCGGCCCACTGCCCGTACTCGTCCAACTTCTTGTCCCGCCACACGTCGATACCGACCATGACCAGGAAGAACACCGCGATCGCGGCCAGAACGGAGGCGGCGGGGATGGGCTCGGGGAACAGGCTCAGGACGAAGCCCAGGGTCCAGGTGATGAGGTCGGTCGCCCACCCTCCCAGAAAGGAGAAGGCGAACAGGGCCCCGCCGAAGACGGCGAAGAACCCGGAGATGAGCCAGTGCGCCTTGCGGCGCAGGAACCAGAACAGGGACAGGCACAGGATCGCGCCGACGGTGAACATGGCAAGGACTCCTTTCAAGGTTGTGTGCGTGCGGCTCAGAGCATGAGAGCGGCGGAGACCACGGTCAGGGCGACCACCACCCAGGCGGTGGCGTGGCGGGCCGGGGAGCGCAGGACCCAGATGAGGAAGTGCAGCAGGCTGATCACCCCGATCGCGGGGGCGGCGTAGCCGCGGGCGGCGGCCCGCCACAGCCCCTCGGGCAGGTGGTCGCCCTTCATCACGAACTCCCACTCCTCACGCAGGCTCGGCTGGCGCTCGCGCCACACGTCGGGGGGCCGAAACGTCACCCCGAGCCACTTGATGGCGCGCTCGGCCTCAGCGGCACTACGGCTCTCCACGGCCACCAACGCGGTCTCCTTCGTGGTCTCGGTCGGGACGTCCTTGGGGGTCTGCGGCTTCGCGCCCTGGCCCTGGTCGGGGGCGGGAGCCGGCGGCCGCGCGGCGGTCGTGTCCGCGGGCTCCGGCACCGGCTCGGTCGTCCGGGTCTTCGGCGGGGCCTGGGGGCCCAGGACCGCGTCGGCCAGGACCTCGGGCAACGAGGCCGGGGACGGTGCGGGGACGGAGGGCACCACCGACAAGCGCGGGGCGTCCTCGGGACGGCGGTCACGCGCGGGGGCGCGACGACTCTCGTTCGGCAGGGCCATCGGCCCCTCCAATCAGTGGTGTATGTGCAGTTCAGGTGGGGCCGCCGCCCCCTGACATGGGGGCGGCGGCCCGTGGATGTGTGGTGGCCCCGACCGGGCGGGGCTCGTGCGGGTGGTGGGCGTGGTCGGATCCAGGTCTCCTTCGCGGGTGAGGGGTGAACGGGTGGACACGGCGGGCGTCTGCTGTGCGTCCGACTCATCCGGGAGCTGCTCCCGGCGGCATCGGCGTCTCAGCGCGCCCGGCCTCGGAGTGGTGGACAGACCCACCCGGCAGGACGGGCCGGGAGGGTCTGTCCACCCGCCGAAGCGGGCAGGCGCCCCAGGGGGCGCGGTAGGGGAGGCATAGGGGGCACCCGCAGGTCAGGGCGGGTACCCCCGTGCCGGTGGTGGGTCAGCGGTCACCGCCCAGGGCGGACACGTCGTGGCCGTCGGCGGCCAGGCCGTCGCGCCACCGTCGGATGGTGCGCGGGTCCACGTCGAGCAGTCGCGCGGCACCCTTCACGGTGGCCGCCTGGCCGGTCTGCTCGACGTAGGCCAGCAGCCGCTGCGGGCCACTCAGCGCCTCGTCCGCACGGGGGGCACCCTGGGGGGCGCTGGGGGAGGCGGCAGGGGAGGCACCGGGAGGCACCCGCAGGTCAGCGGGGGAGGCACCCCCCACGTGAGCCTGCGGCTGCGCGAACCCGAACCCCGCCACCGGAGCACGGACGCCCCCGGCTGGGGGCGGGGTGTCCAGACCCGACAGGTCATCGGGCACCTGCCCGCCCCCGATGGCGTAGGGGCGCGTCAGCTGGAGCTCCAGCTCCAGGGCCCGGCGCTGCTTGAGCAGGTCCGCGTTGGCCTGCTGCACCGCCATCTGCTCCTCCACACGGCGCCGGATCGCCTCCTGACGCATCCGGTGCTCGCTCTCCTGCCGGATCCGCTCGGCCTCGGCCGCAGCCTCCTGGCGCATCCGGTCGGCCTCGGCCTCAGCGGTGGTCAGCTCGTTCTCGGCCTCGGCCTTGGCGCGGGCGTAGACGGCCTGGCGGCGCAGCGCGGCCAGCTCGCGCTCCTCCTCGTCGGTCAGGTCCGTGGACAGCGCCAGCTCGCGTTCGCGGGCCCGGTCGGCTTCGGCGCGGGCGTCCTCTTCGGCCTGGCGGCGCTCCCGGTCGATCCGGTCGGCCTCAGCACGGGCGGCGGCCTCGCGGCGCCGCTCCCAGGAGGTGCGCGCCACCAGCGCGATGTGCCACAGGAACTTCGCGCCGACCGGCACGAGCGCGAACGCGACCTCTTCGGTGCCCCAGTGGTGCCAGCCCAGCAGCAGCCCGGCCGCGATCGAGGCGACCCACCCGCCGATGCTCGCCAGGCGGCGCACGTCGGCGTTGAACCAGCCCACCGCGACGGTGGACACGATCAGCACGTCCGCGAAGACACCGGCGGCCCATCCGCCGGGGCCTCCGGTGATCTCCGCGACGGTGCTGGCGACCCAGACCAGCGACAGCACCGAGGGGACGACGGCCGCGGCCACGGCCACGCGGGTCGGGTTGATCCAGGACGCAGCGGGAGCGGCCGTCTGCTCCTGGGTGTGCTCGGGCGCCGGGGCCTGGACCGGGGCGGGCTCGGGGGCCGGCGGGGTGGGCTCAGCGGCCGGGGTCGCCTGGAGGGAGCCGGGGTTGTTGGTCTTGTTCCACGGGAGCTTCATCGGTCAGCCCTCCTCGGGGCGCGTCGGGTGCGGGCAGGCTGGGGCAGGGTGTGTTCGGTGTGGATCAGGGCGGGACCGCCGGTGACGGCCAGGAGCAGCACGAGGACCGCGACCATCAGGACGATCGCGGCGGTGATGATCAGGGCGCTCATCGGGCGGCTCCGCAGTGGCACACCCACGAGGCGCGCCAGACGTCCCAGGACATGGGCGCACCGCAGTGGGTGGGCGGGCTCATGCGGGCGATCAGTCGGCGGATCATGCGGCCTGCACCTCCCGCTCCACGTCGATGTCGTCGTCGGCGGTCAGGGCAAGGAGCCGCTCGTGCAGCTCCTCCTCCGGGGTGAGGTAAGGGTCGGCCAGGGCGTCCTCGGCCGACCGCACCCAGGACCGGCCGGTGGGGGTGTCGGCCAGGCCGGACAGCCGCGCGTCCTCAATCACGGTGTGCTCCAGGACCTCGACTGCGGCGGCCGGGTCGTCCCACCCGTCCGCGAGGTCGGCCTCGACCTGCCAGGAGGGGTGCTCCCACGGGTCAGCGGCGGCCAGCTCGCTGTTGTCGGCGTCCCAGAAACGGGGGCTGTGGGCCCGGATCTCCAGGAGCTGCTCGATGTCGTCGAGCGGGTCGGGGTAGGTAGAGTCGTTGTCGTCGTACATCCGTGTCCTTCCAGTTCATGCCGGAGGTGTGGGTGTGCGAGAGCCCGCCCAGGGGCGTCATCCCGGGGCGGGCTCGTTGCTGTGTGGGGCCTGGTCAGAGCGGGCCGACGTCGGCCCCCAGCTCCTCGGCCAGGGCCAAGCCGCCGTCATCCTCGTCGTCGATGCTGATGTGGTCCAGGTCGTCCTCGTCCATCCGGTGCGGTCTCCTTCGCCGGTGAGTGCGTGCGGACCCTGCTGGTCCCCCGGACCCGCCCCGGCCCCCAGCGCTGACGTGCGCGGGGAGCGGTGCGGGACGGGCACCCCAGGGGGCGGGGGTCAGGCGGTCGCGGCCGCGACCTCCGGCTCGGCCCTGATGAGCTCGTGCGACTGGGGCAGCGCCCGGTCCACGGCCTCCAGCACCGGGCCGGAGAGCCTCGACCAGCGGTGCGACGTCCGATACCCGACACCCATCGCCTGGTGGGTGCGGGTCTCACGCTCGGCGCGGACCACGGCCCCGGGCCCGGCCTGCCAGATCCGTCCGCACCCGCACACCAGGTGCGCGCGCTCGGGGACGCTGGGGTGCCACACCAGCTCCCGCGTCGTCTCCGGGCAGGCCGTGTCCTGACACTCCCAGCCGGGCACGCCCTGCCAGACCGTGAACCGCACCTCGGACAGGAGCCGCCCGGCCTGGCCGCTGGTGCGCCCCATCCCCGCGCCCTCGGCCAGGGCGTAGGTACGGGCCAGCCGCCCGGCCGCGTGGGCGGCCGTCAGCATGCGGGCCTGGGCTTGGACGTAGCGGTCCCGCTCCTCCTGGAGGTGGCTGGTGAGCTCCCCGATGCGGTCCAGTGCGTCAGCGTGCTCGCTGAGCACGTGCGCCCGGTCGTGGGCCTGGAGCAGCCGCTCGCGCAGGTGCTCGGGGATCACGGCCTCCTGGGCGTACTCCTCCGACTGGCAGGCGGCGCGGATCTCCTCCGCCAGGTGGCCGCTGGACCTCTCCTCGGCGCGCAGCCGCTCGGTCAGGTCGTCGGCCCGCTGGGTCAACCGTTTGGCGGTGGTGGCCAGGTGGTCGATCAGCGCGTCGGCAGCGGCGGCCTCGGAGCGGCAGCGGCGGTGGGTCAGACGCATGTGTGGTGTCCCTTTCGCAGGTGGGGGCGGTGTGCGTTCAGGCGGCCTGGAAGGCCATGAAGATGACGACGGCCAGGGTCAGCGGGCACAGGAAGAAGAGCGCGAACGCGTAGAAGTGCTGCATCGGGTCGTCTCCGTGTCGGTTCTTGTGTGGGTGGGTGTGCTGGTCACGCGGCCAGAGCGGCCGCGATCGTGTGGCGTCGGGGGGTGCGGGCGGCGCGGCGGCGGGCGATGAGCGCGGTCATCCCGGCGATGGCGTCGCGGGCGGTGGCCCACGGGCGCACCGTGCGGGCGATCTCGCCGGGGGCGCCGCCGGTGAGGGCAGCGACGTCGGCCCAGATGTGGGTGTGGAGCATGGTGTTCCACGCGGCCCGGCCCGGGTCGGTCTCGTCCTGGTCCTGGTCGTCGATCTCGTCGACCGGTTCGTCGTCGACCTCGTTCGGGTGGTCGTTCGGGTGATCCGGGAGGACCGTGTTCGGCGCGTCGGGAGCGGTGGGCTCGTCGTAGATCTTGACCGTGGGGTCGTACTCGGCGCGCGGGTTGGTCTGCGTCGGGGCCTGGGCCGGGGCGCCGGAGTCGCCCCAGATTTCGGCGATCATCTGGTCGCGGCCCGCGGTAAGCATCAGCTCGTAGGCGGACCGGCCGGTGATGGCCTCGATGGCGTGAGCGATGTCCCAGTCGCGGGCGGTGGTGCCGCCGCGGGTCGCGACGCGGATGACGTCGGCGCGGGTGGCACCAGTGGCGGCGACGACCTGCGCGATCAGCGACATGAGACCCCCTCTTGGCTGAGCCAACGTCTTAGCTCGTTTGGCTGAGCCAATGTAAGCACGCCGCTAGCGCCCGGGTCAAGCGTTTGATACGTTTGGCTCAGCCAAATTGTTGAAGGGAAGGGAAACCGCAGGTGGGACGCAACGAACCGCTGTACACCCGGCCCGCAGACTGGGTGAGAGAACAGATCCGCACCGGCAAGCTCCGCCCAGGGGAGAACACCCCCACCGAGCGCGAGCTGGCCTCCCGGTTCAATGTCAGCCGTGCCACGGCGGCCCGCGCCCTCGACCTGCTGGTGAACGAGGGGCTGATCTCGCCTGGAAACTCGCGAGCGGGTCGCCGTGTTCGAGACACACGTGTACTGGCCATCCACGCCAGCCGCTCTGAGTCCGTAGACCACAGACGCACCGCCGGGGTGGACGCGTGGGTGAGCGACACCCAGGCATACGGACTGGTCCCGGGGCAATCCATCCGGGTCGAAGTCGTGCCCGCGGCCCCGGAGATGGCCGCCTATCTCCAGGTGGAAAACGGAGCACCCGTCGCTGTGCGCCGTCGGCTGCGCACCCTCGATGGAGACCCGAGCAACGTCAGCGACTCGTACTACCCCATGTCGCTGACCCAGGAGATCCCCGAGATCCTCGACCCCGCCGACGTCCCCCAGGGCGTCATCGCGCTCATGGCCGAACGAGGGTTCGCGCAGACCAACTACGTGGACCGTCTTCGATGGCGACCTCCCACACCGGAGGAGGCCCAGCTGCTGCGCATCGGCTCAGGCGTGTCCGTCCTGACCCAGACCCGGATCGGGTACATGGACGACCAAGTCGTCCGCGTCACCGAGCAGATCTGGCCCGGGGACAGGATCGAGCTGGTCTACGAGCTGCCAGCATGACCGGGTGGATCATACGAGCCGCCACCGAGAACGACCTCACAGCCGTGGTCGAACTCCTCAACGAAGTCGCTGACGATCTGGCCGCACGAGGGATCTCCCAGTGGTCCCCCGGGTGGATGAGCGGCCACAGGATGCTGCCGATGATCCAGCAGGGCGAGACGTGGGTGGCGCACGACGCGGACGGCCAGCTCGCCGCGACGGTGTCATTGTCGACCGCGGCTGACTCCGACTTCTGGAGCGCTGAGGAACAGGCCACGCCCGCGCTGTACCTGAACAAGCTCGCCAGCCGGCAGTCCGGCGCCGGGGCCTGGGCGATCGAGTGGGCTCTGCGCTACGCCGGAGCCCTCGGCTACCCGGTGGTGCGCCTCGATGCGTGGGCGAGCAACGAGCAGCTCCACGAGTACTACCGCCGAAGGGGTTGGACCCACCTGCGCACCATGCGCGTACCGGGCCGCAACAGCGGCGCACTGTTCGAGATAGCCACAAGGAAACCGACGATGATCATCGAGACCACCACCAACGTGCACTCCCCCGACTCCCCAAGAGCTGGCCTGACCACACGGCCGGAGGTCCTTCTCGAAGTGACCGGGGCCGTAGTCAAGGGCGTTGCCCCGTTCATGACCGATGAGCACCAGCTCTCGGTCCCGCTCGGGGTGGTGCGTCCGGTCTGGCATGACGGCACCACGTGGCGCGTGGGGAACCCGGGTTGGGGTGACGACTACGCGGAGTACGTTGTGCGCTGGCCCGCGCTGGACGCGCTGTCCACCGACACGAGGTACTCACTGGTGGCGCCGAAGGCGGAGGATCAGGACGTCACGTTGATCCCTGCGTAGAGCTTCCCCGGGCTGGTAATCCCCGCCCGGGGTTTTTCGCGACGTTAAGCGTGACTTGTGGTGTATGGGAGATTCCCAGCGCGCTTTGTGTGTCCCTGCTAGCAGGGTCGCCTAGTAAGGTCGATGCGACCGACGGGGACCCACCACCCCCGTCAACCTCCAGACATGACGAAGGCCCAGGCTGCCACCCGGGCCTTGTCGGAAGATCAGATGAGCTGGCTGTCCACCACGACAGCGAGCTGCGCTCACCCCATATTTTCACCAACGGC
>NZ_QPNC01000027.1 GCF_003386285.1 Nocardiopsis sp. FIRDI 009
CCCGGGCCCTGCGGGGTCGGGTGCGGGCTCTGACGGACAAGCACCCGCTCTACCCCAACCTGTAGGACCCACCGCGCGGGGCGCGCGCTGCGCCCCGCGCGGGCACGCCACACCTGTGCTCAACGAGGAGGACAGCCATGGCCATCAGTGTCTTCGATCTGTTCACGATCGGGATCGGACCGTCGAGTTCGCACACGGTCGGCCCGATGCGGGCGGCCCTGACCTTCGCGGAGGGGCTGCGTTCGCGTGGCGAACTGTCCGGTGTGGCGCACGTGCGGGCGGAACTGTACGGCTCCCTCGCGCTCACCGGCAAGGGACACGGCAGCGACACCGCCGTGATCCTGGGGCTGATGGGGCACACGCCCGAACACGTGGACGTGGACGCGGTGCCCGCGCTCGTGGAGCGGACCCGGGCGGAACGGACGCTGTCCCTGGGCGGCCCGGAGGGGCCGACGGTCGCGTTCGACCCGGCGGTCGACGTCGACTTCCGCCGTAAGGAGAGCCTGCCGGACCACCCGAACGGTATGCGGTTCGTGGCGATGGACTCCGTCGGCGCCGAGGTCGCGTCGAAGGTGTACTACTCCGTGGGCGGCGGATTCGTCGTCGACGAGCGGGCGGCGGGCGCCGACCGGATCACCGTGGACGACACCGTGCAGCCCTACCCCTTCGCCACGGCCGAGGAGCTCCTGGACCTGTGCGCGCAGACGGGGATGTCGATCAGTGCGATCATGCTCGCCAACGAGAGGGCGTTCGGACGCACCACCGAGGAGATCCGGGCCGAGCTGCTCACGATCTGGGCCGCGATGCGCCAGTGTGTGCGGCGCGGTGTGCTGACCGAGGGGAGCCTGCCGGGCGGGCTGAGGGTGCCGCGGCGGGCGCACCGGCTGTACCGGCAGCTGGGCGGGGTGTGCGACGACTCGGGGCTGCTGCCGCCCACCTCGGTGGACTCCGACCCGATGCGCGGCAGCGACTGGATCACCCTGTACGCGCTGGCGGTCAACGAGGAGAACGCGGCCGGGGGCCGGGTGGTGACCGCTCCGACCAACGGCGCGGCGGGAATCGTCCCCGCTGTGCTCCACTACTACCTGCACTTCAGCCCGGGCGCGAGTGACGAGGGCGTCGTGCGGTTCATGCTGACGGCGGCGGCGATCGGCATCCTGTTCAAGCAGAACGCCTCGATCTCGGGGGCCGAGGTCGGCTGCCAGGGCGAGGTGGGTTCGGCGTCGTCGATGGCGGCGGCCGGGCTGGCCGAGGTGCTGGGTGGGACCCCGGCCCAGGTGGAGAACGCGGCGGAGATCGCGATGGAGCACAACCTGGGCCTGACGTGCGACCCGATCGGCGGCCTGGTGCAGGTGCCGTGTATCGAGCGCAACGCGCTGGCCTCGGTCAAGGCGATCAGCGCGGCGCGGATCGCGCTGCGCGGCGACGGCAGCCACTTCGTGTCGCTGGACAAGGTGATCCGGACCATGCGCGACACCGGCCGCGACATGCACGACAAGTACAAGGAGACCTCGCGCGGCGGCCTCGCCGTCAACGTCATCGAGTGCTGAGGCCCAACGACCCGCCCTGTCAGTCGTAGACGGTTGACCGATGGTCGACGTGAACGACCACGATGACGAGTCGTCCCTGATCAACGGTGTAGATCACGCGGTAGTCACCGACACGGAGCCGCCGGTGCCCGGGAATCCCCGTGAGGGCCTTGGTGCCGAACGCGAACGGATCCGTTTCGAGTTCAGCGAGCTTCCGCAGAATCGACATGGCTTGATCACGGGGTATCTTTTGAAGCTCGGCCTGGGCCTCGACCTTGAAGACCGTGACGTACTTAGTCATCGCGCTCCAGTGTCTCCGCCATCACCTCGGCCATGGACACCGTCGGAGAGTCCTGGCGCTCCTCGATAAGCCGCCGGAGCTCCTCCTCGTCACTTCGCCTCGCCCTCTCCAGAACTTCCATGGGAACGAACGCTCCCACCGCCTTGCCGTTACGGGTGACGATCGTGGTGTCACCGGCCTTCGCACGATCGATGACCTCGGCCAGGTGTGCCCGGAACTCTCTGGATGAGATTGTGTCAGTCATGCAAGCAGTGTAGCCAAAGAACATTGTGTACACAATTAATCAAGCAAACCAGACCATTCAACGGAAAGCCCGCCTCGCCCAAGGGCCTGATCCAACGGTTCCGGCGTGTGGATCCGTGCCGCTGGACAAGGTGATCCGGACCATGCGCGACACCGGCCGCGACATGCAGGACAAGTACAAGGAGACCTCGCGCGACGGCCCCGCCGTCAACGCCATCGAGCGCTGACGCGTCGTTCACGGAATCGTGTGGAAGGTCCTCAGGGACGCGGCGATGTCCTCGACGGCGTCGAGCTTGCCCGTGGCGACGTCGAGAACGAACTCCTCCGCACGATCCTCATCCACGGGGTCGATCAGGGGAGCCCCGTTCACCTCCAGAAAGGTGGCTGCGCAGTTCCACGCGGCCCGCTTGTTGCCGTCGACGAACACGTGGTTCCGGGCGAGGGACTGCATGAGTGCCGCGGCCTTGTCGAACAGCCCCGGATAGTGCTCCACTCCGAACGATGACGAGCGCGGACGATGTGCCGCGCTCTCGAGGAGCCCGTAGTCCCGTACCACCGCGTCGCCCTGCTCGTTCTGACGCAGGGTCAGGGTGGTGATCTCGACTATGAGGGATGCGTTCAGATAGATGACGGCGTCTGAGGGCATCTACTGGGCGAGCCTCCGGTTCAGCCCAGCGGAGACGCGGGTCACCCGCGCCGCGGCCTCCATGACCCTGCGACGCTGGATCGCGTCGAGGACACTCTCCTTGGCGAGCTTCTTGACGCTGGTCGACTCCGCCGCGGCCGCTTGGCGGATCTGTTCCATCTCCTCTTCGGAGAACTCGATGTTCAGCGCAGGCATACTCCCACCCCACTTGGTACCTAACCTGGTACCAGGTTACCCCTGTCAGGGGTGACCGCGCAGACGTTGTCGACCGTTGTCGCCAAGGTGATCCGGACCATGCGCGGCACCGGCCGCGACATGCACGACAAGCACCAAGGAGACCTCGCGCGACGGCCCCGCCGTCAACGCCATCGAGCGCCGGGGGCGTCCCAGGCCACCACGTGGAAGGTGGGCGGGGCCACAGCGGCGTCCGGTGTCAGCCGTCCGCGTGCGGCACGAGCCCGCTGATCCGGTACCAGGTGGGGTTCTCCCCGCGTCCGCACAGGACGTCGATCCGTAGATCGTCGTCGGCGAGGCGGGCGACCTCCTCACCGTTCCGGTAGGCGCGAAACACCTCCGGATCGTCGGTCTCGAAGAGCACCGCCCACCGCCCCTCGCCCTCACGGCGCTCCCGTGCGCGCCTCCGCGCCGCCTCGCGTTCGCGTCTCCTCCGCTGTCCCGGCACGGACGCCACCCTAGAACACACCGGGCCGGTCCTGGCCGGGCTCACGCGGACGCAGCCGCCGCTCGTCGACCACGGCCTCCAGAAGGGCGATCTCGACGACATAGGCGACGTGGGCCTCCCACAGACCCGCCGCGTTCCGTCCACGCCACCGTGTGAGCAGCCCCTTGTACCAGGCCCCCGCGTGCCAAACCCAGCAGAGTTTCGTCCCCTCCGGGGCGTGGTCGGGGAAGCAGTGCACGCACGGCGGACGGTCGTGCCGAACACGTTCCAACGGCACCACCTGGGGATCGTGCACCTCCAGGCCCATGCGCTCCGCCTTACGCTGGCCGTCGACCAGCGCCTCGCAGCTCAGCGAACGGTGGAACACGGTCCCGCCCGGGGTGATCATCACGCGTTCGGTCAGCCCGGCGGGAGCGGGGCGGCAGAGCCCGCACTGGCCGGGCAGGAAGTCGTGGACGCAGCGATCGTCGGCCATGCGCCGAGACTGCCACCCCTCCCCGCCTCCCACCAGCGGCGTTCGTCCCGGCGCCGGAGGACTACGCGCCCCTCACACCAGGCTGCGACGGGGGCTCCGCGCCGGGGCGGCCACCGACATCCGAATGACCGTGGGGATCCGCTCCAGGTCCAGCGCCTCACCCAGGTGTTTCAACGCCTCCGAGCGCACCCGCTCCCACACCCGCGTCACGTCCGCGTCCTCCTCCAACAGGAGCGCGATCCGCAGGTGCGGCGCCTCAGCCGACTCGGTCAGCCGCGCCCGCGCCCGGCGCACCCCGGGATACTCGGCGACCTCCTGTTCGAGGGCGCCGCGCGCCACGCTCTCGCTCATCTCCACGCGCCCGTCCGGGTCGTGGTCGAGCACCACCCTGCCGACCGTGTCGTTCATCCCCTGCACCAACAGCCACCGCAGGGCCAAAAACCCCGTGAGGAAGGCCACCGCGACCGCGGCGTAGGGGACCCACCGCTGGCCGAGCGCCTCCCTGACCCGTGCATCGAGGATCGCCTCCTCCGCCAGATCCGGGCCGAGGACGCCCCGGCCCGCGGCCAGCGCCGCCAACCCGAGGGCCATCAGCAGTGCCCCGACGACCACCAGGCCCACACGGTTGCCCCTGGCCGACCGGCGGTTCATGTCCCGACCCATGTCAGTCCTCCGCGTACCGCACGTGCGTGACGATCCGTATGCTGCGCAGCGGCGCCAACTCCTCCAACCGACGTTCCACGGCCGCGGTCACCTCGGCCGGCAGTCCCTCCCGGTCGGGTGTGCCCGTGCGCACGTGAACCCGTATCCGCCGCCCCCGCAACGTCACGTGCACCGAGTCGACCCCGCTGACCTCCCGTGCCGCCGACGACACCGTCCGGCGCAGGGCCGGGCGGGTCAGCCCGACCACCAGCGCCGGATCGTCGGTGCGCAGCGCCGTCCACCGGCTGTTGCCGGGGGCCAGTGCGACGACGATCAGGGCCAGCCCGATCGCGGCCAGCACCGCCGAGGCGATCTGGACCGACGGCTCTGACCACGTCGTGGTCTCCGCGTACTCCGTCGCCGCCCCGACCGGGATCATCCGCAGCGGGCTGCCGGCCAGGGCCGAGATGACCTCGGCGGCCGACACCACGGCCAACACGAGGATCACCGCCCCCGTGATCACCGCGGGCCAGGACCTGCGGGGGCGGAACGTGTGGACCGCCACACGTTTCGCCCGCCGGTCGACCCCCTGGTCGGGACGGCCCAAGACCTCTTCCACGGTGGTCATGTCAGCGCACCAACTCCGCGATCTCAATGTCGACGCGGTGGACCCGTCCTCCCGTGGTCCACTCGACCCGCTCCCTGACGTGCGAGCGCACCCGTCCGGCGATCTGGACCACCGGATCCCGGTAGCGCACCGCGATCCGCAGCCGTAACCGCACGACACCGCCGCTCATCCGGGCCCTGGCCGCCCGCGTCCGGGCGGGTTCGGCCCCGGGAACCTCCCGGATCGCCTGGGACGCGACCCGCTCGACCACGCGTGGCGGGATGTCCGTCCGCCCTCCGGGGTCACGACCGACGGCTTCCCGCGACCCCGGTCCACTCCGCTGCGGCGGGACCGTCACCCGCCCCTCGCGCAACCGTTCCACACGCGCTCCTACGCCGAGCGCCGCGTGAACACCTGGGCGAGGTCGATCTCGCCCTCCATCGCCCGTCCCGCGACGAATCCGGCGACCCCCAGACCCAGCACCAGGACGAAGGCCGTGAACCCGCCGAATGCCCCGGCCAGACCCAGCACCGTCCCGAACGCCAACCCCACGATCGGCCACATGGCCTCCCCCTCTCGCGTCCAACCGCCTCCAGCGCCCGCGGCGACCTCAGTCACCGGACGGCGCGCCCCCTCCGAGCCCCGCGACCACGTCCTCGACGAACACGTGGACGGCGCGTCCGCCGGCGAGCGGGCCCAAACCCTCCCGCACCTCGGTGACGACCCGCGGAATCGGTCGTCCGAACCGCACGACGAGCCCGACCTCGACCGTCCCCGGCCGGACCGCGACGCCACGGACGAAACCGCCGCGCGCGGGGGTGCTGATCGTCCCGAACGCGCCCGGGGACAGCTCCACCACGTCCGGGAAGCGGACCGCCTCCTCGGCCAGGCGCACGGCGGTCTCCTCCGGACCGGCGTCCTCGCCCACCACTACTGGACTCGGGGCGCGTCGCCGCCCCCGCCCTGTTCGTCGTCACCGTCGTCGGGCAGGTGGATGTCGTCGACCCTGATGTTGATCTCGGTGACCTCCAGCCCGGTCATCCGCTCCACGGCGGCCGTGACGTTGCGGCGCACCGCGGCGGCCAGGTCCTGGATGGCCACCCCGTACTCGACGACGAGGTCGATGTCGACGGCGGCCTGGCGCTCCCCCACCTCGACCGAGACCCCGCGGGTCACCGACCCGCTGTCGCTGCCCCGGGTCATCGCGTCGCGTACGGCCCCGACCGCACGCGCCGCGCCGCCGCCCATCGCGTGGACGCCGCCGATCTCCCGCGCGGCCATTCCGGCGATCTTCGCGACCACGCCGTCGGCGATGTGCGTGTGTCCGGCACCGGCGCCGTGCTCGCCCTGGCCCGCGGTACGAGCTCCTGGCACCTTCGCTTCGCTCTTGGTCTCCGACACCGGTCCCCCTCAGCAGTGTGCTCCGAACCCGTCCCCGCAGCCTGACCGAAACCCGATCACCGGCTCCGCTCCGCGCGTCGACGGGAATCTACCTCAACACACCATATACACACTGTTCGTGGTCGACAAGATACATTGAGTAAGGTTTCCCAGGTCAGAAAGGTAACGTCAGTGCCATCCCTGCCCCAAAACCGCGCCGTGAATCCCCTGGGCACAAAAAGAGGGGGCACCCGAAGGCACCCCCCTCTGTGCGTCCGAAAACGGTTCCCTCCCGGCGTGCCGCCGGGGGACCGCGCACGGCTCAGTCGAAGATGACCGTCTTGTCCCCGTTCAGCAGGACACGGCGCTGGGCGTGCCAGTTGACCGCGCGCGCCAGCGCGACGGACTCCAGGTCCCGACCGATCGCGGTGAGCTGCTCCGGGCTGTGGGTGTGGTCGACCCTGGACACCTCCTGCTCGATGATCGGCCCCTCGTCGAGATCGGCGGTCACGTAGTGGGCGGTGGCGCCGATCAGCTTCACCCCGCGCCGATGCGCCTGGTGGTAGGGGCGCGCGCCCTTGAAGCTCGGCAGGAAGGAGTGGTGGATGTTGATGATCCGGCCGGACATCTTGGCGCACAGCTGCTCGGTGAGCACCTGCATGTACCGGGCCAGGACGATGAGGTCCACGTCGTAGGAGTCGACCAGTTCCAGGAGCCGGGCCTCCTGCTCCCCCTTGGTCGCCGCGCTCACCGGCAGGTGGTGGAAGTCCACACCGTAGGAGTCGGCGAGGAACTCCAGGTCGGGGTGGTTGGACACCACGGCGGCGATGTCCACGTCCAGCAGTCCGCTGCGCTGGCGGTAGAGCAGGTCGTTGAGGCAGTGCCCGAACTTGGAGACCATGACGATCATGCGCGGGCGGATGTCACGGGCCTGGAGGCTCCACTCCACCACGGGATCGCCGGCCCCGTCGCTGAAGTCGCCGGCCAGCGCCGCGAACGCGCCCCGCAGGGAGTCCTCCCCGGCCACGGCGCCGTCCTCCCCGCGCTCGGCCACGAACTGCATCCGCAGGAAGAAGCGTCCCGTGTAGTGGTCGCCGTACTGCTGACTCTCGGTGATGTTGCACCCGTGGTCGGACAGCAGGTTGGCCACCGCCGCGACGATGCCCCGGCTGTCGGGACACGAAAGGGTCAGGACGTACTCGCGCTCACTCATGGGAAGAACCACTCCAGGGATAGGACCGGCTGAACAGCCAGGATGCTCCAGGATATCGGCACCTGTCGAACCGCGCGCGGGTTCGGCCGGGTCGCGGCGGCCACACCCGCGGCCGAGAACGGCCCCCCCAGGGAATATGAAAACTATTCATGTTCTGGCATCCTCAAACCATGACAAACCCGCGCGAGAAGTACGAGGCGGCCACACGCGAACTCCAGGCCCCCTTCGCCGTCGTCGACCTGGCCGCCTTCCGCGCCAACGCGGCCGCCCTGACCCGGCGCGCCCACGGCCGCCCCATCCGCGTCGTCAGCAAGTCCCTCCGCTGCCGCCACCTGATGCGCACGGCCCTGGACCTGCCCGGCTACGCGGGGATCATGGCCTTCACCCTCCCCGAGGCGCTCTGGCTGGCCACCGACGAGGAACAGGACCCGATCAGCGACGACATCCTGGTCGCCTACCCCACCGCCGACCGCGACGCCCTCGCCCGGCTCGCCCGCACCCCGGCCGCCGCCCGCGCCATCACCCTCATGGTGGACTCCACCGCCCACCTGGACCTCATCAGCGCCGCGGTCGCCCGAGCCGCCCACCACCGCGGCCCCGACGCGCCCCCCATCCGCGTGTGTCTGGACATCGACACCAGCTGGCAACCGCTCGGCCCCGGCCTGCGCGTGGGCACCCACCGCTCCCCCGTCCGCACCCCGGCACAGGCCGCCGCCCTCGCCCGCGCCGTCGTCGGCCGCCCCGAGCTCCTCCTGGACGGCGTCATGGCCTACGAGGGCCAGATCGCCGGGGTCGGCGACGCCCCTCCCGGCAGACCCCTCCTCGGCCACCTGCTGCGCGCCGTCCAACGGCGCTCGGCGGTCGAACTCGCCCGGCGCCGGGCCGCCATCGTCAGCGCGGTGCGCGAGGTCGCCGACGTCCGCTTCGTCAACGGAGGCGGCACCGGCAGCCTGCACACCACCGGCCGGGAGCGGGCGGTCACCGAACTCGCCGCGGGATCGGGGTTCTACCACCCCCACCTGTTCGACCACTTCCGCTCCTTCGACGGCCGCCCCGCCGCCCTGTTCGCGCTGCCCGTCGTCCGCCGCCCCTCCCCCGGCGTGGCCACCGTCCTGGGCGGCGGCTACCCCGCCTCGGGCCCGGCCGACCGACACCGCGCGCCCCTGCCCCACCTGCCCGCCGGGCTCTCCTATACCGCCAACGAGGGCGCGGGCGAGGTACAGACCCCGCTCCTGGGCGCGGCCGCGCGCGACCTGGAGATCGGCGACCGCGTGTGGATGCGCCACGCCAAGGCGGGCGAGATGTGCGAACGCTTCGCCGCCCTGCACCTGATCGACGGCGACACCGGTGAGTACCTGGGCAGCACCCCCACCTACCGGGGCGAGGGCCGCACCTTCCTCTGACGCTCCCCGGGCACGGGAAGGGCCCGGACGGATCGACACCGTCCGGGCCCGGATGCGTCCTGGTCCCCCGCTCGGCCTCGGCCCATGCGCGGGTACCGAGGCGGCCGGGAACGCGACCGCCGCGCGGACGCCCTACGCCGCCCTCCTGCGGCGGACCACCCAGGCCACCACGCCCACGGCGACGGCCGTGCCCACGCCCGCGGCCAGGATCAGCGCCTCGGGGGGAAGCCTGCGCCGTGACTGGTAGGTGGTCACGACCTCCTCGTCGCCCCGGAGCAGGACGCTGCCCTCCTCGGGTTCGACCAGGTGGCTCTCCACGCGCACCGCGCCGCCGCCCGCCACCAGGGCCCGCGCCTCGTCGGCGATCCGGGCGCCGTGCTCACGGACCCGGTTGATCTGCCGCCGCGCGATGTTGGTCGGGCGGGCCTGCTCGGACAGCTGGTCCAGGGTCTGCGCCAACCGCCGCTGTTCGCGGTTGATCTCGGCCTGGACGTCCTCGGGGGTCTGGCGCGGCTCGGTGTCGCGTCCCGTCATTGGGTTGCCTTCCTCCATCAGCGCAGGGTCGAATGAGAATCCGTGTCCGAGCCGGTCTCCCGGCTCTCCTCCTCCGCGCCGTCGGACGGACCGGAGAATCTCAGCGCGCCATCGATTCCGTCGACCACGCGGAAGAAGTCCCGCGTGGACAACCACAGTTTATAGATGATGGCGATCTCGAACGCGAGCAGCAAAACGCCCGCCACCGCGGCGATCCAACCGATCGCCGCGGGCATCCCGGTCACCGCCACGGCCAGCGGAGCGACCACGAACACCGCGATCTGGAACTCGATCCCGCTGAACAGGTGGGTCCGCACCCGACGGGCGTCCAACGCCCCCCAGAACCTCGTGTACCAGGGGAACCGGGTCCGGAACTCCTGGTGCAGGTCCACCTTGGGCAGGGTCATGTCGGGCTGCTTTCCCGCCGTCCGGTGGTTGCGCGTCTCCCGCTCGTTCTGGCTGCGCAGGATCTGCTCCAGGACGTCGATCCCGTGCCGCAGGACCGCCTGCTCACCACCGTCGCTCATCGCGCCGCCGCGCCGCTCACCGGCCAGGCCCGACCCGTCGTCGTCCTCCCCCGGCTCCAGCATCGACAGTGTGGCACGCGCCCGCTCCAGCGCGCCCGCCAGGTGGGAGCGCATCTCCCGGCGCAGCTTGTACACCTGGAGCGCGTTCAGATACCGCAGCATGTCCAGAAAGACCACGGCCAGGGCCAGCCAGACGAACACGACGGGCGCGGAGTCCGGGTCGCCCTCCGTCGCCACGACGTACTGGCCGCCCATGAGGGCGACCGCGCACACCAGCACGCGGAACCGGTCGGAGACGTAGTCCATCCACGAACCGAACAGCGACTCGGTGTCGGTGAGCCGGGCGAGCTTGCCGTCGGTGCAGTCCACCAGGAAGCACAGGAAGTACAGCAGTGCGCCCAGGGCGAGCGCCTCCCGGTACCCCAGCGCGAAGCAGACCGCCGCGCCCAGCCCCAGGAAGAGCGCGAGCACCGTCAGCTGGTTGGGCGTGACCGACGTCCGGTTCGCCAGCAGACGCACGAGCCGGATCGCCATCGGATCCATGAGGTGGACCGTCCACCAGGAGTCGCGCTGTTTGAGGGTCCGCGTCCTGACCTCGTCGAGTGTGAATCCGGGCATCGTCGGCAATGACTCCCAAACGCGAAGCGGGTCTGTTCCGGTCCCGTGGGGCTTCGAGGCCGCCTACCGGAGCGCGGGCGTGTCGCCCGAGTGTACGTACAGGTCCGGGTCGCGACGGACCGGACCGAAATCCTGGGTTCGGTCAACGATAGGCGATGAAACCGCCGATCACCGCCGTCGCGGAGGAACCGAACCGCAATCGCAACCGAACGACGCCCGCGCCGGCGGTCGCGGCCTCCGAAGCGGCGGCCCTCGCCCCGGGGCCGTAGTGTGAGGGCGAAGGACAGCGGGGCGCACCGCCCCGCCAGCCACAGATTGGAACACCACGTGAGCGACCCGATCCGTCTGGAGCCCGGCGACCAGGCCCCCGACTTCACCCTCACCGACGCCGACGGCAAGCCCGTCACGCTCAGCGAGGTCCTGGCCGAGACCGGCAAGAGCGCCGTTCTGTACTTCTACCCCGCCGCCATGACGCCCGGCTGCACCAAGGAGTCCTGCGACTTCCGGGACAACCTCCGCGACTTCGACTCCGCCGGGTTCACCGTGCTGGGCATCTCCCCGGACACCACGGACAAGCTCGCCAGGTTCCGGGACAAGGAGGGGCTCACCTTCCCCCTGCTCGGCGACCCCGACAAGGAGACCCTGCGCGCCTACGGCGCCTACGGGGAGAAGAAGAACTACGGCCGCCTCGTGCAGGGCGTGATCCGCTCCACCATCGTCGTCGGCCCCGACGGGAAGGTCACCAGGGCCTTCTACAACGTGAAGGCCACCGGCCACGTCGACCGGATCAAGCGCGAACTCGGCGTCTGAGGTCCGCCCCGAACGACGCCCGCGGCGCAGCACCCTGTCCCAGCACCGGTACAGTTGTCCCGACGGGGCCGTAGTCCAACCGGCAGGAGACGGCAGCTTTAGGTGCTGTACAGTGCGGGTTCGAATCCCGCCGGCCCTACGTGAGCCGCAGCGGCCCCGTGGACGGGAGCACCCCTCCACGGGGCTCTGTTCGTTCCGGGCTCCGCTTCGCTTCGGCCCGCCGCGGGCGTCCCGCCCCGCTAGCGGCCCAGCAGCGCCCACAGCACGATGGACAGCAGCACCACGATCCCCAGCACGACGGCGATCACCACCGGCAGACGGCTGCGCTCGGCGTGCTTGCCGGAGCTGGTCAGGCCGAGCGTGTCCGTGGAGTCGCGGATCGAGGTCATGATTGAGTTCATTGCCTCGGGGCTGTGCCGCAGCCGCTCGTTGATGGACTCGGCCAGCACGTGCGCCCCCGCCCGGAAGTGCTCACGGGCCTGCTCACGCGCCGACGTGTGGGCCTCCGGACCCTCACCGTCGCCGGGACGCGGCTCCGCGGGCGTGGCGGGGCCGTCGGCGGCGCGGTCGGGGCTGGTCTCGGGCGCCCACGGGGCCAGCGCCGCGATCCGCAGCATCTTGGTGGCGTTCTCCGCGGTGAGCCGCTCACTGGGCTCGACGCGCAGCAGCCCGGCCAGCACCGGAGCCAGCGGCCCGGCGTTGCCCGCCTCCGCGGGCTCGTCCAGCTGCTCGCCGCGCAGGATCTTGATGTAGCCCTTGCGGTCGTAGGGCGGATGCCCCTCCACCGCCGCGTACAGGGTGGCGCCCAGGGACCACAGGTCCGACTCCGGCCCCACCGGCCCCGCCTTGGCCCGCTCCGGCGGGATGTAGGCGGGCGAACCGATGATGCGCCCGGACGCGCTGAGCGCCGACTCCCCGTTCCACGCGGCCAGACCGAAGTCGGTCAGCACCACACGCCCCGACTCGCTGATCATCACGTTGTCGGGCTTGACGTCACGGTGGACGATGCCCTCGGCGTGCGCCACCTTCAGGGCGTCGATCAGCTGGAGTCCGATCTCGGCCACCCGCTGGTAGGGCAGCGGACCGCCCACCTGGATGATCGCCTCCAGGGTGGAGGCCTCCACCAGCTCCATGACGATCCACGGACGGTCGTCCTCGTCCACGACGTCCAGGACCGTGACCAGGCTGGGGTGGGTGAGGCGACCGGCGACACGGGCCTCACGCGTGGTCCGCTGCAACAGCGACTCACGTTCGGACCGGGTCAGGTCGGCGGGCAGCCGCAGCTCCTTGACGGCGACCTCGCGGTCGATGACGAGGTCGGTGGCGCGCCACACGGTGCCCACGCCGCCCCGGGCGATCTCCGAGGTCAGCTGGTACCGCCCCTTGAGCAGCCGACCCTCGGGCTCGGCTTCGGCCATGCTGGCATCCTCCGGGCGCGCCTCGTCGGGCGACGCCTCGGGCCGCTGGGTGTGGGGGTTGTCTAGGGAGGACAAGGTTATCCACGGGTCCATTCACCGGTCATGGCGGCCTCCTGCGGAGCATTACGGTCGCTGTCACCACGTAGGTGCACGGATCACTCGTTATATCAGTCGCGCCCGGGATCCATGCTGGTCGTTGCCGGAACACTGATACATAGGTTCGTTTTCGTTATGTCCGGTGGGCGGGCACACATGCGGTGACCTACCTCTCCTTGACCGTTCCTTGCCCGGGACCTGGGGCGAGGACGGGCGCCGCGCCCGGACGGGCGCCGCGCCCGAACACGGGGTCAGGACCAGAGCGACTCGGGGGTGCGCACCTCGACCGGGCCCACATCGATGTCGGTGAGGGGCTGGCGCAGGCGCTCGGCGTCGCCGACCACGACCACGACCGCCTCCTCCGGGTGCAGGTACTCCAGGGCCGCGGAGTCGAGGTCGGCCCGGGTGAGCCGCTCGTACCCGGCGCGGTTGCGGTCGACGTGGTCGTCGGGCAGGTCGTGCACGACGATGTCCACGAGCGCTCCAGCGATGGCGCGCGCGGTCGAGTAGCTCACCGGCAGGCCCACGATGTTGGACTCGCGGACCGCGGCCAGCTCCTCCTCGGTGACACCGGACTCGCGGAGCTTGGCGAACTGCTCCAGGGACGAGGTGATCGAGTGCGCGGTGGTGTCCGCCTCCACCTGCGTGGACGCGAAGAAGACCCCGCTGTCGCGACGCAGGTCGAACCGGGCTCCGGCACCGTAGGTGTAGCCCAGGCGCTCGCGCAGCTCCATGTTGAGGCGGGAGGTGAACATCCCGCCGAGCACCTCGCCGATGCCCTCGGCGCGGGGCAGGTCCACCTGGGAGCGCGCCGGGGAGCGGTGCGCGATGACCAGGGCCGACTGCACCGAGCCCGGCCGGTCCACGATGAGCAGCCGGGGCAGCTCCCCGGGCGGCGGGGCGGGCGCGGTCAGCGTCGGCTCCGGAACGGAGGCCACGTCCCCGAACACGGTCTTGCCCAGGGCCTCCAGATCCACGCCGCGCAGGTCGCCGACGACCACGAGCGTCCCGGCGACGGAGGCGACGAAGTCGTTGTGGAAGCGCGCGACCGTCTCGGGCGTGACGTCGGCCAGACGCACGGGACCGCCCGCCAGCGGCGTGGCGTAGCGCCCGGTGAACAGCTGTCCGCCCAGGCTGCGCATGGCCAGCGTGGACGCGGACGCGCACTCCAGCCAGAACCGCTCCAGCAGTTGGTCGCGGCGGCGGACGACGTCGTCGGCGGCCAGCGCGGGACGGCGCACGGCGTCGGAGAACAGGCGGACCGCCTCGCCCAGGCGGTTCGCCGGGACGTCGAGGCCGGTGATGAAGGCGTCCCAGGTGACCCGGGAGACCCACTCGGCGCCGTGGCGCTCCAGGGCCGGGGCGAGGGAGCTGTTGCCGTCGGGGCCGTCCTCCAGAACCTCGCTGGTGAGAACGCTGACGCCCATGGCGTCGAGCGGCTCGGCGGCGCCGCCGTGCGGATGCACGAGGCGGAGGGAGGCCAGTTGCTGGCCGGGCACGTCGACGGCGACGACCGTGCCGCCCCCGACGGTGATCCGCTGGGGTTTGGGGAACGAGTAGGACGCTGGGGCACCGAGGTCCGGGCGACTCTGGGTCATGCTCTGCGGCTCTTTCTGCGGCTTGCGGTAACGGGGCCTGTGGAGGGCGTGTTCCGCGGACACCCGCTCCGCTGCGCGACGGGCGGCGTCCACGGCACACGACGCCCTAGGAGGCGGCGGGCTCGGGCTCCGGGGACGCCTCGGCCGTCTCGGGATCGAAGCGGACCACGAGCAGGTTGTCGTCCACGAGCAGGCGCTCCACGGCCGACCGCACCTCCTCCACGGTGATGCCGGCCCAACGCTCGGGCCAGGTGAAGACCAGCTCGGGGTCGCCCAGCAGCTGCGTGGCGCTGCCGATGGCGTCGGCCAGGCCCGCCGGGCTGGAGATCGCCTGGAGGTGGTCGCGCTCCAGCACGGCGCGGGCGCGCTCCAACTCCTCCTCGGTGATGCCGGTGGCGAGCTTGGCGATCTCCTCGCGCATCGCGGTCTCCAGCTCGTCACCGCTGACGCCCTCGCGGGCGAGCATGTTCACCAGCAGCAGGCTGTCGGTGTAGCGGAACGGCAGGATGTCGGCGGCCGCCCCGCCGTCGTCGGCGGCGATGGGGCGGTCGACCACCAGCGACCGGTACAGGCGGCTGCCCTGGCCCTGGCCGAGCACGGCCGAGGCCAGGTGCATGACGTCGAAGTCGCGCGTGCCGTAGGGGGCGACGCGGTACCCGGCGAACACCCCGGCGGCGGGCACGGTCTCGGTGACCGAGTCGCGGACCGGGCCGCCCAGCGGCGCGGGCAGGGAGGCGTCGGGGGCCTCGGGGACGGTGTCGCGGGCGGGGATGTGGCCGAAGGCGCGCTCGACGCGGGCCAGGACGTCCTCGGGGTCCAGGTCGCTGACGATGGTCAGGACGCAGTTGTCCGGACCGTAGTGCGCCTTGTGGAAGGACTTGACGTAGTCGAGGTCAGCCGCGTCCAGGTCCGCCATGGAACCGATGGTCGGGTGGTGGTACGGGTGCCCCTCGGGGTAGCCCAGGCGCAGGATGCGCTCCAGGGCCGTTCCGTAGGGCTGGTTGTCGTAGCGCTGGCGCCGCTCGTTCTTGACGACGTCGCGCTGGTTGTCCAGGACCTCCTGGGTCATCCCGTCGCGCAGGGTCGCCAGGCGGTCGGCCTCCAGCCACAGGATGAGGTCGAGCGCGTGCTCGGGGACCGTCTCGTAGTAGTTGGTGCGGTCGGTGGAGGTGGAGGCGTTGATGTCGCCGCCGAGCCGCTCGACCACCTCGAAGTGCTCACCCTTGACGACGTTGCCGCTGCCCTGGAACATCAGGTGCTCGAACAGGTGCGCGAACCCGGTGCGCCCGGGCACCTCGTGGCGGGAACCGACGCCGTACCAGAGGTTCACGGCGGCGACCCGCCCGGTGGACGCCGGTGCGGTCACCAGCCGCAGTCCGTTGTCGAGCGTGTACTGACCCACACGTCCCGCCGCTCCATTGGTGGTCACCAGTGCTGCACCCCGATTCGCGCCGTAGCCGAACTGTCGTCACTTGACGACTACGACCCTACGGCCTCCGGAGGACTTCCGGACACCCATCGCGGGATCGGCCGCCGACATAAGGCGGCAGCGGCGGGACCGGTCGGGCTCAGCCCCGGTAGCCGGTGGTGTCCATGGAGGCGGCGATGGCGGTGTACACCTCGTCGTACTGGGGGTCCGCCGACCAGACGTAGAGCAGGACGTCGCTGATCGGCAGGAACCACATGCGCACCTCGAAGTTCTCGCCGTTGACGCACCGCACCTCCCATTCCGCGTGGTGGGAGGTCAGACCGTCCGCGTGGTCCTCGAAGAAGTCGGAGACGGTGAGTGTGGCGCCCTCCACCCCGATGTTGCCCGAGGCGGCCGTGTTGAGGCTGCGGCAGTTGTCGGTGTTGGCGGCCCACCCGTTCTCGTCCCTGAAGGCCTCACCCTCGTTCGGCCAGCCCTGGGGGTGGTTGGCCGCCGCCCGGGCGACGAGCCGCACCGAGCCGTAGGCGCACGCGGCCTGCCCGGGCGGAGTCATGCACAGCGAGTCGCCCTCGCTCTGCACCTCCCACCCCTCCGGCACGTTGATCGCGATCCCCGCGACCTCCGCCGGGGTGAAGCCCTCCGGGCCCGTGTCCGGGGGGTCGACCGCGGCCATGAGGCCGCTGTCGCCCAGCCGCATCTCGGGTTCGCCCCCACCACCGTCGCCGCCGGAACAGGCGCCGAGCACCAACACCGCCGCGGCCGCAGCCGCTCCCACACCGGTGCGCGCGGCGGGTGCCCGCCACCACCGCCCGTGGACGGCCCCGTCCCTCGTGCCCGCCATGCGTCGTCCCTCTCAGCCGTGCGTCCCGTGCTCAGAACACCCAGAACCCTAACGCCCCCGCCACGGCCCCCGCACACCCCCCGGACCCCCCGAACACGGGGATGCGCTCCGCGCGACAGCGGGGGAAACTCCGCCCACCGGCCATTAGTCTGGGTCCATGGTGGACCTCGCGAAGATCACGGAGCCCTTGTCCCTCTCCCGCCTGCGCCCCGGCCCGCACGGGCCCCTGGTGCTGGAGCTGGACCTGACCGAAGGGGTCGCCGACGAGGCCCCGGGGGACCCGATCAGCCAGATCATGAACCGCCGCCGGCAGCACTTCCTCGACGTCGTCGAGGGCATCCGGCGGGGCGCGCGCGACTCCAAGGTGGCGGCCCTGATCGTGCGCATCGACGGCCGCCCGCTCGGGTTCGCCAGGACCCAGGAGCTGCGGGACGCGGTCGCCGACTTCCGGGCCTCGGGCAAGACCGCTGTCGCCTGGGCCGACTCCTTCGGTGAGCTGGGCTCGGGCAACCTCCCCTACTACCTGGCGTGCGCCTTCTCCCGCGTGGTGATGTCCCCGACCGGGGTCCTGGGGCTCACCGGCCTGATCATGCGCGGCACCTTCGTCAAGGGCGCCATCGACAGGCTCGACGTCACCTACGAGGTCGGCAAGCGCCACGAGTACAAGAACGCCCTCAACGGGGTCACCGAGACCGGGTTCACCGACGCCCACCGCGAGGCCACCGACCGGATCGTCTCCTCGCTCAGCGACCAGATCACCGAGGCCGTCGCCGAGGCGCGCGGACTGACCGAGGACAAGGTCCGCGAGCTCGTCTCGGGCGGCCCGTTCATGCCCCGGGAGGCGCTCGACGCAGGTCTGGTCGACGCGCTGGCCTACCGCGACGAGGTGTACGAGGACCTCCTTTCCCGCGTTCGCGAAAAACACCCGGGAAAGAACGACCCCGAGCTGCTCTACGTCGCCCGCTACCACCGCAGGCACACGCCCGTGCCGCGCCCCACGGTGGGCGAGGGCCCCGGGTACATCGCGCTGATCTCCGCGAACGGGGCGATCACCCTGGGCCGGTCCCGCCGTTCCCCGCTGGGCGGGGGAACGATCATGGGCTCGGACACCGTGACGGCCGCCTTCCGCGCCGCGCGGCGCGACCCGCGGGTCAAGGCCGTCGTCTTCCGGGTGGACAGCCGCGGCGGATCCCCCACCGCCTCCGACGCGATCCGCCGCGAGAGCGAGCTGACCAGCAGGGCCGGCATCCCCGTGATCGCCGCCATGGGCGACGTCGCCGGATCGGGCGGCTACTACGTGACCCTGGGCGCGGACGCGGTCGTCGCCCAGCCGGGCACGATCACCGGGTCGATCGGCGTGATCACCGGCAAGCCGGTGTTCGGGGCGCTGATGGAGCGGTTCGGGATCACGACGGACTCGGTGAGCAGCGCCGAGCACGCGGGCATGTTCGGCACCGACCGTCCGTTCACCGAGTCCGAGTGGGAGCGCGTGAACGCGCTGCTGGACGAGATCTACGACGACTTCGTCGGCAAGGTCGCCCAGGCGCGCGGCATGACGCGCGAACAGGTGCACGAGGTGGCCCGGGGCCGGGTGTGGACCGGCCGGGACGCCCACGAGCGCGGGCTGGTGGACGAGCTGGGCGGTCTGGCGACGGCGGTGCGCCTGGCCCGGGAGAAGGCCGACGCGGGGCCGCTGCCGCTGCGGACCTTCCCGCGCACCCATCCGCTCGACCGGTTCCGCCAGCACGAGTCCAGCGAGGACCTGGCCGCCGCCCAGCCGCAGTCCACGCTCAGCCCGTGGGGGGCGCTGGAGAACGCCGCCCTGGCGATGGGGCTGCCCGTGGGCGGGCCGCTGTCGATGGCCGACGGTTGGGAGATCCGTTGACCGGACCGTTCCTCGACGCGATGGCACTGCTGCCGACCGGTGTGACCGTGGTGACCGTCGCCGACGGCCGCGACGACGTCGGCGCGACGGTCAGCGCCTTCGGGTCGGTGTCCGCGGACCCGCCGATCGTGTCGGTGAGCGTGCACGCGGACGGGTACATGGCCGAGGTGATCGAGGAGGTCGGCGCGTTCGCGGTGAACGTGCTGGGCGCGGGACAGCGCGCCCTGGCGGGCCGTTTCTCGGCCGAGGGCCGCCCCAGCGCGCGGCTGCTCGTCTCCGGGCAGCCGCACCACCGGGGCGAGCGCACGCGTGCCCTGGTCCTGGACGAGGCGCTGGCCGCGCTGGAGTGCTCCGTCCGCCAGCGGGTGGCGGTCGGCGACCACGTGGTGTTCTTCGCCGACGTCACCGGGCTGCCCGAGGTCAGGGGGACGGGTGCGGCGCTGGCCCGGTGGTCGGGCCGCTACCACTCGCTGTCCTGACCGTCTCTCCCCGGCGCGGCCGCCCTCGCCGAGATACGTGGATTTTGTAAACCCTTGAACCTTTCGCGTCTCCGTGCATCCCATCTGGTGGATGGTCATACGGATCGCATGGAGGTTCACACGTGGCGGCCAGGAACCACGCGGCGGGGGCGCGCGGACTCGGCGTCGGGTTGACGGCGCTCGTCCTCGCCGCGACCGCCTGCACCCCCGGTGAGGCGGAGAGCCGGAACAACGCGTCGGGTTCCGTCGAACTGAGCATCGCCCCCGGGACCGGGGCCGAGGAGGTCGCGCCGAACACCCCCGTCCGCGTCACCGCCGAGAGCGGCACCATCACCGACGTGCGGGTGGAGCAGGAGGTGGTCGACGAGGCGAGCATGCCGGACGGGGACGGGGACGGGGCGGAGGACGGCGACCTCTACGCGGTGACGGGGTCCCTCAACGAGGACGCCACGGAGTGGGTCAGCGACCGGACCCTGCGCCCCGGGGCGGAGGTGGTCGTCACCGCCACCGTGACGGACGGATCGGGCGGAACGACCGAGGAGACCGCCGAGTTCACGACCACGCCCGCCGTCGCCGGGCAGCGCCTGGAACTGGCGGCCAACCGGCCCCTGAGCGGCCAGACGGTCGGTGTGGGCATGCCGATCGTCGTGCGCTTCGACCTGCCGGTGACCAACAAGGCCGAGGTGGAGAGCGCCCTGGAGGTCGTCTCCGACCAGGGCGCCACCGGAGCGTGGGGCTGGCTCGACGACGACACCACGGCGGTCTTCCGGCCCGAGGAGTACTGGGAGCCCCACCAGAACGTCACGGTCAACATGCGTCTGGCGGGGGTGGAGGCCGCCGAGGGCGTGTACGGCGTCGAGAACCACCGTCTCGAGTTCGAGATCGGCCCCGAGCGGATCCTGACGATGCACGTGCCCGACCACGAGCTGGTCGTCACCGCCGACGGCGAGCGGGAGCGGGTCATCCCGGTCAGCAACGGCGCCGCCACCGTGCGGTTCAACACCACGACCAGCGGCACCCACGTCCTGATGGAGCGGGCCGAGACCGTGGTCATGGACTCCTCCACCACGGACATGCCCGCGGACATGGCCGGCTACAACACCACGGTCAAGTACGGCATCCGCACCACGAACTCGGGCGAGTACCTGCACGAGGCGTCCTACAACACCAACATCGGCGTCGCCAACACCTCCAACGGGTGCACCAACCTCCGGATGGAGGACGCCCGGTGGCTGTACGAGAACACTCTCATGGGCGACGTCCTGGAGACCACCGGTACCGACCGCGAGGTGGAGTGGTACAACGGCTGGGGCTACTGGCAGCTCTCCTTCGACGAGTGGCAGGACCGGGGCGCGACCGGCGCCTACGCCACCACCGGCGGCACCCCCGGTTCCGTGCACGGCGAGGGCCGGTGACGGTCACCGCCCCCGGAACGGGTGAGGGTCGCGCACGGCTCCGTGCGCGACCCTCCCGTCCCCGAGCGATCGTTACCCGGCCAGACCCTCCTGGGCCAGCCACTCCTGGGCGACGTCGGCCGCGTTCTCGTTGTCGACGATCACCCGCTCGTTGAGTTCGGTGAGGGACTCGGTGGTCAGTGCGGCGGACACCGCGTTGAGCGCCTCACGCGCCTGTGGCCCCACCTGCTCGGAGTTGACCAGCGGGGTGACGTTCTGCGCGCCGAAGAGGTTCTCCGGATCCTCCAGCACCACGAAACCGTTCGCGGCGATCTGCGGGTCGGTGGTGAACAGGTTCGCGGCCTGCACGTCACCGTCGAGCAGCGCCTGGGTCAGCAGGGCCACGTCGATCGACCGGAAGGAGCCGAACTCGATCCCGTAGACCTCCTCCAGGCCGACCACGCCCTGCTGCCGGGTCTCGAACTCCGGCGGCCCGCCCAGCGTCAGCTCCCCCGCGACCTCGGCGAGGTCGGCCAGGCTGGTCAGGCCGTACTCGTCGGCGGTCGCCCGGGTGACGGTCACCGAGTCCTTGTTCTCCGCGGCCGAGGAGTCCAGGATCTCCAGCCCCTCGGGCAGCGCCTCCTCCAGGAGCGCGTTGGTCTCCTCGCTGGTGCCGCTGGGGGCGTCCTCGTCGAGGTAGGCCAGGATGGCGCCGTTGTACTCGGGGAAGACCGCCAGGTTCCCGGACTCGATCTGCGAGTAGTACACCTCCCGGCTGCCGATGCCCAGCTGGTAGTCGACGTCGACCCCGGCGGCCTCCATCGCCCGTCCGTAGATCTCGGCCAGCAGCTGGCTCTCGGGGAAGTCGGCCGACCCGACCACGACGGAGCCGCCGTCCCCCGCACCGGAGCCGCCCTCCTCGTAGGGGTCACTCGCACCGCACGCGCTCAGCAGCAGCGCCAGCGGGAGCCCGACGAGGGCGATTCTGTTCCGCATGTCCCAACCTTCTCTCTCACGGTGTGCGCGCCTCAGCGCGCCGACGCCGTCTCGGCGCGCAGTCCGGGTGCGACGAGCAGCCCGCGCAACCCGGCGAACAGGAGCGTGGTGACCACGGCCAGCGCCACCACGAGCACGGAACCACCCAGCATCATCGTCAGGTCCTGCCGGGCCTGTCCGTCCACGATGTACCGGCCCAGACCGCCCACACCGACGTACGCGGCGATGGTCGCGGTCGCCACGACCTGCACCGCGGCGGTGCGCACCCCGATGAGGATGAGCGGCGTGGCCACCGGGAGTTCGAGCCGCAGCAGCACCTGTCGGCCGCGCATGCCCATCCCCCGGGCGGCGTCCCTCAACCGCGGCTCGACTCCCCGCACCCCCTCGTGGGTGTTGACGAGGATCGGCGGTACGGCCAGCGCGACCAGGGCGCACACCACCGGGACCAGGCCGATCCCCGCGAACAGCACGACGAGGAAGAGCACCCCGATGGTCGGCAGGGCGCGGGCGAAGTTGGCCAGGCTGGTCGTGGCGAACCCGCCCACACCGGTGTGCCCGGTGAGCAGGCCCAGCGGCACCGCGACGGCGCTCGACAGCACCAGCGCGAGCGCCGAGTAGTGCACGTGCTCGGCCAACCGGGCCGGAATCCCGGAGTCCCCGGACCACTGCGCGGGGTCGGCGAACCACCGGTACAGGTCGATCAGGATGTCCACGGCTACCTCTCCCCCACCGGTGCGGCCGCCCGGGCCCGCCGGGACCGGTCCCGGCGGGCCCACGGCGTGAGTCGGCGCTGGGCCAGGACGAGTACGGCGTCGGTCACCAGCGCCAGCGCGACCGTGAGCAGGATGCCGACGACGATGGGCGCGTCGAACTGGCGCCGGAACCCGTCGGTGAGGATCAGCTGCCCCAGTCCGCCGAGCCCGACGAGGGAGGCGACGCTGACCATGCTGATGGTGGCCACGGAGGCCACCCGCAGCCCGGCGATGATCACCGGGACCGCCACCGGCATCTCCACGGCCACCAGTCGACGCAGCGGACCGAACCCCATCGCGACCGCCGCCTGACGCACGTGGTCGGGGACCTGCCGCAACCCGTCCACGACGTTGGGCAGCAGGATGACCAGGGTGTAGAGGGACAGTGGGACGATCGCCGTCCACTCGCTGAACCCGGTGTAGGGCAGCATGAGGAAGAACAGCGCGATCGAGGGCACCGCGTACAGCACGTTCACACCGGTCAGCACCGGCGGGTAGAGCCGCGTCCACCGCGCGCACGCCAGCCCCAGGGGCAGGGCCAGCGCCAGCCCGATGCCGATCGACACGTACGCCAGCCGCATGTGCTGGACCAGGCGCGGTCGGATACCGCGGTCGGGTTCGCCCGGTCGGCTCCAGTTGTCGACGCCCCACTGGGCGACACCGGTGACCCAGTCCCAGGCCGCGGTCCCCGCGTGCGCCGTCTCGGCCGCGCTCACTCGGTCACCGACCAGATCGCCGTGCCGAGGTCGTCCTGCGAGACCACGCCGACCACGCGCCCGTCGTCGTCCACGCCGACCGCCAGGCCCGCCGGGGAGAGCACCGCGGCGTCCAGGGCGGCCCGCAGCGAGTCGGTGCCGACGTTGAAGGTGTGGCCGTAGGGGGCCAGGTCGAGGTCGCCGAGCGGAACCCCGGCGGGCACCCGGGCGAGCTGTTCGGTGCCCACCCAGCCCAACGGCATGTGCTCGGCGCTGACCACCAGCACCCACGGGCTGCCGTGGCCCGCGGCGATGTCGTAGGCGTCCTCGGCCCGGGTCTGGTCGTCGAACACGGTGTCCTGGCGCGGGGACAGCTCGCGCGCGGGGAAGAAGGACAGGCGACGCACCCCGCGGTCGTAGCCGATGAAGGATTCCACGAACGCGTCGACGGGCTCGGCGAGCAGCCGTTCGGGCGCGTCGTACTGCGCGAGCACGCCTCCGGGCCGGAAGACGGCGATGCGGTCACCCAGCCGGACGGCCTCGTCGATGTCGTGCGTGACGAACACGATGGTCTTGTGCAGTTCCTGCTGGAGGCGCAGGAGTTCGTCCTGGAGGGTGGTCCGCACGACGGGGTCGACGGCGCTGAACGGCTCGTCCATGAGCAGGACGGGCGGATCGGCGGCCAGGGCGCGGGCGACCCCCACGCGCTGCTGCTGCCCGCCGGAGAGCTGGTGCGGGTAGCGGCGGGCCTGGGCGGGCTGGAGTCCGACGAGCTCCATCAGCTCGGCGGCGCGCGCCCGCGCCTTCGCCCGGCGCCAGCCCAGGAGCAGCGGCACGGTGGCGATGTTGTCCAGGACGGTGCGGTGCGGGAAGAGGCCCGCCTGCTGGATGACGTAGCCGATGGACCTGCGCAGCACGGCGGGGTCCTGGTCGCGGACGTCCCGGCCGTCGATGCGGACGGTTCCGCCGGTGGGTTCGACCATCCGGTTGATCATCCGCAGCGACGTGGTCTTGCCGCTGCCTGAGGGGCCGACGAAGACGGTGGTCGCCCCGGTCTCGACGGTCAGGTCCAGGCCGTCGACGGCGACCGTGCCGTCGGGATAGTGCTTGCTGGCGCCCTCGAACGTGATCATCGGCCGGGCTGCCTCCATTCGGGGGCGGGTGGTGGTCTCAGGCGTGCGCGGATTCGCACGGTACCAACGCGAAAGTAGACCAAACGGGTGACATACCGGACCACCGTGAACGCGTGTGCGACGTGAGATGTCCGACGCCGCACGCGCGCGATCCCCCTCAGGACCGTTCGACGGCCCACGCGGCGAGTTGGTGGAGGTCGTCGGCGACGGTGTCGGCCCGTTCCGCGTCGGGGCCGGCGGCGTGCCGGTAGCCGTACAGACCGCGCCGCAGCAGGGCGGCGCGCATCCCGGCCGCGCGCGCGGGCAGGACGTCGTTGTCGACGCGGTCGCCGACGTAGAGGATCTCGCCCGCGCCGATCCCGGGGCGGGCGGCGTCGGCGAGCTTGAGGACGCGGTCGAAGAAGGCGGGGTCGGGTTTGCTCACGCCCCAGTCGTCGGAGATGCCGATGCCGTCGACGCCGAGGTTCATGGCGGCCAGCGCCGGTCCGGCCTCGGGGGGCTGGTTCCCGGCGATGACGAGGGACAGACCGGCCCGGCGCATGGTGTCGAACGCGGGGCGCACGTCGGGGTACAGGTCGCGCTCGCCGAAGTGCTCGCGCTCGCCGCGGGGGTCCTCGGCGCGCCAGCGCGCGCTCTCGGTCGCCAGGTCGAAGCCGGGAGCGACCAGACCGAACGCGTCGGTCAGGGTGCCGCCCGAGGCGATGACACCGCCGATGGTGCCGAAGAACGCCAGGTGCGGGACACCGAGGCGGTCGGCCCAGCGCGCGAAGATACGCGTCTCGTCGACCAGTGTCTCGCCGACGTCGAACACCACAGTACGAATTGCCACGGACAGGGAGTGTACAAGGCGCACCGGACCGGCGGCCGTGTCTGTTCCGGGCCTCCGCTTCGCTTCGGCCCGCCCGTCGCCCTCCACCACCCTCGACGGACGCCTGCGGCGCGGCCCTGTCCATGAGCACCCTGCCGGCGCCCGAACGTCACCCCCCGGGGGGTGACCGCTCCGGGAAGCGGGCCCGGCCTCAGGTGCGTTCCGGCGGGCGCAGGACGGCGAAGGCGTCGGTGATCTCCAGCTCCCGGGCGCGGAAACGGAAGAGCGCGGCGGGGCGCCCGCCCGAGCGCCCGGAGGGGACGGAGCGGCCGGTCTCCTCGATCTGTCCGCGCCGCAGCAGGACGCGGCGCAGGTTCGTGGCGGCCACGTCGTAGCCCAGGGCCGCCCGGTAGTAGCCCGACAGCTCCGACATCGTGAACTCCGGTGGCGCCAGGGCGAAGCCCACGTTGGTGTAGCCCAGTTTGGCGCGCAGGCGCAGCCGTCCGGAGCGGACGATGGCGGCGTGGTCGAAGGCCATCGGGGGCAGGTCGGCAGCCGGGTGCCAGCCGGTGTCCTCGGGCACGACGGGGTCGATGTGGGCGGGGACCAGGCCCAGGTAGGCGGTGGCGAGGGTACGGCGGTCGGGGTGGCGGCCGGGGTCGCTGCGGGTCTCCAGCTGTTCGAGGTGGGCCAGGTCGCGCACGTCCACCTTCTGCGCGAGTTGGCGGCGGATGGAGGCGCCCAGGCTCTCGTCGGGGCCCAGCCTGCCGCCGGGCAGCGACCACTCGCCCTCGCACGGCGGCAGTGCCCGCCGCCACAGCAGGACGCACAGTTCCCCGGCGCGAATCTGCAGGACGACGGCCAGGGCCTCGTGCCCGGCGAGGGGTTCTCCCTCACCCGCACCACGTGTCATGGTCTGTCCGTTTACTCCAGGGATGTCCACCCTGTCCCTTCCGTTCCACGCCATGTTAAGCTAAACCAGGTTTGTGCCTGACAGGCTAAAACCTGTCCACCGGCATCGACCATCACCGGCACGGAGCCCGTACGACGTGCCCACAGCCTCAAGGAAGTAGTAGGACATGGCACCGGTCACCGCCACGGCGGACACCATGACCAGGCAGGAGTGGGCCGCCGAGGTCCGCCGCCTGGCGGACGAGCGCGACGCCGTCATCCTCGCGCACAACTACCAGCGCCCGGAAATCCAGGATGTGGCCCACCACACCGGCGACTCCCTGGCCCTCTCCCGTCTGGCCGCGAGCGTCGACGCCAGCACCATTGTCTTCTGCGGCGTGCACTTCATGGCCGAGACCGCGAAGATTCTCGCGCCCGAGAAGACGATCCTGCTGCCCGACCCCAACGCCGGGTGCTCCCTCGCCGACACCATCACCGCCGAGGACGTGCGCGCCTGGAAGGCCGAGCACCCCGGCGCGGTCGTCGTCGCCTACGTCAACACCACCGCGGCGGTCAAGGCCGAGACCGACATCTGCTGCACCTCCTCCAACGCCGCCGACGTCATCCGGTCCATCCCCGAGGACCGGGAGATCCTCTTCCTGCCCGACCAGTTCCTGGGCGCCCACGTCAAGCGCGTCACCGGTCGGGACAACATCCACGTGTGGATGGGCGAGTGCCACGTGCACGCCGGGATCGACGGCCACACCCTGCGCGAGCGGGTCGCCGCCGAACCCGACGCCGAGGTCTACGTCCACCCGGAGTGCGGCTGCGCCACCTCCGCCCTGTACCTCGTGGGCAGCGGCGCCGTCCCCGAAGACCGCGTCAAGGTGCTCTCCACCGGCGGCATGCTCACCGCCGCGGAGAACACCTCCGCCAAGAAGGTGCTCATCGCGACCGAGACCGGCATGCTGCACCAGCTGCGCAACGCCAACGCGACCACCGAGTTCGAGCCGGTCAACAACCGCGCCGAGTGCCACTACATGAAGATGATCGACGCCGACAAGCTGCTCGGCTCGCTGCGCCACGGCACGACCGAGATCACCGTCGACGCCGACACCTCCGAGCGCGCCCGCCGTTCCGTCGAGCGGATGATCGCCATCGGCTCCCCCTCCCGCGGCGGCGAGTAGCGGCCGGTCCCGGAACCCCACCGCCGCGTGGCCGGCCCGACCCCGCGTCGGGCCGGCCACGCCCGCACGCGATAACAGAACCCTCACCTTCATGGCGAAGGTCACCGAAACGCCCGCGCCGCGCGCCCCGCCCCCGCTACCGTCTCGGGTGAAGCGGGGGGAGAACCGTGACCAGAGACATCGAAAGCGACGAACCAACCCCGGAGGCGATCGAGCGGCTCTACGACGCCTTCGCACCGGCCCTGTACCGGTACGCCTGGTCCCTGCTGGGCGGCGGGGCCGACCCCGGCCGCGCCGTCGAACCGGGGAGCGGCACCGACTCCAGGGACACCGTCGACCGCGTCGCCGAGGCCGTACACGACGGCCTGGTCGCCGGTGTGGTCCTGACCGACGAGCTCGCCGACCCGGCGGACCGGGGACCCTGGCTCTACGCCCTGGTCCGCTCGGCCTGCCAGCGCCGCGGCTTCGCCCTCACCTGCCCCTACACCCGCCTGGCCACGGTGCCAGCCGAGGCGCCCGCCGCCCGCATGTTCGCCCGGTTGCCCGCCAGCCACCGGGAACTCGTCGAACTCAACCTGCGCCACGCGCTGCCGGTCTCGGCCATCGCCCGCGTCCTCGGCCTGGACACCCAGCTGTGCGGCGAACTCTCCCGCTCCGCGATCCGCCGCGCCGCCGACGGACTGGCCGAGCTCGACGGGGACGGCGAGGAGACGGCCGAGCCCCCGGCCACCGCCTGGCGCGCCCGGGTCCAGGAGGTCTCCTTCGCCCTGGCGCTGCTGCGCCCGCCGGGGCCGCCGCCAGGCTTGCGCGACCTGGTCGTGCGCACCTGCGTGGACCCCGACCACGCGGAGCGGCGCGAGCGGATCGGCGCGGCCATGCGCCCGCTCACCAGCGACGGCTACCCGGTGCACCGCGCCCGTGTCTGCGGGGCCGCCCCGGAACCCGACCCGGAGTCCGCCGAGCCCGCCGTCGAACAGCTGCCCCGCGCCCTGCCCGCGGACCGCGTGACCACCCGGGACCACCCGGTGCGCACCGAGCCGACCACACCGCTGCCCGCCCCGTCGGCCACCCCGGACACCGACGACGGCGCGCCCCCGCGCAGATGGCCGCTGCCCGCCGTCTCCGGGGTGCTCACGGTGGTCCTCGCGGTCGCCCTGTGGTGGTGGGCCAGCGCGCTCGGCGCCCCCTCCACGATCATCGGCACCGACAGCGCCGACGCCGAGCGCAGCCCCCTGACACAGGAGATGGAGACGGAGTCCACCGCCTCGGACGGCGGCCCGGGCACGGAACCGGGCACGGACGCCCCCGATCAGGCGCACGACCCCCACGACGGCCACCAACCAGAGCACGACACGGCGCCGCCGGAGCACACGGCGAAGGAGCCGGAGCGGGGGTCCGACCGCGGCGACCCGTCGGCCGAGACGGCCTCCCCGTCCCCCTCGGAGGCGCCGAGCTCCCCGTCACCGGAGGAGGAGGCACGGGACGCGGAGCCCTCGGAGGATCCCGGGGACGAGGACGCCCCCGCCGCCGAGGAGGAGTCCGGGGGCGGACTGTTCGAGGGTCTGCTGGGCCTGTTCTTCGGCGACGGCTGAACCGCCCACCCCGTCAGAAGGAGGCGAGCAGATGGTCGGCGGCGGTGCGCAGGCGCCGTTCGGCCTCGTCGACGTTACGGCGGCCCTTGAGGATCTCCACCAGCTCGAAGATCCACACGCTGGTCAACGATTCGGCCAGCACGTAACCGGTGTCGCCGCGGTCGACCGGGGCGTCGTCCTCGGCCCCCTCGGTGTCGTCGGCCGGGCCGGGCGCGACCCCCTCCAGATTGCCCGTGGCCACGCGCCACACCAGGTCGGAGATGCGGGTGTCGAGTTCGACCTTGACCTCGGCCATGATGAGCGACCGGACGAGCGCGTCGGCCAGCTCCGGCTCACGCATCAGGCCGCGGGTGGCGCGCAACAGGACGTCGACGGCCCGACCCGAGGGGGTGTCCGCGGTGGGCGGCCGACGGACGATACCGCCCTCCAGCAGGTCGAGCTCCTCGGTGACCACCGCGACGACGAGGTCCATCTTGGACGGGAAGTAACGGTAGAGCGTGCCGAGGGCGACCCCGGCCCGCTCGGCGACCGAGCGCATCTGCATGGCGTCGACGCCACCGCGTACGGCCAGGGCCGCGGCGGTCTGTACGATGCGCTTGCGGCGCTGGGTCTGACTTCGCGACATGGTTCCAGTCGGCGCCTGCACCGCCACAGGATCTCTCCCATTCGTCATCAGTCGCGCGCCGTCCGCCCGCCGCGCCGCCGTTCGTGGGACCGGCACCCGCCCCGGGGCTCCGGCCGAGAACACGTTATCTAAGGATTTCCCGTTCGCGGAATGCTTCGAACCCATGATCCTCGCCTCATTGCCCGACGTGGCAGTAGCAATACGAGGAGATGGCCAGGGTTTTCGGATCGCTCGAACGCATTTGTAGAATATGTTCTATTTGCGGCCGATGTGGTGGCCCCCCTCCCGAGCACCCCGCCCGGCCGCCTCCCCGTCCGGCCCGGCGCACACCCGCCGGGCCCCCCGACCTAGAATCGAACCAGATTCGGTTTCTAGTGGAGAGGTCGCCCCCGCGCATGAACGACATCCCCCCGGTCGAAGACCTCGGCAACGGCGTGTGGAGCCTGCCGGTGCCCATCCCCCACAGCCCCCTCGGCGCCACCCTCGTCTACCTGGTCGAGGGCGACCGGGGCCCCGTCCTCGTGGACACCGGTTGGAATCACGACGACTCCTGGGACGGGCTCGTCCAGGGGGTCAAACAGACCGGGCACACGATCGAGGAGATCCGCGGCGCCGTCCTCACCCACTTCCACCCCGACCACTCCGGACTCACCGCCCGCCTGCGCGCCGCCTCGGACGCCTGGATCGCGATGCACCCCGCCGACATCGCCGTCACCGAACAGCTCACCGCCACCGACCCGCGCGAACGCGCCGACGCGGTGGCCGAACAGTTCCGCGCCGCCGGGTTCCCCGACGAGGACGTCGACGCCTTCCTCGCCGAACCCCACGTGATCGACCCCTCCGCCCTCCCCGACCGCACCCTGGCCGACGGCGCCGTCGTCGATCTGCCCGGCCGCGACCTGCGTGCCGTGTGGACCCCCGGACACACCCCCGGCCACCTGTGCCTGCGGCTGGCCGACGCCGACATGCTCTTCACCGGCGACCACGTCCTGCCCGGCATCACCCCGCACGTCGGCCAGTTCCCCCTGCACACCCCCCAAGGGGACCCGCTCGGCGACTTCCTGGCCTCCCAGCAGACGGTCGGCGCCCTCGCCGGAGCCGACCGCCTGCTGTGCCTTCCCTCACACGAGGGACGCTTCACCGGCCTGCCCGACCGCACCGCGACGATCGTCGCCCACCACGAGGAACGCCTCGACGCGATGACCGCACTCCTGGCCGAGGGGCCCGCCACCCTGTGGGAACTCACCTCGCGCCTGCGCTGGAAGCGCCCCTGGGCGGACATGCGCCTCCTGGCCCGCCACATGGCCGCCTCCGAGACCGCCGCCCACCTGCGCACCCTGGAGGAACGGGGCCGCGCCGTCCGGACCGGGACCGACGACCGGCCCCGTTGGGTCGCTGTCCCCGGCTCGGTGAGCCACGCATAGGATCCCTTACCAACCAGGTCGGCACCGAAGCGCACAAAACTCCCGAGTAACATATGGGACGCCTGTTCACCGGCGAACACGCGCGCCCCCGCCGGGACGCCCCGCCGTCGAAGGCCGTCCGACGACGTGAGGGCGACCGGGCCCGCGACCCAACGAAGAGGTGGACTCTTGACCCAGTCGGGCACCAGCACGGGACCGAACCCGCACCCGTCCGGCGACCGCCCCCTCCGCGTCGCACTGCTGTCCTACCGCAGCAAGGAGCACTGCGGCGGTCAGGGCGTGTACGTGCGCCACCTGTCGCGGGAGCTGACCGCCCTCGGGCACGAGGTCACCGTGTTCTCCGGCCAGCCCTACCCGGTGCTGGACGAGGGCGTCACCCTGGAACGGGTCCCCTCCCTCGACCTCTACAACGACGTCAACCCGTTCACCGCCCCGCCCGTGCGCGAGTGGCGCGACTGGATCGACGTCCTGGAGGTCGCCACCATGTGGACCGCGGGCTTCCCCGAACCGCTCACCTTCTCCCTGCGCGCCAACCGCGAACTGCGCAGGCGCCTGGCCGACTTCGACGTCGTCCACGACAACCAGACCCTCGGCTGGGGCCTGCTCGGCGTCAAGGCCGCCGGCCTCCCCCTGGTCACCACCATCCACCACCCCATCAGCGTCGACCGCCGCATCGAACTCGCCGAGGCCCGGGGGCTCCAGAAGCTCTCCAAGCGCCGCTGGTACGGCTTCGTCGCCATGCAGGCCAAGGTCGCGCGCAGACTCGACCCGATCCTCGTCCCCTCCCGTTCCTCCGCCGACGACATCGCGCGCGAGTTCGGCGTCGACCCCGCGGCCATGGAGGTCACGCCCCTCGGCGTGGACACCCGCCACTTCCATCCCCGTCCCGACGCCGAACGCGTGCCCGGCCGCATCGTGTGCACCGCCAGCGCCGACAGCCCCCTCAAGGGCGTGGCCACCCTGCTGCGCGCCGCCGCCAAGCTCGCCACCGAACGCGACGTACACCTGACCATCGTCAGCAGGCCCAAGCCCGGCGGCCCCACCGACCGCCTCGTCGACGAACTGAGCCTGCGCGACCGCGTCGAGTTCGTCAGCGGCATCGACGACACCGCCCTCGCCGAGCTCATCGCCAGTGCCCAGGTGGCCGTCGTCCCCTCCTTCTACGAGGGCTTCTCCCTGCCCGCCGTCGAGGCCATGGCCTGCGCCACCCCCCTGGTCGCCAGCCGCGCCGGAGCCCTGCCCGAGGTCGTGGGCACCGACGGCGACGCCGGACGCCTCGTCCCCCCGGGCGACCCCGAGGTCCTGGCGAGCGAACTCGCCGCCCTCCTGGACGACGACCAGGAGCGCGCACGCATGGGCGCCGCCGCCTGGCGCCGCGTCCAGGAGCGGTTCACGTGGCGGGCCGTCGCCGAACTCACGGCCCAGCGCTACGCCTCCACCATCGACGCCGTCCGGGGCTCTGGCCGGGGGCCCGCGCACACCACGCCCGACCGCGCATCACACCTGTAGGGAGCCTCCACTGATCACCGTCGACTTCAACCTGTTCCCCGTCGGACCGGGCCAGCGCGTGCTCGACCTGGGCTGCGGCGGCGGACGCCACGCCTTCGAGATCTACCGGCGCGGCGCCGACGTCGTCGCCTTCGACCAGAACGTCAGCGACCTGGCCGAGGTCGAGACGATGTTCGCCGCCATGAGCGCCGAGGGCGAGGCGCCCGAGGAGGCCACCGCCGAGACGGTCAAGGGCGACGCCCTCGACATGCCCTTCGACGACGCCAGCTTCGACCGGGTCGTGGCCGCGGAGATCTTCGAGCACATCCCGCACGACACCGCCGCGATGAAGGAACTCTTCCGGGTGCTGCGGCCCGGCGGGATCGCCGCCGTCACCGTGCCGAGCTTCCTGCCCGAGCGGCTGTGCTGGGCGTTGTCGGAGGAGTACCACACCAACGAGGGCGGCCACATCCGGATCTACACGCGCGCCGAACTGGAGGCCAAGCTCAAGGCCACCGGTTTCGAGATCGGCCCGCACCACCGCGCGCACGCCCTGCACTCGCCCTACTGGTGGATCAAGTGCGCGGTGGGCACCTCCAACGACGACCACCCGGCGGCCAGGGCCTACCACGACCTCCTGGTGTGGGACATGCTCCAGGCCCCGAAGGTGACCCGGGTCGCCGAACGCCTGCTCAACCCGGTCATCGGCAAGAGCGTCGTCGTGTACGTGCGCAAGCCGTGATGCGCGCCGCACCGGCCCTCCCGGGGATCCTCAGCACCGACCAGATCCTGCGCTCGGCCGCCTACCTGGCGCGTGCCCAGGAGCCCGACGGCGCGATCCCCTGGTTCCCCGGCGGCCACACCGACGTGTGGGACCACGTCGAGTGCGCCATGGCCCTGACCGTGACCGGACGGACCGTGCCCGAGCACGCGCGGGCGGCCCGCCGCGCCTACCTGTGGCTGGCGGAGAGCCGCCACCCGGACGGGGGGTGGCCCGCCAAACTGCGCCAGGGCACGCCCACCACGGCCCTGCGCGAGGCCAACCACGCCGCCTACCCCGCGGTCGGGCTCCTCCACCACCTCCTGGTCACCGGCGACCTGGAGTTCGCCGAACGCACCTGGCCGGTGGTGGAGAGCGGGCTGGGGTTCGTGCTGGGTCTGCGCGGCGACCACGGGGAGATCATGTGGGCGCGTTCGGAGGACGGTTCCCCGGGTGACCACGCGCTGCTCACGGTCTGTTCGAGCGTCTACCACGCCCTGCGCTGCGGTGCCGCGCTCGGTACCCGGCTGGGGCGGCGGCGCCCCGAGTGGGACGCGGCCGCCGACCGCCTGGAGACGCTCATCAACGAGCGTGAGGACCTGTTCGCGGACCGGGAGCGGTTCTCGATGGACTGGTTCTACCCGATCCTCAGCGGTGCCGTGCGCGGTGTCGCCGCCAAGGAGCGCCTCCAGGAGCGGTGGGACCGGTTCGTCGTCCCGGGGCTGGGCGTGCGGTGTGTGAGCGACCAGCCGTGGGTGACCGCCGCGGAGTCCTCCGAACTGGTCCTGGCGCTGGCCGCCATGGGCGAGCGCGAGGCCGGGGAACGCGTGCTCGGGGACGTGCAGCACCTCAGGGACGCCGACGACGGCGTCTACTGGACCGGGTACCAGTTCGCCGAGGACGTGCGCTGGCCGGTCGAGCGCAGCACGTGGACCTCGGCCGCGGTGATCCTGGCCGTGGACGCCCTGACCGGCGCGACCGACGGTTCACGGGTCTTCCTGCACACCTGGGACGAGGTGTAGGAGGCCGGGCCGACACCCCCGCACGCGAAGGGCCCCGGGGACCAGTTCAGCCTGAACTGCTCCCTGGTCGATGGAACTGGATTTCCAGTCCAACTTCCAGGGAGCAGTTCACCGCGGACGCGCGGTGCGGGGCCCTCTCCTCATCTCATCCGCTGCCGCGGTCGGTCCCCGGGAGGAAGGGATTGTCCGGTTCCTCCGGTTCGGTGGTGTCCCCGGGATCGCCCGGTTCGGGGTTGGTGGGCTGCTCTGGTTCACCCGTGCCGGGGTTCTGCGGGAACTCGGGGATCTCCGGAATCTCCGGGATCTCGGGCTGCTCCGGGACCTCCGGCACCTGTGGCGTGGCGGGCTCCTCGTCGGCCGGGGCCTGGGGTGTCACCTCGGGCGCCCAGTACTCGTTGTCCCCGCCGAAGGCCGGGTCCGGGAAGGAGGCCGGCTCGTAGTTCGCCATCACCGCCGTCATGTAGCTCTTCCAGATCTCGGACGGCAGGCCGGTGCTGGAGATGCTCTGTCCGGGGATGGTGAAGGCCCGGTTGTTGTCGCTGTACACCCCGACGGCCGTCGACAGCTGCGGTGTGTAGCCCACGAACCAGGCGGCGGAGGTCCCACCGCCGCTGAGCTCGTCCCGGACGGTTCCCGTCTTACCCGCGACGGGGTGGTCCGGGTCCCACAGGTTCGCGCTCCTGCCGGTTCCGTTCTCGGCCACGCTCTCCAGGACGTAGGTGAGGTCCGCGGCGGTGGACTCGGAGACCGCCCGGTTGCTCTCCACCTCCGGTCGCTCGTTCTCGCCCTCGCGGTTGACGATCTCCCGGACCACGTGCGCGTCGACGTGCACTCCGCCGTTGGCGAAGGTGGCGTAGCCGCTGGCCTGGTCGACCGGCCGGACGCTGTTGGCGCCCAACGGCATGACCGGGACGAGCTGGTCGTCGTGGATACTGCCCTCCGGCAGCCCCGCGGCGTAGGCGGTGTCGCGGATCTCCTCGTACCCCACTTCCCGGGCGAGGTTGATGTACCCGAGGTTGTTGGAGATCTCGGTCGCCTGGAGGAGTGACATGATGCCGCCGGCCGAACCGCCCGCGTTCTGGATCCGGCTGCCGTTGATGGTCTGCGGCCCGCGCCCGTCCACGACGGAGTTGAAGCTGTAACCCTGCTCCAGAGCGGTGGCCAGCACGTACGGCTTGAACGCCGACCCGGCCTGGGCCGAGCCCAGGAACGAGCTGTCGTACTGGTTGGCGTGGTAGTCGTGCCCGCCGAAGAAGGCCAGGACCTCACCGGTCGCCGGGTCCACGGTGCTCAGACCGATGTTGATGCCCTCGGGGAGCTCCTCCTGGGAGACCTTCTCGTCAACGGCCGTGTAGGCCGCCTCCATCATGTCCTGGTCGAAGGTGGTGACGATCTGGTAGCCCTGCCGGTTGACCATGTCCTCGGTGTAGCCGAGCTGTTCGAGCTCCCTCATCGCCTCCTGGAGCATGTAGCCCCGGTAGCCGCTGAGGTCGGTGGTCTGGCGCTCCGGTTCGGGGGCGGGGAACTCCATCGCGTCGGCCTCGGCCTGGGTGATCGCCCCGGTGGTGACCATGCCGTCGACGACGTACTGCCAACGCTGCTTCATCTCGGGCGTGGTCTCCACGTCGGCCTGGCCGAAGGGGGTGGGCTGCTGGATGGCGGCGGCCAGGAAGGCCGCCTCCTCAGCCGTGAGCTCGTCGACGTCCTTGTGGTAGTAGGCCTCCGCCGCGGCCTGGATACCGTACGCCTGGCGGCCGAAGTAGATGGTGTTGAGGTACTGCTCCATCACCCACTCCTTCGACTCGCTCTGGTCGATCTTGATGGCGATGATGATCTCCTGGATCTTCCGGGAGATCGTCCGCTCGTTGGAGACGCCCTCGAAGTAGTTGCGGACCATCTGCTGGGTCACGGTGGACCCGCCCTGGACCTGCTGGCCGGTGATGGTGGACCAGACCGCACGCGTGGTGCCGCGCACCGAGACGCCCGGTTCGGTCCAAAAACCCCGGTCCTCGGCCGAGATGACGGCCTCGACCACGTGGTCGCCGCCTGCGGTCATCTGGTCGTAGGAGATGATCTCCCGGCTGGTACCGCGCTCGGCGAAGACGGTCTCACCGTCGGCGAAGTAGAAGGTGGAGCCCTCGTCGACGGCGTCGGCCTGGGCCGCGTCGGGGACCTCCACCGTGGCGTAGAAGTAGGCGAACACACCGCACCCGGCGATGATGCCGACCCCGACCACCACGAGGCAGACGCGGAGGATCCGCCACCACAGCGGAGCCTTTCCGCCCTTCTTCCCCTTCCTGCCCTTCCCGGCCTCGGCCTTGGTCTCGGTGGCGACCGCTCCGGCGGCCTCGGCCGTGGCTCTCCCGGTCTGCTCCTGTCCTCCGCCCGGGTCGGAATCGGGGACCGGGGCGTGGGTCGGAGTGGGGGTCGCGCCCTCTTCCTGGTCCTTGTCCTGGGGCACGACGTCGGACAGCCGCTGGGGGGTCGGCCACATGGGCTCGCCCTCGTCGGCCGGTTCGTTCACCGGCTGGAGGGGTCGCGTCTCGGGACCGCTCGGGGCCGTGTCCTCCTCGGCGGCGGGGGAAGCCTCGGAGGGGGCCTGCTCAGCGGACGCGGAGACCGCGATGGCCTCCGTCGGCGCGGTGTCGTCGGAGTCCTGGGGGGAGGCCGGGCGGCCGTCAGTCTCGGTGTCGTCCTCGGGGAACGCATCACTCTCGGCGGACGCGCCGTCCTTGGCAGACGACGTCGCCGCGGCATCGCCACCGGCGGCGGTGGACGGCTCGTCCGCCCCCTCGGAGTCGGGGGTGGCCGGGGAGGCGGTGTCCTCGGTCGCGTCCCCGGTGCCGAAGCCCTGTTCCTGCAGGTGTTGGGCCACCCGGTCGCGCAGGAAGGATCCGCTCGTCTTGAAGACGCCCGGATCCGGCTGGGTCACCCCTTCGGAGGATTGGTCCTCGTCGGTAGCGGGTACGCCACGCTCAGACGTCAGATCAGTGGGCAGTTCTTCGGAAGAGGTGTTCGTGTCCGGCATCTCGGTCTCAGGACGCTGCCCATCCGCCCCGCCGTCGCCGTGTCTACTCTCGCTCAGCTCCCCGCCCCCATGGCAAATCACGTCCGGCACGGTGCCGTCCAGATATTTGACGCGCCAGTGCCCCGGATCGGTTCGGTAAGAATCAGGACTGAAGCGGTGACTCGGGGAATACCGCCACGTTCGCTCAACCCTCTCCCACACGATACCGGGGCGTAACAGCGTGCTCGTCGGTCAGGCGGGCCAGCAGGAAGTTCTTACCAAAGGCTTAACGTTGGACCGGCGTGTCAAAGCACACGTTCCAGGACACGCATGGAACCGACCACACGCACCTCCTTGAACAGGCCCGATTCGAGGGCACGGCGGTAGATGTTGTAGGGGGGTCGGCCGCCGTCCGCGGGGTCGGGGAAGACGTCGTGGATCACGAGCGCACCGCCCGGAGCGACGTGCGGGCTCCAGGACGCGTAGTCGGTCTGGGCCGTCTCCTCGCTGTGACCGCCGTCGATGAAGAGCATCCCGAGCGGGGCGCCCCACACAGCGGCGATGTCGGCCGAGCGGCCGACGAGTGCGATGACCTCGTCGTCGAGCCCGGCCTGGGTGATCGTGCGTCGGAAGTGCGGAAGGGTGTCGAACTTCCCGGTGACCTCGTCCACGAGGGTGGCGTCGTGGTACTCCCAGCCCACCTGGTGCTCCTCGGATCCCCGGTGGTGGTCCACCGTGTGGATTCTCCCACCCGTCCGGCGCGCCGCCGCGCCGAGGAAGATGGTGGACTTTCCGCAGTAGGTACCGATCTCCACGATCGGGCCGAGGTGCGCGTAGGCGAGCGCGGTCTCGTAGAGGGCGGTGCCCTCATCGGTGGGCATGAAGCCCTTGGCCGCCTCGGCGGCCGCCAGGAGTTCAGCGGGAATCGTCGTCATGGGTCGATTCTCCCAGGCCCGGGAGGGTGCGCTCCTCCCGGGTCAACCCTCCGCACCCCCGAGCAGCACCCCACCCCCCACACACAACAAGGGGGTGCCCACCCGGACACCCCACCCACACTTCACAACCGCACAAGCCCGCGCACAAAAAAGAAGAAGAGGGCCACCCACAACAGGCGACCCCCTCCCCAAAAAAAACCGTGGCAGCGACCTACTCTCCCACCCCACCACAGGGCAGTACCATCAGCGCAAA
>NZ_QPNC01000028.1 GCF_003386285.1 Nocardiopsis sp. FIRDI 009
AAGAACAAAGCGGGTGCTACGAGCCGCTCCAGAGACAAGCAAGCAGCTTAAACGCCAAGCTAGAGTCGGCCGCCGCCTCCGGAGGAGCGCAGGGGCGCCGCGCCCGCAGCGCGGCGCCCCGACGCGCGGGGCCGGTACGGCTCCGCGACGCGCTCGCGGCGGCTCAGATCAGCAGCAGGCCGATCCCGGCCAGCAGTGCCGTGGCCGCCAGCGCGGCGATCAGCAGGACGGTACGCCCGCTCGCGCCGCGCAGGCGCAGGGCGAGGGCCAGCGGGCCGATCGGGATGATCCTGTCGTTCATGTCAGTCTCCTCGATGACGTGTGATGGATCCGAAGGTGTGCGTCACGGGGTTCGGGGGTCCTCGTGGCTCAGCGCGTCCCGCAACCGCAGCAGCTCACGGTGGCGGGACCGCGCCCGGAGGAGGGCGGTCCCCGACGCGATGACGAGGCAGAGGCCCACCAGGGCGATACCCAGGGTCACGCCCGCCCCCGCACGGGCCGCGGCCAGCGCCGTCCCGGCCACGCCTGTGACCAGGGCGGCCGCGAGAGCGATCCGGCCTCCCAGGACGCGGTCCCGGGCGAACAGCGGTCGGCGTCTGCTCAACACCCATCCGGCGAAGACGGCCCAGGCCAGCCCGATGGCGATCAGCCCGGCGAAAGCGGCCTGGGTGCGCGTGGGAAGCGGTTGCGGCTCGGTGGCCCACAGCACCGCGATCAGCGCCGCCGCGCATCCACCCATCACCCCCACGACCACGTGGCGCATCCGGGAGGCCAGCGAGACCTCCGCGGCCAGCGCGCGCCGGAGTTCCTCGGGCACCTCCCGCCCGGGCGCGGGGTTCTCCCCACTCATGCCTCGTACCCCCTTTCGACCAGGACGCCGCGCAGCATGCGGCGCGCCCGGTACAACCTGCTCTTGACCGTGCCGGGCGGAACACCGAGCACCTCGGCGCAGACGGTCAGCGGCAGATCCTGGAGGTGGAACAGGACCAGCACCTCGCGCTCCAACGGCGGCAGACCGTCGAGCCCGGCCTCCACCTGCATCGTGGTCAGCACCGCGCCGAGGGAGTCGCCGTCGGCGACGACGTCCCCCGCCTCCTCCACCGGCGTCTCCCGCGCGCGGTAGGACTGGCGCAGGTGGTCGGTGATCACGCGTCGGGCGATGGTGAACACCCACGGGGCGAACCGGTCCGGCTGGCGCAGCCCCGGCAGTCCCCGCAGCACGGCGACCCACACCTCCTGGACGAGGTCGTCCGCGAGGTGCGACGAGTTCACCATGCCGCACACGTAGCGCCGCAACGGGTCGTGCCAGACACGCACCAGCTCGCCGAACGCCTCCCGTTCCCCGAGCTGGCAGCGCACCACCAACAGTCCGTCGCGTCGGTCTTCACCGTCCACCGCACCTCCTCCTCGCTCCGCCCGTCACCGGAACAGTCGGCGCGGGCGGCGGAAAGGTTCACGCGGGTGTCGGCGGCGCTACCGGTTCGGTCCTCCGGTTCCCGGCGAGAACGACGACGGCGGTGGCCGCCGCGCACAGGACACCGGTGAGCGGCACGGCCGCGGCGCCGGTGAAGGTGGCGGCGAGGACGGCCAGGGCCGCGAGCGGGAGGGCGGCGCGGTCGACGACCGTGGCGGCGTGGTGGCGGGTGTGGATCAGCCAGACGGTGACCAGGTAGGCGGCGGTCGGGACGGTCAGGGCGGCGTTGGCGGTGAGGGAACCGACGTGGGCCTCGCCGGTGGCGTGTTCGACGGCGACCTCGATACCGGGGCCGATGGCGGCCGCGGCGGCGAAGACGACGTAGTGGCCGTAACCCCAGGGGATGGCCTGCCGGGTGGAGATCAGATGGGCGTGAGCGGGAACGGAGAAGTAGATCCACCAGGCGGAGAAGACGATGAGCAGACCGCCCAGCGCGATGGACGCCAACGGACCCAGGGCGTGGTGGTCGTCGAGCCCGGACCTGACGGCGACGGTGGCGGCGAGGATGGTCTCGCCGAGGACGATGATGGTGAACAGGCCGTAGCGTTCGGCGATGTGGTGGGGGTGCCAGGGGGTGCGCCGGGCGCGTTCGGCGATCACGGGCACGGACAGCTCGGCCAGGGCGAGGACGACGAACAGCCATCGCTGGACGCCTTCGGGGACCAGGAGCAGGACGACCCACCCGCTCTGGCACAGGATCAGGCCGAGGGCGTAGCGTCGGGCGGTGCGGGCCCCGGCGTCGGTCTCACCGCGGGCCGCGCGCAGCCACTGCGCGGTCAGGGCGACACGCATGATGAGGTAGCCGATGACGGTGAGGGTCCAGTCGCCGTCGAAGGCGCGGGAGACCCCCGCCGCGTAGACGAGGACCCCGGCCATCTGCACCAGGGTGAGCAGCCGGTAGGGCACGTCGTCGCAGTCGTAGGCGGAGGCGAACCAGGTGAAGTTCATCCAGGCCCACCAGATGCCGAAGAAGACGAAGGCGTAACCGAGGGTCCCGGCGCCGGCGTGGCCGTCGGCGATCGCGTGCAGGAGGCCGACGGCGGCCTGCGCGACGGCGACGACGAAGCACAGGTCGAAGAAGAGTTCCAGAGGCGTGGCCGCGCGATGCTCCTCGTCGGTCCGCCGCGGAACCATGCGGGCGATGAGGCGACTGGTCATCGGTACCCTCCTGGGATGTGTGTCGGCTCGGATGGACCGGTGATCCGCACCGGACCGCCGACGGCGGCGCGGGCCCGCCGAAGGTCCGGCGGAACCGCGCGCGGTGCCTGGCCGGGACCGGGGCGCGGCTCCGCCGAGATGTGGAGATCCGTTCTGCGCGGCCGGTCAGCGGGTGGTGTAGCCGCCGTTGGCGAAGATGGTCTGACCGGTGATCCACCGGCCGTCGGTCGCCAGGAACCTCACCAGCGGCACGATGTCCTCGATCTTGGTGAGGTCGTTGCCCAGGGCCTGGGACTTGTGGAAGACCACGCGCTCGGGCGTCTCCTGGCCGTAGAAGAACGGGGTGTCCATCGGACCGGGGGCGACGTTGTTGACGGAGATCCCGCGCTCGGCGAACTCCTTGGCGGCGGCCCGGGTGAAGTGCTCCACGGGGGCCTTGGCCCCGGCGTAGGTGGAGTAGCCGTCGGTGAAGGCCGCCAGCAGGGAGGTGACGATGGTGATCACCCTGCCGTCGTCGTTGAGGTGACGACCGGCCTCACGGATGAAGAAGTAGGCGGCCTTGGAGTTGACCGCGAACATCCGGTCGTACTCCTCCTCGGTGGTCTCCACGATGGGCTTGCGCAGCACCATGCCCGCGGTGTTGACGGCCACGTCGATCCCGCCGAAGTGGTCCTTGGCGGTGGTGAACAGGCGCTCGACCTCGTCCACCCGCGTCAGGTCTCCCTGGACCACCAGACCTTCGCCGCCGGCCTCCTCCACGGCCTTGAGCGTCTTCTTCGCGTCCGCGCCGCTGGCGTCGGAGTGGTGGTGGATGACGACGTTCGCGCCGTCGGCGGCGACGGTGGTGCTGAGCAGGCCGCCGAGGTTCTTCGCGCCCCCGGCGATCAGGACGGTCTTCCCGGACAGTGAGTGGTTCGAGCTCATGGGGTGTCCCCTTTCCCTAGGTTGACCCGCGGTACCCGACCACTCTCACCCGGTAGGCGCGTCGTCTCTTGAACGATCCGGCCGTCCTGGAACAAACACATCACGGAATTGACCGTCACCCGCCCCTGTGTTCGAGGCGAGGACGGTCAGAATGGAGAGCGTGGGAACCTCACTGATCAAGCCGCACCTGGTGCACCTGTCCGGCAGCGGCTCCGGCCTGGGGCACGCGGTCGTGGAACGCGATGTCGAGCTGGCCGCCGGGAAGCACCCCGTCGCCCAACCGCCCGTCGGGCCGAGTTCGCACGTGCTCGTGGTGCACTCCGGCACCTCGACGAACCTGAGCTGGTCGGCCGACGGCCTGGCCCGCCGCGAGCGCTTCCACCGCGGACAGTCCCTGATCAACCCGGCCGGATGGGCGTGCCGTCCCCGGTGGGAGGAGGACGTCGAACTGATGCTCGTGGCGCTCGACCCCACCTGGTTGGAGAAGCTCGCCGACGAAGACGGCCTGCACGGCACGCTGGAGGTCACGCCGAGTTTCCACCTGAGCGACCCGTTCCTGGCGATGATGGTCGAGCGGCTCGTCCTGGAGTACGAACAGACCGGCCCGGACGACTCCCTCTACGCCCAGTCCCTCGTGCAGGCGATCGCCGCCCACGTCCTCAGGGTCTCCTCCAACCACGGCGGCGGCCGTGCACCGGCGGCGGGCTCCGCGCTCCCACCACGCAGGCTGAGCCGCGTCGTCGACCACATCCACGCCAACCTCGGCGGGCCGATCAGTCTCGACGACCTCGCCAGGGTCGCCGGTGTCAGCCGCTCCCACTTCACCCGCCTGTTCCGTTCCTCCACCGGGCACCCGCCCCACCAGTACGTCCTCAGGCAGCGCCTCGAACACGCCCGCCGGGCCCTGGTCACCACAGACACGCCCATCGCCCGGATCGCGCAGGACTGCGGCTTCGCCGACCAGAGCCACCTCACCCGCACCATGCGCCGTCACCTCGGCGTCACCCCCCGCGCTCTGCGCGCAGCCTCGGCCTAGCCTCGCGGGGGGCGGGGCCTGGGCGTGGGCCGAGGTGGTGCCGGAGCTGCGCGCGGCGGGCCACGGCGTCCGTCCCCTCACCCTGTCCGGCCTCGCGGAGAAGCGGGACGTTCCCACCGGGCGCGGCCAGGGCCTCACCGACGATCAGGTCGCCCGGATCGTGAGCGGCTCGACACCGCATCCGGGCGCTTCCCTGACCGAACCGGCCGCCCTGACCCGACCGCTCGGGGAGATCCCGACGACCTACGTCAAGTGCCTGCCGGACGCCCCGAACCGAACCTGGAACCTGGTCACGATGGACACCGGCCACTGGCCGATGTTCTCCCAGTCGCGCGCGCTGGCGCGGGTCTTCGTCAGCGCGGTGTCCTGAACGCCCCCGCGGAGCTCGGGCCACCTCCCGTCCCCTACGGTTCCACGTACGCGGAGAGGTTGGCCAGGGAGGAGGCGAGCCCCGCCGCGTGGTCGGCCCGGGAGATCCCCTCGGGCACCCCGGTCGCCGCCACGGTCACCAGCGTGCCCTCCGGGTGGTCATCCAGGCTCCAGGTCATCGTCATCGTCCCGGCGAACGCGGGGTCCTCCGACTCGAAGACGGCCCGCTGCACGATCCTCTCCTCCGGCGCCAACTCGACGAACTCGACCTCGACGACGTCGCCGGTCTCCGACGACTTGCCCCGTCCGGCCCCGGGGTCGAGGTAGGTCAGCTCCATCCGGAACCCGCCCCCGGGCCACGGCTCGAAGCGGTCGAGCCGCCCGGTCATGCCCTCCGGCGGCAGCCAGGTCCGGAGCGCCTCCGGTTCGGTCATCGCGGCGTAGACCGCCTCGGCGGACGAGCGCACGATCCTGCTCGCCCGGTCGACCCGCTGCCCCGTTCCACCCATCACCGCCGCCTTCCGTGAACGACTCCCGACCGGACCCACGTTAGGCGCACGGGCTGGCGGACGACGGACGCCGCACGCCCCGGTCGCGACCGGGGCGTGCGGCGTCATCCGTCGGACGGGGGCGAGGGGTCAGACCTTGCGCCAGCGGGGCACCCAGGCGCCGTCGGTGACCTCGTAGTCCCCGAACAGGGCGGGCGCCTCCTTCCGGAGGGTCTCCCCGATGAGGTGGAACAGCAGCCGGATCTCCTCCTCCGCGCCCGGAGCCGTGCGGGCCTCCAGCGTGTGCCGCAGCGTGCGCACGTTCGCGGTCCACACCAGCCCGGTCGCGACGCCCTCCGGGGCGAAACGGCGCATGAAGGAGGTCTTGTGCTTCTTCTCGGCGAACTTCACTCCCTCGTCGTCGAGGCCGAAGTGGTCCGCCATCCAGAGCTGGAACTCCTCCATCCGCTGGAGCATCTCCGTGGCGCGCTCCATCAGCTCCGGGTCCTTCTCCGCCCACTCCGGGAACCAGAACGGCAGGTCGGACAGGCGCACGAAGCGCAGCGACTCCTGCGACACGGCCACACCCGGGCGGTGGCGGATCAGTTCGTGGGTGTTGCCGGAGACCACCGGCTTGCCGTTCCGGCGAACCCACAACAGACCGTTGGGCACCTTGACGCAGTGGATGCGACCGCTGTAGTGCTCCATCTGGTCGTGGTACCCCTCAGCATTCCGGTAACGGCTGGAAGCACCGCGGGCATTGTTGACGATGGGGTAGGAGCGGTTCCCCAACAGCGAGACCACGTAGCAGGGGCGCAGGTTGTTGAACTTCTGCCCGCCGGGCATGGTCCGTTCCAGTCCCACACGCTCGTCGACGCGCACGTTGGCGGACAACCCCGCCTTGATGGCCAACACCTGAAGGTCGTCGGCGAGCTCACGCGAACTCGTGTAGATCACCCGATGCCCGGATTCGCGGTGGACTGTTCCGTCTCCCTCGACCATCGCGTCGAGGAACACGGCGATGGTCTCCGGCGACCAGGTATGGACCATCTCGGGGACGTACTTCTCGTGGGAGTGCCCCAAGTCGGCGAGGAAGTCACGCAGGGCCGTGCACTGGGTGCGGACCGCTCCGTTCCCCGTCTCCGGAACATAGGCGGGCAGACCCATGTCCTCGATGGCACGGCGCATCCGGTCCAGTACCGGCCCCCGGTTCTGCGCGAGGCAGATCTGATGTCCGTTGACGCTGCCCTCGGCGATGAAGTAGCCGAGGAAGCGCGCGAACGCCTCGGTCGGGAAGGAGACAGCCGGGTAGCGACGGGTCCCCTCGGTTCCGGTGTCCTGCCGTGTGTACACGCGCGTCGTCGCGGGAATCTCCACCCGGTCGGGTGTGTGGCCGCGCCAGGTCGCGGCCTTCTGGTAATGGACACGCTTGTGCAGGATGTCCTCGGCGAACTCCACCCCGAAAGGCTGTTCTCCGCGCCTCGCGGCCTGGGTGTCGTGCCTGCGCACCCACATCCGGTGGTTGGGGGTCACCAGGAGGTCGACCTGCTCAGAGGCGACACGGTACATCGGACCGTCGTAGTCGGCGTGGTAGACCTCGGTGGCTCGCTGGTACTCCAGCTCACCGCTGTCCGGGTTGAGGGTCGCGAACGTCTCGTCACCCTCGATCTTGGGCCAGGGAATCCACCCTCGGTCGGTGAGGACCTCGGTGTCCGAGTCATAGCAGCACACCCGCGACACGTTGTGCAGCACGAAGCTGAAGCTGATGTGCTCCAGCACCGACCCGTGCATGCTCGCCAGGATGTTGCCCAGGTACTTGTCCTGGTCCCTGCGCACCCGGGTCACGTTCGGGTTCAGCCCCGGCTCCCAGGAGCGGTAGCACAGCCGCCCGGCGAACTCGGCGAGGTTCTGCGGGTCGTTGAGGTGGGCGTCCAGCTCACCGCGGTCGAAGCGCTCCAGCCACGCCTCTCCCCCGACCTCCTGGAGGTAGTCGGCGATCGCGTCGTAGTCCACCTGCGGACGTGCGACCAGACGTACCTGCGGCTCGACCTTCTTCACAGCACCCTCTCCTCATGGCTCCCCGCCCCCGGGCACACGTCAACGCCGTGACCTGGGGGTAGACCACGGAAGCGTGTGCGGGGTTGGGCCGATTGGCCTTCCCCGAGGGTACACGTCCCGCCCGGCCCCCGGCCCCGCTCCCGGGTGATCCGGTCCGCGCGTGGAACTCCCCACGCGCGGACCGACGCCGTTCAGCCCCGGGCCAGCCGCAGCACCCGCGCCACGATGCCCTCGCCGACGGTCGCGGTCAGGATCGACTCGGGGTGGAACTGCACCCCGTACCACCGCGCCTCGGTGTCCTCGATCGCCATCACCACGGGGTGCTCGCCGTCCAGGACGGCGGTGACGTCGAAGTTCTTCACCAGTTCGGGCAGCGTGTAGGTGGAGTGGTAGCGGGCGGCGGGGAAGACCTCCTCCTCGCCGAGCCCCTCCAGCAGCCTCCCGCCGGACACCCGGACCCGGCCGGGTTTGCCGTGCACGGGTTCGTCGAGCGTGCGCAGCTCGCCCCCGGCGTGCTCGACCATCGCCTGGAGCCCCAGGCACACACCGAACACCGGCAGTCTCCGGGCGGCCAGTTCGTCCAGCAGCTTCGCCGTCCCGAAGTCCTCGGGCAGGCCCGGCCCGGGCGAGAGCACCACCAGGTCGGGCGCGAACCGGTCGAACAGACGGGGGTCGAACCCGTAGCGGACGGTGGTCACCTCGGCCCCGTGCCTGCGGACGTAGTCGGCCAGGGTGTTGACGAAGGAGTCCTCGTGGTCGACCAGCAGGACCCGCATCCCCTCGCCGGGGAGTTCGGCGGCGGGCTCGGAGGCGCGATCGGCGGAGCCGTCGTGCGGGGTCCGCGGCCCGTCCTCCCGCTCGCCCAGGGCGAGCGTCTCCAGCAGAGCGCGCGCCTTGAGGAAGGTCTCGCGCTCCTCGGCCTCGGGGTCGGAGTCGTAGAGCAGGGTCGCCCCGACCCGGACGGTGGCCACGCCGTTCTGGATGTGCGCGGTGCGCAGGGTCAGGCCGGTGTTCATGGAGCCGTCGAAGTTGAGGACGCCGACGGCGCCTCCGTACCAGCGGCGGGGGCTGGTCTCGTGCTGCTCGATGAACCGCATCGCCCAGGTCTTGGGCGCCCCGGTGACGGTGACCGCCCACATGTGGGTGAGGAAGGCGTCGAGGGCGTCGAAGTCCCTGCGCAGGGTGCCCTCGATGTGGTCGACGGTGTGGATGAGCCGCGAGTACATCTCGATCTGGCGGCGGCCGATCACCCGCACGCTGCCCGGTTCGCACACCCGCGACTTGTCGTTGCGGTCCACGTCGGTGCACATGGTCAGCTCGGACTTCTCCTTGACCGAGGAGAGCAGCTCCTGGATGTTCTCCGCGTCGCCGAGGGCGTCCTCGCCGCGGCTGATGGTGCCGGAGATCGGGCAGGTCTCCACCCGCTGGCCGGTCCCGGGCTCGCCGGTGACGCGGACGAACATCTCCGGGGAGGCGCCGACCAGGTACTCCCCCTCGCCGAGGTTGAAGAAGAACTCGTAGGGCGCGGGGTTGCGCTCGCGCAGCAGTTCGTAGAAGCGGGCCGGGGAGGAGCAGCGGGCGTAGGTGCGGTGGCCGGGCACCACCTCGAACAGGTCGCCGCGCCGGAACCTCTCCTTGGCGTCGGCGACGATGCGGGCGTAGGAGCCGGGTTCGGGCCCCTCGGGGACCTCGGCGGCGACCACCCGCGGGGTCGGTTCGGTGACGCGCTCCAGCCCGTCGGTGCTGGCCTCGGGGCGGTCGCCGTCGGCGGGGATGGTGAACTCGTAGGTGTAGCGCACGCAGGTCTCGCGCTTGCGGTCGCGGACGACGACGGCGTCGGGCAGGTGCAGGACCAGGTCGCGGTCGCCGGGGTCGCGGTCGATGTGCGGCTCGATGGGCTCGAACTGGAAGGCCAGGTCGTAGCCGAACGCGCCGTACAGGCCCAGGTTGGCGTCCTCGGGGCTGCTCATCGCGGCGATGACGGCCCGGATCGCGGTGAAGACGCTGGGGCGGCGGCTGCGCTCCTCCTCGGTGAAGAACTCCCCCGGGCCGGGTTCGGGGACGGTGACCGCCACGCGGTCGGCGTCCCGTTCGCGGTCCTCGGCGGCGCCCACGGAGACCAGCGCGTCGGCCACGACGGGCAGCAGGACCCGGCCTCGGGCGTTGAGGGCGGTGGCGATGACGCGGCGGCCGCGCGCGATGACCTCCAGGCACGGGTCCACGTACCCCAGGTGCCAGCGCGAGTAGCGGCCCGGGTACTCCATCCCGGAGGAGAGGACGCCGCCGCGGCGGTGCTCGACCGCCTGGACGAGGTCGGTGAGCAGCTCGGGGTCGCAGTCGGAGGCGGTACGGCGGACGGTCACGCCGCCCTGGGTGCGATACGTGGTGGTCGAGGCGTCGCTGGGGTTCACGGCCGGTCCTTCGGGCGCTGTGGTCGGTCGGGTGGTCACACCGGCCGGGGCCGTGGAAACGCGAAACGACCGCCGGTCCGGGGCGGTCGCTGGTCTCGGGTATACGAACCGGGTGCACCGCCTAGGAGCGGCGCCACCACTGGGTGTGAAGGGTGGTCTCGGTTCGCATGCGACCGAGTGTAGCGGGTCACGCGGCCCCCGGCCACCACGACGGGCGGGCCGAAGCGAAGCGGAGGCCCAAGGAAGGCACGGCTCAGCCGCCCAGCCACCGGTAGCGGCGCTCGGGCCGACCGGCGGTCCCGTACCGCAGCCGCACCTCGGCGCGCCCCTGCTCGGTGAAGTACTCCAGGTAGCGGCGGGCGCTGACCCGCGACACCCCGGTCTGCTCCGCGCACTCGGCGGCCGACAGGTCCGCTGTGGCCCCGCCCTCGGACACCGCCCGGGTGAGCGCGGCGCGGACGAGGTCGGCGGTCTCCGGGGTCAGCCCCTTGGGCATGGTCCGGGCGGCGGTGCGCTCCGGGGGCCGGGCGGCCCCGAAGGCGCGGTCGACGGCGTCCTGGTCGGGCGCGGTGTCGGTGTCCAGGTCGCGGCGGAGCCGGGAGTACCCGCGCAGGCGCTCGACCAGTTCGGCGGGTTCGAAGGGCTTGATGAGGTACTGCACCGCGCCGCCGCGCAGCGCCTGGCGGACGGTGGCGCCGTCCCGGGCGGCCGTGATCACCAGGACGTCGACCTCCGGCAGGTCGGCGCCCGCGTCGGGGCCGCGCAGGCGGCGCAGCACGTCGATGCCGTTCATGTCGGGCAGGTAGACGTCCAGGAGCACCAGGTCGGGGCGGGTCCGGGAGACCATCTCCAGCGCCTCGGCTCCGGTCCGCGCCTCCCCGACCACGGTGAAACCGGGCAGGCGCTCGACCAGGGCCCGGTGGACGCGCGCCACCATGAAGTCGTCGTCGACGATGAGCGTGCGCACCGTCGGTTCCCCGCCGGAGGCGCCCCGCGGCCTCTCCCCCGCCGCGCCCCGGTCACCACCGTCGGCGGCTCGACTCGTGCTCATGACCCGTTCCCCTCGTCGTCGTGGCGGTCGTACAGGACGGCGGTGAACTCGGAGCCCGAGACGGTGGCCTCGCCGCCGCAGCGCGCGCACACCAGGCTCACGATGGCCAGGCCGAGACCGCGTTTGCGGCCCGAACCGCCCTTGGTGGTGTACCCGTGCTGGAACACCTCGTCGGCGAGTTCGCTCGGCACGCCCGGGCCCGAGTCGCGCACGGACACGCGCACCGGGTCGCCGTCCCCGCCGACCACGTCCACCTCCACCCAGGCGGGCCGGTCCGGCCCGGCGTTCTGGGTGGCCGCGTCCAGCGCATTGTCCACCAGGTTGGCCACGACCGTGACCAGGTCGGCGGCCAGCTCCTCGGAGAGCTGGCCGAGCCGGGCGCCGGGCGCCACCCTCAACCGGGCGCCCTGTTCGGCGGCCACGCTCGCCTTGGCGATGAGCAGGGCGGCCACCGACGGGTCCTGGATCCGCTCGGTGACCTGGGCGCTCAGCCGGGCGCGGGCGCCGCCGATCTGGCTGACGTAGCGTGCCGCCTCGTCGTACTCGGACAGTTCCAGCAGACCGGAGATGACGTGCAGCCGGTTGGCGAACTCGTGGGCCTGCGCGCGCAGGGTGTCGGTGGTGGTCTTGCTGGCGTCGAGCTCGTGCTGGAGTTCCACCAGGTCGGTGCGGTCGCGCATGGTGGTGACCGAGCCGACCGCGCGCCCCTCGGTCGCCAGCGGCATCCGGTTGAGCGCGACCAGCCGGTCTCCGACGGCCACGACGGTGTCGCGGCCGCGCACCCGCCCGACCAGGACGTCGCGCAGGTCGTCGGGGACGTCGAGGTCGGCGAGCGCGGCGCCGACGCTGTCGGGGGGCAGGTCGAGCAGGCGGACGGCGGCGTCGTTGACCAGGGTGACGCGGTCGTCGGCGTCCAGGCCGAGGACCCCCTCCTTGAGGCCGTGCAGCATGGCCTCGCGGTGTTCCACCAGCCGGGTGATCTGCTCGGGTTCCAGGCCCAGGGTCTGGCGTTTGACCCGGCGGGACAGCAGCAGCGATCCGACCACGCCGAGCACGCTGGCGATGCCGAGGTAGACGAGCAGGTTCGGGGTGGCCAGCACGAGCAGTTCCCCGGGTCCCGGGTAGTCGCTGCCCGCGACGACGACGCCGAGGATCGTCCCGCCCTCGCCGATGACGGGGACGGCGGCGGCGACCGTGCGCTGGCCGTCGACGTCGGTCACCCCGGTCCAGGCGCGGCCGCCCAGCGCGGTGGCCACCCCCGGCAGGTCGGCGTCGGTGGCGTCGGCGACGGGACCGGGGTCGAGGGTGATCGGCGCGCCCGCCGCGTCGTGGACCACGACCAGGTCGGCCCCGGACAGGGCGCGGACGCTCTCGGCCAGGGGCGCCAGGACCTCCCTGCGGTCGGGCTCGCGCAGGCCGACGCGCACGGTGTCGCGGGCGGCGGTGCTCTCGGCGACGGCGAGCATACGCCTGCTCTCGGTCTGGCGCAGGCGGGCGTCGGACTGGGCGAGGGACACGGCGCCCACCATGACCAGGACGATGACGATGATGCCGAGCTGGAGGGCGAGGAACTGTCCGGCGAGGGTGAGCCGCCGCCCCGGCCCCGCGCCGTCGGTTCCGTTCACGGCCGCCCCGCCGCGGTCGCGGCAGCCGCCGTGAACACTACGAACACAACGTCCGTTACCTCCGTTGTCCGCACAATCATCACAACACTTCTCACTGGTGTTTCCGTCTGTTTGCCTGTGTGTCGCCTCACAAGAGATCCGGAACACACCCGGTGGCATCCCCTACGGAGACACTATGCGGCGCATCACATCCCCTTTCCCGTCCAGACCCGGAACCGGGCTGACCAGAGCCCGGGCGCTGCGGCTGGCCGCGGCCGCCGCCGTCCTCCCGCTGGCCGTGGCGGCCTGCGGTGAGAGCGGTGGGACCACCGACGCCGACGGCGCGTGGGAGCCGAACCGCCCGATCGAGATCACCGCGCCCGCCGCGACCGGCGGCGGCTGGGACACGCTCGCCCGCACGAGCGCCCGCCTGCTGGAGTCGGAGGGGCTGGTCGACCAGTCGGTCCAGGTGGTCAACAAACCGGGCGCGGGCGGCGCGATCGGCTGGGCCTACGTGGCGGGCCGCGAGGCCGACCCGCACACACTGTTCGTGACCAGCCCGCCCATCATCCTGGTGCCGATGGCGGGCGACTCCGAGTACGACCACGAGGACTTCACCCCGATCGCGCGGCTGGCCACCGACTACATGGTCTACCTGGTTCCCGCCGACTCGGAGATGGAGACCTTCGACGACCTGGTCGAGACGGTGGACGCGGGCGGCGCCAACATCGGCGGCGGCTCCGGCCCCGGCAGCATGGACCACGTGGCGCTGGCGGGCGCGGTCAACGCGGCGGGCGGCGACGCGGCCGGGATCAGCTACGTGCCCTTCGACGGCGGCGGCGAGGCCATGACCGCCCTGCTCGGCGGACACGTGGACGCGGCGGTCGCGGGCGCCAGCGAGGCCGCGGGCATGCTGGAGGCCGGAGAGCTGCGGGCGCTGGCCATCTCCTCCCCCGAGCCGGTGGCGGCCTACCCGGACGTGCCCACGCTGCTCGACCAGGACGTCGACTTCACCTTCGACATCTGGCGCGGCGTCATGGCCCCAGCCGGGCTGGAGGAGGCCCAGGTCGCCTACTACGAGGACCTGTTCGCCGAGCTGATGGAGACCGAGGCGTGGCAGCGGGAGTCGGCCTCGCTCGGCTGGACCGACGCCTACCAGAACAGTGACGACTTCGGCGCGTTCCTCGACGAGCGGCGTTCGGAGTTCACCGAGATCCTGACCGAGGTCGGGCTCCAGTGACGACGGAGGACACCATGACCCCGCGTGAGTCGGGCTCTGAGGGGGCGGCCCCGCTCCGCCCCCTCGGGGGGTCCGGGGCCCCCGGCGCCCCGGTGCGGTCCGAGGGCTCCGGGAACAGGCGGACCTTCGGGTTCAGCAACCGGACGGTGGCGGTGGCGCTCGCCGTGTTCGCGCTCGGCTACCTGGTCCTCGCCTTCCAGGTGCCCGAGTACACGGCGGTGAACGTCCCCGTGCAGCCGGGCACCCTGCCGCGTTGGCTCGGAGCGGTGCTGCTGGTGCTGGCGGTGCTGTTGTTCTTCCAACGCACCCCGGACGCGACCGACGACGAGGCGGCTCCGGAGGACGAGGCGGCGGACGGCGGTACGGCTCCCCGCGACGGGTCGGACGGTGACGGTCCGGGCGCGGAGGACGGCGGACCGGCCGCGACCGGGAAGGGGGCCGCGTCCGCTCCGGGCTGCGCCACCGGCACGGGCGCGCTGGGCCGGTTGCGGGACCCGCGTCTGGAGGTCGCGCTGTTCGTCGCGGCGCTCATCGTGTACGTGGCGCTGTTCGAGCCGCTCGGGTTCATCCTGTCCACGGCCCTGTACCTGGGTTCGACGACCGTCTACCTGGGCTACCGCCGCCACGTGGCCACCGCCGCGGTCGCGGTGGGCGTACCCCTGGTGCTGTACCTGGCCATGTCCGAGGGGCTGGGCGTCGTCCTGCCGAGCGGACCGCTCCCGTTCTGACCCCACCGAGGCGAAAGACACCCTCACCATGCTCGACCAACTCGTCCAGGGGTTCGCGGTAGCGGTCACCCCGCAGAACCTGCTCTTCGTCCTCATCGGCGTGCTCGCGGGCACGGTCATCGGCATCCTGCCGGGGCTGGGCCCGATGAGCGCGATCGCGCTGATGATCCCCATCGCCTACGGCATGGACCCGACCTCGGCGATCATCATGCTGGCCGGGGTCTACTACGGGGCGATCTTCGGCGGCTCCACCTCCTCCATCCTGCTCAACGCCCCGGGCGTGGCCGGTACCGTCGCCACGTCGTTCGACGGCTACCCGATGGCCCGCCAGGGGAAGGCGGGCAAGGCGCTGGCGATCGCCGCGCTGTCGTCCTTCACCGGCGGCACGATCGGCGTCGTGGGCCTGATGATGATCGCGCCCAGCCTGGCGTCGTTCGCGGTCAGCTTCGGCCCGACGGAGTACTTCGCCCTGATGGTGCTGGGTCTGACCGCCGTGGTCTCCCTGGCCGGGCGCGACCTCGTCAAGGGGCTCGTCTCGGCGGTCGTGGGGGTGATGGTCGCGCTCGTGGGCATCGACTCCCAGACCGCGATCACCCGGTTCACCTTCGACCTGCCCGAGCTGTTCGAGGGGGTGGAGTTCCTCATCGTGGCGCTCGGCGTGTTCGCCCTGGCCGAGGTACTCGTGATGCTCAACCGCCGCGGGCGGGGCGGCGCCCGGGGCGGTGTCACCTCGCTCCGGCTGAGCGGGCGGGAGCTGGCGCGGATCACCCCGCCGACGCTGCGCTCGGGCGTCCTGGGCTTCTTCACCGGTGTGCTGCCGGGCGCGGGGGCGACCGTGGCGTCCTTCCTGTCCTACTCGACGGAGAAGCGCATCGCCAAGGACGGCGCCACGTTCGGGCGGGGCAACCCCAAGGGCGTGGCCGCGCCGGAGTCGGCCAACAACGCCGCCGCCGTGGGCTCGTTCGTCCCGCTGATGACGCTGGGTGTGCCCGGGTCGGGGACGACGGCGATCCTGCTCGGCGCGCTGCTGGTGCTGGGGGTGCAGCCGGGACCGTTGATGCTCACCGACAACCCGGACATGTTCTGGGGCCTGGTCGCGTCGATGTACATCGGCAGCGCGGTGCTGCTCGTGCTGAACCTGCCGCTGATCCCGGTGTTCGCCAAGGTGCTCAAGACGCCGAAGGCCGTCCTGATCCCGCTGGTCGTCGTATTCTGCGTGGTGGGGGTGTACGGGCTCAGCTTCAGCGTGTTCGACCTGGGTCTGCTGACCGCGTTCGGCGTGGTCGGCTTCCTCATGCGGCAGAACGACTTCCCGGCCGCGCCGATGATCCTGGGGCTGATCCTGGGCGGGCTCATGGAGAAGTCCATGCGCCAGGCCCTCCAGATCTCCGGTGGGGACTGGTCGGTGTTCGTGACCGAGCCGATCTCCGCGGCGCTCGTCGCCCTGGCGGTGCTGTCGATGGTTCCGTCGCTGGTGCGGGCGGTCCGGGAGCGCGTGGCCGGTCGGTCCGCCGCCGGGGTCGCCGCCGCGTCCGCCGGTCGGGGCGCCGAGGAGGACTCCGACCGCGCGGAGTCGCTGAGGAGCTGACCTTCGAGGGGGCGGACCACATGAGGGGCACGAACCGGCGCGCCGTACTGGCCGCCGGTTTCGTGCTGCCCCTGGCGGCCTGCCTGCCGCTGACCGGCCGCCTGGCCGAGCGCGGCCCCGCGGAGCTGCGGATCATGGTGCCGACGCCGCCCGGAGGCGGGTTCGACCACACGGCGCGGACGGTCGAGGCGGTCCTGGAGGACACGGGGGCGGTCCGGGACGTGACGGTGTTCAACCTGCCGGGGGTGTCGGGCACGGCGGCCCTGGCGCGGTTGGTGTACGAGCGCGGCACCCCCGGTCTGGTCCTCCAGATGGGGTTGGGGGTGCTGGCCAACTCCCACATCGAGTCGGCGTCGCACTCGGCGACGGAGGCCACGCCCCTGGCCCGGCTGATCGAGGAGCCCGAGGCGCTGCTGGTGCCGTCGGACTCACCGCTGGAGACCATCGACGACCTGGTCGACGCCTGGCGCGCCGACCCGTCCGGGATGGCGGTCGGGGGCGGGTCGACCCCGGCCGGTCCCGACCACATGGTGACGATGCTGCTGGCCGAGGAGTTGGGGATCGACCCGAGGGCGGTGGACTACCGCGCCTATGACGGAGGCGGTCCGGTGCAGGCGGCGCTGCTGAACCACGAGGTGGACTTCGCCGCGGCCGGGCCGAGCGAGCAGCGCGCGGCGATCGACTCGGGACAACTGCGGGTGCTGGCGGTGACCGGCGCGGAGCCCGACCCGGGGACGGGCGCGCCGACGCTGGAGCGGGCGGGGATCGGGCTGCGTTTCCTCAACTGGCGCGGACTGCTGGCTCCGCCGGGGCTGTCCGGACCGGACCGGGAGGAGCTGCTCGCGATGGTCGCGGACCTGCACGGCTCGGGCGAGTGGCGCGCGGAACTGGAGCGGAACCGGTGGACGGACGCCTATCTGGCGGGTGAGGAGTTCGCCGTGTTCCTGGCCGAGGAGGAGGAACGCGTGGCGGCGGCGCTGAACCGGCTGGGCCTGACCGGAGGGGACGGCTGAGCGTCCTCTCCCCGGATAGGGCCGGGGTACGGCCGCGGCTGTGGGGCGGCCCGGGTCCCGGTGTCGCGGGCGCGCCGCGCGGATGGATGCGTGCTACGATGAGGATTTCGCCGTTTCCAGCATTTAGCACACAAAAAACCATCTAACTAAAGGATAGCAAGTAGATGGAGCTCCGTCAAGCGGACACCGTGCCGGACACCACCGCCGCCACCACCCCGTCGGACACCGCCACACGCCGCTCCCCCGGCGAGGACGCCCGCCCGGGCGCCGAGTCCCCCGAACGCGCCGCCCTGGCCGAGGAACAGGCCCGGGTCAGCGCCATGTACGACCGGTTGGACGTGCTGCGCGCCCACACCGAGGAACAGCTCTCCGCCGCCCACCTGCAGGACCGGTCCGGCTACGCGGCGCTCGTGGAGCGCGAGGACCGGTCGTACGCGCAGGCCAGGCGCCGGGCGCAGCTGGGTTCGGTCGAGGAGGGGCTGTGCTTCGGCCGGATCGACCTGGCCGCCGGAGACGGCGGGGACGAGGAGCCCGAGACGCTCTACGTCGGGCGGATCGGGCTGCGCGACGCCGACCACGAGACCATCCTCGTCGACTGGCGCGCCCCCGCCGCGCGCCCCTTCTACGCCGCCACCCCCGGTGACCCCGCCGGACTCACCCGCCGCCGCCACCTGCGGGTGCGTCGCCGCCGCGTCGTGGGCCTGGACGACGAGGTCTTCGACCCCGACCGCCTCACCGAGACCGACCGCCGCCAACTGGTGGGCGAGGCGGCGCTGCTCGCCTCGCTGCGCCGGGGCCGGACCGGGCGGATGGGCGACATCGTGGCCACCATCCAGTCCGAACAGGACCGGGTGATCCGGGCGGGGCTGTCCGGGGCCCTCGTGGTCCAGGGCGGACCGGGCACCGGCAAGACCGTTGCCGCCCTGCACCGCGCCGCCTACCTGCTCTACACGTACCGCCGCGTGCTGGAGCGGCGCGGAGTGCTCGTGGTCGGCCCCAACCCGGCGTTCCTGCGCTACATCGGCGACGTGCTGCCCTCGCTCGGGGAGACGGACGTGGTGATGCGCACGGTCGGCACCCTGGTCCCCGGCGTCGAGGCGCACCGGCACGACCCGCACGCGACCGCGCGCGTCAAGGGCTCCACCCGGATGGTCGACCTGGTGCGGGCCGCCGTACGCGACCGCCAGCGCACGCCGACGGAGGCGTTCGGAGACGTCGACCTGCGGGTGGAGACCGACACCGGCGTCCTGACCGTGCCCGGCGCCGAGTGCGGGCGTGTCCTGTCCGCCGCGCGCGGCTCGCGGCGGGCGCACAACGCGGCCCGCACGTACGTGGTGAACGCGCTGCTCACCGAACTCGCGCGGGCCGAGGCGACGCTGCTGTCGCGGCCGGTCGACGAGGAGGACCTGCCCTTCCACGGCCGACGGCTCTGGCAGGAGGACCCGGTGCGGGCGGCGATCGACGCGCTGTGGCCGCCGCTGACACCGCAGGGACTGCTGGAGGAGCTGTTCTCGGACCCCGAAGCACTGGAGCGGGTGGGGGCGCGAGCCGGGCTGGACCCCGACGAACGCGCCGCCCTGGTCCGCGCCCGGGGGTCGGCGTGGACCGTGGAGGACGTGCCGCTCCTGGACGAGGCCGCCGAGCTCCTCGGCCGGGACGGCAGCGCGGACCGGGCGCGGGAGCGCCGCGAGGCGGCCGAGCGGGCGCAGGAGGAGCGCTACGCCCAGGGCGTGCTGGAGGCCACCGGGCTGTCCGAGGTCAGGGTCTGGGACGGCTCCAAGCTCATCGAGGGGGCCGCGCTGGCGGAGCGCCATCGCGACTCCGGCCCCGACCTGACCACCGCCGACCGCGCGGGGGCGGACCGGGAGTGGACCTACGGGCACGTGATCGTGGACGAGGCGCAGGAGCTGTCCCCGATGGCCTGGCGCGCGGTGATGCGGCGGGTGCCCACGCGGTCGTTGACTGTCGTGGGGGACGTCGCCCAGACCGGTAACACGATGGGGACCCGGTCCTGGCTCGACGCGCTGGAACCCTACGTGCGGGAGAAGGTGCACGTGGAGCGACTGCGGGTCAACTACCGGACCCCGGCGCCGATCATGGCGGTGGCCGCCGACGTGCTGCGGGAGGCGGCACCGCGGGAGGAGCCGCCCGAGTCGGTCCGTGAGGAGGGCGACCCGCCGCGCGCGGTGCGGTTTGAGGGGCCGTGGGCGGTGGAGCTGCCCGCGCTGGTGGCCGAGGAGACCGAGGCGATCGGCGAGGGCAGGGTCGCGGTCATCACGGGTGACCGGGACGTGGACGGGGTCGCGGCGGCGCTGCCGGAGGCCGGGCGGGCCGGGCGCGGGGGCGACGACCGGCCGGTGGTGGTGCTGACCGCGACGGAGGCCAAGGGGTTGGAGTTCGACGCGGTGGTGGTCGTGGAACCGGACGTCCTGCTGGAGCAGCCGTGCGGCGCCAACGACCTGTACGTGGCGCTCACCCGCGCCACCAGGCGGCTGACGGTCGCGCACACCCGGGAGCTCCCCCGGGTGCTGAAGCGGCTGGCGTGACGGGCGGGGCCACGGTCGGGCGCGGGGCTGGCGCGGGTGACCTTCGCCCCTGGTGGAGGCGGGTGTCGTCGGGGAGCATCGACGCATGACGACACCCCCCTTCCCGCCGGACATCATCCTCATCTCCCCGGGCGACACGGCGCACCAACCCGGGTGCTGGCACAACGACGAGGCCGGGATCCGGTCGGGCGAGCACCCGGGCTGGGGGTGGATTCCGGACGCGACCGCCGAGCAGTGGAAGAGCATCGGGGAGGACCGGCCGCTCCGGGCCACCCACGGCGAGACGTCGCGCGAGGCCACGACCCGGTGCAGGCACTGCCCGAGTGAGTGGGCGCCCGGGTCGTGAGTCACGGAGCCGGGGGCCGACGCCGGGAGTCGGTGGCCGGTGGCCGACGGCACGGGAGCCGGGGGCGGAGCCGCCGGGGCCGGGGCCGGGGAACTCCGCCGTACGGCCGTGCCGCCCACACCAGAATTCTGAGCAGAAAATACCGATAAGACCTGATAAAAGAATCTTGCGAATAGGCGGCAAAGAACACCGCGCGCAGGAGAAAAACAACACCGGGGCATGAAATCCCCGTGCGGGGGGAATATGCACCCCTGAGGGCGCCGAGGTGACGGCGGCGCCCGGGTAACGCCCCCTCACCCCCAGAAATCCTCCCGCTCCCGAAACACCCCGCCCTGGCGGACCCCGACGCGACGGTACCGGGGAACGCCTCCCACAACGGACTCCACGACCCCTGGAACGGCCACGGGGAGAAGAACCATGAACGAACGCGCCGTGCCCGCGCGCGACGACGTCCTGGACCGGATCGACGCCCTCTCCGCCCGGGTCGACGAACTCCGGTCCCGCGTCGGCGCACTGGAAACCCGGGTGTCGACACTGGAGGGCGGACACCCGGTCACGACGACGTCGATCGGTATGGCGGTCGGTTGGCGAGGCCGCCACACCTCCTGGCCCCGCCTCATCGAGGAGGCTCAGGACATGACGGAACGTCGCATGCGCGTGCGGCGCGTCTACGACCCGGGCGTCCCCCCGTCCTTCTCCGAGTCGCACCTGCGCCACGACCACGGGTGCCGCACCCAGGTGTGGTCGTTCAAACCCGGTCCGACGACGACGGTCGACGCCCTGGTCCGCCTGTTCAGGTCCGTTCCGGACCGGTCGAACGTGTGGGTGATCCCCTATCACGAGCCCCGGGACAACATGTCGGCGCGGGCGTACCAGATCCTGTACCGGAGGGTCCACCTCGCGTACACGAAGGTCGGCGGGTTCGCCGGGATCGGTCCGTGCCTGGTGAACTGGGGCGTCCGGAACAGGAACGAGCTGGCGTACGCGATCCCCGAGCTGTCCGACTTCCTCGCCGTGGACACCTACGTCGACCTGGAGGGGACACCGGAGCTGTCGGCCGTCGAACACGTGCGGGTGGCGCTCGACCACGCGAACGCGCACGGGCTGGCCTTCGGCGTGGGCGAGTTCGGGGTGGACCACGGCCGCTGGTACGTCTCCCCGGAGCGGAAGGCCGCGTGGCTGCGGTCGTTCGCGGAGCTGGGCGACCACGCCGAACACGGGCTGGCCTGGCTGTGCTACTTCCACGCCGACGTGGGCGGGAACTTCGCGCTGGACAACCACCCGGACTACGTGGCCGCCTACCGGCACGTGTGGGACGCCTACGCGTGAGGGCGTCCGCGCCGGGGCGCCGGGGTGTGAACGGCGCCCCGGCGCGGGTCAGCCCACCGTCTCCTCGACCCGCGCCTCCTCGGCGCCCTCCCGATCCGACGGCGAGGACGTACGCGGGCGCGGAGCGACGATGCCCTGTTCGACGGCCATGTCACGCAGCAGAGGGGGTGTGGTCCACAGCGTCGGCAGCATGATCAGGCCCACGGGGACCGCGGTCACCACGATGAAGGACTGCAGCGCCTGGATACCGCCGTCCCCCACCAGGAGCAGCGCGACGGCGGCCAGCCCCATCCCCACGCACCAGACCGCCCGGGCTAGCCCCGAGGGCTCGCCCTCACGCATGCCGGAGGCCGCGATGGCGTAGGACATCGAGTCGAGTGTGGACGCCAGGAAGATCAGGGCCACCAGGACCGTCAGCACGCCCAGTACCGCGGTCATCGGCAGCGCCTCCAGGATGGACAGCGCCGCCGCGGGCAGACCGTCCTCGGCGTAGGGGCCGGTGATCGTCCCCGGGTCCCGCCGCTCCAGCCAGATGCCGGTACCGCCCAGCGCGGTGAACCAGACCGTGGTGACCACCGCGGGCAGGACCGTCGCCCCGACGTAGATGTCGCGTACGGTGCGCCCCCGGGAGATACGGGCGAAGAAGATCGCCATCATGGGCCCGAAACCCAGGAACCAGCCGAAGAAGAACAGGGTCCAGTACCCGAGCCACGTCTCGTCGCCCCGGTACAGGCTCATGGCCAGGAACTCCCGCGCGTGGACGGTGCCCGCCTGGAGGTAGAGGTCCACGACGAAGGGGAGCGACGCCATGCTGACCACGGCGACGATGAGCAGCAGGGCCAGCCAGACGTTGGCCCTGCTCAGCAGCTGGATACCCCGGTGGATGCCGCTCAGCACCGAGATCGCGGCCACGACGGTCAGGCCCAGGATGATCAGCGCCTGGACGGCGTAGGTGTCGGGCAGGCCGAACAGCGCGCCGGAGATGTAGGAGATCTGGAGTCCGAGGAAGCCGATCGGCCCCACGGTCCCGGCGACCACGGCGAGCACGCAGCTGATGTCGACGACAGCGCCGATCCAGTGTGTGCGCACCCGCTCGCCCATGAGCGGCCACAACAGGGTGCGCGGACGCAGCGGCATGCCCTTCTCGACTCCGCGCATCATGACCAGGGTGGCCAGCGAACCGCCGGCGGCCCAGGCGACGAAGCCCCAGTGGGCGAAGCTCTGCGCCATCGCGACGGCCGCCCTCCCGGCTCCGCCCGCCCCGTCGGCGTACTGCGGCGGCGGCGAGGCGTAGTGGGCGATGGGTTCGGCCGCCGCCCAGAACACCCCTCCCGCGGCCAGCAGGGTGGTCGCGATCATCGCGACCCAGGTGAACCGGCCGAACTCGGGGGCCTCGGAGCCGCCCATCCGGACCCTGCCGTAGCGGGAGAAGGCCAGGACGGTGACGATGACGAAGGTGGCCAGCATCAGAAGCTGCCAGTAGGCGCCGAACCAGCGCGCGGACCAGGTGAAGGCCGTGTCCACCGCGGCCCCGACCGTACGGGGTGAGAGCAGGGACGCGAGGACGAACGCGGCCAGGAAGGCGCCGGTCGCACCCGTGACCCACAGGTCGGAACGTCTGCCTCGCGCGGACGCGCGTGAACGCAAGGTGGAGAACATGAAAGTAGCGAAAAGCCCCTCGGATGGAAGCACCGGCGCGTCTGGGCCGGTATCGGAAGGCTCCACCCGCCGTGCGCGTGTGGCGTCCGGCGGCGACGGGGTCGGTGCGACGGCCGTCGGGCGGAGCCGGCAGGCGGTGGAGCGGGGGCGGGGCGTCGGGCGCGATCCGCCGGTTCGTCGGGACGGCCCCGGAGAAAGCGGGGCGGACCCCGGAACCACGGCGGCCCACGCGACGACGAGGCCCCACACTATCGCAGGCCAGAACGGGTTTCCGTGTGAGTGTGCACACCGGTGGGACGGTGACGCGTCACGCACCGGGACGTTCCCGGCCCCACCCGAGGGGTCCGCGACCTCGCGTGGGGCGGGGCACGTGGGACGGGACCGGGCCGCTACACCTCGGTGGGCCGGTCGATGACCCGGGTGTCGACGACCAGGGCCGCGACGCGGCCGTCGGCGGTCCGCCCCAGCCACATCGGGCAGGGGTCGGCGCCGTAACCGGCGGGGACGGTCACCATGTTCCCGCCGCTGACGGGCTCGTCCAGGGTCCTGGACCACGGGCTGGTGTCCTCGGCCCGCTCCCGGGGGTCGGTGGAGGTGAGGGGACCGGGAACCTCCGTGTGGACGATCGCGTGCGCCAGCCTCCTCAGCAGCCACACACCGCTCCGGGTGTGCGCTTCCCCACCCATGGAGTCGCCGACGGTCCCCGCGAAGTGCTGGGCCGTACGGGCCCCGGGTTCGTCGAGGAAGGCGCGGGCCGCCTCCCGCATCCGCCGTTCCCGGTCCGCGAACCGCGCCAGCTCCTCCTCCGTGTGACCGATGAGGAGGTTGTGGTCGCGCTCCGGATCCGAGAACAGCTCCCGGAGGCGGGGCAGGCACGCCGCGTCGCAGAGGCTGACCACACCGCTGCCGCCGTCCACCAGCACACCGAAGAACTGGCCCTCGCCGAGGATGTGGAAGTCCTGGCCGGGGCTCAGGGCCATCTCCCAGGAGTCGACCGGGGTTCCCGCCAGGTCGGCGACGTCGATCCGCACCCCCGCCACCAGGGCGAACTCCCGGTCGGGGGCGGCCGAGCGCAGCACGGACAGTCGCACGGGGTGCTCCCCGGGCGGCAGGGGGACCGACAGGGCCTGCTCCTCCGTGATCGTGTCCAGCCGGGAGGGGTCGAAGACGAGGACCCGACCGGTGGGCAGGGTGACGGTTCCGGCGTCGTGCACCTCGATCTCGGCCTCCTTCTTCCACCGCGCGTCCCGGTGCTCTCCCCCCGGCCGGAAGAGCTCGTCGACGCCGACCGGGGCCAACGGGCCCGGCGGACTCCAGGGCGCGGTCACCGGCACGGGGTCGGGTTCGACGTCGGCCTCGCTCAGCCGGACGGTCGCATCGCTCAGCCGGGGGTGCAGGGCCAGGAGTTCCTCCCAGCGGCCGAACCCGGGCGCCGGCCTGGTCGCGATCGACACGAGGTCCTCGTCGGGCCACCGGTTGACGGTGGTGCGCCCGCCGCCGAGGTAGTCGTGGTGGTAGCTGGCCCACTCCGGGCCCATCAGCACGGCGGTGGTCAGCACGAGCCTCCCTTCCTCGTCGGCCTCCTCCGCGGCGGGCTCCGGCCAGCGTCGGCTGTGGGTGAGCGCGAGCGCGCCGTCCTCCCGGCGCGCGTAGCGGTGGTGGGTGCGCCGCTCACCGTCGGCGTCGAACAGCCAGACCCCGCAGTGGTCGTGCGACCAGGCGATCTCCAGCAGGACGAGCGGCTCGCCCCCGGGGTCCCGGACGAGCACGGCGTACTGTTCACCGGCCTCGTCGCGCTCCCGGGCGGTGTCCGGCTCCAACAGACCCACGGGGCGGGCGGCCAGGGGGTCCCACCCCTCGCAGTAGACGAGGTGGCAGGCGGCAGGGGACGGCATGGGGTGCTCCGATACTTCGTGGGGGTGTCGGAGGGGAACCTACCGCCCTCCTCCGACACGGGGGACCGGGGGCGGCATTCCGCCCCACGGCCGAGGACGGCCGGGTCCGGCCCGTCGGTCCCCCGCGCGGCACCCGTGTCGCGCCCCCTCAGCGCCGATTTCACGAAACCGCCGTGCCCCCCGAGGGCGACCGCTAGAACTGAAAGCACCGAACCGCAGCAAGCCTCAGGGAGAGGGCATGGCACGCCGCGCAACGTCGCATCGGGTCCACCGGCTCACGATCGTCCTCGACGGCACCAACCCCCCGGTGTGGCGCCGCGTCGACGTACCCTCCGTTACCCGCCTCGGCGGTCTGCACGCCATCATCCAGGCGGTCCTGGGCTGGAACGACGAACACCTGCACACCTTCGAGTTCGGTGGGCGGCGCTACAGCGACCGGGGGGACGACCATCCCGGGTTCGGTCCCCCCGACCGCGACGAACGGGGGGTCAGGGTCGGTGACGTCCTGCGGCGTCCCGGTTCCCGGGGCACCTACACCTACGACCTCGGCGACGAGTGGCGGCACACCGTCACCGTGGAGGACATCGACGACGCCCCGCCCGACGCCGTCTACCCCCGGTTCCTGAACGGGCACGGCGGCTGCCCGCCGGAGGACTGCGGCGGCGCCGAGGGGTACGAGCACCTGCGCCACCTGCGGGACCACCCCGACGAGATCCAGGACGGGCCCCACGGCGAGGCCGAGGAACAGCGGGCCTGGGTGGGGCTGCTCGCCCCCGACGACCTCGACGTCGGAGAGATCCGGGACGGGCTCCGGACGGCGGTCGGAACACTGCCCCTGGACGAGCCCGGCGACGCCGTCCCGCGCGCCGACCCGGCGCGACCGGTGACGCTGCCCCCCGAGGACGAGCTCGCCCGCACCGCCCTGGACGCGCCGCTGCTCCGCGGCGCCGTCCGGCTGGCCCGCTGGACCGCCCCGCGCCGGAGGCTGACCGGCACCGGTGTGCCCCGCCCCGGCGAGGCCCGCGCCGCCATCGAGGAACTCGACCTGTGGCCGGTGGCGTCCGAGGCGGAGTCCGCCGAGCGGGCGGAAGCGCTCGGGTGCGCCCGGACGGCCAAGGATCTCCCCGACTTCCTGGCCCCCTGGGAGGCGGCCGTCGAACTGGGCCTGGTCGAGGTGGGCTCCACCACCGCGCGGCCCACCGGCGCGGCCGACGGGCTGGAGACGGACCCCGGACGGGTGCTGGAGCTGTGGACGGATCTGTTCGACGCGGCCGTCGACGGCCCGCCCGTCCCGGGCGGGTACCACCGGACGGGGATCGACGGGTCCGACGTCCTTCCCCCCACCCTGCGCTCCCTCTACGAGGCGCCCGACGGCGCCGGGTTCCCCCTCGGCGGGTTGGCCCGGGCCCTGGTGCCCCCGGCCGACGGGCCGGGCGCCCTCGACGCCCGGGACGCCGAGATGTGGAGGGGGCTCATGACCGAGATCCTCTACACGACGGTGCACGGGCTCGCCGCGATCGGCGCGGTGCGCCTGACCGACCGCACTCCCCCGCCCCTGGCCGCCCTGTACCGGCCGGGGCACGTCCGGTCCCGCGTCCCCGATCGGGACGAGGTCGAGAGCGCGCACGCGGCCGGGACCATCGACTGCTCGATCGCGCTCACGCCCCTAGGGCGGTACGGAACCCGGGAGCTCCTGCTCGGCATGGGGATCCCGGCGCCGCTCAGCGGGTCCCTGGCCGCGGTCGGGGCGGACGAGCTCCTCGACGCGCTGGCGGCGCTGCCGAGGGAGTACCACGCCGCCGAGATCACGCCGTGGGCGGCCCACCGCACGCCGGAGGAGGCGGTGCGGGAGATCGCGGAGGCCGCCGCGGCGCCGACCGGCCACGGGGCGGCGCGCCGCGCCCTGGGCGCGATGGTGCTCAACTCACTCGGTGAGCGGACCGCGCCCGCGCTGCGCGCCCTGCTCGGGTCACAGCGGCGGACCGTGGCCGGTCTGGCCGCCAGCGCGCTGCTCAGCTCCGACGTCCTCTCCAGGGAGGAGGGGCGTCGGATGTTCACCGAGCACGGCCCCTGGATGGTCATCGACACCGTCGCCGGGCCGATGGAGCTGGGCGAGTACCAGGTGAGCACGTTGTTCGCGCTCAACGAGGAAGCCGACGGAGGGTCCATCGGACGGATGGTGCTCGAGACCGCGGACGACCTGTGGCGGGTGGACCACCCCCAGGCGGTCCCGGCGTTGGAGACCCTGGGGCGGCTGCACCCGGACAGGCGGGTCGCCAAGGTGGCGCGGCGGGCCGCGCACAAGGCCCGCGGCCGGGGGTGAGGCGGCGGGCCGCACTGGGCGGGGTCACGCCGACGACCGCCGGTCTCGGACCCGCCCGGCGCGGCGGGGCCGACACGACCGCCCGGGACCCGACCGGCGTACTACCCGAGAAGGCCACCGTCGACCACGTCGAAGACGCGTACCCCGGCGTCCCCGGTGACGGCCAGGGCACGCTCGTCCGGTGAGAACGCCACCCCGTTCACCTCTCCGGTGACCCTCGTACGGCTGAGGGGTTCCAGCGTGCGGGCGTCGTGCAGGGCGACCACACCGTGGTTGCCGCACCAGGCCAGGTGGGCACGGCCCACGACCAGGTCGCGCGGATAGTCGGCCCACGCCCTCCCGCTGCGGGAACCCCGTGAACGCGTACGGGCCAGCTGTTCGCCCGTCGTCACGTCCCACAGGGTGAACACGATCTCCTCCACCCAGTCGCCGCCCCGGCCGTAGCTGACCGTGCGGTGCTGCACGGTGACGATCCCGTCCGCGTCGGGGCTGAACCTGACCAGCGTCCAACGGCCCTCGGGTGTGGTGTCGTTGAGCCTGCGGCTGCCGCCGTTGACCAGGTCGAAGAGTCTGACGGGGGCCAGCCCGCCCGCGAGCGCGTACAGTTCCCTCCCCGGGCTGACCGCATCAGGGGCGTAGCGACCGTGCATGCTGGCGTAGGAGTCGTAGTCGCGTCCCTCCCTGCGCGCGGCCTCGACCAGATCCCGGGTCTCCTCGACGTCGGTGTGCGGGAAGGGGCACCGGTCGCCCGCCGGTTCGGTCCTTCGCGGGTCGCGCGCGTCGGCCGTGTACCACGGTCCTCCCTGGAAGGACCGCACCGCGACACGCGCGCCGTCGGGGCTCCACACGGGATCGGCGCACCGCGGGACGCGCCGTTCCGGGGTGTGGTGTCCCCCTCCCAGCGGGGTCCACAGCCGGACCCCGCCCGATCCGCCCGTGGTCAGCGCGCCGCCGTCGGGGCTCCAGGCCAGCGCCGTGGTCTCCTCCGGGCAGCAGTCGATCCGGGCGCGCGGTGACAGCGCGCCGTCGACTCTGACGTCCCACAGGACGAGGTGGGCCCATCCCTGGTGCTGGAGCCTGAGTTCGGCGAGGACACCGCCGTCGGGGGACCATTCGACGGCCCTCGTCCAGGGGGCACCGTGCTCGCGTTCGGTGCGCCACAGGACCCGTTCGGAGCCCGGGGCGCACACGACCAGCTCACGCCTGGAGAACACGCAGACCCGTTCCCCGTCGGGATGCCAGCGCACCCCCGACACGGAGTCCCAGGGCGTCCCATGACCCCACACCCGGTACCGGGGGTCGTCGCACGGGTCGGACCAGGTCAGCAGGAGGCTCTCCGGAACCGGCGGATTCCCTCCCGGCACGGGACCCCCGCCCTGGGCCAGGGCCGCGAGCGCGCCGTCGGAGTGCCAGTGCAGGTCGAGTACCCGCGTGATCACGTCACCGACCAGGAGCCACGGCGACCGCTCGCCTTCGTCGACCGCCCACAGGCGCACGCCGATGTCCTCTCCGATGGCGAGCGTCCGGGAGTCCGGCGACCAGGCGATGGCTGGGTGGGCTCCGTACCCGGACCGCGGCGCCGTGGGCGTGGCGGCCTGCTCCTTCCAGGTGGCGGTGTCGTAGACGAGCACCGTGCGCACGTACTCGGTCCGACTCTCCCACCCGTGGACGTCGTCGGCGTCGTACTCTCCGAGGTCGGGGAAGCGGTCGCTCCTGCCGAGAACGGCGAGCCGCCGCCCGTCGGGGCTCCATGCCGCCCGGTCCAGGGACGCGCCCTCGATGTCCAGGCGCTGTTCCTGCCGCCAGGTTCCCGTGTCCCAGATCCGCACCGTGGCGTCGTAGAGGCCCACCGTCGCCAGCTTCCCGCCGTCGGGCGACCAGGCGACCGAGCACACCGGAGCACGGTGGCCGGTCAGCACGCGCAGCAGCCGGGCGTCGGTGGGCACCGTGTCGGGCCCGCGCGCGGCCAGGCGCACCGGCGGCAGGGCCTCGTCCATACCGGTCAGCCATGCGGACACCCGTGGTTCGCGGGCCAGGACGTCGGACAGCGTGCAGGCGACCTCGGTGCGGTCGCGGGACCGGGTGAGCAGGTGGGCGTTGGTGCGCAGGAGCCGCCGCAGCAGTGCGGGTTCGGAGGCGGGGTCGGCCGTCTCGGGGACGGACTCGGACAGTTCGTCGCAGACGCGTTCCGGACCTCGCGCGAAGACGCGGTCCACGAGGCTGGCGTAGTCCCTGACGGACGAGAGGTGGTCTCGGTGGGTGTCGGCATCGCTCACGTCCGGCCACGCTAACGGCCTCTGACCACGCCGAGACCCTCATGGCCGTTTCCGGACAGCGTCGGGGCACGTCGGCCACGGATGTCACCGGCCTCCCCTAACGTGAGCCGTGATCCCGCACCACACGCGTGAGAGGCCCCTCCTTGACCCGTCCCGTCGACTTCCGGCTCACCCACCTCGTGCCCGCCCTCGACGACACCTGCGAGGAGCTGGTCGCCGAGGCGCTCGGCCATCCCCGCCTGCCCGAGGAGCGCTGGTGGAGTCGGATCCGGCTCCCGCTCGTCCTTGGGCGTGTCGGAGCCGAACACGTGGCCTCGGGGTTGGCCCGTCTGGCGTCGCTCCGTTGGGAGGGGCGGGCCCTGGGCGAGGTGATGCCCGCGCTGTACGCCACCGGTCGCTCGGACGAATGGGGCGCGGGCCTCGCCGAGCAGGAGCCGGTCCTCGACACACCACTGTGGCGTATGACCTCCGACCTGGACGGGACGGGTGTGGAAAGGACGCTCCGGGCCGCCTTCCTGACCGTCCTGGAAACACTGCCGAAGGAACCCGTCGGGAACGGCGTCCCCAGGGCTACCGAGGAGAACAGAACCGTCGGCGCACGGGGTGCGGACACTCCGGCCACGGACTCCGAACCGCCCCGGGAGCCACAGGCCCCCGGTCCGTCCGCGTCCCCGGGAGAGGACCGCCCGTCCTCCGACCCCACCGCGTCCGCGGAGCCCGCGGTGACGCCCGTCGGAACCGGGGAAACCGATCACGCCGCCACCCTGCTCGATGAGATCGACTCCTGGTTCATGGTCGGCGACGAGCGCCGTCGCGCCGTGGCCGCGAGACGGATCTTCACCGACGACCCCGAGACCCTGGAGTCCATCAGCGGTGAGTTCGGGGTGACCCGCGAACGCATCCGCCAGATCCACAAGCAGGTCGAGCGGGACCTGCGCTCCTGGCTGGACTCCCCCTTCGGCGAGCCCCTGACCGCCTACCTGGAATCGGTGTCCGCCCGGCTCGGCTCCGCCGCCCCGCTCGACTCCCTCTGGGCGCTGCGCCCCGAGCACTCCCTGCCCGTTCCGTGCCTGGGCATCCCGATGGGGCGTGTCGTCCTCACCCTGTTGCCCGGGCACCGCGTCACGGACGGATGGCTTCTCACCGAGGAGGCCGACGCCCTCGCGCGACGCCTGTCGGGCCTGCTGGAGACCAGGACCTGTCTGCCCCTCGGTGAGACGCTGGAGGCCGCGCACGGGGCGGGGATCCTCCCCGAACACGCGCGGGCGTGGATCGAGGCGCTGCCCCGGACCCGTGTCGTCGACGACCAGGTCATCCACTGGGGGCGCAGCCTTCCGGACAAGGCGTGCGCCGTCCTGGCCGCCGCGGGGCGCCCGCTGCACGTCGACGAACTCATCGAGCGCATCGGTGGAGACTTCAACGAGGCCGGTTTCCGGGAACGGCTGCACAACGACGACCGCCTCATGCGGCGGGACCGCAGGGTCTTCGGTCTGCGTTCCTGGGGCGGTGAGGAGTACCTGGGGGTCGAGGGGACCGTGCGCCGCGAACTGGAGAGGGCCGGGGGCGAGATGCGGGTGGCCGAGCTCGCCGAGTCGATCGCGGGCCGCTTCGACGTCAGCGAGAGTTCCGTCCGCTCCCTGACGTCGGGAAGCGCGTTCGCCCACCCCAGGCCCGGGTGGATCGGGCTCCTCGACGACCCCGCGCGCGGCGGTGACAGCGCCTACCGTCCCCGCCGCACCGTGGACCGCACCCGCCGGTGCTTCCGGGACGCCGAGGGCGCCTGGTGGCTGCGCGTGGACGTCAACGCCGAACACCTGCGGGGCTCCGGCTTCCCGATGCCGAACGGCTTCGCGGTGTGGGCCGGGCTGTACCCCGGGGCGCGCCTACCGGTGCTCGTCGGTGACCGGGAGTCGGCGGCGACCTGGAAGAACCAGCCGCTGATGAGCTCGGTCCGCCCCCTCCTCCAGGAACAGGGCGCCGCCGAGGGCGACCACGCCTTCATCACGTTCGCCGAGGGGCGCGTGCGGTGTCGGGTGTCCGGCGCCGCCTCCGCGTCCCCCGACCCGCTCTCGCGCGCCCTGACCCTGGCCGGTGTGACCGCACCGGTGTCCGGGACCGACGCGGTGGCCGCCCTCGCCGACGCGCTGGGACTGGCCTCCGACACCTCCGCCGACCAGGTCCGGGAGCGTCTGGCCGACCGGGGTGACCACGACATCCTGGAGGCCCTGGCCATGCTGGCACAGCGGGGGTGAGGAGCCCGCGCGGCGCCGCACCGGCACGGCTTCGGCACCCCGGACGTGCCGGGCGGGCCGGAACCGACCCCGACACGATCCCCTCTCCCTCCGGGCTCCCGGGTCGGTGCCGTGGGGGGCGAGCTGGTCGATCCGCCACGCTCCATCGTCGCGCGGCCGCTCGACCCGGCGTACGCGGCGGCATCCGGACTCGTTCCCCGCGTCCCGGGAAAGGCACGGGAGGGGAGTTGGAAGACGTCCTCCCTCGGTACCCGCGGAGGACGTGACGCCTGTGAGGGGAGCCCGTTTCGGGCTGGCCCGGTGGGTGCTACGACGCGAGGCCGCCCCGGTCCGGAACCAGCCCCAAGGGTTCCTGCCCCCACAGCCAGCCGGGTTCCAGGTTGGCCCCGAGCGCCTCACCGAGGGTGTCCAGTACCAGCGGCCGGAGAGCGCGCTGGGCGACCCTGGGGTGCCCGCCGGGGTCGGGGCAGATGAACGCCGCCAGGACGCGCGACTCCAGGGCCAGCGCCCGCGGGTCGGCGCCCGCGAACCACTGGAAGCACTTCCAGAGGAACCCGAGGGCGGCCCCGGCCAGCGCCGTCCGTGCCCGGTCCCAGGAGGGTGCCTCCCATCCCTCGAACAGCGCCGCCCGGGCGGTCTGCGGCACCTGGTCGAGGCGGTCGGCGCCCAGGTCGAGTGCCCGCGCGATCTCCACGAGCAGGTCGCACCAGAAGTGACCGACGATCGCCTTCCCGACATCCGCGAAGGCGGGATCGGTCGCGGCGCGCCGCGAGGCGTACCGGCGCAGGTCCCGGTCGAAGACCTCGCCGTGGAGCCCGGTTCCGAGAGCACCGATCCGGTTCCGTGTCGCCCTCTCGTCCGCGAGCCAGGCGACCAGGGCGGCGAGGGCCACGCGCGCCCCGGCCCGCTGGAGGTACAGGGTGGGGGCCCTGCGGCCGTTGTCCCGGTGCCGTCTCCTGCGCTCCCACCACAGTCGTTCGGCGGATTCACCCAGGTCCCTGACCGTCTCCGGGCCTCCTCCCGCACGCGCGAGGTAGCCCGGCCATCCGTGCAGGCTTCCTCCGCAACCGGTACAGACGCACCTGGGCCTGGTCGCCAGTGCACACCGTTCGCTGTGTCGCACGAAACCTCCGTGGGGGCGGCGGTGGCCGGTCGGACACACCGCTACCCACGGTGACCCCGTGAAGGTGGAACCCGATACCCCGTACGCGATCAGTCTGCGGTGTCCGGGAGGAGAGGACCCTCTGACCGCGGAGGGACGTTCGGGGGCTGTTCCCGGCCGCTTTCGTCTCCTCGACCAGGGGACGGGACCGCGACGGCAGCCACACGACGATGGCCACGCACGCTCACCCGTCGTGCGTGGCCATCACGTCGCGGCCCCTCGCCGTGGCGAGCGGCCCCGTCAGGCGGGGGTGCCGTCGCCGGTGCGCATCCAGACGGTGCGCTGGGGGAACGGGATGTCGATGCCCGCGGCGTCGAGGGATTCCTTGACGCGACGGCGCAGTTCACGGGTCACGGCCCACTGTTCGAGCGGAGCGGTCTTGACGGCGAGGCGCACGACGACGCCGTCCGCGTCCAGGGACTGCACACCCCAGATCGACGGGTCCTCCAGGAGGATGCCCTCGAACTGCGGGTCCTGGCGCATCTCCCGGCCGGTCTTCTCCAGGGTGTCGTAGACCGTCTCCAGGTTGGACTCGTAGGACACGGAGACGTCGAGGACGGCGCGGGCCCAATCCTGACTGTCGTTGCGCACCCGCTGGATCTCGCCGTTGCGGATGTGCCACAGGCCGCCGTTGATGTCGCGGACCTGGGTGAGCCGCAGACCCACGCTCTCGACCGTGCCGACCGCCTCGCCGAGGTCGACGACGTCGCCGACGCCGTACTGGTCCTCGATCATGATGAGCATGCCGGCCAGGTAGTCGGCGACCAGGCTCTGGGCGCCGAAGCCGATCGCCAGGCCGACCACGCCCGCGCTGGCCAGCAGGGGGCCGAGGGCGATGCCGAACTGGTCGAGGATCATCGCCAGGGCGGTCCCCACGATGACGATGGTCGTGAAGCTGCTGAGCACCGAGCCGATGGTGCGGGCCCGCTGCTGGCGCCTCTCGCTGGCCCGGGACGCGTCACGCTGGAGGACCGCGGGTCCCCGGGCGGAGCGGTTCGGCGCGTTCTCCCGTTCGGAGGGCTGCAGGAGGCGTTCCACGGCGCGGGAGATGGCGCGCCTGGCCACCGCCCGAACGATCAGCGCGCCGAGGACGATGAGGAGGATTCGCAGGGGGACGCCGACCAGCAGATCGAGGTTGTCCTGAAACCATCCGGGGACGGCGGCCGCCTGCTCGACGGCTTCACTGTTCACTATGGTGCTCCACTTGCTGGATGGACATACGCGAAGATCGACGTAGAACGTACTTGCGGCTCTCCGCACAGGTCAAAGTCGGTGCGGTGGATCTCCACCGAGCAGGTGCGGGTTGCGGGTCTGGAGGGAGGCCGCGCGCAGGTGTTCGCGGCGTGCACGGGCATACACCCCAACACGCGCATGCCGGTCCTCACAGTGGCCCCACGGAGACGAAACGGTGAGAACGGAGCGGCGCAGCGCCTTCGTCCAAGGAGTTCACTCGCCCGGGTCCTGCTCCATCTCCGCGAGCATATGGATGGTGAGCTCCTTGGGCAGAGCACGGGTGGCGTCCGTGTGGTGGCGCAATCCCGCCGTCTGACCCACATCGGCACCGGGCATGTCGATCAACCAGCGAAGGGTTTCGTCGTCCAGACGATCGGGATCCGCGAGGTCCCGGAGCAGTGCCCGGCCCCCGGCTTCCCGGTAGTCACCGGGAAGGGGGATGCCCTCTCTGACGGCATCCCACACGATTCGCTCGCAGATCGCGCCCCAACGGCCCTGTCCCCACCAGTGGCGGGTGTAGCCGGTCGCGCCTCCCACGCTGAGCAGACGCAGGGTCGGCTCCGGGCCAAGGAGATCCTCGTCCATACGTTTCCAGAAGCGCAGCTGCTCGGACACCGTCCGCCGTACCTCCGTCCAGCCCTCTCCGAACAGCTCCGAGATCTTCCGCCCGTCCGGCAACGCCCACTCCGGATCTGTCAAACACGCTTCGATGGCCTCCCAGTCGGTTCCCTCGATCTCGTCGAGGTGGGGAAGGATCGCCTTGGTCACGGCGATGTTGACGCGTGCCATGAGGACGTCGTCGGGCAGGTGCCAATCCTCGACGGCGGTGTCGTTGCGCCAGCACCATGAGGCGATACCGAGCGCTGCCGCGCTCGGAACACAGTCCGGCAAGACATCTCGGCCGACGAAACAGCAGACGAACTGGTCATAGGTGGACATGCCCTTCTCCGCGTCCAGCCTGGCACCGAGTTCTTCCACCGACAGTCCGCTGTAGGAAGCCGCTGGTTCGAGGATCCACCTTTGGTAAGCCACGGAGACGAGATCGGAGGCGCTCACGGTACTGTCCTCCGATGCCTTGACGCGCAGGGGGTCCAGGAGACCCAGTGCGCCGAGTCGTTCGGCGACCTCACGCTGAGCCTCTTCCGCACCCTGGCCGATGTCCACCGTCACGATGTCGTCGAGCACTTCGACGAACTCGAAGGGAGGCTCTCCGACGCCTTCGGAGAACTCGTTGGAGGAGAACTGGATCTGGTGTGCCCACACGTCGTAGGTGACGCAGAGGACAGTGCCGGAACGAAGCAGGTGGGCCATGATAACGGGCCCGTGACCGGGCTCGTGGTACCCCTCCTGTAGGTGGTCCCAGAGCTCCCAGCCACCCTCCAACAGCGGCCTGACCAGAGTCTCGAGTTCTTCGAAGTACCTCTGCCACTCCTCGTCGGAGGGTCCGGAAGCCCCGTTGAGCGCATCGACGGCGGCATGGACGCCCCGCCGGTACTCGGGTTCGCTCCAGTTCCCCAGGAGGTCGAGGATTCTCCGGGAGTCCTCCTCCCGTTTCCTCCGGTCAGTCTCCTCAACGTGTTTCCGGAGTCGCCAGGACGCGTGCGCGACCGGATCCTCGGGTTCTCCGGCCGCGCGTCGTCGATCCAGCTCACGCAGGTCGGCGATGAGGTCCGCCTTGCGCGCGTAGACGGAACGTACGGGGCGGTCATAGGCCAGTTTCCGCAGCTGGACCAACGTCATCCGCTCATAGCCATCGGAGGGAGGTCCGGGGTAACCGTCACTGGACAATGAAACGGGTGCTTTCCTTGAGGAGGGTCCGCGCTCCGTCGACGTCGGCGAGGCGGGCTGACAGGGTGCGTTCGGCCAGGTGCCTGGGCAACGCAGCGCTGAACTTGAGCCCGTCCAGGGCTCGCGTGGCCACCGTGGGCAGGGTGACACTCTCCCGGGCGGCCTGTTTGGCCTCGGCCCAGGTGCGCGGTTCCAGGTCGGCGTTCAGGCGCAGGCAGGCGTCGTTGGGTTGCTGTTTGGGGTCGGCGGCGTTTCCCAGACTGGCGGCCAGGGTGAGGTTGGCCCGGGCTCCGGCCCAGGTCCACCAGCGCAGGTCGCCGCCTTCGGACCGCACGATCACCGATCCCCCGGGGTGTACGAGATCGATGTGCTCGTCGCGCGCCTTGGCCAGGGCGTTGACCGCCCTGCGGGTGAGCCGCACCCGCGGATCGGTCCCCAGGAGCACCTCGCGCACCGCGCGAGTGAGGTGGAAGAAGGAGCCCAGGTGGCCGCCTGAGTCCCACTTGGCCTTCCCGCCGCCGCCCTCGACGGGTTCCACGAAACAGCGTTGCCGCCGCCAGTCCACCCCGGTCACCACCCAGGTCCGCCCGGCCAACAGCAGTCGGCGCGGGCCGGTCCGTTCCTCGTCGGCGGCCAGAAGCGCCGGGTCCACCCGACCGATCTCGGTGCGCCCGTTCAGCGCGGTGAACTGCGGCGGCGCGGTGAAGACACTGGTCAGTTCCATGAAATGCCGGTGACCGAAGCGCTTCTCGGCCTCGGGGCCGATCATCATCAACCCGCCGTCCAGGTCGATGAACCCCTCCCGGATCAGGTGGGCGGCGATCGGCTCGCCCTGGTGGAAGGGTTCGAGGTCGCCCCACCATTCGGGCCAGAGCCGCGCGCCCACCTCGGGCTCCTGCAGGCACAGGGCCAGGAGCTGCTGGGCGACGATGTGGCGCGGTTCGGGCGTGGGGACGACGGGCTCCACCCAGTGCTGTCCCCACAGGTGCAGGAGACCGGCGGCGTCCAGGAGCCCTGCCTTGTCGACGGCCAGGAACAGGCAGTTGCGGATGCTTCCCTGACGCCGCCCGGTGCGGCCGATGCGCTGGAGGAAGGAGGCGACGGTGCCGGGGGCGTTGATCTGGATGACCCGGTCCAGGTCCCCGACGTCGATTCCCAGTTCCAGGGTGCTGGTGGCGACGATGACGCAGTCGCGGGCCTCCCCGAAGGCGTGTTCGGCGCGGCGGCGCTCGTCCAGGGACAGGGAGGCGTGCGACAGGAAGGTGGTCACACCCAGCTCCCGCAGCGCGTGGCCGAGCTCCTCCACGTACTGGCGCGAGTCGCAGAACACCAGGCGCTTCTCCCCCCGGTGCAGGGAGGCGATGACCTTGGCGGCGTTGGTCAGGGAGCCGACGTAGTCGAGTTCGACGTCACCGGGCGGCGGCTCGTCGGGCACGTGGCCGGGCTTGGGCAGGTGCACCCCGGGTGCGACCACCCTGCCCGGTCTGCGACCCGCCATCGACCCCTGGAGCCAGGAGAGCAGGTCGTCGGGGTTGCCCACGGTGGCGGACAGGCCCACCCGCTGGATGGGGCGACCGGCCACCCGGCCGAGGCGCTCCAGCACGGCGAGCAGGTGCCACCCGCGGTCGTCCCCGGCGAAGGCGTGCACCTCGTCCACGACGATGGCGTGCAGGTTCTTGAAGAACTCCCGGTGGTCGACCTTGACGCTCACCAGCATGGACTCCAGGGACTCCGGGGTGGTGAGCAGGATGTCGGGCCGACGCCGCAGGATGCGTCGGCGCCCGGCCGTGGTGACGTCCCCGTGCCAGAGCTCGGCGGTGCGCCCCATCCACCCGGCGTACGCCTGGACCCGGGGAAGCAGGTTGTTGAGCAGCGCCTTGATGGGGCACACGTACAGCAGGGACAGTCCGCCCCCCGACCGCCCGGCCATGGTCGTGAGCAGCGGGAACAGGGCCGCCTCGGTCTTTCCTCCGGCGGTGGGCGCGAGCAGGACGGCGTCGTCGCCGTCGATCAGCGGGGCCAGGGCCTCGCGCTGGAGCGGCCGGAGCCCGGGCCAGCCGAGGGTGTTGACGACGTGGTGGGCGAGGGTGGGGTGAAGCAGGTCGAGGCTGCTCGGTCCCGGTCCACCGGTGTCCTCGGGGGCTCCGCTCACAGGTCCAGTTCCACCTCGTCGGCACTGGCGGCGCGCTGCACATGGGACCCGCGTTCGACCTCGGTGAGTTCGTGTCCGCCGACGGTCAGGTGGTAGTGCGCCCGGGGGTCGAAGTCGGGGTTCTGGTCGACGCGGTCCATCACGTCCACGAGCTTGCGCAGGAACAGCCGGGGCGCGATGCCGACCCGACCGCCCAGCTCCCCGGCGACGGCTTCGGCGAAGGCGAGCAGGTAGCCGTCGTCGACTCTGTCGCGCACCCGCTGGGGGGCGTCGGCGCCGTCGGCGTACAGCTCCCGGACGGCCACGCCCAGCTCGTGCAGCTTGGCCAGGTCGAAGCCGGTCAGACGGATCTGGCTGGCGTAGAGGTTGTCGTGGGCCGGGTCCGGCAGGAAGTCGGTGTGCAGGCGCTGGGCCAGGGGGGCCAGGCGCTGGACCCCCTGGGGGCCGTCGAAGAAGGCGGGGGTGCCGGTGATGACGAGGTACAGGCCGGGGAACTGCCTGTTGGCGATCTCGTCCAGGAGCTGGCGCAGCGCGTTGAGGCCCTTCTCCCGGGTGTCGGTGCGGGCGCGCTGGAGGGTCTCCAGCTCGTCCAGGACCACGAGGAGCCCCGGATGCCCGCAGTCGCGCAGGAGGACGAGCAGCCCCTTGAGCGCGGCCAGGGCCCCGAAGTGGTCGAGGTCGCCCTTGATCCCGGCGTAGCGCTTGGCCGCGGACGCGACGTTGGGCTGTCCGCCGAGCCAGGCGATGAGCGCCTCGGCGATGGCCTGTTCGCCCTCGGACTGTGCCCGGTGGTAGCCGCGCAGGGCCGCGGCGAACCCGGGGTTGGCGGCGGCGACCTCGGACAGCCGCCGCTCCAGCAGCTCCAGGACGGCGGCGTCGAGCGCCTCCTCGTCGTCCTCGGCCACCTCGCCGGTGGCCAGGACGTCCTCCTCCAGGGCGTAGACCCAGTTGTCGACGATCTCGCGCAGGGCGCTGGGCGGCTGGGTGGCGGTGGTGAGGCGCTCCGTCAGTCGCCGGTAGACGGTCTCCAGCCGGTGCAGCGGGGTCTCGGTCTCGGAGATCTGGATCTCGGTGACGGCGAAGTTGGCGCGTTTGGCGCGCTCACCGAGCCAGCGCACGAAGAAGGTCTTGCCGGACCCGTACTCGCCCCGGACCGCCTTGAACTCGGCGCCCCCGCCGCTGACCGAACCCAGTTCCCGGTCCAGGGCGTGGGTGAAGCGGTCCAGGCCCACGGCGAACAGGTCGAGGCCGCTGTGCGGGACGGTCCCGCGGCGCAGGGCTCCGACGACGTCGTCGCGACGGGCGGCGCTGACGGTGGTCACGGTCAGCTCCCTTCGGTGAGGAACTGCTGGCGGAGCAGGGAGGTGTTGAGTTCCGCGCTGCGGTCGCCGTCGGTCAGGGTCAGGACCGGGTAGGACTCGACGTTGAGGACCTTGCTGACCATCTTGAGAAAGCGCACGGCCCGGTGCGGGGCCTCGGACTTGCCCGCGGCGCGGGCGGCGGCTCCGACCGGCAGGCGGGGGTGGGTGCCGCCCGCCGCGCCGAGGGCGTCGATGACCGCGCCGATCTCCCGGGCGGACGGCGCCTTGGCCACACGCGCCAGGCTGGCCTCGAACACGGCCGTCGCGGTCACCCTGGCGCCGAGGCTGTCGGGGGCCAGCTCCGCCACCTCGATCAGGGCGGGGGTCTGGTCCGGGACGGACTTCGAGCGCGACCGTCCGCCGCCCCCGCTCTTCCGTCGACCGCCCGCCGTGTCCCGGCCCGGTGCGGACGACCCCGCACCGGATCGCACTCCCCGGGCGGGGGCGGAGCCCGTGCCGGTCTCGGTGGCGGGGGCGGTGCCCTCCAGCGGTTGGGACCACCAGGCGGGTTCGAGCTGGGCGGACGAGAGCAGGGACCATCCCTTGGGCGCCCGGTCGAGCACGGGGATGAACGCCAGGACGGGGATGACCATCTCGGCGGCGGAGAACCCGCCGTGGTAGCCCTCCTTGCGGTCGGTGTAGCGGATGTCCTCGCGGTAGGGCACCACGAGGCTGCCGTCACCGACGAGCACCCGGTCGCCGGTGGCGAGGACCTCGCCCTCCCCGGGCTCCCCGGTGCGGTACCGGGCGGACTCGCCCGCCTGGGTCTTGCGGGCCTCCCTGCGGTCCCACACGTGGCCGTGGTCGGAGGTGAGCAGGACGGGCCGTCCGACGCGGGCGGCGGCGTCGAGGAGGGAGGTGAGCGCGCCGATCTGCTCCGGCCGCCAGGTGGGGTCGTTGCCCTCCCGGCCCTTGGCCAGGGCGTCGTCGATGGTGTTGAGCACGACCCCGACCACGGTGCCGGTGTCCTCCAGGTGTGCCTGAACCCGTGTGGGCAGGTGCTGTCCGGCCCCGGCCTCCAGGTCGCGCTGGTGGTAGAGCACGGCGTCGCGGCGGCCGAAGGCCGGGCTCGCCCACAGGTCGCGGAACCCCTTGCGTTCGGTGTCCTGTTTTCCGGTGGTGAGGGTGCCGGTGAGCAGCGAGGCCCGGGAGCAGGTGGTCGTGGAGGGGACCGTGGCCAGGGCGCCCGCCCGGGCCGGATCGCCGTCCGCGTTCTGGCGGCCGATCTCGACGAGACGGCCGCGCGCGTTGACGTGTTCGGCGAGCTGGACGGCCACCTCGACGCTCATCCCGTCCAGGACGATGACCAGGGGCGCGTTCCCGGTGGCCAGGGGACGGGCGAAGTGGTCGAGCAGGTTCTCCGCGCGCGGCTGGTCGTCGGTGGGCGCGTGTCCGCTGTTCCACCGGTTGACGACGGTGGCGAACTCGGCGTCGACGAGGGCCCGCCAGGCGCGGACCCGGTGGTAGAGGGTGGCCAGGGCCTGGTCGAGGACGGGCACCTCGGTGTGGTGGTGCCAGACGACGGACGCGGCCCGGTCCACCCATCCGGTGTCGCGCACGTGGGTGTGGACCCACTCCCGGGTGGTGGTGGGCGCGGACGCGCCCAGGGGGTGCGCGGCGGTGCCGGTGGCCAGGCGGCGCAGGAGGCGGACCGCGTTGACGGCGACCCGACCGGAGCTGCTGTCGGGGTCGTGGCGGCGGTGTTCGGACAGCCTGCTCAGCGCCTCCTCCACCTCGCGCAGGTCCTGCGGAAGCGGCAGGGACTCGCTGACGGGCGCGTCGCCGTCGCCGAGGGCGACCCCGATGGCACGGCCCAGGTCGGCCATGCGACTGTGCAGTCCGGCGTCGAGCAGTCCGCTGGTCTCGGCGACGGAGGCGGCGTCGAGCTGGTGGAGGAGTTCCTCGGCCCGGCGGATGGTCTCGTCGGCGTGGACTGGGTCGGGCAGGTCGAGTTGGCGTAGGAGCGCCGCGATGCACGCCTTGCCGAACTCGTCCAGGTCCCGCGGGGTGGGTTGGCTCAGTCCGAAGTAGCGTTCCTGGGCCCGGATGAGGGCGTTGTGGGCGACCCTGCCGCGCTGCTCCTCGCCGAACTGGTCGTCGCGTGCGGCCCGGGCCAGCTCGCCCAGGGCCAGCCCGATGGGGATGGCGTCCAGGGCGTGGCCGCGGTCCAGGAGGGTGAACAGCACCCGGGGGACGGCTCCCAGGGCCTCCACCACGGCGGCGCGCAGCTCGTCGCGTTCGTCCTCGCCCAGGCGGGTGAACGCGGCGACGGCGTGGGGGTCGCGGGTCCACTCCAGGAGGGCGGCGCTGTCGACCTGTTCGCCGGGTTCGCGGCCGAAGCGCACGGACACCGCGATGGACAGGGCCTGTTCGAGTTTGAGCACGCCGGTGCCCAGGCGTAGCTGTCGGGTGGCGCGGATGCCGCGCAGGGTGTGGGCGAGCCAGCTCCACCGGCCCGAGTACAGGCGCGGGTCGATCCCGGTGACCTTGAGGTCGGTGGCGAGCAGTTCCCAGTCGTTGAGACGGGTGACGTCCTCGCCGAGGAACCTGCCCAGTAGTGCCTCGCCGAAGTCGGCGGGGTCGATCGGGGTGAGCACGACGAGGTAGTCGACGTCCTCGCCGAGCAGGCTGAGTTCGCGCACGATGGCCAGGACGCTGTCCGCACCCGCGACGCGCACGGTCAGGTCCGTGTCACCGTAGCGTACGGCGAGGGTGTCGGGGCCCTCCCAGTGCGGGTCGGCGGACAGCGCGAGGGCGCGGGCCGCGGAGGGCCGGTGGCCCTTGTCGACCCGGCGCTGTTCGGCCTCCAGGGCGCGCTGGAGGGCGCTGGTGACGGCCTCCTCGTTGACCCGTCCGAGCGCGGTGGGGGCGGGGTCGGCGCCTCGGGTGGCGGTCACTCGGCCTCCCGGATGGTGATCTGGATCGGCCTGTCCTCGGGGATGCCGAGGTCGCGGCGGAGCTTGGCGACGGTGGCGGCCACGTCGTCGTGGGAGTCGACCCGTACCCAGGAGGTGGTGTCCTGCGGTTGGGGCCCCGGACCGGTGCCGGTTCCGTTACCCGTGTTCTCGGGTGTCCTGGTCCCGCCGCCCGAGCCCGCATCCGGATTGGGGGCAGGGGTCTTGCGCACGAGCAGGGCGACGGCCTCGCTGTTGGCGGCGCTGAGCGCGGTGGCCAGACGCTTGCTGCTCTCGTTGTGGCGCGCGGTCTCCTGGAGCCGGGCGAGGATTCCGGCGGCCTGGTCGGACTGTCCACCGCCTTCGCGGGCCAGGGGTTCGAGGGCCTCCAGCAGCTCCCACTGGGCGGCGTCCAGAGCACTGGCCAGGTTTCCGGCGCCGGTCACGGCCATCTTGTACACACCGGCCTCATCGGGCAGGTCGGCCTGGCCGAGGGCGGTGACGAGCGCGGTGTCGTCCGCCAGCCCGACCAGGCGGCCGAGGAGATCGTCGCACGCGCGGGCGGTGCGCAGGCGGGGCGCGTCGTCGTCCAGTCCGAGCACCTGGGCGTGCCGGGTGAGCTGTCCCACCAGGTGTTCGGTGCCCGACTGCAGGCGGCGGGCCTGTTCCTTGAGCTGTTCGGCCAGCCGCTGCACGGCCCGGGCGCTGCGCAGGGGTTGGCGGGTGAGCCCGAAGATCCGTTCGGCGCGTTCGTTGGCCCGTTCGAAGTCCTCCTCGGAGGGCAGTTCCTGGCGGCGCAGCACGATGTCGCCGGCGAGCTGGCCGAAGGTGGCGCCGGTGTAGCGCTTGCCGCCCCGGATCCAGGCGCGGTCGCTCTGGACGGCGTAGACCTGCACGATGAGGTCGACGATGTCCTCGGGCAGGCCCTGACCGTCCTCGCGGGAGCGGATCCACTCCTTGAGCTTGCCGACGTTGACGTCGGTGGTGGTGGCCTGGTCGATGCTGGCGTACCGGTCGATCCTGCGCACCCAGTCGTCGCGGAGCACGAACACCTCGGTGACGGTGGCGATGTGCAGGGGGTCGGCGATGCGCCGCAGCACGGGCAGGTCGGTCTTGGGCGGCTCGTACCGGTTGAGCCTGTCGGCCTTGGCGGCCTCGACGGCGGCGAGCACGGTGCTGAGCTCGCTGCGGCGGACCGCGGCCCTGCCCGTGGGGCTGGACAGGTCCGGGTGCTCCGGGTACAGGTGGTCCAGCAGTTTGAAGGTGACGCGCTCCAGCGCGGCCGGGAACTGACTGCCCGCCTCCAGCGGGATGGACAGCGACGACGGCAGCGGCTCGATGTGCGGATCGGCGGGGGCGCCGTAGTCGCCGCTGTCGGGGGCGGCCTCGACGAGCCCGTAGGCGCCGCGCAGCAGGGAGCGGATCTGGTTGGTGAGCTGGTTGCGCTGGTTGTCGAGCTGGGCGCGGGCCTCTCGGCGGTCGTCGCTGCTCCAGTCGGGCGCCTTCTCCTCCACGATGTCGGGCTGGAGCAGGTACTCCATCATGAGGATGCGGCGGGCGTCCTCGATCCGGTTCGGGGACAGGAAGGTGGGCAGCCACACCAGCCCGGCGACGGGTTCGGTGAACTCCTGACGCAGCGCCTCCACCCGGCGCCGGTCCTCGGTGGGGTTGTGGTCGCCCTCGTCGAAGGGGTAGTCGATGACCACCCGCACGGCGTTGGCCGCCATCGGCTGGAAGTCCTCGCGGTCCATGTCCTCGGGCGAGCGCACGTTGCCGAAGACGATCTCGACCGTGCGCTGGGTGCCGCGCCACACGACGGTGGTGCGTCCGGCGCCCTCGTCCAGTCCCAGTTCCTCCCAGAGCAGGCGCTTGAACAGGTGGCGCAGGGCGTGGTCGTTGGCGGCCGTGTAGGCGCTGCGCATGAGGGACTCGGTGTCCACGCGCAGCAGGTTGAGCGAGACGGTGGGGTTGGTGGACTGGGCGCCGACACGCACCTCGCCGAACTGGGCGGCCATGTCCTTGAAGAACTGGGTGACGGCGGCGACGTCCTGGCCGGTGCGGCGGGCCTTGACGATGCCCTGGTTGAGGGCGATGGCGCGCCCGGCGGTCAGGTCCTTCAGGGCGGGCACGTTGGGGGTGAGCGCGCTCAGCAGCAGGGTCTTGACGAGCAGGTCGTCGCGGCGGAACGGGGAGCGCACGTCCAGCCCGGCCGTGTCGGCCTCGGTGAGCCGGTGCTTGTCCAGCAGCCAGGGGCGCACCCGGTTGCGATAGAAGGCGCTGATCTTGGTGTACTCGGCGCTGAGCTGGTCCTTGAAGGGGCGGGACTCGCCCTCGATGAGGACGTCGAAGACCGCGCCGAGCGGCACCATCTGCCCCACCGGCAGGGTGGAGCGGTGGTTGACCAGTAGTTGCAGCAGGAGCTTGAGCGCGCTCCGCTGGCGCTGCAGCGCCCCGGACAGGTCCACCATGACGTGCAGCAGGGCGGGGCTGAACGGGTAGAGGTTGCGGAAGTCCTCCCAGGTGCTGGTGTCGGCGCCGCCGTCGCTGTCCAGGAGGGTGTCGCGCACCTCGGCGCGGGTGTTGCGCATCCGCTCGAAGGCGGCGTCGATCTCGGCCGCCGCAGCGTCGTCGCGCGGCTTGATGAGGCGGTGGCGCACCACCTCGGTGAGGTTGGCGTCGGCGAGCTTGATGTGGCCGAAGCGGCCGTCCCAGTAGCTGATGGTCTGGGAGATGCCCTCGGTGCCGCCGCCGAGGCCGACCAGGTCGCGCAGGTCGCGCTGGCGGGGCACGAGGCTGATGATGGGCGCGGGCCGGTGGCTGTGCGAGGACTCGACGAGCTTGGCGATCTTCTGGATCTCGCTGTTGATGCGCGCCTCGTCGCCGATGAAGGCGGTGAAGCGCAGGATCAGCTCGTCCAGGAGCAGGACGACGGCGTCGCAGCCCAGGTGCTCCTTGGCGTGGCGGCTGATGACCGACAGGCCCTCGTCGATGCTGAGGTAGGCGTCCCCGGAGTCGCCGACGCTGGCGGCGTAGCGCTTGAACGGCCCGCCGAGCAGGGCGCTGACCAGTTCCTCGCGCAGGGTGCGCTCGGCGGGGTCGGCGCTCTCGGGGTGGGCGGCGAACGCCCGGTCGAGGGTGTCGGCGGTCCAGGCGGCGGGGCCGCCGAAGGCTCCCCACACGTCGGCGCCGCCGCTGCCCTGGCCGTCGCCGGAGCCGGACTCGCGGGCGGGGAGCTGGTCGATGAAGGCGTCGTCCCCGAGGCGGGAGCGCAGTTCACGGGCGTCGGCCAGCAGCCCGTCGGCGCGGTAGACGGCCGGGACGGGGGCGTCGGGGTGGTCGGCGCGGACCTGGCGCACGTATCCGCCGAGGATGTTGGCCTCGATGGACACGGTCTCCTCAACCAGGTGGGCCTTGACCTCGATGAACTTCTTGTCGGCCAGCCAGGTGTCGTGCTTGGCGAGGATGTCGGCCAGGCCGGGCTTGCTGCGGGCGTCGGGGTGGTGGTCGAGGATCGCGGAGAGCACGGCGAGGAAGTGGCTCTTACCGGCGCCGAAGGAGCCGTGCAGGTAGGCGGCCTGGGACTTGCCGTCGGCGACGGAGGAGCGGATGGTCTCCAGCGCCTGGTCGAAGCACTCGGCGAGCTGCGGGGTGACCACGTACTCGGCGATGGCCTGGGCCTGGCGGGTGGTGGTGCTCTCGGTGAGCTTGACGACCAGATCGCCGTCCTGGACGGCCTCGGGGATGTCGATCAGGTCGCTGATGACGCGGCCGTTGCCGCCCGGGCCGGAGGGAGGGGTCGTCATCGCCAGGGTGCGCCTTTCTGCCATCGGGTCGGGTCAGGGATCGGGGTGCGGTGAGCGGGAACGCCAGTGGAGGAGGCCGCGTGATCGGACCCCGGGATGCCCTGTGCGGTGGGGACATCGGGGTGGTTGTGGTACGCGGTCCCCTTGTGTTCTATCAGGGGTTTCCAGCCTATGCCCTGGCTGTGGGGGTTCCACACCGACGAAGGTCCCAGGTCGGACACGCACGGGGCGGCTGGGGTGTGGTTCCGGTAACGGGGAACGCCCATGTCACGCGGATGGTGTGCGGTGCTGGCGCGGTGTCGGTGGATCGGTGGGGCGTCCCCGGGGGCCGTTCGGGGTGCCCGGCGGACGGTGGCCGAGTGTGGCCGGATGCGGCCCCGGGCCGGAGCGGTTGTCCGGCCCGGGGTGAGGTAGTGGAGGTCAGGACTTCCTGCGCCGACCCCGGGTGGGGGCCGGGGGCCGCCAGCCGGTCATCTCCGAGTCGGTGATGCCGGTGGTGTTGCGCAGGTCGGTCAGGTCCTCCCGGACGTGGTCGGCGGGGGTGTCGCCGTACTCGTCGGTCTCGGTGTGCCACTGCTCGACCCAGGGCAGCAGTTCGAGGAGTCCGGCCATGAGGGGCACCATCCTGTCGCGGGTGTCCTCGTCGTTGCCCCAGCCGAGTTCGTCGCGGCGTTCGTGGGCGAGGGTGGCCAGGGCGTCGGCCTGCTGGGCGTGGTCCCACCCGGCCCAGCCGAGCAGGAGGGTGGGATCGGTGTCGGTCTCGGCACCCGGGTAGGAGATGAACCGCTCCTTGGGGACGTCGAGCTTGCCCCGGTTGGACCAGTACTCGTTCCGTCGGAAGTCCGAGGACTTGTACTTGGGCGGGACGGGGATGTCGAGGCGCTTCTCCTCCTCACCCTCGGCGAGGTCGGCGTTGAGCTTGTCCTCCTGGCGCTGGAGGTCCCACACGTGTTCCCAGTCGGCGCGCTTGCGCATGCCGGATTCCTTGTAGCGCAGGGCCGCGAGGTAGGGCACGTGCTCGGTCCTGGTGATCTCCTCGATGACCTGTCCGAAGTCCTTGTCGGAGTCGTAGAGCGCGGCGACCTCGGCGGCCTCGGGGAACAGGTCGCGGACCCGGTTGGCCAGGGCCCGGACGGAGAGCGGGCGGGTGCGCTCGTCGCCGTAGTCGTCGGTGGTGAACCAGAGGCGGCGGTCCTCGCACTTGTCGAGCAGCCAGGACTTGAGGGCGGCCTTCTGCTTCTTCTCCCAGGGCTCGGACTGCCAGCGGCGCTTGTACTCGGGGCGTTCGAGGAGGTTGATGTTCTTGTCGGACTCGATGAGTTCGATCCGCTTGGCGACGACCTGCTTGTAGGCGTCAGGCCAGTGCGAGGGGATTTCGGTGATGGGCGTGGAGCCGTGCCGGTTGAACCACTCGGTGGAGGCTTCGCCCGCGGCCATCTTGCGCGCGAGCACGATCTCGAAGGCCCGCTCCCCCAGGTTGATCTTGGGGACGTCGGCGGTGTCGGGGATCGTCAGCTCGGCGAGTTGGGCGTCGGAGATGAGGTCGTAGCGGTGGTAGACGTCCCAGTCGAGTTCCTCCTGGAGAGCGATCATCCGCTGACGGGTGGCGACGTACTCGGCGTGGGATTCCTTGAGGAGTTCTGCGGTCGGGGTGGCCGACTCCACGACTGCGGAAGGTTCGAGAGAGGAGAGCTTCTGCGCGAGAGCGTCAAGCTCCTTGGAGCGGACCAGGGGAAGCTTCTGGGGAAGCGGGAAGTCCTTGAGCTTGGTCCCGGTGAACTCGTAGAACCTCTCCCACTCTTGAGACTTAAATCCCTCATTTACACCTTGCGATCCCTTGTCATGGGACACTTGCTTGAGCCAGAAGCACGCCGCCGATGAGTTCAGCACCCCCAGCAACTCTAGGTGCTGATCCTCCGTAGCTCCCTCCGGCAGCTTGATCACCGGGGCCGAACGATTGAAGACCTTCCCACCCCGGTCAAGCACAAAGTGGTTATGCGTAGCCACGAAAGCAAAGGGAATCGAAAGGCGGGACCTATACCTCTTCGGAAAGAACATGCTGTGATCCCACCAGCGAAGCCCCCGACCCTCAGGGGTCTCCCCAAAGTCGATCCGCCTGCACAACACCCCACGATTCCGCCAATAAAATTTCTCTTCACCAAAAGAGGCATCGCGAGGAAATCCGTTTTCATCGTAGGGAAACATCGTTGCAATCGGATGCGAGATCAGATAGTCTCGAACGCCATCCCCCAAAACAACCGGGACACTATAAGGAGAAAGTCCTCTGGTGTTCATCCCTGAAGCCGGACCATAGAACGCGTCGTCCAACCCGGTATGGGTGGTCCGACCAATCGCATCGAGGTGATCTGCAAGGAGCCCTGGACTCGACTCTATAGATTCCATGAGACCCCCAGCCCCACCTCCAGTGAGATTCCACGGGTAATCCTTGAATGCATCCCAAGGAAGGTCTCCGACACTCACCCAGTCGGACTCAGATTCCCCAGTAATCCTAAGCTGCTCCTCAATCGCCGACCACACAAGGCCATCAGCAGGAATCTCAGGCTGCTCGGGTTCACCACGGATCCCAAGAACGGCACGCACCGTTCCCGAATGCGGAGGCATCATGTTTCGACCAATAAGAATCACCGTTGGCGTCCCATGACCCGGAATATAAGCTCCGGATGTGTCAATCACCTGAGTCAAGCGTACCCTGTTGCGAAAGAATTCCTCAATCAGCTTCTTCCCAAACTCGCGCTTCATGAAAGAGTTCGCAGTGATCTGACCGACAAAGCCAGCGCCGATCTTGTCACCACCCGCGCGTTTGGCCAAATTGAAGAAACGCTCTGCAAACGGCACAGAGAGCGCATAGGTACCAGAACACGTAGAATAACGACCTCGGTAGTTCTGGTTCTCCTGCTTGTCTTTAACCGTGATGTAGGGCGGGTTTCCCACTACAACGTGGTAACTCACCGCACTCAGGAGACCGAACTCCTGACCGTACTCCGCCACGTCCTCGGTCGAATAGCGGTGAACAGTGCTCTCGCTAAACAGATCTTCCTGACGTTGAGGCGCACCACGACCGTGAATCAGGGAGTCACCTGTGGCCACAACGATGGGCCACTCGGGGTTACTCGCGCTCAGGGTGGTGATGCCACCTTCCTTCATCGCGGCGATGAGGAGACGGAACCGCGCGATCGCCACCGCGTACGGGTTCTTGTCGACCCCATGAACGCTGCGCAGGCTGCGATTGATCAGCTCCCAGTCAGACGTACCAGGTTCGGCCTCGCGCCACTTGTTGAGCAAGCGGTGAAAGGCACCCAGCAGGAAGTGCCCTGACCCACAGGTCGGGTCGATCAGACGGAAGCCCTTGTTGTCTTCCTGGTAGATCCGGTTGCCGTCGAGTCCGAACTCCTCGATCGCGGGTTCCAGCGTGTAGTCGAGGATGAACTCCTCAACGAACTCCGGTGTCTGGAGGAGCGCGTAGGTCTTCCGCGTCGCTTCGGACAGGTCCTGGTACAGGTCACCGAGGAAGCGGGTGTTCCACTCGGGATCAGTGAAGTCGTGGACGAGGTGGCCGTCCTCCCCCACCTCACGCCAGAACTCTATGAGCGCCCTCGCCGCCTGGTGAGATGGCGTGATCGACCACATCGGGTTGTGCTTCTTGTCGAACAGCCCGGCCATCACCGAGGACACGCTCATCTGCTCGAAAGCGTGCTCCAACCAGTCCCGGTCGGTGCGCTCGGGAGCATCCGGGTTCTCGCTCCGGCCTTGGAGGACCCAGGCTTCCTTCAACTCCTGGGCGACGCTGTACCGGTCGCGTTCGTCCTTCGGCCCCGTGATGAAGGGCTGCTCCAAGAGCCCGTTGTCCTCGCAGAAGCGGAGGAACACCGTGGATAGCACCCATGCCACCGCAGCCTGGGTGATCTGCCCTTCACGCCACTCACCCTCGGTGGTCTCGGTCCGCTCGGCGTCTCGGGCTCGCTGGTACTCGCGCTTCAGGTAGGCGTCGAAGGTCTCCGGTTGCCCGTTCGGACCGGTGCCCTTGATCGCGGTGGGATCCTCGCCGCGCTCCCGAAGGTCCGTCTCCAGCAGACGCACCTGCTTCTGCAAGTCCTTCAGTAGCTGCGCATGATCGACCACGAGGGCTCCAAACACGACGAGAGGGACAGGGTCCCTTCATTGTCCCGCCTGGAGAGTGCTGCTCGCACCTCGATTCCTCAACCCCGACCGCCGGTCCGCGCGCCGATCCGCGGCGAAAGGCACCGGGTGGCGGTCACATTCGAACATGGCCACCACCCGGTGTGACATCCGCTCAGGCCCCGACCTGCACGGGTCCGACCAGGAGCAGGAGGGCTCCGAGGTTCGGAGCCTCGGTGAGTCCGTCCGGCCTGGCTACCCAGTAGGACTGCGTGGACTCGCCGAACCACACGACCAGGTGGGGATAGCGCGCCTGAACGGAGGCCGCGCGTAGGTGTTCGCGGGCGAACTCGGCCCGGTGACCGCCGAGCCGGGGAAGGCGCTCGGCACGGCGTTCACGGCAGGACCGGTGAACGCAGGAGGGACAGAAGGGTCCCAGCAACGGCTGGGGGCGGGGGACGGGACGGCAGAGCTGGTCGCTGGGAGGTCGGGGCGCGGGGATAGGATGCGTCATCGATCCTGCTTTCTTACCTTGGCCGGTTTGGAATCTGGGATTGGTGGGCCCGGGACGAGCGCTGCAACGCTCTCCTGGGCCCGTGTCAGTTAGGCGACACTGAGTTCGGTGGCGCTGACTGACCTGCCGAGGAGCGCAAGCCCTCCTACGGCACGTCCTTCCAGCGGCTACCGGTGAGGTCGTAGGCGAGGAAGAACCACACCTGCCGGTGACTGGTGACGCCGTTGTCTCCCCAGTCGGTGGCCAGGGCGTCGACGAGCGCCAGTCCGCGTCCGGATTCGGCGTCGAAGCTGAGCCCGTCAGGGTCAGCGGTCAGGTGGTGGTCGTCCGTCTTCCCACGAGTGGGGGCGCGCCTGGCCCCCTGGTCGCGGCAGGTGAGGTGGAGGCCGTCACGGCGACGGACACACCGCAGGGTGTAGAACCCGAACCGCTCCCCCGACTTCGAGTGGTTCAGCGCGTTGTTCGCCAACTCCGACCCGAGCAGGGTGAACACATAGCGGTAGTCCTCGTCCCGCTCGGCGGCGCAGGCGTTGAGGAAGGCGCGGACCAGAGGCATGTACTGGGGCGAGGAGCCGAAGTCGTAGCGGCGGGTGCGGTAGTGGGGGCGACCAGACCGGTGGTTGAAGTAGTGGCGGCAGCGGGGCGGGACGAGCTCGCTGAGGGAGACGGTGATCTCCGGCAGCACGGGCATGGGGGCAGTTGCGGGCATGACGAACAGACTCCTTGCGTGCGTGGAGCGGACGGGGGTTCGGTGTGCCCGCAGGATCAACCTTCGCGTTTCCCGAACACCGGGAAGGGGCACTGCGTAGCCTGACCAGCACGAACGAGGTTGACGCTCAGTGAGACGCCGATCACTGACTACGCACACCATCATCACTTGCGCATCCACTACTGTCAACGAGAAAAAGTGGTTTCCACAAAAAATCTCAGCTAGGCTCACCCCATGCCAACGCCATATAGCCCAAGCATCCGGCGACGTCGACTCTCCTCAGAGCTTCGACGCCTTCGCGTCGAGTCCGGCCTGACCCTCACTGAAGCCGCAAAACAGGCCGGGTTGGGGAGGTCCAACCTCGGGAAGATGGAGCAGGCCGAGTCCAAGACCGTCCCAGCGGCAGCCCTGGACAAACTGCTGGATCTCTACAAGGTCCACGACTCCCAGGTACGCGAAGCCATGCACGCGCTCGCGCGAGATGCCAAGCAGCGCGGTTGGTGGTCCAAGTACAAAGGGCTCTTCGACGATGACCGTGCGCTGCCCGACTTCGAAGCGGAAGCCTCAACGGTCCGAACCTTCGCGGCTCTGTGCGTCCCAGGCCTACTGCAGACACCCGAGTACGCTCACGCGCTGTTCGAGGGCGGGCGTTACACCTCTCTCCCCGCGATCGAACGACGGGTCGCGTTCCGGATGGCGCGCAGGGAGATCTTGACACGCGTACGGCCTGCTCACTTCCGAGCGATACTCGATGAGGCTGCCCTGCGCCGTCTCATTGGCGGTCCTGATGTCATGTACGCACAGCTCATGCACCTGCTGCACATGGCTGAGATGCCGCACATCGATGTCCAGGTCATCCCGTTCCGAGCAGGCTCACACGCTGGCCTCACGGCCCCGTTCACGATCCTGGACTTTCCAGATCCTCGTGATAGTTCCATCGTCTACGTTGGGACTATTGCCGGATCTGTCTTCTTCGAGCAAGAAGACGAAGTTGAGCGCTATAACGTGAACTACGGCGACCTGCAAGGGTCCGCACTGAGCACGAAGCAGTCCGCCGCTCTGATCCAGGAGGCTGCGGACTCACTGAGAGAGTGACCATTGACTTACTTGAAGTTCCGAAAGAGCAGCTACAGCGGCCACGACCAGGATTGTGTGGAAGTCGCGCACATCCCCACGGGCTTCCGAAAGAGCAGCTACAGCGGGCAGGATCAAGACTGTGTCGAGGTCGCTGACCTCCCCTGCGGTGCTGCCGTCCGAGACTCGAAGAACCCCTCCCACGACCACCTGCCCTTCCCCAGCGTCGAGTGGGACGCCTTCCTCTCCGCAGCCCGGTCCTAGACGACCACCGGGCACACGAACAGCCGGGGCTCCCCCGCCCCGGCCGTCGTCATGCCCACACCCCTGCGGCAGGGTGGCCGGATACCTGGACAGACCAGCCACCAACCCAGGCACCTCATCCGCCATACTCTTCGCGTTCCCACCCGCCCTCACGTCCGTGACCTGAACACTGAGGACGACCGCTCCCGCACCGACCACCCCGGAAAGGCAGAACCGTGCCCGCCACCACCCAGGTACGCACCTACACCGTCCGCGAGGGCCTGCTCGACGAGTGGGTCCAGCGCTGGAAGGAGGAGATCGTCCCCCTGCGGCTGAAGTTCGGCTTCTCCCTCGGCGGTGCCTGGATCGACCGAGAACGCCGCCACTTCATCTGGGAGATCTCCTACGACGGCCCCGAGACGTTCACCGAGCGCAACCGCCGGTACTGGGACTCCCCCGAACGCGAGGCCATGGACCTGGATCCGAAGGACTACCTGGTCTCCACCGACGTCCGCGAGGTCACCCGGGTCTACTGACCCCGGCCCTCGTCCTCACCGACCGCGAGCAGGTGCGCGCGACGCTCCTCCCGGGTCAGCGCCCGGAAGGTGCGCCGGCGCGCCACACGCGTCAACTCCGCCAAAGGCATGTCCGTGTCCCACACCCGCACGGTGCCGTCCGCGGACCCCGAGGCGACCATTCGGGACCCGCCACTCCACACGACGCTGAGGACACGGTCGCGGTGGACACCGACCGTCAGCGGTTCACCCTCGCCCTGGGCGTCCCACACACGGACGGTGCGGTCGTGGGACGCGGTGACCAGACGGGCGCCATCGGGCGACCAGGCCACCGCGGGCACCCGACCGTCGTGTCCGGTGAGGACCCGTTCGGTCTGCCCCGAGGCCAGGTTCCACACCCGAACCGTCCAGTCGGCCGAGGAGGTGGCCAGGCGCGTCCCGTCCGGGGACCAGGCGACGGAGTCCACCCAGTTCTCGTGTCCGGTGAGCACGACGTGCTCGCGACCGGTGGTCAGGTCCCACACGCGGGCGGTGCGGTCGTCGGAGCAGGAGGCGATCATCCGCCCGTCGGGCGACCAGGCCAGGCCCACCACCCAGTCCTGGTGGCCGCGCAACGCGGTCAGCAGGGAGCCGTCGCGTGCGTCCCACACACGGATGCTCCGGTCCTGGGCGCCGGTGGCGACGCGCTCTCCGTCGGGCGACCAGGACACCGACTCCACGATGGCGCCCTCATGGCCCAGTTCCATCGGGGCCCGCCCCGGCTCCAGGCTCCACAGCAGGGCGCACCGGTCGGTGCCGCCCGAGACGAGCGCAGTGCCGTCCGGGGACAGGGCGGCGTCGCGCACCGCACCGGTGTGGCCGCGCAGGCACACGGGTTCCTGACCACCCTCCTCCCACACGCGGACGGTTCCGTCCTCACCCGCCGCGGCGACGGTGCCGTCTCGGGCCGCCACGGCGTTGACCGCCGCGCCCTGCGCGCCGTGGACCGTGTGCTCCACGGTGCGGGGCTCCATCTCCCACAGTCGCGCGGTGCCGTCCTCCGACCCCGTGGCCAGGCGAGTGCCGTCGGGTGACCAGTCCACGCCCCAGACGGAGTCGGTGTGGCCGCGCAGGACGACCCGCTCCTCGGCGTCGGCGGCGGCGAAGACCCGGGCGGTGCGGTCGGCCGAGGCCGTGGCCAGCAGGCGGCCGTCAGGTGACCACTCCACGTTCCACACGCGGTCGCGGTGGCCTCTCAGCAGGAGGCTCTGCTCGCCCGTGGCCGCGTCCCACACCCGGACGGTGTGGTCGCCCGAGGCCGTGGCGATCCGGGTCCCGTCGGGATGCCAGGACACCCCCTCGACGAAGTCGCGGTGGCCCGTGAGCCTGACAGCCTCGCGTGCGTCGCCGACGTCCCAGACGATGACGGTCCGGTCGTGGGAGGCGGTGGCCAGGCGGGTGCCGTCGGGCGACCAGCGGATGCCCAGGACGTTATCGTCGTGCCCGGTCAACCGGGTGCTCAGACGGCCGGTGTCGGCCTCCCAGATCCGGACGACGCGGTCGCGTGAGGCCGCGGCGACGTAGCGCCCGTCGGGGCTCCAGGAGACGCCGCGCACCACGTCGGTGGCGTCGGTGAGGCGCAGGAGGGTCTCCCCGGAGTCGGCGTCCCACACCCGCACCGTGTGGTCCCGGGAGGCGGTGGCCAGCCGCCGCGAGTCGGGGGACCAGGACACCATCTCCACCATGCCCATGTGGCCGCGCAGCTCCCGGACCAGACCTCCGTGGGCGTCCCACAGGCGGGCGGTACCGTCCCGGGAGGCGGTGGCGATCCGGGCTCCGTCGGGTGACCAGGCGAGGTTGCGCACGGTGTCGGTGTGACCGGTGAGGACCGCCGAGCAGTGGCTGTGGGCGAGCGCGGACAGCAGGGCGCCGCGGACGACGGGGACGGGCTCGCACTCCTCCAGGGCGGCCAGGGTGAGCAGGACTGCCAGTTCGGGATGCTCCTCGACCCCGGCCAGGACGTACTCGGCGATCGAGAGCGACACTCGGCGCAGGAACCCGTGGTCGCGACGGCGCGAGGCGTCGACGAAGGCGGTGAGCGCGGGGGTGTCCTGGTCGTTCTCGCGCAGGGCGTCCAACCAGCGTTCCGCGGTGGTCAGTCGGGCTCCGGTGAGCAGGTAGTCGGCGTGGCGGCCCGAACTCTCCCAGTCGCCCGCCCAGCGCTCCAGTTCGGCGCGCTGGCGCAGGCGTTCGGTGTGCGCCTCCACCTGTTGGCGCAGCGGCGCCCACTGACGGAAGAGCGCCTCGTGGGCGACCTGCGCGACGGGGCCGCCGTCGTGGACGTCGCTGACCAGAAGGCGGGCGTCGACGAAGGCGTCGACGATGTGGCGGTCGCGTGGGTCGAGTTCGGCCAGGGGCACCCGACGGCGGGTGGCGTCGCCGCTGGTGACGGTGACGAAGCGCAGCAGGACCCGGAGGACGCGGTCGAGGTCGGCCTCGGTGCGCAGCTCGGCGGTGACCTGGTCGGCGTGGCGTGCGAGCGCTCCCTCCACGCCGCCGAGGGCCCGGTAGTCGGCCTCGGTGGCGATCCCGCGAGCGCCGGCGCGGATGTAGAGCTCTTGGAGGAGGTAGGCCAGCAGCGGGAGGGCGTCGCCGCTTCCGGTGTCGAGGGCGATGCGCTCGACCAGACCGTCCTCGAAGCGGAAACCGGCTGCCTCGGCGGGGCGTTCGATGATCTCGACGAGGTCCTGGCGGCTCAGCGCGCCGAGAGCGAGGGGGTTGGTGAACAGTTCGGCGGTCTGGCCGCCCAGCAGGTCGCCGAGGAACTCCACGCGCAGGGTGGCCACCACCCTCAGGTGACGGTCGCCGTGCAGGGCGTCGTGCAGCGCGGTGAGGAAGAGGTCCCGGTCACGGTCGCCGCTGAGGGTGACCAGTTCCTCCAGTTGGTCGACGACCAGGACGGTCCGCCGGGGTCCTCCGGTCTCGCGGCGGATCCCCCGCAGCAGGGTGAGGAGTTCACCGCTGTCACGGCGGATGCGGCGCGCGTAGGCGTCGGCCTGCGCCTGGTCGGAGGCCAGGGCCCGGGCCAGGGCGCCGACGGGATCGGCTCCGGGCACCATGACGGGCAGGACGTTCCAGCGCTGCCCTCGCAGCCGGGGGAGGATCCCGGCCTGGACAAGGGAGGACTTGCCGCTGCCGGAGGCGCCGATGACGGCCAGGAAGCGTTCGTGGGGTTCGGCGCCGACGCCGTGGAGGCGGCGCATGGCCTCGGTGGTCTGGGCGGCCCGGCCGAAGAAGACGGCGGCCTCGTCCTCCTGGAAGGAGGCGAGACCCGGGTAGGGAGAGCGCCCCGGTTGCCAGGCGAACTCGGGAGGCGGCGGGTGCTCCAGACGGTAGACGGCGAAGTGGCCGACGAGCAGGACCACCAGGATGAGGACCAGGCCCGGGACGGCGGCCTGTTCCATCACCCGCAGGGGCAGGGGTGTCGCGCGGCCGTCGGTGGCGAAGTTGGTGACCACCCCCAGCAGGCCCGCGGCCAGCACCAGGAGCAGTTGCAGCATCAGTGCGAGTCGTTGGCGTCGCCGCACGTCGTCTCCGAGGGGTCGCGTGTTCCCGAGTTCATGGGGGCGTCCGCGCCCCGGGTGAGCCTACGCAGAGGGGTGGTGGGGGTAAAGCCGATGTCCCCTTCCGGCCATCCGCAATCCCCTGTCCCGTCGGGGTTCCCGCGGTGGCGGCGGGCCGTGGGGAGTGTTCCGGGCGGTGCGACCGCTCGAGGAGCGGACCGAGCCGCTCGGCCGGTCCCCGCGACCGGCGGCGAGACCCGATGGCCATGCCCCGCGGGGCTCGTCAACCCTTCCGTGCCCTCTCCAGCTCGCCCCCGGCGTGTGGACCTACCTCGCTCCGCATGTCCTCTTTCGAATGCTTGATGCTTTCTTTTCGCTCTGGCGTGGTTTATCGCGCAATGCACTGTTTTCAAGGTCGCGTCCGTCGATATCGCCCTCCGGTATCCACGGAGTCGAACGAAGATCGCGTGAACTGGGAAGAATGCCCCACATCACGAGTGCCGCCCTGTCATCCTGGATTCTCCTGTTCCCACTCTTCACGCGGTTTCGAGGACCCCCGTTGATCAAGCGCGTCACCCGTGTCAAGGACTTCCGCTGCTTCCAGGGATGGAGGCAGCACGACAACGCCGTCGACTTCGAGAAGCTCAACCTGATCTACGCCCCCAACGGCACCGGGAAGAGCACCTTCGCCGAACTGATCAGCGGCGTCCCGGACGATCCCACGTGGTCCCACGGTATGAAGGTCAGAGTCCGGACCGGTGACTCCCCGGACTCCACGGAGACGGTCGAGGGTCCTGGGCACTGGATCTGGGACGACGTCCGCCTCTTCGGCTCCGAGTACGTGCGGCGCAACCTTCGCTTCGACGCCCTCGAGGCAGAGGGCGGCGCCGACGCCGATGCGCTGCTCTACCTGGGGCGGCCCACCATCGAACAGCAGGAGCGCAGGGACACCGCGCAGGCCGAGCGCGAACGGGCCAGCGCCGAACTGAGGGACCTGCGCAAGAAGCGCACGTCGGTCGAGCGCAAGCGGGACCGTCTGTGCACCGAACTGGGGAGCAGGGCCCACCGCGAACTCGGGCCCGTGAGCGGCCGCTTCAACCGGGGCTTCAACAGGAACCACGTGAAGCGGGCCCTGCAGGCTCCGCTCACTCCTCAGAAGGAGCTCGACGCCGCGCGCGACCGTGACCGGAGCCTCATCGCCGGGTCCGCCCCCGAACCGATTCCCCCGGTCAACGCCCGCGGCCTCGCGCTCGGCGCACTGGAGGGACGGGTCGTGGCCCTACTGGCCCGCACCGTGGCCTCCGAGGCCCTGGACGCACTGGTCGGTCGTCCCGAACACGAGGCGTGGGTGCGCGAGGGCGGCAGGCTGCACGCCGACCGCGACACCTGTCTGTTCTGCGAGGGGCAGATCACCGACGGCCGCAGGGCACGGTTGGCACGCCACTTCGACGAGGGCTACACCCGCCTCCTGGCCGAACTCGACGACGCCGTCGCACAGACGCGCCTCCTGCGCTCCCAGGCCGAACGCTTCTTCTCCGCGCTCCCGCACCGCACACAGTTCTTCGAGGACATGCGCGAGGACTACGACGAGACGTACAAGAAGGTCGAGAGCGCGGTCACGGCCTTCCAGAACGGGCTGGACCGCGTCGTGGAGGTCCTGGAGCGCAAGAGGGGCGAGATGTTCGCCCTGCTCGAGCTGCCCTCGGACATCGCGCCGGTGGCGGTCGACACCGCCGGGCTGGGCCGGATGATCGACGACCACAACGCCCGCACGGACTCACTGGCCGACGAACGCGCGCGGGCCGCCGACCGCGAGTTCGAACGCATGCTGCACGACGTCGCGACCCCGATCCGGGACCACGACCGCGAGGCATCGGAGCTGACGCGGCGGATTCGGGAGCAGGAGCGCACGCTGGACGAGTGCCAGGAGGTGCTGCGCGAGATCCCCCGGCTCGGACACGATCCCGAGTACTTCCTCACCGAACTCAACAGGGACATCTCCTCCCTGCTGCGGCGATCGGACCTGCGATTCGTCCACGACGACGGCCGCTACCGGGTGCTGCGCCACGACCGCCCCGCCCGCCACCTCAGCGAGGGCGAACGGACCGCGATCGCCCTGATCTACTTCCTCACCAGCCTGGCGGGCGGGGGCCGGAGCCTGGAGAAGACCATCGTCATCGTCGACGACCCGGTCTCCAGCCTGGACGACCACCTGATGTTCGGCGTCTACTCGATGCTGATCGCCAAACTGGACCCGGACGCAGGATTGTGCCGACAGCTCTTCGTCCTCACGCACAACACCGTCTTCCTGCGCCACTGGAGCAGGGACCTCAAGCGCAAGGACAGCCCCACGACGCTGCACATGATGAAGTCGGTCGGGGAGGGCGCGGATCGCGCACCGGTGCTCGTTCCGCTGGACGCCAAGCGCGGCAGGGACTCGGTCATCCTGGAGACCGAGTACCTCCTGCTCTTCCACAGCGTGACGCACAACCTGCTGGACGCGATCGACGGCACGTCGTTGGACGCCGACCTACGCCTGGCGACCTCGGTTCCCAACGACGCGCGCAAGATGCTGGAACACTTCCTCCAGTTCCGGGTACCGGAGAAGGGCGGAAACCTGACCGAGGCCGTCGAAGAGCTGCTCCCGGGAAAGCGCGACCTCGCCGGGGAACTGACCCGATTCCTGCACAGCAACTCGCACCGGACCCCTGACGCCGTCGGCAAACCGATCCTGGACGCCGCCGCGACGCACGTCCTGAAGGGGGTGTTCACCCTGATCCGCGACACCGATCCCAAACACTTCGAGGGCATGTGCACGCGGCTGGGCATCGCCGACCGGAAGCACCGGCTGACGTTGGCCTGACCGCCGCGACGCCGGGGAGCGCTTGAGGGCGCAAGCTATACCGCGCCGACTGACCGGCTCCCCGCCCAGGACCGCTGGACCGTAGACCACCGCACGTGCGTCCGGGACACGCCACGGGATGTGGCCCGGGCTCCCGCCGTCGACGGGAGCCCGGGCGTCACACCTGATGTGTCACCAGGTCCTCGATCCCGTGGATGCTACCCGCTGGGAAGGGGCCGTCGGACTCGCGGAGCCGTCGGAGCGCGGTGTCCGGATCCTTGGTGAACAGCACCACGGCCAGGGACCGGGTCGCACGAGAACAGGCGACGTAGAAGAGCTTGCGTGTGCGTTCCTGGGTGTCTTCCTTGTCCTGTTCCAGGTTCTGGCGGTCGGACTTGCTCGACTCCCTCAGCCCGAGGAGCTTCTCATAGGAGTACTTGTTCCAGTTGCTGCGGTCGTCCTCCAGCAGCACCAGGACCCGCTCGAACTCGGCTCCTTTGACCCCGTGCTGGGTTCCGTAGGGCGAACGGCCCCTGAGGTAGTCGTGGTAGGCGCGGAGCTGGCCCGCCGGACAGGCCAGGTACGAGCGCATCACGTTCGCCAGACTCTTCTGCCTCTCCCGTTTGCTCTCCTCCGGCAGGTGCGCGGTCTCCTCCTCGGGTTCGGGCCCCTCCTCCTCCAGGGCCCGTTCGGGCAGGGAGAAGCCACCGTTGTCGGGGAGATGGGGTTTCATCCGACGGTCCCGCCGGATGATGCCTGACCGGACGGCGTGGCACAGCACCTCGGCGACGGGCTTCTCACTTGTGCGGGCGAGGAGTTCGACCAGCGTGTCCGTGTCCGCCTTCAGCTCCGACAGAACCTGCACCGGAGCCTCACCTTCGGTGAAGTCGCGAAGTCGGGGGGAGAACCCCCTGAGCATGGCCAGTGCGTTGACGCCGTGGCCTGCCTCAACCGCCTCGACCAGGGGGATGAGCCGGTCCAGTACGGGTGTCAGGCTCCAGTGCGCGCCCTCCGTGTAATCGTCCTTGAGCCTTCCTCCGGACTTTCCTTTCGCCTGACGGAACGCACGGTCCAGGTCCCCGAAACCCAGCCGAAGAGCGGCCAAGCGGTGCTCCAGAACGAGGATCTTGAGGTGCTCCCCCTCCCTCCCCCGGCTCCACCACACGTCTCCCTGTCGCACGGCGAGGCGGTCGCGCACCTGATCCAGTTGGGTGTCGTCCTCCCGTTGGTAGGGCAGCACGAACAGATCCGCGTACCCCGGGTGGCTCTGACGCACCTCATCCCCACCCAGTACCTGCTGCAGGTCCCCGTCATGAGGCGACTGGCTCCGGATGCGGTTGATGACGTTGAGGACCTGCTCCGGACAGCGCCAGTTCTGTCGCTTGCGGATCACCGCCCAGGTGCCGTCACCCGTGACGAGTCCGGTCCCCTGCAGGTAGATCCGCTGCATGGGATCGCCGAAGAACCCGACGCAGAACCTTCCCCGTTCTCTGTTCTCGACGCTCCGCAGAGCCTCGACGACGCGGGAATCGGTGTCCTGGCTCTCGTCCACCAGGACGTAGGGGAATGATTGGGCGACGATCGTGGCCAGGCGTTCGTGGCGCATGATCATCTCCGGGACCATGCGCAGGACCTCGTGGTGGCCCAGGGCGCCCGTGCCGTAATTCCTCGCCGCCTGGTAGGTGAAACGCAGCGAGGGGTCGTCCACCCGCTTCAGTTCCTCGACGTACTTGGCCGCATCGTCGGCACCACGCTCGTCGATGACACGGGTGATGTCCTCCCGCACCCAGGTCCGGATCATCCCCTGGAACGGTTGCGCCAACCGCCACAGGAAGCTGTGGATCGTGGAAACGTGGAAGAGCGGGTCGGCGTCGACCCTGCGTGTGATCTCCTCGACCGCCGCGTTGGTGTAGGTGATGCAGGCGACCTGGCGCCGCTGCCCGAGGAGCGCGGCTCCCTCCTGTCGGCCGATGTGGCGCAGCGCCCTGACGAGGGAGGTCGTCTTGCCCGAGCCGGCCCCGGCGATCACCACGAAGCCCCGCTTGACCGGGTCCTGGAGGATCGCGCGGATCTGCTCGTCCGCGTCGACGCCATCGTGCCCGAGCGCCGTGCTCACAGCTCCACCTCCCCGTCGAGCTCGTCGTTCAGCCAGGACAGCCCGTCGTTGATGTACTGCGGGTTCTTCCACCGTTCGTCCGCGTACAGCTCGAAGAAGTGCAGGGCGAGATTGGTCTTTCCCGCCGGGGGCTTGCGGACGAAGCCGTGAACCTTCTCCAGCAGTTCCTCAACGGGCTCCCCCTCCGGGGGACGGAATCCGATCTCCTGGCCGTGCGTGCGAATCCATGGGAGGTTCTCCAGGATCATGGCCTCCTCGAAGGTCCGCCCGGCCGCGATGTGCGTTCGCCCCTCCCACACGAACTTCTGCCTGGTCTGGTAGGCGACACGCGCACGTGAGAGGACCATGCCCTCGCGGTGCTCGACTTTCTTGTCAGTCTCAGGCAGCTCCAGGAGAGCATCGATGTCCGCCACGCCCGGCAGCCAGCCGGCGAGCGTGGGATTCGCTGTCACGGCTCCGTCGGCCTCGGCCCGGCACGCCTTCTTACGGGTGCGACCGTCCGTGCAGGCGTTATCGGTGACACTGTCCAGATCGGTGATCACCAGGGCGGGCAACCCCAGGAACTCCACAAGCGGTTTGAAGCGGTGAGCGTGGGACCCGCCGACCTCCAGGAGGGGGATGTGCGAACTGGCGACATGGTGTAGGCCGCTGGGATGGTTGGCGACCATCAGGGGAAGCAGGACGCGTTCGGCGTCGCCCTCCACGAGGATGACCGCGTCGGCGAAGAACAGGTGGCAGTTGGTCAGGGTGAGGAACCTGCGAAGGAATCGGGTGTCGTCGGACTGCAGCCGGGACAGGTCCCTGACCTCGCAGATCGGCACACCGTCGATGTTGGCCCGGCGGAAGTACCGGATCGGGTCGAAGGTCGTGTCGTGGATGATGTGTGGGGAGTGCGTGGTCACCATGAGCTGCGTGTGGAATCCGGTCTCGCCCTCCTCCTCGACGAATTCGCGCACGATCCTGAGGAACGCCTGCTGGAGCTGGGGATGCATGTGCGCCTCGGGTTCCTCGATGACCACCAGGTGGACCAGCGGCCGTCGCCCGGTGCTTGAGACCCACCTGCGGTGCATCTCGTGGATCTCCAACAGCATGAAGAGGAAGTTCTTGTAGCCCAATCCGTTGTGCCGCTCGGGAAGCTGCCGGGTTTCGTCGTGCTCGCCCGCCGTGAACTGGTAGTAGACCCATGCGCTTTCGGCGAGGAGCGTCTGGTCGCTCTGTCGGCTACGGACGCTCAGCCGGGGATTGCGCACGCCAGGCCCCGCGACCCCGTGCAGTCGCTCGAAGGTGGGTGCGAACTTGTCGGCGAGATAGGACTGCACCCGAGCTTCGGAGAACTTGACCGCCTGGTGTGCGGCGTGGTCGACCTCGTTCGACCGGGAGTGGTCGAGCATCCTGCGCACGTGCCGGGACAGGTCGCGGCCCTTGGCGTTCTGGTCGTCGGACAGGAAGCGCTGCGCGTCGACCATGTCGACGTGGATGAGGCCGTCGACGAACTCCTGCGCGGCGGCCGGTGAGTCGCATACGCACCCGATGACATCCGATTCCGCGCACTCGGCCCCCTCCCGGTCGAAGGAAGCCGGATCGATCACGTGATACCGGAACGCATAGGACGAACCCAACTCCCGATCCAGGTACTCGCGCAGGTCCTCCGGCCAGGGCTCGTAGCCCCCCTTTTCCCCGGGTGCAAGGTCCTGCTTCGCCCGCCTCGCCTTCGCGCGGCTCTCCGCGAACCTCGGTACCAGTTCCGGACGCGGCGCGAACTCCAATCGCAGTGCCACACGACCGATGTCCCGATCCAGGTCGTGGAGGCTCATCAGCTCGACGACGCGATACCAATCCTCCTTCTCCACCTCCAGCAACAGGTCGAGCCGAATCCTCGGCAGTTCGCCCACAGCCTCGTCGTCGAGCTCCGTCACCTCCTGGAAGGAACCCCAACAGCCCGAGTTGAAGTCGTAGAAGGTGAGGTCGCTCTTCCTGCGACCGAAGAAGAAGCGGAAGACGTGGGTCATGGACGTCTTGCCACTGTTGTTCGCCCCCACGAAGACCGTCGCGTCGGTGTCAAGGTCCACCCTGACCGAACGCAGCCTCCGGAAATTCTGCACACGAACAGAAGAAATACGCACACTCGCCCCAGAGAAGGAAGAACCACACCCGCAGCAGCGAAGCCCACCCAATCGCATGGGAGATGACACGGAGGACTGCGCGGGGAGACCGGCAAGAACGACGCTAGCGCCTACCTGCCAGTAGTGTTCTGATATCCGAAAATCCCGTCGACTTCCGACGTGAACGCCCGAATGCCACTGTGAAGACATTTCTTCACGAAGAGCGGCAGCCAGGAACCGACCGGCACGCGCCGGTCAGCTCCTCCTCGGACGAACGAAGTCCCGGTCGGCCGGAATCAGCCGACCAGCACCGTCTCCGGTACGGAGAACCCCCTGGGCAGCAGCACCTGCTCGGACTCGGCGATGATGCCCGCCGGGCGCCCGTCCAGGGCGGCGACCGCCTGCGGTCCACGCATCGGGCACAGCAGCCACAGTCCGTACGGGCTGCGGTTCGCCTCACGGGCCTCCTGGACGAGGGTGCCCAACAGGGCGCGCCCCGGCTCGTAGCGCGCCAGCGGGGTCGCCCGGTGCAGCAGCACCACGCCGTCGTCGGTGGGCGTGCCGGTCCCGGCGGCACGCACCCGCTCCCCCAGGCGGCGGAACACCTCGGCGAGCATCCGATTGAACGGCTCGGGGCGGCTGTTGTCGGCCTCGCTCAGGATGTCCCAGTTCAGGGCGCTTCCCATGCCGTCCATGACCTCGTCGACGACGTGGACGAACTCGGCGGAGACGTCGAAGGGCACCACACCGGACATGCTTCGCAGCGCGTGGGCCGCGCGCTCGGTGTCGGGCATCCACGTCTTGACCGCCCGGTAGCCGCCCCGCCGCACGGCCTGCGCCAGACGGTTCCAGGTCTCGGCGGACGCGGCGTCGCCCCGGTCCGACACGTGGTGCCCGGTGTGGGTGGAGGGCTGGTAGGTGGTGACCTCCGGCTCCAGGTACCAGCACACGGTGCCGCCGACCGGGGTCTCCTGGAGTTTGGGGTGGAGCCGCTTGAGCAGCGCCCGCAACCGCTGCTCGTCGGGCCTGGGCAGCGCCGGGAACCGCGACAGGACCCGGTCCTGGATCTGTTCCGGGGTGATGCCGGGCTTGCCCAGGTAGCCGACGGCCTGGGTGATCCGCAGGGCCCGCTCCAGGTCGAGGTCGGCCGGGTAGAGCTCCAGCCGCGGTGTCGCCTCGGCGTTGCCGGAGGCGGCCGCCGCGATCTGCACCAGGGCGGTGTCGGTGAACGGCTCCATACCCTCGGGGGCGTCGACCCCGCGCAGCGCCTCCCTGACCGCGGTGGGGCTGGGCAGGAGGTCGGCGTCGCCGAGGGAGACGAGCTCGTCGGCGCGCCGCCCGAGGTCTTCGGCGTAGTCGAACAGGTCGCCCTCGACCGGCACCCGGGGATCGTCGTCGATCACCTGCGCGGCCAGGACCCTGCGGTCGTACCTGCGGACCACGAAGCGCTGTTCGACGCGCTGTTCCTCGCACTCGGTGACCACGCGCACGGCGGCCAGGGCGTAGACCGAGCGTTCGTCGCCCTCCAGGGTCGAGCCGCGCAGGGTCAGGAGTTCGGCGGCGATCTGTCCGACCTCGCGCACCCGGCTGTTGCGGGACAGGATGTCCACGACGTCGTCGCGGACCGAGCCCAGCAGGGAGGCGTTCTTGCTCCAGTAGGTGTGCGCCTGTCGCAGGCTCTCGTCCACCAGGGAACGGGGGATCCCCAGATTGCGGGCGACCTCGCGACGGGTGGGCCACCAGTTCTTGCGGCCCTTCCTCCCCTCCGGGATCCCGACCAGTTCGCGCACCACCCGCACCCACTGGCGGTTGGCGTCGGTGGTCGTCGGGAGGAACTGGCGGATCACCTGGTCCAGGACGGCGTTGCGCTTGACGTCGTCCCCGGCGCCGCTCGGCAGCTTGACCCGGGTCGCGACCGCGTACTCGGCCACGTCCAGGCGCCTGCGCCACTCGGAGGACCTCTTGCGCAGCTCGTTGCGGACGGCCAGGGGAACACCGCGCATGTGGGTGATCTCCCGGACCGGTTTGCTGAGCAGGTCGCCGACCTTGTCGCAGCGCAGGAGGCGCTGGGCCGCGTCCAGGGCCAGCGGGGTGAGACCGGCCAGGTGCAGGGGCGTGTCCAGTGTGGCGCTCTGCGCGTTGCGCAGCCGGGTCTCCTCGTCCTCCTCGACCTGGTCAGTGACGGAGCCGGAGCGGAAGGCGGACTCCCAGGCGTCACGCATGTCGGCCAGCGAACCGAAGCGCTGGCGGTGGTCCCGGTGCAGCGCCCGGTGGAAGAACGCCACCAAGGCGGAGCGGCTCTGCTTGGGGAGGGACTCCTCGGCCAGGCGGGGAACCACGACGTCGTCGCCGAGGAACTCCGGGCCCACACCGTCGTCGTCCCAGACCGGGAGTTCCCCGGTGGCCATCTCGTGCAGGGTCACGGCCACCGCGTAGCGCTCGGCCGCGTCGTCGTAGGGGCGGTCCTGGCCCAGGAAGGGGTCGAGGTAGCCGCGGGTGCCCGCGGTGACGCTCTCCACGGGCGCCTTGGACAGGGAGAAGTCGAACAGCACCAGGGCCCTGCCCTGCTTGCGGGTCTCCCGGACCCCGAGGTTGGCGGGTTTGATGTCGCGGTGGAAGACCTCGTGCTCCTCCAGGTGCTCGACCGCGTCGAACAGGTATCGGCCGAAGCGCAGCAGCTCACCGGGGCCGAGGGCACCCTGCCGGGACAGGTAGTCGGCCAGGGTGCTCTCCCCCGCACGCTCCAGCGGCAGGATGGTGCGCTCACCGATCTCCAGGACACCGGAGGCCGTCTCGTCGCCCGTGGCGGCCAGCGCCACGATCCTGGTGCTTCCGGCGACGGTCCGCAGGGTCTCGGCCTCGGCGCGCAGGGCCTTGGCGGCACTCTCCTGGTTGAGGGCGACCTTGTAGACGACCTCCTCCGGCCGGTCGTCGCGCCCCATGAGCAGGGCGCGGGCGGTCGCCCCCTTGCCCAGGACCTCGCGGACCCTCCAGCCCTGCACGACCTCGTCCCCGCGGCGGGCGTCGAGGGGGTCGGTGATCGTCTCGGGAAGGGTGAGGTACTCCTCGACCTGGTCGAGCATGCGCAGGAAGGTCTGCACGTTGGCCAACCGGTCGTTGGGGGAGCGCCGGGTGGACTCGCGCACGAGCGTGTCGAGTTGGGGCACGACGTCGTCGCTGATCGCGGCCGGGGTCAGGCAGCCGTGCTCCTGGATCTGCTGGCTCAGCTCGCTGCGGTTCCGGCCCGGGGGTCGGCCGGTGAAGATCAGGTAGGTGAGCGCCCCGAGGCCGAAGAGGTCCTGGGGGGCGGCGCGGCCCGTGTAGTCGGGGAACTCCGGGGCGAGGTAGGCCTCGGCGGCCTTCTCGACGTGCGCGGCGAACGCGCGCCCGCCCAGCACCTCCTCCAGGTGGGAGGTGGCCGCGCCCGAGGTGGTGTGGCGGGTGTGGCCGCCGCTGCGCAGCCGCAGGCTCTCCCGGGAGGCGACCTGCCAGTCGGCGATGTACAGGCGCGGGTAGGCGCCGTCCATCTCCACCCACACGCTGCGAGCGGCCAAGGCGCGGTGGTAGAGACGGTTGCGGTGGGCGTGGTTGACCGCCTCGGCGAGCTGGCGGACCATCTCCATCCGCGTGTCGACGTCGAGTCCGTCCCCGTGCTCGGCCATGAAGTGGTCCAGGCGCTGCCAGGAGGAGTGGTGCCGGAAGACGACCGCGGGACCGAGGTCCTTGCTCGACTCCTCGATGACCCCGAAGTACTCGGCCTTGACGATGCCCTCGTGCGAGATGCCCTCCAGGGACATGTACTCGCGTTTGGCGGCGCGTTCGACCGACCGGCGTTCGTCCTCGCCGTTGGTCTCGCCGTAGTGGTAGAGGCGCACCCTGCTGGTTCCGCCCAGCCGCTGGTGCTTGGCCTTGTAGTCGGTCCAGGTGGGGCCGCTGTCGAAGGAGCGCTTCTCCAGGGTGTACTCCCCCAGGGTCAGCGCCCGGTCCATGGGCATGACCCCGATCGTCTCCATGAGTCGGGAGACGTTCCTGAGGAAGCCGGGATCGACCTGGCGCTGGGGGGCGCCGAGGAGTCCGCTCCAGACGCCCGGCAGGTTGGTCTGGTTCTCCAGCCCCTCACGGCCGTAGACCTTGGCCTTCTGCACCTCGTCGAAGTCGCAGCGCAGCCCCTCGTCGGAGAGGAACACGCCGGCCTCGATGAAGGGGACCTTCACACCGCGCAGGCCGAGTTTGTCGACCGCCCACTGCAGACGGCTCTTGAGTTCCTTGGCCTTGAGGTCGGTCAGGTGCAGCGGGTTGGTGATGGTCCTGCGGTGCCCGTTGGTGAAGATCCACTCGCTGCCGTGGTTGGTGGCCCGGCCCGGGTGGCTCTTGATCTCGACGAGGAAGACCCCTCGGGGGGTGACGGCGAACAGGTCGCACTCGCGGATGCGCTGGTTGCGGGCGGTGAAGGTGAACCCCGCCCACGCGCGGTAGGGCTCCCGGTCGGGGAAGTACGCGCGGACGTGCTCGAGGGCGGACTGCTCCCAGGGGAACTCCGAGGGCCTGCCCCACCATCGGTTCGCCATCTGGGTCCGCCTTCCCGGTTCCGTGCTGTACAGCGTCCCCAGCATAGAGCCGTCCCCCGACACGCATGGGGGTCATCGGTCCCGAATCCGGCCGCATCGCGCGGCACGACGAGGGAGTCGAATCTGGCCGAATGTGGACACTCATGCTCCGTTCCGCGCCCGTCAGGGAACGCTACGCACAGTTCCCCGTGCGGACACATGAGGTGAAGCGGTGCCCCCACCCCCTGGGCAGACCCCGTCTCCGACCCCCGACAACGCACCTACCGACCCGCTGGCCCCGGTTCGGGGCCGGATACTCCTCCACGTGAAGGACACCAAGCACTCCCCCTTGGGTCGTGTCTCCGCGGCGGCCAGCGGTGTCGTCTTCTCCGGCAGGAAGGCGGCGTCCCGGCTGTCCGATTTCCGCCGCATCCACGGACACGACTGTCCCACCGTCCTCGACCCCACGAGGTACGAGGACCACATCGCCACACCCGACGCCCCCTTCACGTTGGACGGCCTGGGTGTCCTCGGTGAACCGAGCCTCGATGAGGCCTTGGCCCTGCTCATATGCAATCCCGCCGCACTGGTCCTGACACCGTCCGGCTTCTTCCGGGCCGATGCCGACGGTGAGACCGCCATCAAGGAGGCGGCCCGGCGTATCGATGACCTGGACATGGGAAACGTGGTCCTGGCCCTTCCGTTGGAAGCGGCGTGGCTGGCCGGGGATCCGACACCGTTGGTCGAGATCCTCCGGCGGACGCGGACGCCCAAGGCCCTCATCCTCGGAGGGAAGGGCAACCCCGTCAGTTCGGTCGCGAAGGCGGAGGCCCTGCGGACGATCGTGTCCCACTGCCCTGACACAGCGCTTCTGCGCACCGACCTGGCGGGCGTGGACGCCATGGTGCACGGGGCGTCGTTCTCCTCCATCGGCGACACCTCCTCCACCCGCTACACCCCGCTGCCATGGGGGAAGCCGTGGAGTCCGAAGCCGAAGGACAGCAGCCCGAACGTCCTGAACCCGCATCTGTTGGACTGGATGAGGGGATCAGGGCTCGCGGAGTACGCGGACCACGAACTCCTGTGGTGCGCGTGCGCGTTCTGTACCGGATGGGCGGCCGACCGGAACCGTCAGCCGCCGGTACGGTCCCTGTGCGAGCTGCACGACCCCGCGGACGAGCCCGATGCCCGCGCGCACAACATGGCGGTCTGGTCGGAGCTGTGGGCCTACCTGGCGCACGACGGATCTCGGACCGGGGCCCGGGAAAGATGGACGCGGCTGTGCTCTGATTCGGTGGACCGCCACAGGGAGTACGACGGGCGAATCGGCACGCGCTTCACACGGTTCAGGGCACCCTCAGTGCTTCGCTACTGGGCTGGGCGGTCGACGAAACGCAGGTGAGCTCCCGCTCGCGCAGGGCCATGTACACGTGCTCGGCGAGCCTCCACCGCAGGGCGGCCACCGCATCGGAAGACCGTGGCGGCGGCTCGACGAGGGTGCGCGGGCGGCTGCCGTCCACGACGGCCAGGCCGACACAGTGGTAGTCGGCTTCCAGTAGCGCCGGGACAGGATCGCCCGGCGCAGAGTCGCAGACAGCCATCCGCCGCGCGGCAGGACCGAGGTGGCGAGCGCGGTCGAGCGCGTCCTGCCAGTTCTCGCCGGGGACGACGACCAACTCCAGATCGACGGGGACGTCAGCGAGCCTCAGGACGTGACGGTTCCTCCGCTGAAGAGCCCATCGCGGCACCGCCGGCAGGATCGCCCTCTCCCTCGCCGTGAGGGAGTCGACAGGAATCCACGCACCGAGCGGCAGTGTCTGGAGGACCTCGAAGACGCCGAGACGGCTCACCAGGGTCCGGTCTTGAGCGGCTCTCAGCCTCCGCTGCTCGTCATCCGGCTGGCAGACGGCCACAGCATCGATCCCCCGGAAGCGGAAGTCGACGGTCTCCCGCTCTCTTTCCGGACGATCCGGCGCTCCGTACGCGAGGCCGAGGATGTGCTGTCGGTCGAGTGCCATGCGCAGCAGTGTGTCAGAGACCTGACCGCCGTGTTCCCGCCGGGATGAATCTGTGGAATCTGCCCAGACCCATTCGTTCGATGACCTGGTCATCCCTCCTCGCACTCACGGTCGTTTCGCCTCTGAGAGCACGTATGAGCAGATTCTTCCATTAAACATGGACATAATCAGTCATATACCGACATTCACTCCGGGAAGGGACGAGTCAGTGGGTCTGAATCCCCTCTACCGCGGGACGGCCATCGAGGTCAGAGACACCCTCGAGGGCGGACGGCTCATCCCTGAAATGGCGAAGGAGCTGTACAGACTGACGGGGAGGTCGCCGAGCCCCGGTGAGGCCAGATCCTGGGAGAACAGCATTCTCCATGTCTCCGAACTCCTCGCCGAGGCCGGACTCGGCGATGTCCAGATGCTCCTGGAACTCAAGCTCCCCATCACGGACGCCCGTATGGACGTGGCCCTCGTCGGCTCATATCCGGGCACCGGAGACATGGCCGTCGTCATAGTCGAGAACAAGCAATGGTCCCGGGTGGGACTCGAGCCGGGATCCGAGCTCGTGCGTGTCGACTACACCGAACACGCGCAGGTCCACCCGGCCAACCAGGCGTGGGGGTATCGGCAGATGATGGTCGGCTTCGTTCCACTGCTCCGGATGGCTTCGGTGACGTGTGTCGCCAACATGCACAACGCGAACAAGCAAACCGTGGACAGCATATCCATCGCGGACCTTCCCCACGCGGAACCGGACCCCCGATACACACGGATGTACAGTGATGACGATCGAGAGCGCTTCATCGACGATCTGCGCTCCGTCCTGTCCCCGGAGAAGTCCGAATCCCATGCCAAGGAGCTGCTCGCCGCGACAGTGCGGTCGACCGAGCCGCTGATGGCCTCCGTCGCCAGAGGTCTGGGGCGGCGCTCCGTCTTCCCCCTCGTGGACGAACAACGCGAAGCCTACGACTACGTCCGAGCCCAGGTCGAGCGGGCCCGTTCGGAACAACACAAGGAAGTCATCGTCGTGGAGGGCGGCCCCGGCACGGGCAAGAGCGTGATCGCGCTCGAGCTGATGCGTGCGTTCAACGCACAAGGCGTCGACGCCGTCCACGCAACCGGCAGCAGATCATTCACGAGAACCCTCAGAAAGAACATCGCACAAGGCCGGAATGCCGACAGCAAGAAGTTCGCCTACTTCAACAACTTCTCCCAGGTCAACGGCAACCACATCAACGTCATCATCGCGGACGAAGCTCACCGGCTCAGGGCACAATCCGCGAAGAACTCGAAGAGACCCCAGGTCAGGGAGCTGATCGAGGCCGCGCGCGTTCCGGTCTTCCTCCTGGACGAACGACAGGTCGTACGCTCCTCCGAGGTGGGGTCGGTCGAGCTCATCCGTCAGGCCGCCGCCGACCTGGGGCTGGGTTTCCACAGGATCAACCTCCGCCACCAGTTCCGCTGCGGAGGCGCGCCCGAGTACATCGACTGGATCGACCGGCTCCTCGGCCTGGACCCGGAGGTCGGACCTCAGCCGTGGACTCCCCTGGAGAACTTCGAACTGCGCGTCGCGCCCACCCCCTCGAGCATGGAGGACTTCCTTCTGCAAAGGACGCGGGAGGGCGCGGGGGCCAGGATCGCGGCCGGATTCTGCTGGCCGTGGAGCGCCCCCCGACACCACCGCCTGGTGGACGATGTCGTCATCGGTGACTGGCGCAGGCCGTGGAACGCCAAATCAGACTCTCCACTGGGAAGGATTCCCCCTTCGGACCTCTGGGCGACCGACCCCGGCGGTTTCGGACAGATCGGCTGTATCTACACCGCCCAGGGGTTCGAGTACGACTACGCGGGTGTCATCTTCGGCGGCGACCTCGTCTGGCGTGGGCAGGGATGGGCATCCGACCCCAGAGCCAACAAGGACTCCCAGGTCAAATCCGAAAGGAACTTCGACGAGCTTGTGCGCAAGATCTACCGGGTCCTGGCCACGAGAGGCCTGAAGGGCGCGGTTCTGTACTCCACGGACCCCGAGACGAATGCCTTCTTCGCCCGCCTCGGCGTCCCGCGCCTGGACGCGAACGGAGGCCGGCTGTGAGCGTGCACTGCCGACGCGGATTCCCGCGAAGACATGCATACGACTGGTAGTCGGGTTCGGTGTGCTCCGAGACCTTGCCCGGGACATCTCCACCGGATAGCCCTCGCAATCAACGGCGGCCTTCTCCCGCAGGACGCGCTCCAGGTCCACGCGCAGGGCATCCGCCGGGCACAGGAGGCAGAAGAAGGCTTCGGCCAGGTCATGGCGGACCGCGTCGGACGTTGAGGACCCGCCATGACCTGGGCGGCTCAGCGCCCTTTCACGTTGGCGATGTTCTCGCGGTGCCAGGCGAAGTACGGGGCACTGGCGTCGCTGTAGGCCAAGCATCGCGTTCCGACCCGGCCGACGGCGGTCGACAGGTCTGCGGAGGCCCGGACCGCGTCCGACGGACGGATCGATCCGTCGGAGGCCACGTACACATAGCCGTGCTCGAAGAGGGAGTCGCAGCCGAGCACACAGGCGAACATGACGTTGTTCAGGTCCCTGCGCTCGTGGTGGAGGCTCTCGCTGCGGCGCTTGATGTGGGCCGTGTGCACCAGCCGTTTGGGGAGGAGCAACTGGCACAGGTCGCAGGGGACCTCCGTCCTCCCGTCGAGTTTCCTCGCCCGCACGATCTTCTGTTCCCGTCGGGCGAGCGTGTAGGAGGGAACGTCCAGGGCGGAGGGCAGGTCGAGCTTCGCGCTGTCCTCGGGGTCCTCCTCGTCGAGCGGTTCGCCGCCGTACTCCTCGAGAACCTCCTCCAGCACCCGTTCCATGACGGACTCCCTGCTCCCGGGAAGCTCGGGGGTCCCGTTCCTGATGGCCGACATGCGCAGGGCCTCGATGCCTTCGGGGCCGATGTCGTCGCTGGTGACGTCGTACCGGATCTCCTCGATCTCCAGGGGCACCCGGTAGGTGTAGGCGGTCTCCCCGTCCTCGTCATCCCACACCTTCTCCCCATCCTGGTAGAGGCCGCCGGTGAGGCGGGCGACCACCAGTTTGGGCACCGTCCTGCTCTGCGCGTCCGGGGCCTGGATACGGCCGAGCCCGCGGTGTCCGAGACACAGTCGGTCTCCCTCCCTGAGGGACTGGAGCACCTGGTGGTAGTCCGTCCCCACGATGACGTCCGGTTTCCACCCCCACACCGACTTCTGGATACCGGTGTCCAGGTTGTGGCTGCCTTTGACCCCCACGTACACGTAGGCGGTGGTCACAGCGATCACCTCCACGACTGCGCTCCTGACAGCACGAAACAGGTCAGGAGGAAGAACGGACAGATGCCTTAAACGAGAAACGTCACCAAGGTCACTTATGCTACAAAGCGCGTGTGACACCCGGTACCACGCTTCGGTTACCCACCCCGAGGGCGCTGAGGACGTGACTCCACGAACGGGACACGGACACCCCGAGCGGGCAGGTTTCTCGACCCGACCGGTCTTCTGCCCCGAAGGACGCTTCCCCCACACGCCCCCGCCTTCGTGCCGCACTGGAGTGTGTTTTGACGGCTTTCCGCCGATCCGCCGCGTCCCTGCCCTTCTTCTCACCGATGGAGGAGGAACCCGGAGAACTCCGGCGGTGGGAGATCACGCTCTGAAGATTCCGGACCCGGCGGTGGCGCCCGGCCTTCCGGCGTCCCTCGGACGGGGGTGGGCCCGTCCGAGGACCGCCTACCGGTCAGGGACCACTGTCACCGCGGCGAACGCTGGCGCTGGAGTTCGGCTCGCGCCTCCTCGGCGCGGTGCAGGGCGTCGGGCGGGGGCTGGACGGTGATGCCCGCGCCGGTCAGCATGCCCAGGTCCAGCTCCCACACCACCCGCGAACGGCGTTCCCACAGCGCGAACGCCTCGCGGACGTGCCGCCGGGCCGCGTCGGGAGAGGCTCCGGTCACCGCGATCAGGTGGGCCATCGCCTCGTCGGCGACCCCCTTCACCTGCGCGAGGCCGAAGTGGGTGACGGTGTGGCAGGGCGTGCAGAGGCAGATCAGCCGCCGCAGGGTCTGGGTCCCGGACCGCTCGTCGAAGGTCCACCGCTCGTGCACCTCCAACCACCGCCGCGCCTCCCGGTCGGCGGAGGCCCCGCAGATCTCGCACACCTGACCGGCCCGGTTCACGACCATCCGGCGCAGCCGCTCCCAGTCCCGTTGCGACACGCACGAGCGCACGTTGGTGAACCAGCAGGTGGTGGGCACCAGGTCGACGAACAGCCCCGAGCCGAGCGAGCGGTCCTCACCGGGGAGCAGGTCGGGCACGTCGGGACGGGCCGCCCAGCGTTGCAGCCCCGCGATCCCCGGTCGGGGCGCGTACCAGCGGCGCGCCCGCGGGTCCCACCGGGCTCCCTCCGCCTTCGCCAGATCCTTCTCCGCGTAGGGGACGTCGAGCCAGATCCGTTCAGCAGGCACCGTGCTCCTCACATCGGGTAGGGGTGGGTGACCGGGCAGTGACACTAACGGTCGGCGTGAGGCGGAGTCAGCACCGCCGGGTGGCCGGAAGCGGCCACCCGCGCCAGGGAGGTTCCGGTGGCGGAGGCCCTCCCGCCCTTTCCCGGAAACGGCTCCGAGCACGCACCCGCGACGTGTTGAATGACCGCATGCGTACCTTCTCCAGAGACGACCTCCTCGGACTCGCCGGACGGAAGTCCTACGCACGCGGCCTCGACTACGTCCACCGGGTCTCGGGGCCGACCATCGACGGGAACACGGTGCGCGGCACCGTCACCGGGACCTGCGTCTACCGGGTGGAACTCACCCCGACCCGAGAGGGTCTGGGGTGGGACTGCGACTGCCCCTGGGCGGAGGAGGGCAACTTCTGCAAGCACTGCGTGGCCGTGGGTCTGGTCCACCTGTACAACCTCGAACACGGTGTGCCGACCCCCGAGACGCCCGACCTGAAGTCCTACCTCCGGTCGCGTGACCGGGACGAACTCGTGGCACTGCTCCTGGAGGCGGTCGACGCATCGCCCGATCTGCGCCGCCGCCTGGAGATTCGCGCGGCCTCCTCGGGCGAGACCGCCGACACCGCCTCCCTTCGCGTCCTGGTCGACTCAACGCTGCGGATCGGCGACCACGACCACGCGGAGTACGACCACGCGCGGGAGTACGCGGGCAGGGTCCACGGCGTGGCCGACGAGCTGGAGAACCTCCTCCAGCGGGGGATGGCCGGGGAGGCGGAGGAGCTGAGTCGGCACGCGATCGACCTTCTGGACGAGCACGCCGGTGTGGTCGACGACTCCGACGGTGACGTGGGCGAGGCCGCGCACCGGTTCGTGGAGATCCACGTCGACGCCTGTGTGAAGTCGGGGAGGAGCCCCGAGGAGCTGGCGGAGTGGCTGCTGGACCGACAGCTCGACGAGACCGCCGGTGTCCCGGAACTGCTGGTGGAAACGTACGCGGACGCGCTCGGTGAGGACGGCCTCCGGCACTATGGGGAGGCACTCGCCAGCGCACGGTCGCAGCGGCCGGAGGGGGACTGGACCGCGCAGTTCCTCATGACCGAGTTCGCCCGGGTCACGGACGACACCGACCTGTTGGTGCGGACGTACGCCTCGGCCCCGGAACCCGTGCACCACGCCGGGATCGTGGCGGCCCTGGACGGGGCGGGCCGCCCGGACGAGGCCCTGGAGTGGGCGCTCAGGGGGCTGGCGGAGAGCACGGGTCGGCCGGACGAACGGCTCGTCGACTACACGATCGACGCCTACCGGGCCGCGGGACGCGACGACGAGATCCAACGGTTGCGGTGGGAGGTGTTCGAGCGTTCTCCGCAGCTACGGACCTATCAGCTCCTGCGCGCGGACACGCCGGAGCACGAGTGGCCCGCCGGACGGGAGCAGGCTCTGGCGCTGCTGCGGCGATCCGCCGCGCGCAGGCCCCAGCCCCACCTCCCCTGCACGCTGGTGGAGGTGCTGTTGGCCGATGACGACGCCGAGGGCGCGTGGGAGGCCGCCGTCGAGCACGGCTGTGACGACCGCCAGTGGCTGCGGGTCGCCGCGCTGCGGGAGATCTCGCATCCGGCGGACGCTCTGGAGGTGTACCTGCCGCGGATCTCCGCGAAGGTGGCGCTCACCGAACCGGCGCTGTACCCGGAGGCGGCCGGGCTCGCCTTGAGGGCGTACCGGCTGTACGAGCGGCTGGGGCGTGCGGAGGAGGGCCGGGAGTTCGTCGACGGCTTGCGGACCGAGCACCGGCGCAAGCGGCGGTTCATGGCCGAACTCGACCGTGTGGGGCTCGGGCGGCGATAACGCCGGGCCCCCGCCGACGGGGGCCGTCACCGGCCGGTGAACACCGGCGTGTCGCGGTTCAGCGAGGCGGCGACCCCGACCTCGTGGTCCTTCGTGGCCATCAGGCGGGTCTGTTCGACGATCTCGCGTTCCAGGGCGGCGGGCAGCGCGGCCAGCAGGTCGGCGCGCATGGTGGCCTTCATCGAACGCACCGCGAGCGGTGCGCGGGCGGCGATCCGGTGGGCCCACTCCAGCGCGCCCCGGCGGACCTCGCCGTCCTCGACCAGGTGGTCGGCCAGGCCGATCGCGTGCGCCTCCGCACCGGGGACCCGGCGGGCGGTGTAGAGCATCTCGGCGGCCTTCTGCCCGCCCACGACGCGGGGCAGCGAGGCGCTCAGCCCGAAGCCCTGGTGCAGGCCGAGCAGCCCGAAGTTGGCGTGGAAACGGGTGGCGGGCGAGGCCACCCGGAAGTCCGCGGCGCAGGCCAGGCCGAGCCCGCCGCCCACGGCGGCGCCCTGGACGGCGGCGATCACCGGGATCGGCAGGGAGTACAGACGCGACCCCTGGCCGTAGAGGGCGCTGAGCGTGTGGAGCGGGCTCCGGCCGGCTCCGTCGGCCGCGAAGTCCATCCCGGCGCAGAAGTTCCTGCCCTCCGAGCACCAGACGAGGGCGCGGCACCCGTCGGCGGCCAGCTCCTCCGAGGCGTCGGCCAGCTCGGTGAGCACCCTGAGGGAGAAGTGGTTGTTGGGTGGGCGGTGGATCTCCAGGACGCCGACGTGACCGTCGACGCGCACGGACAGCTCCTCCGACATGGGAAGTCTCTCTTCCTCGGTGCGGGATGGGACGAACGGCAACGAGGCTATCGGGGCAGCCGCGGCGGGTCGGCGCCCGGGTGGAGCGGTGCTCCCCGGCACGGGGGCGTCGGCGGCGGAGGGGGTCACCGGGTCCGGCGTCTGGGACGCAGCGGCGCGAACGCGCGGCCGACCGCCGCCGCCGACATCGCCGCGACGGGGGTGGTCACGCCCAGGGCCAGCTCGCGCCCGAGTGCCGACCGGCCGTCGAGGAACTCCAGGACGTCGCGCGTGTCGTTGCGGGCGAAGAGCCGGGCGAAGAACTCCGCGCCGTCCAGGCGCCCGGAGTCCAGGGCGTACAGGAGGACGGAGTCCATGACCAGGTGCCGCCGGCGGTGCGGGACCGGGGGCAGCGGGTCCCGGCCCCGTTCCAGCGCGCGGACCACCGAGGCCACCTGCCGCTGGATGCCGCTGAAGGTGTACCCGGTGGACGGCCGGGTCGCGCCGCCCGCCGCTCCCAGCCGGAAGACGCGCCGACCGGCGCGCGTGGGGAACCTCGCGTCCGTCATGGGGATCACGCCCTGCTCGCGGGCCGCGACCGTGAAGCGCCGCAGCCCGAGCACCTCCCCGGTGTACCGGCGCAGAGCGGACTCGTAGCCGTCCTCGTCCAGGACCTCGCGGTTGAACTCGGTGTACTCCACCAGGGCGTCCCTCGACGACAGCGGGAGCACGTAGCCGAACGAGACGCCGGTCCGGGGCCGGGGGGTGCGCAGGTCCATCAGCGACGCCGTCGCGGGGTCGAAGACGTCGTCCCGCGCGTGGACGAACCAGCCGCGGAAGTGCTGGAGCAGGGTGGTGCGCGCGCGGGGCGGCACCGGGCGCGGGCGGGAGTCGAAGACGTGCCCAGCCCTGAACGACACGCGTGAACCGTCGGGGCGTGAGGCGTGCACGGTCGCGTGGTCGGTGCCGTCGTCGATCGCGGTGACCGTCGCCGTGTACGGGTGGACGTTGGGGCCGAGGCCCGCGCGGACGTGCGCCTCGAAGTCCCGGGAGCGGAGCATCTTGTAGGACAGCGGGCTGATCGCCTGCTCGTGGCTGGCTCCGGAGGGCGAGACGACGGACAGCGTCTCCCAGCGGGCGGTGAGGAGGCCGTCCCACGGGCCCGGGCCGCGTTCCCAGAAGCACCACGTGCGCTCCGCCGGGCGCCGCGCCCCCGGTGGCGGTTCGACCAACGCGATCTCCGGGGTGCCGATTCCGGGCATGACGATCCCGGCGGCGGAATGCGCCAGGGTGAGGCCGGCCGCGCCGGCGCCCGCGATGAGCAGATCGAATTCCCGCATGGCGGTTAGCATGTCATGGAATCCGACTCCGATTCGATATCGTCTCTGGGGGATCATGGCGCGGTCAGTTCTCGGAATGAAGTCCGGTGCGGTCACCGATGAGTTCGACCGCGCGGCGGCCACCTACGATCTGCTCGTCGCGGCCAATCCGGGATACCACCGGCACCTGCGCAGGTCGGCGCGGAGGCTGGGGCTTCCGGGAGGGGGCGAGGGCTGCCGGATACTCGACCTGGGCTGTGGGACCGGAGCCTCGACCGCGGCTCTGGCGCGCCTTTTCCCCCGTGCGCGGATCACCGGTGTGGACGCTTCCGAGGGCATGCTCGCCCGGGCGCGGGCGAAGCAGTGGAATAAGAATGTCCGGTTTATTCACGCACGGGTCGAGGAATTGTCCGTCGACCGCCTGGGCGGTCCCTCGGACGCGGTGTTCGCCGCCTATCTGCTGCGCAACTGCCCGGACGCCGACGCCGCCCTGAGGGGGATGGGCGGTCTGCTCAGGCCGGGGGGACGGATCGTCCTGCACGAGTACTCCGTCGCCGACTCGCCCGCCGCCCGCCTGGTGTGGTCGCTCGTGTGCTGGGGCGTCATCATCCCCCTGGGGCGCCTGGCCACCGGCCGGTCCGATCTCTACCGCTACCTGTGGCGCAGCGTCCTGGACTTCGACGGCGTGGCCGAACTGCGTCGGCGCATGGGCCGGGCGGGGCTGGAGAACGTGCGCGCCCTGCCGCTGCCCGGTTGGCAGCGGGGCGTCACGCACACGTTCCTCGGCCGGGTTGCCGCCGGAGGCGCCTCATGACGTGGTCGCCCGCCGACCCCCGGGCCGAGGTGATCGACCCCGCCCCCGCCACGGGCGCCGGGACCGCCGACGCTCCGCGGGCGGCGGTCGTCGGCGGGGGCGTCGCCGGACTGGCCGCGGCCACGGCCCTGGCGGAGCGCGGTGTGCGGACCACGGTGTTCGAACGCGAACCCGACCTGGGCGGACGCCTGCGGGGGTGGCCGACCGTGCTCGCCGACGGCCGCGCCGCGACGATGAGCCGTGGTTTCCACGCCTTCTTCCGCCAGTACTACAACCTGCGGGCGCTCCTGGCGCGTCTGGATCCCGACCTGGGCATGCTCAGCCCCGTGCCCGACTATCCGCTCGTCCACGCCCGGGGCGGACGCGACGTGTTCGCCGGACTTCCCTCCCCGCCTCCCCTGAACGCGGCCGTGCTGGCGGCACGCAGCCCGAGTTTTCCCGTGGGTGAACTGGCGGGTGTGAACGTCGCGGCCGCCGTCCAGTTGCTGGACGTCGACGTCCCCGGGGTCTACGCGAGGCTGGACCGCGGGGACGCGCGCTCGTTCCTGGACGCGATCCGCTTCCCCCCACGCGCCCGGCATCTCGCCTTCGAGGTGTTCTCGCGCAGTTTCTTCGCCGACCCCGCCCGGCTGTCGGCGGCCGAGCTCGCCGTCATGTTCCACCTCTACTTCCTGGGCTCCAGCGAGGGACTGCTGTTCGACGTGGCCAACGCGCCCTTCCCCCGGGCGCTCTGGCATCCCTGGTCGGCCTACCTGACACGGCACGGGGTGAGCGAACGGCTCTCGGCGCCCGTGTCCCGCGTCCGCCCGGGTGAGCGGCGCCGCTTCGCCGTCCACACGGCGGGGCGGACGGCCGAGGAGTTCGACGCCGTCGTCCTGGCGACGGATGTCTCCGGGCTGCGCGACCTGGTCGCCGGTTCACCGTGGCTGGGCGACCGGGGCTGGCGAGGTCGCGCGCTGGCGCTGCAGAGCGCTCCGCCCTTCCTCGTCAGCCGGCTGTGGCTGGACCGCCCCGTCCGCCCGGACCGCCCCGCCTTCCTGGGCACCGCCGGCTACCCCACCCTGGACAACGTCAGCGTGCTGGAGCGCTTCGAGGACGAGGCCGCGCGCTGGGCACGGAGCACCGGCGGGTCGGTCGTGGAACTGCACGCCTACGCGCTGCCCGAGTCCTGCGACGAGCACGTCGAACGCAAACGGCTGATCGCCCAGCTGCACCGGGTCTTCCCGGAGACGGCGCACGCGGGAGTCGTCGACCAGCGACACGAGATGCGCGCGGACTGCGCGCTCTTCCCGCCGGGAGGCCACGAGCGCCGGCTGACCCCCACCACACCCGACCCGTGGCTGGTCGTGGCGGGCGACCACGTGCGCGTGGACCTGCCGGTGGCCCTCATGGAGCGTGCCGCGACCAGCGGTCTGCTGGCCGCCAACGCGCTGTTGAGCCGTTGGGGCCTGCCGGGGCACCGGCTCTGGAGCGTGCCCCGGCGGGGGCGGTGGGCGCCGCTGCGGGCGCTGGCCCGCTGGGCGCGCTCGGCGGGTCAGCCGGGCCACCGGCCGGACGCGCGCAGGGCGTAGCGCCGCTCGGCGTAGGCGACGTCGTCGCGCCACAGACGCCGCGCCGCGGCGCGCATGAAGGGCCGCACCAGCGGAGCGACGCGCGTGGCCAGCCGGAATCCGGCGCGCTCGGAGGAGGCGACGGTCGCCTCGATGATCGCCGTCGAGGGGAGGCCGTCGCGCACACCCAGCGGGGTGGCGTGGGTCTCCACCACGCTCCCCTCCCCCTCGCCCTCGATGATGTGCATGGCCACGGTGCGCGGCTCCGGGCAGGAGAACGCGGCCCGCACAGGCACCCCCCATCTGCCGGCCACCCTGAACGCCACCTCGGCGACCATCCGGTCGGGGTCTGGGGCGGGGTCCCCCGGGGGCGCCGTCTCTGTGACGCGCAGGCCCGCGAAGGAGTGGGGGTGGAACCACGACCCGTGCCACGGGTCGAGCCTGTTGGCCACCACGTCCTCGGGTTCGCAGCGCCCGACGAGGCTCTCCACCGCCGTGAGCGCGCTCCCCGGGTCGGGGCGTTCGGGGAGCACCGGCCGGGGGAGCGGTTCCTCGCCGCCGACGTGGTCCAGGCGGACCCACGCCAGTGTCCCGTCGTCGTGGCAGGGGTAGGGCCGCCACCCCGGGAAGCCCTCGGGCTCCAGGGCCAGCCCGTGCCAGCGGCACACCAGCCGCCCCGTGTCGACGGCGCCCCGGCACAGCGGCGCCCCCAGGTGCGGGCAGGCGCCGGGGGCCGTGTGCAGGGTCCCCTCGCGGTCCCGCCACGCGACGATCTCCGTTCCGGCGACCACCCGGCCGAAGGGTCGGTCCGCACGGACCTCGTCGCTGGCGGCGAACACGTACCAGTTGCCCGAGGGGCGGGCCAGGGCGCGCTTGAGGGCGGCGCCGATCACCGCTGGCGCGGCCTCCCGCCAGGTGGGAGCCTGTCGGTTCCAGCGTGTGGCGGGCAGTCGGCGCAGAGGAGACCATCCGGGTTCGGGAACGGGCCGCGGCATACGTGACTTCCTTGGCGTCGTCGGGACGGGTGGTGAGGCGTCGCGTGGTCAACCGCCGAGGGCGCGCGCCGTCAGGGCCCTGCCCAGCGCGGGCACCGCGACGCGCACCCGTCGGGCTCGCGGGACCCGGTGCCGCCGGGACCACACGTCGTAGTCGGCCTCCTCGATCCGGTCCAGGATGCCCCGGTACAGGCGCAGGGCCGTCTCGACGCACGGACGCGCGACCGGGGAGAGCATCGCGCACCCCGGCTCGGCCTCGCGGTAGACGGCGCGGTTGAGCTCGACCAGTTCCGCCAGGGCCTCGCGCACCCGGCCGTCCTGGGATCGGCGGCGTCGGCAGTACGCGAGGAGTTCGCGGTCGACGCCGTGGCGGGCGAGGACGTCGGCGGGCAGGTAGACCCGGTCCCGGTCGAGGTCCTCGGCGACGTCGCGCAGGAAGTTGGTCAGCTGGAAGGCGACGCCCAGCGCGGCGGCGTGCGGTTCCGCCTCGGACCGGGGGACGACGGTGCCCAGGACGGGGAGCACCTGCAGGCCGATCACGGCGGCCGAGCCGTACATGTAGGCGTCGAGTTCGGCGTGGTCGGCGTAGTCGGTGACGGTCAGGTCCGCGCGCATCGAGCCCATGAACGCGGTGAAGTACTCCTGGGGGATGGCGTGGCGGCGGGCGGTGTCGGCCAGGGCGCGCACCTGCGGGACGCGGGCGTGCCCACCGGTCATGGCCGCGTCCAGTTCCCGCTCCACCTCGTCCAGGAGCGCCGCGGTGTGCTCGGCCGTCTGTCCCGGGGCGGGTTCGTCGACGATGTCGTCCACCCATCGGGCGAACCCGTACAGGGCGTGCACGGCCGGTCTGCGTCCGGGGGGAAGCACCCGTGTGGCCAGGTAGTAGGTGCGTCCGTGCCGGGCGTGCAGCGCACGGCTGACGGCGTAGTCCCGGCGCAGCGCGGATCCGGTGACGCCCGCCGCGTCGAGTTCGAAGGCCGTGCCCATCAGCGCTTCCCCCCGGTCACGGCCGCCGGACCGACGATCCGGGCAGCCGCGAGTTTCCCGGAGAGCAGGGCGGTGGGGAGGCCGACGCCCGGGGTGGTGCCGCATCCGGCCAGGACCGCGTTGCTCGTGCCGGAGACGAGGTTGCGCGGCCGGAACGGTCCCGTCTGGGCGAGGGTGTGCGCGGTGGCGAAGGGGGTTCCGAAGGCCATCCCCCGGCGCGACCAGTCCAACGGTGTGGTCAGCCGCTCGGTCACGATCGCGGACCCGAACCCGTCCAGCCCGCGCTTCTCCAGCGTCTGGACGAGACCGTCGCGGTAGCTTTCGGCCTCGCGTTCCCAGTCGACGCGGCCGGTGCGCAGGTTGGGGCACGGCGCCAGGACGTAGTACAGCTGGTGGTCGGGGGGCGCCAGACCGGGGTCCGTGGCGGTGGGGCACGTGATGAGCAGGGAGGGGTCGCTCATGGTGGTTCCGCGTCGGCAGATCTCGTCGAAGGTCCGCTCCCACGCGGCGCCGAAGGAGAGGGTGTGGTGGTGCGTTTCTGCCCACGCGCGGTCGACTCCGGCGTGCAGGACCACGGCGGAGGGGGAGAACCGCAGCGGTACCGGCCGCCAGGGGGTGCGCCCCAGCAGCCGGTAGGCCATCGGCAACTCCGGGGTGAGCACCACCGCGTCGCAGCCGAACCTGGAACCGTCGAAGGTGCGGACCGCGGTGATCCGGTCGCCGTGGCGCTCCAGACCTCGCACGTCCTTTCCGTAGTGCACGGCGCCTCCGGCGTCGACCACGGCGTCGGCGAGCGCGTCGCCCAGCGCCCGCATCCCGCCCCTGGGGAAGTACACGCCCGCGACCGTGTCCATGTAGGCGATGACGGCGTAGGCCGCCAGGGCCCGCTGGGGTGTGACCCCGGCGTAGAGGGACTGGAAGGAGAAGACACGGCGCAGCCGCTCGTCGGCGACGAAACGTCCGACGGTCGGTCCGAGTCGCCCGAACCCGCCCATCGCGGCCAGCCGTGCGAGCTCCGGGGTGAGCAGGCGCAGCGGTGAGTCGTGGTTCGCGTCGATGAACGTGCGCATCTGGAGCCGGTAGAGGCGGCTCAGCCAGCCGCGCAGCCGCAGGTAGCCCCGGGCGTCCCGGCCACCGATCTTGTCGTTGATCTCCTCGGCCATGGCCGCGGGGTCGGTGTGCACGTCGATGGCGGAACCGTCGGCGAAACGGGCTCGGTAGACCGGGTCGAGCCGGACCAGGTCCAGGCGGCGGTCGAGGGAGTCGCCCACCGCGGCCAGGGCCTCGTCGATCAGGTCCGGCATGGTCAGCACGGTCGGCCCGGTGTCCAGGAGGAACCCGTCGGCGTCGTCCCGACCGGCGCGGCCTCCCGGGTGCTGGCCGCGTTCGACCACCGTCACGGATCGACCGGCTCCCAGGAGGTGGAGGGCGGCGGCCAACCCGGAGACTCCGGCGCCCACGACGACGACACGGTCGGTGGGTCCCGTGACAGTGCGCGCTGCGCGTCCACTCGGCTTCACGAGCTCTCTTCTCCGTCGGTCGGATGTGGGGCGTCGGCGTCCGGGGGCGCTCCGGGAGGCTCGTGGGCGTCGCTCGCCCGTACCGTCGTTCGCGGCGTCGTCGTGCCATCCGCCCCTGACGGTCGGGTGACGCGCGCTGACCGGATTCCCCGCGACACGAAGTGACCCTGTTTCCGTGTTTGTCGTTCCCCACGGTCTGTTCAGGGGTGGCTGACCCCCCGCACGTGCACGTGGTGCTGATGGTGTGGTGGGGGTGTGGAGCTGATACGAGGGTACGAGGACCGCACCCCGGTTTCCGGTTGTTCCTGTTCGTCGGCGAGTCTCACCGGTTCCCGGCCGAGGGCTCCCCGGGGTTCCCCACGGGCCGTGGCCGTGTCCTGGGCGCCCGTGCGGAGGCGGTGCTCCCCCGGGGTGCGGCGGGCGGCGTCGCACACGTCCACCGGTGCGGTGGCCGCACCGGCCCCGTCGGGCTCTCCCCCGTCGAGGTGGCCCGATGCCGCACGGGGCCGCGGACCCGCCTCCCCTCCGGGGAGCGGGGTGACCGCCCGCCCCGGCCCCCGGCCCGTGACCACCGCGGGTCCCGGAGCTCAGCCGAACGGGAGCAGGCCCCACACGAGGGTGAGGAGGTCGGTGACGCCCGTCCCCGAGCGCGCGCCCGCCTCCAGGCCGAGGGCGAGCACGACCGCCACCAGGAGCACCACCATCCACGTACGCCGCCGCCCGGGCGGCTCGACCGGTTCGGCGGGTTCGGCGGGGGCGTCCAGCCAGGGCCGGTCCAGACGGGCGACCTCCCGGCGCAGGTCCTGGACCTCGGCGTGGTAGCGGTCCCGTTCGTCCAGGACACGGTCGAGTTCGGCGCGTTCGGCCCGGATCGCGGCGCGAGCGTCGACCACGTCCACCCGCGCGCTCTCGGGGCCGTGGCGGGAGTGCCACCGCTCCAGGCGGGCCAGGGGGATGTCGACGTAGTGGGTCGGCCAGTTGTCGTCGGGTGTGCCGTCACCGGCGGACTCGTCCGGGGCGGGGGCGGTCTCGGCGGGGTAGTCCGGTTCGGGGGCCAGGTTCAGCGGCGGTGCGTCCTCGGGGGATCGGGGGTCGGGGGTGGCTGGTGGAACCGCGGAGGGTTCGCGGGGTTCCGGTTCGTGGTGGGGCTCTCGTTCGGCGAGGGGCCACAGGGGCGGGGGTTGGGGTCGGTCGGGGTCCTCGGTCTCCGGCGCCTCCACCTCGGGGAGGTCGGGCAGGTCGTCGGGGGCGACGTGGGCGGCGGGGGCCTCGGATCCGGTGAGACAGCCGGGTTCGATGAGGCCGTCGGGATCGTCGAGGGCGGTGGGGTCGTCGAGCCCTGGAAGGTCGGTGGGCTCGGGGAGATCGTCGGGCTCCGCGAGGTCAACGGACCCCGGAGGGGCGACGGACTCCGCAAGGTCGTCGGGCTCCGGCGGGTCGGCCGGATCGAGGTCGGCCGGGGGCTCGTACTCCGGGGGCAGCCACTCCGGCTCGGGGACGTCGTCGAGGTCCGGCAGGTCGACCATGGACGGGACGTCGTTCTCCACGGCGGCGGTTCCCCCGGGCGGTCCTGGGACGTCACCCGTGACCGGCGCGGCCGTCGTCTCCGGCTCCGGTTCGGCCGCCCGCCCCCGGGCGGGCGGATCGAGCCAGTCGCACAGCAGGTCGCGGCGGTCGGCGAAGGTCGGCGCCTCGGGCACCCCGCGCTCGCGCAGGTGGGCGGCGAGTACGTCGCCGCCCTCGTCCCGCAGGAGCGTGACCAGGGATTCGGCCACCGCGAGGTGGTCGGGCGCGGGCGGGTGGAGGAACGGCGTGCGGGTGTCGGCGGTGGGCGGACCGAACGCCAGGTGCTGGCCGTCGGCGGTGCCCAGCACCGGGTCGTAGGTGGAGAAGGACCAGCTCCACCCGGCGGCGGGGATGGCCCGGGGTGGGGTGAGGACGTCGCGCAGGATGCGGTGGACCCCCCACAGGAAGCGGAGCTGGACCGCCTGCCACGGGTCGGCGAGCTCGGGGTCCAGTCCGATGTGGATCGGCAGGTCGGGGCGGGCCAGGGCGGCGGCCACGGCGCCGACGAGGACGGGCTCGCCCGCGACGGAGGTCTCGGCGGCTCGGCGGTCGCGGGTGCGCACGGCCCCGGGAGCGGCGGTGCGCTCCCAGGGTTCGGGGGTGGGCAGGGCGGGCATGGTCGCCCAGCCGGGGTCGGGGGGTCGGGCGGGCGAGGGCCGGGTGTTCGGGTTCTCGTGGAGCGACAGCGCGCGCGGGAACGCGAGTCCGCGCGCCGGTCCCACGATCGCCCACGCGTGCGCGTCGCGGACCTCGCCGGGCCAGCGGTAGACGAGGGCGGCCCGCCCGTCGGGGTAGGCGCGCGCCCAGAGGGTCTCGGGGTAGTCGGCGGGGTCGGTGCCGGGGAGGGCGGAGCGGTAGTCGGCGGTGAGCGCCGGAAGGAGCCGGTCGCGCCAGGACCGCAGGGCGGGTTGGTCGTCCTTGGTGAGGGAGGAGGCGGCCGGGCCCGGTCCGATCCGTCCGAGGAGGGTCGGTTCGGCCCAGGCGAAGTGGATCTGGTGGTAGGTGTCGTCGGGCAACTCGCCCCTCCCACGGGTCGGCGGACCGCGGCGGCGCGGCCCAGCCCGCCACCATCAAGGAAGGTATCCGGTCACCCCACGGCGAAAACAACGCGTTTACACCTATGGGATGAATTACGAGGTTCGCCCCAGTAGTTTCTGGCGCACTCACCCGGGGGTACCGTTCGGGCGCCGCCAGGGTGCTCGTGGACGGGGCCGCGCCGCAGGCGTCCGTTGAGGGTGGCGGAGGGGGGCGGGCGGGCGAGGCGAGCCGCGTGGCGAGGAACGAGCGACGGGCGCGGCCGAGAAGGAAGAATCCCCGGCCGCGCAGGCGCCCGAACAGAGTCGGTGCCGCGCCGCCAGACGTCGGTTGAGGGTGCCCGCCCCGCCGCGAAGCGGCCCCTCGGGCGGGGCGGGCGACGGGCGGGCCGAAGCGCAGCGGAGGCCCGGAGCGAACACGACCTAGTTCGCGTCGGCGAGGCGCTGCCACTGGTCCTTCGTGAGCGTCAGGTCGGTGGCCTCGATCGCCTCGTCGAGCTGCGCCGTGGTGCTCACCCCGACCAGTGGCACGACCGCGGGGTCGCTGTCCATCAGCCAGGCCAGGACGACCTGGTTGCGGGTGGCCCCGGTCTCCGCGGCCACCTCGTCGAGCACGGCCAGGCGGGCCGCCGTCCCCGGGTGGTCGTAGGCGCGTTCCAGCTCCTTGTCCGCTCTGGTGTAGGCGCCCCACAGCAGCGAGGTGTAGGCCACGACCGTGTACTCCCGCCCCTCGGCCGCCTCGGCCCGGACGAAGTCCAACAGCTCCGGGGTCACGTGGACGTGCGCCGTGGCCGTCAGGGGCACGTCCATGCGGGGCTGGAGGTAGCTGTACCGGTACTGGAGCAGGCGGGGGCGCGGCCAGGAGTGGGCCTCGGCGACGGCGCGGGCCCGTTCCAGGCGCCAGGTCCGGTGGTTGCTCAGTCCCACCTCACCGACCGAGCCCTCCTCCACGAGCGCGGCGAAGGCGCCCAGGGTCTCCTCCAGGGGCACCGATCGGTCCTCGATGTGGGCGTACAGGGCGTCGAGCCGGTCCACGCCGAGGCGCTCGCGACTGCGTTCGGCGGCCGCGGCGACGACCTCGGCGGACAGCCCCTCCGCCGTCTCCAGGCCGGTGCCGGGCACGGTCGGCATGGCGCCGAGCTTGGTGGCGACGAACACCTCGTCGGTGATCCCGCGTTCGCGGCGCCAGCGCCCGAGGAAGGTCTCGCTCTCGTGCCCCTCGAAGCCCTCGACCCAGAACTGGTAGTTGTCGGCGGTGTCGACGAAGGTTCCGCCCGCCTCGACGAAGCGGTCGAGCAGTGCGGAGGCGGTGGCGTCGTCGGTCTCGCTGCCGAACTTCATCGCGCCCAGGCACAGGGCGCTCACACGACGGTCGCCGACGGTGGTGTAGCGCATCAGGGGGTCTCCTCAGCCGGTCGGGGGGCGTTGTCGGCGAGGACGCCGACGTAGTAGTCGATCTTGTGCTGGATGGCCGTCTGGTGGGCGCGCAGCTCGGCGATGCGCCGGTCCAACAGGTCCTGGTGGCGCTGGAGGACGTCCAGCCGGTCGTGGATGGTGTGGTCGCCCGCCTGGACGAGTTCGGCGAACTCGCGCAGGCGGGCGATGGGCATGTCGGTGTCGCGCAGGCACCGGATCAGGCCGAGGAGTTCGACGTCGTCGGCACGGTAGCGACGGTGCCCGCTGGGGGCGCGGTCGACCCGCCGGAGCAGGCCCTCGCGTTCGTAGTAGCGGAGGGTGTCGAGGGTGAGGTCGAACCGTTCAGCGACCTCACCGGGCGTGTAGTAGTCCCTCATGGGAAAGAGCATGGGGCCTGGAGTGCACTCCAGGTCAAGCGGAATCCGCGCTCGGGTTCGGCGGAGGGGTCAGCCGCCGCGGATCGCGCCGACGACGGCTCCGGTGAGGTCCTCGATGATCTCGTCCTCGCCGACCTCGGGGTGCTCCAGCCACCACTCCCCCGCCGCCTGGACCATGCCGACGACGGCGTGCGCGACGATCTGGGCGTGCGGACGGCCGGTGACGCGGCCCTCGCTGGCGAGCTGCTCGGCGAGCTCCTCCCCCAGACGGCGGACCATGAGCCCCAGGTCACCGCGGGTGCGCGGGTCCTCGGAGGTGGCCCGGTCCATGAGGAACCGGTAGAGGTTGAGGTTCTGCGAGATCATCGACAGGTAGGCGCCGACCGTGGCACGGGCGCGGACCTCCAGCTCGGCGTGCTCGTGCAGCTCGGCGCGGATGCGTTCGATGAGCGGGTCGACGTGGCGCTGGGCCAGGGCGCGGTACAGGCCGCCCTTGTCGCCGAAGTGCCGGTACAGGATCGGTTTGCTGATCCCCGCCTCGGCGGCGATGGCCAGCATGGGGGCGTCGGGCCCGTCACGCTGGATCACCCGGTCGGCGGCGTCCAGGATGGCGCGGCGCCGTTCGGGGTCGCGCCCGCCCCGGCCGCGTCCGCCGCGGCCGGGCGCGCCGGTGGGGACCTCCGGCCGGGGGGCGCCGGAGGTGTCGTTGTCGTCGGTCAGAGCCGTCCGCCGTGTGTAGTCGATCGCCACAAGGGTTCACCGTAGCGTCTCGGCGGGGTCACCGCCGCTCAGGAGCGGATCGCGATCCAGGTCGCGTGGGCCTCGGCGAGCAGGGCGCCGTCGGTGTCGTACACGGCGCTGCCGGTGTGCGTCTTGCGTCCGTCGACGGACTCCAGGTGGCCCATCACCACGTGGGTGTGCCCCACGCGCGGCGCGCGGTCGACGCGGGCGGTGATGCGGCCGAGGACGATGGGGCGGCCGACGACGTCGCTGGACCAGCCGCCGGGACAGTCGAGGGCTGCCCAGGTCTGGGGCAGGGGGACGGCGCCCGTGTCGTCACCGAGGTCGGCGTGCGGGGTCCAGGTGCAGGCGACGGTGTTGCCCTGGCCGTCGGGGCCGGTGGCCGGGCGCACGGATCCGGCGAACAGGCGGAGGCCGTCGCCCTGGGGGCGGGCGGGACCGCAGCTGTAGCAGTGCGGGAAGGGGTGCTCGACCAGGCCGGGGTAGCGGCTCTCGGCGTCCTCGGCCTCGGCGGGGGGCACCGGGCCGCCGGGGATGGCGGGGCGGTCGGGGAGTTCGGCGGTCCGGGCCTCGGCGACCAGGTGCGCCCGGTCGGTGCGTTCGGGGTCGGTCAGGCGCAGCCCGGTGGCGGGGTCGCCCTCCACCGTGAGCGGACGCCCCAGGGGCGGCGGGGTGCGCAGGGTGACCGTGACCGCCGGGCCGCCCGCGGCGGTGAGGTGGGCGGCGAGGAGTCCCGCGCTGTAACCGCCGTTGCCCGACCCGTCCGGCCCGTTGAACCGCGCGGGGATGGTGATGGTGGGGGCGCCGTTGCCCGAGTTGGCGTTCATACCGTCAGCGTAGGGGAGGCGCCCGGCCGCCTTCGTGCCGACCGGTCGGTTCGGGTCGGTCGTGGGGTCGGGGCGGTCCTCCAGCAGGGCGTCGTACAGCCAGCGGAAGACGAGGGGCCAGGTCAGGCGGGCGACACCGCGCGGACGCGGGGAGAGCAGGCGTCCGGGGACCGCCCCCGCCGTCCCGTCGGGGCGGACGGGAACTCGTGGAACCCGTCGAAACCGCGCGGCCCCCGGAAACGGAACCGCACCCGCCGGCCGGGGGATCCCGGAGGAGGCGACGCTCCTGGCGGCCGACGCGGCGCGGCGCCTCCTGACCCCGCGTCCCGCCACCGGCTGACGCACGGCCCGGCCCCGCACGGGTCGCGGGTGGTGGCGCGGTGGTCGAGAGGCTGACCGACCCCGAGATCGGCGCTCACCGCCCCGCGGAGCCGGTTCTGCGGCCACGTCGGCCGCGGGGCGCCTGTCGTTGACCGCGTGCCCCTCCCCGCATCCGGACGAGGTCGGGGGGAGCGACGGAGCGGGCGCGCGCCGCTTCCCGTGTCGGTCAGCGTTCCTTCCTCCGTGAGGGGCAGAACGGCCGGTGGCTGGCCGGGGCGAGCACGACGAACACGGACAGCGGCCAGACCACGGCCGCGACCAGGAGGGACAGCCCCCAGGTCGCTGGGGTCACGACGGGCAGGTTGTCCACGATCCTGCTGAAGAACGCGTGGTTGTCGCGGCACGGTGTGCAGTCGGGCTCGGGGTCGCGGCCCAGCACACGCTCGGCCTCGAGGTGGAAGAGCAGCGCCGTCACGGCTCCGGCGGCGAGATAGACGTACAGGATCATCACGGGGGCCTCCGGGCCACGCTACCGGGTCGCGAAGGGGGCCCGGCGGACTCCGTCGACCGCGGGGGCGGCGTCGGCGTGCGGTGGCTTCGTCCCGTGGACGGCAGGGCGCGAACACCCCGGAAACGACGAACACCCCCGGCCCGGTCTCCCCACCACGGAGTGCGGTCTGGGTGCGCCTCTGCTGACCGGCGCTCACCACCACAGGGCAGGCCCGGAAGGCGCGGGCGCCCCTGGCGGACGCCGGATGGCCGGAGGTCCGCGTCGCCCCGGAACCCCACAGACGTCCTCCCAGGTCGCGTAGTCGGCTGCCCGGTCGCCGTCGTGGTCGACCTCGAACAGCAGCAGGTAGCCGCTGGACGAGTTCAGCGCCCGACCCCATCCGTACTGCCGTCCCCGGTGGGTGCCGTAGCGGACCTGGACTGTCCCCGCCGAGGTGTTCACCGACACGGCGGTCCTGGGGTCGGTGACGCTCCAGACCTGATCGGGGCCAGGGCTGTTTCATTCTCGGTGGGTGGTGACGTTCGCACTGGTCAGAGAAGACCGATCACGTCCAGCGGGCGGGTGAACGCCTCATACGACACCCACCGGATCGCGTCGGGCACCGTGTCCTGCCCCAACCGGTCCAGGAACACCAGGGCGACCGCTCGCAGCGTGGCCAGGTTGTCGGGAGCGTGCCCGGAGCGGACCTTGCAGGCGCCCTCACCCAAAGTGACGTC
>NZ_QPNC01000029.1 GCF_003386285.1 Nocardiopsis sp. FIRDI 009
GATTCTCGCTTCCTCCCGACACCTGTCGGGTTCAGCGTGTCCAAGATCCAGGGTTAAGCCCCCCCGGGCCGCCGCGGGGGTCAGGCACCCCTGCGTGGTGACCGTCCACGACGTGCTGGAGGAGAACGACGACCCCTACATCGTCATGGAGCTGCTGGGCGGGCGGTCCCTGCAGCAGCACCTGCGCGAGAGCGGTCCGCTGACCGCGGAGCACGCGGAGCGCCTGGCCGGGGAGATGCTGCGGGCGCTGGGGGCGGCGCACGACCTGGGCGTGATCCACCGGGACGTCAAACCCGCCAACATCATGCTGGCCGAGGACGCGGACCGGGCCGTCCTCACCGACTTCGGGATCGCCAGCGTGCTCGACGCCAGCACCGCGCTGACCGCGAGCGGGGCACGCCTGGGGACGTTGGAGTACATGGCTCCGGAGCGGTTCGGGGAGCACGGCTCCCCGGCGGCCTCGGACCTGTGGAGCCTGGGGATCACACTGTTCAGGGCGGTCGGAGGCGACTCGCCGTTCCGGCGCGAGTCCGCGATGGCCACGTTCAGGGCGATCATGAACGATCCGGTGCCGCCGTGTCCCGTCGGGGGTCGGCTCGGCACCGTGATCGAGGCCCTGCTCGACCGGGACCCCGACGCCCGCCCCACCGCGGGCGAGGCGCTCGCGATGATCGAACCTGACCCTTCGCCGCCTACGCCGCCACCACCGCTGCCCGGGCCGGGCCGCCGCCGGGCGCTGTCGATCGCCGCCGGGGTCGGGTTGGGGTTGCTGGGCGGCACCGGGAGCGCGGTCTACCTGGGCACCCGCGGTGTGCGGACCGGGTTCGCCACCTACGAGGGCCCCGGGTACACGCTGCGCTACCCCGAGGGGTGGGAGCACCGCGGCAGCACCATGGCCAACCAGGGGATGGGGGACGGCGGGGACGGGGCGCGGCGGACGTTCACCAGCCCGGCCGGGGACCACCGGATCGACACCCTGGTGCTCTCCCTGGACGGGTCCGGCCGCGGTGAGTACACCGGGTGGGACTGGCTGGAGGAGACCGAGTTCAACATCGCCAGCGGTTCGGACCCCGACTCCACGGACTGGGAGCGGATCCGGTTGGAACGGGGGCACGGCGACGAGCCCCGGGGCTGGCGGACGGCCTACCTGGAGGGGACCTACCGGAGCGCGAACTACACCGAGCGGGCCCGGCACGGCCTGTGGAAGACGGTGACCGTCGACGGGGTGGGGATCCACATCATCCGGTTCACCGTGCCCGCCGGGGAGTTCTCCGACTACGAGCGGGTCATGACGGAGGTCGTCGACTCGTTCGCGCCGCTCGGCGGCTGAGCCGGGGCCGCGCCCCGTCGGGTGAGGGTCGGGGCACGGCGCGGGGCGTCAGACGGTGGAGGAGAAGACCTCCTCGCGGGCGCGTTCCAGGGCGTGCAGGAGGGCGCCGCGCACCACGGGGCTGCCCTCGACCGTGCCCATGCGGACCTCGGTCTCGTTGGGGGCGATGCGCGCGACCGCGGCCTGGATCCGCTCGGCGAGCTTGTCTCCCCCGGCCCGGGCCACGTCCCCGCCCAGGACCACGAGCCCGGGGTCGAGGATCACGCTGACCGCCGCGACGCCGCGCGCCAGGCGCTCGGCGAGCACGTCCAGGAAGGCGTCGGCCTCGGGGGTTCCGGCGCGGGCCGCGGCCGCCACGACCTCGGTGACGTCGGCCCCCTCGACCCCGTGTTCCCGGGCCAGCGCGACCACCGCCCTGGATTTGACCAGGGCCTGGAAGCCGTGCGGCAGTTCATCGGTGGCGGCCATCGCCTCGTAGCCGCCGGAGACCCCGGCCTCGACGGGGGTGGGGGCGCCGGGCACGGGGAGGTAGCCGATCTCGCCCGCGCCGCCGGAGCGGCCCCGGTGTATCCGCCCGTCGATCATGGTGGACATGCCGACGCCGCCCGCGGCGCTGAGCCAGATGAGCACGAACTCGTCCACGCCCGCGGCGGCGCCGGAGGCGTGCTCGGCGAGCGCGGCCAGGTTCACGTCGTTCTCGATCACCACCGACCGCTTGAGGTCGGCGCGCAGGGCCTCCAGGACGCCCTCGTGCCAGGACATGAGGTCGAAGGAGAAGCGGATGTCGCCCGTGCGGGGGTCCACCACGCCGGGTGTGCCGATGACGCAGGCCCGTACGCGGTCGAGGGGGACCCCGGCCGTGTCGGCCAGGCGCATGACGGCGGTGTGCACCAGGGCGACGGGGTCGTCGGAGGTGCTGGGGTCGACGGTGACGTCGCCCACGACCTCACCGGTGATGTCGGCGATGGTGGCGGTGACGCGGTGCGCGCTGACGTCGAGGGCGGCCACGTAGGCGCTCTCTGGCACGACGGCGTACAGGGCGGCGTTCGGTCCGCGCCCTCCGGCCTGGCTTCCCACGACACGGACGAGGTCGCGCTCCTCCAGCCGTGCGAGGAGTTGTGAGGCCGTGACCTTGGACAGGCCGGTCCTCGTCCCGAGCTGCGTCCGGGTCAGCGGACCGGCGGACAGCAGCAGTTCCAGTGCCGCGCGGTCGTTGAGCTGGCGCAGCAGCCGGGGAGTCCCCGGACGTTGAGACATAACCGTGACACCTCACCCTGTTTTTATTAGGAAAGTTTCCTGTTAATTTAGCTCACAACCTCACAGGAGGTCACGTCCCGGCAGGTCCGACCTACTATCGGACTCCCCGGTACCCGCGCCGGCGGGGCGGCCAACGTGCTATCCGAGCACATCCCCCAGTAAGACGTCGAGGCGGCGGGATCAGTCCATGATCCCAGGCCCCCTCGAGCACAGGCGTCGTACCCGGCGCGTCGTGCGAAGGGAGACAGGTACACATGAAGTTCCCGAAGATCGCCGCGGTCACGGCCGTGGCACTGCTCGCGGCCGCGTGCTCCGGCGGTTCCGACAACGGCGACGACAGCGGTTCGGCCGATGCGCCGGAGACCCTGACCGTCTGGCGTATGGGCGACGCCACCGAGGCCCAGAACGAGTTCATGGCCTCGGTGACCGAGCAGTACCAGGAGCAATACCCCGACACCGAGGTCGACGTTCAGTGGATCCCGTGGGGCGAGTTCTCCCAGCGGTTCCAGACCGCCCTGGTCAGCGGCGGCCCCGACGTCGTCGAGATCGGTAACGACCAGGTCCCGACCTGGGCCGACGCCGGAGCCCTCTACGATGTCGCCGAGTTCGCCGAGGAGTGGGAGAACCGCGACGACTTCCTCGAAGGCGCCTACGCCAACGGCACCTTCGACGACGCCCAGTACAGCGTTCCGTGGTACAGCGGCGTGCGCGCCCTCTGGTACAACGCCGACTGGCTCCGCGAGCTCGGCCACGAGCCGCCGGAGACCTGGGAGGACCTGGAGACGGTCGCCACCGACATCGAGGAGGAGTACGGCGTCCCCGGCTTCGCGGCCCCCACGGACTTCATCAACGGCATCGCCAGCTTCGTGTGGTCCAACGGCGGCGAGTTCGCCACCCTCGAGGGCAACGAGTGGGTCGGCCGCCTCGACTCCGAGGCGACCTCCGAGGCCCTCCAGTTCTACGCCGACCTGACCGTCGACGGCATCTCGCCCAAGGCGTGCATCGGCCTGAACGAGGTCGACTGCGCCCACGCGGACTTCGTCAACCGCGAGGTCGGCATGTTCATCGACGGTCCCTGGGCCCGCACGCAGCTCGAGGACATCAACGACGAGCACGCCGACCAGTGGGCGACGGCGCCGATCCCCGGCGCCGAGGGCATGGCCCCGGCCTTCGGCGGCGGCTCCGACCTGGCCGTGTGGAACACCACGGAGCACCCCGAGGCCGCGTTCGAGTACATCAAGGTCCTCAACAGCAAGGACAACGCGCTGGCCTACAACGAGGTCTCCTCGATGTTCCCGACCTACGGCGACCTGCTGGAGGGCGACCAGTTCCAGAACGACCCGGTCCTGGCCGGCGCCGCCACGCAGGCCAGCGGTGACCTGCGCCTGTTCCCGGACACCCCGAACTGGGGCCACGTCCAGTGGGAGCTGGCCACCATCCAGACCGCGGTGGCCCGTCTCGCCGAGGGCGAGGACGCCGACGACGTGCTGCCCGAGTTGAACGAAGAGCTCACCGAGGCGCTCAACCGCCCCACCGAATAGTCACATCCCGCGTGCCACGAGCACACGGCACGGGGGTGGCCGCCGACGACCACGGCGGCCACCCCCGCCCAACCGCCAGGTGAGAACTTCCCATGACACAAACACTGGAACGCCCCTCCACCGCTGAGAAGCGCAAGGGGAACGGGGCGCGCACCGGTGGGCTGGCGACGCGGACCCGCCGTCGCCTCACCCCCTACCTGCTCATCCTTCCCGCCCTGGCCATCCTGGCGCTGGTCCTGCTGTGGCCGATCGTGCAGATGGTCTGGATGTCGCTCCACGACTACGGCCTGCGCCAGCTCATGGGCGACGAGGCGGAGTGGAACGGGTTCGAGCACTACACCTCGGTGCTCACCGACGAGCGCTTCTGGACGATCTTCCGCAACACCATCGTGGTCTGCCTGGTCATGGTGGTCGTCACGATGGTGCTCGGCACGCTCGTCGGCATCCTGCTCAACAAGCTTCCCAAGTGGGCCTCCACGGTCCTCGGCCTCGGCCTCATGCTGGCCTGGGCCACCCCGGTCATCAGCGCCGCGATCGTCTACCGGTGGCTCTTCGACACCCGCTACGGACTGGTCAACACCCTTCTGGACGCCCTTCCGGACTGGCTCGTGGGATCGGGGTGGAACGAGTTCAACTGGTTCAACGACCCCGGAACGCTGTTCCCGATCCTCATCGTCACCGTGGTCTGGCAGTCGTTCCCGTTCGTGGCGGTCAGCGTCCTGGCCGGGCTCAAGAGCATTCCGGACGAGCTGTACGAGGCCGCGCGCATGGACGGCGCGAACGCCTGGAAGACCTTCTGGAACGTCACCGTCCCGATGCTGCGCCCGCTGTTCGCCCTGCTCCTGATCCTCCAGGTGATCTGGGACTTCCGCATCTTCACGCAGCTGTTCATCCTCGCCGACGGCGTCGACAACCGTGAGGTGGCGCTGCTGCCCGTGTACATCTATCAGCTGGGCTTCGCCTCGACCCCGCCGAACTACGGCATGGGGTCCGCGATCGCCGTGATCATGACCGTTCTGGTGCTCGGGATCACCGCCTACTACCTGCGCGTGATGATCCGCCAGGGGGAGGTCCGATGAACAACGTCTACCGGCTGCGCAAGATCGCCGGCAGCGTCGGCATGTACGCCGCCGCCGTCGCGGTGTTCGTCTTCGCGGTGTTCCCCGTCTACTGGGTCCTGGCGACCGCGCTGCGCCCCACCGGAGAGATCTTCACCCGCGAACCCACCGTGTTCCCGCGTGAGATCACCTTCGAGCACTTCGAGCGGGTGATCTCGGGTGTCCTGATCCCGAACACCTCGTTCTGGTCCTTTCTGACCAACAGCCTCCTGCTGACCATCTGCTCCGTGGCCTTCGCCGCCCTGGTGTCGCTGTTCGCGGCCGTCGCCGTCGCCCGGTTCCGGTTCCGGCTGCGCTCGGCCTTCATCATCATGCTGCTGGTCATCCAGATGGTGCCGGTCGAGGCGCTGATCATCTCGCTGTTCGTGAACTTCTTCCACATGGGCCAGGCCCTGGACGTCGAGCTGGTCAACAACCTGTCGGGCGTGTTCGTCGTCTACGTGGCGGTCATGCTGCCGATCACGATCCTGATGGTCCGCAACTTCGTGGCCGCGGTGCCCAAGGAACTGGAGGAGGCCGCGGCGATCGACGGCGCCAACGGATGGACCGTCTTCTGGCGCATCCTCATGCCGCTGGTCGCGCCGGGCCTGGGCGCGTCGAGCATCTTCGCGTTCATCACCGCCTGGAACGAGTTCCTGGTCGCGTTCACCTTCCTCCAGAACAACACCGGCGCCTACACCCTGCCGATCTCGCTCCAGTACTACTTCGGCGCGGTCTCCATCGAGTGGGGGTCGATCATGGCCGCCTCCACCCTGCTCACGGTCCCGGTGATGATCTTCTTCCTGTTCGTCCAACGACGGATGGTCTCCGGCCTGACCATGGGCGCGGTCAAGGGCTGAGCCCCTCCCCGGTGACGGGCGGGTCCGCGACGGCTCTCCGCGGGCCCACCCGTCACCCACCACCGCCCACCGGTGCGCCACGTGCGAGGGGTGGGCCGCCGACCCTCGACCGACGCCTCCGGGACAGACCCCCTCCTACCCGCCCCTACGCCACACGTCTGCCCTGCCACGGGCACCCTCGCTCACCGAACGGAGTTCGCCATGCCGAACGACCCGACCCTGGAGCGCCTGGCCAACGCCACCCTCCTGGTGCCATTCGAGTCCCACCACGCCCCGCGCTGGGTGTTGGAGGGCCTGGCGGACGGCATCGCGGGCGTCTGCCTGTTCCACAACAACCTGGACGGACCAGAACAGGTCACCGCCCTCAACGCGCGGCTGGCCGAGGCCGCGGACACCCCCCTCGTCTCGCTCGACGAGGAGGGGGGAGACGTCACCCGCATCGGGCAGGCCCACGGCAGCGACTACCCCGGCAACGCCGCCCTCGGCGCGGTCGACGACCCCGACCTGACCCGGGCCACCCACCGCTCCCTCGGCGGGCGCCTGGCCCGACTCGGCTTCAACTTCGACCTCGCCCCGTCGGTGGACGTCAACGTCGCCGACGACAACCCCGTGATCGGCACGCGCTCCTTCGGCTCCGACCCCGAACTCGTGGCCCGCCACGGCGCCGCCGCCGTACTCGGCCTCCAGGAGGCCGGTGTCGCGGCGTGCGCCAAGCACTTCCCCGGCCACGGCGCCACCTCGCAGGACTCCCACCACGTCCTGCCGCGTGTGGACGCCGACGCCGAGCTGCTGCACCGACGCGAACTCCTGCCCTTCCGCTCCGCGATCGACGCGGGCGTCCAGGCGATCCTGACCGCGCACATCGAGGTCCCGGCCCTCGGCGGCCTGGGTCCGGCGACCCTCGCCCCGAACGTCGTCACGCGGCTGCTGCGCGAGGAACTCGGCTTCACCGGCACCATCGTCAGCGACGCGATGGAGATGCGCGGCGTCAGCGAGTCGATCGGCATCCCCGAGGCCTGTGTGCGCGCGGTGGCCGCCGGGTGCGACCTGCTGTGCCTGGGCCGGTTCGTCTACGCCGACGAGATCGCCGCCGTGCGGGCCGCCCTCGTCACGGCCGTGCGCGAGGGCCGCCTGCCCGGAGAGCGCCTGGAGGAGGCCGCCGAGCACACCCTGCGGCTGCGCGCCTGGATCAGGGACTCCGCGGCCCACCGCGCCGCGCCCCCCGAGGCCGACGGCATCGGCCTGTCCGGCGCCCGGCGGGCGATCCGGGTCGAGGGGGACCTGCCGGCGCTGTCCGACCCCTACGTCGTCGAGGTGGACGCCCCGCCCGGCATGGCCGTGGGCGAGGTCCCGTGGGGTCTGGGGCCCTGGTTCCCCGGCACGGAGCGGGTCTCGCCCGACCCCGCGCACGCCGAGCGGCTGCTCGCCGACGCCGGGGACCGCGACCTGGTCGTGGTGGTCCGCGACGCCCACCGGTACCCGGAGGCCCGTGAGCTCGTCACGCGCCTGCTCAGCGCCCGGCCGACCGCCGTGGTGGTGGAGATGGGGCTACCGGTCTGGCGGCCCGACCACGGCACCCACGTGCGCACCTACGGCGCCGCGCACGTCAACGGCCTGAGCGCCGCGGAGCTCCTGGGCGCCCTGGCGGGCGCCTCCTCCGGGGGCGCGTGAGGCCCGCCCCCTCCGCGGGCCCCGCGCCGCCACGTGTGCCCCGAACCCCCGGCCCGGTTCCGTTTCCCTCCAGGAGCCGGGCCGGAGGTCTGTCCGCCACCGCCGGCGAGGCCGGGCCGTGACGGGGGCAACCCCGCTCATGTCCCCGAAAGCCGGTAGGAGAAGTACTCTTAACGTGTAGCACCCCGGGCGTCGACGCACCCGCCGACTCCCGGTGCCCCATTCGCCCTTCTAACCACGGCATAATCACAGCATGCGCCTTTCAGCCCGGGTCGACTACGCGCTACGCGCGGCCGCAGAACTCGCTGTCGCCAGTGAGGGGCCGGTGACGGCCGAGCAGCTCGCACGCGCCCAGGCCATCCCCGGAAAGTTCCTGGAGAACATCCTCACCCAGCTCCGCCGCGCCGGCCTGGTGCGCAGCCAGCGCGGCCCCGTCGGGGGCTACTGGCTCGCCCGCCCCGCCGAGGAGATCTCCCTCGCCGACATCATCCGCGCCGTCGACGGCCCCCTGGCCAACGTCCGCGGTGAGCGCCCCGAGCACGTCGACTACGACGGCGCGGCACGCAGCCTCCAACAGGTGTGGATCGCCCTGCGCGCCAGCGAGCGCGCGATCCTGGAGGGCGTCAACCTCCAGCACCTGGTCACCAACGAGCTGCCCGAGACCGTGCGGGTCCTGGCCGAGGACCCCGACGCCTGGGTGAACCACACCCACCCCTGAGGACCGCCGGGCCGCGGCTGAGGCCCGCCGACACGTGAAGGAGCCGGCCACCCGGGGTGGCCGGCTCCTTCACGTGGTCACGAGGATGTACGAACGGATCCGTGGAGGTCAGACCCCCACCATGTCGGCGACCTGGGGAACACGATCCGGTACCGGTTCGATGCCGAGGTCCTGAGCCGCGACGGGGTCGGTCGGGACCGTGTCGCCCAGCAGCGCGGCCTCCTGGAGTTCCGCGAGGGCGAGCTGGTCGGAGACCTCCCGCAGCACCTGGGAAAGCGGGACACCCAGTGCCCCGCAGATCGAGGAGAGCAGCTCGGAAGAGGCTTCCTTCTGACCCCGCTCGACCTCCGAGAGGTAGCCGAGGGACACACGTGCATCGGCCGACACCTCGCGGAGGGTGCGGCCCTGGCGCTGTCGCAGCCGCCTGAGCACGTCACCAAGTAGGTGACGAAGCAGGACCATCATTCGCGCTCCCTCCCGCCGGTAGCGACCTTCATATACAACACCGTACCTGCCCCACGCCCGATTCGGGCACCTCTTGCCATCCTGTTCGCTGGAGGGGGAACCACCAGCTGGAGTGGTTTTGTTCCCGTCGTACGGGAGAGGGTGACCGACCGGAGGACCAGGGCGTGCGTCGTGCGGCGGGGTGTACGCCCGCCACACACACCCTAGGACCGGGTGGCTCCCACCGCGTCGCCGCGGACGGCCGACTCCAGGAGCGCCAGGGCGCCCTCGACCGTGTGGTAGCGGATACCCGAACGATCCCCGGTGAAACGGAACGCTCGGACGGCGCTGGTCCCGGCGGGTGCGGCGACGGCCGCGAAGACGGTCCCGACGGGCCGCCCGTACTGGGGGTCCGGCCCGGCGACGCCGGTCACCGCGACCCCGTAGTCGGCGCCCATCAGCCGGCGCACGCCCGCGGCCATGTGCGCGGCCACCTCGGGGTGGACCGCCCCCTGGGCGGCCAGCAGGTCCTCGGGAACCCCCAGCAGGCCCGCCTTGGTGTCCGTGGCGTAGGTGACCACCCCGCCCCGGTAGGTGTTGGAGGCGCCGGGGACGGCGGTCAGGTGGGCGCCGAGGAGCCCGCCGGTGAGGGACTCGGCGGTGGCGCAGGTGGAACGGCGCTCCAGCAGCGCCCGGTGGACGGCCTCGGCCGCGGTGAGCGCGTCGCCGCCGAGTCCCGGGGCGCCGTGCGGTTCGCTCACGCCGTACGCCCTCGCCTGGCGCGGATGAGGCGGATCGCGTCGACCACGTAGGCGAGTCCGGTCCAGACCGTCACCGCCAGTGCCGCGCCCATCACGATGTGGGCGGCCCAGACGAACACCACGCTGAACGGCAGCAGCGCCGCGGGGAAGAGGTAGAGGCTGATCGCCACGATCTGCAGGACGGTCTTGAGCTTGCCGCCCTGGCTGGCGGGCATGACGCCGTAGCGCAGGACCGCGAAGCGCAGCACGGTGATGCCCCACTCGCGGACGAGGATGGCGATGGTCACCCACCACCACAGGTCGCCCTGGAGGGAGAGCACGACCAGCGCGGCGCCGGTCAGCGCCTTGTCGGCGATGGGGTCGGCGATCTTGCCGAAGTCGGTGACCAGGTTGCGGCGGCGGGCCAGCTCACCGTCGATCCGGTCGGTGACGGCGGCCAACACGAACACCGCGAACGCGGCCAACCGCCACCACGGTCCGTCCAGGAGCATGAACCACACGAACACCGGCACCATGACCAGGCGGCTCATCGTGAGGATGTTCGCGATGTTCCACAGGGGAACGTGGGGGGCGGGCGACGCCGCGGAATCGTGGGTGCTCATCTGTCTCCGGTTTCCCCGTCCGGCGCTTCGTCCTGTTCCGCGACGAGGTCGGCCCCCGCGGCCTGGATCACGGTGGCCCGGACGAGGTCTCCCACGGCCAGCCCCTCACCGTAGAGGATGGTGCTGCCGTCCACCTCGGGCGCCTGGTGGTCGGCGCGGCCCTCGTACGCGCCGTCCTCCAGCACGGACTCGACCAGAACGGTGACCTGCGAACCGATCCGCTCCTCCGCGCGCTGGGCCATGAGCTCCTCGGAGAGCCGGTTGAGCCGCTCCACGCGCTCCTCGATCACCTCGGCGGGAACCTTGCCCTGGTGGCCGACGGCCTCGGTGCCGTCCTCGTCGGAGTACCCGAACACGCCGATGGCGTCCAGGCGGGCCTCGCTGAGGAAGGCGACCAGGTCCTCGAACTCCTCCTCGGTCTCCCCGGGGAAGCCCACGATGAAGTTGGAGCGGGCCCCGGCCTCGGGCGCGCGCTCGCGTACCGTGCGCAGGAGCTCCAGGAAGCGCTCGCGGTCGCCGAAGCGGCGCATGCGGCGCAGCAGCGTGCCGCTGGCGTGCTGGAAGGACAGGTCGAAGTAGGGCACGACCCCGGGGGTGGAGGTGAGCACGTCCACCAGTCCGGGGCGCACCTCGGCGGGCTGGAGGTAGCTGACGCGGACCCGGTCGAGGCCCTCCACGGCGGCCAGGCGCGGCAGGAGCTTCTCCAGGGCCCGCAGGTCGCCGAGGTCCTTGCCGAAGGAGGTGGAGTTCTCGCTGACCAGGAAGACCTCGCGCACGCCCTCGCTGGCCAGCCACTCGGCCTCGCGGACGATCTCGTCGGGGTGGCGGGAGATGTAGGCCCCGCGGAAGGCGGGGATGGCGCAGAACGTGCACCGGCGGTCGCAGCCGGAGGCGATCTTGAGGTTGGCGACCGGCCCCCCGCTCAGGCGGCGCCGCGGCACGGCCGCGCGGTAGGGCAGCTCGGTGCCCTCCGCGCCCTCGGCGTCGGCGAAGGACGCGTGGCCGGGGACGTGGACGTCGGCGGCGTCGCGGTCCACCGGGCTGATCGGCAGCAGGGTGCGCCGGTCCCGCGGGTCGTGCGGGACGAGCGTGCGCCCGGCGACGACGTCGTCGAGGCGGTCGGTGATGGTCGCGTAGTCGTCGAACCCGATGACCTGGGCCTCAGGCAGGGCCTCGGCGAGCTCGGAGCCGTAGCGCTCGGCCATGCAGCCCGCGGCGACGACCCGGCCGCCGTTCTCCGCGGCGTCCAGGATCGTCTGGATGGAGTCCTGCTTGGCCGCGTCGATGAACCCGCAGGTGTTGACGACGGTCACGTCCGCGTCACCGTCCACGAGTTCCCATCCGCCTTCGGAGAGGCGTCCGGCCAGCTCTTCGGAGTCGACCTCGTTACGCGCACACCCCAGGGTGACGAGCGAGACAGTACGGCGCGATGACATGGCTTCCAAGGTGTGGGAGAGCTTCGACGTGGTGTGCGGGTACGCGGCGCGGCGGATCCGGTCCGGCCTCGCGCGCGACTCGGCGCCTGGCGGCACCACCCACGACCCACCACACTACCGTGGACGCGTCACCCGACCGTACCGTGCTTGCTTTTGGGCCCTTGCTCCGCTTCGTCCCGCCCGCCGCCCGCCGCCACCCCCAACGGACGCCTACGGCGCGGCCCCGATCTCCGGGAACCCTGTCGGTGCCCGCACGGCGCCCCCGAGGCGGGCGCCCCGGGACAACCCCTACCCCCGCACGCCGTCGGCTCCGACGGTGACGGAGGTGACCTCCCCGGAGCGGCCGAGCGTGCCGAGGTCCTCCCCGTCGACGGCCACGCTGACCACACCCGCGTTGCCGACCCACAGGTCGATGGTGTCCTCGGTCACGTACTCCTCGGTGTCGCCGTCGAGGAGGAACCCGGTGAACAGGTCCTTCCCGTCGGGGTCGGTGACCTTGATCCAGCTGCGGTCGGAGGCGGTGACGGCGATGGTGACCTCCTCCGGCTCCTCGAACACCGGTTCGTCGATCGAGGGCCGTTCCGCGGGTACGGGGACGTCCGGCACGGTGACCGAGGAGTCGACCGTGTCCGATCCGCGGTCGAAGGCCGCGCGCAGCGGGTTGCCGCCCTCCCATTCCTCCCAGGCGTGCACGCCCACGAGGACGCCCAGGACGAGGATGACGCCGACCACGGCCCACGGCCAGTGGCGGCGGACCGCCTCGCCGCGCCTGGTCCGGGTCGCACTGACCGCCGGGCGCGGCCGGGGGCCCGGTTCGCCCGGGGGACGCCGCCGCTGCCCTTCGGCGGTGCGGCGGGGTCCGGGGACGGCGGCCGCCCGCCCCCGCGCGCGCCGACCCTGGCGGACGCGTCCGCGCACGTGCTGGCGGCGTTCGAAGTGCCCCCACCGCTCCGACCGGTCACCGGGGTCGTGGTCCTCCCCGCCGAGACGGCGCACCGCCGTGTGCGTCTCCGCGGACTCCTCCCCCCACGCCTGACCGCGCGCGGCCTCGGTCGCGGCGCGGTCCGCCGAGGACCCGGCGGCGGGGTGTCGTGCGGGCGGGACGAAGGCGGCCGCGCCGGGATGGGCGTGCTCACGGTCGAACTCGTCGATCAGCGGCGCGGGATCCAGGCCGAGGACCCGGCAGATACCGCGGATGTGCCCGCGCGCGTAGAAGTCGCCTCCGCACGGGACGAAGTCCTCCCGCTCGATACCGCGCAGGACCTGCTCCCGAATGCGTGTACGGGTGCTGAGGTCCGCGACCGTGAGTCCCGCGGCCACCCGCGCCGCCGCCAGGGTCTGACCGATCGTCGCCATGCGCGCTCCCCCCGCTACTTTGTGCGCTCACACCGAACCACTCTGCTATTCCGTGCTCGAACACGCAGGCCACCACGCCCAAGGACGTCCCAAAGATCACACCAAATCGGACAGACCTCCGGCTTCCGGCCGGGAGGTTCCGCGCCGGCGCGGTCGTCCGCGACCGGGGCCGGCCGCGGTCAGCCGCCGCGGATCTCGGCGAGGACGCCGGGCAGGTCGTCGGGGGTGACCAGGACGTCGCGGGCCTTGGACCCCTCGCTGGGGCCGACGACGTCGCGGCTCTCCATCAGGTCCATGAGGCGGCCCGCCTTGGCGAAGCCCACCCGAAGCTTGCGCTGGAGCATGGACGTCGACCCGAACTGGGTGGTGACCACCAGCTCGACCGCCTGGAGCAGCAGGTCGAGGTCGTCGCCGATGTCCTCGTCGATCTCCTTCTTCTTCGTCTCCCCCGCCGCGACGTCCTCGCGGTAGTCGGGCTCGGACTGCTTCTTGCAGTGCTCGACGATCCCCCGGATCTCCTTCTCCGACACCCACGCGTTCTGGAGCCGGATGGGCTTGCCCGCCCCCATCGGAAGGAAGAGCGCGTCGCCCTTGCCCACCAGTTTCTCCGCGCCGGGCTGGTCGAGGATGACCCGGCTGTCGGAGAGGCTGGAGGTGGCGAACGCCAGCCGCGAGGGCACGTTGGCCTTGATCAACCCGGTCACCACGTCCACGCTGGGCCGCTGGGTGGCCAGCACCAGGTGGATGCCGGCGGCGCGGGCCAGCTGGGTGATGCGCACGACGGCGTCCTCGACGTCGCGCGGGGCGACCATCATCAGGTCGGCGAGCTCGTCGACGATCACCAACAGGTACGGGTAGGGCTGGTACTCGCGCTCGCTGCCGGGCGGGGCCTTGAGCTCACCCGTGCGCACGGCGGCGTTGAAGTCGTCCACGTGCCGGTAACCGGAGGCGGCCAGGTCGTCGTAGCGCCGGTCCATCTCCCCCACGACCCACTGGAGCGCCTCGGCGGCCCGCTTGGGGTTGGTGATGATGGGCGTGATCAGGTGCGGGATGCCCTCGTACATCGTCAGCTCGACCCGCTTGGGGTCGACCAGGATCATCCGCACCTCGTCGGGGGTGGCGCGCATCATCAGCGAGGTGATCAGTCCGTTGATGCAGGTGGACTTACCGGCGCCGGTGGCGCCCGCGACCAGCACGTGCGGCATCTTGGCGAGGTTGGCCACCACGTTGGTGCCCTCGACGTCCTTGCCCAGGCCCACCAGCATGGGGTGGTCGTCGGAGGTGGCCGCCGGGGAGCGCAGGACGTCGCCCAGGCTGACGATGTCCTTGTCGGTGTTGGGGATCTCCACGCCGATCGCGGACTTGCCGGGGATCGGCGACTGGATGCGCACATCGGCGCTCTTGACCGCCAGGGAGATGTTCTTGGTCAGCGCGGTGACCTTCTCGACCTTGACCGCCGGGCCCAGTTCGATCTCGTAGCGGGTCACCGTCGGCCCCCGGGTGAACCCGGTGACCTCGGCGTCGATGCTGAACTGGGTGAGCACGCCGGAGAGCGCCTCGACGACCTCGTCGTTGGCCCTGGTGCGCGGTTTGACCGGGCTGCCGGGCTTGAGCATGCCCGGTGCGGGCAGGTCGTAGTCGCCGTCCACGACCCGGGAGGGGATGGACAGCTGCTCGGTGGCGGCCGGCGGAGGTGAGGGGGCGGGGGTCGGGGAGTGCTCGTCCGCGCCGGACCCGCCCCTGCCCCTGCGCTTGGGCCGGGGGCGCTCCGCCGCCTCCTCCTCGTCGGTCAGGGCCGGTGCGAGGGGTTCGGTGTCGGGATCGCTGGGCAGGACCGGGCTGTCGTAGGGGCGCTCGTGGTCGCCCGCGACGGTCTCCTCGGTGCGCTTGCGCCGCGGTTTGCGGCGCGGCTTGGCCCTGTCCTGTCCGGGGTCGGCGCCGAGGATGCCCAGCCCGGAGTCGGGGCCGGTGTCGCGCTCCAGGAGGGCGCCGAAGAGGGTCTGGAGGCGGTCGGGGATGCGCCGGATGGGCGTGGCGGTGACCACCAGGACGCCGAAGACCAGGATGAGCACGAGGAGCAGTCCGGTCAGCCACGGGGTGACGATCGCGCTGAGCGGCCCGGAGGCGACGTAGCCGATGAGCCCGCCCGAGTCCATCAGCGCCGCCAGCCCCTCGGAGGGCTGGGGGACGCCGTGGCCGATGTGGATGAGACCGAGCAGACCCAGCATGATCGCGCTGAAGCCGATGAACAGACGGCCGGCGTCGCCCTCCCGCGCGCTGGAGGGGGTGCGCATCAGCCGGATGGCCAGGGGCAGGAACAGCAGTGGCAGGATCGGGGAGAAGGTCCCGAACCCGCCGACGACGACGGTGCGGGTGGCCCTCAGGAGCAGGCCCTCGCTCTGCCACCACACGGCGCCGGCGATGAGGATCCCCGCGGCCAGCAGGACCAGCCCGGCGCCGTCCCTGCGCAGGTCGGGGTCGAGGTCGCGGGCGCTGCGCCCCACGGCCCGCGCGGCTCCGCCCACGGTGTGCGCGACGACCTTCCACAGCACCAGCAGGAACTGCCCGAACAGGGTCACGACGAAGGCGATGGGTCCGTCGGGCATCACGGGGGGCGAGGAGCGCCGTTTGGCGGGCTTTTTGCGCCCCGACCCTCCGGAGGACTTGGCACGCGTGGCCATCGGGGGTCGCACCTCCAGGGGAGCGGCTCGTTCGGTCCGGCGGGCAGGGCGCCCCGCCACGGCGGGCAGCCTACTAGGAAGTCCAGTCCCGGCGGGGTTCCGCGTCGGCGTGTCGCGCGGACCGGGTGCGCGGTCCGCCCTCCGGGGCACGGAACCGGTCCCGGGAACGCCGTACGGCCCGAGGTCGCACATCGCGCCTCGGGCCGTACACGGAAAGCGACCGTCCGGTCAGACCTCGACCAGGACGGGGATGATCATCGGACGACGGCGGTAGGTCTCGTTCACCCACCGGCCCGCGCTGCGGCGGATGAGCTGCCGGAGCTGGTGCGGGTCGTTGACACCGTCACTGGCGGCCTTGTCCAGGGCGGCCTGGAGCTTGTCCACGACGTCGTCGTAGGCGTCCGGGGCGATCCCGGCGCCGCGCGTGTGGATCTCGGGCTCGCCGAGGATCTTGCCCGTGGTGGAGTCCACGGCCACGACGACGGAGATGAACCCCTCCTCGCCGAGGATGCGGCGGTCCTTGAGCGAGGCCTCGGAGACGTCGCCGACCGACGAACCGTCCACGTACACGTACCCGGCCTGGACCGCACCGACGATCTTGGCCCGGTTCTTGTACAGGTCGACGACGACACCGTCCTCGGCGATGCAGATCCGGTCCTGCGGGACTCCGGTGGCCTTGGCCAGGTCGGCGTGGGCGCGCAGGTGCCGCCACTCGCCGTGCACCGGCATGAAGTTGCGCGGTCGCACCATGTTGAGCACGTACAGCAGCTCACCGGCGGAGGAGTGCCCGGACACGTGCACCAGGGCGTTGCCCTTGTGCACGACCCTGGCGCCCCAGCGGGTCAGGCCGTTGATCACCCGGTTGACGGAGTTCTCGTTGCCCGGGATCAGCGAGGACGCGAGCAGGACGGTGTCGCCCTCCTCGATGCGGATCTGGTGGTCGCGGTTGGCCATGCGGCTCAGCGCGGCCATCGGCTCGCCCTGCGACCCCGTGCACACCATCAGGACCTCGTCGGGCGGCAGCTGGTCGAGCTGCTTGACGTCGATGATGGTGTCCCCGGGCACGCTCAGGTAGCCCAGGTCGCGCGCGATGTTCATGTTGCGGACCATGGACCGGCCCACGAACGCGATCTTGCGGCCGTGCTTGACGGCGGCGTCGATCACCTGTTGGACGCGGTGCACGTGCGAGGCGAAGCAGGCCACGACGATGCGCTTGTCGGAGGTGCGGAACACCTTGTCGATGGCCTCGTTGAGGTCGCGCTCGCTGACCACGAAGCCCGGCTGCTCGGCGTTGGTGGAGTCCGACAGCAGCAGGTCCACGCCCTCGTCGCCGAACCGGGCGAAGCCGCCCAGGTCGGTGAGGCGTCCGTCCAGCGGCAGCTGGTCCATCTTGAAGTCGCCGGTGTGCAGCACCGTCCCGGCCGGGGTGCGGATGCCGATCGCCAGCGCGTCGGGGATGGAGTGGTTGACCGCGAAGAACTCCAGGTCGAAGGGGCCGAAGTCGTGTCGCTCCCCCTCCTCGACCAGGACCGTCTCCGGCTTGATGCGGTGCTCGCCCAGCTTGGCGGTGATCAGCGCCAGGGTGAGCTTGGAGCCGACGATCGGGATGTCCTCGCGCTCGCGCAGCAGGAAGGGCACGCCGCCGATGTGGTCCTCGTGCCCGTGGGTGAGCACGATCGCCTCGACGTCGTCGAGCCGGTCCCGGATGTGGTCGAAGTCCGGCAGGATCAGGTCGACGCCGGGTTGCTCCTCCTCCGGGAAGAGGACGCCGCAGTCGACGATGAGCAGGCGGCCGTCGTACTCGAAGACCGTCATGTTGCGGCCGATCTCGCCGAGTCCGCCCAGCGGCACGACGCGCAGCACGCCCTCGCCGAGCGGCGGCGGGGGCCCCAGTTCGGGGTGGGGGTGGCTCATACGGACCCCTCCGCCAGGCGCTCGACGTTGACGGCGCTGGCCGGGACGGCCTGGTGGGGCGCGAGCCCGATCGGACCCTTGACGCCCGCGGCGGCCAGGTCCTCGCGCAGGAGGGCCTGGAGCTCGGAGGAGGCGTCCGCCAGCGGTGTGCGCACCGGGCCGGAGGGCAGGCCGAACAGGTTGAGCACGGCCTTGGTGGTGATGACGCCCTGGGTGCGGAACATCCCCGTGTAGACCGGGGTGAGGCGGCGGTGGATGGCCAGGGCCTGGCTGACCTCGCCCGCCTCGTAGACGTCGATCATCTCGCGCAGGTCGGAGCCGACGATGTGACCGACGACGCTGACGAACCCGGCGGCGCCCACCGACAGCAGCGGCAGGTTGAGGATGTCGGTGCCGCAGTAGTAGGCGAGGTCGGTGCGGGCCATGACCCAGGAACTGGCGCCGACGTTGTCCTTGGCGTCCTTGTTGGCGACGATGCGCGGGTGCTCGGCCAGCCGGACGAGGGTCTCGGAGGCGATCGGCGTCCCGGTGCGGTGCGGGATGTCGTAGAGCATGACCGGGAGGTCGGTGGAGTCCGCGATCGAGGTGAAGTGCCGGATGAGGCCTTCCTGCGGCGGCTTGTTGTAGTAGGGCGTCACGGCCAGCAGGCCGTGCGCGCCCGCCTTCTCCGCGGCCTTGGCGAGCCGGATGCTGTGGCGGGTGTCGTTGGTGCCGACCCCGGCCACCACGGTGGCGCGGTCGCCGACCGCCTCCAGGACCACGCGGAGCAGGCGGTCCTTCTCGTCGTCGCTGGTCGTGGGCGACTCGCCGGTCGTACCGCTGATGATGAGGCCGTCGTTGTGCTGCTCGTCGACCAGGTACGTGGCCAGACGGGCCGCGCCCTCGTAGTCGAGTTCGCCGTCATCGAGCATGGGCGTGACCATCGCGGTCAGCATCTTGCCGAACGGGCGGTTCTTGGTGTCCACCATCGCTGTGAAAGGCGTTCGGGCCGCCGCTGCGGGGCGGTGGGCCCGGGTGTGCCCCTCCTCCTCTCGGTGTGCGTCAACAGCTGGACGTGCCCGCGGTCCGGACGTGTCCGGGCACGGGCGGGCGGCGCTTCGCGTCCGCCACCGCGACCGGCGGAATCCGTTCCGGTCGCGGGAAAGATCTGGTGCGCCCCGCGTGTGGGGTCGCGGGGTCAGGTCTGCGCGGGCCGCCGTCCTCGTGGGTCGAGGTTGATGGCCCGGAATGTGAACCTACCCATCCCGGACCCGCGCCACGCGGGCGGGTCCGGGGTCCGCTCGCAGGTCAGCGCGGCGGGACGGAGGGTGAACGGTCAGTCGTCGTTACCGTCCGGGAGGAACAGGCTGGCCAGCCAGCTCACGATCGCGATGACGATCGCCCCCCAGAAGGCGGGCCAGAACCCGTCGATGTGGAAGGGGACCCCGAAGAGTCCGGCGATCCAGTTCGTGAGCAGGAGCAGCAGCGCGTTGACGACCAGCCCGATCAGTCCCAGGGTCAGGACGTAGAACAGGCACCCCACCGTTTTGACGATCGGTTTGATGACGGCGTTGACCAGGCCGAAGATCGCACCGACACCAAGGTAGACGAGGATCTGCTCGGTCGTGTCCTGGGTCGCGACCTCGATCCCGTCGATGAGGTAGACAGCCGCCCAAAGGGCGAGCGCGTTCACGATAACTCTGATAATGAGGCTCACGACGTAGATGTTCCCATGCCATGGCAAGGTCCGGAAACTCCGGCGTTGGTCATCTTGCCGCCCGAGGAGGCCCGACCGTGTCCACTGCCCAGTTCGTCCGCCCCGCCCGCGCCGCCGACGTGGACACCGTCGTGGCCGTCCAGGTGGCGTCGTGGCGGTCGGTGTACGGGGAGCTGCTACCCGACGATGTGCTGACGGAGATGGGGGGCGGGGAGGCCCGCGAACGGTTCCGTGAGCAGTGGGCGTCGGCGCTGGCGTCGCCGCCGACCTCGCGGCACCGGTTGGTGGTGGCCACGGACGAGGAGGCGGGGGCCCGCACGGTCGTCGGCTTCGCCGCGTTCGGCCCGGCCGGTGACCCGGACCTGTGGCCGGGGAAGGACGCGGAGGTGTTCGCGCTGCACGTGGCTCCGGAGGCGACCCGGCGGGGGCACGGGAGCCGGTTGCTGAACGCGTGCGTGGATCAGCTGGTCGAGTCCGGTTTCGGCACCGTGTACGTGTGGGTGCCCGAGGCCGACAACGCACTGCGTGCCTTCTTCGAGTCGTCCGGGTGGCGTCCGGACGGGGCCCGCCGGGAGATCGACCTGGGACGCCCGTTGACGATGGTGCGGTTGCACGCGGCGATCGGTGTGTAGCGACCGGCTGCGCACCCCGCGCTGAGCGGGGACTACCGTGGAAAGGTCGGATCACCGTGCGCCCGGACGGGCTGGGCGCCGCCGTCGAGTGTGGAGGGACCGCGCGTGGCCACGGTCAGTGAATGGGTCTCGGGGACGCGCCCCCGTACGCTGCCGAACTCGATCGTGCCGGTGGCGGTCGGCACCGCCCTGGCCTTCGCCCTGGGCGGGTTCGTGTGGTGGAAGGCGCTGCTGGCGATGGTGGTGTCGCTGGCGCTCCAGGTGGGGGTGAACTTCGCCAACGACTACAGCGACGGCGTGAAGGGCACCGACACCGCGGAGCGGACGGGTCCGGTCCGGCTGACCGCGAGCGGGCTGGCCCCGCCCCGGCAGGTGCTGGCCGCGGCCCTGGCGAGCTTCGCGCTCGCGGCCGTGGTGGGTCTGGTGCTGGTGGCGACGTCGTCGTGGTGGCTGCTGCTGGTGGGCGCCACCGCGATCGCCGCGGCCTGGTACTACACCGGCGGGCGGTCTCCGTACGGGTACCGGGGCCTGGGCGAGGTGTCGGTGTTCGTCTTCTTCGGCCTGGTGGCGGTCGTCGGCACCGTGTTCGTCCAGGTGGGATCGGCGCCGTGGCAGGCGTGGGTGGCCGCCGTCCCGGTGGGGCTGCTGTCGTGCTCGGTGCTGGTGATCAACAACCTGAGGGACATCCCGACGGACCGGGAGACCGGCAAGATCACGCTCGCCGTGCGACTGGGCGAGGCGGGCACCCGCCGCCTGTTCGCGGGCGCGATCGCGGCGGTGTACGCGGTGGCGCTGGTGCTGACACCGGTGTACTGGTGGGTCCCGCTGGTGGTGCTGTCGGCGCCGTTGGCGGTGCGGCCGACGCGACGCGTCCTGGGCGGTCAGGTGGGCCGCGACCTGGTGCTGGGGCTGGGCGAGACCGGCAGGCTCCAGTTGGCCTTCGGGGTGCTGTTCTCGGTCGGTCTGGCCCTGGGCTGAGGATCCGGGGTTAGTTATCCGAGCGCCTGGCGGCGCCACCCTGAGCGGGTGAAAATCGTGGTGTGGGCGTCCGGCCGACGTCGTCGCCCAATGGCGCGTTCCGAGCCCGAGGGTTAGGACGCTGGAGGCCGATCGACAGGCACCCGGAAGTGTTGCTCCGAGCACGCGTATTAGGGTCGGTGGCGTGACCGAGGAGGAGTTCTACGCGGGCCTGCCCGCGACCCGGGGAGCGGCGGGGGCCGTGATCCGCTCCGAGTCCGGCGGCGTGCTGCTGGTCAGACGCACCTACGTCCCCGAGCGGCCCTGGGGCGTGCCCGGAGGGGTCATCGAGGCGGACGAGTCGCCGCTGGCCGCCTGCCGCCGCGAGCTCCGCGAGGAGCTGGGGGTCGAGGCGCGCGTGCTGCGGGTGGCGGTCGTGGACTGGGTCCCGGCGAGCCCGCCGCGCACCACGGCGCTCCAGTGGCTGTTCACCGCGCAACTGCCCGAGGACGCCGAACTGCGCCTGCCCGCCGACGAGCTGTCCGGGTGGGCCTGGCACGACCCGGGCGACCTGCACGAGGTCCTGTCCCCGAACACGGCCCGGCGGATGCTCGCGGCGCTCACCGTCGCCGACGGGGGCGGACCGCTCTACCTGGAGGACGGCAGACCGGTGCTGCCGCCCCCGCAGTGAGCGGTTCCCGGTCCGCTGCGTCCCGCGGACCGGGAACCAGCGTGCTAGTCCAGGCCGAGCAGGGGCTCCAGGCCCAGGGTGAGCGGCTCGGGCAGGTCGGCGACCCTGCGGACGCCCAGGAGCACGCCCGGCATGAAGGACGTGCGGTTCATCGAGTCGTGCCGGATCTTGAGGGTCTCCCCGTCGGTCCCGAACACGACCTCCTGGTGGGCGATGAGCCCGGAGATGCGCAGGGCGTGCACGCGGACGCCGTCGACGTCGGCGCCGCGGGCGCCCGCGATCTCGGAGGTGGTGGCGTCGGGCATCGGGGCCGCGCCCGCCTCCCGCCGGGCCTCGGCGACCAGTTCGGCCGTCCGGTAGGCGGTTCCGCTGGGGGCGTCGGCCTTGTGGGGATGGTGCAGCTCGATGATCTCGGTCGAGTCGAAGTACGGCGCGGCCTTGCGGGCGAAGTGCATCATGAGCACGGCTGCCACACCGAAGTTCGGGGCGATCAGCACCTTGGCGCCCGGCTTGGCCGCGAGCATGGCGCGCACCCGGTCGAGCTTGGCCTCGTCGAATCCACTGGTGCCGACGACGGCGTGGATCCCGTGGTCGATGAGCCACTCCAGGTTGTCCATCACCGCGTCGGGGTGGGTGAAGTCGACGACGTAGTCCGCCCCCAGCACCGCGTCGCGGTCGGCGGCGCGGTCGATCCCCGCGACGAGTTCCATGTCGTCGGCGCCCTGTACCGCCTTGACGACCTCTGACCCCATGCGCCCATCGGCGCCGAAAACTCCTACCTTGAACACGGCACAACCGTACCGGAGTCGCTGGCGGTCTCCCGACCGGTCACGTGCGACGATGGCGCCATGACGGGGCCACGGCCCGGGAGCGGGCGCGACGGAGCGGACGGCAAGCAGCGGCGGCTGGGGTCCCTGCTGAACCGTCTGCGCGCCGCGGTGCTCGGCGCCAACGACGGCATCGTGTCCATGGCCGGCCTGGTCGTCGGGGTGGCCGGGGCGACGCCGCACCGCGGGGCGCTGCTGATCGCGGGGGTGGCCGGGACGATGGCGGGGGCGCTGTCGATGGCCGCCGGGGAGTACGTCTCGGTCAGCACGCAGCGCGACACCGAACGGGCGGCGCTGGCGCGCGAGCGGTGGGAGTTGGCCACCGATCCGGCCGGTGAGCTGGAGGAGCTGGTCGGCCTGTACCGCGCACGGGGGCTGGAGGAGCGGCTCGCGCGCGAGGTGGCGCGCGCGCTGACCGCGCGGGATGCGCTGAGGGCCCACGCCGAGGTGGAGCTGGGGTTGACCCCCTACCGGGTGAGCCCGTGGCAGGCGGCGGGATCGAGCCTGTTCGCCTTCGCGCTGGGCGCCCTGGTGCCGCTCTCGGCGATGCTGCTCAGCCCGGACGCCTGGCGGTTGACGATCACGGTGGTCGCGGTCCTGGCGGCCACCGGTGTGCTGGGCGCCGTCAGCGCCCGGCTGGGCGGCGCGGTGCCGGCGCGGGCGGCACTGCGGTCCATGGTGGGCGGGGCGTTCGCGATGCTGGTGACGTACCTGGTCGGAACCCTCCTGGGGACGATGACGGCGCTGTGAGCGTTCAGTGGGCTGCGGCCAGGGCCAGGGCGAAGTCCCCGGCCGGGTCGGTCCACCAGTGCGTGGGGGTGAACCCGGCGGCGACGAGTTCCCCGCCCAGTTTCTCGCGGCGGAACTTGGCGGAGATCTCGGTGCGCATCTCCTCCCCCTCGGCGAAGTCGACGGACAGGTCGAGGTCGGCGACCCGGACGCGCTGGTCGGTGCGGGAGCGCAGTCTCATCTCGATCCACTCCTGGTCGGCGTTCCACAGGGCGACGTGGTCGAAGGCGGCGGGGCGGAAGTCGGCGCCCAGTCGCTCGTTGATGACCGACAGGACGTTGCGGTTGAAGGCGGCGGTGACGCCCCGCGCGTCGTCGTAGGCGGTGACCAGGCGTCCGGGGTCCTTGACGAGGTCGGCCCCGAGCAGGAGGGAGTCACCGGACCTCAGGACGCCCCGGATGTCGTGGAGGAAGGCGGCCCGGGCGCGTGGTTCCTGGTTGCCGATGGTGGAGCCGAGGACGGCGAGGATCTGGCGGCCCCCGTCCTCGCCGACGGGCAGCAGGCCGAGATGTTCCTCGAAGTCGCCGACGACGGCGTGGACGTCCAGGCCCGGGTAGTCCTTGGCGAGGCTGGAGGCGGAGGCGGCGAGGAAGTCGCCGCTGACGTCGACGGGGACGAACCGGGTGAGGCGGCCGTGGCGGCGCATGGCGTCGAGGAGGAGGCGGGTCTTCACGCCGGAGCCGGAGCCGAGCTCGATGAGCGCCTCCGCGTCGGCGGCGGCGGCGATCTCGTCGGCGCGTTCTTCGAGGATCGACCGTTCGGTGCGGGTGGGGTAGTACTCGGGGAGTTCGGTGATCTCCTCGAACAGGGCGCTGCCGCGTTCGTCGTAGAACCACTTGGGCGGGAGCTGTTTGGGCCGGAGGGTGAGCCCTTCGGCCACGTCCCTGCGGAGGGCCTTGTCGAGGTCGTCAGCGGTCAGGTTTCGGTCAATCCGGAACATACTGCCTCCTGTGTCCCTATGGGGTGTACCCGGGGGATCGTCCAGCGTCCGCTCAGCGCAGCGGCGTGATCTCGGTACCGTGCGCCGTGGCGACCACCACCGAGTCGTCGGGGACCGGGTACCAGCCGGGGTCGTCGTCGAAGGGTTCGGAGGCCAGGAAGACCCCTCCCCCGCTCTCGCGCAGGACGAACAGGGTGTCCCCCGCCGCCGTCCCGACGATGGACTCACCGTCGCTGGCGAGCAGGTTGTAGCGCCCCTCGGAGTGCTCACGGGCGTGGCCGACCACGGCGGCCAGCGTCCCGGCGAGGTCCCCCGAGGACCGCCACAGCCGGAGGGTGTGCGCGAACAGCGGCGCCGAGTCCACCGGAGCACGGGCGTCCATGGCACCGGTGGGCGGGGGCGCGGCGAAGGCGGCGGTGAGCGCCTCGTCGTCCTTGACCGCCCCGTTGTGGCTGAACAGCAGCCGGTCGGCTCGGAAGGGCTGGGCCCCCGACTCCTCGGAGCCGAACCCGGCGGTGACGTCGCGGACGGCCGCCACCACGCACCCGGAGGCGATGGACCGGGCGGCGTCGGCGAAGGAGGCGTCACCCCAGATGGGCATGGCGCGGCGGTAGCGGAGCGGCTCGGGCGTCCACCCCTCGGACGCCTCCCCCCGGGGGTACCAGCCGACGCCGAACCCGTCGGCGTTGACGGTGCCGTGCCGCTGCATGCGCGGCGCCCAGGACTGTACGTGGAGGGAGTGGGGCGCCGCGTACAGCAGCTCGTGCACCGTGCGCGGCGGCCCCAGGTAGGCCAGGTGGCGGCACATCAGTAGGACTCCGCGTCGCGGGCGCAGCGGAAACCGCTGAAGATCTGCCGCCGGATCGGGTGGTCCCAGTTGCGGAAGGTCGAGCGCACCGCGGTGGGGTGGGTGGCCCACGAGCCGCCGCGCAGCACCTTGTACCCCTCGTCGAAGAACACCTCGGAGTACTCGCGGTACGGGAAGGCGCGGAAGCCCGGGTATCCGTCGAAGGTCGTGGACGTCCACTCCCACACGTCACCGATCAGCTGCTGCACGCCCAGCGGGGAGGCGCCGTCGGGGTGGCGTCCGGCCGGTGAGGGGCCGAGGCGGCGCTGGCCCAGGTTGGCGTGGCGGGTCCCCGGTTCGTCGTCGCCCCACGGATAACGCGTCGACCGCCCCGTCGCGGGGTCGAACCGGGCGGCCTTCTCCCACTCCGCCTCGGTGGGCAGGCGTTTGCCCGCCCAGCGCGCGTAGGCCTGCGCCTCGTGGAAGCTGACGTGCTGCACGGGTTCCTCCGGCGGCACCATCTCGTGGCGGCCGAACCTGCGGCGCGACCAGTCCTGGCCCTCACGGATCCAGAAGGCCGGGGAGACGGCGTTCCGGCGCTGCCGCCACTCCCACCCCTCGCGGGTCCACCAGTACCGGGTCTGGTAGCCGCCGTCGGCCATGAACCGCAGGTACTCCGCGTTGGTGACCAGGCGGGTGTCGATCCAGTAGGCGGGCAGGTCGACCGTGTGGGCGGGGCGTTCGTTGTCGTAGGCCCACGGATCGTCGGTGGTGCCCATGGTGAAGGGCCCGGCCGGAACGAGCACCTCCGCCTCCGCGGGCGGGCTCAGCGCGGCCACCCCTCCGGAGCCGTCCAGGAGCACGGGCTCGCCCTTGCGCAGCTGGTGGGTGGCGAGCATGGTCTCGTCGTGCTGGTGTTCGTGCTGGATGACCATGTGGAAGACGAACCCCGCGTCGAGCAGGGCGCGGTGGCCGTCGACGCCCTCACGCTGCCGGGGTACGACGGGGGCGATGTCGGCCTTGTCCAGGACGTCGAGCACTTCGCGGCGCACCCGGTCGTTGTAGTCGGCGGCCTCGTCCGGTGTGAGCAGCGGCAGGGTGACCCGTTCGGCGCGCGGGTTCTCGAAGGCGTCGTAGAGGTGGTCGATGTCGGGGCGCAGCGCCTCGCGGCCGCCCGCCGCACGCAGTAGCCACTGCTCCTCGTAGTTGCCGATGTGCGCCAGGTCCCAGACCAGTGGCGACATGAGTTTGGAGTGCTGGGCGAGCAGCCCCTCGTCGTTCAGGGCGTCGAGTGTCAGACCGTTGCTGCGCCGGCGGCTGTGTTCGAGCTCGAGGGCGATGCGCTCCTTGGCGCGCTCCTGTTCGTGGTTCACCGTGCTCCTCCACGTGACTCGGAGTGGTGGACTGGATCCGGACCCGTGCCGGGCGTCCCCGGCCCCGCACCGCGGGGACCGGGGGCCCGCGGGCCGATGTCGGCCGGGGACAGCCCGCGCCGCGTGTACCGGTCCGCGTAGTCGTCGACGAGGGAGGCCAGATGCGCCGCGCCCATGCGGGGCAGGGCGCGGACACCCGCGTCGAAGCAGGTCCGGGCGCAGGCGGCGATCTCGGGGTCGGTGACACCCCGCTGTGCCGACCTGAGCCACAGGAGGGGGCTGGGGGCCTCCCCCCCGCACAGCCGCTCCGTGGCCTCCTCCGCGGTCGCGCGGGCCGCGGGGTCGTCGAGCAGGGCGGCGGTCAGCGCCATCGGAACGGGCCACCAGCGGTGGGGGAGGGCGTCGATCATGCGCAGCTCCCACCAACCGCGGGGGCGCACCGGGGGGAAGAGCGTACTGAGGTGGAACTCCAGGTCGGCGAGGGTGGCGGGGCGGGGGCCCCGACCAGCGATCCACTCGGCGAGGGTGCAGCCGGGGTCGGCGACCCAGCGGCCGTCGCCTCCGGGGGCCTCGGGGATCGCCATGACCCTGGCGGCCAGCGCGTACTCGGCCCACGCGGTGGCGGGGTCGGACCGGTCGCCGCGGTCGAGGACCGGTCGGGTACGGGAGGCGTCGGTGGCTGCCCAGATCGCCCAACGGGTGGACTTCCAGCCGGTCGGGCGGCCGCGCCAGAGCGCGGAGTTGGCGAACGCCGCGACCAGCACCGGGCCGAGGCGGTGGGTGAGTTCCCAACGGGAGCGCAGGTCGGCGGCGTCGGCGCCGGTGTCCAGGCACACCTGGACGGAGGCGGTGCTGCACATCATGGTGCGGCCGCTGGGCTGGCGGTGGTTGGTGAAGAAGCGCTCCATCGCGGTGTAGCGGGCCGAACGGAGCTGGCGCAGCGGCGGGCGGACCGGGTCGAGTGCGGCCCCGGACAGTTGGAGTCCGGCCTCCCCGAGGTTCTTGCCGACGTGGTCGAGGTCCGCGGCCAGGGCTTCGTGGACCTCGGCTGGGCCGGGTCGGGCGGCCGAGCTGAGTTCGAGCTGTCCGCCGGGTTCGAAGGTGATCCGGCTCCCCGCCGGCAGGGTCTCGGTCGTGTCCAACGCGTCCGTGAGGCGGGCGAGGTGGACGGGTTCGGTCGGGCGGGCGGGATCGGTGACGAGCCATTCGGTCTCGGCTCCGACCTTGCCCGGAGGCCCGGTCTTGAAGCAGACCCCGTTGATGTAGTCGTGTACGTCGTCCGTGGTGATGCGTGCCATGGGACGCCCCTCTCGGTACCCCGCACCTCGGGTGACACCTCAAGGGTCCTGCCCATGAGTCAATGAGGTCGAACATGGGAAACGACCAGAAATCCGATGAACAATCCAGATACGCCAGGTGTCTGGTGCTGTGTACGCGACGACGGAGCCGGTGACACCGGGTGTCGCGGCGGGTGCGGAGGGCACACCCGCCGCCTGTGTGATGAGCGTCACTCCTTGGTGAACTCCCGGAGCCGCTGCTCGACCCCGGCCCGTTCCCCCGCGTCGAGCCCGATGCCGAACACCTCGTCCAGGACGAGGCCGACCTCCTCGACCGGCACCTCGGTCTGGGTCCGGGAGCCGTCGGGTCCGATCGTGGACAGGGTGGTGTCCATGAGCAGGCGCTGGACGTCCGAGCCGATGGTCTGGGCCATCAACCGCCCGGTGAACGGAGAGCGGGGGTGGCTGGCCAGGTAGTGGCTGAAGATCGCGTAGTCCTGGGGCAGTCGCGCGTCGGTGGTGAAGGAGTACAGCGGCCCCCACCCCGCCCCGTCGAAGCCGCGCAGCAACCACTCGTCCGCGCTGATGTCGTCCACGCGGTCCAGGCGCAGACCCCAGCCTCCCTGGCGCGCCTGGTGGCCGTCGACGAACGGGAACGGCTCCAACATCCCGCCGCCGCCGAACCCGACGTCCGCCAGCCACGGCGTACCGTCCACGTCCACCTTGAGCAGGGCGTGGGTGGAGGGCCGGGGGTGCCCCTGCGCACCCACCAGGACCCGGGCGGACAACGCGGTGAAGGTGAACCCCAGCCGGTCCAGGACGGACGCGAACAGGAGGTTCTGCTCGTAGCAGTACCCGCCCCTGCGCCGCCGGACCATCTTGTCCGTCAGCGCGGGCACGTCGAGGAGGATCGGTCGGCCGAGGACGATCTGGAGGTTCTCGAAGGGGATCGCGGCCAGGTGGGCGCGGTGCAGGGCCCGCAGGGTGTCGAGGGTCGGGGGCAGGTCGCCCGCCAACCCGATCCGCTCCAGGTAGAGCTCCAGGTCCAGCTCCCGGCCGCGCCAGAAGTCGCGCTCGGTGAACAACGCGTCCGGGCGGGGCGCCTCGGGAGGGGCGGTCCGGGTACTCGTGGTGCCGTCGGTGACGGGGTTCTCCGTAGCCATGTCCACCCCGAACCGGGGCTTCACGGGCGCTATTCCCCCACGTCGGCACGGTCCGGTGGCCGCATCCGGCCACGGGCGTCGGCGACCCGGTGACAGGCGGCCCGGTGTCCGGCACCGGCCTCGGACGACGCCTCCGGCACGGTGCTTCCCCTGAGGACCGCGGGATCCACCGTCCGACACCGGTCGGCCACCCCCGCCCGCTCCGCCTCGCCCGAGGCCAGCACCGGACAGCGCGGGTGGAACCGGCACCCCGGCGGCACGTGCGCGGGGTCGGGGGGCTCCCCCGACAACACCGTCGGCGCGCCCTCGGTCTCGGGCAGCACCGACAACAGGGCCCTGGTGTAGGGGTGGCGGGGCGCGGCGAGCACCTCCTCCACCCCGCCCACCTCGACCACCCTGCCGAGGTACATCACGGCGACACGGTCGGCGATGTTCCACGCCAGGCCCAGGTCGTGCGTGGCGACCAGGGCCGACAACCCCAGTTCGGCGCGCAGGTCCAGCAGCAGGCGCAGGATCTCCCCGCGCACGGAGGCGTCCAGGGAGGCCACCGGTTCGTCGGCGACCAGGACCTCCGGTTCCAGGACCAACGCCCCGGCGATGACGACCCGCTGGCGCTGTCCCCCCGACAGCTCGTGCGGGTAGCGCGCCAGGAACCGTTCCGGTGGACGCAACCCGGCCCGCGCCAGCGCCCGGGCGACCCGCTCCGGCTCCTCGGCCGTGGTTCCCCCGTGGACACGCAGCCCCTCGGCGACCGCCTCGTACACGGTGCGGCGCGGGTTGAGCGATCCGGTCGGATCCTGCAGCACCAGCTGGACCCTGCGACGGAAACCGCGCAGGTGGCGGCTGCCGTAACGCAGCGGTCGGCCCTCGAAGAGCACCCTTCCCCGGGTCGGCCGCTCCAGGCCGAGCAGCACCCGGCCCAAGGTGGTCTTACCGCACCCGGACTCCCCCACCAGGGCCACGATCTCCCCCGCCGCCACGTCGAGATCGACCCCGTCGACGGCGCGGACGGTCCGACCGCCACCCGGCGCGACGCCCGCCCCGAAGGCGACCTGCACACCGCGCGCGCTCAGGACGGGTCGGACGCCGGAGCCGCCGGTCGGGGACTCCTCGACCGACGGGGGCGGGTGGGCGCCGGTCCGCACGGTGCCGGGCGGCACCCCCGGGGAACCGTCGGCGCGGGTCATGGAAGCTCCTTCCGCTCGGGTCCGGGGCGCACCGGACCGACGTGGACGCACGCGGCGTGGCGGGGCGAGCGCCCGTCGCTGTCGGGGGCCACCGGGTACAGGGGCGGGTCGACGGCCGCGCAGACGTCCTGAGCGGAGACGCAGCGCGGTCGGAACACGCACCCCGGCGGCGGGGCGGCGGGGTCCGGCGGCTCGCCCGGCAGCCCACGGGGCGCCAGGCGTGAGGCGGGGTCCCCGATCCGGGGGAAGGCGGAGCTCAGGGCGCTCGCGTAGGGATGCGCCGGATCCCGCACGACCTCGGTGGCGGGCCCCTGCTCCACGACGCGGCCCGCGTACATGACGGCCAACCGGTCGCAGTGCGCGGCGAGCACCGACAGATCGTGGCTGATCATGATCATGCCGATGCCCTGCTCCGAGGTGAGTCCCCCGAGCAGCTCCAGGACCTGCGCCTGGATCATCACGTCCAGGGCGGTGGTGGCCTCGTCGGCGATGATCAGACGCGGCTCGCACGCCAGCGCCATGGCGATCATGACCCGCTGCCGCTGGCCGCCGGAGAGACGGTGGGGGTGGTCCCCCGCGCGGGAGGCGGGCAGTCCCACCCGCTCCAGGAGTTCGGCGACGCGGTCCCGGACCCGGCCGGGGGCGACGGTGCGGTGGATCAGCATGGGCTCGGCGATCTGGTCGCCGACCCGGCGGACGGGGTTCAGGGCGTGCAGCGCGCCCTGGAAGACGACGGCGGCGCCCACCCAGCGGACCGCGCGCAGACGTCCCCACCGCATGGTGAGGACGTCCTCCCCCTCCAGCAGGATCTCGCCGGTCGTGTGCGCCGTTCCCGGCAGCAGCCGCAGCAGGGCCAGGGCGACGGTGGACTTGCCGCTGCCGGACTCGCCCGCCAGCCCCAGGGTGCCCCCGGCCTCCACGGTCAGGTCCACCCCGCGCACGGCCGGGACGTCGCCGCCCGGGGCGCGGTAGGTGACACGCAGGTCGCGGACGTCGAGCAGGGTGGTCAACGCGCCTCCCGGAGTCGCGGGTTGAGGACGGACTCGACCGCGCGCCCGCACAGGGTGAAGGAGAGCGCGACGACGGCGATCGCCAGCCCCGGCGGGATCATGTACCACCAGATCCCCGCGCTGATCGCCCCCGCGTTGCGCGCCGCCTCCAGGACCCCGCCCCACGACACGGTGGCGGGGTCGCCCATGCCGAGGAAGGACAGGGTGGACTCGGCGATGATCGAGGTGGCCACGAGCAGGGTGGTCTGGGCGAGCACCACGGGCGTCACGTTCGGCAGGACGTGCCACACCATGACGTGCGCGTGGCCTCCGCCGAGGGCGCGGGCGCGTTCGACGTAGGGTCTGGCCTCCACCGCGAGGGTCTGGGCCCGGACCAGGCGGGCGGTGGGCGGCCACACGGTGAGGCCGATGGCCAGGACGATGGTGCCGACACCGCGCGGCAGGACGGCGGCCAGCGCCACGGCCAGGACGAGGGTGGGCAGGACGAGGAACCAGTCGGTGATCCGCATCAGGACGGTGGACACGGCCCTTCCCGCCAGGCCGCCGGAGGAGGCGAAGTGTCCGGCGGTGATCCCGATGACCGTGCCCAGGGCGACGGAGACGAATGTGGCCAGGAAACCCACCGTGAGCGAGACCCGGGCCCCCCACACCACCAGGTCCAGGACCGAGCGCCCGAAGTTGTCGGTGCCCAGCGGGTGGCGCCAGCTCGGCGGCTCGTAGGGGTCGCCCGGCGCCCGGGTGATGCTCAGTCCGGCTTCGTCGACGAACAGGGGCGCGGCCAGGGCCAGCACGCTGATGGCGAGCAGGACCGCCAGCCCGACCAGGCCCGCGCGGTGGCGGGCGTAGGAGCGCGCGAAGGCGGCCAGGGCCGCCCGTCGGCGGCGCCAGGCGAGCGCGGTGGGCCGGGGAGGGGCCGGGACGGGTGTGGTCGCGCGTTCGGGGCCGGGATCGGGCCGGGAGCCGCGCCCGGTGGGGGCGCTCACGGCCGCACCCGGGGGTCGAGCAGGGGGTACACCAGGTCGGCGAGCAGGTTCATGAGGATCACCGAGGCCGCGAAGACGACGAAGAGTCCCTGGACGAGCCCCAGGTCGGGCACGCGCAGGCCGGAGTAGAAGAGCTGACCGAGCCCCGGCCAGGAGAACACCGTCTCGACAAGGATGACGCCGGAGACGACCTGGCCGAGGTTGAGGAAGACGAGGGTGACGGTGGGCAGGAGGGCGTTGGGCACGGCGTGCCTGCGGCGGACGAGGCCGTCGCGCAGACCCTTGGCGCGGGCGGTGGTGAGGTAGTCGGCCCCCTTCTCGTCCATCAGGGACGAGCGCATGATCATGAGGTACTGGGCGTAGATCACCGCGACCATGGTGGCGACCGGCAGCACCATGTGCCAGGCGGTGTCCAGCACGGTGTCCAGGGCCCCGGAGACCCCCGGGGAGACCATGCCGCCGGTGGGGAACAGGCCGGGGACGAACCCGCGCCCCGAGGCGAGGACGACGATGAGGAGCAGCCCCAGCCAGAACGTGGGCACCGACCAGAGGAACAGGGCCACGGCGGTGTGGACCCGGTCGGCGCGCCCGCCCGGCCGCCATCCGGCCCGTGTGCCGAGGAACAGGCCGAGGAGGGCGGCCACGACCGTCCCCGTGCCGGCGAGCAGGACCGTGGGGCCGAGCCGTTCGAGGATGAGGTCGGCCACCGGCTCGCGGTACTGGAAGGAGGTGCCGAGGTCGAACCGGGCGAGCCCGGCGCAGTAGTCGAGGAACTGCTGCCACAACGACTGGTCCAGCCCGAACTGGCGGCGCAGCTCCTCACGCTGTTCGGCGGTGACCTCACGCCCCTCGGTCATGGCTCGGACCGGGTCGCCGGGCAGGACGCGGAAGAGGAAGAACCCGGCGACGACCACCGCGACCAGGGAGACCGCGGCGGTCAGCAGCCGCCCGGACACGTACACGAGCACCCGCCACGCGCGCCCGGGGCCGGCCCGGTCGCGCGCCGGGGAGGCGTCCGGCGGTCCCTGCGCCGCCGGGTCACCCGTCGTGGTGGGGGTCGAGGTCACTCCCGGTCCTCCAGTGTGGCTCGGCGGCGGATGAGAACGAGGGCGCCAGCGGCCACCAGCACGACCGCGACCACCCCGGCCCCGGCCAGGATCCCGGTGGACACAGCGCCCCCGCCGGAGTCGGCCGCGGCCACGGGACGGGCCGACCACAGGGCCCAGTAACCGTCCTGGCCCCAGATGTTGCCGCCCGGGTCCGGCTGGATCTGGATGTCGGACACCCGGTCGCTGCGGTAGGCCTCCATGATGTTGGGGTAGGCGAGGACGTTGACGACCGCCTCGCGGTAGAGCACCTCCTGGAGTTCGTGGACGATCCCGGCGCGGGCGGACCGGTCGTACTCGGCGAGCTGCGCTGCGTAGAGCTCGTCGTACTCCTCGTCGCAGAAGTAGGCGTCGCCCTGCATCGTGCCGGGTTCCTCGGGGAGCGCCCCGCAGGTGTGGATGCCCAGTACGTAGTCCGGGTCGGGGTTGACCGTCCACCCCGTGAAGATGAGGTCGTACTCGGCGGCGTACAGGGCGTCGCTGAGCACTCCGGGGTCGACCGTCAGGTTCTCCACCTCGACGCCGATGTCCGCGAGGCGCTCGACGAGGATCAGCCCAGCGTTGACGTTGGCGGGGCGGTCCCGGTGGACGTGCATGCGCAGTTCGAGCCGGTCCCCGTCGGGCGAGACGCGCACGCCGTCCTCGTCCCGCTCGTACCCGGCCTCGTCGAGCATGGCGTTGGCGGCGTCGGGGTCGAAGGCGAGGAAGTCCTCCTCCCCCTCCGGCGACCAGTGGAAGTCGGCGTAGCGCGCGGGGATGTACCCCCCGGCGGCGACGGCCTGCCCGCCGTGCGCGAGTTCGACGATCTCGTCGTTGTCGACGGCCATGACGATGGCCTGGCGCAGTGTGCGGTCGGCCAGGGCCGGGTGACCGTCGCCGAACGCCTCGCCGTCCTGGGTCCGGGCGCCGGGGTTGATGGTGAAGGCCTGGAAGCGCTTGCCGTCTGCGTGGTTGACGGTGATGCCGTCGACGTCCTCCAACGAGGATGCCTGGGCCTCGGTCAGCTCGTAGACGAACGTGACCTCGCCGCCGCGCAGGGCCTCGACCGCCGCGTCCTTCTCGGAGTAGTAGCGCAGGACGACCCGGTCGAAGCCGGGCGCGCCGCGCCAGTGGTCGGGGTTGGCCTCCAGGGTGATGGACTCACCCGGATCGTGGCCGACCAGCGTGAAGGGGCCGCTGCCGACGACGGGGAACTCCTCGTTGGGGTAGTCGGCGAAGGCGTCGCCCTCCTCCTCCAGGATCGGTTCCCACACGTGTCGGGGGACGATCGGAACGGCGAGGGACTCCATGGTGGCCTGGGGTTCGGCGAGTTCGACGACGACCGTGCGGTCATCCGCGGCGGTGACGGACTCGAACCCAGCGACGTAGCTGCCCGAGGCGACGGCCGCGGTGTCGTTCTCCATGATCGTGGTGAGCGTCCAGGCGACGTCGTCGGCGGTGAGCGGCTCCCCGTCGGTGAAGACGACGTCGTCGCGGAGCTCGAAGGTCCAGGTGAGGCCGTCGTCGCTGGCCCGCCACCGCTGGGCCAGCGCCGGGGCGGGCTCGTTGGTCTCGGGGTCGACGGTGACCAGGGTGTCGTAGACGTGGCCGAGGACGTTGGTGGTGACGGCCAGCTGGGCGATGAAGGGGTTGAAGGTGTCGACCTGCTGGGTCACGGCGATCGTGAACGTGTCGAGGTCGGCGGTCCCGGCCGTGGCCGGTACCGCGGTGGAGCCCCCGATGAGGAGCAGCGCGGCGCTCGTGGCGGCCGCGCGCCGGAGGTGGGCGCCTGGAGGACGGGGACGGGGGTGGGTGTGCATGGCGGCCCCTGTCGGGATCGTGGGCTCAGTGGTGTGCCACCTGGGGGGATGTTGGTTGTTTACCAATCCGCGGTGACGAGCGTCAATCACCTTCGGGGCAAGGTGTGGATAACGGAACGCGATCGGTACGGCGGTGACGTCATCCGTGGGTTCGAGGGGGCCCGTGTGCCGGATGCGGCGGCCCGGAACACCCCCGCGATTCGCGGGGAATGCTCTACTCCGCTACGGTTCCCGCCATGATGGGGCACTCACACGCCTTGAGCGGCGTGGTCGGTTGGATGGCGGTCGTTCCGCTCGTCCAGGGCAGGGAATTCCTCGGACTCGGCTTCGACCTGGGCCCGGGCGAGATCATCGCGGGCTCCCTGGTGTGCGCGGGGGCGGCCCTGCTGCCCGACCTGGACCACAAGAGCGCCACGGTGACCAAGACCTACGGAAAGGTCACCGAGTCCATGAGCGGGATCCTGGCGTGGGCGTTCGGGGGCCACCGGATGGGCACGCACTCGTTCCTCTTCGCGGCCCTCATGGGCGTCCTGGTCCAGCTGCTGGCCCTGTGGTCGGAGCTTGCGGTGCAGGTGTTCGTGTTCCTGCTGGTCGGCATCGCCCTCCAGGGTCTGGGTTTCGGCCTGGACAAGAACCGGGCGGCGTCCGGCGTCATCAACGCCCTGGGCACGGCGGCGATCACCCTCGCGCTGTTCGCGTCGGGTGTGAACTACACATGGCTGGGGCTGGCGGTGGCCTTCGGGTGCGTGCTGCACTTCTTCGGCGACATGATCACCAGGATGGGCGTACCGCTCTTCTGGCCGTTCACCAAGAAACGGATCGGCCAGAACCAGGGGTTCGTCACCAACGGCCCCGTGGAGCAGAAGGTCGTCACTCCGCTGCTGACCACGGGGGTGATCGTCTACTCGATCTACCTCTTCGACTGGCCGGAGCTGCTCCCCGCCTACTGACCGCGCGTCGCACGCGTCCACGGGCGCGCGGTCGGGCCCACCGGTCGTCCGGAGCGGGCTAGGGTGGCCCCGTGACTCGAACCACGGAGACCATCAGCCCGGAACTGCACTCCTACCTGGCCGCCCACAGCGCCCCGGCCGACGACGTGCTCACCGACCTGGCCGAGGAGACCGAACGCCGCTTCCCCGAGGTCAAGGGCATGCAGATCGGCCCCGAGCAGGGCGCGTTCATGACCCTCCTCGCCCAGGCGATCGGCGCCCGCGACATCGTGGAGGTCGGGACCTTCACCGGCTACTCCTCCCTGTGCCTGGCCCGCGCGCTTCCCGCCGACGGAACCCTCCTGGCCTGCGACATCAGCGAGGAGTGGACGTCCGTCGCCCGCCGCTACTGGGAGCGGGCCGGGGTCGCCGACCGGATCACCCTCGCGCTCGGCCCGGCGCTGGAGACCCTGCGCGCCCTTCCCGAGGAGCCGCGGTTCGACCTGGCCTTCGTCGACGCGGACAAGCCCGGCTACATCGGCTACTGGGAGGAGCTCGTCCCGCGCATGCGGCCCGGCGCCCTCCTCCTGGCCGACAACACGCTCTTCCACGGCCGCGTCGTCGACCCCGACGACACCAGCGAGACCGTCCAGGGAATCCGCGACTTCAACGACCACCTCATGGCCGACGACCGCGTCACCCAGGTCCTGCTGCCCGTCGGCGACGGACTCACCCTCGCCAGGAAGCACTGACCGCGCCGACCCGGCGGGGTGTCCACAGGCCGCCCGGGCTCCCCGGCGAACCACCGCGACCTTCGGTATCGTCCAGTGCCATGCGCCTGCTGCACACATCGGACTGGCACCTGGGCCGCTCCTTCCACCGGGAGAACCTCATCGACGCCCAGGCGGCCTTCCTCGACCACCTCGTCGACACCGTCCAGACCCGCCGCGTCGACGTCGTCGTGGTCGCCGGCGACCTCTACGACCGCGCGCTCCCCCCGGTGGACGCCGTCCGTCTGTTCGACCGGGCGCTGAGCCGGATCCGCGCCACCGGGGCCCGCGCGGTCCTCATCAGCGGCAACCACGACTCCATGGCCCGGATGTCCTTCGCCACGGACCTCATCGACGCCTCCGGCATCCACCTGCGCAGCTCCCTGGACGGTGTCGGGACCCCCGTGGTGATCGACGACGACCACGGTCCCGTCGCCTTCTACGGCATCCCCTACCTGGAACCGGAGATCGCCCGACACCACTGGGACCTGCCCGAACGCGGCCACCCCGCGGCGATCGGGCACGCCATGGACCTCGTCCGCGCCGACCTCGCGCAGCGGCCGGGCACCCGGTCGGTCGTCCTCTCGCACGCCTTCGTCACCGGCGGCGAACCCTCCGACAGCGAACGCGACATCGCCGTGGGCGGCGCCGCCCACGTCCCCGCGTCGATCTACGACGGCGTCGACTACGTCGCCCTCGGCCACCTGCACGGCCGCCAGACCATCACACCCTCCGTGCGCTACTCGGGCAGCCCGCTCGCCTACTCCTTCTCCGAGGAACGGCACGTCAAGGGCTGCTGGCTGGTGGACCTGGACGCCGACGGCCTGGTCGGCGCCGAGTTCGTCGCCGCCCCCGTCCCCCGTCCGCTCGCCCGGATCCGGGGGCGTATCGAGGACCTGCTGACCAAGCCCGAATGGGAGTCCCACACCGGGCACTGGCTCCAGATCACCCTCACCGACGCGCGCCGCCCCGCCCACCCCATGGACCGGCTGCGTGAACGCTTCCCGCACACCCTGCTGCTGGAGTTCGCCCCCGAGGGCGCCACGCCCGAGAACCGCCCGGTCGCCGCTCCCGTCGCCGACCGGGGCGAGCACGAGGTCGTCGCCGACTTCGTCGAGTGGGCCCGCGGTACCCCCGTCACCGCGGAGGAGGCCGCGCTCGTGCACGCGGCGGTCGAGCAGGTCCGGATCCAGGAGGGGATGCGCTGATGCGGCTGCACACACTCACCGTCCGGGCGTTCGGCCCCTTCGCCGACACCGTGCGCGTCGACTTCGACCGCCTCAGCGCGGGCGGTCTCTTCCTCATCCACGGCCCCACCGGCGCGGGCAAGACCTCCGTCCTGGACGCGGTCTGCTTCGCGCTGTACGGAAGGGTTCCCGGGGCCCGGCGCGAGGACCGCTCGCCCAAGAGCGACCACGCGCCGCCCGACCGCGTCCCCGAGGTCACCCTGGAGTGCACCATCCGCGGCAGACGCGTCCGGATCGAACGCCGTCCACGTTGGGAGCGCCCCAAGAAACGCGGTTCGGGCACCCGGACGGAGAACGCCAAGGTCGTGGTGACCGAACTCGTCGACGGGCGCTGGGAGGGCGTGACCACCCGCCCGGACGAGGCCGGGCAGTTCGTCGGCGACCTCCTGGGGCTGACCCTGGACCAGTTCTGCCAGGTCGCCCTGCTGCCCCAGGGGAACTTCGCGCGCTTCCTGCGGGCCAGGGCCGAGGAACGCCGCGAGTCCCTGGAGCGCATCTTCAACACCCGTGTCTTCCGGGACGTGGAGGAGTGGTTCAAGGGGCACGCCCACCGTCTGCGGCTGGAGGTGGAGTCGGCCAACGAACGCGTGCGCGCCGTGGCCGGACGCATCGGTGAGGCGGGTCGGTCGACCCCGCCCGAGCTGCCCGAGGAGCTGTCGGCGTGGGCGGCCGAGCTCGCGGCCGTCACGGCCGGGACCGCCCGGGACGCCGCGCTCGTGGCCGCGGCGGCCACGGAGTCGCGCGACGCCGCCCAGGCGGCGCTGACCGCGGGCCGCCAGACCAGGGCACGGCAGGACCGGCTCGCCCTCGCCCGGCGGCGCCGGGACGAGCTCGCCCGGGGCGCCGAGGAGCGGGCGGGGATCGACGCACGGCTGGCCGCCGCCGAGCGCGCCGAGACGGTACTGCCCCTCCTGCGTGCCCGCGACCACCGCCGTACCGAGCTCGACAAGGCCGAACTCACCGTCGCCGAGCGCTCGTCCCTGGTCTGCGCTCTCCCCGGGGTGGAGGACGTGGCCGCCGCCGGGGACACGGCCGAACGTCCGCTGACCGTCCTGGCGGACGCCGAACGCGAGCGCCGCGACGAACTCGCCCGCCTGGAGCTGCTGCGGGGCGACGCCGAACGCCGCGACTCCCTGGGAGACCAGGTCGCCCGGCTCACCGATCGCCTCGGCGGGGTCCGGGCCGAGATCGGGCGCGTCCGCGAGCGGCTCGTGTCGCTACCGCCCCAGGTCGAGAAGGCGGCCGGCGAACTGCGCCAGATCCGCGACCAGGCGGGCCGGGTCGAGGCGGCCCGGACGGCGTTGGCCGCGGCGGAACGGCGTCTGGAGGCCGCCGACCAGTACGAGCGCCTGGGCCGGGAGCTCGCCGCGGCCGAGGATCGCCACCGCGCCGCCGTCGACGCCGCGCAGGAGGCGCACGACCGCGCGCTCCGCCTGCGGGAACGGCGGATCACCCACATGGCCGCCGAACTGGCGGGCAAGCTCGCCGAGGGGGAGCCGTGCGCGGTCTGCGGGTCGCCCGACCACCCCGCGCCCGCGCGGCCCGCCGAGGAGGGCCTGGTCTCGGCCGAGGAGGAGAAGGCCGCCCAGGCCGCGGCGGGGGCGGCGGACGCCCGCCGGTCGGAGGCCCGCGCCCACGCCACGGCGCTGAGCGAACGCCGGTCCGCCGCCCTGGAGCGCGCCGAGGGGCGCGCTCCCGCCTCCGCCCGGGAGGAGGTGGCCGCCCACACCCGCGCCCTGGAGGAGGCGCGTGCCGCCGCGGCCGAGAGGCGACGGTTGGAGGAGACGCTGGAACAGCTCACCGCCGACCTCGACCGGGCCCGTGCCGAGGAGGGCGAGCTGACCCGGTCGGAGGCCAGGATCGAGACCGACCGCGCCAACGCCGCCGCCGAGCACACCCGGCTGACGGAGCTGTTGGACGGGGCGCGGGGCGACGATCCCGGGATCGGCCAGCGGATCTCCCGGCTGACCGAGGAGGCGGACCTGCTCCGCGCCGCCGCCGACGCCGTCCAGGACCGTGACCGGGCCGCCGAGGAGCTGCGCATGGCCGTGGCCGAGGCCGAACGGCAGCGCGCCGAGGCCGGCTTCGACTCCGAGGCCCAGGTGTGGGAGGCGGCGCTCGACGATCGGCGCCGCCGGGAGCTGCGCGATCGCGCCCGCGCCTTCGACGACGACCGGGCGGCCGCGGAGGCGGCGCTGGCCGACCCCGACCTGGTCGCCGCCGGGGCCGAGCCCGTACCCGACCTGGAGTCGCTGGCCGACGCCGCCGACCGCGCCGCGGCCGCCGCGGACCACGCGGTGGCCTGGCGGAGCACGCTGGAGGAGAGGGCCCGGCGGCTCGCCGCCCTGCGCGAGGAGCTCGCCCGGGCGTTGGAGGGGTGTGCACCGGTGCTGCGCCGCTACACCGTGGCCGAGGGCATGCGCGCCCTGGCCGCCGGGACCTCGGCCGACAACGCCGACAGTGTCCGCCTGTCCGCCTACGTGCTGGCCTCGCGGCTGGAACAGGTGGTGGCGGCCGCCAACGACCGGCTGCGGACGATGTCGGACGGCCGGTACGAGCTCCGGTACACCGTGGACAAGGCGGCGGGCGACGGGCGTTCGCGTTCGGCGGGCGGCCTGGGCATGCGGGTGGTGGACGCCTGGACGGGGGTGGAACGGGACCCCGCCACGCTGTCGGGGGGTGAGACCTTCTTCAGCTCGCTGGCGCTCGCGTTGGGGCTCGGGGACGTGGCGAGCGCCGAGGCGGGCGGCACCGACATCGACACGCTGTTCGTGGACGAGGGTTTCGGAACGCTGGACGAGGACACCCTGGAGGAGGTCCTGGACGTGCTCGACCGGCTGCGTGACGGGGGCCGCGCGGTGGGTGTGGTCAGTCACGTCGCCGACCTGCGGCAACGGGTCGGCACCCGGTTGCGGGTGATCAAGGGCGCGTCCGGTTCGCGCGTGGAGCACGTCGGCTGACCCCGGGTCGGGCCACCAGCGTTCCGGTGCGAGAATGACCAGCGTGAATTCGCTGGTCAACATCGCCGTGTTCGGAATCGGGGGCGCCGTCATCACGGCGGCCCTCATCGGTCTTCTCCTCGTGGTCGCCGGAAGCGGGAACGCGACCTCACCCAAGGTGCGCACCGGCTTCGGTGTCGCCTCGGTCGTCCTGCTGGTGCTGCTGCCGACGCTCGCCGCGGCCAGTGCGCTCTCCGGCGGTGCCGGGTTCTGGGCGGCGTTCGCCACGGCCGCCTGCGTGGCCGCGGTGGTGTGCGCCGTGAACATCGTCCTGCTGCCCCTGGCTGCGCGGCGTCGGGCGGCGAACGGCGCCGGCGCCCTCGCGGCCCTGCGTCCGTCGCTGCCGGTCGTCGCGGTGGCGGTGGTGATCTGTGTCGCGCTGGGGCTGCTGGGGGCGGGGGTGGCGGCGCTGACCGTCTGACCGTTCCCCGCACCGGTGCCGGGGGCGTGCCCGCGCGGGCGCGCCCCCGTCCGTGTCCCCGGCGGGCGGAGGAAGGGCCTCCTCTCCGGCTGTCCGGGCCGTACCAGAGTGTTCCGGACGGCCCCGGTCAGTTCCGGGCGTCCGGCGCGCCGTCCGCGTGGTCGGCGGAGGCGCCCTCCGGCTGGGCCGCCACCCCCCGCGAACGGCGGTCGAGCTCGGCGAGGTAGGCGTTGTAGGCGTCCATATCGGCGTCGTCGGAGTCACCGCGCGCGCTGTGCCGCTGCCGCCGCCGCTCCTGTTTCTCGTCGTCCTGGAACCACTGCCTGACCATGGCGATCGTCACCAGCAGGGTCGGGATCTCACCGAGCGCCCAGGCCACGCCGCCGCCCATGTACTGGTCCTCGGCCCGGCTCTCCAGCCACGGGACCTCGATCTGGTCGTAGAACTCCGGCGCGACGGGCTGGGCCTGCTCCATGATCGCGATGCCGAAGAAGGCGTGGAAGCCCATCACCAGCAGCAACAGCAGGAACCGCAGGAGGTAGGGCACCTTCCGGGGTGCCGGGTCCACGCCCGCGATGATCCAGTAGAAGAGGAAACCGCTGAGCAGGAAGTGGACGCTCATGAACAGGTGCCCGAGGTGGTCGAGCATCAGCGCGCCGAACAGCGGGGTGAAGTAGAGCGCGTACGGGCTGAGCACGAACATCGGGGCGGCGAACGCCGGGTGTGTCACCACCTTGGAGAACCGGCTGTTGAGGAACAGCGTCAGCCACTCGCGCGGCCCCCGGTCACCCCTCCGTCGGGCCGGTTTGAGCGCGCGCAGCGCGAGGGTGACCGGCGCGCCCAGGACCAGGAGGATCGGGGCGAGCATGGCCAGCATCATGTGCTGGATCATGTGCGCGGAGAACAGCACCATCGCGTAGGTGGCGAAGCCGCTCAGCTGCGTGGCGACGATGGTGAGCAGCCCCAGCGCGAAGAAGACCGCGCGGCCGATCGGCCACGTGTCTCCGCGGCGCCGCAGCCGGACCACGGCCGCCGCGTACAGGCCGCCCGCGACGACGACCAGCATGATGAAGAACAGGTCCGGGCGCCACAGCGTGAGCACGTTCCACACGTCCATGGGCGGCGGCACGGGGAAGCCGAGGATCGCCGCGGCCGGGTCCACCTCGCTCTCCAGGGGCGGCGGGGGCGCGGTCCGCCCCAGACCGACGGAGATCCCGACGACGGCCGCCATGATGAGGACCTCGACCCCCGCCAGCAGCAGGAACATCCACCGCTGGAAGGAGGCCCCCTCGGGCCCGTCGGGCGCACCGTGGATCTTGCGGAGCGCGTACCGGCGGTGCAGGTAGCCGAGCAGTCCGAGGACGCCGAACAGCGCGAACTTGACGACCATGATGAGGCCGTACTCGGTCAGGAAGAGGTCGCCGACCGAGTAGAGCCGGGCCAGCGCGCTGCCGACACCGCTGATCGCCACGCCGATGTACAGCCACAGCGCCAGACGGCTGAACCGGGCCACGGCCACCACCGGGTCCTGTCCGTCCTTGCGCATCGCGTGGTAGGTGACGGCGGCCAGGCCGCCCACCCACGCGGAGATCGCGACGACGTGCATGGCCAGCGCCGTGACGGCCAGCTCGTGCGACCCGGAGGAGGCGGAGTGGCCGGTCAGGCCCGGGGGGGTCACCGCCACGAGGGCGGCGACGAACAGCCAGAGGCCGCCCGTGGCAGAGGTGACCGTGCGGCCGAACAGCGCGATGCCCGTGGTGATGAGGATGACGAACATCAGGGCGACGCCGCCGGAGACCGAGCCCGCGTACGCGGTGACCTCGTCCACGCTGACCTGGCCGAAGGAGCGCGCCAGGAACTCCGATGCCTGGAAGTACATGGTGAACACGGCGGCGACGGCCCACGCCAGCGCGGCCCAGGTGGCGCCGTGCACGTAGAACCGGGCCTGCTCGGACAGCCGCCCCTGGTCGGAGGGGAGCAGGACCGTCGCGAGCAGTAGCAGGCCGATGGTCAGGACACCGGAGGCGTCCAGGACCAGCTTGGCCATCGGCAGTCCCCAGCGCACGCCCTGACCCGCGTCCGGCAGCCCCGGGATGAGCTCGGGGAAGGCGGCCCCGCCCAGGACGAGCGTGAGGCACAGTGCGGTGACGCACAGGATCGCCGCGGGTGCGGCGAGAAGGGCTATGAACGAGGTCCCGGGGGCGTCCGAGGCCCCCTTGGCCGGGGTCGTCTGCTGTGCGGGAGGAGCCACGCGCCACTCCGTCGTCGAGGTCTGGTGGATGGACTGGTCAGCGCTCTGGGCCGTGGCGGCCGCCGCGCGGCTGTCCGAGATCGGTCTCGCGGGGTTCGCACGGGGAACACCGCGTTCCAGGTTAAACCGTTGACTACCCGACGTCGCCCCGGGGTGGCGTGAGGTCCTTCTCCGTTCGTGCGCGTGTGCGGGGCCGAGTCCCCGGACGGGAATCCGTGTTCTCGCCTTCTGGCGGGCCCCGCCGCGATACGCTCGGCATCTCCGGCGGAACGGCGTCCCTCCGCCGCCGGACTCCCACCTCTCCCTCCTGTCGCGTCGTGCACGCGACGCACAGCACACCCTCTCGTCGCGAGCGCTCGAAGGGACGAGCATGACCGAGTTCGACAGTGTGGTCCGGTCCAGGTGCGTGGTCGCGCCCGAGGGGGTGGGCCCGCGCAGCGTGGGCATCCGGGAGGGCCGGATCGAGGCCGTGGACGACTACGACGCGCCGATGCCCGCGCGGGAGGTCACGGACCTGGGAGGGATCGCCCTGTTGCCGGGGGCGGTCGACCTGGGCACCGGGGTCCACGAACCCGGCCGCGACCTGGCCGAGTGCTACCGGTCGGTGGGCGCGGCCGCCCTGCGCGGCGGAGTGACCAGTGTGGTCGCCGCACCCGCCCCGGCACGCCCCCCTGTGACCTGCGCGGACTCCCTCCAGGTGCACCAGCGCGCGGCCGCGGGGGCCGGTGTCGATGTCTACTTCCTGGGTGGGGTGACGCTGGGCAGTGGTCCGCTCGACCTCGCCGACCTGCGCGCCGCCGGCGCGGTGGCCTTCCACGGTTCGCTGTCGGACGGCGGCGCACCGGATCTGGCCGCCCTGGACGACGCCCAACTGCGCAAGGCGATGGCGGAGTTGGCGACCCTGGACGCGGTGCTGTTCGTACACGCCGAGGACGTCGAGGAGCTGGGGACGCCCCCGGTGTCGGCGGAGCAGCGCCCGCCCCGGGCGGAACGGCGCGGAATGGAACGGGTCATCGCGGCGGCGCGGGTGACCGGGGCGCGCACGCACGTCACCCCCTTCACGGCCGCCGAGTGCGCCGCGCTCCTGGCGGCGGCGGGCTCGATCGGCGTCGGCCTGACCGCGCAGACCTGTCCGCACTACCTGTGCCTGTCGGCACAGACGCCGGGGGCCGAGCCGATCGCGCACGTGTGCCGTCCGCCGCTGCGGTCGGAGGCCAACCGCAAGGCGCTGTGGAGCGCGCTGTTGGCCGGGGACCGTTCGCAGATCACCACCGTGGGGTCCGGGCACCTTCCGGCCCACGGCCTGTACACGCTGGAGTGGAGCCTGTCGGCGCTGTGGACGGCCGCGGCCAGGCGGGGGCGGGGGCTGGCCGAGCTGGCCCGGTGGACGGCGGGCGCCCCGGCCGACCTGTTGGGGCTGGCCGGGAAGGGGCGGATCGCGGTGGGTTTCGACGCCGACCTGGTCGGCTTCGACAGCACCCGGCGCGTGCCCGTTCCCGCGAGCGACCCCGGACCGTACGCGGGCCGGGAGCTGACCGGTGCGGTGGGACCGGTGTGGATCGGGGGACACAGGATCACCGATGTGACCGCTCCGAGGGCCTGAGTGTGCCCTCCTGCGCGCACTCCCGTGTCCCACCCCACACTCCGGCATTACATGATGTCAACAAGGTCGCTGACAGGCATGCATGTTGCCGATAGCGGAGAGGCACCTCCCCAGGTCACAGTGGGGATATCAACGGAGATACCAGTTGGAGGAACCGTGCGCATCGGCGTACCCCGTGAGATCAAGAACCACGAGTACCGGGTGGCCATCACCCCCGCAGGAGTCCACGAGCTGGTCCGCCGCGGCCACGAGGTGGCCGTGGAGCGCGACGCCGGTGTGGGCTCCTCCATCACCAACGAGGAGTACCAGGCCGCCGGTGCCGTCATCCTGGACACCGCCGACGAGGTGTGGGGTTACGGCGACCTGATCCTGAAGGTCAAGGAGCCGATCCCGGCCGAGTACCACCGCATGCGTGAGGGCCAGACCCTCTTCACGTACCTGCACCTGGCCGCGTCCCGCGAGTGCACCGACGCCCTCCTGGACCGCAAGGTCACCGGTATCGCCTACGAGACCGTGCAGCTGCCGGACGGGTCGCTGCCGCTGCTGGCCCCGATGTCCGAGGTCGCGGGCCGCCTGGCCCCGCAGGTCGGCTCCGTGACGCTCCAGCGCCCCAACGGCGGGCGCGGCGTGCTCATGGGCGGCGTCCCGGGCGTGCGCCCGGCGCGTGTCACCGTCATCGGCGCGGGTGTGTCCGGTCTGAACGCGACCCAGATCGCCGTGGGTATGGGCGCGGACGTGACCGTCCTGGACCTGAACGTCAACAAGCTGCGGCACGTCGACGAGCTGTACCGGGGCCAGGTCAAGACCGTCGTGTCCAACGCCTTCGAGCTGGAGCAGTCGGTCCTGGAGTCGGACATGGTCATCGGCGCCGTGCTGGTGCCCGGCGCCAAGGCCCCCAAGCTCATCTCCAACGAGTTGGTCTCGCGCATGCGTCCGGGCGCGGTCCTGGTCGACATCGCGATCGACCAGGGCGGGTGCTTCGAGGACTCGCGTCCCACCACGCACGCCGACCCGACCTTCACCGTGCACGACACCGTGTTCTACTGCGTGGCCAACATGCCTGGCGCGGTGCCGAACACCTCCACGCACGCGCTCACCAAGGACACCCTGCGCTACACGGTGGCGCTGGCGGACAAGGGCTGGCGCCAGGCCCTGCGCGACGACGCCGCGCTCGCCGGTGGCCTGAACACCTTCGACGGCGAGGTCGTGTACGCGCCGGTGGCCGAGGCGCACGGGCTCAAGCACCGCGAGCTGGACGAGATCCTCGCCCAGGACTGACCCCGGTGCCGCCACGGGGTTGATCCGGACCCGGGGGCCGACCGCGACCGACGACGTCGGAGCGGTCGGCCCCTTCGCGTGCTCCGGGCTCCGACCAGGGCGTCCGGGTGGTCTTCGCCGCACCGTACGGGGTGGTCGGTCCGGTCGGCCGCGGGTACCGTCGAATCGACAGCCCGTTTCCGGCCGTGACAGGGCCGAGGACCAGCGGGAGGCCGGAAGACACCGAGGTGGGAGAGCGTGGCACACACCGGATCGGCGACCGTGACCAGGATCGTCGAAGTCGAACTGGTCCGGCTGCGTGCCCCGTCCGGAGGACGTGGCGCCAGCGGGCCGGTGTTGGTGCGCGTGGCCGACGGCGACGGGGTCAGCGGCTGGGGTGAGGTCCCGTCCGCGACCCCCGCGCAGTGGGAGGGGCTGGTCTCGGCCTTCGCCCCGGCACTGCTCGCCCACGACTGGAGACGCCCGACCGAGGTCGCCGACGCCTGGGCCGATCTGCCGTGGGACCCGGCGGTGGTCGGCGCACTGGACACCGCCTGTTGGGACCTGTGGAGCCACCAGCGGGAAACCCCGCTGGCACACGCCCTGGGCGGCGAGCGCACCGCGTTGACCGCGGGCGTGACGCTGCCGCAGCAGGCGACGGTGGAGTCGTTGGTCACCGAGGTGAACCGCCAGGTGGGTGCGGGGTTCCGCCGGATCAGACTGCCCGTCGGCCCCGGTTGGGACGCCGACGTGGTGCACGCGGTGCGGGCCGCCTTCCCGTTCCTGGTCCTCCAGGTGGACGCGGGCGGACGCTACACCGAGAGCCCGGCCGACCTCGACGCCCTGCGTGTCCTGGACGAGCTGGACCTGTTGGCGATCGAGGACCCCTTCGCCCCGGACGACCTGCGCGCCCACGCCCGTTTCGCGGCGACGGCACGGACGCCGGTGGCGCTGTACCGCTCACTGGATTCGGTGGAGGCGCTGGGCACGGCGATCCGGATGGAGGCGGGTGGCGCGGCGAACGTGGACCCGTCTCGGTTGGGCGGGCTGACCTCGGCCCGCCGCGCGGTGGATCGGGCCGTGGACGCCGGTTGGCGGGTCTGGTGCGGATCGTCGGCGATGACGGGTGTGGGCCGGGCGGCCACCGTCGCGTTGGCGTCGCTGACCGGGGCCACACTGCCGGTGGAGGCTCCTCCGGCCGGAACCCGGGGGCGTGACCTGGTGGTGCCTCCGGTTCGGGCGCACGACGGCGTGCTTCCGGTACCGCTGGCGGAGAGCGGGCTGGGGCACGGCGTGGACCGGTCGCTGGTGGCCGCGCGCACGGCCCGTGCGTTCCTGGTGGACGCCGACGGGGCACGGGAACTCCCGGTCGACACGCGGTCGGGGGCGCGCACGCCACGCCCCTCCCGATCGGAGGGCTCCGGTCGGGAGGACGCCGCCACCCCATAACCGAACACCGTTAGGTAGAGTGGGTGCACCGTCCGGCCCCCGATTCCGGACCAGACCCAGGAGGCGTCGTGCGCGTATTCGCCGATATCAACGAGGTGGCCGCCGCCAAGGGCGAGCACCTGGGCCACACCGAGTGGATCGAGATCGACCAGGACCGCATCAACCTGTTCGCCGACGCGACCGGTGACCACCAGTGGATCCACATCGACGCCGAGCGCGCCGCGGCGGGCCCGTTCGGCGCGACCATCGCCCACGGGTACCTGTCCCTGTCGATGCTCGCCTACTTCGCCCCGCGGATCGTCTCGGTGACGAAGAAACCGAGTATGTCGATCAACTACGGGCTGAACCGGGTGCGCTTCCTCCAACCCGTCACGGTGGGCTCGCGGATCCGGGACGGTGTCGTCCTGTCCGATGTCCAGGAGAACTCCAAGGGCGTGCTCGTCACCATGACGCACACGGTGGAGATCGAGGGCAAGGAGCGGCCCGCGCTCGTGGCCGAGGCCCTGGGCCTCTGGGTGCCCTGAGCCCACCGCCGCCGACGTGCTGCCACGGCCGCGGCACCGCCCCGCCACCGGCGGTGGTGGCGGGGGCCGCGGTCAGCGGGCGATCCTGCGCAGGATCCTCCGTCCGAGCCCCGGGGTGAACCAGCGCAGCTTGCGCTCGGCCCGCCTGGCCCGTGCGCGCAACCGTTCGACTTCGGCCAGGGCGCGGTCCAACTCCTTGCGGAGCTTGGCGGGCGAGGCCGGCTCCGTGGTGTCGTCCCCCGCGGTGACGAACTCCTCGCCCGGTGTCCAGTGGGTGCCGTGGACCTCCTCCACGAGCAGGTCCAGCTCCTTGCCGGTCGCCCCGGGGGCCAGGTGGCGGGCACGGGCGTAGGCTGAGGTGCGCTCCAGGCGCAGCACCCCGTCCCCGGCCTTCGTCGCCCCGGGCATCGGCGCGCACAGCAGACCTGCCTGTTGCCGGTCCGCGGTCTGCACCAGGTCGGCCAGCGCGGTCGGCACGGGTGTGGAGCCGACGGGCATGCGCAGGACGAAGGTGGCTCGGGCGTCGGTGTCGGGTTCGCCCTCGGCGAGTCGAACCCGGGGGTCGCCCCGGAAGGTCTCCCGGATCAGCCGCAGGTCCAGGCGCTCCTCGTCCAGCGGTGAGCGTCGCCCCTCGTCCAGCTCGCCCCAGGGGCCGACCAGCCACACCCGGATGTCCGGGGTGGTACCGCCCAACAGGGCGGAGACGGTGGTGTCGACCTCCTCCAACGTGCGCCCGCCCACGTCCAGGACCACGTCCACGTAGGGCGCCTCCCACACCCGGTCGGGGCGTTTGCGGCGCAGGCGGAAGTCGGGGACCCGGTTGGCCACGTACGGGGACCGGTACCGCATCCCGGCGTCGCGTCGGGTCTGCATCTGGGAGCGGCCCAGATGCCAGCTACTGCTGTCCAGGTCCGGGATGAACACCGCCCCCTGCTGGGCGACGCGGTAGGCGACCTCGGTGTCGCCGCCCAACACCATGTCCGCGTCCATGCCCCCCGCGGCGTCGAACAGACGTCGGTGGAGTGACCCGGTGGCCCCGGTGAACACCCGGTAGGCCTGGGCGGCGGTGCGCAGCCCGTCGCTGGCGTCGATGATCCGTTCCACCCAGTGCGGGTCGGCGGCCTCACGGTCGAACAGCGTGCCCGCCCGCCCCTCGCCGACCTCGCGCAGAACGTGTTCGGGGGTCATCGCGGCGGGATCGAAGTCGACGAAGAGCTTGTGCCCCATCGCCACCCCGTAGTCGATGAGGTGGTGCCAACGCATCTGCGACTCCACGTGCTCGCGGTAGACCACCATGTCCGCGTCCAGGCGCAGAACGACCTGCCCCGACGAGGCGGCCACACCCGTGTTCACCGCGTGCGCCGAACCCCACCCACCGGAAGCCGACCTGACCAACCGCGTGTTCTCCGGACGCACCTCGGGCAGGACGAGCGGCTCGGGAGAACCGTCATCGACCACCACCACCTCCATCAGATGCACCGGATAACTCTGCCCCGCCAAGGACGCCAACACCAACGCCAACTTCTCCGGCTCCCCGTAGGCGGGAATCACCACACTCACCGACAGAGTCGGCGTCCACTCCCCCAGAACCGGAGGCCGAAGCGGCGAGTAGTCATTGCGCCACAGCCGTGGCTGATCGGTGTAGTCCCCCTCTCCGCGCGGTGGTGTCCCTTCCTCGTGAGGTGCGTCGGCGTCCGGCTGTCGGCCGGTGTCCATGGTGGTCAACGGAGTCCCCCCGTGTGCTCGCTGACAGCGGACCGACCGAGAGGCGAGGGCTCGCCCTCCAGGAGGCTGCTCGGCCGCCAGCCGAACCACTGCTTGGTGTAGTTGTGCAGGAAGAAGGCCATGTCCTCGGACCAGGTGTGTCCGCCGCCGGTGCGGCGGAGCACGTAGCCGAGCCCGTGGGCGCGGTAGAGGCGTCCGCCGCCCCGCATGACGGCGATGAGGAGCTGGGTGTCGATGGCGCGGGGCAACGGCCGGAAGCCCCCGGTCTCCTCCAGGACCGCCCGGTCGGTGAGGATGGTGCCTCCGGCGATGAACCGGGAGACCGACTCGGACCGACGGCTGCGCCAGACCGTGACGTCGACCTCCTGGAGGTAGACGAAGTCCTGGCCGCAGCCGACGAGCTCGGCTCCGGAGTAGGTGCGGGCGAGGACGAGGTCGGCGAGATGGTCGGGGCCGTACCAGTCGTCGTCGTCCCACTTGGAGACGAGGTCCCCGGAGGTCCGGGCGACGGCGTCGTTGAGTACGGTGCCGAAGATCTGGTCGGCGACGGCCTCGTGCACGACGAGCGGAACACCGGTGGCCCGGAAGTCGGCGACGGCGGAGGCCACCTCGGGCAGCGAGGCGGGGAAACCGTGCAAGGTGAGCACGACCTCCACGTCCACCCCGCGCTGGCGGGCGATCTGCGCGAGCGCGAACCCCACCATCTCCGGACGCCGCGTGCACAGGACCACCGACACCGTCGGGCTGGGGGGAAGGGGAACGCCCGCCTCGGCGGCCAGGGCGCTCCACCGGGCACGGTGGCCGTGGGTGCGCAGGGCGGCACGGCGCAGCCGGACGCTGTACTCCTCACGCAGGAGCCGGTCGGCCAGGTCGGCCTCGCGCGCACCGGTGAGGAGGTCGGTGAGGGGGCGACCGAGTCCGGCGGCCCACGCCGGAACGGGTCCGCTGACCAGGGGAACCCCTCCCGCCGCCAGGGACGCCACCGCACGGACGGCGGCCGTGGGGCCCGTGTGCCCGGACCAGTCCACACGGACGCCGCGCAGGTGCCGCAGGCGGGACAGGTCGACGTCGGTGACCGTCCCGTCCGGTGCGACCGCCACGAGGTCCTTCCGCCCCTCCCGGACGACGGCGCGCCCGGCGGCGGAGGTGAGATCGCCCCACGTGTCCTTCGCGTCAGCGGTGAAACCGACGGGGTTGACGGTGAGCTCGTCGACGGGGGCGATCGCGTGGGCCCGGGAGTCCTCCGAAGCCGCCCCCGCGGCGTTGATCGCACGGGCCCTGGCGCGGCCGCCCGGCGCGACGACGCCCTCCCACGCGTCGTTGCCCGTGGCGGGGCGGTCCAGGACGGGGACGGTCGTGTCCTCCCAGCCGGGCGCGGCGTCGGCGGGTCGGTCGGACACGCGTAGTGCCACGTCCGCGACGGGGGTCACCCGGCGCAGTGGGACGGGTCCGGACACCCCCACTCCACCGGTCCTGGTGTCTCCCGGGCGCCACAGGGCGCCCTCCGGGCCGTTCAGTACGGGCAGCGGGGAGATCGCGGGGCCCCGGCGGCGGCCGCGGGTACCGTGCATGACCGCGTCGACGACCTGGGCGGTCCCGACCGCGTTGGGGAAGAACAGCTCGCACAGCCAGCCACCGCGGTCGATCCGGCGGACCCTCATCTCCTGGAGGTCGCGCCAGTCCCCCATGCCGGGGGAGGCGGGGATCGGCGGCTCCTGGTGCCCGGACGTGGCGACCAGGGCCACGATCACGTGCACGGCGCGCGGCAGGTGGGTGCTCACCGTGACCGCCCTGTGCAGGTCGGTCGGGGTGGCCGCGACGATCGCGACCAGCCCCACCTCCTGTTCCGGGTCGCCCTGGCGGACCGGTTCGCCGAGGGGGTGCGCGTCCAGGTCGACGAGGAGGTCGGTGTCCCTCAACGGCAGTCCGGCGAGCGGGGCGCGCGCGGTCTCGTGCGCGCCCGCATGGCACAGCACGGCGGGTTCACGGCCGCGGGTGCGCAGGGCCTTCCGGACGGCGGTGGTGATCATCGGTGACCTCGGGTGGGTGGACGGCGAACGGCGACGGTCGGGGGTGGGCGGGGCGGCGGGCACACGTGGCGACGGATCTACCTCGCCGCGGGGTCGACGGCCTTGCGGCTGAACACGTGTGCTCCCTTCTCCGTGTACTCCTCCACGCGTTGGAGTTCGGGGTGTTCGGCGAGCCATCGGTCGCCGATGGCCTGTTCGTCGGGGCGGTCCGCGTCGTCCAGGACGATGACGGCGTCCTCGGTGCAGTGCGGGAGCACGGTCGGCACGGCCGGGTAGCGGGCCTGACGACCGGTGGCCTGGGGCGGGCCGTCGACGAAGACCAGACCGATGCCCTCCAGGTCGGCGAGGACCGACGCGTCGTACCAGCGGTCGGCGGTCAGGACGGTCTCGTCCCCGACCGTGGACTCCTGCGGCGCGATCTCGGTGAGGGGGGCGTGGCGGATCTCGATCATGTCGTCGAGTCCGTGCGCGGTGACCAGGTCGCGGCTGAGTTCGGCGTACCGGGCGTCGTGCTCGATCGCGACGAGCCGGCCCCCGCCCGCCCGGCGCAGCGCGTATCCGAGCCAGACGCTGGAGGCGCCGCTGCCGAACTCCACCACCAGGTCGGGACGGAGCCGGTCGATGTGCCGGACGAGGACGCGCAGCACGTCCGGTGAGGCCGCCCAGCCGCGCAGGGGCGGCATGAACGCGGCGGTGTCCAGCGTCTCGCGCAACTCGGTCCAGGCGACCTGCTGCTCGTAGTCGTGCCGTCCCTGGACGGTGACCGCGCGGCGGATCTCCCGGGAGAGCTTGGGCAGGGAGTGGTCGTGTACCCGGTCCACCCGCGCGCGGACGGCGTCCATGGCCCGGACCGTCTCCAGGCGGTCGCGGCCCAGCGCCTCGGTCACGGTCCGGGTGTGGGACGCCACGGCCGCTGGCAGCGCCCGCACGGAACGGTGGAGGAGGTAGACCGCGGCGCCGAGGGCGCAGACCGTTCCCCCGAGGAGGAGCGTCCCGGCCAGCAGCACCGCCTCGGCCGGGGTGACCGTGCCGAGAGTCCCCAGGACCACGGGGGTGGCCGCGGCCGCCGCCGCGAGCATGGCGGCGACGAGGAACGGGAGAGGATGGCGGCGAAGTAGGCGCATGGTGTCGACCTCCACGGGTTTCTGACACGGTCTGGGGGGTGTGGGGGGTCCGGCAGGAGCTCCTGCCGTGCGTTGGCGACCGGTGCCGAGCGCTCTCCCAGCCTAGGAGGAAATAAGGTGAATGACGCTTGTGACACTAACGGTTCGACGGAATGCCCGCTCCCTTCTGGAGGGCGATCAAAACCCGAAGTAGCAGTAATTCCCTGATTGTTCACCCGCTCATCACCGAAACTCCCCCACACCAGATTCGAACCCCCGAAGGTCGCACGGGCTCCCGGGAGGCGCGGGGACGCCGACCACCGCCGGGCGCCCTCGGCGTCGGCGGGGGCGGCGAGGGCGCCCGGACCCTCGATTCCGGCCCCGGAACCCGCCGTCGGAGCGTCGCCTGGAAAGGAGGCGGGGACGCCCTCGGCCGGTGACGACGGGACGCTGGAAACGGAGACGGACATGGCGGGGCGGGCCTCGCAGAAACGGGGAGACACCGACCGGTCCGGGCACGCCGCCGGGTTCGCGAACGCGCGGCCGAACCCGGCGTTGTCTGTTCCGTGTCACCGATGCGGTGGATGAGGAGAGGACACGTGGCCAACGCCGTCGTGACGCCCGCGATGGACGGGTGACACGGCTCGGGACCGAAAATGAGCGGCCGCCCGTGGGATTCACCGACAAACAACCCAAGATGTGATGATTCGACCACGCGTCTTCGGGGTAACAACCCAACGGCGGCCACGCGCCCGGGGTACCAGCCACCACCTCACGAGTGCCCCGGCGACCGGACACCCACGGTCGGTGACGACGGGCCGCCGGTCCCCCGGCCGGGCTCCGGCTTATTCCCGAACCGGTGTGTAAACAGTGCGACATCGGGTCCCCGGCGCCCTGGCTGATAGCTTGCTGCCTAGCGATCCCATCGCTGGTGAACACGACGAATCGCGTCATTGGAAAGGTGCGTCAGAGATGTCTGCGCCATACTCGCTGCCCGAGCTGTCCTACGACTACACGGCCCTGGAGCCGTGGATCTCGGGCCAGATCATGGAGCTCCACCACTCCAAGCACCACGCCGCCTACGTGGCCGGTGCGAACACCGCGCTGGAGCAGATGGCGGAGGCCCGGGAGTCCGGTAACTTCGGCACCATCCCCATGCTGGAGAAGAACCTCGCCTTCCACCTGGGCGGGCACGTCAACCACTCGGTGTTCTGGCAGAACCTGTCCCCGAACGGCGGCGACAAGCCCGAGGGTGAACTGGGCGCCGCGATCGACGACCAGTTCGGTTCCTTCGACGCCTTCCGCGCCCACTTCGGCGCCGCCGCCAACAGCATCCAGGGCTCGGGCTGGGCGATCCTCGCCTGGGAGCCCCTGGGCCAGCGCCTCATCATCGAGCAGCTGTACGACCAGCAGGCCAACATCCCGCACAGCACCACCCCGCTGCTGATGCTGGACATGTGGGAGCACGCCTTCTACCTCCAGTACAAGAACGTGAAGGCGGACTACGTCAAGGCCTTCTGGAACGTCGTCAACTGGGCCGACGTCCAGGAGCGCTTCACCAAGGCCCGCGAGGTCGCGTTCTAGGACGCACGCGGCGCCGCCCGGGCACGGGTGAGGTGGGGGCGGCACTCCCGGCCGGGAGTGCCGCCCCCGCTCCGTCTCCCGGGTGCCTCAGACCACGAGGCGGGCCGGGTCGTCCACCACCGGCCCGTGGCGGTCGAGTTCCCGCCAGGCCCGGGACAGCCGCCAGACCAACTCCTCACTGGTGGCCTCGTCGTAGGCGAAGGGCAGCCGGAAGTACTCGGAGAAGCGGTCCTCACCGCTGGCCGACATCATGTGGCCGGGGACGAGTTCGACGTCGTGGGAGAGGGCGACCTGGGCGAACTCGCGGGCGTCGACCCCGGGCAGACGCACCCACAGGGCCGCTCCCCCGGTGGGCCGCCGCCACCGCCACGTGGGCATGGACGCGCGCAGCATCCCCTCCATGTGCTCCAGTGCCCGGACGAGCTGCGCGGAGCGTTCGGCGGCGAGCCGGTCGTAGCGCGGCAGCAGGCGCACGGCGACCATCTGTTCCAGCAGCGGGCTGCCGAGGTCGGCGAGGACCTTGCGGCGGCTGAGCCGCCTGGCGATCTCCACAGGGGCCCGCAGCCAGCCCAGCCGGAGCCCCGCCCACCCGACCTTGCTGAGCGAGTCGACCGTGATGACCTCGGCCCCGCGCGGGGCGAACGCGGCGAGCGGCGGGGGCTCGTCCGGGGCACGGATACCGGTGTAGGCGCTGTCCTCCAGGACGGGGACGCCGTGCCGCGCGGCCAGCTCCCCCAGTTCACGACGGCGGGACGCGGACATGAGCGTGCCCGTCGGATTGTGGTACGCGGGCATGACGTAGATCAGGTGCGGGGAGTGCTCGGCGATGGCGCGGCGCACGCCGATCGGGTCGATGCCGTGGTCGTCGACACGGACCGGGAGGAGGCGGGCGCCCCGGTCGCGCATGAGGTCCAGGCAGCCCGCGAACCCCGGATCCTCGGCGACCACGGGTGATCCCTCGCGCAGGTAGAGCTGCGCGACCAGGGCCACCGCCTGGTGGGCTCCGGTGGTGACCACGATCTGGTCGGGCGTGGTCGGCAGGCCCTGGTCGGTGTAGCGGTCGGCGAGGGCCCGCCGCAGCACGGGGAGCCCTCGCGGGTGGTAGGTGTCCTCGGCCATGAGCGCGGGGAGGTCGCGGGCGACCACCTCGCGGACGGCCTCCTCCACGACCTCCAGTGCCGGGGTGCGCAGGCACGCGACGGAGATGACGCGCGGGGTGTCCCGGAGGAGGTTCTGGTACATCGGGTTGGCGACGCTGCCGGGGGCCCAGCCGTCGGAGGGCACCGGGCCGATGCTGGAGCTGACCCGGGTGCCGCTGCCCTGCCTGCTGTCCAGGATGCCCTCCGTCCGCAGGGCGTCGTAGGCGGAGACCACCGTGGTCCGGCTGATCCGCAGGGCGGCGGCGAGCGCCCGCTCGGAGGGGAGCCGCTCCCCGGCCACGAGCGTGCCCTCGGTGACCAGCCCGCGCAACGCGTCCGCGAGCCGCCGGTAGAGCGGGCCACCGCCGGCCGCCCACGTGCCGAGGCGGTCCACGAGCGTGGCCGCCTGACGAGAAGAGTCCATTTTCCGCTCCATTGGATCTGTCGGCCGTGCCGCACCGCTTCGATACTGGCATCGGAGTCGATCAGACCACCAGAGCCAAAATGGACCTTTTGATTTCAGTCCACTTGATTGCGGGGAGTCCCGATGCCGTCCCTCGTCCCACAGCAGCACAACCGGTCCACGCACGTTCCGCACCACCGCCTCCCCGCCCAGCGACCCGTCGCCGAACCGACCCCGGCGCACGCGGTCCGCGGTCCGGTGCTGGTGGAGGCACTCACCCTGACCACGGACACCGATGACCACCGGGCTCTGGACGCGCTGGTCGGGGCGCTCCGGGAACGCGCGCGGAGCGCCCCGGGCCACCTGGGCCAGGTCCACTTCGACGGTGGGGGGAACCGTCGCCGGACGGTGGCCCTGTGGCGGTCCCCGACCGACCTGCGTGACCTCGTACACGCCGCGCACCCCGACATCCTGGCCTTCCGAGCGACGACCGGGGCGTTCCCGACCCTGGAGCGCACGCTGTGGTGGGAGACGGAGGGCGCGGCCGAGGTGACGGTCGAGGAGGCCGAACGGCGCGCGGCCCACCTGCGCGAACACGGCCCCGGCGCGCGGGCCTTCACGCTGCGTTCCCCGGTGCCCCGCCCGGCCTGACCGACCCCGAACCGGGCACGTCCCACGCGCCCCGGCCTCGGTCCCGACGCGATCACGGACGGCGGGCGAGGAAGACCAACTCCCTCCCCGGCCGGTCCGGGGCGTCGCGGACGTCCTCCACCGCGAGGCCGCACGCGGCCAGATTCTCCGCCACCTCACCGCGTTCGCGGAAGCGAAGCGTCGAATCCGACGTCAGCACCCGACCGTCCGAGGCGAAGACGTGGGTCCAGCGGAACGTCACCAGCGGCGGCCGCGCGTCGGTCACCTCGACCCAACTCTCGACGGCTCCGCCCCCGGGGATCTCCGTCACCCGGTGGGTCGCCTCGCGGGTCCACTCCTCCCACGCCCGCCTGGCCGGATCCCTCGTCTCGAACACCAGGCGTCCGCCGGGCGTCAGCGCGCCGTGGGCCGCCCGCAGGGTCATCCGCCACACCCCGGCGTCGACGACGGCCTGGGCGACGTTGGCCGTCATCGTCACCAGGTCGACCCGCAGCGGCGGGAGCGCCGACACGTCACCGTGAACCCACCGCACCCGGTCTGCGCCCGGCTTGGCCCGGGCGACGTCGAGGGAGGCCCGGGCGGGATCGACACCGACGACGTCGATCCCTCGACCGGCCAGCAGGAGCGCGAACACGCCCGTCCCGCACCCGATGTCCAGCACGCGCCGCGCCCCGAACTCCTCCGCCATCCGCAGGTAGGGGTCGAGATCACCGCGGTCGGGGTCCAGGGGGTCGTAGAGCGCGGCGAGCCGCGGATGTCCGAAGCACTCGTCAGCCATACGGCCGACGGTAGGGACCGCAGGAGGGCACGGCCACCCGTTTCCCGTCTCCCACAGCTCCCGAAGGGCACCGGCGTACCCGCGCGGGTCGCGGGATGCTCGATGTCGGCGGGATCGTCGATCCCCGGCACCGGGCTGAAGTTCCCCCGAAACCGAGCCCAGCCCGGTGCGGCGCGCCGGGGCGAGGGGCGATGTGTTCCTGTGGACGAGCCGAGGCTTCCGACTCGCGCGGGTGAGGGGCGGACCGGTCCCGCGCCCCGGCTCCGGTCCGCCCCTATCCGCCGGTCCCGACGCGCCCCGCCTCCCAGGCCCCGCCCAGGGCCGGGGCCAGGCTCCGCCGGGCCACCTCCGCGAACTCCGGCGCGGCCGACCGCCCGACCCCCTCCGGCACAACGCCGACCAGGTCACCCGCGCCCATGGTCGGCAGGTCGGTGAGGTTGCACCGCATCGCGAGGTCGGGCCGCTTCGGCCAGGCACCCACCACCACCCCGGCCGGGACCAGTCCGCGCGTGCGCAGGGCCTCGGCGGTCAGCGCCGTCGCGTTCAGCGTGCCCAGGTCGGGACGCGCCACCACCAGGACGGGCGCGGAGAGGGCCGCGGCCACGTCGGCCAGCGTCCTCCCGGCCGGGTTCAACCGCACCAGCAGCCCGCCCGCCCCCTCCACCAGGACCAGGTCGTGGTCGCGGTCCAGCTCACGCACCGCCTCGACCACCCGCCGGTCGTCCAGCGGCTCGGCGCCGCACCGCACGGAGGCCGTCGCCGGGGCCAGCGGCTCCGGGTAGCGCACCACCTCCACCGCGGTCACCCCCGGCGCCAGACGCGCCACCTCGTCCACGTCGCCGGGTTCCCCGGGCCCCACCCCGGTCTGGGCGGGCTTGACCACCGCCACCCCACGCCCCCGGGCCCGCGCCAGCGCGGCGACGGCGGCCGTGACGACGGTCTTGCCCACCTCGGTACCGGTACCGGTCACCACCAGGACACTCATCGCACCCCCAACGAGGCTTCGGCCGCGGCGACCATCCCCGCCGCGATCGCGGCCACGTCCTCGGCCGTGCTCACGTAGGGCGGCATGGCGTACACGTGGTTGCGGAACGGCCGCAGCCACACCCCGGCCGCCACCGCCGCCCGCGTCGCCTCGCGCATCCGCACCGGCTCCTCCAGCTCGATCACGCCGATCGCCCCGAGGACGCGCACCTGACGCACCCCGGGCAACCGCTCGGCCGGGGCGAGCCCCTCGCGCAGCCCCGACTCGACCCGGGCCACGTCGCCCTTCCAGTCACCGCCGGTCAGGATCTCCACCGACGCCAGGGCGGTCGCGCAGGCCAGGGGGTTACCCATGAAGGTGGGGCCGTGGGCGAGCACCGGCACCTCGCCCCCGGCGATCCCCCGCGCCACCCGCGCGGTGCACAGCGTCGCCGCGAGCGTCATGTAACCGCCGGTCAGCGCCTTGCCCAGGCACATGACGTCGGGGGTGACACCCGCGTGGTCGGCGGCGAACAACTCGCCGGTGCGCCCGAAGCCCGTCGCGATCTCGTCGAAGACCAGCAGCAGGCCCAGGTCGTCCGCGATCCGCCGCAGCTCCCGCAGATACCCCGGGTGGTGGAAGCGCATCCCGCCCGCGCCCTGGACCACGGGTTCGACGATGATCGCGGCGAGTTCGTCGGCGTGCTCGCGCGCGAGCCGCTCGAATCCGGCCACGTAGTCGGCGTCGGGTTCGGTGTCGAAACCGGCGGGCGGCGCGGGAGCGAACACCTGGCCGGGGAGCACGTCCCCCCACAGCGCGTGCATGCCGCCGTCGGGGTCGCAGGCGCTCATGGCGTGGAACGTGTCCCCGTGGTAGCCGCCGCGCCAGGTGAGGAACCGACGCCGTCCGGAGCCCCCCGTCGAGCGGTGGTACTGGAGGCACATCTTCATCGCGACCTCCACCGACACCGACCCAGAGTCGGCCAGGAACACGTGGTCCAGCGCGTCAGGCGTGATCCGCACCAGGGCCTCGCCGAGCTCGGCCGCCGGGGCGTGCGTGAGTCCGCCGAACATCACGTGGCTGAACGCCGCCAACTGGTCGCGCGCGGCCGCGTCCAACCGGGGGTGGCGGTAGCCGTGGATCGCCGACCACCACGAGGACATCCCGTCGACCACCTCGTGGGTCCCCTCCTGCGACCACAGTGTGAGGCGCACGCCCTCGGCGTCGGTGACCACGTACGGCCGTTCGGCGGCGGGCACGGTCGTGTAGGGGTGCCACAGGTGGGCGCCGTCGAGGGCGCTGACCCGCGCGGGATCGACCGGGCGCCGCGGGGGCGTGTGCTCGGTGGAGGTCATGGGTGGTTCTCGGGGCCGGGGCGGGCCCCTTCCTCCTCACGGTGGTGTGGGCGTCGGACCGTCGCGGCACCCCATTGTTCACGGACCGGACCAGTGGGGTCCCGTGCGGTCCTACCAGGATTCCGCATGGAAGTTTGTGGGCTTTCACGGGTGACGCGCACACCCCGCGACCGGCAGAGTCGTAGACGCCTCCCTGGCACACATGGACCGGACCGACCCAGCGGGATTGGCCGCCGCTGGGTCGGTCCCGCCAGGTGGAGGCGGTCCGCGACCCGCGTGACGCACGGCGCCGAGCGCGCCCGCCCCGTCCCGCCCCGGTGTCCGGATGCCCGGCTTCGACCAGAGGAGGACCCCCGCTCGTATGGAACGCCTCGCGAACGCCACCGTCCCCCCGCGCCCCTGGCCGCTGCGGGCCGCGAGCCCGACGCGGGCCGCGGGCACCGGCGGTGAACGCTGGTCGAACGCCCCCTTCGCCTGGCTGGACGGTGCGGCACGGCGCAGGGCCGAGGCGGGTCTGACCCGGCGCACCGTGCCCCGGACCGCCTGCGACGACCGCCTCGACCTGGCCGGCAACGACTACCTCGGGCTGATGCTGCACCCGAAGGTGGTGGGGGCCGCCGCCGAGGCCGCCCACGTGTGGGGGGCCGGGGCGGGCGGTTCGCGCCTGGTCACCGGGGACACCGAGCTCCACGGGGAACTGGAGCGCGAGCTCGCCGACTTCTACGGCGCGGAGGCCGCCCTCGTCTTCTCCTCCGGCTACGCGGCCAACCTCGCCATGGTCACCGCGTTGGCCGCCCCCGACCCCGACGGCGACCCCGCCCCCCTCATCGCGAGCGACCGCCACAACCACGCCTCCCTCATCGACGCCGCCCGCCTGGCCAAGGCCGCCGGGGCACGGGTCGCCCTCTTCGACCACGCCGACCCCGACAGCGCGGGGAAGGCTCTCGTCGGCTCCCGGGACCGGTCCCTGGTCCTCAGCGACACCGTCTTCTCGGTCGACGGCGACCTCACCGACATCCCCGCCCTGGCCCGGACGGCCCGGGAGCACGGCGCGGCCCTGCTGCTCGACGACGCGCACGGACTCGGCGTCGTCGGTCCGGGCGGCCGGGGCGCCGCGGCGCTGGCCGGGCTGTGCGGGGCGGAGGACGTCGTGGTGTCCGTGACGCTGTCCAAGTCCCTCGGTTCCCAGGGGGGCGCGGTGCTGGGGCCGCGCCGGGTGGTGCGGCACCTGGTGGAGACGGCCCGCACGTTCGTCTTCGACACCGGGCTGGCCCCCGCGGCGGCCGGGGCGGCACTGGCGGCCCTGCGGGTGCTGCGCGAGGAGCCCGAACGGGCCGACACGGTACGCGCCCGTGCCCTGGGCCTGGCCGAGGGGCTGCGCGCACGGGGGTTGGAGGTCAGCACTCCGGACGCGGCGGTGGTGTCGGTGATGGCCCCCTCCCCGGAGGAGGCGGTGGCCTGGCGCGGCGCCTGCCTGGAAGCAGGAGTGCGGGTGGGGTGCTTCCGCCCGCCGTCGGTCCCGGACGGCCGGTCCCGGCTACGGCTCACCGCGCGGGCCACGCTCACCGAGGCCCAGGTTCGGCACGTCGTGGACGTGATCGCGACGAACCGCCCCGGGTAGTCTGACGCTTGCACAGGACCCGTCCGGACGTGGGAGGCGGAAGCGGCAGTGTCAGCCCCCGATGACCAACCGTCGACCCCCGAGCACCGCGAACCCGACAGCGAGACGTCCACCCCCTCCACCGAACCGGAGGGGCCCGCCGGAGACGCCGGGCCCCGGCCGCGCGGCGGCAGACGCCGGCGGCGTGCCCGCGTCATCCTCGTCACCGCCGCCGTCCTGGTCGTGGCGCTGGTGGTCACCCTGGTGGTGCCCGCCGGCCGGAGCGGCCTCCTCCAACTCTGGTGCCGGGCCACCGGTGGTGTCTGCCCCGCCGAGGAGCTGCCGCCGATCACCGAGGACGAGGAGGACGACTGGCGCGTCCGGATGGAGCCCCGCGAGGCCGCCCTGTGGGGGAACTACGTCGCGCTGGGCGACTCCTACTCCTCGGGCGACGGCGCGGGCGACTACGACCCGGTCACCGCCGAGCCCGGCGGCTGCTGGCGTTCCGAGCACGCCTACCCCCGGGTCATCGCGGAGGAGTTCTCCTTCACCGGAGCGCTCGCCTTCTACGCGTGCAGCAGCCACAAGGGGGCGGACATGCTCGCCGAGATCGGCACACCGGAGTCGCAGATCGAACGGGTCACCGAGCACACGTCCCTGGTCACCCTCGGCATCGGCGGCAACGACCTGGGGTTCATCCCCGTCCTGCGCACCTGTATCGTGCGCATGCCGCTCCTGGAGAACGGGGTGTGCACCGCCCAGGAGGAGGAGATCCTCGAACGGATGGACCGGTTCGAGGAGACCCTGACCGAGATCCTGGGTGAGATCCGCGACCGCGCCCCCGACGCCAGGATCCTCGTCCTCGGCTACCCGCGGCTGTTCCCGGAGGAACCGCCGGGCATGTACTACACGCTGACCACGAGTGACCAGATCTGGCTGAACTCGGTGGGAGAGCGGTTCAACGAACGCATCCGCGACGTCGTCTACCGCGTCGACGGCCAGATCTACGGCAGCCGGGACGTGGGCAGTGTCGAGTACGTCAACGTCTTCTCCGCGCTGGCGGGGTTCGAGGTCAGTGCCGAGGACGCGTGGCTGAACGGCATCGTCCTCGGCCGCCTCGGCGAGGGGATGCGGGTGGACCGGGCGAGCTTCCACCCCACCGCCCAGGGGCAGATGTCCATCGCCGAGCGTGTGCGCCGCCAGATCGAGGAGGGGCCCGAGCGGACGCTGTACGTGGCCCGGGAGACCCTGGACAACGTCGACAAGGAGCTGCTCGCGTCCGAGCTCGGCGGACCCTTCGTCCGCCCCGGGACCTCGGCCTCCGAGGCTCCGTCCCCCGAGGGCGACGACGTCGGGGAGGAGACCGAGGCCCCGGCCGGGCGGTAGGGCCCCTGTCCGGACCCGCTCGCCGCTACGCGCGTGCCTTGAGTTCGGCGAGCACCTCGCCGAACCGGTCCAGCCCCCAGTTGAGGTCCTCCTCGCTGATCACCAGCGGCGGGGACATCCGCACCGTCGAGCCGTGCGTGTCCTTGACCAGGACACCGTGCTCGGCCAGGCGCTGGCACAACTCCCTGCCGGTGCCCAGCGCCGGGTCCACGTCCACCCCGGCCCACAGGCCGATGCTGCGGGCCGAGACCACGCCGTCGCCCACGAACTCCTTCAGCCTCCGGGCGAGCACCTCGCCCAGCCGCCGCGCGTTCTCCAGGTAGGGCCCCTCGGTCAGCATCGTGACCACCGTGCGCCCCACGGCCCCGGCGAGCGGGTTGCCGCCGAACGTGCTCCCGTGCTGACCCGGCTGGATGACGCCGAGCACGTCCTCGTCGGCGACCATGGCCGACACCGGCAGGATGCCGCCGCCCAGCGCCTTGCCGAACAGGTAGGCGTCGGGCACCACACCGCTGTGCTCGCACGCCCGGATGGTCCCGGTCCGGCCCAGGCCCGCCTGCACCTCGTCGGCGATGAACAGCACGCGGTTGCGGTCACAGATCTCCCGGACGCGGGGCAGGTAGTCCTGCGGCGGGACGATCACGCCCGCCTCGCCCTGCACCGGTTCGATCAGCACCGCCGCGGTGGTCTCGTCGATCGCGTCCTCGATCGCCCGCGCGTCCCCGTAGGGCACCGACCGGAAGCCCGGGGTGTACGGTCCGAAGCCGGTCTTGGCCTCGGGGTCGGAGGAGAAGGAGATGATCGTGGTGGTGCGCCCGTGGAAGTTGGCGCCCGCCACGACGATGGTCGCCCGGTTCTCCGGTACGCCCTTGACCTCGTAGGCCCATTTGCGGGCCACCTTGATGCCGGTCTCCACCGCCTCGGCGCCGGTGTTCATCGGCAGGACCCGCTCCTTGCCGACCATGTCGGCCAGGGCGCTGACCCACGGCCCGAACTGGTCGTTGTAGAAGGCCCGGCTGGTGAGCGTCACCCGGTCCAGCTGCCGGTGCGCCGCCGCGAGCAGGTCGGGGTTGTGGTGCCCGAAGTTCATGGCCGAGTACCCGGCCAGACAGTCCAGGTACCGGCGTCCCTCCACGTCGGTCACCCAGGCGCCCCGGCCCTCGGCGATCACGACCGGCAGGGGCGCGTAGTTGTGGGCGGACCGTGTCCGCGCGAGCTCGATGTGCTCCTCACTGGAGAGTGCCTGTCCGCCGGGGTTTCCGGCGGAGTCCTGCTGACCCAGGTTGCGGGTGTTGCTCATCTAGCCGCTCCGATCACCATTGACCGATGTCAGACAGTAGATACCCACCAACGGGCCCGGTAGAGCCCGGCGGCGGAGGTCCCCAAGAGTTGAGCAGATGATCCGGTGAGCACACAAGAGGTAAGGCAGATCACAGTGTCGCGCCCACGCCCGAAACCCGGTCGCGCACCGCACCGCAGGCCCGGTGAACGGGGCCCTCGACGCACGACGTGACCTGCGGGGAGTACCCGGGTGACGCGCTCCACAGCCCCGACCGCGATCGACCCCCTCCCTGCGGGGTACGGTCGGCTCATCAGCCACCCCGCCGCGGCGGTCGGGACGTCCGCGTGGGCGCCCGGCCGAGGTCGGCCCGAGATCCGTTCCAGGGAGGTCCGGCGTGCCCACCCCAGCGTCCCCCGACGCCCCCTTCTCCCTCCCCCGCCTCCTCACCGCCGTGACCGAGGCCGTCCCCGACCGCGTCGCACTCGTCGCCGGTCCCCGACGCCTCACCTACCGGACCCTGCACGACCGCTCCGTCCGGTTGGCGGCGCACCTGGTCGAAACGGGGGTGCGCCCCGGCGAGCACGTGGCGATCCTGGCGTTCAACCGCGCCGAGTGGGTGGAGTCCTTCATCGGGGTGCTGCGCGCGGGCGCCGTCCCCGTCAACGTGAACTACCGCTACGTCGCGGGCGAACTGCGGCACGTCCTGTCGGACTCCCACTCGGTCGCGCTGATCGCGGAGGACTCCCTGGCCGCCAAGGTCACCGCCGTCCGGCCCGACCTGCCGCGCCTGCGCCACGTACTCCTGATCGAGGACGGCGGCGTGCGCGACGCCGACCTGGACGGGACCGACTACGAGCAGGCCCTGGCCGCCGTCTCCCCGGACCCGGCCCTCCTGCCCGCCACCTCCGGTGACGACCACTACCTCCTCTACACGGGCGGCACGACCGGCTATCCGAAGGGGGTGCTGTGGCGGCAGGCCGACATCTTCCGCGCGGCCCTGGAACGGCGCGCCCCGGGTGAACCGCGTGCCCGTACCCCCCAGGACGTCGCCGAACGCGCCGCGCGCTGCTTCCCCCAGCGGATGCTGGTCCTCGGACCGCTGATGCACGCGGCCGGGCAGTGGAACGCCCTGAGCATGATGCTGTGCGGCAAGCGCGTGGTGCTCTCGACCGACCGCAGTTTCCGTCCGGACCGGATCCTGGAACTGGCGCACCGCGAGGGTGTGCACGTGGTCCAGCTGGTCGGGGACGCCATGGCGCGACCGCTCGCCCGGCACCTGCTCACCGAGCCCGGTCTGTGCCCCGAGCTGACCTCCGTGCGCTCCGGCGGGACACCGCTCACCCCCACGGTCCGGGCCCTGTGGCGGGCCTGGCGCGAGGACGTCGCCCTGGCCGACGCCTACGGCGGTTCGGAGACCGGTGTGTGCGGGTCGGCGACCACGCCCGAGGACGAGAGGCACGAAGGGGAGGCGGACGGCCGCAGCTTCACCATGGGTGGCAGCATCGCGGTGTTGGACGACTCCCTGCGCCCCCTGCGGCCGGGGTCGACCCGGGTCGGCCGTATCGCGCGCACCGGCCGCATCCCCCTGGGCTACTACAACGACCCGATCGCGACCGCGCGGACCTTCCCCGTCGACGCCGACGGTCGGCGCTGGGCCCTGTCGGGCGACTACGGAACCCGGGGGCGGGACGGTTCGGTCATGCTGCTGGGCCGGGGCAGCGTCGTCATCAACACCGCCGGGGAGAAGGTCTACCCCGAGGAGGTGGAGGCGGTCCTCAAGGCGCACCCGCTGGTGGAGGACGCGATCGTCGTCCCCGCGCCGGACGAGCGGCTCGGCCAGCGGGTGACCGCCCTGGTCTCCCTGGCGCCCGGGGCCGAACTCGGCGCCGACCAGCTGCGCGCGCACTGCCGGGGGCGCCTGGCCGGGTTCAAGGTCCCGCGCAGCGTGCACGTCGTGGACAGGGTCCGCCGGACCGCGGTGGGCAAACAGGACTACCGGTGGGCGACCTCCGTGGCGCGGAGGGACACCGGGCCGGAGGGAGCCTCCGGGGCGGCGCCGGAACACGCCGCCCTCTGATCCCTCCCTCGCCCCGAGAGGACGTCTCGCGCTTCCCCCGGGTCCAGGGGTCCCGACGTGCCTCGGCACCACCGGGGCGCGGTGGTGCACACCCCCACGCGACGGAGCACCACATTTCGGCTACCAAGACAATGCCCACGCAACCGGCCGAAACCCGGTTTCAGGTCCGTCGCAAGCGCTCTGCCCGGCCACCCGCGCCGCTAGACTGACCACACCCGGCCACCCCGAGTACCCCCACACCCGGTTCCGGACCACCCGGTGAACCCTCCCGGGGGATCAGCGCGTCGGACCGGGCGCGGTCGGGACCAGGACCCCGCGAGACAATCCCTTCACGCCACCTCTCCACCCGGTCGAGGGTGGGTACGGTGACACCACTAGGACGGAGGACGGCGCGCCCCCTCCCGGAACATCCGGGCCCGCGCCCCACAACTCAGATGGCCAAGTCAGTAGGCTCCTTCATCTTCAACGCGGTGCGCGGCGGGGCCGTGGGCACCTCGGAGGCCCTGCCCGGGATCAGCGGCGGCACGGTCGCGCTCATCGTCGGCCTCTACGACGACCTGATCGGCGGCGCCGGCCACCTGGTCAGCGGCATCAAGCGCTACCTCACCGACGTCCCGCGCGGCCGGGGCCCCGAGCGCGCCCAGGAGCAGTTCCGCCTCGTGAACTGGAGCGTGCTCGTCCCGGCGCTCGTCGGCATGCCCGTCGCGCTCATCCTGGCGCTGCTGCTCATCGCGCCGCTGGTCGAGGAGCACACCCAGTACGCCCACGCCGTCTTCTTCGGGCTGGTGCTCGCCTCCCTGTGGGTTCCCTACTCCGGCTCCGGCAAGCCCTGGAAGGCATGGCACTACCTCGTCGCGCTGGTCTTCGCGGTCGCGGCCTTCTCCCTGACCGGGCTGCCCGGCGCGAACCTGACCGCCAACCCGGTGGTCGTCTTCCTCGTCGCCTCCGTGGCCGTCTGCGCCCTCGTCCTGCCCGGGGTGTCGGGTTCGTTCATCCTGGTCACGGTCGGCCTGTACGTGCCCACCAAGGACGCGGTGGCCAGCCTCGACCTCGTCTACATCGGGGCCTTCGCCCTGGGCGCGATCACCGGCCTGTCCCTGTTCGTCAAGCTTCTCCAGTTCCTCCTGGAGAACTACCACCACATCACCCTCGTCGTCCTGACCGGCCTCATGGCCGGATCGCTGCGCGCCCTGTGGCCGTGGCAGACCGAGGACCGCGAGATCCTCCCCGCCACCGAGATCCCGCTGACCGTGACCCTCATGGCGGTCGGCTTCGTCATCGTCCTCGCCGCCATCGTCTACGAGCACCGCAAGAAGGTCCGGACGGGGACCACTCACCAGCACCACTCCGCCCCGGTCCACTAGGGTCGTAGGACCACTCGTAGAACCACGGAACGTCAGGGGCGGCGCCGCCCCGACGGCGCGGGGTGCCGGGGAGACTCCCCCGGCTGAGAGCACACCCGTCGAACCTGCCCTAGTTAGCACTAGCGAAGGGACGCCCATGAGCGCGTACAACATCGTGTCCATCGCCGGAAGCGATCCCAGCGGCGGCGCCGGGATCCAGGCCGACCTCAAGGCGTTCTCCGCGCACGGCACCTACGGGATGACCGTCATCACCGCCCTGACCGCGCAGTCCACCCGGGGGGTGACGGGCGTCCACGGCGTCCCGGTGGACTTCGTGAACCAGCAGATGGACACGCTCCTCACCGACGCCACCGTCCACGCGGTCAAGGTCGGGATGCTCGCCACCGCCGAGATCACCGAGGCGGTCGCGGACGCGATCACCCGCTATGAGCTGCGCAACGTCGTGGTGGACCCGGTGATGGTCGCCAAGAGCGGCGACCGGCTGCTGGAGCCCTCAGCGGTCAAGGCGCTGCGCACGCGGCTGCTGCCGCTCGCGGACCTGATCACCCCGAACCTCCCCGAGTCCGCGGACCTGCTCGACGAACCCGAGGCCGCCGACCTGGCGGCGATGCGCGCCCAGGCCGAGCGGCTGCTGGAGCTGGGACCCCGCCGGGTCCTGCTCAAGGGCGGCCACCTGCCCGGGGAGGAGAGCGTCGACGTCCTCGTCTCCCGGGACTCCGGTCCCGTCGAGTTCCGGGCCGCCCGGGTGGCCACCCGCAACACGCACGGCACGGGCTGCACCCTGTCCTCGTCGATCGCCGCGCTCCTGCCCCAGCGCCCCGACGCCGCCACCGCGGTCGCCGACGCCAAGGCGTACCTGACCGAGGCGATCCGGCGCGCCGACGAGATCGACGCGGGCGGCGGCCAGGGGCCGGTGCACCACTTCCACCCCTGGTGGTAGGGCGAGCGCCGTCACCTCCGGTGGCGGTCGGTGTGACACACGGGAGGGGGACCGCGCCGGGCACGGTCCCCCTCCTCGTCCTCGTGCTCCCCCGAGAGTGAGCTCTACCCGGCCTTACGCACGTCGTCCATGACGGCGTCCGGGTTCCTCCAGTCAGGGTGGGCGAAGAACCTCCGGGTCTCGGCCACGACGACCGGCGACAGCAGCAGGAGGCCGATGAGGTTGGGCAGCGCCATGAGCCCGTTGGCGATGTCGCTGAACAGCCACACCGAGTCCAGCGCGGCCACCGATCCGACGTAGATGACGGCGATGAACACCAGGCGGTACGGGAGGACGAGCTTGCGTCCGGCGAGGAACTCCACGCACCGCTCGCCGTAGTACGCCCAGCCGAGGAGGGTGGTGAAGGCGAACACCGCGACGGCGATCGCCACGACGTAGGTGCCGACCGGGGCCAGTCCGGGGCTGATGGAGCCGAGCCCCTGGGTCAGGGCGTCCGTGGTCAGCAGCGAGCCGTCCTGGCTGTTCTCGCCCTGCCAGGCCCCGGTGGTGATGATGACCAGGCACGTCATCGTCACCACGATGATCGTGTCGATGAAGGTCTGGGTCATGGAGACCATCGCCTGCCGGACGGGCTGCGTGGTCTTGGCGGCCGCGGCGGCGATGGCGCCGGTGCCCAGGCCCGACTCGTTGGAGAAGATGCCGCGCGCGAAGCCCATCTGGATGGCGAGCATGACGCCCGCTCCGGCGAAGCCGCCGCTGGCGGCCGTACCGGTGAACGCGTCGGTGACCACGAGCTGGAGCGCCGGAAGGATGGCCGCCCAGTTCACGATGAGGATGATCAGGGCGATACCGATGTAGGCGACGATCATCAGGGGGACCAGGGCGGAGGCCACACGCCCGATGCTCTTGATACCGCCGAGGATGACCGAACCCGCGAGGACCATCAGGAGCAGGCCCACCATCCACGGCGCCAGCGGCGTGATGTTGGTGATCTGCTGGGACACCGCGTTGGCCTGGGTGCCGTTGCCGATACCGAACGCGGCCACGGCGCCGAAGACGGCGAAGGCCACCCCGAGCGTGGTGCCGAGCCCGCCCGGCAGGCCGTACCTGAGGTAGAACATGGGTCCGCCGCTCTGCTCACCCTTGTCGTCGGTGCGGCGGAACATGACGCCCAGGAGCGCCTCGCTGTACTTGGTCGCCATCCCGAAGAAGCCGACGATCCACATCCAGAACAGGGCGCCCGGGCCGCCCACCCCGATGGCGAGGGCCGCACCGGCGATGTTGCCGACACCGACGGTGGCGGCGAGCGCCGTGCTCAGGGCCTGGTAGTGGGAGATGTCGCCCTCGACGGACGCGTCCTCCTTACGCCGGACGAAGGCCAGCCAGAGGGCGTGGGGCAGCCGGAAGAGCTGAAGCAGCCGCAGGCGGATGGTCAGGAACACGCCGACGCCGAGCAGCAGCGGAATGAGGACCCAGGGTCCCCAGATGATCTTGCTGACGAGGCCAGCCATGTCGAGGAGTTGATCCATGCGGGGATCTCCCTATCACGATCAGGTGCCGGGGGATGGTCGTGTGCCCGCGGTCAGCGGGAACCGCCCCTCCCGAGGGAGCGGTGCCCACCAGGCCGGGACACCAGGGGTGGTGTCAGGTTTGCAGCGGTTCGTCACGATGGCGTCACGGTCACCCGTCGCAACCGTTGCGACGGTGATCTACGCCTCCGCCGCCCCGTCCGTCTGGGCCAGCGCGAGCCTGCTGAGGACGGCGGCGGCCGTGTCGGGGTCCGCTCCCCGGCCCACCGCGATGCCCAGCAGGTAGGTGGTGAGGGGGGCCGCGGGGCGCGCCACCGAGTGGGCGGCGTCCCTGGCCAGGTCGAGGACGCGGTCGACGTCCGCCTTGTCCACGGGGTCGTCCCCGGTCAGGTCCAGCTCGGCGCGGACCAACTCCGCCCATTCCACGAGGGTCACCGAACGACTCCCTAGAGTTGTACTACGGCTACGGAAGGCGATCCTATCCACCGCCGGGCCACTCGGCGGCCACCCGGTCGCCCGGCCCGTGTCACCGCGCGCTCGATGAAACCACGTCCGGCCTTCGGCCGTGGTTCCCCGGAGACCCGACGGGGGTTCACCCCCCCAACCTAGCGTCGGGGGCAGTCATCCCCCTTGCGTTGGGAGCTCTGCTCATGGCCCCGGACCGCCCGTCCCCCGCCAGTGACCGACCGACCGCGTCCCACCGCGCCCCGCTGCGTGTGGCGATCGTGACCGAGTCCTTCCTCCCCCAGGTCAACGGCGTCACCAACTCCGTGTGTCGGGTCGCCGACCTGCTCGCCGCCGAGGGGCACCAGGCCGTGGTCCTGGCCCCCGGCCACGGCCCCGCCTCCTACGCCGGTTTCCCCGTCATCCGACTGCCCTCCCTGCCGTTGCCCTTCTACCGGGACTTCCCGGTCGGGCTTCCGGCCCGCCGCACGATGACCGCCGCCATCCGCGCGTTCGCACCCGACGTCCTGCACCTGGCCTCGCCCGCCCTGCTCGGGCACGCGGCCGTGGAGGCGGCCCGCCGTTGGGCCCTGCCGACCGTGGCCGTGTTCCAGACCGACCTGGCCGGGTTCGCCGGCCGGTACGGGCTGCCCGGCGGCCAGACCGTGTGGCCGCTGCTGCGCCGGGTGCACTCGGCCGTCGACCGCACCCTGGTGCCCTCCTCCGCCACCCTGGAGACCCTGGCCGAGCACGGTTTCCCCCGGCTCCACCTGTGGCAGCGCGGGGTGGACACCCGGCGGTTCTCTCCCGAGCACCGCGACGAGGAGCTGCGCCGCCGGATCGCCCCCGGCGGTGAGACGATCGTGGGCTACGTCGGCCGCCTCGCCAAGGACAAGCGCGTGGACCTGCTGACCCACGTGGCCCGGCTGCGCGGGATCAGGCTGGTGGTCGTGGGGGACGGTCCGGAGCGCGCACGGCTGCGCCGTCGGCTGCCCGACGCCGTGTTCACCGGGCAGCGGACCGGAGACGAGCTGTCCCGCCTCTACGCGTCGATGGACGTGTTCGTGCACACCGGCGCCGACGAGACCTTCTGCCAGGCGGTGCAGGAGGCGCTGGCCTCGGGGGTCCCGGCGGTGGCGCCGAACTCCGGCGGCCCCGTGGACCTGGTCGTCCCCGAACACAACGGACTGCTGTACTCCCCCGACTCCGTGCGCGAACTGCGGGTCGCGGTGGGACGACTGGCGCACAACCGGCAGGTGCGCCAGCGGATGGCGGCCGCGGCCCGGCCGTCGGTGTCGGCCCGCACCTGGGAGGCGATCGGAGGGCAGTTGATCGACCACTACCGGTCGGTGATCGCGCCGAGCCGGGAACTGGCCGGGGGCGGCCTCCAAGCCTCCCCCGGAGGCGCCCGGAGCCTCCCGCACGACCCCCTGTCGGACGTCATCGGCACCGGGCCGTCCTGAGCGGAGCGGACGGGCGGGTCGGGGCCTCCCCCGGAGGGACCCCCGGGGGAGGCCGGTGGGACGCGTCCGCCTCGCCCCCTTCACGTGGCGGGCGCGGTCCGGATCCTCAGCAGTACAGCGGCTCCGCTCCGTCCTGGGGTTCGGGAACGGCGGGGGTCGCTTCCCCCTCGAGCAGGGAGTCCAGGACCTCCTCCAGGCGCTCCAGGTGCGCACGGATCCACGGCAGGGCCAGCGGGTCCGTGGCGGCCAGCGCGGCGTAGCGGCGCTCCTCCGTGTCGCCGTACAGCAGGCTGGTGGCGACCCGCATGCGGAGGGCCTCGGTCCCCTCGCCGAACTCGGCGGCGGGCAGGACGCCCATTCCGTACCGCTCCAGGAGCACCCCGGTGAGTTCGGGGCCGGTGGTCACCCCGTGCAGGGCGGCCAGCCGCTCGCGGTGCGGTTCGAGGTCCGGGTAGAGGTAGAAGGCCGCGCGCGGGGCGGCGACGGCGGCCCCGGCGCGGACGAACACGTCGGTGACCGCACGGGCGACGAGTCCGTGCAGGCGGCAGCTGCGCCCGATGTGGTCGACCAGTTCGGCGGGTTCGGTGAAGGCGTGTGCGGCGGCCGCCTGGACGGGGGCGGCCGGGCTCGACCAGATCTCACTGGCCACGCCGAGCAGACCGCCGCGCAGCCGGTGGCCGATCTCGGAGTCGGGCAGGCGCAGGACACCGATCCGCCAGCCGCCGAGGGCGAGGTTCTTGCTCAGGCCGGTGGAGACGACGGTGCGCTCGGGCGCGTACTCGGCGGGGCTGCGCACCTCGGCCGGTGTCCCACCGGGTGCGGCGGGGTGGACGAGGTCGCGGTAGATCTCGTCGGAGATGATGACGAGGTCGAGTTCGCGGGCCACCTCGGCCAGACGGCGTACCGTGTCCGGCCCGGCCACGGTACCGGTGGGGTTGTCGGGCAGGGTGACGATCACGGCGCTGACGGTGCGGCCCTGTTCACGGGCGCCGGTGACGGCCGCGTGCAGCAGGTCGGGCTGGGGCAGGCCGCCCTCCCCCGTGGCCGTGGGAACCATGAGCGGCCGCCGTCCGAGCAGACGGCTCTGCGCCGCGTAGCTCACCCAGCTGGGCGCGGCGATGGCCGTGTCGCCGCCGATCTCCATGAGGAGGCTGTACAGCAGTGGCTTGCTGCCGGGGCCGGCGATGACCATCCCGGGATCGGTGGGCAGCCCCCGCCGGTCCCAGTACCCCGCGGCCGCCTCGCGCAGGGCGGGCGTCCCGGCGACGGGACCGTAGGCGTTGGCGCCGTTCCCGGCGGAGAGCTGGTCCCTCAGCACCGGGTGGACCGGCAGTCCCGCCTCGCCGAAGCCGAGCGGCAGGACGCGCACCCCCTGGCGTCGTTTCTCTGCGAGGGCCTCGTTGACGGCGAGCGTCGCGGACACAGTGACGGTCATAGAAGACTCATCTCCGGCTCATGATCTGGCGCTTGACCGCACCGTGGGGTGACGGTCTGTCACTGCTCAGCTTGCCCGTGTTGCTCCATCAGTACAAGCGAGTCTTTTCGATGCTGAGCGTAAGCTGAACTTATGCTCGATCTTCGACGTCTCCAGTTGCTCCGCGAGTTCAGCGTGCGGGGCACCATCGCGGCCACGGCCACCGCCCTGGGCTACACCCCCTCGGCCGTGTCACAGCAGCTGGCCACCTTGGAACGGGAGACCGGGGTGGCACTGCTGGACCGTTCGGCCCGGGGCGCCGAACTGACCGACGCCGGACGACTCCTGGTGACCCAGGCCGAGGAGATCCTCGCGTTGGTGGAGGCCACCGAGTCGGTCCTGGCCGAACAGGCGGACGTCGCGATCGGCGTGGTGACGGTGACCGCCTTCCCGACCGCCGCCGTGGCCTTCGCGCCGCTGCTCGCCCCCGCGCTGCGCGTGTACGAGGGCATGCAGCTGGTGCTGCGCCAAACCCTGCTCGCGACGGGCACCGAGAAGGTGCGTTCGCGCGAGGTCGACATCGCGCTGGTCGACGACTGGACCGGACAGCACCCGGGCCCCGGCCCGGAGAGCGGGCTCCGCCACGTCCACCTGCTGCGCGACCCGCTGGTGCTGGCCGTTCCCGAGGACCACCGGCTGGCTGATCCGGGGGAGCCGCTGGAGCTCGAACGTCTGCTCGGCGAGTCGTGGATCGTGGCCCCCCGGGGCGAGCGGTCGCGCTACGGGACGGACCGCCTGTTGGCCGAGGTGGGCGGGCTGCCGGGTGCGGCCTGGGAGTTCGAGGGGTTGGGCACCATCCTGAGCCTGGTCTCCCGTGGCATCGGCATCGCGGCCGTTCCGGCGCTGGCCATGGTGGGCGCGCCGGGTGGGCTGGCCTTCCGGCGGCTGCCCGACTCGCCGCCGGAGCGGCACGTGTACGCGGTGCTGCGCCCGGCGACCCTGCGTCGTCCGGCGGTGCAGGTCACACTGGCGGCGCTGAGGAGCGCCGCCGCCGAGGTCGGGGAGCGCCTGTCCGGGCAGGGGCCGACCGTACGGGGTCCCGTGCGGGACGTGTGAGTGGTCGGCGCTCGGCGGACGGTTCCGGCACCCGGCCCGGCCTCGGGGTCACGGTTCACCCCTGCGGCGGCGGGTCCGGTCGATGCGTCGGCGCAGTCGACGGCAGACGTGGAGCGCGCGGTCGCGGTCGTCCCTGGCGTTCCACCACCGGGCGTAGGCCTCCAACCGCCTTCGCCGCAGGGCTTCGAGTTCGGCCTCCATCCGCACCACCCGGTGTTCCAGATCGATGCGTTCTCGCTCGAACTCCGACATGTCGCGCTCGTGGGTGTGGGCCTCCCGCTCGGCGCTGATCAGCCGCTCGGTGAGGCCCTCCGTCGCGTTGCCGCCGCGGGCGATCCGGCCGACTCCGGCCCGCCCGCTGATGCCCTCGAACCACACATGGTCAGGTATTTCCTGATCGGGGCCGAGTTCACTGATCACCTCGCAAAGAATGCGGAAAGTGACATAACGGACATCATTTGGCGACCTCCGCGTTAGGCGGCGACAACCCGCTCCACGCGCACGGGTCTGGGCGCCGTCGCCCCGAGACTCGTGTACACGGCCTCGAAGCGCTCCAGCGACCGGCGGTGGTCGTGCCGCAGCGCGATCTCGCGGCTCGCCTCACCCATGACGCGACGCCGGTCGCGGGGCCCCAGGACCGTCAGCAGGTGTCCGGCCAGCGCGGACACGTCCCCCGCCGGGAAGAGGAAGCCGTTGCGTCCCTCCTCGACCAGGTGCGGCAGCGCCATCGCGTCGGCGGCCACCACCGGCAGCCCGGAGGACATCGCCTCCAGCGTCGCGATGCTCTGGAGCTCGGCCACGCTCGCGATCGCGAACACGTCCCCCGCCGTGTAGACCAACGGCAGGTCCTCGTCGGGGACGAAGCCGAGGAAGCGCACCCGGTCGGCGATCCCGAGACCGGCGGCGAGCGCGCGCAGTTCCTGTTCGCGCTGCCCGGTCCCGGCCAGGACCAACTGCGCGTCCCGTTCCGGCGCCACGCGCGCCAGGGCGCGGATCGTGTCGTCGATCCGCTTCTCCGCGTCGAGCCGGCCGACGAAGACGACCGTGTCCCGGTCGGGCAGCCCGAACCGGGCCCGGGCCGCCGCCCGTTCCTCCTCCCGGGGGTGGAACCGCTCCAGGTCGATCCCGCAGGAGATGGCCTCCACCGCCCGGGCGAAACCCTTCTCCCGCAGCAGGCGGGCTGCGCGCGGGGTCGGCGTGGTCACGTGGTCGGCCGCCTGGGCGACACGCACCATGTCACGCCAGGCGACCGACCCGGCCACCGCGTGCACCCCCTGGGGCAGGTGGGCGTGCGCGTACAGGTTGTCCGGCATGAAGTGGTTGGTGAACACGACCGGCACCCCCGCCGCGCGGGCCCTGCGCAGCGCGGTCCGGCTGACCGTGAAGTGGCTCTGCACGTGGACGACGTCCGGGTCCAGCCGTGCCACCAGCCGCGCCGTGTGGCCGCCGATGCCCAGGGGGACGGCCATGCGCATCGACTCCTGGAGCGGGATGGGGGCCGACCGCAGGCGGTGTTCGGTCACGCCGCCGTTGCCGGTCACGTAGGGGTCGCCCAGATCCGAGGGGCAGACCACGTGGACCCGGTGCCCCCGCCCCGCCAGCCCCTCGGCCAGCCGGTGGGTGAAGTACCCCGCCCCGTTGACGTCGGGCGGGTAGGTGTCCGTGGCGATGAGCACACGCAGCACACGGTCGGTCCGGTCCATGGCGACTCCTTCAAGGGGTGGGGGTACGGGCGTTGTCCGGCACGAGGCCGCCGGACCCGGCGGCCTCGGGGTTACGGTGGCGCGTCCGGGCCAGGGCGATGGTTCCGGCGATCGCCAGGGCGGCGAAGGCCGCGGCCCCCGCCTGTTCGGCGACGGTCTCGGGGGTCCCCTCCCCCAGGAGGAACGCGCCGATGGCCACGCCGACGACGGGGTCGGTGATGAGCAACGTGGCGTAGGCCGCCGCGAAGTGGCCGGTCCGGTAGGCGTTCTGCATGAGCAGGGCGCCGAAGACCGCGGTGAGCACGGCGAGCGGGGTCAGCCAGCCGAACAGGGTCGTCCAGTCGTCGGGGACGTTGGCGGCGATGACGCGTGCCAGGCCGGAGGTGGTGCCCATGGCCGCGCCGCCCACCAGGGCGAGCAGCAGGGCGCGCGCGCCGCTGGGGATCCGGTGCGCGGTGAGGTACACGGCGAGTCCGCATCCGAGGGAGGCCCCGGCCAGGGGGAGCGCCGTCCCGATCCCCATGACCGGGGTGTCCGCCCCGTGCGGGAACAGCCACAGGAGCCCCCCGAGACCCACCATGACGGCGGCTCCGGCGGTGATCTGCCAGGTGCTCACCCTCTGGTGGTTGAACAGGGCCGACAGGACGATCGCGAACAGCAGGCCGGTGACGCCGATCGGCTGGATGATGGTCAGCGGGGCGCCGCTGAGGGCCACCAGGTGCAGAGCCGCGCCCAGGACCGCCGCCCCGCTGCCGACCAGCCACCGGGGCTGGCGCAGCAGGTGCAGCAGGAACCCGGCCCGCGCGACCTGCCGTCCCGGCGCGCGGACGGCGTCGCGCTCCTGGAGCGCGGAGCCGAGCGCCAGGATGAAGGCCCCCGCCACGGCGATGAGGGCGAACCACGTCATCGGTGCCACCGCCGCCGGGTGTTCGCCGCCCGCGCTCCGCGTCGTGACCTCATCGTCGCATCCCCTGACACTCGGTCCGCCCCCTTCGCCCAGCGGGCTCCGGATCTGGCCGCCACGTTACGGACGGGCTCCCCGCCTCGGCGATAACGCCAGCCCCCGTCCGCCGGGTGGTGCTCGCCCCACCCCGTCTCGGGGGTCGGGCGCGGCGCCCTCGGTCGACGGTGGTGTTCCGGCCCAGGTCGGACCCGGCTGCCCCACCCGGACGGCGGGTCAGGGACCGCTCCGGGTACGGGTCGACGGGGTCCGCGCGGACGAGGCGGGACGGGACCCGGCGGTCGGTCCGACGCCCCTCCGCGGGGACGCGGCCTCCGGCCCGTCGTCCCCGCGGGCACGACGGACGAGCACGCCCGGGAGGGTGCGCCCCACGGCGCGCGCATGGCAGGATGTCCACTATTGGTCTAGACCGGATAGGAGCGCCCCACCGTGCCCGACACTTCCTCCCCCCGTCTCGATGACCGGCCACTGATCCCACGCCCCGACCAGGCGGTTCCAGGCGATTCCGACGGATTCACACTCACCACGGCCACCAGGGTGTCCGCGGACCCCGAGGCCCGGGGAACGCTGGCGTGGCTCCAACGTGAACTCGGCGCGTCGACTGGGCTCCCCCTGACCACCGGAGACGAGGACGACGCGCGGATCCGGCTCAGCGTCGACCCCGGGGCCGGACTCAGCCCGGAGGGCTACCGGTTGATCGTGGACGAGGAGGGCGCCATCGTCGTCGGCCACGACCCGGCGGGGGTGTTCTACGGCGCCCAGACCCTGCGGCAGCTACTGCCCGCGGACGTCTACCGCGGCGCGCCGCTCGACGGTGTGGAGTGGACCCTGCCCGCCGTGCGCGTCACCGACGCCCCCCGGTTCCGCTGGCGCGGCGTGATGCTGGACGTGGCGCGGCACTTCGTCCCCAAGCGCGAGGTCCTGCGGTTCATCGACCTGCTGGCCGCGCACAAACTCAACGTCCTGCACCTGCACCTGACCGACGACCAGGGATGGCGGATCCAGATCCGGCGGTACCCGAAGCTGACCGAGGACGGTGGATGGCGTACCGAGAGCCAGGTGGGCGCCGGCACGCCCGCCGTGTTCGACGGGCGTCCCCACGGCGGGTTCTACACCCAGGACGACATCCGCGAGATCGTCGCCCACGCCGCGGCCCGTCACATCACGGTGGTCCCGGAGATCGACGTCCCCGGCCACTCCCAGGCCGCCATCCACGCCTACCCCGAGCTGGGTGAGAGCGGCCGGATCCCGGTGTGGACCCGGTGGGGGATCAGCGACAACGTCCTGGCCGTCACCGACGGGGTCCTGGACTTCTACAGGAACGTGTTCGACGAGCTGCTGGAGCTGTTCCCGAGCAGGTACGTACACGTGGGCGGCGACGAGTGCCCCAAGACCCAGTGGAAGGACAGCGAGTCCGCCCAGCGGAGGATCCGCGAGGAGGGGCTGGCCGACGAGGACGAGCTCCAGAGCTGGTTCATCCGCCGGTTCGACGAGTACCTGACAGCACGGGGGCGCAGGCTGGTCGGATGGGACGAGATCCTCGAAGGGGGGCTGGCACCGGGCGCGACGGTGATGTCCTGGCGCGGCCAGGAGGGCGGAGTGGCCGCGGCCCGGGCCGGGCACGACGTGGTCATGGCCCCGACCGCGACGTCCTACCTCGACTACCGGCAGTCCGAGTCCCCCGACGAGCCGGTCCCGGTCGGCACGCTCCTGCGCACCGAGGACGTCTACACGGCCGAGCCCGTCCCCGAGGGCCTGACCGAGGCGGAGGCCGAACACGTCCTGGGCGCCCAGGTCAACGTGTGGACCGAGCACATCGACTCGCCCCGGAGGCTGGACTACATGGTGTTCCCGCGCGTGGTCGCCTTCGCCGAGCAGGTGTGGTCCTCCGGTGACCGCGACTACGCCGAGTTCGAGCCCCGGTTGCGGGGACACCTGGACCGCCTGGACGCGGCCGGGGTGGAGTACCGGCCGCTGGACGGACCGCACCCGTGGCAGACCCGCCCGGGGGTCAGCGGCTGGTGACCTGCGGCGGTGGTCGGGCGCCCGACCACCGCCGCACGGACCCGGGCACCGCGGCCCGGGGCGGGGTTCGGCGGCGGGGTTTCGGCCCCCGGCCTCGGACGGGGTCAGGGGCCGGACGGGGTCAGAAGTAGGTGGCGACGGCGTCCACGACCGTGTCCTGGTCGTCCACCACGGGGATCACGCGCCAGCGGTCGAAGGCCGTGCACGGGTGGGAGATCCCGAAGGAGACCAGGTCCCCCGGGGCCACGCCCAGTTCGGGCGGGATCCGCAGGTAGGCGTGGTGGTCGTTGAGACCGGTGACCGCCGCGCCCGCGGCCCGCACGGTCGTTCCGTCGGCGCGCCGCAGCGCACGGGGGATCGGGAAACCCTGGTCGTGGTTGGCCTCGCGGCGGCCCAGCGCGGCGATGGCCAGTCCCTCCTCCGGCACGGACACCACCCGCGCCCACAGCTCCAGGGCGCCCTCCAGGGAGTCGGGTCCCTCGGGGAGGCGGCGGTAGGGGGTGGTGCGCCGGTAGAGGCCGTCGTCGTGCGCGACGTAGGCGCCGCTGCGCAGGATCGGCAGCACGTCCTCGCGACCGCCGATCTCCTCGGCGACCAGGTCGAACCAGGCGCTGCCGCCCACCGACAGCACCGGCCGGTCCAGGCCGTGCTCGGTCGTGAGCGCCGCGGCGTCGCCGCCCAGGTCACGGAGGAACGCGCGCACGGCGTCGGCGTCGTCGCCCAGAGGCCCCTCGTAACCGGCGACCCCGGCCAGCTCCAGGCCCGGCGCGGCGACGACGGCGCGCGCCACGGCGAGGAGCCGTTCGCGGGTACGACAGCCGGTGCGCCCGCCGGAAACGCCGCGTTCGACCAGGAGGCGCAGGGGGCGTCCGGTGGGGCGGTCGGCGAGGGCCCCGGCGGCTGCCGCCACGCCCTCGGTGGAGTCGGCGTAGAAGAGGAACTCGAAGTCGGGGTCGCGGTCGAGTTCGTCGGCGACCCAGCGCAGTGCCGCCCGGTCGAGGAGTTCGTTGGCGAGGATGATCCGACGGACCCCGAAACGGCGGTAGGCCAGGACCTGGTTGGCGGTGGCGGCGGTGATCCCCCAGGCGCCCGCGTCCAGCTGGCGCTGGATCAACGCGGGGGCCATGGAGGTCTTGCCGTGCGGTGCGAGCGGCAGGCCGTGCCGCTCGGAGAACGCGGCGAGCGCCGCGATGTTGCGGTCGAGCGCGGAGGCGCGCAACACCATGAGCGGCCAGGTGAAGGGACCAGAGAAGAGGTGGAACCGCCGGGCGGCGAACTCCTCCAGGGTGACGGGCTCGCCCGGCCACCAGAACCCCTTGGTCCGCCAGTCGACGTGTTCACTCGGGATGTCGAGCCGATCGGTCACGGTGCGTCCACGCCTCCTGTGTGCCGGTACCCCGCTCCGGCCCCGAGGTTCGGGGCCGGAGCGGGGGAGGTGTCGGTCGGTCCGATCATCCCACCGGCGTCAGGCGCGCGGGGCGGCCGGGGGTCAGTCGTGCGCCGCGACCGGAGGCGCGGGCGGCGTGGACGGCGCCTCGGTGCGATCGGCGCCGAAGTCGTCGATGGCCTCGCGCCCGACCTCGGGGTAGTCGGTGATGAAACCGTCGACCCCCATCTCCAGGACGGCGTCCATGGTGGCGCGGTCGTTGATCGTGTAGGGCATGATCTCCATTCCGGCCTCCTGGACCCGGCCCACGTAGTCGGCGTCGATGTGCCTGTGGTTCGGGTTGATCATGGCGGCCCAGCCGTAGTCGTCGATCCGGTCCTCGGGGACCACACCCAGCAGGCCGTGCGGAACGGACCGCAGGATGTCCTGGGACTCGCGGACCGACTCCCAGTCGAAACTCTGGATGACCAGACGGCGGGGCTCCCACGGCGGGTTGCGCCGGAACCACCCCTCGCGCTCGAACAGCTCCTCGGCGACGGCGCGTTCGATGCCGGGGTAGCGCGCGGGCTCCTTGAGCTCCAGGAGGAGGTTGAGGTCGTGCTCCTCCATCCGGTCGAGGACCTCCCCCAGGGTGGGGACGGGCTCTCCCGCGAAGGCGGAGTCGTACCAGCTTCCGGCGTCGAGCCGGCGGATCTCCGCCATGGTGAAGTCCGAGACCCGGTAGGGCGCGCGGTCGGGAAAGACCGTCTCGACGTCGGTGGTCCGCTCCAGGGTGGTGTCGTGCATGATCACGGGTTCGCCGTCCGCGGTGAGCTGGACGTCGACCTCGACCGTCACGGCGCCCAGTTCGCGGGCGACGTCGATGGCGGCGAGGGTGTTCTCCGGTGCGTGCCCCGAGGCGCCGCGGTGGGAGACGGCGACCAGCGGGCGGTCGAAGACGGGGTGCTGGACGGCGAGGGACTCTGCGGTGGACTCTCGGGGGTCGAGGCCGGGAGCCCCGGCCGAGACGCCCGCGCTGGCGGTGATGAAGAGTGAAGCGGCTCCGACGACGATTCCGATGCGGCGCACCGGACCTCCCAAGTTCGCGTGGACTGGCCGAATTGCTCCATCAGGGTGGATGCGGATGGTGACCCCTCGATGACCGTGCGCGGAGCGTCGGGTAATGGGCATCCCATCTTCTGGTACGGGGCAGGTCACACCCTTCCCGGATTTTCACCCAATGAAGCGAATGAATTACGTCATGTACCGGTTTTGACTGGAGAGCCCCCCGCGAATCACCTAGAGTCCTGAAACCATCACTAGTAGTAGTCGATGGGAAGGAACGATGATGCGCAAGCACCACACGAGGTGGGTCGCGCTCCTGGGCGCCGCCACGCTCTCGACCACCGGGCTGACAGGTCTCGCGGGACCGGCGGTGGCGGCGGACGACAAGGACCCGCGGGTGATCAACTGGCCGGTGGTCGAGCAGGCGGTCTCCTCGTACCGGATCGACGGGTTCGAGATCGGTTACCTGCCCCCCGGACTGGACAGGTTCGGGCTCAACGCCTCCTCACTGACGGACCGACGGGGCAACAGCCAGTCGCAGATCTCCTGGGTGCAGGGCCCCGACCAGCTCTACGGGCGCGTGATGATCCTGCGATCGGAGCGGGTCCAGACCCTGGAGGACCTGCGCGACCTGCGGTACGCCCACCTGCCCGACCGCGGACTGGAACGGATGGAGGGCGGCGAGGGGTCCGAGCGCGAGGCCTACGTCTCGGAGTCCACGGGCGACATGTTCTGGCTGGAGGAACCCGGGGTCGCGGTCACCATCCATCTGCGGCCGGAGCGGTGGAACGGCGACGAGCTGCGGCGGATGGCGGAGTCGGTGGTCGGGGCCTTTGCGCCGGATGCCGAGGGGGCCTCGGAGGAGGCGCAGGAGGACGTCCAGAACGACACGGGTGAGGCCGGGGAGAGCACCGGGACCGGCGAGTCCGAGGCGGCTGAGGAGAACGGAGAGACCGCCGAGGTGGAGGCGCCCGAACAGGCCACGGAGGCTGTCGAGGCCGAGGCAGCCGAGGAAGCCGCAGGCACGGGGGAGGCTGAGGAAGCCGAAGAGCCCGCTCAGGAGGCTTCGGTCGAGGAGGTCGCGGGATCGAACGCCCTCGGGGAGACGGGGGGCGAGACCGCGGAGGCCGGCGCGGAGCAGGCGCCCGCGCAGGACGCTGCGGTCGGGGAGCAGGAGGACACCGACGCCGTCGAGGTGACCGCCGAGGAGGTGGCCGCGGTGGAGGTGCCCGCCGAGGACGGCGACGCGGTCGAGGTGACCGCCGAGGACGTCGCGGCGACCGGCGGCGACGCGTCCGGGGCGGAGGAGGCGGACACCGGATCCGACCAGCCCGAGACGACCAGCTCCCGACGGGTGAAGGAGTGCCTGATCGACGAGTTCGTGGTCTTCGACTACACCGACGCCGAGCAGGACCGGGGATCGACGTCCGCCGTCTCCGGCGACACCACCGAGCAGCCGCTGAGCCGTGCACAGCTGACCGACGAGCAGCGCGACGAACTGCTCGCCACCGTCTGGTACCACGGCACCGAGGTCGAGAAGAACGCGGCCACGGACCACTGCGCCGACAGCCTCGACATGCGGCGCTCCGACATCGAGGCCGTGCTCGCCGAGATCGCCGACCTGATCGCCCGGCTGATCGAGGAGGCCGAGGCCAAGGCGACCGAGGGCATGGAGGAGATCGTCCACTCGGCCACCGAGACGCACGCGTCCGGGCCGGGTGAGGCCGGTGGTCTCGAACCGATGGACGACGCGGAGTGGGAGGAGCTGTGGAACTCCCTGCCGTGGAGCTTCGAGATGGAGGTGCCGTGAGGCGGCCGGATCCGCGGGGCCCGGCCGAGGCGGGACCGGAACGGGGCGCGGCCGTGGTCGGGTGACCGGCTGAGCGCGCGGCCGTGGGCGGTCCGAAGCCGCACGGGCGGCGCGTGACCGTGGCCGTGGCCGGGTGCCGACCGGCCGGGCCGGGGGGAGAGCCTCCGGCCGGGCAGCACGAGGCGGGCGGAGCGTGGGCGCCCCTATACCAATGGTGGCCCGGGGTTGGGTCGAGACGCCAGCCTCGGGCCACTGGCCTGTGGACAGAGCGCCACGGGCCGCGGCCCTGGGATACGGTCGGCTCGACGCCCCTATCCGGTGACCGCTGTCACGTCCGCGCGGTACCCGGGGTCCGCCGGAGCGGGCGGGTGTCCCCGACCCCCGAGGAGAGCCATGCCCCGTTTCACCACGCGCCCCCAGCTCCGCGGCGACTTCGGAATGGTCGCCTCCACCCACTGGCTCGCCAGCGCCACCGGCATGTCCGTACTCGAACGCGGCGGTAACGCCTTCGACGCGGCCGTCGCCGCGGGTTTCACCCTCCAGGTCGTCGAGCCCCACCTCAACGGGCTCGGTGGGGAGGTTCCGGCACTCCTCCAACCCGCCGGAGGGTCCCCCCGCGTGCTGTGCGGCCAGGGGGTCTCCCCCGCCGCCGCCACCCCGGACGCCTTCGCGGACATGGACCTCATCCCCGGCAACGGCGTGCTCGCCGCCACCGTCCCCGGAGCCTTCGACGCCTGGATGCTGCTCCTGCGCGACCACGGCACCATGACCGTGCGCGAGGTCCTCGACCACGCCATCGGCCTCGCCGAACGCGGCTACCCCGTCCTGGAACGGATCGCCGGGGCCGTCACCGCGCTCGCCCCGGTCTTCACCCGGCACTGGCCCGGATCGGCCGAGGTCTACCTCCCCCACGGCTCCGCCCCCGGGCGCGGAACCCGCCTGCGCAACCCCGCCCTGGCCGCCACCTACCGTCGGATCGTCACCGAGGCCGAACACGCCGGTTCCGACCGCGAGACCCAGATCGAGGCGGCCCGGCGCGCCTGGTCGCACGGGTTCGTCGCCGAGGCCGTGGGGGCGTTCCTCGCCGCACCCGTCCCCGACGGGTCGGGGGTGCCCCGCCGGGCCCTGCTCACCGCCCAGGACATGGCCGACTGGAGCGCCACCTTCGAGGACCCGGTGAGCGTCACCCACGGCGTGCACACCGTGCACAAGACCGGCCCGTGGGGACAGGGGCCGGTCATGCTCCAGCAACTGCGGATCGCCGAGGCCCTGGGCACCGGCCACGACGTCCGCGAGGGGACCAGCGCCGAGTTCGTGCACCGGGTGACCGAAGCCGCCAAACTCGCCTTCGCCGACCGGGAGTCCTGGTACGGCGACCCCGAGCACGTCGACGTCCCCCTCAAGGAGCTCCTCTCCGCCGACCACGCCGCCCGGCTCGCCGCCCGCGTCGACGACCGTCGGGCCGTCCCCGTGCCGCGACCCGATCCGGTCGCCGGACGCGCCCCCTTCATCCCGCCCCTGTACGAGGTCGGCGCGACCCCCGGCGACCGCACCACCGGCGAGCCCACGGTCGGCCCCACCGGCGCCACACCGGCCGACCGGCGCGGCGACACCTGTCACGTGGACGTGGTCGACGCGCACGGCAACATGGTCTCGGCCACCCCGAGCGGTGGGTGGCTCAGCAGCTCACCGGTCATCCCCGCCCTGGGCTTCCCGCTCGGCACCCGCGCACAGATGTTCTGGCTCGACCCCGCCTCCCCCAACGTCCTCGCGCCCCGCAAACGGCCGCGCACCACCCTGTCCCCCACCCTCGTGACCCGCGAGGACGGCCAGGCGGTCCTCGCGATCGGGACGCCCGGCGGCGACCAGCAGGACCAGTGGACGTTCACCGCCCTGCTGCGGATCCTCCACGGGGTCGACGACCTCCAGGAGGCGCTGGACACCCCGATGTTCCACACCAGCGCCTTCCCCAGTTCCTTCCACCCGAGGGAGACCGTGCCGGGACACCTGATCGTCGAACCCGGGATCGGTGAGGACGTCATCGCCGACCTGGTCGGTCGGGGGCACCGGGTCGAGGTCGCCGACGCCTGGACGCTCGGCCGGCTGGCCGCCGTGGCGCGCGATCCGGACACGGGTGAGCTTCGGGCCGCCGCCGACGCGCGCGGATCGCAGGGGTACGCGGTGGGACGCTGAACGCCAGGAGAACGCGGCCGAACACCTGGGCGAGGTCCGGGCGACGTGTGCCGAGCACGCGCCGGAAGGGGGCGCCCAGCTGTGCGGATCCCCTTGCCAAATCGTCCGGGCACTGCTTATGTAGACCCTGTGCGACGGGCCCCGGCGCTGATCCGGGCGTGTACCCGCAGAACTCAATACCACCGAAAACAGGGTCAGTGCGCTGACTCCCCCTCCCTCAGCGACGACCCTGTCCCCCTCCTGAACCGAGACCTGCCTTCCCCTCCCGGCTGGGTTCTTCGGACAAGGAGAGACGAGCGGGCCGTGGTGCCACCAGTGCGGTGACGCCGCGGCCCGCTCTCGTTCCCCGACGGTGCGGGGCCGCGGCCTCAGGTCCGCACGCGCACCACTCCGGCGAAGTTCGCGGTCCGCACCTCGGTGACCCGTACGTTCAGGCCGGTACGCGGCGCCTCCAGCATCATGCCGTCGCCCAGGTAGATGGCCACGTGCGAGATGTAGTCGGGCGCTGTCGGGTCCGACCGCCAGAACAGCAGGTCACCGCGCTGGGCGTCCTCGAAGTCGACCCGCTCGCCGGCGTTCCACTGGTCGTGGGTGACGCGGGGGATCTCCACTCCTGCCTGGCGGAAGGCCCACTGGAGCAGCCCGGAGCAGTCGAAGCCGCCCTCCGGGGTCTCACCACCCCAGACGTAGGGCACACCGATCTGGCTCTCCGCGTGCGCGATGACCTCCTCGATCACCGAGGAGGGCATGGCCTCGCCCGGCTCGGCCGGTTCGGCGGCGTCGGCGACCAACTGGAGGGAGACGTCCTCGCCGAGGGCGTCCGACAGCGCGTCGTAGAGCGCCCACAGGTCGGCGTCGGGGGCCGAGATCACCAACGCGTTGCCCTTGGGCATGCCCAGTTCGGCGGCGCGTTCCCGGGAGACGAGGGCGTCGATCCCGGCGATACCGGAGGTGGCGTGCGTCCACACCTCCAGGTCCACCTCACCGTGACCGCCCGCGACGCTGACCTCGCTGCCCAGGTCGAGTTCGCGCTCGGTGCCGACAGTGTTGGACAGCGCGATACGGCCCTCGGCGACGCCCTGCCAGATCTCGTCGGACTCCGCCGACGGCGCGGGGGCGTGGTTGCGGAAGCTGGAGGGGTTGACGCCCAGCACGGAGGTGGGTTCGCCGTCGATCCCGACGCGCGCGGCGTCCACGGTCAGGACGTGTTCCACGTCCTCGATGTCGCGGACCGCGTCGACGACCGTACGGGGCAGGCTGTCGGGGGCCACGGCGAAGTACTCGACGCTGCGGGCCTCACGGAACGGGGCCACACGGGCGTCGCGCCGCAGCGCCTCGGCATCGGCGACGTCAGGGGCGGGGGTGGCGGAGCCGCGGGGGTCGACTCCACTGGTGTTCTGGTGGTCCTCGGCGAGCTGGTCGGCGATGGGGGGCCGGTCCTCCACGACCGGGTCCGCCCACGCGGGGGTCGCCCCGAAGGCGGTGAAGGCGACCGCGAAGGCGGCCGTGGTTCCCGCACATGATCTGAAACGGCTCCGCACGGGGGGATCTCACCCTTTCTGTGTACCGTCGCAAGGGGTGGGGGTACCCCTGTGGTAGCGGGCTGACGGTTGCGTCCGCGTCCAAGAATGGGTGCAGGCGGGCCAGTTTGCAAGAAGTCCACGCCGTCCGTTACCGGACCCGTAACGCCCCGTGTCCGGATTGGGTCAGCGTTTCGCGTAGTCGTCCGTGACGACCGTGTCCAGGGGGAAACGGACCGGGGTGTCTCCGAACAGGGTGGTCCTGGTGCGGGTCTCGGCGTCGGCGACGGCGGCGAGGGTCTCCTCCACCCGCTCGCGGGGGACGTGGAGGACGACCTCGTCGTGGACGAAGAAGACGATCCCGGCGCCCTCCGGCAGGGACGGCAGGCGCTGCCGGAGCGCGGCCAGCAGGACGAGCGCCCACTCGGCGGCCGTGGCCTGGACGACGAAGTTGCGGGTGAAGCGGCCGTGGGCGCGACGGCGGCGGTCCCCGTCGGGACCGGACACGGTGGTGGCCCACCCCTGCGGGGCGGGCGAGGTCCGGCCCAGCCACGAGCGGACGATCCCGCCGTTCTCACCGGTCCGGGCGGCCTGGTCGACGTACTCCAGCGCCCGGGGGTAGAGGCGGCGCATGGTGCGCAGCAGGGGTGCGGCGTCTCCGGAGGTCTGACCGTACATGGCCGAGAGCATGCCGATCTTGGCCCGTTCCCGGTCACCGCCCACGTGCGCGGCCATGCGGGCGTAGAGGTCGTCCTCGGCGGCCGCGGCCGCCAGGGCGTCGTCCCCGGACACGGCGGCCAGGACACGGGGTTCGAGTTGCCCGGCGTCGGCACGCACGAGCGCCCAGCCGGGGTCGGACCGTACCGCCGAGCGCACCGCCCTGGGGATCTGGAGGGCGCCGCCGCCCCGGGTGGCCCAACGGCCGGAGACGACACCGCCGACCACGTAGTCGGGGTGGAAGCGGCCGAGCCGCTCACCGCGGGGGCCGGGACGTTCCCGCACCCAGGTGTCCAACCACGTCCAGCCGTTGGCGGAGTACAGACGGGAGAGCTCCTTGTAGCGGAGCAGGAGGGGGATCACGGGGTGGTCGACGCGTTCCAGCACCCAGGAGCGGGTCGACTCGACGGGATGGCCGATCCACGCCATGGCCCGCAGCACCTGGGCCGGTGAGTCGGGGTTGACCTCGCGTCCGACCGTGCGGCTGATGCGCTCCGCGAGTTCGGCCAGGACCGCGGGGCGCTGCCCCGTGTGCGGCCGGGGGCCCAGCAACTCCGTGAGGACCTCGTCGTGGACGTCGGGCCGCCAGGGCAGACCGTCGTGGCTCATCTCGGCGGCGGCCAGGCCGCCGGCCGACTCCACGGCCGTCAGCAGTCGCATCCGCTGGGGGTGGGGCAGCTCCGCGAGACGGCGCAGCTGGTCGTCGTGGACCTCGACCAGGGCGGCCAGGCGGTCGGTTCCCGGGGGCAGTGTGGACCGGTCGGCCTCGAACAGGGCGGGCTGCGCGGCGATGCCCTCACCGAGGGGGCGGACCGGGTCGTCGGGGACGGGGAGGCCGTGCAACCGGGCCCAGGCCGCTCCCAGGGAGTGGGCCTCACCGTGGCGTGCGTGGTAACCGAGCAGGAGCGCCTCGGTCAGCGCGACGTCGTGGCAGCGCGCGACGCGCACCCCGGCCCGGACCAGGTCCGGGTAGACGTCCTCGCTGGCCGACCAGACCCAGCGCGGGGGTTCGGGACGCTCGTCCTCCGCCCGCCGGGCGGCGTCGGCGAGGTCGGGAACGCGGCGGACCGGGCCGGGGGCGTGCTCCAGTTCCTGGAGCCAGCCGCCGCCCTCGCCGTCGGCGACCACCGCTATGCGCATGGTTCCACTGTGGCCGCTGACACCGACAAAACCCCTAAAGACCAACCAAAAGCCGTTAATGTCCCCTGAAACCCCGCCGGGTGCCTGGTCGACGGGGACGCCGGTGGGGTCGCCCCGCGACGGAACCCGGTCGATGGAGGTGTCAGCGCCCCGGACGGACCACGTTCGCGAGCGGCTCACCGGCGGCCCAGCGGGCGAGCTGCTGGTCCATGAACGCGCGGGCACGGGGGTAGAAGGCGGCCGACCCGCCCGCGACGTGCGGCGTGAGGAACACCCCCGGCGCCTCCCACAGCGGGTGGTCGACGGGGACGGGCTCCGGGTCGGTGACGTCCAGGGCGGCCCGCACCCGCCCGTTCTCCGCCAGCAGCGCCGCCGTGTCCAGGACCGGACCGCGGCCCACGTTGACCACGAGCGCGTCGTCCCGCAGCAGGGCGAACTCCCGGGCGCCGAACAGCCCCCGGGTGCTCTCGGTGAGCGGGGTGACCAGGACGACGACGTCCACCTCCGGCAGGAGGGAGTGCAGTTCGTCGACACCGTGCACGTCCTCGTCGGGACGGGCGCGGCTGGCCACCCGTACGACCTCGGTCTCGAAGGGCAGCAGGCGGCTCTCCACGGCCGCGCCGATGCTGCCGTAGCCGACGATCATCACGCGCGAGTCCGCCAGCGACCGGAGCGGGACGGGGCTCCAGCGGTGGTCGTGCTGGTCGAGGGCCCATCTCGGCAGGTCGCGCTGGGCGGCGAGGATCAGCGCGAGCACGTGCTCGGCGGTGCTGGCGTCGTGCAGGCCGCGCCCGTTGCACAGCGTCACGTGGTCGGGGAGCAGATCCAGGACGTGCTCGTAGCCCGCGGACACGAGCTGGACGACCTCCAGGGCGGGCATCCGCCCGATGATGTCGAGCCGTTCGTCGACGCCCTGGGTGGAGGGCGCGTAGGGCACCTGGTAGAAGGTCACCTCGTCCAGGCCCGACTCCGGAGCGGCGCCGCCGGTGTACAGGTCCACGCTGCGCGGATCGGGGGCGTTCACCCGGTTCTGCTCCCACTGCACGAGTGCTCGGCCGCCCATGTGGCAGTACCCTCCGCTCTACCGCGGCGCGCCCTTCCGAAGCGTCTCGGACGCGCTCCCGGGAACACGCCTCAAGATCCGTGTCACGCGCCACCCTAGGGCATGTGTGACCGACGCGCCGCGACCGGAGGCGGGGCCGCCGTGCACGTCACCCGGTGAATCGGGCCAGTTCGTAGCAGGCGATGGCGGCCGCCGCCGTGACGTTGAGCGAGTCGACGTCCCGCTCGGCCATCGGGATGTGCACCCGCGCGGTGGCCCGTTCCAGCCAGCGCGAGGACAGGCCGTCCCCCTCCGTCCCCAGCAACAGGCCGACCCGGTCGTCGGGGCCGAGTGCGGACATCGCGTCGCGCAGCGGCAGGGACCCCTCCCCCGGGGTGAGGGCCATGAGGTGGAAACCGACCGCCCGGAGGGTGTCCAGCCCGCCGTACCAGTCGTCCAGCCGTGTGTAGGGCAGGGTGAACACCGCGCCCATCGAGACCTTGACCGCCCGCCGGTAGAGCGGATCGGCGCAGCGGGGCGCGAGCACCACGGCGTCGACGCCGAGCCCGGCGGCGCTGCGGAAGATCGCACCCACGTTGGTGTGATCCACCAGGTCCTCCAGCACCACGATCGTGCGCGCCCCGGTCAGGACGTCGTCGAGCCCGGGCAGGGGGCGGCGGTGGAAGGCGGCGAGGGCTCCCCGGTGCAGGTCGAAGCCGACGAGCTGCCGGGCGGTCTGTTCGCCGACCACGTAGAGCGGGGCGGCGGAGCCGGCGACCACGTCGTCGAGGGCCTCGGCCCGGCGCTCGGTCAGCAGGAAGCTGCGCGGCTCGAACCCGGCGGCGGCCGCGCGCCGGATCACCTTGTCGCCCTCGGCCATGAAGAGTCCGTGCTCGGCCTCCAGGTGACGGCGCAGGTTGACGTCGCGCAACCGGGTGTAGTCGGCCAGGCGGGGATCGGCGGGGTCGGTGACCCTGATGACGCTCATGGAGGACGATTATCCCGGTTCCGCGACCCGGGAGGCCCCGTGTCCTCGGTTGACCGGTCTCAGCCGAGCTGTTCGGTGAGGGGACGCAGCCGCTGCCAGCGCGCCTCCTCGCAGGAGCCCGTCCGGCTCAGCGTCGTCGAGACCTCCTGCCCCTCCCAGGTGCCCTCGATCGTGGCCCGCTGGGGCCCGTAGACCTGGTCGGTGCACACGGTCCCCGCGCGCACCTCGGTGAACAGTTCCTCGGTGCCGTCGGCGGTGGCCGTGCGCGCGGTCGCGTCGCCGTACCTCCCGGTCCCGCCGTGCCCGCCGTCGAGTTCGGCGGCGACCCGGGCCAGTTCGGCGCAGGCCTGGGGGTCCTCCTCCAGGTCACCGGTGCAGTCGAGGGTCTGCACCCACGCACGGTCGCGGTCGCTGACCTGGATGCGCAGCTGACCGACCGGCCCGGTCTCGACCCTCGCCTCGGGGACATCCGCGATCGGACCGACCAGGTCCGGGCTCATCGCCGACGTGGCCTGGACGTCCTCCGCGGGCAGCAGCGACGGGCCCGCGAGCATCGCGTAGGCGAGCGCCCCGGCACAGCAGGCGCCGGTGAGCAGGGCGGTGCCGAGCGTGCCTCGGCTCCGGTGGTCTCGGTGCTGTTGGGACATGCCATAACCCTCGGGGGTCGGTGGTCACACGGACGTCCGCGGCACGGAAGGGGAGAGGGTCTGCCGCGGGGGACGGGAGAGGCCCAAGCCTATCCGTGGGATCGGAGTACTTCTGTGGGAGGCACGGTAACAAAGGGGTCTCCGCGCGCCGACCGGACGCGGCGGTCCGACGTCGGCGTTCGGCCACTTTCGCTCCCCCATTACCAACGAGTAAGGTCCTGGTGAAGTTTCGTTCGTCACATTCGGCTGGTCGGTCGTGATTCACCCTGTGTGACGCCGTTCGCCGCACGATGGTTCACGTCCTCGTACGGACGCCCGACGGCCCGGCGCCGCACGGACCCACGCACCACCGGGTTCTCCGGCGACGCCGCCGGAGGGCCGCGCCCCACTACGCCCCGGAGATCCCCGTTGCCCAGTGGACGTCATCGCTTCCCCGCACCGACCCGGTCCGCCACACGCCGGGTGGCCTGGTCACCGTTGGGGTTCACCGCCGTCGCCGTCGCGGTCATCGCCCTCGCGGCGGTCGCGATCCCGGTCGGGCTGAACGCGCTCGGCTGCGGTGACGTCCGCTACCTCCGCGTGTCCGCGACGCAGAGCATCGCCCCGGTCCTGCGCGCGGCCGCCACCGAGTTCAACGACGCGGAGCCCGACTACGGGGGCGACTGCGTATACGCCCAGGTCGACGAGATCGCCCCGCACCGCATCATGACCGCCCTGTCCGGGGGGCGGGGGAACGACTCCACCATCGCCCCCCACGTGTGGGTGCCCGAATCCTCGGTGTGGGTCGAGCTCGCCCGCGTGTCCGGCGGCGGTACGCACAGCATCGAGACCGATCCGCCCTCGCTCGCCAGTTCGCCGGTGGTCATGACCGCCCCAGCGGGAACGGAGGGCCTCCCCGACCCGGGGGAGGCGAGCTGGACGCTGGTCCTGCCCGGAGAGCGCGACCCGGAGCGCCCCCTGGTCATGGTCGACCCCAACCGCGGCGCCGACGGTATGACCGTCATGCACGCGGTCCGCCGCCACCTGGGCGCCGGGGACGAGGCCGACACCGCCATGACCGACTTCGTCCGGGACGTCCAGCTGGACAGCGCGTTCGGCGAGATCGACCTGGCGACCTTCTTCACCGGTTCCCCCGCGGCCGACGCGCGGATCGACCCGGTGATCGTGGTTCCGGAGCAGGCGGTCGCCTCCTACAACGACGAGCGCGCGCCGTCCGCGCCGGAGCTGGTGGCCCGGTACCCCGCCGAGGGCACGGTCAGCCTCGACTACCCCTATGTCACCACCACCGACGACCCCGCGCTCCGGTCGGCCGCCGCCGACCTGTACGAGGTCCTGCGCGGGGACGAGCACCGCGAACACCTGCGCGACCTCGGCTTCCGCGGCCCCGGCGGCGATGTCCCCCGCTCCCTGGAGGCGCAGCCCTGGGACGTTCCGGAGGAGCCGCCCACGCACGACGACCTCACCGGGGACGCGCTGCTCACCTCGGTCACCGACTGGAACCGGCTGTCGATGCCCAGCCGCTCCCTGGTGCTGGCCGACACCTCCGAGAACATGGCCCAGGACCTCGACGGCGGGCCCAGCCGGATGGAGGTCGCCCAGCGGGCGGCCCTGCTGGGGCTCTCCCTCTTCCCCGACGAGACCGACATGGGCCTGTGGCTGCTGTCGGACCGGTACGGACGCCAGGGCCGGGACGAGGCCGCCGGGATGCGCCAGTTGGGCGAGTCGTCCGGCAGCGGCGACATCACCAGACGCCAGGAGCTCATCGACGTGGCGGAGGAGATCGCGGTCCGCGGCGGGGAGTCCCGGCTGTACGACAACATCCTGGACGCCTACGACCAGGTGCAGGACAACTACCACGAGGACAAGATCAACAGCGTCATCCTGCTCACCGCCGGCCGGGACGACGGTTCGAGCGAGATCTCGCACGCGGAGCTGGTCGCGGCCCTACAGGACCGGTTCGACCCCCGGCGCCCGGTCAGCATGTTCATCATCGCCTTCGGGGCGCAGTCCGAGGAGGCCGAACTGCGCCAGATCGCGGCCGCCACGAGCGGATCCCTGTTCGTGACCGATGACCCCGACGAGATCGGAGACATCTTCCTCAGTTCGATCTCCCGGCGGTTGTGCGTGCCGAACTGCGATAACTGACCATTGGGACCGGGTTCCGGCTCCGAACGAACGCGAGGCGATTGCGATTGGATATCGGATCGGTTTTCTGGACGAACCGTTTCCGGACGCCGGTCGGTGACCGCTCCGTCCGAATCCCCCCGTGTGACCGGGAACGCGACGCCGATCACAGTGGACGCGGCCCCGCGGGGTCGCACCGGACCGGCCGGTGCGACCCGCACCCGGCCTGACCGGCACGAGTACTGTTCCGACCAGTAACACCCGGCCGGTCCCCCACCCAGCGCCGAACAGGCGCGACCGACCGGGCGCCGACCCCCGACCCCCGTCCGTACACCACCCCGTGAGGAAAGCTGTGGGACGTCACCGCGGAAGATACGAAGAAGAGCCCTACCCGAGCCGGGGACGGCGCCGCCGTGGACGCGGCGGAGCCTTCGCCGCCCTGGCCGCCGCACTGGTGATCGTGGTCGCCCTGGCCACCGCGGGCGTGTACATGTTCGGGCAGACCGACGGCTGCCGTGGTTCGGACATCCGACTGGACGTGGCGGTCAGCCCCGAGCTGGCCCCCGCCCTCGACAGCCTGGCCACGGACTTCAACGCCCAGGAGAACACCGTGGACGGGCGGTGCGTGCACGCCGAGATCCGCCAGGTCGACTCCGCCAACGTCGCCTTCGGCATCACCGGGGCGGGCGCGACCATGGGCGACACCGACTCGGACGTGTGGATCCCCGACTCCTCCGTGTGGCCGCGCCTGGTGCGGAGCCAGTCCGGTGACGCCGTCATCACCGAGACCGGCACCTCCGTCGCCCGTTCCCCGCTCGTTCTGGCCGAACTCACCGAGTTCGCCGAGGACGACACCCAACGCAGCTGGACGGACGTGGTCCCCACGGCGGCCCCCGGGGAACAGGGCGACCGCACCGTCCGCGTGGTGGACCCCGCGCGCAGCTCGACCGGGCTGGGCACCCTCTACCTGTTGAACGGGGCCCTGGAGGAGGGCAGCCCCGACGAGGCCACCTACAACGCGCGCATGACCGCGGCCCTCCAGGCGCTGCACCAGGGCGCCTCGCCCGACGAGGACTCGGCCTTCCTCGCCCTCAGCGGCGGAACCGAGGAGGCCCCGCCCGTGATGATCATGTCGGAGCAGGCCGTGTGGCGCTACAACAGCGCGCACCAGGACGCCACCGCCCGGGCCAGCTACCTGGAGGGCGGCACCTACTACCTCGACTACCCCTACGTGGTCCGCAGCGAGGAGAGCGACATCACCCGCGCCGCGGAGGTGTTCCGAGGCGCCGTGCGCTCCGACGGGGCCCGGTCGATCCTGCTGACCCACGGGTTCCGCGGCCCCGAGGGAGAGGTGGACACCTCGGTGCTGACCGCGGACTTCGGCTTCCGCGAGGAGGCCCCCGACGAACTGCCCAGGCCGTCGGAGGGATCGGTCACCGAGCTGATCCGCACCTGGAACCAGCTGAAGATGGACTCGCGGGTGCTCACCATCGTGGACGTCTCGGGCTCCATGCTCGCCGAGGTGCCCGGTACCGGGATGACCCGGATGCAGGTGACCAGCGCGGCGGCCACCGAGGGGCTCCAGATGTTCACGCCCACCTCCGAGCTCGGGCTGTGGCAGTTCTCGACCAACGTCAACAACAACCTCCACTACTCGGAACTCGCCCCGATCCGCGAACTCCAGGCGACGGACGAGGAGGGGACGCCCCAGCGCGACGTGCTGGCGTCGGCCCTGGCCGCACTGACCCCCCTGCCGCAGGGCGACACGGCGCTGTACGACACCTACCTGGCCGCCTACCAGGAGATGGCGCGGACCTACCGGCCCGACCGGACCAACGTCATCCTCATGCTCACGGACGGGGACAACGACAATCCGGGCGGACTGGAACTGGAGGAGCTGCTGTCCCAGCTCGAGGACATCGCGAGCCCGGCGCGCCCGATCCCGATCATCACGATCGCGTTCGGCCCGGACGTGCAGAACCTGGAGCCGCTCCAGCGGATCGCCGCCGCCACCGGTGGCGCCGCGTACATGACGGAGGACCCGACCGAGATCGGTGAGATCTTCCTCCAGGCGTTCTCCCTGCGCATCTCCGGGGACGACGAGGAGTAGCGGCCCTGAGGTACCGGCGGGTGACATGACCCTGTCCGCGTGGGAAAGGGCTATGGACTTCTCCTCCTTCTTGGCGTACTCAGTGGAGGTCCGGACCCGTCCGGGCGCCGCCCCGGTCAGGAGGTGCCCGGACGCACGACGACCGGATGGGGAACTGCCATGTTCGACGCGTGGATGCCCGGCGCGGAACGGATCGACGGCGGCGCCGCCCCGGGGCCGTCGGGGATCGGTGCGCCCCGTGCCGTGTGGACGGTGACCGGTTCCGGCCCCGACGCGTGGTCGGCGCGTGAGGAGGCACTGCGGTTGGTCGAGGAGGGGCGGTCGGTGCACCTGGTGTGGAACCCGCTCACCGGTGAGGTCGTGCAGTCGCTGGCCGCCACCCGCCGCAGCCGGATGCCGCTGGGCCGCACGAACCGGTACTCGCTCCACGTCGACCACGGGCACGAGGGGCGGGTGTGCCTGACGGTGGCGGTGGTCGCCCGGCCCGAGGAGCCCTTCACCGACGGCCCGATGCACGGACTGGCACCGATCCTGGCCTGGTTGGACTCCTGGGACGTCCCGCGCCGGTGGCCGGCGGGGCCTCCCGGGCGGGGAGGGACACCGGTCGCGGAGCTGGCCCGGGCGTGGTCGCGCGGGGGGCACTTCGGCCACGACCAGGTACCCGGGTCGACGTCCGCCGGACCGGGGGCGCTGGACGGCACCCGGCTGTTCGCCGCCCCCGTCGCGGCCGAGTCGGAGCTTCGACCGCCGCCGGCACCGCGTCAGCCGGCGCAGGAACCGTCGGCGATCCCGTGAGGGCTGCCGACCTGCGGGACCACGTGGTCGGAGACGGAGGGATTCCGACTCCGATGGTCTCCCCCGACGCTACGACCCCTTAGTCTGTCCGCCATGGGTGGAACTATCGAGCCGGGTTGGTACGCGGACCCGCACGGCGACGCGCAGACGCTCAGATGGTGGGACGGTGAGGCGTGGACGCGGCATACCCGTTCGCTGAGCGAACTCCAGGGCGGTTCCGGTACGTCGGACGACGCGGAGGCGGACACGGCGCGACTGGACGGAGGGGAGCACGACCCCTCCGACGACGAGGGGACCGTGCGGCTCGGCCCGTCCTCCGCCCCCACGCCGGTGGACGACGAGCCCAGCACGATGCGGATCGACCCGTCCTGGGCGCACGCCCCCGGAGCCTCCACCACCCCGGCCCCGGTGGACGAGGACCCCGACACCGTGCGCATCGACCCCTCCGTGATCCGCGACTCCGGCGAGCCCGCGGACGAGGTCCCCACGGCGGACCCGGGCGGGATGGACGCCACGGTCCGGGTCAACCCCGCCGACCTGCCCGGGCGCGACCGGGAGGACGAGGAACCGACCGCGGACCTGGGCGCCATGGGCGCGACCGTGCGCGTCAACCCCGCCGACCTGCCCGTCCCGGGTACGGACGAGGACGAACTTCCGACCGCCGACCTCACCGAGGACGAGCTTCCCACCTCCAACATCACCGACGACGCGATCGACGACGCCCCGCGCACGGCGGTGCTCGACCCCCACCAGATCGACGACACCCCCCGTACCGCCGTGTTCGATCCGCACGAGATCGGAGAGGTACCGGGCACGGCGGTCTTCGACCCCGACGACCCGATGCTGTCCGGAGGGGCGGCCGAGGAGCCGAAGGAGCGCAGGGGCGGCCGGTTCAACCGGTTCCTCGGCAACCTGAAGGACGGATGGGCCGACCTCAGCGAGGAACGCCGCGAACAGCGCCGTAAGGCCGCCGAGGAGGAGCACGCCCGTAAGGAGGCGGAGGCCCGGAAGCGAGCGGAGGAGGCCGCCCGGGCCGCGGCGCGGGCTCCGGGGGGCGACACCCCCCAGCAGGCCCAGGAACAGGGGGCTCCCCGCCAGGAGACGCCACCCGAACAGCCGCGTCCCGGCCAGGAGGGCGCGTCCGGTCCCCAGCGGCCGCACCAGCGTCAGGCGACGGGACCGCAGCAGGCCCACGACCACCACCCGCGGCAGCAGCCGTACCCGCCCTATCCCGGGCAGCCGTCGGGCCCCCAGCAGCCGTACCCGGGTCAGCCGTCGGGCCCCCAGCAGTCCCACCCGGCGGGAGCGTCCCAGCAGTATCCGCCCTACCCCGGCCACCCGAACCAGCACGGGTACCAGCAGCCCCCCAGCGCACCCCAACAGCCGTACACCGGCCCCCGGCAGGGACCCGGCGCCCCGCCCCCGCCCTACGGGTACCCGCAGCCCGGCCCGTACCAGCAGCGTCCGGGGTACCAGCAGCCCCCGAACGCTCCCGGATACAACGCGCCCCCCGGCTATCCGCCGCCCGCGGGGCAGAACGTTGCGGGCCGCCCGCCCCAGGGTGGTCCCGTTCCGCCGCCGCACCAGATGAACCGTCCGCCCCAGGGCTACCCCCGCCAGGGGCCGTACCCGCCTCCTCCGGCCCCGGGCCAGCCTCCCGTGGGCGGGCAGCCGCCCCAGGGCGCCCCCGGACAGCCCGGCGCTCCCCGGCGTTCGCGGTGGGGACGGCGCAAGGGGCCGGGCGGTCGCGGAGAGCCGCCGCAGCGGCCCCACCCTCCGCCTGAGGGTCAGCGGAAGAAGAAGGGCGGTTGCGGCGGATGCGGCTGCGGATGCACCACCTTCCTCCTTGTTCTCGTGGCCGTCGTCGCCCTGGCCTACCTCCAGTTCTCGGGCACCTACGACTGGATGTTCGAAGTCCTCAACGTCGGTTTCCCCGGCCAGTACGTGTGGATCTGACCCCCGTCACGAAGGGCGGCCGGACCGGTCCGGCCGCCCTTCGCCATCCCCACCGCTCCCGCCACGGCCTAAGCTGACCGGTATGAATGACTGTCTGGTGTGGATCGACTGCGAGATGACGGGGCTCGACCTCGAACACGATGCGCTGATCGAGGTGGCGTGTCTGGTCACCGATGGCGAGTTGAACATCCTCGACGAGGGTGTGGACATCGTCATCAAACCGCCGCAGGCCGCACTGGACCAGATGGGCGACTTCGTCCGGGAGATGCACACCACCTCCGGCCTCCTGGAGGAACTGGACAAGGGCGTGTCCCTCAAGGAGGCGGAGGACCGGGTCCTCGAGCACATCCACCGCTACGTGAAGGAACCGCGCAAGGCACCGCTGTGCGGTAACTCGATCGCCACGGACCGCACCTTCCTGGCACGTGACATGAAACGCATCGACGAGTTCCTGCACTACCGGATGGTGGACGTCTCCTCCATCAAGGAACTCCTGCGCCGCTGGTACCCGCGTGTGTACTACGCGAGCCCGGAGAAGAACGGCGGCCACCGCGCCCTGGCCGACATCACCGAAAGCATCCGTGAGCTGCGGTATTACCGTGCGGCGGTGTTCGTGCCCGAACCGGGCCCCAGCTCCACCACGGCGCGCGCCATCGCGGCCGAGGTGGCGGCGGGCGGCACCGGCGTGTCGGCCCGGGAGAGCGCCGCGGATCGCCGAAACACCGAAAACTGATCGAAGCAGTGCTCAGAGTCCGCTAAGATTCTGGATGTACGCAAGGCCGCGAGGTCGGGCGGACATGGTGGGTGTAGCTCAGCCGGTAGAGCACTTGGTTGTGGTCCAAGAAGTCGCGGGTTCAAGTCCCGTCACTCACCCCAGAGCCGACAAGGCCCTGACCTGCGGAAACGTCCGCCGGTCAGGGCCTTTCGCGTTGCCGGGGGTGCACCAGCGGGTGCACGGCGGCAAAGATTCCCCCGGCGGGTGCGCACCACCCATCCCGTCACTCACTCCCCGGGCGTGGGTGCACCCGGGTGCACAGGCCGGGGCAATAGCCCGACATCCCGGGATACATGCGCACGAAACGACCATAGTGGCGCCCGGGTCGAAGGTTCTCGAAGATCTTTCGCCGATTCCCTTCGCTTCGCCGCCCACCCAAGCGATGGTCCCCCCATGGCAACCATCAACCAGCGCACACTGGCCGACGGGCGCACCCGCTACTGGGTCAAATGGCACCTGGGCGGCACACGTGGCGGAGCGCCCCAGTCCGAGCCGTTCGACGTCCACGCCGACGCCCACACCTTCAAACTCCACGTCGAAGCAGCGGGCCATCAGTGGCCGGAGAACTGGATCCCCCGGCAGGGGTGGGCTGAGGGGTGGGTCCCCGGCCACGGCTGGGTCAAGGCCGACGAGGAGGACGATGATCCCGAAGAGGATCCGGTGCTGTTCGCCGACTTCGCCCGCGAACTCATCGACTCGATGACCGGCATCGAGGAACGCACCCGCGCCGACTACCACCGCGACCTCACCAACCACCTGCTCCCCCACTTCGGGCAGGTGAACCTGCGCGACACGTCCCAGCTCAAACCCAAGGACGTGCGGGCCTGGGTCAACCAGCTGCGCATCGGCACTCCCGACCCCACGGCCCCGTACCGGACCGACTCACCCAGCCGAGGCCGCAAGAAGGAACCGGGATGGCTGCGCAAACCCCTGTCCCCCAAGTCGATCCACAACCTGCACGCCCTGCTGTTCACCGTCTGCGAGGCCGCCGTCCGAGAAGACCCACCCCTACGCCCGTCGAACCCGGCCTCGCGCACCCGCCTACCCCGTATCGACGACGGCGAGGGTGACTGGGAGATGTGCTTCCTCACCCGCGAGGAGCTCACGCTGCTGCGGGACTCCATGGCCGAGGACGTCCGCGACATGGTGGAGGTGTTCGTGCGCACCGGGATGCGCTACAGCGAACTCACCGCGCTCCAGGTCCGCGACATCACCCTCACCCGAACCATCGGCCCGGGCGGGGTGCCGCAGGTGCGCGGTTATCTGGACGTGCGGCGGGCGTGGAAGCGCCAGAGCGACAACACCTTCAAGCTGGGTGCGCCCAAGACCCGCAGCTCGCGCAGGCGCATCCCGCTCTCCCCCGGCACCATCGACCTCATCCGCCCCCGCTTGGAGGGCAAGGGACCGGAGAAGTTCGTGTTCACCACCAAGCAGGGATCCTGGTGGCGACACAGCTCGTTCTACGGGCGCAGGTGGGTACCCGGGGTCAAGGAAGCCCAGAAGCGGGGGTTGGGGAAGAAGCCGCGTATCCACGACCTGCGGCACACCCATGTGGCGTGGCTGATCGACAAGGACGTGCACGTGTTCAAGATCCAGCGCCGCCTGGGGCATACGTCGATCACCACGACGATGGACCGGTACGGGCACCTGGTCACCGACATCGACGACACCATGATCGAGGCCATCGACGGCCCGCCCACCGGGCCGTGGACCGACCCCGACGGTGAACGACGCCTACGCCTGATCTCCTGACCCCGGATATGCCGGTGGGGCGGGTGTTCACCCGCCCCACCGGTGCTCTACCGCTCTCCCTGTTGTCCGTACGGTGCGTGCGGCCACCGATAGGAAGATCGCCTCCTGATGGCCACCTGCTGTGCGGCCCGTTCCACGATCTGCTCCAGATCGGTGCTGGAGAACCGAACGTGCTTGCCGAGCCTGCGATGCGGCACCCGACGCAACCGCACCCGCTCACGCAACCACGACTCGGGCACTGCCAACACCCGAGCCGCCTCCGGGATCGTCAACAACCGCTCCGGCACCCTGTCTTCGTGATCGTTGTCAGGTCGCTCGCCGTCGACCACGCGCACCTCCCTCGCTCTCGTCACGGCGGACGGTGCGGAACTGGCGTCGCTCATCGGGCGTTCCCCCCGAGTAGTGGACATACCGGACACTGGATGAGAGTCCAGGAGAGGAGTATGTCCTGGTGGGGACCTACAAGTACCCGGAGGAGTTCCGGCGCAACGCGGTCGAGCTGGTGCGCTCCAGCGATCGGCCGATCTCGCACATCGCCGCCGAGCTGGGTGTGAACCACGAGACACTGCGCAGCTGGGTGCGGGCCGCGGAGAAGGCCGAAGCACCCGGGGCGGCAGAGGAAGCGATCAAGGACGCCGAGATCGCCCGGCTGCTCAAGGAGAACGCCGAACTCAAGACCGAGCGGGAGATCCTGCGCCGGGCGGCCGCTTATTTCGCGCAGGAGATGAGACCGTGAGCCGCTTCGGTTTCGTCGAGGAGTTCCGGGGCGTCTTTGGCGTCAAGCGGCTGTGCACGGTGCTGGGCCTGTCCCGGTCGAGCTTCTACGCCTGGCACAAGGGCCGATCCGCACGCCAGGAGCGGTCGGCACGGGACGCGCAGCTCACAGGGAAGATCCGCGAGGTCCACGAGGCCGATCCGGCGATGGGGGAGCCGAGGATCACCGCTGAGCTTCGGGAGCAGGGGCACCGGGTCAACCACAAGCGGGTGGCCCGCCTGATGCGTGAGGCCGGGATCGTCGGCCTGCACCTGAGGAAGAGGGTGCGCACCACTGTGCCCGCCCCCTGCGACCAGCCGGTCCCGGACCTGCTGGAGCGGGACTTCACCGCCACCGAGCCAAACACCCGCTACGTCGGTGACATCACCTACCTGCCCGTGGAGAAAGGCCGGTTCGGCGTATCTGGCGACGGTGATCGACCTGTTCTCGCGCCGGGTGGTGGGCTGATCGATCGCCGATCACATGCGTACCGACCTGGTCACGGACGCGCTGGAGGCGGCCCGGGCCGAGCGCGGGTCCCTGGCCGGGGCGGTGTTCCACTCCAACAGCCCGGTGTTGCAACGACCGGTTGAACTCACCCAGTACACGTCGGCGGCCTTCGCCGCGGTGTGCGACCGATGGGGTGTGGTGCGCTCCAGGGGCGCGGTCGGCTCCAGCGCGGACAACGCCGCGGCCGAGGCGTTCAACGCCACGCTCAAGCGGGAGACGCTCGTGGGGCGGGGTTTGAAGCGGTGGGCGAGCACCAGGGCGGCCCGCTTGGCGGTGTTCTCCTGGATCGGCCGCTACGACACCCGACGGCGGCATTCGGCGAACGGGCAGCTCAGCCCGCTCGTCTACGAGCAGCGGGCGGTTAGCCTGGGGCTCGCTGCCTGATCAGAGTGTGTCCACACTTCGGGGGGAAGCCCCGTGGTAGGGCTTGAGGAGGTCCGGGCCAGTGCCTTGGCACGCCTGCATGACCTAGGCCGACACGGAACACCCGCCGGTTTCCTCACTGGCACCCCTAACGATTGAGTCCGAGTTCCAGCACCCATCAAAGGCTCCATCACACCCGGCACGAAGTAGATACGGGCCGCGGGTTCCTATCAGCCGCACAGCAGGACATCACGACGGGCACGAGGCATCCACCAAAGCCTCTGTTCCCGCTTACCACCTCATGTCAGCCCGAGGAGGACCTCCCGCCCCTCGTCACCGTCCTCTGAATAACTGAGGACGACAGCACCGGGAACAGCGGTGGTGGACAGAGCGGCCTTGTCGTCCTCTAGAGCCGCATCGCTCACGTCAATCGCCGAAGGCTCACCATCGTTCCCCCATGCGTGGAACCACACCTGCACCTCCTGATCGCGTGTGTCGCGCCCGTGGCCGATAACACCACCCTCCAAGACCGCTGGGTATTCCGACCGACTGGCCCCGCTGGGAATGGGCATTGCATTCAGGACCTCCCCCGACAGGTCCTCCCTCCGGTACTCACCCTCTTCTGCGTACAGGACGACGACCGACTCGTCCTCCAGGACACCGATCACCGCCCCCTCCCACTCACCGAGGAGTTCACCGGTCACCACATCGAACACTCGAGTGGGACCGTTCAGGGTCCTCTCCGCCAGGTACCGATCAGTGAGGGGATCGTAACGGCGCTCGGGGGCGCCCAGGTCAGGCTCGGAGGGCCCGAAGTCCTCCTCAAACCGCCACAGCTCCTCACCCGTCGCCAGGTTCCGGCCGAGCAGACCGGCGCCATCTTCACCGCCGGTGCAGAAGAACCCCTCCAGGACGACCTCGCCAAGGACACTGGCTGCGGTGGTGTCCCTGCTCGGACCGTCGACCGTGGTGCACTCAGGGGGCTCTTCCTGAACCCACAGGGCCTCACCGGTCTCCAGTGAGAGCGCTCTCAATGCGGGATCGTCGAAGGGGTCGCGAGCAACCCTCACACCATCGGCCACGTTCCGGCTGAAAGACCCCTCATCGATCCCCCTGTCACTGCTGGTGGCCTCCTCGACCGCGACTTCCTGCAGCACCTCCCCCGTGGACGGATCGAGTTCAACCAATGCGGAACCGTCCTCGGGATCCTCGATCTCGACAGCCAGATAGTCACCCAGGTGCGATGCGTACGCCGCACGGGCATCCTCCCCCGCGCGGTACTCCCACAACTCCTCACCCGTGTCCCCCGCCAGCACGACGAAGCCGTCATCCAGGAGAACGGCAATGCCGACGGGCACCGGAACGGTATCGACGAGTCGAGCCCCTTCCGGTACCTCCCACTCCCAACCGACCCGCTCGACCCGCTCGGGGTAGGCGAGCTCCCGAACATCGTCGTTCGTAGAATGCCCCGTACCTGAGGACAGCCCGCAACCGGCCAAAGGCAGAAGCAGAGAAGCGCACACCACCGTCAACAACCGGGTTCGTCCCGTCACACCCATCACGAATCCGCCGTTCACCACTTGCCCCACGCCATTCCCAGGGTCCCCAAGAAGTTATCGACCGCGCTCTTCGTGCTCCCCTCGCCATCGACCCACGGCCTCTCGTCGACATAGTCGTACATATTGGCTAGTGCGGCGTCCTGGCTCTCCTCGTTGATGTCCCATTCATGGGGATCCAGGGGGATATAGCGGTCCTCCCCTTCACCCATGACGGCGCCGGGGTGGAGTTCCTCCAGGGCGTCCATGACATCCGGGTCGTTGGCCGCCAGAGCAGTGATGGCGAGAAGCTGCATGTCCTCTTGTGGCATCCAGTCGCCCGCGGTATCGATGCTGTCACCTGCAGGTGGATTGTCCGAGATCTCAAGGGCTTCCTTGGCTAGGAACTTCGCCACCTCGACAACGACTCCGGGCACGTTCCTGTCCCCGGCGAATCCACCGATGGTGTCCACGACCGCGTTGCGCACCTTGTTCGCGTGGTTGACAGCCTCAGTGTTGTCAGTCGACCGACGCTCGCTCTCGTTCTCCAACGCCACGTCGACCAACCCGAGCAGAGAACCGTAGGAGTTGGCCCCGCCGTGGTCCCGCGGTCCGTCGGCCAGGGAGAAGTCCCCCATCGTCTCCGCCCCGTAGTAAACGACCTCGTTGTAGGTCTTCTGCGCAGCGTCGGCATCACCCATGATGATTTCCATGAAGTGCCGTCGACCGTCCGGACTCAGATACACGCGGTTCTGTTCGTCGTCCCAGCGCGTGCTGTAATCGGTTTCATCGTCGGTGTCGCCCAAGCCCTCCGTGTTGGCGAAGACGTCCATGTAGGAGGTGAAGACGTCGGACCAGGAGTCAGCAAGTTCTGGATTGAGGTGACCGGCGGCAACGTCACGCCACGTGACGTCGTCATCGCCCGTGACCTCATGGCCGGTGGAGAACATAGCCTCCCTGAAGTCCTCGTCCTCCATACGCTCCACCAGCGCCGCGAGAGCTTCAGCGGACCTTTGTTCCTCAGGGGAGAGTTCCGAGCGGACCTCCGAGTTCTCGTTCGGGGGTACACGATCCTCGGGATCAGCGGCGTCCTCAGCAATCCAGTCGGTCAGGCCACGAACCGACTCACCACCATCGTCCCAATCGAAGGTGAACAACGACGTCAGCGCGTGGTCGAGCATGCCCTCCGCAGAGTCGTGTACGAGGTTCGGTATGAACTCCCCGTTCTCATCCTTGAAGTTGGGATGGACGAAGTCACCGGTGAGAATGGCGTGGTTCGCGTCGTCGTTCCGAGTCGAGGCGTCTAGAAGGGACCCCGCGTCCTCCTGGCTCAACCAGACATCAAAGTTCGACTCCGTTCCTCCCGCGTAGAGACCCATGGAGAGCATCAGAGTGCTCGACAAACCGGTGCCGCCTTCCAGATGGGGGTTCGTGTGGCGGAGTAGGTCGGCCAGGGCACCTGCGTCCTCTGCCCACTCATCGATCATGTAGATCTCGGTGGAGTTCGGGGACTGAAGTGCCGGACTTTCGGCTGCCCTGCGTACGCTCTCGGGCAGGTCGTAGTAGCCCCCGCCAAGGCGGTGATCTGACAGAGCAAGGATTCCGTCACCAAGCACACCGAGCGCGTGCTCACGCTCCTCGTCGGTCAGATGGTCGCCCTCCATCACCGCAGGGAATCCAAGCGCGCCGTTGCCGTTGGGGTTCGCCTCTTCCAGGCTGTCGTAGAAGGCTCGGAGGAAGTCCATCTCCTCTTCTCGATAGCCCGTGCCTCCCTGCTGGGCCTGCATGGCGTTGGCATTGATCATGCTCATCATCAGCATGAGCTCGTGATAGCGCTCGTCCAGAGGCTTTTCGCCGGACCAGTAGTCCCCCAGCTCCTCGGCCCACTCCTCTGCGTTCTCCTCGGTCAGCTCCTGGCCATCGACCAGCATCGTGTAATGGTTCGGGTCGAGGTTGTAGAAGGCGAAGGAGTTGATCCCCGCATCGATGAGCGCCTGAACGTTGGCCTTCGTGGGCCCCTGCCGCAGCTTGTCGGCGACCTCGTCAGCGTTGTCCTCGAACGCCTGATAGTTGGTGCGCTCCCGTTCCTCCAGGTCCGCCACCTTGGCAACGACCTCGTCGTAGATGTCACGGCACTTGTTCTCGTCACCGAACCAGCCCAGCCCCTCCCGCTCCGGGTAGGTCGCGGTGATGGTCTGGCCCTGGTACTTGTCCGGGATCTCGGCCCGCTTCGTCCTGAGGAACTCCCACCACTCCGACATCTGCGCCGAGCGTTCCTCCTTGAAGTCCTCCACGTACCGCGCCCACATCTCGATCATGGAGGAGGCGTAGACGATCGCCGTTCCGGCGTCCCGCCACAGCTGGAGTTCCTCGGCGGACTGGGCCTGGATGTTCCAGGCCATGAGGTCGGTGAACTGGGTGGCCGTGTCGTTGAAGTCGGCGTCGAGGTCGTCCGCCCTGCCCAGGAGTCGGGACTGGAGGGTGTCCAGCTCCTCTGCTCGGGTTCGGATCGCCTCGGGGTTCGCGGACGTGGTTCGGGCCAGGAAGGAGATGTCGAAGGAGGCCATCGTTCGCTCTGCTGTCAGGGGGAGGGGGTGGCGGGGGAAGGGGTGGCCAGGCAGGGCTGGCGGGTCAGAAGTTGACTTGCAGGTTCACGCCGAGGTCCCAGGGGGTCTGGTAGTCTCCGGCGGCCTCCTGGTCATTCCGGGCGATCTCTGAGGCACCCGCCTGGATGTTCTCGGCGAGCTGCAGACCGTGTTCCTGCACCTCGACGATGGCCGGGCCGTACTCCTCCTTGTACGCCCGTAGCGCCGAGGAGACCTCGTCCCGCTGGGCGACGGTCTCGGCGTCCTCCATGATCAGGTCGAACATGTCGGCCAGCCCCGCCATGGACTCGGCCAAAGCCTCAGCCAACTGAGCGCCCTCATAGCCCTCGATCGGATTCCCACCGGACTCACCTGACATACCGACAGCCTCTCTCAGGTCGAAGACACGCACCAAAAGGGTCGTTACACGGCACGCAGCAGCAATGTCGCAACTACAGGGAGTAGGCGACACTATAGCCATCTGCACGCGAGGGGTGAGTCACCACAGGCCCTAGCTTGGCGTTTAAGCTGCTTGCTTGTCTCTGGAGCGGCTCGTAGCACCCGCTTTGTTCTT
>NZ_QPNC01000003.1 GCF_003386285.1 Nocardiopsis sp. FIRDI 009
ACTGCCACTACCGCAGACAGGCAGCCCAAGAATCATGACAAAACGGATCTACAACTGGAGTACAGGATGCCCGGTGATTCCCGACCTCCGCGCCTGGCCATCGCCGCGCTCGACAATCCCTCCTGCCCGGACGAGGTACGCACTCACCTCCTCAGTGAGGTCGACGATGGGCTGCTGGCCCTCCTGGGCTGGGCGCAGGCGGGCGGTCCGCTCCCTCGGGCCGTGGTAGACGAGCTGCGGAGCAGGTGTGAGCACGTCCCCGCGATGGTCCCCGAACTGTTGGACGCCCCCACCGCGGCCCAGAGGGTCCTCAGTTTCACGCCCCTGAACGACGAGGTATTCCGGGCCGCCCTAGAGCTGCTTCCCAAAGCACCTGATCGAAGCGGACGTGAAGGGGAGAGCATCGACCTGAGGTTGTCCCGCATCGAGGCCGCTCACTCGGCGTGGAACACCATGTGGCACCGAACCCTTGCTTCCCAGCCCGAGCGACACCGGGAGATCCTGGACTGGGCCACCGGGACGGCGGCGGAACAGCGCGTCCGGAATGCGCTCCTCAGCGATCTTCCCTGGGACGTGGAACCGGAGTTGCTCACCGAACTCGCCGAGTACGACCTGCAGCGCCTCCCCGCTGTGCTACTGAGTGCGCGGGCCGCTCGAATGCGACTCGACGGCTCCACAACTGATGAGGTACGAGAGCGGCTCGCCGCAGAGATCTCCGAGCACGGCGAGAAGCGGCTGCACCTGTTGGACCTGGCGCTCGAAGACGACCAGTTCTATGTGCGGATGGTGCTCGATGAGCCAGTGAACTGGGTCGAGCAGCGCGTCACCAAGAACTGGAAGCACATCCTCCACCCGAACGAAGCCACCGATCGGTTCGGACGCCACCGTACCTGGCGTACCTCTGCCGAGACACTAACGGAGCTCGGGCGGCGGTTCGCGACTGCCGCAGTGCAGGTCATCCCCTACTGGCAGGAGGCCTATGACAGGTCCAGCGAGAGGCCTGACAGCCTCCGCTGGCTGCGGGAGACTCTGACCCGTTTTCCTGGGATCACGCCCGAGCTTCGTACTAGCGTCCGCCCAATCATCCGCGCTGCGCAGGCACCCTTCCGAGCGGATGGCCAACCGTGGAACCGCCGCCCGGAGCCCGCCCCCACGGATCGGCTGCGGGAGGATCTGTCCGCGATCAGGGAGTTGCTGGCCGAACCGGACGAACCGTCGGAACTTGAAGAGACACCGCTCGGCACGCCCGATCGGGTGAGCCGCCAGGACCTGGCTCGCCTGCCCACAGACGAGCTCAACCGGTACTTGGACTCCCATCCCGGTGACGACGCCTTGGTGGAGAAGGCCCTGCTCTCGCTCGCCGGTGCGACCTTCAACGGAAGGAAGATCTTCTCTGATGTTCTGGAACGCCACGCAGAGCCCGAGGCTGCGCTGCTTCGGTTGACATGGGATCTACGCCGCCGCCTGGGCGGCGGACCCCACCTGAGGCACGGGTGGGCGGAACTGGTCCTGTCACTGCCCGACGTGCGCGACGAGGTGGTGCGTGCCCTGCCACTCTGGTCCGCTCTCCGTGTTCGTGGAGGCCACTACCGCGAAGGACACCCGGCTGTCGCGTCGGTCGTCCGCGAGGCCCTCGGCTCGAATGTCACAGCGTGGAAGAGGTTCGCTGCCAACCCCGGGGCGAACAGCGGTGACAACGCCTGGCTGAGGCTCGGGGATGTCCTCGACACAGCCGTAGTGGGAACCGCCTGGCCGACGGCACCGCCCAAGCGGTAGATCCTGCGGGGAACACGGGAGGGCTCGCTTTCGAACGCTCGTCGGGTGGTGGCATCGGTCGCGCACTCGCGCATCGCCATCGACGAATCCGAGCCCAGTCGGCACCGCTGAGAATCGAAAAATTCCAGGACACGAATATTCGGGGTATTCCTGGACTCGGGCGCGGCGCATGCGTAGATTACGGAGCGCAACCCCCTATCGCGGAGGTACGACCGTGGACATGGTCCAGATCGCCGGTGACTGCAAGGGCGACGACTGCCCCAAGGTGTTCACCACTGACAGGAACTCGATCGTGGTCCAGGGCGACCTGGTCACGAGCCTGGACAGCCCTGACGGCGAGGCCGTTGTCGAGATTCCCCGGAGGGTGTGGGAGGAGGCCGCCCGTGCGCTTGGAAGGTGACGCCTGGCGCGAGTTCTTCGACGCCTTCAAGGACTACGCGTTCCGGTTGGAGACCCTGCCGGTCTACGGGGTCGCCTCCGAGGACGAGGAGTTCCGGCGCTTCCTGGCTGGCGAGCCGCGACCGGACGAGGAACTGGCGGACTCCCCGTGGCTGCACCGGGTCCGGAGGTTCACAGCGACCGGGCGCAAGGTGGAGCGTGTCCATGTCGTGACGCCGCCGCTGTCGGACTACCTGCGCTACGAGATGGAGTGGGGGTACGACTTCAACATCCTGGCGGGCGAGGACGTGCGGATCCTCGAAACCGACTCCCCGGCGGACCTTCCGTTCCCGGCGCACGAGGACTTCTGGCTCTTCGACGACGAGCACGTCGTCCTCATGCGGTACGAGGACGATGGCACGCAGATCGACCGGATCCTTCTCGAAGGCGCGGATGTCGGAGACTACATCTCCCGCAGGGACGCTGCGCTCCGGATGGGGATCCCCTACGAGCAGTACAGGGCACGACTGAACACATAGTGCTGGAACCGGAGAGCATCGACGGGCGCCGCGGAGAACTGTCCGAGGCGCTCCGTCGTGTGCGTAAGAGAGCGGGATTCACCGGCGAACGACTCGCCTCGCGCGTCGGAATGAGCCAGAGCAAGATATCGAAGATCGAAACCGGGAAGACGGTTCCCACGGCGTTCGATGTCGAACGGATCCTGCGCGTATTGAAGGCCACGCCGGAAGAAGTGGAGGAGATCTCCGCTCTGGCGCGCGTAGCCAACACGCAGTACCAGAACTGGCGCTCCTCACTGCGGCGCGGGCTGCACCACAAACAGGCGGAGTTGGCGACTCTCGAAGCCACCTCGACGACCTTTCGCTACTTCCTCCCGGCCATGATCACGGGACTGCTCCAGACGCCGGAGTACGCCCGAGCGAGCCTGGCGAGTCTGCCCGGGGACCACACGCGTGCCCTGATGAAGCGGTTCGAGCGCCAGTCCGTCCTGTACGACACTGGCAAGGACTTCACCTTTCTCCTGACCGAGCAGGCGCTCAGGTGGCCCCTGTGTCCACGCAGTGAGATGTCGGTGCAGTTGGAACGGATCGCCGCTCTGGCGGAGCTTCCCAACGTCCGGGTGGGGGTTCTTCCTCTGGAACGGGGGCCGGTTCCGGAGGGGCCGCTGTCCACGTTCACCGTCTACGACCAGTCCTTGGCGACGGTCGAGACGTTCACCGGGGCCCTCCTCATCCGGTCCGCGCAGGACGTCGCCCTCTACGCGGAGACCTTCCGCCTCTTCGAAGAACACGCACTGTTCGGCGCGGAGGCCCGAGACTTCATCCGGCGCGCAGCGGAAGCGTTTCGTGAATAACCTCTGATGAGTCCGAACCAGGCCCGGTCGCCTTCCCGTTTCGGTTCCTCGCTTGATTTTATTCAATAACGGGAAACCCGTGGATTCTCCTTCCGTGCGTATCTAGGATCTGAGCGAGTTCGTTGATATCAGTGGGAGGAGAATTCTGGTGGCCATGGATGTGGTCGAAATCGACGGCCTTCGCCTCCGATGCGTCATCGGCTGCACGGACGAGGAGCGCCGCGACCGCAGCGACGTCGTGATCGGGCTCCGGATCGGCGCGGACGCACGGAACGCGGGACGCAGCGACGTCTTGGCGGACGCCTGGAACTACCGGACCCCGACCAAGGGCGTGATCCGGGTGGTGGAGGGCCGGACCTGGTTCACGGTGGAGGCGTTGGCGACGGAGATCGCCAGGGTCCTCGTCACAGAACACGACGCCCCACACGTCAGGGTCAGGGTCCACAAGCCCGGAGCCCTCAGGTTCGCCGACAGTGTCGGCGTGGTGATCGAGCGGACCCCCGCCGACTTCGCCCCCGAGAAGCACTGGGCGGAGGCGGTACCCGCATGAGTCTCCACAGTTCAGCACTCCAAGCACCGAACGGTACTCCGCGCTCTTCCCTCCCGGACATCGGAACCGCTGAGCGCGCCGCGACCGGGATGCTGCGAGCGCTCGGTGTCGACCTGTCCACCGAGTCCACGGAGAACACCCCGGCACGCATGGTGAAGGCCTATGTCGAGCTGCTCACCCCGCGCGACTTCGACCTGACCACCTTCCCCAACGACGAGGGCTATGAGGAGCTCCTCATCCAGCGGGACATCTCCTTCGTCAGTATCTGCGAACACCACGCCCTGCCCTTCACCGGGCAGGCCACCGTCGGCTATCTGCCGGGGGAGAGGATCGTGGGACTGTCGAAGCTCGCGCGCGTGGTCGAGCACTGGGCGCGGCGCCCACAGGTCCAGGAACGTCTGACGAAACAGATCAGCCAGTGGCTGGACGAGCGGCTCAGCCCGCGCGGCGTCGGTGTGGTCCTGCGTGCCGAACACACCTGCATGACCCTTCGCGGGGTTCAGGCGCCCGGCACCTCCACCGTGACGTCCTCCCTGCGGGGTCTGCTCCTGGAGGACGATCGAACGCGCGGTGAGTTCTTCGCGTTGGGCGGTGCCTCGCGATGACAGTGCCCAACCCGATTTCGGCTGTGGTGGGGATCGGTTCCAACATCCGGCCTGAACGGCATGTCCCGGCCGTGTACGCGCTTCTCGAACAGAGGTTCCACGTCACCGCGTCGTCGCCCGTGTACCGTTCCCCGGCTGTGGGGATGCCACCGGGAACCGGGGACTTCCTCAACCTCGCCGTCGAACTGGAGTGGTCCGGGTCCCTCTTCGAACTCAAGGGGGCGTTGGAATCGGTCGAGGATCTGATGGGACGTCGTCGGTCGGACACGTCCGCATGGGTGTCACGAACCGTCGACCTGGACATCCTGACCGCAGGTGACCTGAGCGGGTCCGTCGGAGCGTTCGAGGTTCCGCACCCGGACATCGAGGTCTTCGCACACACGGCGGTTCCCCTGACGGATCTGGCGGGTGAGCGCATCCACCCCCGCCTCGGAGTGTCCTACGGCGAGATAGCCGCGGGGTTGGACACCTCGGCCCTGGTGCGGATCGGCGCCCTGACCGAAGACGGGAACGGCTGATGCGCGCAAAGGGCTGTGCCGTGGCCATCGTCTGCGTCCCCTGTCGGCGCCGTCACGGCTTCTTCGTCCCGTCCTCCGAACTGGTACTCGCCTCCCTCGACGGCGACGAACAGCGGCATCCGGCCTTCGGCCTAGCCGAACTGCTGCGTTCGGACGAGTTCGTCGCCGAGCTGCGACGGCGGGAAGCCAATGAACTGGTGGTCATCGTGGACGACCTCGCCGTGGCCAGGAGCTGGATGCTCCCGCCACAAGCACCCTCCGTGGCGGAACTGTGGCCGGCGCTTCGCCCGAATCTCGAAGCGCTCTTCGCCGGAGGTGCGATCCCGTGTCGCGTCGTGCTCTGGTCCGAGCTGCTAGCCGAGGGGCGCGAGGCCTTCGAGGCCGAGGTGACGGCCGCCGCGCGCCGGTTCCAGTGCGCCGTTGCCAGGCCGGGTGGCAGCCGGATCAGAGCCGCCATGGGCGAGGAGCTGCGCAGGCGTCGACGCTTCGAGCGTGGGACCGGTCGCGGCCACGGAGAGAACCTGATCCGGGAACGCGCGGCCATGCAGGTCGCCAACTACGCGGTCCAGGGACGTCTCATGGCCGACTGGGGTGTCGTCGCCTATGTGCCGTGGACTGAGGACGAGATCCGCCTCATGTCCCTGCTGGAACCAGGGTTCCCCGCGCGCGTCACACCCACGGGGTACGGCGGACGTCCTTCCCGGAGTGATCCGCTGGAGGCCTTCCCCGAAGGACTCACCGACCTGCGGACCGAACTCCGGCTCTACGTGGCGGATCTGCCCGGCACTCCGGGTGCGGTCCGTCCCGGACTCGTGGCGCCTCTCCTTGACGCCGTGGCCGCCCTCGTGACCCCTGGAACACGGTCCGGGGCCGTGCGCCGTATCAAGGCGTTCAACCGGGTTCTGCTCGGCGGTGCGTTGAACCGCAGGAGGACCGAGCAGCTTCTGGACACGGCGCGCCGGACGGAGCCGAGACCCGGTTGGAGACTGGAACAGACGGTGAAGAAGCTGTTCTGCCATCTGACCTCCCGCTATACCGACGAGGAGTGCCGCCGAGAACACCAGCGCCACACCCGGACCGTTCAGGAACTGGCCGGACGGCTCCCCGAGCACGCTCGTACCCGCATAGCCCTGGCACTGACCGGTTCCCTGCCGCTGGCCCCGGAGGGGATGTGGCACCCCTATTTCAGTGACATCGACGTCATGCCCCTCTTCCCAAGCCCGCCCGACGCGGCGGTGCTGGAGGCGGTGCGTTCGGCCTACGCCGCTACAGCGCGTCCCGTATGGCTGCACCTGAACGAGGGCGCCAGGGAAGGGGTCGCCGGTCTCACCCACGACCCGGTACAGGGCCTGTTCGCCGCGGACCGCCTTCACACACTCAACGACGACGAGTTCGGCAAGCTCTCCCGACTGGTCGCCCCCATGCGGCACGTCGGAGGGTCGCCGCGGGTCTTCCACGAGTTCGTCAGCGCCTATACGGAGCAAGCCGCCGCAAGGGAAGGCAACCGGGATGTCCCGTGACCCTCGATGCGCTCTGATCACCGGAGCTGGTCGGCGCGTTGGCGCATACCTGGCCCGCAGTCTCGCCAGACGTGGCTACGCCCTCCACCTCCATGCGCGGACGAGCGCACTGGGCCCTCTCGCCTTCGAACTCCGTGAGGAGTTCGGCACGCCTGTCTTCACACACCACCTGGACCTGGAGGACACGGTACGGGTCCAGGACTGGGCACGGGACCTGAGAGACACGCGTTTCCCGCCGACCCTGCTGGTCAACAACGCCTCCCCTTTCCCATCAGGCCACTCGGTGACGGAGATCGAACACCTCGAACGAGGACTGCGCGTCCATCTCCTCGCACCCACTCTGCTCCTCGACGTCCTGTCCCGAAACGGCGGGCACGTCGTGAACATGCTCGACGCACGCCTACCGCTCACTGATGGGCTCCGGCCCGGCTACGAGCTGTCGAAACACGCACTGGCCGCACTCACCCTGATGGCGGCCAAACGCCTCGCCCCACGGGTGCGCGTCAACGCCATCGCCCCCGGACTGCTCCTGCCCCCACCGGGACACGACGCCGAGGCACTCGGCGTTCTCGCCCGGCGACGAGGACCACTGCGCCGCCCCGCGCACCTGGAGGACGTCGCCTCGGCCCTGTTCTTCCTCGAAGGTGCCGCATCGGTCACCGGACAGGTGATCCACGTGGACGCGGGCGAGCACCTCGGAGCCCCGTTATACGAGTGATCAGGCACAACGCGCATGACACACTTGACCAAACCCCGGGCTCCCAGGCCCGGGAACCAAGAACAGGAAACGGAGTCACCGTGGTAGGGGACATCGGAGAGGACCTCGGACAGCGCGTCGTCGCTGCCGTCGGTGCCGCGTTCGACGTAGCGTGCACGATCGAGGACGCCGTGGTCCGACCCTCCCAGCGAGAGGGTGTGGACTACCAGGTCAACGCCGCTATGGCGCTGGCCAAGCGACTCCGACGCCCCTCCCGCGAGGTCGCCGAGGCCATCGTCGCCCACCTCGATCTGGGTGACATGGCCGAGAACGTGGAGGTGGCCGGGCCGGGGTTCATCAACATCACCCTGTCCACGTCCTGGCTCGGAGAACACGTCGCCCGGCTCGCGGCCGATCCCCGCCTCGGCTACGTACCGGCCACCAGCCCCCAGCGGGTCATCATCGACTACTCCTCGCCCAACATGGCCAAGGAGATGCACGTCGGTCACCTGCGGTCCACCATCATCGGTGACAGCCTGGTGCGACTCATGGAGTTCGCCGGACACGAGGTCATCCGGCAGAACCACATCGGCGACTGGGGGACGCCGTTCGGCATGCTGGTCGAGCACCTCATCGACGAGGGTCTGGCCGAGCGCGAGTTCAGCATCGGTGACCTGAACGTCTTCTACCAGCAGGCGCGAACCAAGTTCGACGCCGACGAGGACTTCGCTGAACGCGCCCGCGCCCGTGTGGTCGCCCTCCAGGCCGGAGACCCCGCCACGCTGGAGCTGTGGGACCGGCTGCTCACCGAGTCCAAGCACCACATCGAGGCCGTCTACGAGCTGCTCGGCGTCCGCCTGACCCCGGACGACTACAAGGGCGAGAGCACCTACCAGCCCTGGTTGAACGACGTTGCCGACGAGCTGGTCCGGCGCGGCATCGCCGAGGACAGCGACGGCGCCCTGTGCGTGTTCCTTGACGGGTTCACCGGCCGCGACGACCAGCCGGTGCCGCTCATCGTGCGCAAGCGCGATGGGGGATTCGGTTACGACGCCACCGATCTGGCCACGATCCGCTACCGGGCCCAGGACCTCAAGGGCGACCACCTCATCTACGTGGTGGGTGCCCCGCAGGCCCTGCACTTCGCGATGATCTTCGCGGCTGCCCGTAAGGCCGACTGGGTCAGCCCGGAGACCACGACGACGCATGTGGGGTTCGGCAGCGTCCTGGGCGAGGACGGCCGGATGCTGCGCACCCGCGCCGGTGCCTCGCTCAAGCTCACCGATCTGCTCGATGAGGCCGTAGAGCGCGCGGGCGCCATGGTGGCCGACCGGACCGACCTGCCCGAGCAGGAACGGGACGACATCGCCCGTGCTGTGGGCATCGGCGCGGTGAAGTACGCTGACCTGTCCTCGGACCGGGAGAAGGACTACGTCTTCGACTGGGACCGGATGCTGGCCATGGACGGCAACACCGCCGTCTACCTCCAGTACGCGCTCGCGCGCATCCGCTCGATCGTGCGCCGCGCGGGCGAGACCCCCTCGCTCGGATCGTCAGTAATGCTGACGGAGCGGGCCGAACGCGATCTGGCCCTGCGCCTGGCCCGTTTCCCGGACGCGGTGCAGACGACCATCGCCCACCTCCAGCCGCACCGGATGCCCACGTACCTGTTCGACCTCGCGACCACGTTCAGTTCCTTCTACGAGAACTGCCCCGTGCTCAAGTCCGAGGGGCGGGTGCGCGAGTCACGTCTCGCTCTGGCGGCACACACCGCGGCCGTTCTGGAGCGGGGGCTCGATCTGCTCGGCATCACCGCCCCCGAGCGACTGTAGAAAGCCGTCCCGGGGCGGCGAATCCTTGTATGGGACCCGCCCCGGCCACCCATGGGTCGTCTAAAAGACCACGACCAGGCAGCCCCTTCGGTTCCGGTGCCGTGGCCGGACCCGAGCGCCTCTAGTCTCGGGACATGGCTTCTGATCCCACGGAATCCTTCGCCCGCCCGAGGGTCGCCGCTGGCGCCCTGTTCTTCGATCACCTCGGTCGGGTGATGATGGTGGTCCCCTCCTACAAGGACTACCTGGATATCCCTGGCGGCTACATCGAGCACGGGGAGACCCCGACCCAGGCCGTGGCTCGTGAGGTGAAGGAGGAACTGGGGATCACTCCGCCGATCGGACGACTCCTCGTCGTCGACTGGGCGCCCAACCCCTCCGAAGGCGACAAGCAGCTCTTCGTCTTCGACGGGGGCGTGCTCGACCAGGACTGGCTGGACCAGATCGTCCTCGACCCAGCCGAGCTGACCGGATACGAGTTCCATGACGTGGCCTCGATCGCGGAGGTGACGATCCCCCGGATCGCGCGCAGGATCACCCATGGCACTCGCGCCCGTGGGGAGGGCACGACGGTCTACCTGGAGAACGGCGAGGCGGTCTCGTAAACGCCTACTCGCTGGCGGAGTGGAGCGTGGTGACGAAGGCGCGCCATTCGGTGCCGCTGAAGGTGAGGTGTCCCGACCCGCGGTTCTGGGTGTCGCGGACGTCTGCTCCGATGCTGTGCTCGCGGACCTCGACGCACTCGTTGGTCCCACCGCTGTAGCTGCTCTTGTGCCAGTCACTCATAGTCGATCGCCTTCATCTCGTCGTGGATGGCTTGCAGTGTCTCCTGCGGGTCTCTGGAGGCCCCTTGTAGAGCAGTGAACACCATACGGCTCCGGCTGATGTCTGCTGAGCCGGAGATGATACGGCCCTCCTCGGCCGATTCCATGTACACCACTTCGGGTTCGTCCGCAGTGGTGATGATGCGCCTTGGCCCCGATGTTCCCGCGTGCCGTGGAGCCCGGACCGGGAGCATCTGCACGGTGATCCGTTCACGTTCGATCTGATGGGACACATACGCCAACTGGTCCCGCTGCACTTGTGGGGATCCGTAGCGGCGCCAGAGTACGCTCTGGTCGATGATCAGCCAGATCATCGGGGCCACGGCTTCGGCCATGCGCTTGGCACGGTCGCTCCTCTCCTTGGCGAGGGCGAGGACCTGTTCATGGGAAAGCCACGGCGCTCCGTATCGGATGAGCGCGTAGGAGTAGTCCTGGGTCTGGAGGTAACCCGGGAACACCAGGGGCTGGTACTCGAACAGGGCGTCGGCGGCGTGGGTGCGCTTGGTGACCTCGTGCAGCCACACCTGACGGCCGGAGCCCGTCAGCTCCTCCCAGAGCTGCTCCAGCCTGCCGTCGCTCTCCAGGATCTCGTCCAGGAACTTCCGGAGCCACGGCCGCGCCATCGCCCGGCCGTTCTCGATGTCGGACACGTGCGAGTCGCTGATCGTGGTGCCGCGCTGGCTGACCCGCCGGGCCAGGGCCTGTTGGGTGAGCTCGGCTTCCGTGCGCAGCCTGCGCAGTTCCCGTCCGAAGGCCTTGAGGGCGCGTTCGTCTGTGTGCATGGGGCCATGTGACCACAAAGAGTCACCCCTGGTGGGGGATTCCACAGAATTCCAGAGTCCCGTGGAAGATTCGGGAACTCTCCGTGCAGCCTTCACCGGGCAATCGTCCCGGCCACATCCTTTTCGCGCGGGCTCTCCCACGGCGGCCAAAGCGACAGCGAAAGGACCCGGTGGAAAACCATGGCTTCAGTCCAGCCGACGATCGATCTGCCCAGGCGCATCGCTCACATGAACCCCGATGTGAGCGGCCTGGTGTGCGGCTCCGACCCCGAGCATGTGCAGACCGCGCGCCGATGGGCCACGCGTGCCATCAGGGCGACGCCTTCGGTGGCCCAACCCCTGGTCGTGTCGCTGGCCGAACTGCACGCCAACGCCCTGAGGCACACCGCCTCGGGGCTTCCGGGCGGCCGGGTGAGGATCGAGCTCGAGCGGCGCCGCTGCCTGTTCCTGCTTCGCGTCACCGACGACGGTCCTGGACCGGGCGCGAAGGTCACCGTTCCCGAAGTCGTCACTACGGCCGGTCCGGCGGATCGGGGAGCCTTCTTGGTGGAAGGCGGTTACGGGTTGGCGCTGGTGGACGCGATGGCCCTGTACTGGGACTTCACCGGCGAGCGGGGCGGGCCTTTGACGGTTCGTGCTGCTTTCGACCGGTCCGGGCGCACTCGCCTGCCGTGGTGATTCTGGGTCCGGTGATGTTTCCGAGCCACAGGTATTGAAGAACCTCGTTCACCCAAGCCACCATCAACCACCCTAGCGAAACCGGCACCGTTTTCGCTGGCATTGGGAACTTTGTTCCTTTTGTGCGGTGTGGGTGAAAAGTGCAGTTCCGGGGCGTGTGCCCTCGGGACCAATGACACCCACCTGCCCCGCAGGGCACGAATTGGAAGAAGACGTGGAGGTGCCCCGGAGCGGTGTTAGCGGCACCGAGCCGGGGCGTGATCAACCACCTGAGCAAGCAGGAGGATGACCGTGCAACACACTACCGGCCGTCACCGCAGGCGGCAGCGAACCCTCGCGGGCCAGCTCTGGGCCCTTGCCACAGCGACGGTGGCCGCGATGCTGACGTTCGTGTTCGTCCCCGACCCACCCAAGCGCGACAGGGCCGCGACCTCTCCGGCACCTGAACGCCCCCAGCCACCTGCTCCGGCCGTCTCGGCGACCGCGTCCGAACCGAGCACCTTGGCGCGGCGGGTGGCGTCGGTCGAAGAGGTGGCTGCGTACTGGGAACACGACGACCACATGGAGCAGTTCGACGCCGCGCCTGAGACCGACCCGGAGGAGGAGTGGGGTGCCCTCGTCCGCCCCTACATGCCCCCGCCACCCCAGATCCGGACGCCGGTTCCCACTCCCCACGTTCCTGAGGGTGACCTGTTGGCCGCCCCGCCGCAGCGGGCTTCGGACGATCTGGCCGATCTGGCCGCGGTGGTCCGGACTTATCTCAACACGGTTGGTTGAGCGGTTCGGACCGGGATGAGGGTGGTGTCGCTTCAGCGGCACCACCCGCCTACTTCATGGGTGGGCGTGATCGCAGGAACGCCCACGCGCGCCTGGATCTCCGAGGGCGGAGATTCGGGTGCTCGGTGTCGCATCCGCGCCTTGCCCGTCTCCATAGGGAGGTGGAAGGCAAAGGAAGGGCGACGACCCCTGGAGGGCGTGCGTGAACGAGTACGAGCAGACACTGTCGAGGTTGGCTCCCCGGATCACCGACCGGGACCGGCAGATCCTGGTGGGCCTGTGGGAGCACCAGGTGATGACCACCCACCACCTGCACCGCATCTACTTCCCTCATGCCGGACCCCGCCGGGCCCGCTCCCGGCTGCTGACCCTGTTCCGGTACGGGTTGCTCAATCGGTTTCGCCGCCACGCACACGACCGCAACGCCCCCGACCACTGGATCCTGTCCCCGACCGGAGCGGTGCTGGTCGCCCTGTACCAGGACAAGGAGCCCGAGGAGCTGAACTTCCGCTCCGACCGGGCCCTGGCGTTGGCCCACTCGCCCCGCCTGGACCACATCCTCGGTCTGGCTGAGACCCGTGCCCTGTTCCTCGAAGATGCCCGTGAGGTGGGCGCTGATCTGCTCCGGTGGAGGTCGGAGCGCGAGTGCAAGGAGAGGTGGGGCCGCTACGTCCGCCCGGACGCTCTCGTGCGCTGGGAGGAGGGCGAGGTGGTCCTGGACGCGTTCGTGGAGTACGACACCGGTACCGAACCCCTCACCCAGCTCAAGCGGAAGATGCCGGGGTATGCGCTCCTGGCCCAGGCCAGCAAGTTGCCGTCGATCGTGCTGTTCGTGGTCCACTCCGACCGGCGCGAGGACAACGCGGCGCGCACGCTCGCCTCCGCCTGCACCGGCACGGTGGGGGTGTACCTGACCACCCACCACCGTCTGGCGGTGGAGGGGGCGGGCGCGCCGATCTGGCGGCTGGCGCACTGCCGTGACCGGGTGGAGCTGTGCGATATCCCCAATGCGTATCCCCGCGAGGAGAAAGGCAATTCCTCGTCCTGGTAGAGAGGTAGGGATTCCCGTTTGTGGCCGCTGGGAAAAGCGGACCTGCGTGCGGTGGCAGCGAGAAGAGGGAGGGATGGTTGGCGCTGCTCGGTGAAGCTTCGGCGGGCGGTCGTGATCCTGGTGGAGAGCTGCCGGTAAGTGGGCCTGTGACTCCGCCTGTGACTGGGCCGGTAAGTGGGCCGTTACCGCGTCCGCCGTGGCCTCCGTCTGGCGCTCCCGCCTTGGGTGGACCACCCCCGGCGGTGGGTTCAGTGCAGGTCGAACGGTCTGTGGGGTGGTCCACCGGCCGCCGCGGCTGTATACCCAAGTGGGTAGTCCTCTTCACGTAGGGCGCGCGGCGCCCGGGGCGTGCGGGGGCGGGCCCGCCCCCGCACACCCACCCCACGAGGGTCTCACTATCCCCACCCACCCGCCCCTCCTACCCTTTCTTGTTCACCACATCATCCATTTATTGACGCACCTCCGCGGCTCGGGTTGGTGCGGTCAAGATCGCGCAGCCAGGCGAGAGTCATGGCGGCGCGTGTTTTCTTCTCGCGCCGCTTTTTCTTGGTTGCCGTGAACTGCTTCGCGGCTCGTCGGGCGAGCACTGGCGGCGCCGCGTGATCGCCACCTCGTGATCGCAGTTCGGGTGTCGCATCTGCGGTGGGGCCGTCTTCCTAGGAGGTCGTCAGAGGGGAAGCGACGACGGATCCGGACGGATCATGAAAGGGCGGACATGGGGGATGCGAATCGGCAGACGCCGCTGGTGGGCCACGTAGCGGCGGGGACACCGCGCCCGCGCCCACTACGCCGGGGCGGCGTGTCGGGGGCGGACGGGCGGTTTGGTGGCCCCGTACGCCCCGACCCGCGCGACGGGGGCTGGCAGGCGTATGCCGCGTGTTGGGGAATGGACCCGAACCTGTGGTTCCCGGCCCAGGGCGGGTCGGTGCGCGCGGCCAAGCGGGTGTGCCGGGTGTGTCCGGTCCAGGTCAACTGTCTGGCCGAGGCGATCAAGCGCGGCGAACTCTACGGGGTGTGGGGCGGCGCCTCGGAGGACGAGCGACGCCAGATCCGCACCGCCAGTCGTGACGAGCGCGGGGGAGGTGTGCGTGGTGGGGGACGAGCGGCCTGACAACGATCACGAAGACGGGGCGCTGGAGCGGTTGTTGACGATCCCTCAGGCGGCGCGGGTGCTGGCGGTACCGGAGTCGTGGTTGCGTGAGCGGGTCCGGTTGCGGCGGGTGCCGCATCGCAGGCTCGGCAAGCACGTCCGCTTCACCACCGCCGACCTGGAGCAGATCGTGGAACGAGCCGCTCACCAGGTCGCTCCCGCACGGCGAACCTTCCAAGGGCGCCCGTACAAGAGATAGGGAGAAGGAGCAGCGGGCCGGTGGGGCGGGAGTGTGCGCCCGCCCCACCGGCCCTTCTGGCCCTAGACCTCTCGGTCAGGAGATGAGCCGCAGGCGCTTGCCGCCGTCCGGATCCAGGTGGGGTGCCGGGGCGGTGGGTGGTCCGTCGATGGCTTCGATGATGGCGTCGTCGATGTCGGTGACCAGGTGCCCGTACCGGTCCATGGTGGTGGTGATCGACTTGTGTCCGAGCCTGCGTTGGATCTTGAACACGTGCACGTCCTTGTCGATCAGCCACGCCACGTGGGTGTGGCGCAGGTCGTGGATGCGCGGCTTCTTGGCCAGGCCGCGCTCTTGGGCCTTCTTCACGGCAGGGACCCAGCGTCGTGAGTAGAAGGAGGAGTGTCGCCACCACGCTCCCGTGTTGGTGGTGAACACGAAGTCCTCGGCGTCCTTGCCCTTCAATCGTGCCTGGATGAGGTTGATGGTGCCGGGCGAGAGCGGGACGCGCCTGCGGGAGTTGCGGGTCTTGGGCGGGCCGAGCTTGAAGGTGTTGTCGCTCTGGCGCTTCCACGCCCTGCGTACGTCCAGGTAGCCGCGTACGGTCGCGGTCCCGTCGGCACCGACCGCTCGGGTGATGGTGATGTCGCGGACCTGGAGGGCGACCAGTTCGCTGTAGCGCAGACCGGTGCGCACGAACACCTCCAGCATGTCGCGCACGTCGGCGTGGGCGGCGTCGCGCAGGATCTGGAACTCCTCGCGGGTGAGGAAGCACATCTCCTGGTCGCCCTCGCCGTCGTCCACGCGGGGTAGGCGGGTGCGGGCGGCGGGGTTGGAGTGGCGTAGCGGCGGGTCCTCGCGGACGGCGGCCTCGCAGATGGTGAACAGCAGCGCGTGCAGGTTCTGGATCGACTTCGGGGCGAGCGGAGGCCGTAGCCATCCGTTCTTCTGTCCGCGTTTGGCGCCCTTCTTGCTGCCCTTGCCGTTGTTGGGGTTGACGGGGGTCCTGGGGTCGGGGATTCCGGCCTGGAGGTGGTTGACCCAGGCCCTCACGTCCTTGGGCTTGAGCTGAGAGGTGTCGCGCAGGTTCACCTTCCCGAAGTGGGGGAGTAGGTGGCGGTCGAGGTCGCGGTGGTAGTCGGCGCGGGTGCGTTCGTCGATGCCGGACATGGAGTCGATCAGTTCGCGGGCGAAGTCGGCGAACAGCACTGGTTCCTCTTCGGGATCATCGTCCTCCTCGATCTTGACCCACCCGTGGCCGGGGACCCACCCCTGCGCCCACCCTTGGCGGGGGATCCAGTTCTCCGGCCACTGGTGGCCCGCTGCCTCGACGTGGAGTTTGAAGGTGTAGGCGTCGGCGTGGACGTTGAACGGTTCGGACTGGGGTGCACCGTCACGGGTGCCGCCAAGCCGCCATTTCACCCAGTACCGGATGCGGCCGCTGGCCAGTTTTCGCTGGTTGATGGTTGCCATGCGTGGACCATCGCTTGGGTGGGGCCGGAAGCGAAGGGAATCGGCGGAAGATCTTGGAGAACCTTCGCCCCGGGCGCCGCGGTGGGCGATCCATCCGCGTTTGCCCTGGTTGCCGGGCTCACGCGGCCGGTCCGTGCACCCGCGTGCACCCCGGCCGGAGGTGTGTATGACGGGATGGGCGGAGCACACCCACCGGCCCGATCCCGGCCCCGTGCACCCGCTGGTGCACCCCCAACGCGAAGACGGCCCCTGGTGTGCGAAGCGTTATCGCACGTCAGAGGCCGTCTTTCGAACGGAGCGGATGACGGGAATCGAACCCGCGTTATCAGCTTGGGAAGCTGAAGTTCTACCATTGAACTACATCCGCTTGCTCCCGCCGGTGATCCTCACTGGCTGGCAACGAACGCTATCCTAGCCCAACTCCGGGGTCGGTGGGCAACTCGCCGCCGGATCGGGTCGCCGTACGAGGTCGCCCCCGCCGCGTTCTCCCAGGCGGTAGGTTCGGAGCGTGCTGCTCTCCGATCGCGATATCAGGTCCGAAATCGACGCCGGGCGGGTCAGGATCGACCCCTTCGACCCCGGTCTCGTCCAACCCTCCAGCATCGACGTCCGGCTGGACCGGTACTTCCGGGTGTTCGAGAACCACAAGTACCCCCACATCGATCCCTCGGTCGAGCAGCCGGACCTCACCCGGCTGGTCGAGACCGACGGCGACGAGGCGTTCGTCCTCCACCCGGGCGAGTTCGTGCTGGCCTCCACCTACGAGGTCGTCTCCCTCCCCGACGACATCGCCAGCCGTCTGGAGGGCAAGAGCTCCCTCGGCCGCCTCGGTCTGCTCACCCACTCCACGGCCGGGTTCATCGACCCCGGTTTCTCCGGGCACGTCACCCTGGAGCTGTCCAACGTCGCCACCCTGCCGATCAAGCTCTACCCGGGTATGAAGATCGGCCAGCTGTGCATGTTCCGGCTCTCCTCGGCCGCGGAGCATCCCTACGGCTCCGCCCGGTACGGCTCCCGCTACCAGGGTCAGCGCGGTCCGACGCCCTCGCGCTCACACCAGAACTTCATCCGCACCCCGATCCCCGCCGAATCCGACTGACCGGATGCGGCCACTCCCGTCGGGGGTGTTGACGGTATGGTCAGGGTTGGACACGTTCCGTGGGGTGGTGTAACCGTTTTGGTGATGTGTCCAATATCACCATAGAATACCATGTGGCATAGATCACAACTGGGTGTTGTGTGGTGCCGGGAACCGCCGTCATAGGTCGACATACCGTTTTTATCCCGGTTAAACCTGTTATTTGCTGGTGACATTCCAACTAAACCGCCGGTGTACATCTCGGTAAGGTGGCGCCCCGACGTGACACCAGGTGGCGGTCTCGCCCCGGTCTTCGGGGTGCGCACGCGGGGGCTCTGCGCCGACCCGCCGCCTGAGGTAACCGCGGGTGGCGAAGGGGCACACGCCTTGTCGGGGCTCGCGGTGGGACAGCCCCGTAGAGGAGACCGTGTCAGCAGTACGTGCAGACAACCTGTACAAGGTGTTCGGCAGGCAGGCAGGGGCCGCGGTCGAGCGGCTCTCCGACGGCAGCCACCGTGACACCATCGCCGACCTCGACGTGACCGCAGCCGTCATCGACGTCTCGTTCGAGGTCAAGCCCGGCGAGATCTTCGTCGTCATGGGCCTGTCCGGATCCGGGAAGTCCACCCTGATCCGCATGCTCAACGGCCTCCTGGAGCCCACCTCGGGCACCGTCGAGGTCGACGGCGTCAACATCTCCGCCCTCAGCAAGAAGGACCTGCTGAGGCTGCGCGGCGAGAAGATCAGCATGGTCTTCCAGCACTTCGCGCTCCTTCCGCACCGTACGGTCCGCGAGAACGCCGCCTACGGTCTGGAGCTGCGCGGTGTTCCCCGCGCCGAGCGCGACCGCAGGGCTCAGGAGACCCTCGACCTGGTCGGTCTCGGGGGCTGGGAGGACAAGCTCCCCCACCAGCTCTCCGGCGGTATGCAGCAGCGCGTGGGCCTGGCCCGCGCCCTCGCCGCCGACACCGACATCATCCTCATGGACGAGGCGTTCAGCGCCCTGGATCCGCTGATCCGCCGCGACATGCAGACCCAGCTCCTCGAACTCCAGAAGACCCTGGGCAAGACGATCGTCTTCATCACGCACGACCTCAACGAGGCCATGCGCCTCGGAGACCGGATCTGCGTCCTGCGCGACGGCCGCGTCGCCCAGATCGGCACCGCCCAGGAGATCCTCAGCGCTCCGGCCAACGACTACGTCGAGCGCTTCATCGAGGACGTCGACCGCACCCGCGTGCTCACCGCCACCGAGGCGATCGACCCCGACGCGCCCGATGACGCGTCCCTCCCCGAGGTCGCGGCCGACACCCCGATCGCGGACCTGTACGGCAGCATGACCACCTCCGACCACCTCCGTGTGGTCGGTGACGACGGCCGGGCGATCGGGACGGTGTCGCGCACCTCCGTGCTCGCCGCCCTCGCGGCCGGGAAGGAGAGCGCGTGACCCCCGTCGACTTCCCGCCGACCATTCCCCTCGGCGCCGGTTTCGAGACCCTCAACCAGTGGCTCAAGAGCAACTTCGGGGTGGTCTTCGACGCCGTCGGCGCCTTCGTCAGCTGGTCAGTGGAGGCCCTCTCCGGGTTCTTCGTCTCCCCGGCCGCCGGTCAGCTGGCCTTCATCGCCGCCGCGATCATCGCCGCCCCCCTGCTCAGGACCCGGCGCCAGCCCCTGGTGGCCGTCGTGGGCGTGGTCTCGGTCCTCTACATCCTCCAGGCCCAGCTCGGGGTCGGCGACTGGGCCATCAACAACCTCCTCCCGCCCGCGCCGATCCGGTGGTTGATCGACGCGACCGGAGAGTACGCCGACGGCTACTTCGTGGTCTCCCTGCTGTTCCTGGCCGCCGTGACGGTGCTCGGGGCGCTGGACAGGGGCACCCGGGTACGCACCGGGGTGGTGGCCGGGGGCTGGCTCGCGGCCGTCCTGCTCGGCTGGTTCCTCCTGCCGGTGGTGGTCACCGAACCCCGCGCCCTGTTGATGCTCCTGCTCCTCAGCCTGCTGGCGTTCTCCGTGGCGGGCTGGAAGATGGGCGTGTTCGCCCTGGTGGCGCTGTCCGTGGTCGCGTCGGTCGACCAGTGGACCAACGCCATGGACACCCTCGGCCTGGTCCTCGTGGCCAGCCTCATCGCGGTGGTCATCGCGATCCCGATCGGCATCCTGTCGGCCTACAACGACACGGTCAGCAAGATCGTCAAGCCGGTCCTCGACCTGATGCAGACGATGCCCGCCTTCGTCTACCTCATCCCGGCGATCTTCTTCTTCTCGATCGGCTCCGTCCCGGGTGTGGTCGCGACCGTCGTCTTCGCCATGCCGCCCGGCGTCCGCCTCACGGAACTGGGCATCCGCCAGGTCGACAAGGAGCTGGTGGAGGCCGGCGAGTCCTTCGGCGCGCCCAGCCGCAAGATCCTGACCGGGATCCAGGTCCCGCTCGCCCTCCCCACGATCATGGCCGGTGTCAACCAGGTCATCATGCTGAGCCTGTCCATGGTCGTCATCGCGGGGATGGTCGGCGCGGGCGGCCTGGGGAACCAGGTCTACCAGGGCATCTCGCGCAACGACGGTGCGCTGGGCTTCGAGGCCGGTGTCGCCGTGGTCGTCCTGGCGATCTTCCTCGACCGTCTGACGGCCGCGGTCACGCACAACACCCCGCAGGCACGCGCCGAGCGCGCGCGCTCGTGAGGGAACGACAGAAGCATCGAGGGAAGGGAAAACACGTATGAACGCGCGTCTGGCATCGCTCACGGCCCTGGGCCTGGGCAGTGCACTCCTGCTGACCGCCTGCGGTGGCGGCGGGCAGGACCTGACCGAGGGTGACGGCGACGACCAGGCGGCGGGCGCCTGTGAACCGGGCGCGGAGGCGCCGGTCGTCGAGGAGGCCGACATCCCGGTGGTCGACATCCCGGAGTCCGGCGAGGACGCCGACGAGATCAACATCGCGCTGATCCCGTGGGAGGAGGGCATCGCCGCCACCGCCCTGTGGGAGGTGCTCCTGGAGGAGAAGGGCTACGACGTCACCATCACCGAGCTCGACGTCGCCCCCATGTACCAGGGCGCCGCCAACGGCGACGTCGACCTGTTCCTCGACACCTGGCTGCCGCAGACCCACGCGGACTACTGGGCGGACTACGGGGACGACCTGGAGAACCTCGGTTACTGGTACGACAACGCCCGCCTGACGCTGACCGTCCCCGCCTACATGGAGGACGTCAACACCATCGCCGACCTGCGTGAGCACGCGGACGAGCTGGGCGGCCAGATCGTCGGCATCGAGTCCGGCTCCGGTCTGGTGCGCACCACCAAGGAGCACGCGATCCCGGGTTACTGCCTGGGCGACGACCTGGAGCTGGTCGAGTCCTCCACCGGCGCCATGCTCGCCGAGCTGGACTCCGCCTACCAGGCCGAGGAGCCGATCGTCGTCACCCTGTGGCGTCCGCACATCGCCTACGCCCAGTACGACCTCAAGGACCTTGAGGACCCCGAGGGCATGATGGGCGGCGCCGAGACCATCCACGCGGTCGGCCGCGGCGGCTTCGCCGAGGACTACCCGAACGCCGCCTCCTGGCTGAGCGAGTTCACGCTGTCCGACGAGGAGCTGGGCTCCCTGGAGTCCCTGACCCTCGACGAGTACGAGGACGACCCGCAGGAGGGCGCTCGCGTCTGGCTCTCCGAGAACCCCGAGTTCCTGGAGCGCACCCTGGGCGACGACGCGGAGGGCCTGGAGTTCTGACCGGCTCCCGGCGTCCCGGGCCCCGTGCCGAGGTCACGAGGCCGTAGGAAACGGATACGGGCCGTCTCCCCGACCGGGGAGGCGGCCCGTACGTGTGCGCGGCCCGCGCGGTTCAGGGCGCGTAGTAGCCGCCCTGGGCTCCGGGCTTCCACTGGTTGGCCTGGTCCCGGCGTTCCCGTCGGGGGAGCAGGTAGGCGGAGAGCAGGCCGCCGATGAACCCGAACAGGTGGGCCTGCCACGAGACGCCGGGGTGTTGGGGCAGGACCCCCCAGATCATGGTCCCGTAGAAGAGGACCACGCAGATCATGATCACGATGTCGATGGTCTTGCGCTCGATGATGCCGCGCAGGATGGTGTAGCCGAAGTAGCCGAAGACGAGCCCGCTGGCTCCGACGGTGAGGGAGAGGGGCTGGCTGAACAGCCACACGCCGAGTCCGCTCACCACCGCCACGATCAGGGTGGTCAGGAGGAACCGGCCCAGACCGCTGAAGGCGACCAGGGATCCCAGGACCAGGAACGGCAGCGAGTTCCCGATGAGGTGCGCGAGGTTGCCGTGCATGAAGGGTGCGGTGAGCACGGTCCAGGGCTCGGAGAAGGTCCAGGCGCGCAGCCCGAACTCACGGTCGAGCCCCCCGTTGAGCAGGAAGCTGTCGAGGATCTCGAAGACCCACATGGTCGCGAGCATCCCCGCTACGGTCAGGATGGCGGTGATTCTGGACTGCTTCACCCCATCGAGGGTAGATCACGTGCCCTTGAGGCGGTATGTCCGTGGGGCGTGTGGTGCGGCCGTCGCCGCACGTGTCCTGAGGGGCGCGGTCTCCCGGAGCGCCGCGCTGACGACGCCCCGGCCCCGCCCGGGGAGGTCGGGCTCAGGAGGTCAGGGAGCGCTCGCGGGGCGGGATACCGGCGACCGCCATGAACGCCTCGACCTTGGCGGGCCTGGTCATCCCGGTCAGCGGAAGGTGCGTGCGGGCGGTGCGGCGGCTGTGCAGCGACGGGAAGCGCTTGGGCCGCCCGGCGGTGTCGTACAGGGCCAGGGAGCGGATCCGGCCGGGGAGCACGTGGTACGAACCGATGTCCTGGAACGGCACGCTCACGGTGTAGCGGCCGCGCACGTAGCGGAACTCGTCGTCGGAGACCTCCAGGACGGGCGCCTTGATGAGGTGGCCGTGGACGGCCAGTGCGGCGCCCATGAGGGCGAGGAGGACTCCCAGGGTGATGGTGGCCCAGTGTCCGGGTTCGAGGACCACGGCGACGACGGCCAGGGCCACGAGGAGGTAACCGGCCGTCAACTCCACGTGTTTGCGGCCTGCGGGGCAGACCATGCGGACGGTTTCGGACACGGCAGATGCCTCTCTCACTGGGTACTGCACGGGGTGACGTCGGTCGCCGATCGCAGCTTATCGGCTCCTCGCCCCTGCGGACTGCGGTTTCGGACACCCCGGTTCACGGTGCAGGCTGCTCGTCTGTGACTGTTGGTAGCTGTTGTTCGGCTTTGTTTCTTTTGTCCGATTGTAATCGGATCTTCCGATGAAGGGATGTTTGTCTCTCCTGTTTTCCGACTGGTGAATGATGCGATCGACGGTGGGTGTTTCTCAGATTATGTGAGCTGTTTGATGCCTGATGTCCGCTTTGTCGGAGGGGTGGATGGAAGGCGCTCGCGTGGATAAACACTGTTGACCTTGGTCCCGATTTCGCGGGGTGTCCGCCGGAAGGTCTTCGTCCATTTTTGGCATGTCCGAATCCGGCTTCGCTGGGTAGCTTCGCTGATATCTCCTCTGGCCTGCGAAGACGTGGGGCCGCGTGGAGTGTTTCCGGGGTGTTGGGGCGCGTGCCGACCACTCTCGGCGACGGCAGCGAACGGGTTGCGGATGGGTCACGAATCCGGCATTGGGGCTATACAGACATTTCGCCTAATGGTCTTCTGAACGACTAATCGCCTAACTTCGGCGGGGTATGCGTCATGTGTTCCGACGCTGCGTGTTCGTCTCGTATTAGCGATCAAGGGTGTAACTGATGCACGAACGAAGGAAATCGCTCGCGCTGGCCGCGGCGGGCGCCTCCGCGATGATGGTCTTGACGGCCTGTTCCGGTTCCGGAGGCGGTCCGGCGGAGGGGGAAAGGGAGGTCACCTGGGTGATCAACAGCCTCCCGGCCGCGTGGGCGAGCACCAACGGCTCGGGCAGTGTCTACACGGTCCAGATGCTCTCCGGCGTGATCCCGCACACCGGTGTCTGGCAGCCCGACGGCACGTATGAGTACAACATGGACGTCCTCGCCGAGGAGCCCCAGGTCATCAACGACGACCTGGACGCCGGGCCGTTCCAGTACAGCTTCACCCTCCACGAGGACGCGGTCTGGAGCGACGGCACGCCCATGACCGGTGAGGACCTGCGCGTCACCGCGATGATGTCGGCCTCCCCGGACGAGGGCTACTGCACCACCTGCGACTCCCGGGGCACCACCAACGCCGACATGATCGACACGATGGAGGTCGACGGCAAGACCATCACCATCACCCTCAAGGAGGGGCTCTCCGACCCAGAGTGGATGAGCCAGTTCGACTCCACCAGCGCCAGCGGCGGCTTCTACCCGTCCCACCTGGCGGAGGAGAACGGCTGGGACGTCGACGACCCCGACGAGCTCGGCGAGTTCTTCACCTGGCTGCACGAGACCCGTCCGGAGTGGTCCGGCGGCCCGTGGATGATCGTCGACGGCGACCTGGAGAACCAGGTGGTCAAGGAGCCCAACCCGGAGTGGTGGGGCGACCCCGTCCAGTTGGACCGCATCATCATGCCGTTCAACACCGACGAGGGCACCTTCGTCAACGCGTTCAACAACGGTGAGATCGACGGCGCCAACCCCGCCCAGTTCAGCGAGGACGTCATCGCGGAGCTGGAGGGCGTCCCCAACGCCACGGTCACCATCGGCGAGGGCAGCACCTGGGAGCACATCGACATCAACACGGAGAACGAGTGGCTCTCCGACGTCGAGCTGCGCCGCGCCATCTTCACCGCGATCGACCGGGACGACATCGCCAACCGCACCTACGGCCAGGGCTTCCCCGACTACGAGCTGAAGAACAACCACATCTTCGACAGCAACAGCGAGTACTACGTCGACCACATCACCCCCACCGGCCAGGGCAGCGGTGACACCGAGGCCGCGCTGGAGATCCTGGAGGAGGCCGGGTACGAGCTCGACGGCGACACCCTCACGCTCGACGGCGAGCAGGTCGGCCCGTTCCGCCTGCGCAGCACGGACACCGTGGTGCGCAACAACTCCGTGCAGCTGATCCAGGCCCACCTGGCCGAGATCGGCATCGACACCACCATCGAGATGACCGACAACCTCGGCGAGATGCTCGTCGGCCAGGACTACGACATCGTCGAGTTCGGCTGGAGCGGCTCCCCCTACTTCACCAGCAGCCCCGAGCAGTTCTGGCACAGCGAGAGCTCCAGCAACTTCGGTGGCTACTCCAACTCCGAGGTCGACGAGCTCACGGAGATGACGGGCACGGCCGCCAACCGCGACGAGGCCGCCGAGTACGCCAACCAGGCCATGGAGATCCTCGTCGAGGACGCCTACGTCCTCCCCCTCCTCGCCGACCCGAACTACTTCTTCGTGAACGACCGGGTCGCGGGCATCGAGGACAACCTCTACTCCAGCCTCCGCGCCACCTACAACATCGGTGAGTGGAGCCTGGCCGAGTAGCTCGGTCCAGGTCTCCGGGCCCGGGCACGGTACACCCACCCTGCCCGGGCCGGTCCTCGTCCACCCTGAAGGATCACACCCCATGCTCGTTTACACGGTGCGGCGCGTGCTGGGCGCGATACCCGTCCTCCTCCTGGCGTCCGTCCTCACCTTCGTCCTGATCGACCTCTCCGGTGACCCGCTGGCCGATCTCCACGTCCAACAGCCGCCCCCGGACCCGGAGGTCATCCAGCTCCAGGCGGAACGCCTCTACCTCGACCGGTCCATGCCCGAGCGGTACTGGCTCTGGATGACCGGCATCGGCGGCAACGGCGACATCGGCCTGCTCCAGGGCAAGTTCGGCCCCTCCACCCAGAGCGCCACCTACGACATCGGCGCCAACATCGCCGAACGCCTCGGGGTCACCCTGCGGCTGGTGGGGGCGGCCATGGTCTTCGCGCTCGGCCTGGCGGTCCTCACCGGGGTCGTCAGCGCCATGCGCCAGTACTCCAAGCTCGACTACGCCCTCACCTTCGTCGGCTTCCTCGCCCTGGCCATGCCGACCTTCTGGTTCGCCGGACTCGTCCAACAGGCCGGGGTCTCGTTCAACGAACTCGTCGGCACCCCCTTCTTCGCCACGGTCGGCGACGGCACCTACCAGGCGCAGGGGCTGTCCCCGTGGGGCCGCTTCACCAACGCCCTCGCGTACATGACGCTGCCGACCATCGTGCTGATGCTGACCAGTTTCGCGTCGTGGAGCCGGTACCAGCGCACCTCCATGCTGGAGGTGCTCAACAGCGACTACGTGCGCCTGGCGCGCGCCAAGGGGCTGCCCAACCGCGTCGTCGTCCGGCGGCACGCCCTGCGCACCGCCCTGATCCCCCTGACCACGGTCGTGGCCGTCGGCATGGCGGCCATCATCGACGGCACGGTCCTGACCGAACGGGTCTTCCAGTGGCGGGGACTCGGCGAGTTCTTCATCCAGGCGGTGGAGGCCAACGACTCCTTCGCCCTCATGGCGTGGCTGATGCTCAGCGGCACCACCGTCATCCTGGCCAACCTCATCGCCGACCTGCTGTACGGCGTGCTCGACCCGAGGATCCGCTATGAGTGAGAACAGGGCGCCGGACACGGTCCGCACGATCGACGCCGACGGGGTGGGCGGCGTCGAGCGCACCCAGCTGCAGATGATCACACGCCGGTTCCTCCGGCACCGGCCCGCCATGATCAGCCTGGGCGTGCTGGTCGTGATCACGCTCTTCGCCTTCGTCGGCCCCTACCTGTGGACGTGGGACCACACCGTCCACCGGGAGATCCCGCCCAGCGTGCCGCCCAACGCCGACCACCCGCTCGGCACCACCACGGCCGGGAACGACGTGCTCGGCCAGCTCATGCGCGGCGCCCAGCAGACCCTCAAGGTGGCGTTCACCGTGTCGATCCTCGGCACGGTGGTCGGCTCCCTGTGGGGGGCGACGGCCGGGTACTACGGCGGCCGGGTGGACTCCCTGATGATGCGGATCGTCGACGTGTTCATGATCGTCCCGCTGCTGGTCATGGTCGCCGCGATCGCCGGAAGCGTGCGCGGGGGCACCACGTGGTGGGCGGTGGCGCTCATCATCGCCGCGTTCTCCTGGGCGCAGATCGCCCGTGTCGTCCGCGGCGTGGTGCTGTCCCTGCGGGAGCAGGAGTTCGTGGAGGCGGCCAGGGCGGCGGGCGCGTCGCCGGGCTGGATCATCGTCCGGCACCTGCTGCCCAACGCGGCCGGGCCGATCATCGTCGCCGCCACCCTCCTGGTGGCCGTGGCGATCCTGCTGGAGGCGGGGATGTCCTTCCTCAGCTTCGGCATCCAGCTCCCCGACATCTCCCTCGGCCAGATGATCGGCGACGCCCGCACGGCCGCCTCCACCCGGCCCTGGCTCTTCTACCCGCCGGGCGTCCTGCTGGTGGTCATCTGCCTGACGATCAACTTCATCGGTGACGGGCTCCGCGACGCCCTGGACCCGCGACAGACCATGGAGCGCCGATGACCGCGACCGACGCGACCAACAGTGAGAGGGAAGGCACCGTGGACCGCGACGACGTGGTGCTGGAGGTCGACGGCCTCAGCGTGACCTTCGAGTCCGACGACGGGCCGCTGCGGGCGGTGCGCGAGGTCTCCTACGTGCTGCGCGCGGGGGAGGCGCTGGGGATCGTCGGCGAGTCCGGATCGGGCAAGTCGGTGACGTCCATGGCGATCATGGGCCTGCTGCCCCGCAACGCCCGGGTGACGGGTTCGGCGCGCGTGCTGGGCCAGGAGGTCATCGGGCTGACGGACGCCCAGATCAGCAAGGTGCGCGGCGAGCGGATCGCGATGATCTTCCAGGACCCGCTGACCTCGCTCAACCCCGTCTACACCGTCGGCTACCAGATCGCCGAGGCCGTGCTCGCGCACCGGAACGTCAGCAGGGCCAAGGCGATGGAGCGCGCGCTGGAGCTGCTGGAGCTGGTGGGCATCCCCCATCCGGAGCAGCGGCTCAGGCAGTACCCGCACGAACTGTCGGGCGGTATGCGCCAGCGCGTGGTGATCGCGATCGCGATGGCCAACGAGCCCGACGTCATCATCGCCGACGAACCGACCACGGCGCTGGACGTCACCGTCCAGGCCCAGGTCCTGGAGGCGCTGAACGCGGCGCGGCGGGAGACCGGCGCGGCGCTCGTGCTCATCACCCACGACCTGGGCGTGGTGGCCGGGAACGTCGACCGGGTCGCCGTGATGTACGGCGGCCGCATCGTGGAGTCGGGACCGGTGGAGGAGGTGTTCTACCGCCCGCGGATGCCCTACGCCCTCGGCCTGCTGGGCTCCCTGCCGCGGTTGGACGCGGGCCGGCGCGAGCGCCTGAACCCGATCACGGGGACGCCGCCGTCCCTCAGCGCCATGCCCCCGGGGTGCTCCTTCGCTCCGCGCTGCCCCCTGGCGCGGCAGCAGTGCCACGAGGAGGAACCGCTCCTGCTGGGGGTTGACGAGCACGGCGACCGGGTCTCCGCCGACGTGACCGATCCGGCGGCGCACTCCGCCGCGTGCCACTTCAGCGCCGAGCTGGGCGAGTCCTCCCCCGCGGACCTGTTCCGCCCCGCGCGGCAGGGAGCCGGGGAGGGCGGCGCGGCGGAGGACACCGGTGGGGACCGGGCGGACACGGCGCCGGACCCCGCCGGGGGCGAACCCATCCTCACCGTCACGAACCTGGTGAAGAACTTCCCCATCCGGTCGAAGGGCCTGCTCAGGCGGAAGATCGGCGAGGTGCAGGCGGTGTCCGGCATCTCCCTGGAGCTGCGGGAGAGGGAGACGCTGGCCCTGGTCGGCGAGTCGGGGTGCGGCAAGTCGACCACCGCCCGGCTGCTGCTGCAGCTGATCCGGCGGACGTCGGGGGAGGTGTACTACCGGGGCCAGCCGCTGCACACGCTCACCCCGCGCCAGATGCGTCCGCTGCGGCGCGACCTCCAGCTGGTCTTCCAGGACCCGTTCGCCTCGCTGGATCCGCGGATGACGGTGGCGGACATCGTGGCCGAGCCGCTGCGCATCCACGGTGAGGGCAACGGCTCGGCCCGGCGGCGGGTGGGCGAGCTGCTGGATCTGGTGGGACTGAACCCGGAACACGGGTCCCGGTACCCGCACGAGTTCTCCGGAGGCCAGCGCCAGCGCATCGGTGTCGCGCGCGCCCTGGCGCTCAACCCCCGGGTGCTGGTCCTGGACGAGCCGGTCTCGGCCCTGGACGTGTCCATCCAGGCGGGGGTGATCAACCTGCTGGAGGATCTCCAGGACGAGCTGGGCCTGTCCTACCTGTTCGTCTCGCACGACCTGTCGGTGGTCAGGCACATCGCCGACCGGGTGGCCGTGATGTACCTCGGTCGGATCGTGGAGACCGGCACCACCGAGCAGCTCTTCGGGGCGCCCGCGCACCCCTACACCCAGGCGCTCATCTCCGCCATCCCGCTGCCCGACCCGGTCAAGGAGCGCACCCGGGAACGGATCATCGTGACCGGTGACGTCCCCAGCCCGGCCGACCCGCCGTCGGGTTGCCGGTTCCGGACGCGGTGCCCGAAGTTCGCGAACGAACTCTCCGCCCAGGAACAGGTCCGCTGCGTGGAGGAGCCCCCGGAGCTGGCGGACCGGGGCTCCGGCCACCACGACGCCTGCCACTACTCGGAGGTGGTCGAGCTGATCTGACCTCGGTTCCCCGGACCCCGGCGGGCCGGGCGCCCGGCGCGACCCCGCGCCGCCGCCCGGCCCGCCATCGCCGTTCCGGGGGTGTTCGGGGGCGTCGTCCGAGGTCGCGGGGTCGTAAGCGGATCGGGGACGGCGGTGCGAACGAACCCGGTGCGCCCGGCATCCGACCGGTGGGCACGCCTGGGTGGGGGCGGGTCTCCCCGGAAGGAGTCCGTGGCGACGGGTTCCCCGTGTTCCGTCCCCCCAGGCGCGTCCGTGGCCCGGCGGGGACACCGTCGGCTACGTTCGTGGCGCCGTTCCCACGGCGCCGTACAGGACCGATGATCTCAGAGGAGATCCATGACCCTCGTAACCCCCGGCGACCCACGCCCCGCACGTGGTCGCCTCCGTCGCTCCGGCCGCGGAACACGGATGGCCGCGGCGGCTCTGGCGGCGATCCCCCTGGTCGCCCTCGCGCCGTTCACCGGCTCGTCCGCGCTCGCCGACGCCGTCGACGAGCAGGAACGCCTGGCGGATCTGCGCGCCGACATCGACGCCCTGCTGGAGGACCCCGCCCTGGAGGGCGCGGTGTCCGGTGTGGTCGTCGTCGACCCGGAGACCGGCGAGCGGCTCTACGCGCGCGACGGCGGCGCCCCGCTGCTCCCGGCCTCCAACATGAAACTGTTCACCACCGCCGCCGGACTGGAGGTCCTGGGCACCGACCACACGTTCACGACGGACGTCATGGTCGAGGACCGGATCGGCCGGGGCGGCTCCTCCGTCTCGGACCTGTTCCTGGTCGGCGGCGGCGACCCATCGCTGACCGCGGACGATCTGGACGCGATGGCGCGGGAGGTCGCCGACTCCGGGGTCCGGACCGTCCGCGGCGACCTGGTCGCCGACGACACCTGGTTCGACGACGAGCGCCTGGTGGACGACTGGTGGCCCTCGGACGAGCCGTACGCCTACAACGCGCAGATCTCCGCGCTGACCGTCGCCCACGGGGAGCGCCTCGACACCGGGGTCACGGAGGTCGTGGTCACCCCGACGGTCGACGGTGAGGCGGTCGACGTGGACCTGGGCGCGGCCGAGGGCTACATGGAGCTGGACAACCGGGCCGTCACCGTGGCGGCCGGGGAGAGCGGCTCCGTCGTCATCGACCGTCCCACGGGCACCAACACCATCACCGTGACCGGTTCCCTGCCCGAGGACGCCCAGCCGGTGGTGCGGCTGCGCACGGTCGACGAGCCCGCGGCCTTCGCCGGGCACGTCTTCCGGGAGGCGCTGGAACGGCACGGGGTCCGCGTCCGGGGCGACGTGACCCTGGGCGAGAGCCCGAAGGACCTGTCGGACGCCGAGGTGCTCGCCGACCACGAGTCCGACCGGCTGGGCGAACTCCTGGTCCCGCTGTTGAAGTTCAGCAACAACGGGCACACGGAGATGCTCGTGAAGAGCATCGGCCGCGAGGTCGCCGACGAGGGTTCGTGGCCGGCCGGTCTGGCCGGTGTCGAGGAGGCCGTGGCCGGTCTCGGCGTGGACACCGGCGACCTCGTCCTCAACGACGGTTCCGGCCTGTCGCGGACCGACCGGGTCACCGCCGACGCCGTCACCGACCTGTACACGCGGGTGCGGGACGCCTCCTGGTTCGACACGTGGCGGGCGGCGATCCCGGTGGCGGGCGACCCCGACCCGTGGGTGGGCGGCACGCTCACCAACCGCATGCGCGGCACGGCCGCGGACGGCGTCGTGCGGGCCAAGACCGGCACGATGTCCGGGGTCAGCGCCCTGTCCGGGTACGTCACCGGCCCCGACGGACGCGACCTGGTGTTCAGCGTGATCAACAACGGTCACTCGGGCTGGGCGCCGTACCACGTGCAGGACGGGATCGCGATCCGGATCGCCGAGTACCTGGGCCACGAGGCCCCGGTGACGACCTTCTCCCAGCGGGGCGCGACCCCGCGGCAGGGCAGCGGCGAGCTGGAGTGCTCGTGGGAGCTGACCTGCTGACCTGCTGACCGGTCGGCTCCGGTCGGCTGACGGTCGACGTGGCGGGGCGCGCTCCCCTGGGGGCGCGCCCCGCTCCCGCGCGGACCCGGCTTCGGACCGGCCCCGGGGCGGGACGGTGCCGGGGCGGGGCGTCCCCGGCGGGCGGGGGGTTGTCCACAGGCTGTGGACGCGACCCTCCGGAATGGCCCGAAGAATGGCAGACTCGACCTCAGGCGCCCCCGTCTCCAGCACCCGCCGCTCCGGATCCGCGGCGCCACACCGTTCCCACCCCCCGTTGACGGGCGTGCCCCGGGAAGGCGCGCCCGCCACGACGCCCCGGAAGGGTTGGTGGTCATGTTCAGCAGCCTCCAGGGGCTCCCCGTGCACGCGTCGGCCGCCCTGCTGGGCTCGGCGGTCGCGGACGGAGCCGCCTGGGTCGGGCAGATCCTGTCGCTGGCCCTCTTCGCCCTCCTGCTGCTGGGGCTGGGGGTCCTGGCGAGCCGGATGATGGGCGTCCCCTTCCATCTGCCCCGGCTGGCGTTCGCGGGCATGGTCGGCATGGTGTTGGGCGGGGTCCTCGGGGTGACCCTGTACGCCGGTTCGATCCAGGCGGCGATGGAGCTCGACCCCGACCGGCGGGCGGCCCCGGGGTTCCTCGCCTTCACGTACCTGTCCATGGCCGCGGCGGCCATGCTGGTCTTCGTCGCGGTGGAGCTGGCCCTGCCGCAGGGCACGCGGCTGCGCCCGGTGGCCTCCGCCCGCGCGGTCGTGCTCTGGTCCAAGCGGATGGGCCGCTACCGCCGGATCGTGTGGATCCTGGCCAGACACGGGCTGTGGGGGTACGTCACCGGACGGCGCGACGGCGAGGAGGACGCCTCCACCCAGCGCCGCCTCGCCCGCTCCCTGGCCCGTTCCCTGGAGGAGGCCGGGGTGGTGTTCGTCAAGCTCGGGCAGGTGATGGCCACCCGCCGCGACCTGCTGCCCCCGGTGTTCGTCGAGGAGCTGGGCCGCCTGCACAGCGAGGTCGCGCCGGTGCCGTTCGACCGGATCCGCGAGTGCGTCGAGGGGTCGCTGGGCCGTCCGCTGGACGAGGTCTTCACGGACTTCTCCGCCGAACCGCTCGCCGCCGCCTCCATCGCCCAGGCCCATCTGGCCCGGTTGACGGACGGCGAGGAGGTGGTGGTCAAGGTGCAGCGCCCCGGCGTGGGGCCGGTCGTCCACCGCGACCTCGACATCATCCGGCGGCTGGCCCGCAGGTTCCAGCGGGGCACCGACTGGGGTCCGGCCATCGGGGTGGTGGACCTGGCGGAGGGGTTCGCCGAGGCGCTGCTGGAGGAGCTGGACTTCGAGGTGGAGGCGGCCAACATCGCCGCCGTCGCCGAGGCCGCCGCCGACTCGCCGGTGCGCATCCCCGCCGTGCACGAGACCTACACCACGCGCCGGGTCCTGGTCATGGAACGCCTGCACGGCACACCCCTGGGCGGCGCCGACCTCAGCGGGGCCGACGGCGGCCGCCTCGCCCGCGTGCTGCTGGACTGCCTGCTGGAACAGGTGATGCTCAGCGGCATCTTCCACGCCGACCCGCATCCGGGCAACATCCTGCTGCTCGACGACGGCGGCGTGGGGCTGCTGGACTACGGCTCCGTGGGCCGCCTGGACGGCCGGACCCGCGAGGCCCTGCGCATGATGCTCATGGCCCTCGACCGCACCGACGCGGTCCTGCTCACCGACACCCTCCTCGACGTGGTCGACGACCCCTCCGGGGTGGACGAGGAGCGCCTGCGCCGGGCTCTGGGCCAGTTCATGGCCCGGTACCTCCAGGGCGGCGCGACCGCCAGCATGCGCATGTTCACCGAGCTGACGCTCATCGTCACCCGGTTCGGTCTCTCCCTGCCGCCCGAGCTGGCGGCGGTGTTCCGGTCCCTGGCGACGCTGGAGGGCACACTGGTGCACCTCTGTCCGGGGTTCGACACGGTCGGCGAGGCGCGCAGGTTCGCCCAGGAGCGGATGGCGCACGCTCTGAACGGGGAGAACATCCGGGACGCGGCGATGGTGGAACTGGCCGCGCTCATGCCCGCGCTCCGCCGCCTGCCCCGGCGGCTGGACCGGGTCACCGACCAGTTGCACAAGGGCAGGTTCACCGTCCGGGTGCGTCCGTTCGCCCACCCCGCCGACCGCGCCCTGCTCCGGGCGATGACCCAGCGCGCGGTGCTCACGGCCCTGACCTTCGCCACCGGCTTGATGTCGGTGGGGCTGTTCAACGTCACCGAGGGCCCCGACGTGGTGTGGGACGAACTGTCCGCGCGCGCCCAGGTGCTCGACATCGTGGCCTGGGCGCTGCTGGCCGCGTCGGGGCTGATGATCCTGCGCCTGCTGGTCGGTATGGCCAAGGCCGGTGTCGCGCGTGGCGGGACGGACACCTGATCGTGGTGCGCGGATGCGTCGCCGGGCGCGCGGGGCGTGCGATCCCGAAGACGATGATCCGGGGGTGTACCGCCGGAGGCGGACGTCTCGGAGGTGCAACGCCGGACCGGCGCGTCCCCGCTCCGGCGGCCCCGGCGGCCCCGGCCCGGGGGCGGCTACCAGGCGCGGCGGCCGAGGTGGGCGAGCAGGCGGGTCTGCTCGTCGGCGTCCTCCGGAGGGGTCAGTTCGGGACCGCACACGCCCTCACGGCGCAGGTTCGGGCCGAACGTGTCGGCGGTCCGGCGCGCCCAGCGCACGTCCTCCGGCGCGATGCGCTCGTCCTGCCCGGTCGCACGGCACAGGTCCCAGCGGTGGATCACCAGGTCGAACCCCAGGAACCGGTCGACCGCCTCGGCGAACGTGGTCCTGCCGAAGAGGCCGTCGAACTCGGCTGCGGCGCGCTCGGGGTCGCGCAGGTCGCCCAGGACCACCGCCCGGGCGGCCCGCCACGCGGCGGCCGGGTCGTCGTCCACCGGGGGGATCTCGCCGAGTTCACGACCCACCAGGCCGAGGAACATGCCCTGGGTGTCCACGACGTGGCGGACGAGGTCGCGCGCGGTCCAGCCCGGACAGGGCGTGGGGGACGACCACCCGTCCTCGGGAACGGCCGCGACGGCGGCGGCGAACGCGGCGGACAGCCGGTCGTAGCGCGTGGCGATGTCACTCATGGCGGAGCCCTCTCTCCCGGATCGGCGGTGGCGCCCAGTCTGCTCCGAGTGCCCATGACCGTCTTGAACAAACGCGACAGACAGGTGTTCGAAGATGGGTGAGCGAACGGCCGTCACCGGGAGGTCGGGGCCACGGACCGTGGAACGGGACGCGCGCGGCATCCTCGACCCCCGGACCGGGTTGACCCGTTTCCGGCTCGACCGCCACGCGCCCTCGGCGTCCGTCTCCCGCTTCGTGGACCGCTACTGGGTGGCCTCGTGGGACCTGACCGGGCGCGCTCCGCACGTCCAACGGGTTCTGCCGCACCCCGTGGTCAACGTCGTGTTCCACGACGGCGGCGCCGCGGTGTACGGACCCGCCACACGTGTGCTCCCGCGCCGGTTGGAGGGGACCGGTTGGGCGCTGGGGGTCATGTTCCGCCCCGCCGGGTTCCGCCCGCTCCTCGGCCGTCCCCTGAGCACGATCGTGGACGCCGTCCTGCCGTGGTCGGAGCTCTTCGACGCCGACCTTCCCGCCCATGACGCTCCCGCGCCCCTGATCACGTGGGTGGACGACCTCCTGGCCGCGCGGCTCCCCGCCCGGCGCCACCCCGCCGAGGACACCGCCGACCTCGTGGACCGGCTGGCCGCCGACCCCTCGGCGGTGAGCGTGTCCGCCCTGGCCCGGCGCGAGGGGGTCGGGGTGCGCCTCCTGCAACGCCGGTTCGCCGACCACGTCGGTCTCTCCCCCAAGACGGTGATCCGCCGGTACCGGATCTACGAGGCGGCCGAGCGCGCCCGGTCGGGGGAACGGCCGGACTGGGGCGCGCTCGCCGCGGAGCTGGGGTACAGCGACCAGTCCCACCTGACCCGCGAGTTCACCTCCGTCATCGGGATGTCTCCGGGCCGGTACGCCGCTCTGGGGCGGCGGACACCAGGCGGCTGAGGACCGCGTACACCTCGTCCACCTTCGGCGCCGGGTCGGCGGTGCACCCACGCAGGATCAGGCCGTCGACGGCGGCGGCCGCCCCCGCCCTGGCCACCGGGTCGGGCAGGTAGGGCGCCAGGAAGGCGTCCACGGCCTGGTTCCAGCGCTCGATCTGCGAACGCATGGACGGCCGCCTGGCGGCGATGAGGAAGAGCTCGCACTCGGCCATCACGTGCGCCCGGTCGGCGTTCGACCCCGTGGCCACCAGTGCGGCGAACCCGCGCAGGGCGCCGTCGGGGTCCTCGGGCAGCGCCGCGATCGCGGCCACGTAGGTGTCGTTGACCCGGGTGAGGGCGTCCACCAGCAGGTCGTCCACGGCCGCGTAGTAGTAGGTGACCGCGCTCGGCGGCACCCCGGCCTCGGCCGCGACCCGGCGTTGGCTGACGGCGGCCACGCCCTCGCGTTCGATGATCCGCATCGTGGCGTCCAGGAGGAGGCGTCGGCGCTGTTCGCCCTTGCGCCGTCGGCCGTCGGTGATGTGCTCGGTCTCGCTCACGTGTTCCATTGTCCGTGGTGTCCGGTCGCTCCCGCCGCCGTCGACGGGGCTTCGGCCGGGAATGTCGTCCCCTGGGGGAGCGTTCCGTCGACGGGGTCCGTACACCGGGCGGGGGTCAGTGGGAGCCGCCCATCTCCAGCGCCATGACGCCGCCGATGATGAGGGCGATCCCGCCCGCCTGGATCCAGGTGAGGGACTCGCCGAGGAACATCGCGCCGATCACGGCGACCAGGGCGATGCCCGCCGCCGCCCACACACCGTAGGCCACGCCGAGCGCCATCCCCCGGCTCAGGGACTGGGAGAGCATGGCGAAGGCCGTGACGTATCCGACAGCCACGACGACCGAGGGGACGAGCCGGGTGAATCCCTCGGACAGCTTGAGCGACGTCGTCGCGGCGACCTCGGCGAGGATCGCGCCGCACAGCCAGATCCAGGGCATGGGGCCCCCTTCGGAGAAACCTGATCGAATGCTCCAGATACTACCCAGAAACCTGTTCGTTCGCTCAGGTATTCCCGGGGGTGATCGGTCTGCGTGCGCGGGTGGTCTCGGATGACCGTAATCTCGGGACCGGAGGATCCGACCCCTACCCCTGGGATGTATCGTCGGCTGTTCCGGCGCGTTCGCCCCACGCGTCCGGGATCACCTCTCTATACCGATCCGCGGAAGTTCCGAACCTTTTCGGCGTTCGCGCGTCTCACTATCGACAGCGTGCGTTAGGCACCCGGCGTTCAAGATGGAGGTCCAGACGTGACGGGCAACACCACCCCGGCGGTGACGCGTCGGTTCGGCATCGGACTGATGGCGCTGGCGCTCGCGGCCACTGCCTGTACGTCCGGTGGCGCCGAGACCCAGAGCAGCGAGGACACCGCCGTCGACGCCGAGCCCGCGGCGCTGTCGATCACCCCCGAGGACGGCGGCGCCGACGTCGCCCCGAACTCCCCCATCCGCGTGACCGCCGAGGGCGGTGTCATCACCGACGTCCAGGTCGAGCAGAACGTCGTCAGCGAGGCGTCCCTCACCGGCACCGGAGAGGGCGAGACCGACCTCCTGCCCATGACCGGAACCCTCAACGAGGACGAGACCGAATGGGTCAGCGACTGGAACATCCGTCCCGGCTCCGAGGTCGTCGTCACCGCCACCGCGGCGAACGCGGCCGGTGAGGAGACCGAGCTCTCCCACACCTTCACCACCCTCGACGCCACCCCCGGGCAGCGACTGGAGGTGGACCCCTACACCACCTATCCGAAGGCCGGGGCCACCGTCGGGGTGGGGATGCCGGTGGTGATCGGCTTCGACCTGCCCGTCACCAACAAGGAGCAGGTGGAGAGTTCGATGGAGGTGATCGCGGACCAGGAGATCGCGGGCGCCTGGAACTGGGTGTCGGACCGGCTGGCCGTCTTCCGCCCCGAGGAGTACTGGGAGCCGTACCAGAACGTCACCGTCGACCTCCACCTGGCGGGCGTCGAGGCGTCCGAGGGCGTCTACGGTGTGCGCGACTACCAGATCGACTTCGAGATCGGCCGTGAGCTGATCATGACGATGCACGTGCCCGACCACGAGATGGTCGTCAACATCGACGGCGAGGAGGACCGGGTCATCCCGGTCAGCAACGGCGACGCCTCCAGGCACATCTACACCACCACCTCCGGCACCCATGTGCTGATGGAGCGCTACGAGCAGCTGACCATGGACTCGACGACGGTCGGCATCCCCGCCGACTCCCCGGAGTCCTACAAGGTCGACGTGCAGTACGCCGTCCGCACCTCCAACAGCGGCGAGTTCCTCCACGAAGCCTCCTACAACGGCAACATCGGCATCGCCAACACCTCCCACGGCTGCACGAACCTGCGGCTGGAGGACGCCCGGTGGGTCTTCGAGAACACGCTCATGGGCGACGTCCTGGAGACCACCGGCACCGACCGCGAGCTGGAGTGGAACAACGGCTGGGGCTACTACCAGATGTCCTGGGACGAGTGGCTGGGCGCCAGCCTGACCGGTGAGCAGACCACCGACGGCTCCGGGACCTCCGGTTCCCCCCACGGTGAGGGCCGGTAACCGGAACCCTCCACCGAGAGGCGCCGACGGGGGCGCCGGGAACCCGAGGCGGACTCCCGGCGCCCCTCGTCGTTCCGGAGTCCCACGGGCGGCTACACGACCGGACGGCGACGAGGGAGCGGGTCGACGGGCGCGGGTCGCGCGGACCGCAGTCGGGCCAGCGCCTCCTCCGTCGGCGAGCCGGGAACGGGGCAGTAGGTGATCAGGCGCTGGTCGGTGTCGGGGATGAGCAGCACCTGGCAGTCGAACTCCAGCCGTCCCGCCTCCGCGTGGTGCACGGTCTTGCGGTGTCCGCGCCGTTCCCGCACGTCCCGGGCCGCCCACATGCGCGCGAACCGCGGTGAGACCCCCAGGAGCGTGGTCACCATGCCGGTGATCCCCGGGTCTCCCGGGTACCGGGCGTAGGCGGCGCGCAGGTCGGCGACGGAGGAGCGCGCGAAGTCCTCGACGTCCGGATCCTCCCAGCGCGGGTCGTCCTCTGGGCCGTGGAACATCCACTCGATGACGTTGTGCCGCGAACCGTCCGCCCGCTCGGGCGCGCCGCCGAGGAAGTGCGCCGCCATCTCGTTCCAGGCGAGGACGTCGTACCTGGCGTCCAGCACGTAGGCGGGCGTGGTCGTCAGGCCGGCGATCAGGTGGCGCACGCCCTCGGGTACCTCCCGGTCCGGAGCCCGGGTCTCCGGCTGCGGTGCCCCGGCCACCCGGAACAGGTAGGCGCGCTCGTCCGCGTCCAGCATGAGGGCGCGGGCGAGCGCCTTCAGCACCTGCGGTGAGGGGTTGGGGCCGCGCGCCTGTTCGAGGCGGATGTAGTACTCGACCGACACCCCGGCGAGCTGGGCGACCTCCTGTCGTCGCAGGCCGGGGGTGCGTCTGCGCCCGGTGTCCGGCAACCCCGCGTCACGGGGGCCGATGCGGGCGCGTCTGGTGCGCAGGAACGCGGCGAGTTCGCGACGGTCCGCCACGGCGTGCCTCCTCGGGGGTCGGGACACCAGGGTGCCCCATGCCGGGCCGCCGTGGGTGGTACGACCGGTACCACCATCACCGGGTCCCTTCCGGCCGCCGCCCACGGGCTCGACGATGCATCCATGACCGACACACACGAGGCGAAGGTGGCCCTGGTGACCGGGGCGAACAAGGGGATCGGATTCCAGACCGCCCGGTTGCTCGGGCTGGAGGGGATGACGGTGCTGGTCGGCGCCAGGGACCCCGGACGCGGAGCCGCGGCCGAACGCGCGCTCCGGGACGAGGGCCTCGACGCCCGCGCGGTGCGGCTGGACGTCACCGACGGGCGGAGCGTCGCGGCCGTGGCCGCGTGGGTGGAGAAGACCCACGGGCGGTTGGACGTCCTGGTGAACAACGCCGGGATCGCCGAGGGGTGGGGGGCGTTCGGTGACACCGACCTGGCGGCGGTGCGCCGCATGCTGGAGGTGAACGTGGTCGCGGTCATCGGGGTCACCGACGCGTTCCTCCCGCTGCTGCGCGCGTCGGCCGCCGCGCGGGTGGTGAACGTGTCCAGCGAGGTCGGATCGATCGCCACGATGGCCGACCCCGACGGCCCCTTCCGCGACCTGCCGGTCACGCCCGGCTACCCGGTGTCCAAGTCCGCGGTGAACATGGTGACCGCGCTGTACGCCAGGGCGCTCCGGGACACCCCGATCAAGGTCAACGCGGCCAACCCCGGGTACTGCGCCACCGACCTCAACGGCCATGGCGGCCACCGTACCGCCGAGCAGGGGGCGCGCGTGAGCCTGCGCCTGGCGACCCTGCCGGAGGACGGGCCCTCCGGCGTGCTGTGGGGCCATCTGGCGGCGGAGCCGGATCAGGAGTGCCACGGAGTCCTGCCCTGGTAGGGACGGGCCCCGCTCACCGGGCGGCCCGCCCCCTCGTGCGGGGTTCGCCCCTCACCAGGAGCGCACTCCGCCGATGGGTGCGGGCATCCGCTCGTTGAGCCAGGTCCAGGTGCCGTCGTTCTCGGTGAAGCGGCGCTGGACGCGGTCGATCTCGGTGAGCGGGTTGGTGAACACCTGGCGCCAGGCGCCGGCCGCGCGCTCCTCCAGGTAGAGGCAGTGCGCGTCGGTGCGCATGCGCACCGCCTGGAGGGTGTGGGAGGAGCCGTCGTTGAGGTGGATGCGGTAATAGGCCATGGGAGTCCCCCGGATCTGGTCGCGTCAATGTGAGGACGGCGTGTCCCGGAACGAACGCGGCGCGCCGTGCGCGCGTGGTGGACCAGTTTCCCGGGGCGCGTGACCGCGTCGTCGACCGATGGCCACGAGAATCGCTGAAGGGTGGCGGCGGGAATGCCGAGACCCGGAGTGCTCCGGGGAACGGGCGCGGGTGCCGGGGCACCGTACTGTCCGTGTTTTCGGACTCTACTCCTGTGGTGTGGCGGACGGAGCCAAACGGAGGGTTTACCGCAGGCGAATTCTCCCCCGCACAGGTGCGGAGGGAAAGAAACGGACACCGGATCACCTATGTGAAATAGTGGTTGTCCCCCGCATTCTTCCGTGGTGTGCCGGTATTCGCGGTCAGGCGCGGACTCCGCCGTCCCCGAACCGTCCGTTCGCCCGCTCGGAGGCGGGGGTGAACGGACGGGACCGGTGAGGCGTCCCACCCGTGTGATCGATTTCCTCCCGTGGGACGCGACCGACGCCGTACCGCGGGGTGGAGGCCCCCAAACCCGAGGACTTCCATGACCCGCCCGCCCCTCCCGCCCCGTGTGCCGCCCGGTCTGACGCCGCTCCATCCGACCGACCCCCGGGCGATCCCGCCGTTCACCGTCCACGGCCGACTCGGCGCGGGCGGTATGGGCGTGGTCCTGGCGGCGACCGACCTCCAGGGGGCCTGGGTGGCGATCAAGGTCGTGCGGGCCGAGTACGCGAACGATCCCGAGTTCCGGGCCCGCTTCGCCAGCGAGATCGAACTGATGCGCCGGGTCCGGGCCCGCTGCATCGCCCCCGTCCTGGCCCACGACACGGGTGCGCCCCAGCCCTGGTATGCCACCGCCTACCTGCCCGGTCCCACGCTGGGCGACCGCGTCCGCCGGGGCGGTGCGCTGCCGCTGCCCCGGGCCCGGGTGCTCGCGGCGGGTATGGCCGAGGCCGTCGCCGCCATCCACGCGTCCGGGGTCCTGCACCGCGATCTCAAGCCGTCCAACGTCATCCTCGCCCCCGACGGCCCCAAGGTGCTCGACTTCGGGATCGCCCGGGCGGTCGACGAGACCGGCCTGACCCGGACCGGTGGCCTGGTGGGCTCCCCGGCGTGGCTGAGCCCGGAGCGCTACCGGGGCGTCAGCGGGCCCGAGGCCGACGTGTTCGCGTGGGGGGCGATGGTCGCCTTCGCCGCCACCGGGCGACCGCCGTTCGGCAACGGCGGGGCGGAGACGCTCATGTACCGCATCCTCAGCGAGGAACCGGACCTGGACGGGCTGCCCGAGGAGCTCGCGGGACCGGTGGTCCAGGCCCTGGACAAGGACCCCGGTCGCAGACCGCCGGCGGCGGAGCTCGTGCACCGCGTCGCCGGTCCGCTCCCGGACGGCCCCGGGAACGACGACACGACCATCGTCGACGGGCTCATCCGCGACCACTGGGAACCGGACACCGGGGACGCGGAGGCGGCGTCCGGGGCGACCGTGCCGACCCCCGCGCCGCCGCCGTTCGAGGCGCCCGCCCCGCCGTCGCCGCCCTTCCCGGCCGCGACGCCGCGGCGTCTCCCGCACGCGGCGGCCTCCTCACCGGTGCCGCCCCCGGCCCAGCTTCCGGTCCCGACGTCTCCACCGGTCGGCGGCGGGGCGCGGCCCCGCCGCCGGAGGCTCCCCGTGCTCCTGGGCGCCGGCGCCCTGTCGCTCACGGTTCTCGGCGCGTTCGGGCTGTACGCCGCCGAGCGCCTCGCCGCCGACGGCGCGGGACGGGACCGGGAACCCGCCGACGGGACGCCGGCGGCCGTCGAGCCCGCCGCCCCGAACACCCTGTCCGGGGAGTTGCGGGGCTCCGGTTCCTCCTTCGCCGCCGCCGCTGTCCAGACGTGGGCGGTCGAGTACATGCGGGAGCGGCAGCCGGGCGTCACGGTCTCGTACGACACCGTGGGCTCGGGCGCCGGAGCGGAGGCGTTCGTCGCGGGCGAGACCGACTTCGGTGTCGCGGACTTCGGCCTCACCGACAGCCAGCGCCGGGAGGCCGAGGACGCCCGTGGCTGCCCGGTCGCGCAGTTTCCCCTGGTGACCGGTGCCGTGGCCGTCATCACCGCGACCCCAGCGGTGGGTGACATGACGCTGAACGCCCGCCAGCTCGAGGTGATCTACACGGGGGAGGCGACCAACTACCGGGATCTGCCCGCCTACCACGACGACCCGGAGACGATCGACTACGAGGTCCCCGACCTGGAGGTCCGGCCGGTCCGCCACCTCGACGCGGCCTCCACCGCGAGAGTCTTCAGCGAGTACCTGGCCGTGAACGGCGCGAGGTGGCGGGAACGCCACGGCGAGGCAGGGCGGGGCACCGACTGGGGATCGGCCTCGGTCGCCGCCCAGGGCGACGCGGGCGTGGCTCAGACGATCCGGGAGTACGAGGGCGGCATCGGCTTCGTCAACGCCGTCCACCTGTCCGAGGCCGATCTGCTGGACGTGGCGGTCCACAACGCGGAGGGCGTCCCGGCCCGTCCCACCCCCGAGGGCACGCGCGCGGCGACCGAGCAGCTGCGGCTGGACTCCGACGGAACCGCCTCGCTGCCCCGGGCGGTGGGCGACGCGTACCCGATCATGCGGATCAGCCACGTGTTCGCCTTCGAGTGCGACGACGGGGACGGGAGCGGCGCCGCGCTGCGGGACCTGTGGACCTACGCCCTCTCCGAGGAGGGCTCGAAGGTCGTCGAGGAGGCGGGTTACACCCCGCTCGGTCCTTCGATCGGCGGTCGGGTCGGGGAGATCGTCGCCCGCGTCGGCGGGGGCTGACCCCGGCGCCTGGGGGAGGGGTCAATCCCCCTCACCGGAGGCCAACCGTGCCCGGGCCTCCATGAGCGCGAAGCCCAGGAGGTTGAGTCCGCGCCAGTGCTCGGGCCGCTCGGCGTTCTCGTTCCGGGCGCTCAGCCCGATCCCCCACACCCGGTCCCGGGGGCTGGCCTCCACCAGGACCCGGTCGCCGGTGCCGAGCAGGAACGACCGCAGGTCGGGATTCTGCCCGAACTTGGCGACGTTGCCGTCCACCACGATCCCGAACCGCGCCTCCTCCCAGGTCGCCTGGTCGAAGCCCCGGACCTGCCGCCCGAGCTTCTTGGCCTCCCCGGGGTGTCCGGCCGCGACGATCCGCTCGGCCGTCTCCGCGTCGTCGAACAGCCGGGCCTTGCCCGCCATCATGTAGTGCTCGGCCGTGGCGTAGGCGGTCCCGTCGACGGTGAAGTCGGCGGGCCACCACTGCGACAGGCAGCTCGCCGAGACCCCGCCCGACGCAGGCGGCCGGTGGCCCCAGAAGTGCACGTACTTCGGACGGCCCGTCGCCGCGGTCAACTCACTCACCGATCGCGCGTCGGCCGGGTTCCAGGTGTCCGTCATGTCCCGCATCGTCCCAGAGGGGTCCGACATCCGGACACCGGTTTTCCGGTTCGCCGACGGTTCCACCCGTGGCGGACGCCCCGGCGCGGGTGGAACCGGTTTCCGGGCCGGGGCGGTCGACCGCGTAGTAGCGTTGCGTGGTGCCTCGGAGGTCGGAGGTCAGCGGCGTGCCGTGGGTCCCGGCGCCGACGGCGCCGGGAGCGGGGTCGACGTGTCGCGGGGGAGCGGTGGCCGGAACGAGATGGCTCGACGAGGGCGAGCAGCGGACCTGGCGGACCTTCCTGATGGCCGTCCACCTGCTGGACGGCGCCCTGGACCGCCAGCTCAGAAGGGACTCCGGGCTGCCCCACGCCTACTATCAGGCGCTCGCGATGCTCTCCGAGGCCCCGGACCGCTCGCTGACGATGACGGAGCTGGCCAGGATCCTGCGCTCCTCGGCGAGTCGGCTCTCCCACGCCGTGGCCCGCCTTGAGAAGGAAGGGCTCGTCCGCCGGTCCAAGCGCCCGGGGGACCGGCGGACGACGGTCGTCTCGCTCACCCCCGAGGGGATGGAGGTGCTGCGGGAGGCGGCGCCGGGGCACGTGGAGGAGGTGCGCAGGGTGCTCTTCGACACGCTCTCGCCCGCCCAGGTCGCCCAGCTGGAGGAGATCTCGGAGGCGATGCTCGGCGCCCTCGACCCCGAGGGGGCCGAGCCCCGCTACCCGCGTTCCTAGAGGGAACCGGCGGGCGGGGCGGGGCGGTCGCGTCCCGCCACCGCCTCCGAACAGGGTGGACGTCGGCTTGGGCTGCCCGGATTTCGTCACCTTACGTGGTCGAATGGGAACGAAGGTGCATGTAGTTTCTTGGGAAAAGGTTGTAGTCTCAAGTGACCGCTTCGGGGCGCCTTCCCCCGGAGCGCCCGCTCACGAAAGCAGGAACCCCATGAACGAGCAGTCCTCATCGCTGAGAGTCGGCGACTTCACAAGCCTCCTGGCCAGGCTCGTCGTCGGCGGCGTGTTCATCTACCACGGTTGGCCCAAGCTGGCCGACCCCGGCGCCACCGCGGAGTTCTTCGGGATGGTCGGCGTCCCCATGCCCCAGGTCGCCGCGGTCGTCGGCGGTCTCGTCGAGGTCGGCGGCGGGGCGGCGCTGATCCTCGGGTTCGCGCTGCCCGTCGTCGGGATCCTGCTGGCCCTGGAGATGGTCGGCGCCTACGTCTTCGCCCACGCCGGTCAGGCCTTCTCCGAGTTCGAGCTGGTCGTGGTGCTCGGCGCCGCCGCGCTCGCGCTCGGGTTCTCCGGTGGCCGCTTCGCCCTGGACCGGATCCTGCCGTGGAGTCGCCGCCGCCGTCAGGAGTAGCCGCCGGGGCGTGACGGAGCCCTCTGGAAGTCGGAGACGCGGCAGTCCCCGACCCTCCAGGGGGCTCCGTCGTCGTGTGCGGGGGGCGCACGCTCCGGACGCCCTTGGTGACCAGGGGTGACACCCTCGTCGCCGACTTTGCGGACCCCCGTTCGGAAACGGTCGGCCCGGGGCACTTCTCTACTCAATTCACCATTCAGGCCCGGTGCTATAAGGATTTGTGTATTGTGGTGTTTTCGGGTCGGTGGGTAGAATCATCAGGAATCCACGTCGACAGTGGGGGGAAACGATCTCCGCCCCCGTTTCCCTTCCCCCCGTGCCGAACGGGAGCCTGCTTGTCCCACCTGGCCGAATACCCGCCGTACCAGAATTCCGCCGACTGGCAGCTGCGTGTCACCGATCGGAGCGGTTCCGCCCTCCACGGGGCGGCGGCACTGGTGACCCCCCACCACCTGGTCACGTGCGCCCACGTCGTCCGAGCCGCCGTCGGCGAGGCGGGCCCCGGCAGCCGCGTGAGCGTGGACGCGCCACGGGGCGCCGAAGGGTGGACCGCCACGGCCGAGGTCCTCCCGGGCGGGTGGTGGTGGCGCGACGGCAGCCCCTGGGACGCGGCCGTTCTGCGGCTGGACCGCCCCGCCCCGGCCCGCCCCGCCGTCCTCGCCGGCCCACCGCGGGTCGGCGACCGCGTCCGCGTCGTCGGCTTCGCCCAGTCGCCCTCCGGGCGGTGGGTCACCGGGAGCGTCGCCGGTTCGGGCGGCAGCCACCCCGAGTACGTCCAGATCGACACCGACCCCGGGGCCGGAGCCGTCTTCACCCGGGGTTTCAGCGGTGGCGGTGTCCGAGAGGAGGAGACGGACGCCCTTGTGGGCATCGTGTGTGAGGCGGCCACCGAAGGCAGGCTGGGCTGGATGATTCCCATGACGGAGATCCGCCCGGTGTGGGAGTCGGACCGGGCGGTTCCGACACCCCCCTCCCCGCCCCGGCTGCGGCCCGCCGCGGAGCCCCCGACCGAGGGGGCCGTGCGGCGGGCGGTCGTCGCGACCGGCCTCGCCATGTCCGACCTGGACACCCTCACCTCCCCCGACCAGCGCAGATCCTTCCACCAGGGGCTCGACCGGCGCCTGCGGACGCGGGTGCGCCTCGACCAGGACCCGCGCACCTTCGCCGCGTCACTCGTCCATCTGGCCCACCGCGAGTTCGACCTCCTCGCCGAGGTACTGGACCAGTTGGACGCGTGGGAGGAGGGGAGCGCCTCCATGCGGCGCGTCCGCGACGCCGCGGCTCCGCTGCTGGAGTGGGGCTCCGGGTGAACGCGCGGGACGTCGAGAACCTGGCCCTCGCGCTGTGCGACGTCGAACACGTCTACTCCCAGGAGCACCGGGAGCAGCTCATGCGGTACCTGCCCAGGGCCGTCCGCCGGGGCGTGGACGCCTCCGGGGCGCCCTCCGTCTTCGCCCGCCGCCTCGTCCTGTTCTGCCGGGAGCGCGAGTGCGTCGGCTGTCTGGTGCGCTGGGTCCTGCACCTGGAGGACCGCGGCCGGAGCGCGCGGGCGGCGGCGGAGGCGGCCCGCCCCCTTCTCGACGAGGAGGAGTACACCCTGCTCGCCCAGCACGTCGAGGTCCGCGACGCCCGGGACGTGGGCGCCGTGCGGGACGCGCTGACCCCCGTCCTCTTCGACAAGGTCGAGGCGGTCTTCGAGCGCGTCCGGCCGGCCACCTTCCGGGTCGACACCCCCGAACCCGTCACGGCCTGGGACGCCCTGATGGACCTCGCCGAGCGCCCCGCCCCGCCGGACGGGGCGCCGCCGGTGCTCCTGTTCTGCGCGGAGGTCGCCCGCCACCTGAGGACGATCGACACGGGCCTGCTGGAGGAGTGGGGCCGGGGGCTGCGCCCTCCGGAGCCGCCCGGGGCTCCGCCCGCGCCGGAACGCCCGGCCCGCCTGGTCGTCCGCGTCGGACAGGGCACGCGGCGGGACCGCTACGAGGTGGAGTACTGGACCGTCCTCAGCCAGCGCCGGGGCGAGGAACCGGACTTCTGCGACCACGACGTGTACCCCGACGTCGATCCGGCCTCGATCGGGGAGCGGGTCGGCGGGCTGCTCAGCCGGATGGAGGCCGACCCCCGGACGGCGCACCACGGCGGCAGGCGGGTCGAGCTGGTCGCTCCCCTGATCCTGCTCGACCGCCTCCGGGCCGAGACCTGGCAGCGCACCCGCTCCGGCGGTGTCCCCCTGGGCGCCCGCGCGGAGGTGGTGTACCGCGCGGAGGAGCTGCTCCCGGACCGGGCGGGCCGTGACGCGTGGGGCACGTGTGTCAACAGATGGCGTCAGTTGGAATCGAGCGGAGAGGCGCTCGCGCTCGACGAGTTCCACGATCCGGGAACGGACGACGATCCCCTTCCGGAACGGCTCCGGGACGACCGGGTGATCGTTCTGTCCGTTCCCTCCCGACTGGGTCGTTGGTATACACAGGTCTGGTCGGCGATTACGCTTGGAGTTCCGGTTGTGGTCTGGCGATCCGCGGAATTCGGCCCGGGAATCGGATCATGGCTGAACCCGGTTCGCGTGGGACGGGAGGTGACGGTGACCTCGGAGGAAATCCGCGCGCTCCCCGAAGTTCTCCACAGCTCCCGGTCCGGACGCGTGTCACCGAGTGAGAGCGGGTACATCGAGGGCAGTCTCGAGATCGCCGTCATCTACCACGATCCCCTTCCGGTACTGCCGGAACCCCCTCCGCAGATGTCCACCGACAGCATCCGATAGCCCCCTGGGCGCGGTTCGAAGGGCATGCCATGACCACACCCCCCGGAACAGGGCCAGCCGACTCCGCGCGGACGGTGCCGGAGTGGTGGATCTTCCATGGCACCGGTCAGCCCCGCCGCCACCTCGACCTGGCGGCCCAACTGCCGCCGCCCCCGCCGTGGCGCGTCTACGGGGGCGCGCCCGACCCCGGCGCCCCGCCGCCGGACGACCCGCCCCCGGAGGAGGACTCCTCCCGGGTGCTCGGCCGGGGCCGGTCTCCGGCGGTCCCGCTGGGCGCCCGCCGCCGCCGTCTGCTCGACAGGGTCAACGCCGCGATCCTGCTGCGGCGACCGCTCCTGCTCGTCGGCCCGCCGGGGGTGGGCAAGTCGAGCCTGGCGCACCAGATCTCCCGCGAACTCGGGTTGGGCCGGGTGCTGCGCTGGGCGGTCAACAGCAGGTCCACCGCCACCGAGGGGCTCTACTCCTACGACCCCCTCACCCAGATCCACGACCTCAACGTGGAGGGCGCCCGCCGCCGCGCCCTCGGGACGGCGGACCGCCGCTACGGCGCGGGGGCCGACGGCGACCCGTTCGAGGCCCACCTGCGCAGCAGCGCCGAGTCCATCGGCCGCTACCTCACCCTCGGCCCCCTGGGCACCGCCTTCCTCCCCGCCGCGCTGCCGCGCGTGCTGCTGGTGGACGACTTCGACCTCGGCGACTTCGACCTGGCGGGCGACCTCCTCGACCTCTTCGAGAACGGGGGGTACCGCGTTCCCGAGCTCGCCAGGCTGGCCGGGGCCGCCGAGTCGATCGAGGTGGGCACCGACGACCCCGGCCGGACCGTCCGCGTCACACGCGGCGAGGTCCTGTGCTCGGCCTTCCCGATCACCGTCGTGACCTGCAACAGCGACCGCGACCTCCCGCCCGCCTTCCTGCGCCGCTGCGTCCCGGTGTACATGGAGTTGCCGGACGAGGAGGAGCTGGTGTCGATGGTCGCCGGACACTTCAACGGCGCCACGCCGCCGGGGACACGCGCCCTGGTCACCGAGTTCCTGCGCCGGACCGCGGACGGCCACCGGCTCTCCGTCGACCAGCTGCTCAACGCCGTCCACATGCTCGGGACGGTGGACGGGGCGGGCACGGCGCCCGGCCCCGAGCACGTGGAGCACTTCTCCGAACTGCTGTGGCACCGGCTCACGGAAACCCCGGGATGAGCGCCCGCGCGGAACACGGCGGCGGCCCCAGGCGATCTGGCGACCGCTCCGACCCGTGGGCCGAGGCGCTCGGCGCCAGCGCGACGGACCTGGCGGACGCGGTCTACCTCGCCGCGCTGCGCCGGACACGGGCCGACACCCGACGCGGCGGTCCGCCCCGGGAGGACGGGCCGGAGCAGGACCCGCCCCGGTCCGCGCACGGCACGGACCCGGCGCGGACGGCCCCGCCCGGAGCGGACCCCGAGGCCCCCGACCCCCCCGAGACGGAGGAGAACACCGGTTCTTCCGCGCCCCGGGTGTCCACAAGCCCGGTGTCCCAGGGGTCCGGAACCCCGCCGCAACCGCCCCCCGGGACGCCGGTCGACACCGTCCACCTCCCCGGGGGCACCGGGCGGGACGGGCCGTACGACCCGACGCCGCTGGTCGAGGCGGGCGAGGCCGTGCTGGGGGAACGGCAGGAACTCCTCGCCGCCCTCAGACCCTTCAACCTCAAACTGCCGCAGGGGCGGCGCGACCGCCTGGACGTGGAGGGCACCGCGCGCAACTACGCCCGCGCCCTGCTGGACACCCTGCACCGGCCCGAGGACGACCGGGAACGGCACGCGGTCCCGATCGTCCCCGAGCTGCGCGCGCGGTCGCTGCGGGCGGTCGACCTGGTCCTGCTCGTGGACGACGGCGTCACCATGCTGTTCCAGCGCGGGGTGGCGGCGGCCTTCTCCCGGTTGGCCCGAGGCGGCGGCGTCTTCCGGTCGGTGCGGGAGCTGCGCTTCGACTCCGGCCACGGCGGGGAGCCCGTCCTCAGGGACACCGGGGGCGCCCCCGGACGGCTCCCGCCACCGCCGAGGACGGGTACGCGGATCGTCCTGGTGCTCACCGACGGACTCGGCGGAGCCTGGCGGGACCGCGTGTTCCAGGGGTGGCTCGCCGGGGCCGCCGCGACCGGGGCCGTCGCGGTCCTGCACCTGCTGCGCCCCCAGCTGTGGCGGCGTGGGGCGCTGCGCACGGTTCCCGTGGAGCTGAGCGTGTCCGGACGCACCGAACCCGCCCCGCCCAACACCGCCTACGTGCGCGAACGGACGATCCCCCGCGACGGTGAGGAGGACCCGCCGCCGTCCGGGACGGTCGTCCCCGTACTTCCGCTCCGCCCGGACGCCGTCCACGCCTGGGCGTCCTTCGTGATGGGACGCGACCGCGGCCGCCTGTGGGTCCACTCGGCGGAGTTCCCGGAGACGGCCGACCGGGAGGACGCCGGGACCGACGCCGGTCCCGACGACGGCTCCGACGGTGGACGCGGGTTCGACGCGGTCCGCGCCGTGCGCCGGTTCCACCAGACGGCCACCCGCGACGCCTTCGAACTCGCCGTCGCCCTGGCCGCGGTGCCGCTCGTCCCGCGCGTGGTGGGCGCGGTGTGCGAGGACGTCTTCGGCGGCCCCACGCCGTCGGAGCTGACGGAGGTCTTCTTCAGCGGGCTCCTCACCCGGGACCCGGGGCCGGACGGGGGCGGGGAGCGCTGGGAGTTCCGCGAGGGCGTACGGGAGGCGCTGCTGTCGCTGGGCGGCCGGGTCCCCGACATCCGCCGGATGCTGGCCCTGGCCGCCGACAGCCTCGACCAGGTGGACCCGTGGTTCGGCGATCTCGGCCGGATGCTCCAGGGGCGGCGCGTGGCGGAGCCGCGGACCGTCCAGGCGCCCCGGCGGTGGGTGAATTCGATGAAACCCGCGATGGAGAGCATCTCCCTTCACCGCGATTACGCGGGTTCGGGCGGCATGTACGCCGACGCCCTTCCCGATCCCGGGAAAGCGCGTTTGGAAAACCCCTCGGAGGTCGCCGTTTCCGAGGCTCCTGGTCTACAATCACCGCAGGGTCCCGGATCTACGCACGCGACCAAGAACAGCACAGGGAAAACGCGGAACCCTGCACACAGTTCCGCCCCATCGGGCGACAAAAACGGTATGTCCATAATCCCGTCGAGTGGGGGAATGATGAACGATTCTGTCGACCCACCCACCGGTGGACGCTCGCGGGGTCGGCCGTTGAACGCGGTCTGGGTGCAGGTCCCTCGGAGGAACACCGCCTTCACCGGGCGCGAGGAACTGCTGTCCGCGCTGAGGTCACAGCTGGTCAAGGACCAGCGGCAGGTCATCACCGCGCTCAACGGCATGTCGGGGGTCGGCAAGACCGAGCTCGCCAAGGAGTACCTGTACCGGTACGCCGAGGAGTACGACCTCATCTGCTGGTTCCTGGCGAGCCACGGCAACCAGCTGCGCGACGCCTTCGCCTCGCTGGCGGCCAGGTTCGGCCTCGACAGTGTCGGCGCGGGCAGCGAGCACGTCATCCAGGACGTCCTGGAGGCGCTGCGGCGGGGTGTGCCCTTCGGACGCTGGTTGCTGATCTTCGACAACGCGCAGTCCCGGGAGGAGCTGGAGCAGTACCTTCCTGTCGGGGGCGAGGGGCACGTGATCATCACTTCACGGGACAGCAGCTGGACGCGCAGGGGCGGCGACACCTTCCTGTCCGTGCGGGAGTTCACCCGCGCGGAGAGCATCGAGCTGCTCAGGCGCCGCGGTCCGACCTCGCTGACCGAGGACGAGGCCGACCGCCTGGCCGAGGAACTCGGCGACCTCCCCCTGGCCCTGAACCAGGCGGCGGTGTGGCTGCACGAGAGCGGGATGGACACCGAGGAGTACCTGCGGCAGTTCGCCGACAAGTCCACCGAGATGATCCAGCTGCTGTCCCCGGTGGACCCCGACTACCCGGTCCCGGTCGCCGCCGCGTGGAACGTCTCGCTCGATCGGCTCGCGACCACCAACCCGGCCGCGCTCCAGCTCCTCCAGCTCTGCTCGTTCCTGGCCACCGCGCCCATCCCGCGCTCACTGTTCAACTTCGCGCGGCAGATCGACGCGCCACCCGAACTCCGCCAGGCGTTGGAGGAGCCCGCGCGGTTGGGGATGGCCATCCGCGACATCGGGCGCAACAGCCTCGCGCACATCTCGCACCGCAACAACACCATCTCGCTGCACCGTCTGGTCCAGCGCGCGGTCCAGGCTCCCATGAGCGACGAGGAACGCGAGACGATGCGCCACTGCGCCCACCAGCTCCTGGGCCGCAACGACCCCCAGGACGACTCCGTCGCCGCCCACCAGCGGTACGCGCGGCTGGTGCCGCACGTGTGGGCGTCGGAGGCGTGGAACTGCGAGGACCCGTGGGTGCGCAACCTCGTCATCCAGCTCGTCCGCAACGCGGTCCCCGCCGGTGAGATCGTCGAGGCCGGACGGCTGGCCAGGACGGCCCACGAGTGGTGGCGCCGGACCCTGGGCGAGGAGCACCGCAACACCCTGCACATGGCGCTCCAGATCTCCAAGGTCATGCGCGAGGAGGGCAAGCTGGTGGAGGCGCACGAACTGTGCGAGTCCACCCTGCGCACCCTGCGCGAGCGGCACGGCGAACAGTCCCCCGAGGCGCTGGAGGCCGAGCGCGAGCACGTGCGCAACCTGCGGACCGTGGGCCGGTTCACCGACTCCCTCCAGGAGACGGCCGACATCTACCAGGGCCGGGTGCGCATGTTCAGCGAGGACGACCCGCTGACCCTGGAGATGGCGCACAACCTGGGCTACAGCCTCCTGCTCAGCGGCGACCCCAGGGCGTCGGTCGACCGCTACCGCGACGTCCTGGACCGGACGGAGGCGGTCCTGGGGCCGGACCATCCGAACATGATCGGCACCTCCAACGGGTACGCCGAGGCGATGATGGAACTGGGCCACTACCGCGAGGCGGAGCGGATCCAGACCGAGGTCGTGCAGCGGTGCGCCGCGGTCTTCGGCCCCGACGACGCCGGGACGCTGTCCAACGAGTCGGTGCTGGCCGTGATGCGGCGGCGGATCGGCGACCACGCCGGCGCCTTCGCCCTGTCGGAGCGCACCTGGCAGCGGTTCCTGGCCAAGCTGGGGGTGGACAGCAGCGACACCCTGTACGCGGCGCTCATCCACACCCTGTGCCTGAACGCCGTGAACCGGTACGACGAGGCGCTGGAGCTGGCCGAGGTGTCCGGCGAGCGCTACGTCAAGCTCCTGGGCGAGGAGCACCCGCACGTCGTGGCGGCCACGGTCAACCGGGGCGTCATCCTGCGCCGCCTGGGCCGGGCCGCTGAGGCCCGGGACATGGACGAGCGGGCCCAGACCCTGCTGCACGAGCGGCTCGGCGCGCACCACCCGAGCACGCTGGCGTGCCGGGTCGACGTCGCCAACGACCACTTCCTCACCGGGAACATCGCGGGGGCGCGCGAGCGCGACGAGATGACGGTCGCGGACTGCCGGGTGGAGCTGGGCGACCGCCACCCGCTGACGCTGGTGGCCCGCCGTAACCTCCTGGTGGACCGCAGGACGCAGGGTGAGGACGTGGCGGAGGAGTTCGACGCGCTGGAGGCCGCCTACCGGGACGTCATGGGCGCGGACCACCCGGCGACGCTGAGCATCCGGCAGACGGTGCGGGGTGACGCCGACATCTTCCTGACGCAGATGTGACCGGGCGGTGCGGGCCGTCCGCACCGCCGTTCATACACCGTGGGCCAACCGGGCCAGGACGGCCCACTGCTCCGGGGGGAAGACGAGCACGGCCAGGTCCCTGTGGGTGGAGTCGCGTACAGCGACGCGGCCGGCGTCCCACAGCGCCGCCTCGACACAGGTGCTCGTCCCGTTCTGGCTGAAGCTGGAGACGCGCCACGTGCCCGGTTCCCGTCCGAGCCCTCTCACGTGTCCCTCCGAGGACGCCGTCTTCCCTGGTCTTTTCTATGCACGAGGCGGCCTCGATTCTCCCAGTTCCATCATCGGTCGCTCCTGTTTCCCGCGCAGTCCGGAAAGTTCGGTCGCTCGCTTTGTTTTCTGATAACGTTCGGACTCACTTGTACATGCCCACTCAGCTACCGATCATGTGGTCGCTGTGGCTGCTCCCCCCGAGAGGTGCATTAAGTGTCGCGACTCGTGCGTTTCAGCGTGGACGGCGGTGACCCCGTCGTCGTGGAGGTCGACGACGGCCGCGACGACAGTGTGCTGGTCAGCGGGGGTAGGGAGATCGAGGACGCCACCCAGACGTTCACGGAGAAACTCTCCGCCGTACGCAAAGCCGTTTCGGTGACACTCGACGAACTGGGAAACTCCCTGAAGCCGGACGTCATCAAAGTGACCTTCGGAGTGAAACTCACCGCGGAGGCGGGAGCGGTCATCGCCAAGTCGTCCGTGGAGGGAAATCTGCACGTCCAGATGCAGTGGGGCCACGAACGCCCCGAGGAAGAGCAGCAACAGGACTGAGACGTCCGCGTCGCGGCCGGATCGTCGGCCGACGACGCCTCGACACCCCGACGGCCGACGTCAGCCGGTCGGCCTGCTCATGGTGACGCGCCACAGCCTGCGCGGCAGCTCGCCCTCGCTGAACTCGTGCACCTCGTCGAGATCCCAACCCTCGGCGAGCTGGCCCACCAGCTCACGGCCGAAGAAGTGCACGGCGAACCCGCCGTGTTCGTAGATGTCGTCGCCGTGGGAGGTCCCGGCGCCGTAGTGCGCGTCGCCCGTGTGGCGCACGGTGTACACGAACGCGCCGCCCGGTCGCAGCACCCGCCGGACCTCCCCGACCAGGGCCCGGATCTGTTCCGTCGACAGCGCCATGCACAGCAGCATGTGCGCGAAGACCCCGTCCACCGACGCGTCGTCCCACGGCAGCGGTTCGCGCGCGTCGTGCGGGTGGGGCGTGACCCGGTCGGCCAGGCCCCGTTTCTCCGCCGCCTCCGAGAGCTGTTCCAGCCCGGTGGCGCTGAAGTCCGTCGCGTGTACCGTCAAGCCCTGGTCCGCCAGCCACAGCGCGTCCCGGCCGTGCCCGGCGCCCAGCTCCAGCACCGTCCGCGCGTCCCTCTCGGCCCACACCCGCGCCGCGTGCCGGGCGGCCTCCGAGGGCTCCGCCCCGTACATGTGCGGGTTCCGCGCATAGACGTTCCGCCAGTGTTCCCGCTGGTCAGCGCCGAGTCCCTCGCTCATGCCCGCCCTTTTCGATCGCGTCGTGTCCCCCACCTTCCTACCGTGCGGCGGCGCTCCTGAGCTGGTCGGGGACCGTCCGAGCGTGCGGGCACGGGGCCTGGAGGAGGAGCCCCGTGCCCGCCCCCCTCGTTCCGGCCGGTCAGTCGACCGGTTCCGAGGCTCCGTCCGCGCCCGTGCGCAGCAGGGCGGCGATCAGGAGCAGGAGGAGCACGCCGATCCCGGCGAGGATCCACAGCACCTGGTGGAAGGCGCCGTCGTAGGCCCCCGTCAGGAAGTCGAGGAAGGCGGGGTCGTCGCGGAGGCCGGAGTCCGCCCCGCCGGTGTGCCCGCCCGCGACCGCGTTGGCCACCTCCCCCGGGTCGCCCGCGCCCTCGAACGCGTCGATTCCGGCGCCGATCCGCCCGCCCAGCAGGGTGGCCAGCAGCGACCCGTACACCGCCACCGCGACCGCCTCGCTTCCCAACCGGAGCGTGTTGAGGAACCCCGCGGCCATCCCGGCCTTGCGCTCGGGGACGATCTCCAACGCGAGCCGGTCGACCAGCCCGGCGGACAGCCCCATTCCGGCCCCGGTGACGAGCATGGGCGCGGCCACCACGGCCACCGACACCCGCGGCCCGAACAGCAGCAGGCCCAGGTCGCCCAGCACCAGGCAGAGCAGGCTCGCGTAGACGAGCGCGAGCGCGGGCGCCCCGCGCGAGACCAGCGACGCGGCCAGCATCGGACCCACGAACACCGGCAGGGTCAGCAGCACCATGACCAGCCCGGCCGCACCGGGGCCGTAACCGCCGATCACGGTCAGGTAGCTGGGCAGGTGGGTGAGGATCGTGACGAACCCGAACGACGCGGCCACCGGCACCAGGCACAGCCCGACGAACCGGCGTTCGGTGAGCAGCCCCAGGTCCAGGATCGGATTCTCGCGCCCGCGCTCGAGCGCGGTGAACGCGGACAGGGCCACGACCGTTCCGGCGAACAGGCCGAGCACCCGAGCGCTGGCCCAGCCCCACTGGGAGCCCTGCACGATGGCGGTGGTCAGCAGCAGCATGGCGGTGATGAACAGCGCCGCGCCGAGCACGTCGATCCGCGCCCCCGGTCTGCCCGTCCCGGGGGCGGCGCGGGCGATCACCGGCACGGCGGCGAGCACCAGGGCCAGTGCCAGCGCGTGCGCACCGAAGATCCAGCGCCAGCCCAGAGCCTCCACGACGAGCCCGGACAGCGAGGGACCGAGCGCCACTCCCACCCCGGCGACGGTGCCGAACAGCGCGAACGCCCGCGCCCGCGCGGGGCCGTCGAAGACGGTCGTCAGGATGGCGCTGCCGCAGGCGAAGACGGCGGCGCCGCCGACCCCGGCCAGGGCCCGCGCGACGTCGAGCATGGCGATGTCGGCGGCGAACGCGCTGGCCAGCGACGCGGCGCCGTAGACGCCCGCGCCCAGGGCGAAGGCGCGCGCCCGGCCGACGACGTCGGCCAGGGAGCCCCAGACCAGTGTGAAGCAGGCGAAGGCGACGTTGAACGCGTTCAGCACCCACTGGAGGGGGACGAGGTCGGCGCCGGTGTCGGCTCCGATGGTGGGGAGCGCGACCGCGGTGCCGGAGATGGAGGTGGGGACGACGAAGACCGCGAGGAGGACCGCGGCCAGGGTCAGTCTCCGTGCCGACGTCCCGGGGGCCGTGTCCGGTTCCGGCGCGGGCGGGGCGGCCCCGCCCTCCGGTGTGGGGGAGTTCTGGGTGGTCACGGGGGTTCTCCTGGGGTGATCCGGCTCCACACAGGGAGGTACGAAAAATTTCGTACCTAAGGTTCACATGACCCATAGGTATGATGCAAGTAGTACCTACACTCCCCGTCATCGCCAGGAGCCGGAATGCCAGACCCGGAAGGCCACCCCTCGCGCGACGAGATGGATCTGCGGACGGTGCTCAGCGCGCTGGCCGACCCCCTCAGGTTCAGGGTCGTCGCCGCGCTCGTGGCCGAACCGGAAAGGGTCGAGCGGCACTGCACGTCGTTCGGGCTGCCCGTGTCCAAGTCCACGCGCACCCACCACTTCCGGATCCTGCGCGAGGCCGGGCTGATCCGCCAGGTGGACCGGGGCAACAGTCGGATGGCGCGGCTGCGGCGCGAGGACATCGAGGCCCGTTTCCCCGGGCTGATCGCCCTCATCGCCGAGGCCGGTGTCCCCGAACCCCAGGACGCCTGAGGGCGTCCGGTCGTCCCGGGCGCGGGCCGCCGGATCGATCAGGAATCGAGAAGCGCTGGTCAGCGCCGTGTTTCTAGTGTGGTCGCCACAGAGATCAGAGCGACTGACCGGAGGCGGCCATGGCACGGGGACAGCGGGCGGACAGCAGTGGAGGGCACGGGCCGGTGTCGCGGTGGGCAGCACCGTGCCAACGCGCGCATGAGGCGCAGGATCCGCGGCTGTCGCGGTTCGTTCATGGGCATGGACGTCCTGATCCTGCAACACGGCGGGCCACCGGAGCGGGCAGCCCCGGGAGACGCCGGTGGCGTGGTTCCCCGACGGGGAGGACGCCTGGCTGGTCGTCGCCTCGGGCGGCAGGAACCGGCATCCGGACTGGCACCTCAACCTGATGGGGCGTCCCGAGCGGGCCTCGGTCGAACTGCCCGGTCACCGGAGCGTTCCGGTGACGCCGCGCGTGCTCGACGGGCCCGAGCGCGAGCGGGCGTGGCGGCGCGTCCCCGAATCCCAGCCCTGCCTGGGCAGGTACCAGAGCAGGAGCGGCCGGGAGTACCCGGTGGTTCGGCTGACCCCGCGCTCCTGATCCGGGGGCGCGTCGGGTCAGCGGTGGCCCACGACGTTGACCACCCGGCCGTTCGGGTCGCGGACGAAGAACCGGCGTACGCCCCACTCCTCGTCCCGCAGGGAGTGGACGATCTCCGCGCCGCTGTCGACCACGGCCGTGTACACCGCGTCCACGTCGTCCACCTCGATGCTCATGTCCGGTGAGACGGGCGCGGTCTCGTCCCGGCTCATGAGGATGACCTGTGCCGAGGGGTTGGCGGGAGAGGCGAGGCTGACGACCCAGCCCAGGTTCATGGCCTCCTCAAGCCCCAGGAGGCCGTAGAAGTCCCGGCTCTCCTTCATGGCCTTCGTCTGGATGTCGGGTACGACGCGACGGACTGACAACGGGGGCTCCTGTCGACGGGCGGAAGCGGACCTTCCTGAGCCTTCCCGCGCCCCGGCGGGACACACCCGCCGCGGTTCGCTTCGGGTGGGCCGACGGAGAGTTCCCGGGCCGGGAACGGGGCCGCCGCTCCCGGCCCGGGAGCTGTCATGGAGTTCCGGGCGGTGGTCAGGCGAAGAGGTCTTCGGCGCGGTCCACCGTGGCGGCGCGTCGTACCCACTGGTGCAGGGTGTCCAGGTCGGTGCAGGACTCGACCCGCTGGCGGACCTCGTCGGTGACGGTCAGACCGCGCGCGTCCAGAAACAGCAGCACGTTGCGCGCGGCTTCCTCGGTGTGGCCCTCTTCCCGGCCCTCCTCCCGGCCCTCTTCCCGGCCGATGCCGACGTACTTGCGGGCGAAGTCGCTCTGCCACGGGTAGGTTTCCAAGGCCATCAAGCCCTCCAGCTCCTTCCGGGCAGCCTCGTTGAGACCGCTCAGTGCGTAGTCATAGTAGAACAGTCGGTGCCGCTCAGGAGTGACGTCCAAGGCGTCCACCAGCGCCTTCAGGGTGCGCGAATCGGTGTTTCCGTGGGCGTGGGCCGAAAAGACCGCGACCTCCGGGATCACGCGTGCCCGGGCTGATTCGACGACCAGCGGCATGTCGGTCGGGCTGACGGTCAGCGGTGCCAGGTCGAACCCCGGATGCCCCATGGGGATGGGGTTCGCGCACCACCGGGCGACGGACTCGTTCGGGCACAGAACGATGAGAACCGCGGGGCATTTGAGCCGGAGCCGAAGCGTGGTGAGGTAGGCGGGCCAGCTGAACCGCTTGTCGTCGTCTCGGCCGTGCTGCCGCTCGACGACGACCGCCAGGACGTTGCGGTCACCGTCACGGAGCAGGACCGCTCCGTCGCTGTTGAGTTCCTTGGGGTCGCAGTTGGTCAGTACGGAACTGGTGTTGATCACCTCGGTGTGCCAGGGCACTCCGTAGCCGAGTGACTGGTCCAGCAGGACTGGGATGACGGCGGGCTGGTTCTGGATGATCCGCAACGGGATCTCGTGTTCTCGGGTGGGCAACACGGCTCCGTTTCGCTGTTTCTCTGGTGGCTGGTGGACAGGCGGGGCGCTGGCCGGCCCCGGGGGAGAGGGCCGTCCACACGTGGGCGCCAGGCGCGGTGCGGGGGTACGGAACCGGTCCCGCGCGTGAGAGCGGGGGACGCTCTCAGGGGGTTGGGGGAAGGCCGGAGGAGGCCGGGGCCGTACCGCCCCGTTCCGGCGATCCCCTGCGTTCGGGTGGTGGATTGTCGGCCGCGGTCTCGGGCGTCGGTCAACGCCGTCGGGCCTTTTCTTTTCCGGGAGGGAGACTAGGGCACGGGGCCGGTGGGTGCGAACTTTTTCCTGAGGTCCGGCGGAGAAAGGGTGCGGGGCACGGCGTCGGTACAGGCCAGTGGTGCTGTTCGAATGGTCTGGATTTATTCTCGATGCAGGTCGGAAGAATCCCTTGGGTCCGGAATGGCGGTGTATGTGATTCGGTCGCGCGCAACGGAGGTTCCACCGCGCCTTCTCGGGGGTCCGCCCCGCGGACACGGCGAGAGCGGGCGGGAACGCGCCTCCCCACCCGCCCGCACGCCCGGTTCCGGGTTCAGACCTCCAGCGTTCCCTCGATGCTCTTGAGCTTGTGCCGGGCCAGGGCGAGGTTGCCCCGGGCGCGGTCCAACGCCAGGTAGAGGAACAGGCCCTGCCCGCCGTGGCTCGTGAGGGGGCGGATGATGTGGTACTGGCTGGACAGGGTGATGAGGATGTCCTCGATCGCCTCATTGAGGTTCAGCTGTTCCACCGTCCTCATCTTCGCCCTGACCACCTCCGTGTTGCCCGCCGCGGCGACGTTGAGGTCCAGGGCGCTCGTCGCGCTGAGCGTGCCCAGGGCCATGCCGCTGCCGTAATCGACGACGGCGGCCCCGAGGGCGCCCTCGATCGCCATCATGTCCTTCAGCCCGGTTTCGATGTTGGCCATGTCCTTCTCTCTCCTGGGGTTGGTCCGAGGCGGCGTCGGTCGCTGGGTGAGCCAGCGGTGCACGGCGGGAATCCGCCGTAGTGGGAACCGGCGGCCGGTCACGCGATCACCGGTCCCGTCCGTGGACGGTCGACGGGCAGGGCGCGGAGCCCCTCCAGTACGCGTTCGAGTACCGCACGGTCCACCGGGACGGCGGGGCGCACCACGGGGCGGTCCCGGCCCGTGCCACGCCGGGGCGGCGGCACGCGGGCCGTGTCCGCCAGTCCGCGCAGTCGTCGCAGGGCGAAGGCGAGATTCCCCCGCTCCCGCTCCATCCGTACCTGCACACAGAGGTCAGAGCCCTTCAGGACGGCGAGCAGCAGATGGTGGTCGCCGTCGGTGACGACCACGTCCTCCACCGCTTGGGCGGCGTACAGGGGGCCGGCGTGGAGGGCCTGGAGGATCGACGTCGACTCCGCGGCCCGGTCCTCCTCACCGACACGGGACACGGTGTCGCCTTCTCGCCAGTCGACGAGGCAGACGCTGCGGACTCCGGGGGTCTGGAGCATCTCCCGTATCTGCTGGTCGATGGAGAGCACGACGGCTCCTTGGGGGGGAGAGCGGGACGACACGTGCCGTTCCGCGGTCGGACGGTTCGGCCGCACAGCGGCCCCTGTGGATTCCATGACACTAGGGCGTGAACGATCCGCCCGCAGGGATTTGCTGATTTTTCCTGCCTTGTCCCAGGAAGGCGGCGAGACGCGGTCTTCCGGAAGTGCGGACTGCGGGCGAATGATGTGTTCCAGTGCGCACAAAAAGGGTGTCGGGTGGTAGGTCCTGGTCTGTGGTCGGAATCCTTTTTCGAGTGATTCGATAATGCGCGTGCCGGTGCGGGTCGAGCATCGACCTTACGTCCGTTGTGCCCTTTTCATGAGGCTTGGTGGAGGGCGCGTCACCACGGAAGTCCAAATTCTTCGCCACCGATTCCCTTGCCCGCGCATGCCTGCGCCCCTGATCGGGGATGGCGAGGGGGACCGTGTTCGCGCTGGTCACGCCCTTCCGGCGAAGGGCCGCGACGCCACCCCCGATCAGGGGCCGGGGCGCGCGACACCGGTGGACAGCCCACAGCGCCGTTTTTCGGGCGGGGCCGCGCGCGACAGGCCACATCCGCCCCGAACACCGACAGGAGAACACGATGACCACCGCCGCTGACATCATGCACACGGGAGTCCGGTGGGCTTCCGCCACCGAGACCCTGGACCGGGTCGCCCAGTTGATGCGCGAAGAGGGTGTGGGCGTGATCCCGATCGCCGATCCCGACAGCCCCGACGAGCGCATGTGCGGCATCATCACCGACCGCGACATCGTCCTCGAATGCATCGCCCAGGGCCACGACCCCGCACAGGTCACCGCCAGGGAGCTGTGTAAGGGCACGCCCCGCTGGGTCTCCACCAGCGCCGGGGTCGACGAGATCCTCCGCGAGATGGAGTCGCACCAGATCCGCCGTCTGCCCGTCGTCGACGAGAACAAGCGGCTGGTCGGCATGATCAGCGAGGCCGACCTGTCCCAGCACCTCACGGACGACAAGATCGCCGAGTTCGTCGGGCGCGTCTACGCCTGAGCGACCGCGCGCCGCACGGAGCGGGCTCCGTGCAGCCGAGTGCTGCGCGGGGCCGACCCGCCCCGGACCGCGGGGCGCGCGCCGGCGGCTCCGGAAGCCGCCCCGGACGTCCCGGACCCCCCGACACCGCGGCGCACGACGTCCCTGGCCGCCGCGCCGCCACCACCGCCTAACATCCGGGGCATGCGCATACTCGTGGTGGAGGACGACGACCGGGTCGCGCGCGGGCTGGTCACCGCGCTGCGATCGGCCTCCTTCGACGTCCAACGCGTCGCCACGGCCGAACGCGCCCTGACCGCCCCGCCCGCCGACGTCGTCCTGCTCGACCTCGGCCTCCCCGACGCCGACGGCATCGACCTCCTGCGCCGCCTCCGCGAACGCCCGCAGACCGCGATCATCGCCGTCACCGCCCGCGGCGAGGAGCGCGACCGCGTCCGCGGCCTCCGGTCGGGCGCCGACGACTACGTGGTCAAACCCTTCGGCGTCGCCGAACTCCTCGCCCGCATCGACGCCGTCCTCCGCCGCACCCGGGCCGCCCGGGCCGAGGCCGTCGACACCGAACCGAGGGTGACCGTCGGCCCGCTCACCCTGGACCCGGGCGTCCGCGAGGCCCGGGTGGGGGACCGCCCCCTCCAGCTCACCCGCAAGGAGTTCGACCTCCTCGCCCTCCTCGCGGCGCGCTCCCCCTCGGTGGTCGCCCGCGACCAGATCCTCGACCAGGTCTGGGGCGCCGCCTGGGAGGCGTCGTCCCGCACCCTCGACACGCACATCGCCTCCCTGCGCGCCAAGCTCGGCTCGGCGGTGCGTATCCGCACCGTGCGGGGGGTCGGCTACCTGCTCGAACAGGCGTGACGCCGTGCTCCGACGCCTGCTCGCCATCCTGCTCCCGGCCGCGTTCGTCCTGGTCGCGGCGGTCGCGGTACCGATCGGCGGGGTGATCGCCCAGCAGCGCACCCAGGACGTGTACGTCGACCTCCTCGCCGACGCGGGCCGGTTCGCCGCCCTGGCGCGGACGGCGCTGGAGACCGACCGGCGCGACGCCCTCACCCAGGAGATGGCCCGCTACGAGGACCTGTACGGGATCCCCGCCGTGATCGTGGCCCCCGACGGGCGAGTGGTCGGCGGGTCGGGGAGCACCGAACGGCTGGCGGACGTGGTCGCCGGCGTCACCACGCGGTCGGGTGTCACCGCCGCCCTGGCGGGGGCGCGCCCCGCGCCGCCCACCGCGGTCTGGCCGTGGACCGACGAACCGCTGGTCATCGCCGAACCCATCGGCCGCGACAGCGAGGTCGTCGGTGTGGTCGTCCTGGTCGCCCCGACGGACCGGCTGGCCTCGGACGTGCTCCTCGCGTGGGGCTGGCTCGCCCTGGCCAGCGTGGCGCCGTTGGCCCTGCTGGTCGCCGCCGCGCTGCCGCTGTCCCGGTGGGTGCTGCGCCCGATCCGCCGCCTGGACGCCGCCACCACCGCCGTGGCCTCCGGGGATCTGGCGGTCCATGTGGACGCCGCGGGCGGCCCGCCCGAACTGCGACGGCTCACCGAGTCGTTCAACACGATGGTGGAGGTGGTGCGGCGGGCCCTGGAGCGGCAGCGGGCGTTCGTCTCGGAGGCGTCCCACCAGCTGCGCAACCCCCTGGCGAGTCTGCGGTTGGCGGTGGAGAACCTGGCGCCGCACCTGAGCGGGCCCCAGGCGCGGGAGGCGCACGAGATCGCGGTCGACGAGGCCACCCACATGCACCGCATGCTGAACTCCCTGCTCGCCGCCACCCGGTTGGAGAGCGTCACGGGCACGGAGGCGGTGGAGGTCGCGGCGGTCCTGGGCACCCGCGTCGACCGCTGGCGGGCGCTGTGCGAGGCGCGCGGGTTCACCCTGGTCACGGACGTGCCGGAGGGGGTGTGGGCGCAGGCCCCGGCGGGCGGTCTCGGCAGCATCCTCGACGAACTGGTCAGCAACGCGTTCCGGCTGTCCGGCGGGACGCGGATCGAGGTGCGCGCGGAGCCGGCCGAGGGCGGTGACCGGGTTCGGGTCGGGGTGTTCGACGACGGTGTCGGGCTGCCGGAGGAGGAGCGCGGGTCCGCGGTGGGCCGGTTCTGGCGCTCCTCCCGGCACCAGAACGTGGAGGGCACCGGGATGGGGTTGGCGATCGTCGCTGACCTGGCCCGAGAGTCGGGCGGGCAGCTCCTGCTGGAGGAGGGGCTTTCGGAGGGGGACCGGCCGGGCTTCGGCGCGGTGCTGGTGCTTCCCTCGGCCCAGCCCCCGGAGTAGGCCGCCCCGCGGGGCCTCCGCTTCGCCCGGTCACCGCGGGTGGCCCCGGTCAGATCGGTTTGTTCTCCCGGTACCAGCGCTCGGCGCCCGGGTGGAGGGGGACGTCCCCGGTGGAGATCCCCGTCCGCACGTTGATCTGGGCCGCCTCCGGCCGGGTGGCGGCCAGCCGGCCGGCGCGGGTGAAGAGGGTGTCGGTGACCAGGTGGGCCAGGTCGTCGTCGAGGTCGTTCCGGCACAGCAGCAGGTTCGGGATGGACAGGGTCCGGGTCGTCGGCACGCCCTCGTAGGTGGTGGCCGGGATGGACGCCGGGAAGTACGCCTCCGGGTGGGTCTCGGCCAGGACGTCGGCGGCCTCGCCCAGGTCGATCAGGCGCACGGTCCGGCGCAGTGCCAGGCTCGCGATCGCGGGTGTGGGCAGGCCGGTCAGCGAGAGCATCGCGTCGAGCTCCCCCCTGCTGAGCAGGTCGGCGGAGTCGGCCTGGTTCAGCAGGGCGGTCTCCATGCTCAGCCCGGTGGCCTCGGCGAGCCGTGTGGTCGTGAACTCGGTGCCGGAGTCGGGCGCGCCCAGCGACACCCGCAACCCCTCCAGGTCGGCGAGCTCCCGGACCGGTGAGTCGGCCATGACCAGCAGGTGCAGGAAGCTGTCGTAGACGCGGCCGATCGCGGAGAGATCGTCGTCGGCGGTCACCTCCTCGGCCGTCACCAGGTCCAGGCTGGCCAGCCCCAGGTGGGCCTCCCCGGAGGCGAGCAGCCGCAGGTTGTCCAGGGAGGCGCCGCTCTCCACGGACCTGACGTCGGTCTGCGGCATCCGCTCGCCCAGGACCTCCGCGAGCTCCGCGCCGATCTCCCGGTAGACCGCGCCGGGCGGCCCGGTCGCGATCACCAGTTCCGGGAGCCGCGGCACGCTTCCGTGCCCGCACGCGGTGAGCCCGCCGACCACGGCGGCCGCCGCGCCGACCAGCACGCTCCGCCGGTCCGGTCCCCTCGCTCGCATATCCGCAGCCTAGACGCACCGGAACCGCCTCGGGAGGAGAGCCGGGACACCCGTTCTCACGCTGTGTCGAACAGGTGTTACCCACGGTGGCGCAATGTCAGAGGAATCCCAACTCTTCCCCACGTGGATTGCCGGTCACATACCCGGGTGACGACCATCACTGCACAAGGTCAGCTTCATATCGGGGAAACCTTCGGGCAATGGAGCCGTCGTCCAGGGTTTCGCCCGGCGGGTGCACAGCACCGACAGCCACTCCCCCCGCTCAGGAGGAACAGCATGGCAACCGACTCGACCGAAGTCGAGGGGCGCGACACCGCGGCCGTCCCCAAGGACAAGGACCGCGCCAGCGGCAACCGCGACGGCAACCCGCTCCCGCGCAGGATCGGGTTGGTCCTCGGGCCGGTGCTCGGCCTGCTCGTCTACTTCCTGCTCCCGGACATGCCGCTGCCGCTGCCCGACGGAGAGGGCATGGGCGACCTCGCGGTCAACGGCCGTGCGGTCGCCGGGATCACCGTGTTCATCGCGACCTGGTGGGCGACCGAGGCGATCCCGATCCCCGTCACCTCGCTGGTGCCCCTGGTGGCCTTCCCGGTCCTGGTCGACGGGGTGGCCGTGGGCGATGTCGCGCCGTCCTACGGCTCGCCGACGATCTTCCTGTTCATGGGCGGGTTCATGCTCGCCCTGGCGATGCAGCGGTGGAACCTGCACAAGCGCATCGCGCTGACCATCGTGTCCAAGGTCGGGTCCAACACGGTCGGGCTCGTCGGCGGGTTCATGGTCGCGACCGCGTTCATCTCCATGTGGGTGTCGAACACCGCCACGACCGTGATGATGCTGCCCGTCGGGCTGTCGGTCGTCGCGCTGATCACCCAGTTCCGGGGCGGTCGCACCGACGCCAACTTCGCGACCGCGCTCATGCTCGGCATCGCCTACGCCGCCTCCATCGGCTCCGTGTCGACCCTCATCGGTACCCCGCCCAACGTGTTGATGGTCGCCTACCTGTCCGAGTTCCACGACATCACCATCGGCTTCGGCCAGTGGATGATGGTCGGCGTCCCGATCGCGGCGGCCTTCCTCCTCCTCGCCTGGATCGTGCTCGCCCGGCTGCTCTTCCGGCCCGGCGTCAGGCGGGTGGAGGGCGCCCAGGAGCTGATCCGCGGCGAGCTGCGGGAGATGGGACCGATCTCGCGTCCGGAGAAGCTGGTCCTGGCGGTGTTCGTCACAGCCGCGCTGTCCTGGATCTTCGTGCCGATGCTGGCTGACTCGGCGACCGTCGGCGGCGCGCTGCCGTGGCTGGGCAGCGTCACCGACCCCGTCATCGCCATGGCCGTCGCCGTCGCGCTCTTCCTCATCCCGGCCGAGCGCGGCACCGGCGCCCGCCTGCTGGACTGGGACACCGCGGTCAAGCTGCCGTGGGGCATCCTGCTGCTGTTCGGCGGCGGTATCGCGATCTCCGGCCAGTTCACCGCCTCCGGCCTGAGCGTGTGGATCGGCGGTCAGGTCTCCGCGCTCGGCGGGGTGCCGATCTGGGTGCTCGTGCTGTGCGTCACCGCGATCGTGCTGCTGCTCACCGAGCTCACCAGCAACACCGCCACCACGTCCACGTTCCTGCCGGTCCTCGGCGGGGTGGCTGCCGGGCTCGACGTCGACGTCCTCGTCCTGGTGGTCCCCGCGGTGCTGGCCGCGTCGATGGCCTTCATGCTGCCCGTCGCCACGCCGCCCAACGCGATCGCCTTCGGTTCGGGCTACGTGACCATCGGCCAGATGATGCGCGGAGGTGTGTTCCTCAACCTCGCGGCGCTGTTCGTCGTCCTGCTCGGGATGTACGCGCTCGCCGGGTGGGCGCTCGGGATCCCGCTCTAGACGGGGTCGGGTGCGCGTCCCGCGGTGGCCCGCCCCACCGGACCACCGAGGTCCGCCGGGACGACCCGACCCGCGGGGCGGTCCGGTCCGACACGGTACCCCCGGTTTCCTCCCCCCCCGGACCGTCCGGACCGACCGCCCCATCCCCCCGGGGGGGCCGTGCGCGGCGACCACCGCGCACGGCCCCCGTCCCGTCGTTCAGGTGCGGGGCGGAGTGTGCCGCAGCGCGGCCTCCAAGCGGACGGTCAGGTCGCGGGCGAAGGTCTCCGTCTCCTCCCGACGGAAGACGTACAGCCAGACGAACGCCGGACCCATGATCAGCGAGTGGGTGAGGGCGGTGTCCGGCGGGGCGTCGAGTTCGCCCCGCGCCACGGCGCGGTCCAGCGCGGCCTGGACGCACGCCCGCTCCCGGGCGAGGAAGGTCTCCTCGAACCGGTCGGCCAGGGCCGGGTCGCCCAGGAAGTCGGAGAGCAGCCCCGGTCCCGCCGCCCTGGCGGTCGGGGTGCTCAGCGAGTCCAGGACGTCCTGGACCAGTGCGGCCAGGTCGGCGGAGAGCGACCCGCCGTCGGGTGGCGGCGCCAGATCGAGGTCGTGGATGGCGGCGGCGAAGACCAGTTCGTGCTTGGACGAGTACCGGCGGTAGATCGCCGCCTTGCCCACCCCGGCAGCCGTCGCCACGGCGTCCACCGTGAGCCGGGAGTAGCCCTGCTCGGTGAGGACCTTCCTCGTGGCGGCCAGGATGGCCTGGTCGACGCGCTCGTCCCTGGGGCGTCCGACCATCAGCGCGCCGCCTCCGCGCGCACGGGCCCACTGCCTTCCCGGGACGCCTTCCGCGCCGCGACGAGCATCAGAACGGCGGCGATCCAGAGCAGGGGGAAGGGCGAGGGGAAGAGCGCACCGCCCAACGTGCACCAGAGGCCGAGTGTCCAGGCGACGAAGGCGGGAGGGACGATCCCCCGCAGGCCCATCCACCGGAGCAGCAGGCCCAGCGCGGCCAGCGGCACCCCGAAGGAGCCGATGGTCAGCCAGAACGCGCCCAGCGACGGTGACATCGCGGCCAGGTTCCCGCCGGAGCCCCACAGCGCGCCGGTGAACCAGCCGGGGACGTGCGTCGTGGTCATGAGGAGGCCGAGCAGGGTGTGGACGACACCGAGGAACGTGATGAGCCACCCGGCGATCACGACCGGGCGTAGGACGGTGGTGGGGGTGTTGGGGCTCATGGGGGGCATGGCGGCTCCCTTATGGAACGGGTAGTTTCGGAACTCTTCGTTTCGAAATATGCCATGCCTTCGGGAGGCGTCCGAGCCGACCCCCCGAAACCGTGTCCTGTCCGGCGTGAGTGGGAGCGGCCTCCGGAGCCCCGGTGTAGCCTCGCTCGTGGTTGGCCTCGTCGCCGCGCGAGAGGATTGAGGAAGGATGTGCGCTATGTCCGTTTCTCAACAACGTGCGGATTCGAGGGGTCCTCACGGGTAAAAGGGCAGGTCAGGAAGACTGCTCCCCGCGCACGCGGGGCTGACCCCCAACCTCGCTAACCACCCGTCCCGGGGACTTTCCCCGTGTCCTGGATACACCCCGACCGCGCTCCTGACCCCCGCCCCCCACCAGGCGCGAAACACGGCGTAACACGGGGAAACGCAGCCTTCACGAAGCGACAGGCCCGACGAAACACGCCCTTCCTACCGTCGGGCCTCATGGACACACCGCTGTATACACGGCCCGGCAGGGGGGCTGAGGGCACGGCCACCTCGCGCCGGGACCGGGTCTACGCCCTCATGCGCGAGGAGGTGCTGAGCGGCCGGATCTCCCCCCACACCCGGCTGGGCGAGGTCCGGCTCGCCGAACACTTCGGCGTCTCCCGGACCCCCGTCCGCGAGGCCCTCGCCCGCCTGCACTCCGACGGCCTCGTCGAGCGGCGCGAGAACGGTTTCTACGTCACCGTCCCCAACCTCGCCGAGCTGCGCGACCTCTACGAACTCCGGGTCACCCTCGAACTGCGCGGCATCGCCCGCGCCATCGAGGACCCCACCGTCACGCACGACCCGGACATCCTCGCCGACGAACGCGAACGCTGGGAGAAGCTGCGCGTCGAACCCCCGGCCCCCGACCCCTCCTTCGTCCTCCTCGACGAGGACTACCACGCCGCCCTCTCCCGGGCCTCCGGCAACCGCGCCCTCACCGAGTCCCTGGTCTCCGTCAACCAGCGCATCCGCCGCGTGCGCATGTACGACTTCCTCACCGAGGACCGGGTCGCCTCCACCATCACCGAGCACATCCAGATCGTCGAGCACCTCATGGCCCGCGAACTGGACTCCGCCTACCGCGCCATGCACGACCACGTGGGCGCCTCCATGCAGGTCGTCCTCGAACGCGCCCAGCGCGCCCTGACCCAGATGGCGCTCCACTCCGACATCCTGTGACCGCGACCCTCCCCCCGGTGCCCTGACCTGGGGGAGAAGGAGAACCAGCGTGTTTGACTCCGTGCTCGTCGCCAACCGCGGCGAGATCGCCTGCCGCATCATCCGCTCCGCCCGCGACCTCGGTCTGCGCACCGTCGCCGTCTACTCCGACGCCGACGCGGGCGCCCCGCACACCCGGCTCGCCGACGAGGCCGTCCGACTCGGCCCGGCGCCCGCCGCCGAGAGCTACCTGAACATCGACGCCGTCCTGGCCGCCGCCACCGCGACCGGGGCCGGGGCCGTCCACCCCGGCTACGGCTTCCTCTCCGAGAGCGCCGCCTTCGCCCGCGCCGTCGAGGAGGCCGGTCTGGTCTTCGTCGGCCCCGAGGCCCGCCATCTGGAGGAGTTCGGCGACAAGCACACCGCGCGCAAGGCCGCCGTCGCGGCCGGGCTGCCGATGGTCGCGGGCAGCGACACCCTCCCCGACGCCGACGAGGCGGTCGCCGCCGCCGAACGCATCGGCTACCCGGTCATCCTCAAGTCGACCTCCGGCGGCGGCGGGATCGGCCTGCGCCCCTGCTCCGACGAGGCCGACCTGCGCGCCGCCTTCGACCAGGTCAGCCGGATGGCCCAGAGCCACTTCGGCGGGGGAGAGGTGTTCGTCGAACGCTTCGTCTCCCGCGCCCGCCACATCGAGGTGCAGGTCTTCGGCGACGGCCGCGGCCGCGTCGTCACCCTCGGGGACCGTGACTGCTCCCTCCAGCGCCGCAACCAGAAGGTCGTGGAGGAGGCGCCCGCCCCCGACCTGCCCGACGCCCTGCGCGCCGAACTCCACCGCACCGCCCGCGCCCTGTGCGCGGGTGTGTCCTACCGCAGCGCGGGCACGGTGGAGTTCGTCTACGACGTCGAACGCGGCGAGGCGTCCTTCCTGGAGGTCAACACCCGCCTCCAGGTCGAGCACCCGGTCACCGAGGAGGTCACCGGTGTCGACCTGGTCGCCTGGATGCTGCGCCTGGCCCGGGGCGAGGACGTCCTCGCCGACGTTCCCCCCGAGGGTCCCGCCCGCTCCGGCCACGCCGTCGAGGCCCGCGTCTACGCCGAGGACCCCGCGCACGACTTCCGGCCCAGCTCCGGCCTGCTCACCCGGGTCGAGTTCCCCGCCGGTGCGCGCGTCGACGGCTGGGTGGAGACCGGCCAGCGCGTCACCAGCGACTACGACCCCATGCTCGCCAAGGTCATTGTCCGGGGCGAGGACCGCGCCGACGCCCTCGACCGGCTCGGCCGCGCCCTGGCCGGGGTGCGGATCGACGGCCTCCAGACCAACCTGGGGCTCCTGCGCGCCCTCACCGACCACCCGGACGTCCGCGCCGTCGACCACACCACCGCCACCTGCGGCGGCGTCGGCGACCCGGAACCGCGCATCGAGGTCGAGCGCGCCGGAACCCTCACCACCGTCCAGGACTGGCCCGGCCGCACCGGGTACTGGCAGGTGGGCGTGCCGCCGTCGGGCGCGATGGACGACCTGTCCCTGAGGTTGGGCAACACCGCCCTGGGCAACCCGGAGGGGGCGCCCGGCCTGGAGTGCACGATCGAGGGTCCGGCGCTCCGGTTCAGCGCCGCCGCGACCGTGTGCGTCACCGGAGCCCCGGCCGAGGTCACCGTCGACGGCGCGCCGGTCCCGCAGTGGGAGCCGGTCGGGGTCCCGGCGGGCGGACTGCTCGACGTCGGCGCCGCGCGCGGCCCCGGCATGCGGACGTACGTCCTGGTCCGGGGCGGGCTGGACGTGCCCGACTACCTCGGCAGCGCGGCCACCTTCACCGCCGGGGAGTACGGCGGCCACAGCGGACGCGCGCTGCGGCTGGGCGACGTCCTGCGCCCGGACGTCCCCGACGCCTCGGCCCCCACGCCGCGTCCCGTCCCCGAGGAGGACCGCCCCGACTTCGAGGCGTCCGCCGAGGCGGGCGAGGGCGGCCGCGCCCACTGGGACGTCGAGGTTTCCGAGGGCCCGCACGCCGCCCCCGAGTTCCTCACCCGCGAGGGTCTGGCCGACTTCTACGCCACCGCCTGGAGGGTGCACCCCCAGTCCGCCCGCAACGGCGTCCGCCTCTCCGGCCCCAAGCAGACCTGGGCCCGCCCGGACGGCGGCCAGGCCGGTCTGCACCCGTCCAACGTGCACGACACCGCCTACTCGATCGGCGCCGTCAACCTCTCCGGGGACACCCCCGTCCTCCTCGGACCCGACGGCCCGAGCCTGGGCGGGTTCGTCTGCCCGGTCACCGTGGTCACCGGCTCCCGGTGGAAGGTCGGCCAGCTCCGCCCCGGCGACACCGTCCGCTTCCACCCGGTGACCGAGCCCGCCGCCGAGAAGCTGCACACCGTGCCCACCGCCGCCCCGCTCCTGCGCGCGACCGGCTCCGACGGCGACGACGGCGTCCTCGCCCGGCTGCCCGCCACCGACGGCGCCCCCGAGGTCACCTACCGACGCAGCGGCCACGACAACATCCTCGTCGAGTACGGGCCGATGGTCCTCGACCTGGGTCTGCGGATGCGCGTGCACGCCCTGATGGCCGCGCTCGACGAGGCCGCCCCTCCCGGCATCGTGGACACCACGCCCGGTGTGCGCTCCCTGCACCTGCACACCGACCCCGCGGCGCTGCCGCTGCGCACCCTGCTCGACCTCCTCCAGGAGATCGAGGGCCAGCTCCCACCGACCTCCCGCCTGCGGGTGCCGAGCCGGACCCTGCGCCTGCCGATGTCCTTCGACGACCCGTCCATCCACGAGGCGATCAGCCGCTACCGGGCCGGTGTGCGCGACGACGCCCCCTGGAACCCCGACAACATCGAGTTCATCCGCCGCATCAACGGCCTCGACTCGGTCGACGACGTGCGCGACACCGTCTTCGACGCCTCCTACCTGGTCCTGGGCCTGGGCGACGTCTACCTCGGCGCGCCCGCCGCCACCCCGCTCGATCCGCGCCACCGGCTGGTCACCACCAAGTACAGCCCGGCCCGGACCTGGACCCCGGAGGCCGGGGTGGGCATCGGCGGCGCCTACCTGTGCGTGTACGGGATGGAGAGCCCCGGCGGCTACCAGCTCATCGGCCGCACGGTGCCGATCTGGTCGGGGCTGCGCCAGTACGACCCGTTCGAGCCCGGCACCCCCTGGCTGCTGCGGTTCTTCGACCGGATCAGCTGGTACCCGGTCGGCCATGAGGAGCTGCTGGACATCCGCGCCGACCTCCTCGCCGGACGGCACGAGCTGGAGATCGCCGACGGTGAGTTCGTCCTCGCCGACCACGAGCGCTTCCTCGCCGACAACGCCGACTCCATCGCCGCCTTCCGCGACCGCCAGGCCGCCGCCTTCGAGGCCGAACGCCAGCGCTGGGAGGCCGCGGGCGAGTTCGAGGACCGGCCCGAACCCGAACCCGCCGCCGACCCCGGCCGCACCGACCTGCCGCCCGGCGCCGCCCTGGTCGAGTCCCCGCTGTCCGCCTCCGTCTGGAAGGTCGACGTCCGCCCCGGCGACACCGTCGAGGAGGGGCAGCCCGTCGTCCGGTTGGAGGCGATGAAACTGGAGGTCGTGGTTCGCGCGCCCCGCGCGGGTACGGTCTCCGACATCCTGGTCGAGCCCGGGCAGCACCTGGACCCCGGCCGCGCCCTGGCCGTCATCACGCAAGGAGGAGCCTCCTGATGCCCACCCCCACCGACCGCGTCCACGACGCCTACCGGAGGATCGCCGAGGCCGACCGGCCCGAGGTCTGGATCACCCTGCGGCCCGAGCAGGATCTGCTGGTGGCGGCCAAGGCGGTCGAGGACCGGCTCGCGGCGGGGGAGGACCTGCCGCTCGCGGGGACGCTCGTCGCGGTCAAGGACAACATCGACGTGGCGGGGCTGCCCACCACGGCGGCCTGCCCGGAGTTCGCCTACACCCCCGAGACCAGCGCGACCGCTGTCCGGCGGCTGCTCGACGCGGGCGCGCTGGTGCTCGGCAAGACCAATCTCGACCAGTTCGCCACCGGCCTGGTCGGCACCCGCAGCCCGTACGGGGCGGTACGCAACGCGTTCGACCCGGAGCGGGTCTCCGGCGGCTCCAGCTCGGGGTCGGCGGTCGCGGTGGCGCTGGAGATCGCGGACGTCGCCCTCGGGACGGACACGGCCGGGTCCGGCCGGGTGCCCGCCGCGCTGCACGGGATCGTCGGGCTCAAGCCGACGGTCGGCCTCGTCCCCGCGACCGGGGTGGTTCCGGCGGCCCAGCCCTACGACTGCGTGACCGTGTTCGCCCGCGACCTGGCCACCGGGACGGCGGCGCTGCGGGTGATGACCGGCCCCGACGCCGGCGACCCCTACAGCCGTGGCTGGCCCGCCGACGTGCGTCTCGCGCCACGCGACCCCGCGCGTGTGGCCGTGCCGACCGCCGAGGGGCTCGCGGTCCTCAGCGACGACGAACGCGCCGCCTTCCACGCCGCCGCCGACACTCTGCGCGGGGCCGGGGTGGAGGTCGGGACCGTCGACGTCGCGCCCCTGTTGGAGGCGGCCACGTTGCTCTACGACGGCGCGCTGGTCGCCGAACGCTACGCCGCCGTGGGCGAGTTCCTGTCCGGTGAGCCGGAGTCGGCCGATCCCACGGTGTCCGGGATCATCCTGGCCTCCGCCGACCTGCCCGCGCACGCGCTCGCCGCCGACCAGCACCGGCTGGCCGCCTACCGGTCGACCGCCCGCGAGCTGCTCGCCGGGTTCGACGCGCTGCTGCTGCCCACGACCGTGGGCCACCCGACCCTGGACCAGGTCGCGGCGGACCCGGTGGGGGAGAACTCGAAGCTGGGGACGTACACGAACTTCGTCAATCTGCTGGACATGGCGGCGGTCGCCGTCCCCGCCGGGGTCGCGGACGGGCACCCGTTCGGGGTGAGCCTGATCAGCGACGCCTTCGACGACCAGGTGGGCCTGGACCTGGCCGCGCTGCTCATCGGCGACGACCCCGGCGAGGCGTACCCGGGGCCGGGGGTGGAGCTGGCGGTGTTCGGCGCGCACCTGCGCGGGCAGCCGCTCAACCACCAGCTCACCGACCTGGGGGCGCGGTTCGTCGAGGCGACCGAGACCAGCGCCGACTACCGGATGTACACGCTGGCCACCACTCCGCCCAAGCCCGGGTTGCAGCGGGTGAACGAGGGCGGGGCCGCGGTGCGCTGCGAGATCTGGCGGATCTCCCCGGCCGGGTTGGGGGCCTTCCTGGCCGCGCTGCCCGCCCCGATGACGCTGGGGTCGGTGACTCTGGCCGACGGCCGGTCGGTGGTGGGGTTCGGCTGCGATCCGTCCGCCGTCGAGGGCGCGGAGGACATCAGCCGCCACGGCGGGTGGGTGGCCTACCGGGAGTCCCTGGCGGGCTGAACCGCGTGTGGAGTCCTCGTTCGTCGCCCGACGAGCGGGGACTCATTTCCCGTAGTGATACCTGCACGCGGCGATGCGGATCTCGTCCTCGACCAGTTTGTACACGAGCCTGTGTTCGTCAGTGATACGGCGTGACCAGTAGCCCTGGAAGCCGTGACGGAGTGGTTCCGGTTTCCCCATGCCCTCGTTGCCGTTGCGGGCGATGTCCTTGATCAGAGTGTTGATGCGCTTGAGGATCTTCCGGTCCTGGTTCTGCCACCAGACGTAGTCCTCCCAGGCGCTCTCCGCCCAGACCAGCCTCACTCGCCCAACTCCCTCTCGATCCCGTGGCCGGACTCCAGTTCCTCGATCGCGGTCACGAGGCGTCGGGCGTTCTCCGGGCTGCGGAGAAGGTAGGCGGTTTCCTTGAGCGTCTCGTACTCGGAGAGCGCCATCATGACCACGGGCTCTCGCCCGGCTCTGGTGATGACGACCTCCTCGCGGTCGTCGACCACGGAGTCGAGCGTGGCGGCGTAGTTGGCGCGGGACTCGGAGTAGGTCATGGTCTTCATGTCTCAGCCCTTCGCAGCGCACTCGAACTCAGGGTCATTGTACAAGAAGTTGTACGTATGGGCCTGGGGTGCTGGGTTGCCCCGCGATCCGTCCGCCGTCGAGGGTGCGGAGGACATCAGCCGCCACGGCGGGTGGGTGGCCTACCGGGAGTCCCTGGCGGGCTGAGCCGGACCGTGCGCCCCCGTTCGTCGCGCGACGAACGGGGGCTTTTCATTGCGTGTCGGGGGTATCGTGGCAAAGCTATTAATTTCGGACGAACAGGATCGTTCTGACTGTCTTCCGGTATGGCCACCGCCCTTATCTCATCGCCCCTGAACAGGCATGACGCCCTGTCGAGGGAACTTTCTCCGAAGAACTTCGCGGAAAAGTCGCCCTCCACTCCCCCCGCCCCCTATTCTTCTACCGAACACACAACTCCACACACGGAAGACCCCGCGACGATTGAACACCGCCCGGGGTCGTGGCCAGCAAACTCACACCTTTAAGCGAAAAGGATTGCCAGCATGCGCGATTATAGCGCGGCCTTCTTCGCTCTGCTCGCGGCGTACCTGAAGGCGCTGTTCACCCCCGCGCGCGGCCGTCACGCGGCCCCCGCCGCCCGCCGTTGCCGTTCCACCCGTGTCCGCTCCGCGCCCCGCGCCCGCCCCCGAGCGCTGTCCCACGCCCTTCCCCGCGGCCGAACCCGCCCGCGTCCAGGCCGAGGCCACCGCCCGCCTGTACGGCTGGATTCCGAGGCAGGCCGCGCCCGTTCCCCCGGGTGACCTGCTCGCCGCCCCCGTGCAGCCGACGCCCGGCGAGTTCGACGAACTCGCCGCCCTGGTCCGCGTCTGGAGGAACACGCCTCCACGCACGGGGCCGTCGGTCACCGCGTGGCGGGTGGGGCCGCCAGTCCGGCCAGGTAGTCGTCGAGCAGCGCGACCTGGCGGTCGGGCGGGAACGCGGCGGGGTCGAACAGGGACTGGACCACCAGGCCGAGCACGAAGGACTGGGCCCCGGCCGCGATACGATCCGGGTCCCCCGCGGGCAGTTCGCCGAGCCGCTGGGCCGCAGTGACCAGCTCACACAGCCTGTCGCGGCTTCGCGCGTACCTCCTGGCGTGGTCGCGGCTCAGCCCGGGGTCGGCGAGCGCGGCGTCCCAGGAGGACACCCAGACCCGGTTGCTGTCGGTGGCCTCGGCGGTCAGCGGCAGGATGTCGAGCAGAGCGGCCCTGACGGCGGTCAGGCCCTGCTCGGCCACGGGCCGGGGTCGCGCCTCGGTTCGCCGTTCGAGCAGGTCGAGGGCGTACGTCACCAGGTCGCGCTTGGTGGGGAAGTAGTGGGTGAGCAGGCCGGTGGTCGCGTCGAGCTCGGTGGCGACGGCGCGCAGGGTCAGCCCGCCGAAGCCGTGCGCGGCCAACACCCGCCAGACCGCCTCGGAGACGTCGCGACGACGGGCCTCGTGGTCCCCCCTGGTGCGTGGCATGCTGCTACGGTACATAAACCTAACGCCCGTTATGTGAATGTGGGGTCGTCATGTTCTCCCTCCCCCTCCGGGACGACGCCCAGCTCCGTCCCCTGGAGCTGTGGCACGCCGAGGAGTTCGCCGCCCATATGGACCGGGCCCGCGAGCACATCCGCCCGTGGGTCGGACCGACGTTCGTCACCGACGACCTCGACGGGGCGCGGGCCACGCTGCGCCGGTACGCCGAGCGCCAGGCCGCGGACGGTGCCCGCCTCTTCGGCATCTGGCTCGACGGCGTGCTGGTCGGCGGGGTGCTGTTCGCGGAGTTCGACGCGGCCTCGGGCTCATGCGAGGTCGGTTGCTGGCTGGAACCGGCAGCCGAGGGCCGCGGCCTGGTCACGGAGGCGTGCCGCGCCCTGCTGGACTGGGCGTTCGTCACCCGGGGGATGCACCGCGCCGAGTGGGAGTGCCGGGCCGACAACGAACGGAGTTCCGCTGTGGCCGAACGGCTCGGCATGAGGTTGGAGGGCGTGCGGCGCGAGTGCTGGCCCTACGGCGGCGTCCGCCACGACAAGCAGCTCTGGGCGATCCTCGCCCGCGAGTGGCGGGCCCGACGCTGATGGGGCCGTCCACGTGACGGGTCGGTCGGGGGGACGCCGCCTCGCCCGCTGGTCCCTCCCCTCCGTCGGCGGCGCTGTCTCCGCCGTCTGCGACGATTCCGCGCATGCACCAGGACGACGGAACCCCGGACGAACACGACCTCCTCGCACTCCTGTCGGCGGTGGAGCAGGGCGACGCCGAGGCGGCCGACGCTGCGGGCTGAGGCCGAACGAGCGACGCCCCCCGCGCCGAAGCGGTGTCCGGTGCGGGGGGCGTCGTGCCGTCCGAGGCGAAGCGGGGGCCGGAGGGGTCCGGCCTAGGAGCTCTTGCCCGCGCCCTCCGGCGGGGAGATCGCGGCCTGCCTGCGGTAGTGCCGGTTCCGGCCGCCGAGGATGACGATGGCCAGCACGGTCGCGATCAGCGACGCGATGAGCACACCCGACTTGGCGTGGGTGAGGTGTTCGGGCGAGGTGGAGAAGGACAGCTCCGTGATCAGCAGGGAGACGGTGAAGCCGATCCCGGCCAGCTGCGACATGCCGACGAGGTCGATCCACCTCAGGCTGGGGTTCAGCTCGGCGGCGGTCAGCTTGGTCATCACCCACGAACCGCCGACGATGCCGACCACCTTGCCGACCACCAGGCCGAGGATGATGCCGAGCCCGGCGCGGTCGGTGAACACGGCGCCCATGCTGTCGAAGACCACACCGGCGGAGAAGAACGCGAAGATCGGCAGCGCCAGACCGGCGGACCAGGGGCGCAGCATCTGCTCGACGCCGTGGCTCGGGTCGTGGTGCTCACCGGGCTGCTTGGAGGTGCGCATGAGCAGACCCATCGCCACGCCGGCGATGGTGGCGTGCACGCCGCTCTCGTGGACGAGGACCCAGATGACCACGGCCAGCGGGACGTACACGATCCAGTTGGGGATGACCGAGGCGTTGAGCTTGGCGGCCAGGCCCTTGCCGCGCTGGAGGTAGCCGAAGACGGCGAGGCCGACCGCGGCCAGGCCCAGGGACACGAAGTCGATGCCGGAGGTGTAGAAGACGGCGATGACGATGACCGCGCCCAGGTCGTCCACGATCGCCAGAGTCAGCAGGAAGGTGCGCAGGGCGGGCGGGAGCCAGCGGCCGATGACGGCGAGGATCGCCACGGCGAAGGCGATGTCGGTGGCCATCGGGATGCCCCAGCCCGACATGGTCTCCGGGGTGGGGAAGTTGATCGCGGCGTAGATCCCGGCGGGGATGACCATGCCGCAGATGGCGGCGACGATCGGCAGCGCGGCGCGCCGCGGGTTGCGTAGCTCGCCGTTGACGAACTCCTGCTTGAGCTCGTTGCCGACGACGAAGAAGAAGATGGCGAGGAGCCCGTCGGCCGCCCAGGTCTCCAGGGTCAGGTTCAGGTGGAGCGACTCGGGACCGAACCGGATCTCGCGGAGGTGCTCGTAGGTCTCGCCGAAGGGTGAGTTGATCCACAGGAGGGCCAGGAGGGCCGCGCCGATGAGGATGAAACCGCCGACGCTGTCGCTGCGCAGGGTGTCCGCGAAGCGACTGAGCAGGGGGCTCGAGGGAGTGGGGTGCTCGATCGGGTCGATGCTCATGTGTGCGACTCTCCAGGGCGTGACTCGACAGGGACTCGCCGACCAGTCTTCCCGGCACACCTGAGGCGCTCGGCGCCCCGCCCATGTTCACGGACCCGTGGGGAGATGTCCAGCCCAGAGGGCATGTGTCCGCCTCGGATCCGATCCTGTCGGTGGGCACACGGGCAGCCGTGCCGACATCGGGGAGCGGACGGCGGCGGTGGAGATCACCGCCCGTGACCGTGACCAACGGGTTGGTTGGTTGTCGGCCCGGTCGTGCCCCTGTCCCTCGTCCCGGTGTCTACACGGCGAACATCAGGTCCTGTGAGAACAGGCACCACGCATCATATGTCAAGGAAATGGGCGTATCGTCCGAAGTCTCCTCGGTGATGTCCACCACTGGCGTGCGCTCCCCGCGGGCGTGCTGGGCCGGATCGGCCTGCGACTGGGGGACTCCTACCCGAAAAGCACCGCTTTGATGTTCGTGTTCCGGGAACGGGAAATGTGACGCACGTCCCATTGGGGCGCCGTGTGTCGGGACCGTCTGCGGGGGCGGGCGGTTTTCGATGGTCACCTGGCGTTCACGATTACCATGAGTCGCCGGTGTCGTGCTGTGATCCGCCTTCGGAGCCGACGCGTTCGGGCTGGTGGGCCGAACGGGAGGGGTATGGCGTGACGCGCGTCACCCGCGTACAGTCCGAAGGTGGAGTGCCGGGAAGACTGGTCGGCGTTGAACACCCTTATCTGGAAACCAGGCGGCTGATGCTCGACTCCCACGTGCGCGGTGCGCACGTCTACCGATCCGAATCCGGTGCGCGGACCGTGCGCGACTGGTGCGAGGCGGAGATCGCCCGGTGGCCCGGGCTCGTCCCGCTTCCCACCATCTCCTCCGAGCTCGGCAGCACCCGGGCCTTCCGGGCGGCGGGGGGCACGGGCACCCCCGTCGTGGTCCTCAACGGCACCAACTTCAACACCGCCAGCTCCGTCGAGCCACTGCGCGTGCTGTCCCGCGACCGGACGGTGGTCTCGGTCGACATCCCGGGCCAGCCCGGCCTCAGCTGCGGCGTCCGACCCAAGGCGCCGCGCACCGCCGCCTACGGGGCCTGGCTCGACGAGGTCCTGCCGCAGCTCACCGAGGAACCGGTCATCGTGCTGGGGCACTCACTCGGCGCCGCGATCGCCCTGGCCGCCAAACCCTCGCCGCTGACCCGGGCCCTGATGCTCGTCAGCCCGGCGGGCCTCACAGCGGCGGGGTTGACCCCCGAGGTGATGCGCGCGGTCCTGCCGTGGATGATCGGCCCGCGCGACAGCAAGAGCACCCGGCTGCTCAACGCCATGAGCGGGCCGGAGTACGTCAGCGCGGGAATCCACCCGCTCGCCCCGTGGATGACCCTGGTAGCCCGGCACTGCCGGACCAGCCTGGCCCCCGGTCCGCTGACCATGGAGTGCCTGCGTCCGTGGTCGCACACCCCACGGATCGTGGCCACCGGATCCGACGACACCTTCTTCTCCCCGGCCCGGCTGCACGGCCCCGCCCGCCGTCTGCTCGACACCGACGTGCGCGTCCTGGAGGGCGCCGGGCACCTCGCCCTGCACGAACAGCCCGAACGCGTCGCCGAACTCCTGCGCGAGTTCGACTGACGCGTCCAGGCCGTGCGCGGAGCGCGCGGGGGAGGGGCCGGGGTCAGGAACGCTCGTCCACCCGGGTCCCCTCCTCCGTGTCGGCCATCCTGGCGTCGGCGTCCGCCGGGGGCTTCGTCGCCTTCGTCGCCAGACTCACCAGCACCGTGGCCAGCGTCCCGGCCAGGAAACCGGGGATCAGCTCGTAGCCGCCCGTGGCCGGTGTGAGCAGGTGGTACCAGGCCACCGTGGCCACAGCGCCCGTGACGATCCCGGCGGCGGCACCGGCCGCGGTCATGCGCCTCCAGGACAGCGACAGCAGCAGCGGCGGGCCGAACGCCGCACCCAGCCCGGCCCAGGTGAACAGGACCAGCCAGAACACCACCGAGTCCACACCGGGGACGTACAGCAGGCCCACCGCGAGCAGGCACATCGCCAGGACGACGATCCGGCTGACCCACATCGCCTCCAGCCCGTTGACCTCCCGGCCCCGGCCTGAGCCGCGGCCTCGGCGGCTGCGGTGGTCACGACACCTCACCCCGCGGTCGAGTGAGGGTGCGAACGGACGACGTGTGCGCGTGAGCGGTGTCGCCTCCGACGATCCGGAGGTCGGCGGGGCTTCGTCCGGTCCGACTGTGACCTGGCGGAGACGCGACGGGAGCCGGTCCTTGCTCAGAGCCGGAGGCTGATCATGGCCGGAAGGCGCTGGTCGGGGCCGTCCAGATCGTCTCTGGTCACCTCGCCGACGCGACGGATGCGGTGGCGGAGGGTGGTGGGGTGGATGTGGGGTCCGGCCGCGGCGGCGGTCAGGGCGCTCTCCCCGCCGGAGGGGCACACCATGAGCGCGTCGGGCGGGACCGGGACGGCGGTGTCGGCGACGACCACCGCGCGCACCGGGACGTCGACGCCGCGCGGGGCGGCGACGAGTCCGTGGACGGTCCCGTCGAGGGCGTCCGTCAGCGCCCTGACCGTCGTGCCCGTACCGCGCACGTTCTCGCCTCGGGCGCTGTCGCGGACTAAGAGCTCATCTCATTTGGGTTCTCGGTAGCCTGCTCCTGTGTCGATGGTGGAACGGCTGG
>NZ_QPNC01000030.1 GCF_003386285.1 Nocardiopsis sp. FIRDI 009
GGACTTCGGGTCCACGGTTCGGGGCTTGTACGGGAAGAGTGGTTGTTTCTTGAGAACTCAACAGCGCGTGTTTGATTTTCTTTAAGCCATGTTTGTTTTGGCCCCGTCACACACGAACCATCGTGTTCGGTGTGCTGGGTTCCTTTGATTAACCACATGATGTGGTTGGTCAGGATTACTTCTAGGTTTACCCGCCCCAAGCCATCCTGTCGGGTGGTCGGGTCGGGTTGAGTGACCTTTATGGAGAGTTTGATCCTGGCTCAGGACGAACGCTGGCGGCGTGCTTAACACATGCAAGTCGAGCGGTAAGGCCCTTCGGGGTACACGAGCGGCGAACGGGTGAGTAACACGTGAGCAACCTGCCCCTGACTCCGGGATAAGCGGTGGAAACGCCGTCTAATACCGGATACGACCCTCCGCCTCATGGTGGGGGGTGGAAAGTTGTGTCGGTCAGGGATGGGCTCGCGGCCTATCAGCTTGTTGGTGGGGTAACGGCCTACCAAGGCGATTACGGGTAGCCGGCCTGAGAGGGCGACCGGCCACACTGGGACTGAGACACGGCCCAGACTCCTGCGGGAGGCAGCAGTGGGGAATATTGCGCAATGGGCGAAAGCCTGACGCAGCGACGCCGCGTGGGGGATGACGGCCTTCGGGTTGTAAACCTCTTTTACCACCAACGCAGGCTCCGGGTGTTCTCGGGGTTGACGGTAGGTGGGGAATAAGGACCGGCTAACTACGTGCCAGCAGCCGCGGTAATACGTAGGGTCCGAGCGTTGTCCGGAATTATTGGGCGTAAAGAGCTCGTAGGCGGCGTGTCGCGTCTGCTGTGAAAGACCGGGGCTTAACTCCGGTTCTGCAGTGGATACGGGCATGCTAGAGGTAGGTAGGGGAGACTGGAATTCCTGGTGTAGCGGTGAAATGCGCAGATATCAGGAGGAACACCGGTGGCGAAGGCGGGTCTCTGGGCCTTACCTGACGCTGAGGAGCGAAAGCATGGGGAGCGAACAGGATTAGATACCCTGGTAGTCCATGCCGTAAACGTTGGGCGCTAGGTGTGGGGACTTTCCACGGTTTCCGCGCCGTAGCTAACGCATTAAGCGCCCCGCCTGGGGAGTACGGCCGCAAGGCTAAAACTCAAAGGAATTGACGGGGGCCCGCACAAGCGGCGGAGCATGTTGCTTAATTCGACGCAACGCGAAGAACCTTACCAAGGTTTGACATCACCCGTGGACCTGCAGAGATGTGGGGTCATTTAGTTGGTGGGTGACAGGTGGTGCATGGCTGTCGTCAGCTCGTGTCGTGAGATGTTGGGTTAAGTCCCGCAACGAGCGCAACCCTTGTTCCATGTTGCCAGCACGTAGTGGTGGGGACTCATGGGAGACTGCCGGGGTCAACTCGGAGGAAGGTGGGGACGACGTCAAGTCATCATGCCCCTTATGTCTTGGGCTGCAAACATGCTACAATGGCCGGTACAATGGGCGTGCGATACCGTGAGGTGGAGCGAATCCCTAAAAGCCGGTCTCAGTTCGGATTGGGGTCTGCAACTCGACCCCATGAAGGTGGAGTCGCTAGTAATCGCGGATCAGCAACGCCGCGGTGAATACGTTCCCGGGCCTTGTACACACCGCCCGTCACGTCATGAAAGTCGGCAACACCCGAAACTTGTGGCCCAACCCTTCGGGGAGGGAGTGAGTGAAGGTGGGGCTGGCGATTGGGACGAAGTCGTAACAAGGTAGCCGTACCGGAAGGTGCGGCTGGATCACCTCCTTTCTAAGGAGTCTTTCACAGGCCAGTGTTTTAATCGATGTGCTGGTCGGACTCGAAAGTGGACCCGGCCGTGGGGCTCGTTGAGAGCCTGGCGAGTTGGGAATGGTTTTTACGAGAATCGGACTTTGCCTCCAGCGGTCTAGAAGCGTTGGGGGGCGCGCTGTTGGGTGTCTGAGGAAGCAACCGTTGGTTGGTTCCCGCGGACCGCCCCGGAGAACTCTCGGTTCTTCACCTTGGCCTGGAAGGGTCGGGTGGGTTGAGTGGTGTTTGGGTGTGCGGTTGGTGTTTTGATTTGTGAATAGTGTGCGCGAGCATCTTGTTATCTGTAGTGGCCAAGTGATAGTGGCATACGGTGGATGCCTTGGCACCAGGCGCCGATGAAGGACGTGGGAGGCCGCGATAGGCCACGGGGAGCTGTCAACCGAGCTGTGATCCGTGGGTGTCCGAATGGGGAAACCTAGCCCGAGTTGTGTCGGGTTGCCGCTGTCTGAATGTATAGGGCAGTTGGTGGTGACGCGGGGAAGTGAAACATCTCAGTACCCGTAGGAAGAGTAAACAATAGTGATTCCCTGAGTAGTGGTGAGCGAACGGGGAAGAGGCTAAACCGTGCGCGTGTGATAGACGGCAGTTGTTGCGTGTGCGGGGTTGTGGGGTGCATCTGTTCAGGTCTGCCGGCCTGGAGCGCTGATGGTTCTTCTAGCTGAATCCGTTGGGAAGCGGTACCGGAGTGGGTGAGAGTCCCGTAGGTGAAGGAAGAGTCTAGGTGTTGGTGTGTTCCCGAGTAGCGCGGAGCCCGAGGAATTCCGTGTGAATCTGGCAGGACCACCTGCTAAGCCAAAATACGTCCTGGTGACCGATAGTGCACTAGTACCGTGAGGGAAAGGTGAAAAGTGCCCCGGTGAGGGGTCGTGAAAGAGTACCTGAAACCGTGTGCTGTCAAGCCGTCAGAGCTGGATCTTTGGGTCTGGTGATGGCGTGCCTTTTGAAGAATGAGCCTGCGAGTCATGGTGTGTGGCGAGGTTAACCCGGGTGGGGTAGCCGTAGGGAAACCGAGTCTGAAGAGGGCGTTGGAGTCGCATGCTGTGGACCCGAAGCGGGGTGATCTACCCATGTCCAGGGTGAAGCGGGGGTAAGACCTCGTGGAGGCCCGAACCCACCAGGGTTGAAAACCTGGGGGATGAGGTGTGGGTAGGGGTGAAAGGCCAATCAAACTCCGTGATAGCTGGTTCTCCCCGAAATGCATTTAGGTGCAGCGTCGCGTGTTTCTTGCTGGAGGTAGAGCTACTGTTTGGCTGATGGGCCCGACAAGGTTACTGACGTCAGACAAACTCCGAATGCCGGTGAAGTGAAGCGTGGCAGTGAGACTGCGGGGGATAAGCTTCGTAGTCGAGAGGGAAACAGCCCAGATCATCAGCTAAGGCCCCTAAGCGTGTGCTAAGTGGGAAAGGTTGTGGAGTTGCTGAGACAACCAGGAGGTTGGCTTAGAAGCAGCCATCCTTTAAAGAGTGCGTAATAGCTCACTGGTCAAGTGGTTCTGCGCCGATAATGTAGCGGGGCTGAAGCACACCGCCGAAGCTGTGGAGCCCAGTCGTTTGGCTGGGTTGGTAGGGGAGCGTCGTGCATCCGGTGAAGCTGCCGAGTGATCGTGTGGTGGAGGGTGTGCGAGTGAGAATGCAGGCATGAGTAGCGAGAGCAGCGTGAGAAACGTTGCCGCCGATTGACTAAGGGTTCCTGGGGCAGGTTAATCCGCCCAGGGTGAGTCTGGACCTAAGGCGAGGCCGACAGGCGTAGTCGATGGATAACGGGTTGATATTCCCGTACCCGTGCACGAGCGTCCAGTATCGAGGCGACGGATGCTAACCACGCTGACTGGTTTGGTTTCCTTCGGGATTCCTTATTGGTTGGTCTGGGAACCGATGTTGTAGTAGGTAAGTGATGGGGTGACGCAGGAGGGTAGCTCTACCCGGCGGTGGTTGTCCGGGGGTAAGCGTGTAGGCTGGTGTGTTGGTAAATCCGCGCACTGTGTGGCTGAGGCGTGATGCCGAGCCGTTTTTGGTGAAGTGAGTGATCCCATGCTGTCGAGAAAAGCCTCTAGCGAGTTCGTGTGTGGCCAGTACCCTAAACCGACGCAGGTGGTCAGGTAGAGAATACCGAGGCGTTCGGGTGAACCATGGTTAAGGAACTCGGCAAATTGTCCCCGTAACTTTGGGAGAAGGGGAGCCCTGTCTGGTGAAGGAGTTTACCTCTGGAGCTGGGTGGGGTCGCAGATAGCGGGGGGAAGCGACTGTTTATTAAAAACACAGGTCCGTGCGAAGTCGTAAGACGCTGTATACGGACTGACGCCTGCCCGGTGCTGGAACGTTAAGAGGACTGGTTAGTGGGGGTTCGCCTCTGCGAAGCTGGGAATCTAAGCGCCAGTAAACGGCGGTGGTAACTATAACCATCCTAAGGTAGCGAAATTCCTTGTCGGGTAAGTTCCGACCTGCACGAATGGCGTAACGACTTCCCCACTGTCTCAACCATGGGCCCGGTGAAATTGCACTACGAGTAAAGATGCTCGTTTCGCGCAGCAGGACGGAAAGACCCCGGGACCTTCACTATAGCTTGACATTGGTGTTTGGGATGGTTTGTGTAGGATAGGTGGGAGCCGGTGAAGCTGTCACGCTAGTGGCGGTGGAGGCGTTGGTGAAATACCACTCTGACTGTTTCGGGCATCTAACCTTGGGCCGTGATCCGGTTCGGGGACAGTGTCTGGTGGGTAGTTTAACTGGGGCGGTTGCCTCCTAAAGGGTAACGGAGGCGCCCAAAGGTTCCCTCAGCCTGGTTGGTAATCAGGTGTTGAGTGTAAGTGCACAAGGGAGCTTGACTGTGAGACGGACGTGTCGAGCAGGAGCGAAAGCTGGGACTAGTGATCCGGCACCGGCGTGTGGAAGCGGTGTCGCTCAACGGCTAAAAGGTACCCCGGGGATAACAGGCTGATCTTCCCCAAGAGTCCGTATCGACGGGATGGTTTGGCACCTCGATGTCGGCTCGTCGCATCCTGGGGCTGGAGTTGGTCCCAAGGGTTGGGCTGTTCGCCCATTAAAGCGGCACGCGAGCTGGGTTTAGAACGTCGTGAGACAGTTCGGTCCCTATCCGCTGTGCGCGTTGGAGACTTGAGAAGGGCTGTCCCTAGTACGAGAGGACCGGGACGGACGAACCTCTGGTGTGCCAGTTGTTCTGCCAAGGGCATGGCTGGTTGGCTACGTTCGGGAGGGATAACCGCTGAAAGCATCTAAGCGGGAAGCTTGCTTCGAGATGAGGTCTCCTGCCTCCTTTGAGAGGGTAAGACTCCCCAGAGACGATGGGGTTGATAGGCCGGGTGTGGAAGCCTTGTGAGGGGTGGAGCTGACCGGTACTAATAGGTCGAGGGCTTGTCCGCTGCAGATAGTTGGGTGCTCGCGCATACTGTTTCACATCATGGTTTCCGTGGTGGTTATGGCGGGGGGGTTACACCCGGTGACATTCCGAACCCGGTCGTTAAGTCCTTTTGCGCTGATGGTACTGCCCTGTGGTGGGGTGGGAGAGTAGGTCGCTGCCACGGTTTTTTTT